>CAVXPV010000018.1:0-96889 GCA_963763715.1 uncultured Solirubrobacterales bacterium
CCAAACCCGCCGCCAGCGCGACACGGAGGTGCGCGAGCTTGCCGACCAGGCGCTGCGATCGGCCATGACCATCCTGGACAGCCATCGCCCGCAACTCGATGAGATCGCCGCCACCCTGCTGATCAAGGAGGTGATCGAGCGCGATGACATCGAACGGATCATGCGCGGGGTCGCCGGCTCGCGCTCGTCCCGGGCGGGCCAGGGGCGGCTCGGGCTTGCCGCGGCGACAGCGATGGACCCGGCGCGCGCGCGTCCGTCTCGCTGACACACCGGTATCCTCGTCGCGCAATGCTGTCCGCGATCGATCACGTCGGCATCGCCGTCTCGGATATCGACGCGGCGCTCGCGCTCTACGGGGACGCGCTCGGAATGCCGCTCGTGCATCGCGAGACGGTGTCTGATCAGGGTGTCGATGCGGCCCTGCTCGATGTCGGGGACGGCCACGTCGAGCTGCTCGCACCGCTCGGCCCCGACACCCCGGTCGGCAGGTTCCTGGCTCGCAACGGAGCCGGCCTGCACCACGTCGCCTACCGGGTCGCCGACGTCGCCGCGACCCTGGACGCCGCCCGCGCGGCGGGCTTGCGGCTCATTGACGAGGCTCCGCGCACCGGGATCCGTGGGTCACGTGTCGCCTTCCTGCACCCCGCCGCGACCGGCGGGGTGCTCACCGAGATCGTCCAACCCGCGGAGGACCACTGATGCCCGACCGACCCAGAAGATCAACATCGGCTTCCTCGGGGGCCCCGTGCTGAGCGCACGGGTCCGTCCCGCTGACCTGACCGTCCTGCGCGAGGCCCTGGGCACGACCGGGTGGCATGACCTGCCCTCCGAGGACGGCACGATCGCGCTCGATCTCGAAAAGGTCGTGTACGTGCTCGTCGACAGCGACGCCAACCGGGTGGGCTTCGGCACCTAGCCGTCCGCGCGCTCCGCCGATTGGAGGCGCCCGCCCTACTACAGTCCTGCGCCGTGGTCTCCCTCGCTGCCCTGGGCCGGCTGGACCTCGCGCTGCTGCGCGCCGCGCGCACGCGTGCGCACACCCCGGCACTCGAGCGCGGCGTCTCGGCCTACTCGCGTCTCGGTGAGCATGCGGCCTGCTGGCTGACGCTGGGGGTGGTCGGCGCCGCCACGTCGCCGGACGGCGAGCGACGCCGGGGCTGGCTGCGCGGGGTCGGTGTCGTCGGCGCCGCGGTGGCAATCAACTATGCGGTCAAGATCACCGTCCGCCGCCCGCGTCCGGTTTTGCCGGGCCTGCCCGCGCTCTCCCCCGTGGTCTCGAGTCTGTCGTTCCCGAGCGCCCACGCGACCACGTCGTTCGCCGCCGCTCGAGCCTACCGTGGACTGGCCCCGTCGGGCGTGCTGTACGCGGCCGCGGGAGCGTTCGCGCTCAGCCGCCCCTATCTCGGGGTGCACTATCCCAGTGACGTTGCCGCCGGGGCCGTGGTCGGCACCGCGCTCGCGGCGGGATGGCCGCGATGAAGGTCGGGATCGTCGGGATGCCGAACGCCGGCAAGTCCTCGCTGTTCTCGGCCCTGACCGGCGTCGCCGCCGAAGCGGCCAACTACCCGTTCACGACGATCGAGCCCAACGTGGCCGTTGTTCCGGTGACCGACGATCGGCTCGAGGCGGTGGCCGACACCGTCCGGGCGTCCAAGCTCGTGCCCGACACGATCGCCTTCCACGACATCGCCGGCCTCGTCGCCGGTGCGCACCGTGGTGAGGGCTTGGGCAACCAGTTCCTGGCCAACATCCGCGAGACCGACGCCCTCGTCCACGTCGTCCGCGCCCACACCGACGAGAGCATCATCCATCCCGAGGGCCGAGTTGACCCGATGGCCGACATCGACACGATCGAGACCGAACTCGTGTACGCGGACCTCGAACAGGCCGAGCGCCGGCTCGATCGCGTCGCCAAGCAGGCCAAGACAGGCGACCGGCACGCGATCGCCGAGGCTCAGTGGCTGCGCGCGCTGGTCGAGGCGCTGCAGGCCGGCCGGCCGGCCCGCACCCTGCCGCCTCCGGCCGAAGCTTCCGACGCGATGTCCCTGCTCTCTCCGCTGACCGCCAAGCCTGTCCTGTTCGTGGCCAACGTCGAGGAGGGATCGACCGAGGTGCCCGAGGCGATCGCCGCGCACGCGGTCGCCCAGGGGGCCAACGCGGTCGCCGTATCGGCCCGCTTGGAGGCCGAGCTGGGCGAGCTGCCCGCCCAGGACGCCGCGGCGATGCGCGAGGATCTCGGCCTCGCGGAATCGGGACTGGCCACAGTCGTCCGGGGTGCTTTCTCCCTGCTCGATCTCGTCGCGTTCTTCACCGCCGGCGAGGCCAAGCCAGCCCAATCCTGGCACCTGCGCCAGGGGCTGACCGTCTGGCACGCCGCGGGTCAGATCCACTCCGACATCCAGCGCGGGTTCGTGCGCGCCGAGGTCGTCGGCTGGGATCAGCTGACGGATGCCGGCGGCTACGCAGGGGCGCGCGACCGCGGCACGCTGCGGCTCGAGGGTCGCGATTACGTGGTCGCCGACGGTGACGTGATCACCGTCAAGTTCACGCCCTGAGGGGCCGCAGTCGATCAGAGGTCCGCGAGTCCGTCCGCCGCCTCGAGGCGCTCGGCGAGACGGTTCATGCCGAGCCCTCGGGCGGCGGACGCGCCGCCGGCCAGGTCTGTCGGCCGGCCGGCCGGTGCCGCGAGCTCGGTGTGGCGAAGGGTGGCGATCTCCTGGAAGGCGCGAAGCTCGTCGGCATTGTCGGTCAGCGCGGCGGCGATCCGCGGGCGCTCATCCCCGGCGTGGGCGATCACCGCCTCGAGCGTCCCGTGGCGGCTCAGCAGCGTCGCTGCGGTCTTGGCGCCGATTCCGGGAGCGCCGGGGAGGCCGTCGGAGGGATCGCCGCGCAGCGCGATGAAGTCCGGGACCTGGTCAGGATCGATCCCGTAGCGGGACCGGACCTCGTCGGGGTCGACCTCCTCAAAGCCCCGTGACCCCTGTTTCAGATAGAGGACGCTGGTGGCGGCGGTGGCGCACTGGTACATGTCGCGGTCGCCGGTGAGGATCAGGGTGCGGCCGCCGGCGGTCGCCTCGGCGGTGGCCAGCGCGCCGAGCAGGTCGTCGGCCTCGAGGTCGTCTGACCCGGCGCTGCTCCAGCCGAAGGCCTCGAACAGCGCGGGGGCCTGGTCGAATTGGCGGGCGAGATCCTCGGGCACCGCGGGACGCGCCGCGTGGTAGGCCGGATACAGGTCAGTGCGGTAGGTGGCGGCCTCGGCCCCGAAGCAGACGACGATCGCCCGCGGGTCCCGATCGGCAGCGATCCGGAGGATCAGGTTGGTCGCGCCCAGCAGCGCGTTGACCGGATGTCCGCCGGCGCCCTTGATCGAGTCCGGGAGGGCGAAGAACGAGCGGTAGAGGACGAACGGTCCGTCGATCGCAAGCAGGGGGCCGGGCACGGGCCTGAGCCTACCCGGGGCTCAGGAAACCGTGACGGTCGGGCCGGTCAGGCTGCCGGCGACGATCCGGTAGCGACCCGGCGCCAGCCCCATCGCGATGATCTTCGCCGCAGCCAGTGACCGCGTCGGGGCCGCGGCGATGCTGAGCGGCAGACGATGCACGTTCTGCCAGATCCCGCCGGCACCGAGCACCTGGACCAACACCGACGCGGCGGTCGAGGCCGGGAAGATCGTCGCCCGCAGGCCGCCACGGGCGCCGGTCGTCGAGACGGTGACGAAGGCCGCGTTGGTGCTGGCCAGCCCGAAGCTGGCCTGCAGGGCCGGCCCCGTGACCGCGCTCGCGCCGCGGGTTCCCACCACTGTCGCCGCCAGGATCCGCGGGGAGGCGCCGTGGGCGGTGACCGCGATCCCGAGCAGATTGCCTCGCACCAGTGAGCCGAGCTTGGCTGCGGCCTCCGCCAGGCTGAGCTGCTGGCTCCAACGGTGATAGGGATCGTTGCCGGCAGCGTCATAGGGATCGGGCACACCCGTCAGCCACGGCTCAGGCGCGGATCCGGCCCACACGTTCTCGATGTTCTCGGTGTAGCCACCGGAGCTGGTGAAGAAGTAGGTGACGACGGGGCGACCGCCGTACGTCACCACCTGCCCGCTGGTTGCGACGACCGCGCTGTCGGTGGCGGCGGTCTCGGCATGGACACCGCCGTACATCTGCGAACGCGTGTCGCTGTAGAGGTCGTAGCCGGTCGCGCCGATCGTGGTCGTGATCGCATACGTGCGGGCGGCGACGGCCTGCGCGTCAAGCGCCTGGGCAGCCCAGCTGGAGGGCATCTCCCCGGCCACCACGCCCCGCAGGTAGTCATCGAGGCCGACGGCGTCGATCGTCTCCACTCCGCCGCGGCCGTCGGGGCGGAACTGCAGAGACCCGCGGTAGGTGCCGAGGCCGGGAATCCGGAGAGGCGCGGGGCCGGTCACGGTCAGCGGGGGAGCGACCGGGCCACCGACCGGGGTCCCGGCGGCGGTGAGGATCTGCAGCAGACCCCCGGCCGCGAGGGTCACGGTGTAGGTGCCGGTCGCGTGAAGGGCGGGGACGGTCGGGCCGCTCGCACCACCCCCAGCGGTTGCACCCGTGAACGACGCCCCACCCGTGGCCAGCAGGACCCGCACGGTCCGGGCCGGGTTGACCTGGCCGAGGGCCGTACCCGTGTAGTAGTGCGCGAGGATGGCCGGGTAGCTGAGGCCGTGCAGGGCGTAGCCGTATGCGCCGTACTGGCTCATCCCGATCCCGTGGCCGGCGCCGCCGCCCCGGATGTAGAGCACACTGCCGGCGCGAGCGCCGGCAGCGCCGGCGGAGAGGACGAGCGCGAGGGCCGTCACGAGACCCACGGCGCCACGACGCACCGCCCGCCGCAGGCGGGCCGGACGGACTCGGGAACGGCAATGGGGGCCGGTGAGATACGGTGCGGGCGTGAGCAAGCGCAAGGCGTCGGATGTGTTCGTGGAGTGCCTGGAGGCCGAGGGCGTCAAGTACGTGTTCGGCATCCCGGGCGAGGAGACGCTGGACCTCAACGAGTCCCTGGCCGGATCAACGGTTGAGTTCGTGCCCGTCCGCCACGAGCAGGGCGGCGCATACATGGCGGACGCCTACGGGCGGCTGACCGGCCGCG
This sequence comes from uncultured Solirubrobacterales bacterium, assembly GCA_963763715.1. Taxonomy (GTDB): domain Bacteria; phylum Actinomycetota; class Thermoleophilia; order Solirubrobacterales; family Solirubrobacteraceae; genus Palsa-465. The sequence continues at coordinate 5,104 of CAVXPV010000018.1, forward strand.
CCGGGGTGTGCCTGGGCACGCTCGGGCCCGGGGCCACCAACCTGGTGACCGCGGTCGCCGACGCGTTTCTGGACCGTGCGCCGCTGGTCGCGCTGACCGGTCAGTCCGATCTGGAGCGGATGCACAAGGAGTCACATCAGTACATCGACCTGATCGGGATCATGCGGCCGGTGACCAAGTGGAATGCACGGGTTTCCAGCCCCGAGATCGTGCCCGAGGTGGTGCGCAAGGCGTTCAAGGTCGCGGAATCCGAGAAACCGGGCTCGACCCACCTCGAATTGCCCGAGGACGTGATGGGCCAGCCGTTGGACGCCACCCCGCTGCGTGGCCACGCTCCGGTCCGGCCCGAGCCCGGTAACCGCGAGCTACAGCTGGCCACCGAGATCATCATGGGGGCGGAGCGACCGATCATCCTCGCCGGCAACGGGGCGATTCGCGGTCGCGCCAGTCGCGCGCTGCGCGCGTTCGTGCACACCACCGGCATCCCGGTCGCCGAGACGTTCATGGCCAAGGGCCTGATCGACTACGAGGACACCCATGCGCTCGGCACGGTCGGGCTGCAGTCGCGCGATTACGAGATGGCGGGCTTCGAGGAAGCCGACGTGGTCATCGCGGTCGGCTTTGACCTGGTCGAACACGCGCCCGAGCACTGGAATGCCAAGGGTGACAAGCGGATCGTGATGGTCGACACCGTCGCAGCCGAGATCGATGAGTTCTTCATCCCCGAGGTCGAGCTGGTGGGGGATATCGCCCACGTCCTGGCCCGGCTGGCGGCCGGCTGCGAGCGTTCTCCGTCGGCGTCGCCGGGATCAGAGCGGCTCCGCGATCTGGTGCTCGGCGCGCTCCACGAAGCTCGCCGCGACAACCACTTTCCGATGCGCCCGCCGCGAGTTCTCACCGACCTTCGTGATGCGCTCGGGCCTGCCGACCTGCTCGTCTCTGACGTGGGATTGCACAAGCTGTGGATCGGACGCATGTTCCCCGCCCACGAGCCGGGGACCGTCCTGATCGCCAACGGCCTAGCTGGAATGGGCTTTGCGCTGCCGAGCGCGATCGCCGCCAAGCTCGTGCACCCGGATCGCAATGTGGTCACGGTCAGTGGCGACGGCGGCTTTCTCATGAACTGCCAGGAGCTCGAGACCGCCGTACGGCTCAAGACAGCGGTGGTCAACATCATCTGGGAGAACCAGCAGTTCGGCTCGATCGTGTGGAAGCAGGACAAGAAGTTCGGCCGCCATTTCGGCGTGGACTTCGGACCGACGGACTTCGTCAAGCTCGCTGACGCGTTCGGCGTTCCCGGCTGGCGCTGCACGAGCGCTGACGACTTCGCCCAGCGGCTGCGCGACGCCCTCGCCCTCGACGTCCCATCCGTGATCGTGGTCCCGATCGACTACTCGGTCGACGTCGCGATCTCTCGGGAGCTCGGGGCCGAGACCGTCGCCACCTGAGCCACCGCGCGTGCCGCCGCGGCCGCGGCGGCACGGAGGGGTAGAGATCTTCTGCGCATACGGCCAAAGATGTCTACCTCTCCATGCGGGTGACCGGCTACAGGTTGCCCTGGGCCATCTTGCGCAGGTCCATGGCCTCGTTGTAGGTGTCCTCGTCGACACCTTTCTCGTAGGCGACCTCGCGGAGCATCCGCCCCGAACCGCCCGCCTCCTTGACGATCTCGGCCGCGCGGTCGTAGCCGATGAACGGGTTCAGCGCCGTCGCTGCGGCGAGCGTGGACTCGGCCGAACGGTGGCAGCCGTCTTCGTTGGCCTTGATCCCGCCCACGCACTTCTCGGCGAAGATGCGGGCGGTGGAGCTCAGCAGGCGGATCGACTCGAGCAGGTTGCGGGCAATCAGCGGGACACGTACGTTGAGCTCGAAGTTGCCCTGCATGCCACCGATCGTGATCGCCGCGTCGTTGCCGATGACCTGCGCGGCGACCTGCAGCACGACCTCCGGAATGACCGGATTGACCTTGCCGGGCATGATCGAGGAGCCCTTCTGCAGCTCGGGCAGCAACAGCTCGCCGATACCGGCGCGCGGACCCGAGCCCATCATGGCGAGATCATTGGCGATCTTGGTCAGCGACACCGCGATGACCTTCAACGCGCCTGACAGCTCGACGAGCGAATCGCGGTTGCCCTGGGCCTCGAACGGGTCCTCGGGGGAGCGGATCTCCAGCCCGGTGGATTCGGTGAGCCGCGCCCGGACCCGGGGGGCGAACTCCTTGTGGGTGTTGAGACCGGTGCCGGTGGCGGTGCCGCCGAGCGGAATCTGGGCGACCTGGGGCAGCGCACCGTTGAGGCGGCGCGCGGCGAGCCGGATCTGTGCCGCGTAGCCGCCGAATTCCTGACCCAAGGTCACCGGGACCGCGTCCATCAGATGGGTGCGACCGGACTTGACGATGTCCCTGAACTCCTCCGCCTTGACCGCGAACGCCTCCTCGAGCTGGGCCAGTGCGGGCAGCAGCTCATGCGTGGTCTGATCCAGGGCGGCGAGGTGCACCGCGGACGGGAAGACGTCATTGGAGGACTGACCCATGTTCACGTGGTCGTTGGGATGGACGCCCTCGCCGGCGAGGTTGGCGATCACCTCGTTGGCGTTCATGTTGCTCGAGGTGCCCGAGCCGGTCTGGAAGACGTCGATCGGAAACTGGTCATCGAACTCGCCGCCCGCGACGCGGTCCGCGGCCGCCGCGATGCGCTCGGCGAGCCCGGCATCGAGCAGATCGAGCTCGCCGTTCACGCGGGCCGCAGCGCCCTTGATCCGCCCGAGCCAGCGGAGGACCGGGACGGGCACGGTCTCCCCCGAGACCGGGAAGTTCGCCACCGCCTTGGTGGTCTCACCGCCCCACAGCTGCTCGTTCTCCTGCACGCTCATCCTGGCTGTCCTTTCACATCGCTTGCGCTTCTCAATCCTCCGATCACACGCTACTCGTTTGCGGCGCTCAACCGCAGAAGGCGATGAGCTCCCGCGCCACCGCGACCGGGTCGTCGTAGGCGATCAGGAACCCCGTGTCGCTCAGCGTCTGAAGGTGGGCGCGGGGCAGCAGATCGAGTGCCTCGCGGGCACCCTGCACCGGGTGCGCGGGGTCGCCGTCTGCCCACAGCAACAGCACGGGCATGGTCATCCCCGGATAGGCGTCCAGCAGCTGGCGCTGGGCCTCGGTCGGCCACCGGTGGGCGAACTTCGCCCAGGATCGCGCCCGGTTCCCGTTACCGCCCACATCGGCGAAGGCGTGGCGCATGAGGTCACGTGCGGCTGGGCTTCGCTGCGCTGACAGGCGCTCACCGACCGACGGGCGGAACACGACACGCGCACCGTGCGCGAGCACGCGGTCCAGACCGGGGAGGACCGCCAACCGGCAGGCGGCCCGCCACGCCGCCCGTTTGGCAGGGAACTCATCGCGGCGGTGAAGCCGATTGGGCATCAGGACCAGGCGCGCCGGCGCCAGGCGGCCGGTGCTGACCGCCAACAGCGCGATCTCAGCGCCGATGTCGTGACCGGCGACGATCGCCCGCGGCCCACCCACCTCCCGGCAGAAGCCCGCGATCACGTCGGCGAGCCAGTCCGGGCTGTAGGGATGGCGCGGGCGGTCTTCGGAATCACCATGCAGCGGAAGGTCGGGCAGGATGACCCGAAAGCGTTCGGCCAACGGAACCACGATCGGTTCGAACTCCCGGTGCGAGAGGCCGAGCGAATGCAGGAGCACCAGCGCCGGTCCCGATCCGGTCTCGCGATAGGCGACGCGGGCGCCGTCCCGGTGGTGATAGAGCCGCAGCCGCATCGTCTGCAGATCGTCGCAGCCCGGACACGTGATCGATCTCCGGCTCACACGGCTGACGCCGCCCGTGCAGCCCGGGGCCGCACTTCGGGAACCACCGAGCGGCGCCGACCCCGGCGAGTGGCCTAGCCTGGGGATACCGGGGTGGATCAGCCTGACCGGTCGCGACACACAAGCAACTGGACGAATAGGCCGGAATTCGTGGCTTTTCGTTCATACAGGCGGGCTAGTCGTGATCTTCCCTTGCGAAGGTTGTGCAATACCTGCCGAAGTTTGCAGAGCTTTGCGGAATGTGGCTGAAATGAGCGTCATGAAGCAAATCAATGGGAGCCCGCTCGGTTTGTCGACGTCTCAGGCGGCACAAGCCCTCGGGGTATCTCTGGGAACAATCCGGCGCTGGTCAGATATGGGCTATCTGCAGAGCTATCGGACTCCCGGGGGTCAGCGCCGCTTCAGTCAGGAGCAGATCGACTCGTTCGTCGGCTCCCTGGAGCAGCAAACCGTCGAGCCGCGGGCACAGCGGCGGGCGAGCTGACGGGCTCCAGCGCACACACGAGTCAGCGCCACACACACGGAAGTCGATAGCAGGGCACGTTCGCCACGACCGGCGCAGGCAGCGGATCAGGGCGTCTGCGCTGGTCGGGGCCGACGTTCGCCGGCCCGGTACGCGGAGATCACCGGCGAGCGCGCGGGCCCGAGGCCCAGCCGGGGGCGGGCGCGGATCGCGCGCGTCAGCCGCCGGCGCTCGCCTCGCGGATCCGCCGCTCCATGTCGAGCTCGCTGTCAAAGTCGGCCGAATCGGCGTGTCGGTATTCGACCCCGACCCCGGCGAGCAGCTTGGCCAGCACCTCGACGTAGTGTCCGTCCAGCTGTGACCCGGACACGCGCCGGAGCTCGTTGAGCGCCTCAAACGAGCTCATCTGCGTGCGGTACGTGTCGTTGGCGGTCAGCGTGTCGTACACCTCGGCGACCGCGATGATCCGCGCAAGCTCCGGAATGTCGTCGCCGGCAAGGCCGTTCGGGTAGCCACGGCCGTCGATCCGCTCATGGTGGGCAAGCACGATCTCCGCCACCGGGCCGTACATGCCCAGGTCGCGCAGCATGTCCGCGCCAAGCTCGGGGTGGCGCTGAATCGCCGTCCAGTCCTCCTCGGTCAGCGTCCGCCCCCGTTCGGCAACGCGATCTGACAGCGCGAACCGCCCGATGTCATGCAGCAGACCGGCGGTGTGTGCCAGTTCGCAGTCAACGTCGCTCATCCCGACCGCCTTGGCGATGTCCTGACTGAAACGCGCCACCGCAGCCGCGTGGCGCGCCGCCCGCTCGTCACGGATGTCCAGCGCGCGCATCAGCCCGGCGAGCACTCCCCAGGAGAGCGAGACGTATTGCTTGGCCCGCTGACGGGATCGCTCGAGCAGATGAGCCATGTACGAGAATGCGAACACGGCGGCAAGTGCGAATGCGATGCCTCCGTTCCCGATCTTGAGCGTGATGCTCACGCCGGCAGACGACGAGGATCGAAGGCGCCGCGACTGGGGAGGAAATCCAGCAGGACTCGAGACCGAACAACTGCTCGGTCCCTCGCAACGCTCGGCTCAAGGACGCGAACACGACTGAGCTCAAAAGAAACGCGATCGCCGCGGCTAACGCGACAGCGAGGTAGAAGCTGGCCCGATCGCTGGGCGCGGGGGCGAGCGCGCGGATGATGCCCGCGGCCACGAGCGAGGGCAGCAGGGCAGCGGGAAGATTGCCGATGACGATGCAATCGCCAGCGGGTGCGCAGCATCAACGCGGCCGTGAACTCGGTCACGATGGCGGCGGCCGCCGCTGAGCGCGGCCCGAGAAATGCCGCGGCGAGCAACGTGACGATGAAGGCGGCCGAGATGGATAGGCCTCCCTTTTGACCAACGACGAGCGCCCCCGACCCACAGCGGCTGACCCAATCACGATCGACAGACCTCCAGGTGGTCACCGGGGCAAAGCTCGGCACCGAGGCATGAGATATATGCGACTGCCGCCACGGCAACCGCGTACGCCATTCCCCAGTCAGTACCGGTCCGACCTTCCGCGCGTGGGCGGAGCATGCCTAAGACGGTACCTCAAACGGCCGGAGTACCAGCGACTCTTGGGCACTACGGGTCAACCAAAACGCCAGTACATGTCTACCTCCTCCTACTCAGACTTTTGGACCGTTCGGGGACCGGAGGACACCAGATCGGCCAATTCGTCGAAGAACGGGCAATACCGAACCAACCCTGCACTAGTTTCCGGTCGCATTTTGCGATGAATCCCGTGCAATTTTAGGGGGAACGGACGCAGAGCGCAACGCTGGACAGCACCGTCCGCCACAGATGCGCTACCTAAAAACGAGCGAGGCCGCTGCGTTGCTGAACGTCAGCCCGAACACGCTACGCGCGTGGGAGCGGCGGTTCGGGTTCCCCAAGCCTCAACGCTCCCCCGGAAGGCATCGGCTTTTCACGCACGGGGAGGTCGCGGCGCTGCGCGACGCGCTGCAGGAGGGACTATCGATTTCGTCGGCTGTCTCCCGCGCGCGCGAAGGACTGACCGCGGACTCCAATTCGCTCGTTGGAGCACTGGTCTCCTACGAGCGCGAGCGAGCCGACCAGGCGATCGAGGCCGCGCTGGCGCTGCGCTCTGTGGAGCGGTCCGTGGAGGAGGTCCTGCTGCCCACCCTGGAGGAGATCGTTCGCCGTCACGGGCCGGAGTCCGCGGTCTGGGCGTTCGCATCGCACTGGGGCGGAGACTGGCTGCGACGCGCGATCCGGCTCGCCCCTCTACCGGTGCGGCCGATCTCGCTCGTGATCGGGGACGCGACCCGGGACGAGCTCGATCCCGACGCTGCCTATGTACGTGCGCTCGAGCTCTTCTGTGCCCGTGGTGGGGTCAACGTGCTTAGCCTCTCGGCGCGCGGTGTGAGCGGGATCGGTGATGCCGTCAGCATCCACCGGCCGAACCTGGTCGTGGTCGCCGGGAACCATCTGGACGACGACACGATCGCACGCTGGGCATACGCAATCCGGCTCGCCGCCGGAGCGATGCCGATCGCCACCTACCGCCGGGGCGGACCGCGCGTGCGAATGCGCACCACGGGAACCCGGATCCTGCCCGCCGGCGCGGCCGAGGCTCAGCGGCGGATCGTCGAGATGGTGGAGGACGACCGCAGGCTGCCTCTCGCCGACCCCGGTCACGGGCGAAGCGCTCCCCGCAGCGCCAGCCTCTGAGGACCCGCCGCGCGGCCTACGGGGCCGTGCGCTTGAGGGCCGTGCGCTTGACGCGCGTACGACATGCGTGGCGCCGATCCTTCTCAGCGCACGACCTCGACCAAAGTGCAGGTAGGGTTGCGGAGATTGCAGTTTCGTGCCGATAAGGCGATAAATCCCCCATGAATGGAATCAGGACCAACGCAGCCGCAGTCATGCTCGGCATCAGCCCGAACACGCTGCGCAGCTGGGAACGCCGCTACGGCTTCCCGCAGCCCCTCCGCTCTCCCGGTGGTCATCGTCAGTACTCGCTGACGGAGATCGAGTCCCTGCGGATGACGCTGGCCGAGACCCACAACGTCTCGTCGGCGATCTCGCTGGCCCGCGAGCGTGGTGAAGGTCCCTCCACTCCCTCGCGGTTGGGAGCGGCGTTCCAATCCTTTGATGAGGAGACGGCCAACCGCCTGCTCGAGGAGAGCCTCGGCCTTCGCTCGGTCGAGCGCACGATCGAGGAAGTGCTGCTTGCGGCCATGACCGCCCAGCGCGACCCAGTGGGCGCAACACCTGAATACGAGTTCGGCTGGCGCCATGCCACGGGATGGCTGTCGGCGCAGCGGCGGCTCGCCCCGCCGGCGAACCGGCCCGAGGGCGTGATGATCTTCGACGCGTCGGCCCCCTGCGATCTCGACGCTCTGTATGCGCAGGCGCTCGAGGTCGTCCTGCGTCGGGCCGGGTTGCGAACTCTCTCGCTCACCCCCGCCGTCGACCTCACGCGTCTGGGGCGCGCGCTGCGCGCGCTCGAGCCCTCCGCCGTCGTGCTCACCGGCCGCCGGGTCTCACTGGACTCGATCGGGCGACTCGTCTACGCGATCCGCTCCGTGGTGCGCGAAGTCACCGTCTTCGATTATCGCGGCGCGGTACCGGACACGGGCGCCAGCACGGTCTATCGCCTTGGTGATTCACCGGTCAGTGCCCGCGACGCGCTCATCAAGCGCCTGAACCCGGTCCCCGGGCAGGTCGGAATCCGCCCGATCGCGCCGCCAGCGCCTACGCAGTCCGCACGCACCGGGGCCTAGGCGGCTGAGCCGCCGCGCCTCGGCTCGACGCCAGTACCCCCGCATCGCCTGGTAGCGTCGCGACACGTCCAGCAGGAGCGAATGTCCAGGGGGAGAATCATGCGCCGGCTCAGCCCAGTTCTCATCGTCGTACTGATGCTCATCAGCGCCGGCTCGGCACAGGCAAGCCTGAGCAGCGTCTTCAAGGGAGCCGTGCGCTGCAGCACCCGGGCGGATGGTGTCCGCTTCTGCGGGTCCCTGGGCGCCGGCGGCGTGCTCACACCGGCTCGGACACTGGCGACGAGCTGGGACGGCACGGCGGTCGACGTCAACTTCGCGCTACCGAAGGCTTCCGCTCACCACCACGGCCCGTATCCGCTCGTGATGCTGTTTCACGGCTACGGCGGATCGAAGTTCGGGCTTGGCACCAACGGTGGTGGGATCGGCTCGGCGATCTCCTCGATGGCGCCGTGGCTGAAAGCCGGTTACGCGACTTTCAGCATGTCTGACCGCGGTTTCGCGCAGTCGTGCGGGACGGCGGCCAGCCGCGCATCCGTTCCCGCCGCCGAGTGCGCGCACGGATTCAACCATCTGCTCGACACGCGTTACGAGGTCCGCGACGCCCAGTACTTCGCCGGCGAGCTCGCCGACCAGGGTCTCGTCGCGCCCACGCAGATCGCTGCCGTCGGCGGCTCCTACGGCGGGGGCATGTCAATGGCCCTCGGCGCGTTGCGCAACCGCGTGATGCTGCCCAACGGCCGGCTCGCGCCCTGGCGCAGCCCGCACGGCAAGCCGATGAGTCTCGCTGCCGCCGCGCCCTTCATCCCCTGGACCGACCTCGGCTACGCGCTGACCCCCAACGGCAGCACGCTGGACTACGTGGCCAACGCTCCGTACCGAGGCCGTTACGGGGTGCTCAAGAGCTCCTACGTCAACGCGCTCTATGCGACCGGCTGCAACACGCCTACGACCTTCTGCACCACCACCGACCCCAACTGGAACCTGGGCGCCTGGATCGCCCGCCTGAACCAGGGCGAGCCCTACTCCGGTCCGCTGACCGCGCAGATCCTGCATCAGGTCACGACCTATCACTCCTCCTACGCGATCAACCACTCCCAAGCGCCCGCCCCGATGCTGATCGCCAACGGCTGGACGGATGACCTGTTCCCCGCCGACGAGGCGCTGCGCTACTACAACCGGACCACGACGCAGTACCCGCACACCCCGCTGTCGCTGTTCTTCGGAGACTGGGGACATCCTCGCGCGCAGAACAAGACCGCGGACCTCGCGCGCTACGTGACGTCGATCCACCGCTGGCTTGACTACTACGTCCGCGGCATCGGACACCGGCCGTTCGCCGGCGTGCAGGCGCTCACCGAGACATGTCCGAGCTCGGCGGGCTCGACCGGCCCGTATCGAGCCGCGAGCTGGGCGAAACTGTCCCCCGGCGAGGTCCGCCTCAACCAGTCCCCCGCGCAGACGATTCTGCCGGCCGCGCGGGTCCGAGCTTCGATCCGCTGGGAACGCCCGCGTGCGCGACGGCCCCGGGCGCGACCGTGCCGGGCGCGGCGACCTATCGCCTGGCCGTGGCGCACACGTTCACGATGATCGGCTCCGCGACCGTGATCGCTGACTTCTCGCTTCCGGGGGCCACGTCCCAGGTCGCGGCCCGGCTGTTAGATGTCGGCCCCGACGGCCAGGAGACCCTGATCAGCCGCGGTCTATGGCGACCGGCGGTATCGGCCGCGCCGGTACGCCAGGTATTCCAGTTGCATCCCGGCGGTTGGCGGTTCGCCGCCGGGCATACCGTCAAGCTCGAATTGCTGCCCAACGACGTCCCGTACGGCCGGGCATCAAACGGACAGCAGAACGTGACCGTGTCCAAGCTTCAGCTCCGGCTTCCCACCGTGAGCCGACCCGGTGCGGCCGCTGGTCTGGTCCGCGTTCCGCTGCCCAAGTTCCTGCCGCCCGGTGACATGCTCGCCCGGGAGTTCGCCCCCACTCCCTGATCGCGGCGGAGGCCGGCGAAGGGGGCTGGCCGGACGGATCCTAGAATCGAGCGCCCCATGCCGTTGCGTCCCGTCGATCCCCGCGCGTCGTTCCCTGACCTCGAAGAGGCCGTGCTCGAGCGCTGGCGCGACCGCGAGGTGTTCGCGCAGTCGATCGAGCGCCGCCGCGGCGCCCCCGAGTGGGGCTTCTACGAGGGCCCGCCGACCGCCAACGGCCCCCCCGGTACGCATCACGTCCTGAGCCGCGTCTTCAAGGACATCTTCCCCCGCTACCGGACGATGTGCGGGTACTACGTGGAGCGCAAGGGCGGCTGGGACTGTCACGGGCTGCCGGTCGAGCTCGCCGTCGAGGCCGAGCTCGGCATGACCTCCAAGGACGACATCGAGCGCTACGGCATCGCCGAGTTCAACGCCCGCTGCCGCGAGAAGGTCCTCAGCCACGTCGAGGACTGGAACCGGCTCACCGAGCGCATCGGGTTCTGGATCGATCTCGACTCCGCCTACAAGACGCTCGACAACGACTACATCGATTCGGTCTGGTGGGCGCTGAAGACGATCAGCGACAAGGGGCTGCTGTACGAGAAGCTCAAGGTCGTCCCCTACTGCCCGCGCTGCGGAACCTCGCTCTCCAGCCACGAGCTCGGTCAGCCCGGCGCCTACCAGGACGTGATCGATCCCTCCGTCTACGTCCGCTTCCCGGTCACGCGCCCGGCCGGCCACGCTCAAGCCGGAGACGAGCTGCTGATCTGGACGACGACGCCGTGGACGCTGGTTTCCAACGCCGCGGTGGCGATCGACCCCGAGCTCACCTACGTGCGCGCTGAGACCGGCGACGGCCGCATCAGCATCCTGGCCGAGGCGCTGATCGAGAGGGTGCTCGGCGAGGAGGTGACCGTGCTCGAGCGCTTCCCAGGCGCCGAGTTGGTCGGCGCGGGCTACGAGGCGCCGTTCGCCTACGTCTCCGCCGAGGACTACGGACCCAAGGGGCACACGGTGCTGGCGGCGGACTTCGTCACCGCCCAGGACGGCACCGGCCTGGTCCACACAGCGATCGCCTTCGGCGAAGATGACTTTCGCCTCGGTGAGCAGCAGGGCCTGACCGTCGTCAATCCCGTCCGCCTGGACGGGACCTACGACGAACGGATCGGCTCGTACGCCGGCCGCTGGGTCAAGGACGCCGATGCTGACCTGATCGAGGACCTGCGGATGGCGGGCAAGCTGCTCCGCGTCGAGCAGTACGAACACTCCTATCCGCATTGCTGGCGCTGCGGCACCCCCTTGCTCTACTACGCCAAGCCGTCCTGGTACGTCGGCACGAGCCAGATCAAGGACCGCTTGCTGGCGGCCAACGAGGCGATCAACTGGCATCCCAGTCACGTCAAGCACGGCCGCTTCGGGGATTGGCTGGACCACAACGTCGACTGGGCGCTGTCACGCGAGCGCTACTGGGGCACCCCGCTGCCGGTGTGGCGCTGCGAGCAGGGACACATCAAGACGATCGGGTCGCGCGCCGAGCTTCAGGCGCTGTCCGGAGTCGCGCTCGAGGATCCCCACCGGCCGTTCGTCGACGACGTCAGCTTTCCGTGCGAGCACTGCGACGGCCCGATGCGCCGCGTGCCCGAGGTGATCGACGTGTGGTTTGACTCGGGCTCGATGCCGTTCGCCCAGTTCGGAGCCCCCCACACGAACGACACCCACTTCCGGGAGCGCTTCCCGGCCGACTTCATCTGCGAGGCGCTGGACCAGACCCGGGGCTGGTTCTACTCACTGCTCGCGGTGTCCACGTTGTTGTTTGACGAGACGTCGTATCGCAACGTCGTCTGCCTGGGACTGATCCTCGACGAGCAGGGCCGCAAGATGTCCAAGTCGCGCGGCAACACGGTCGAGCCGTGGGAGATCATCAACCGCTTCGGCGCCGACGCGCTGCGGTGGTATTTCTTCACCTCCAAATTGCCCTGGGACGGCTACCGGTTCTCGCTGGAGACAATCGGCGAGGCCGTCCGGCAGTTCCTCCTGCAGCTGTGGAATACCTACGGCTTCTACGTTCTCTACGCCAACGCGGGCGATGTCAACCTCGATGCGCCCGGCGCCGAGCCGACCGAGCTCGATTGCTGGGTGCTGTCCCGTCTCAGCGCCACCGTCGCGGTCGTGCGCGAGCGCATGGACGGCTTCGACGCCACCGGCGCCGGCCGGGCGATCCAGGAGTTCACCGACGACCTGTCCAACTGGTACGTGCGCCGGTCGCGGCGGCGGTTCTGGGCCGGCGATCCGACCGCATTTCGGACCCTGCACGAATGCCTGATCACGATCGCCAAGCTGACCGCGCCGTTCACGCCGTTCATCACCGATGAGATCTACGACAACCTGGATGGCGCGGAGCCGAGCGTGCACCTGTGCGACTTCCCGCTCGCCGGCGAGCGCGACCCCGAGCTCGAGGGCGCGATGACGATCGCCCGCGAGACCGTCCGCCTCGGGCTCGGTGCCCGCGGGCAGTCCAAACTGAAGATCCGCCAGCCGCTGCGGGCCGCCGTGGTCGTCGCCACCGGCCGCGAGCGTGAGGCGATCGAGCGCCTGGCCGAGATCGTGCGCGAGGAGCTCAACGTCCACGAGCTGCGGTTCGTGTCCGAGGCAGACGAGCTCGGGGAGGTCGAGATCAAGCCCAACTACCGGTCCCTGGGTCCGCGGTTCGGCAAGCAGATGCCGTTGGTGGCGGCGGCCGTCGCCGGTCTGGACCCGTCCCACGCCGTGGCAGCGCTGCGCGACGGGCGGCCGGTGTCGATCTCGGTCGGTGGGCAGGACCATGCCCTCGGAGTCGAGGACATCCTCACCACGATGAAGCCGCTGGAGGGCTACCAGGTCGAGCGAGAGGGGTCACACGCCGTCGCGCTCGACCTCCAGCTCGACGACGAACTGCGTGCCGAGGGGCTGGCACGCGACGTCGTGCGCGCTGTCCAGAGTGCCCGCCAGGAGGCGGGCTTTGAGGTCTCGGACAGGATCTCGCTCACGCTCGCCGGCGATGAGCGTCTCCTGACGGCGATCCGCACCCATCAGGACTACATCGCCGGCGAGGTCCTGGCCTCCGAGGTGCGGTACGCCGACCTTGACGGCACACCGCCGGTGACGATCGACGGCATGAGCCTGCAGATCGCCGTCGCGGTTCGCTGAGCGTCAGCGGAAGCGCAGCCACAAAAAGAGGGCCCCGGCCGGTCAGCCGGGGCCCGAAACCGATTCGGCGGGCCGGACCGGACCGCCGGCTACGCCAGGGCCGGCTCGAGCTCTGCCTCGAGCTTCTTCTTCGGGTAGGCCCCGATGACGGTCTTGGCGACCTCGCCGTGCTTGAAGAGCATCAGCGTCGGGATCGACATGACGCCGTACTTGACCGCCGTCTGCTGGTTGTCATCGATGTTCAGCTTGACCACCTTGAGCGCTTCGCCGCGCTCTCCGGCGATCTCCTCGACGACCGGGGACACACGCCGGCAGGGGCCACACCAGGGAGCCCAGAAGTCGACGAGCACCGGGACATCGGCCTCGATGACTTCGGCCTGGAAGTTGTTGTCGGTTACGTCGCTGACCGCGCCAGCCATGTCGTTCTCCTTGTCGTGGTACTTCAAAAAGTATAGCGAGCGTCCAGAGCTAGGGTACACCGTCAATGGCGGACCCGACCAACACCGAAATCGCCGTCGCGCTCGACGAGTTGGGGGACCTCTACGAACTCGACGGCGCCATCATCCATCGGATCGTCGCGTACCGCAATGCGGCCAAGGCGATCCGCGACGCGCCAGTGTCGGTCACCGCCCTCGCCCGCCAGGGCAAGGCCACCGAACTGCCGGGGATCGGCGGCACGATCCAGGAGAAGGTGCTCGCACTCGCCGACGAGGGCGTGATCCCAGCCGCGGCCAAGCTGCGAGCCAAGTTTCCTCCTGGACTGCTGGACATCACCCGCCTTCCGGGGCTGGGACCCAAACGGGCGCGCCGGCTGTACGAGGAGCTGTCGATCGACTCGCTCGCCGCGCTGCGCGCCGCCGCCGAGGCGCAGCGCATCCGTGAGCTCAAGGGCTTCGGGCCCAAGGCGGAGGAGAGTCTGCTGGCGGCGGCGCTCGCGGCCGAGGCCGCGGCCGCCCAGGGCGACTCCGGTTCGGGGCGGATCACCCTCGGGCGCGCGCTCGAGGTCGGCGAGCAGCTGATCGCAGCGTTGCGCGCCAACCCCGCGGCCGATCGGGTCGAACTCGCCGGATCGGCGAGGAGGATGACTGACTCGGTCAAGGACCTGGACATCATCGCCACGGCCTCCGATCCCCTCGCCCTGGCACAGTTCGCGGCTGAGCTGGATCTCGTCGAGGCGGCACAGAAGCCCGGCGGGGCCGGGGTGCGACTGCGGACGCACACGGGCGTCCGGGTCGACCTTCGGATCGTCGCCCCGAACCAGTTCGGCAACCTCATGCAGCATTTCACCGGCTCCAAGGAGCACAACATGGCGCTGCGCGAGGCTGCGGTCCGCCGCGGGTTGCACGTCTCCGAGTACGGCGTGCTCGACGACGCCACCGGCGAGACTCACCGCTGCGAGCGCGAGGAACAGGTCTACGCGCGGCTCGGCTTGGCCTACATCGAGCCCGAGTTGCGCGAGAACCGCGGCGAGCTCGAAGCGGCGGCCGCCGGGACGCTGCCCGATCTGATCAGCCTGGATGATCTGCGCGGCGACCTGCACTGCCACACCACCGCATCAGACGGCACCGCGTCGATCGAGGAGATGGCGCTCGCGGCGCGCCAGGCCGGTTATGAATATCTGGCCATCACCGATCACTCGGCGAGCTTCGGGTTCGGAGACGAAGTCTCCCCCGAGCGCCTGCGCGAGCAGATCGAGCGGATCCATTCGCTGTCGGGGACCGACGCGGTGGGCGGCATGCGGCTGCTCGCCGGCTCGGAGGTCAACATCCTCCCGGACGGCGCGCTCGACTACGCCGATGAGGTATTGGCCGAGCTCGACTGGGTCGTCGCCTCGGTGCACTCCTCGTTCGGGATGGCCTCCGAGCCGATGACCGCGCGGATCGTGCACGCGATCGAGAACCCGCTCGTGGACGTGATCGGCCACCTCTCGGGCCGCAAGATCGAGCAGCGCCCCGCCTACGCTTTTGACTTCGAGACCGTGCTGGCCGCCGCGGTCACCGCGGGTACGATGCTCGAGATCAACTCGAGCCCCGCCCGTCGCGACCTCAACGACGTACACGCGCGCGCAGCCGCGACGGCCGGGATCGGCATCGTCATCAACTGCGATGCGCACCGAACCGGCGGCTTTGCGGTCGCTCGGTACGGCATCGCCACGGCCCGCCGGGCGTGGCTCGGGCCCGATGCGGTTCTCAACACCCGTCCCTGGGATGAGCTGGTCACCCTGCGCCCGCGCAACCGGCGCTAGCAGTCAGCCCAGTGTCCGCGCCCGCGGCGGCGCCGCCAGCCGACCGCGAGCCCGAGCCGGAGCCGGAGCTGGAGCCGCCCGGCCGCGATCAGCCTTTCCTGGGCGGACGCGTACCCCGCCCGGAGGGGCGCGGGCGCAGCCGCGGCTCGGCCCCGGGGGCCGCACCGCCCGGGCCCGAAGCCGTCGACCCGGAGGCTGGCGCCGTCGGCGGCGCCGGGGACCCGCCCACCCGCGGGCCACGGCCACGAGACACTGATGCCGGACCGGCGGGCTCACCAAAGGGGCCGCCGAACCCGCGCCACCCGCGCTGGATGGCGGCAAACCAGGCGAGGCCGAGCAGGCACAGGGAGAGCGCGACGAAGAAGTTCAACCGCAGGCCGAGGATGTGGTTGGAGTAGTCGATGCGCAGGGTCTCCTCGAACATCCGAAAGGCCGAGTAGCCCGCCACGTACAGGGCGAAGCACCCGGGCGCGCGCACACGACGGGTCTGGGCGAGCCACAGCAGCACCCCGGCCAGTGACAGGTTCCAGATCATCTCGTAGAGAAATGTGGGCTGGAAGGTCGAATAGCGCAGATAGCCGGGGGGGCGGTGCTCGGGCGAGATCTCCAGCCCCCAGGGCAGCGAGGTGGGCTTGCCGAACAGCTCCTGGTTGAAGTAGTTCCCGATCCGGCCGATCGCCTGCGCGACGAGCAGCCCCGGGGCGACGACGTCCATGAAGCGGCGTAGATCGGCGCGGCTCAGGCGCCGGCGCGCGACCCACAGGCCGACGGCCGCTCCACCGGCGATACCGCCCCAGATGCCGAGACCGCCCTGCCAGATCGCGAACACGCCCCACCAGTGATCGGGCACCTGGCTGGGGGTGGTGATCACGAAGTAGATCCGTCCTCCGATCAGCCCGGCCGGGAACGCCCACATCGCGACCTCGTAGGCGAGGTCGGGATCCCCGCCCTTGCGCCGCCATCCCCAGCGCGAGATCCCGATCGCCGCCGCGACCGCGAACACGTAGGCGATTCCGTAGGCGTGAAAGAAGAACGGCCCGATGTGAAAACCGTTCTCGGCCGGGCTGGGGATCGAGGCGAGAAGGCTCATGATCGCCCTCCATCCTGGCAGCAAACGGGGCAGAACGTCCTCGGCCAGCCGGGCCTGGACGGCCTCGGTCCGGTAGGGGGCCAGCAGCGACCGCGGCCCGCTGCGGGTACTCGGGGTCCGACGTGTCGAGCGCCGTGCGAAGCGCCGCCGACAGGTCGGCCGAGACCAGGCGCGGGTCCAGTTGACGCGCGAGCGCGAGCGCCGGATAGGCGCCCGGAGCGGGCGTGGTGACCAGCCGGCAGCCGTCGGCCAGAGCCTGCAGCGGGGTGATCCCGAAGTCCTCGCGCCGCGGCGCGGCCGCGTACACGCGGGCGCGGCGCAGCAGGGCGCGAAAGGCGGCGGGCTCAAGGCGCCCGGCGAAACGCACGCCGGGAGGTCGCCGCGGAACGCTCGATGCCGGCGACGACGAGCGTCTCGCCGTCCCGCCGTGCGCGCCCCCACGCCTCGAGGATGACGTCCAGGCGCCGCTTGACCGCGTCCCCGGCGTAGGCGACGACATCGATGTCGCGCGGGCTCGCGAGCGGCCCGGACGGATCGACCGACACCGGGACGATGACCGCCGGCGGACGACGCGCCGGCGGCAGCGAATCCAGCGCGGCCGGAGCCATCGCCATGATCACCGGAGCCGCCGCGAGCCGGCGGGTCTCGACCTGGCGCTGCCACAGGCCGTGACGGCCGGGGCGGTTCTCCCGGGCCAGCGCGTCGAGCCAGATCGCCCCGGGCCGCGGCCAGAGCAGCGCGGCGGTGATCGAGCAGTAGACGATCGCCGGGCCGGGGCCGCGATCGCGACGCGCCGAGGCCGCGCAGAGCACGCTGGGCGGCACGCCGCGCCGCCGCGGCCTCAACGAGGTCGGTGAGCATGAACGTCCGCACCTCGGGCACGGGTCCGGCGTGGGCGAGGGCGACGCTCGCTCCGGCCGCCTCCAGCGCAGCGGCCAGCCCACGGTCGGCCCCCCGCCAGCCCACGGTGGCGCCGATCGAGACGACGATCACGTCCGGCGACGCGGCGGGCACAGACGGGCTCACTAGCCCCGGGGCTGGGCGGGTGAGGGCCGGGCGGCCCCGTTGAGCTCGAGCCGGTTGGAGCGAAAGCCCGGCGTGCGCACCAGCCGGATCGGGTGCAGTGGCGAGGTGCGCTCGACGTAGAAGCGGGCCCCGTCACGCTCCTCGATCGCGGCCACGGCCGAGGACTGGCGCCGCCAGGCCAAGCGCCCAGATGATCGCAAAGCCGGTCGCGATCGCGGGCACCTGGGGCCGGAAGACCCCCAGCGCGCCGGCTCCGATCGTGCAGACGCAGCAGCGGCCAGAGACGGTTGAGCACGGTCCGGGCGGGGTCCACCTCGGGCAGCGAGGCCTGCATGCGGGCGCCGGCCAGCAGCGAGGCGATCGGCGACGAGGTCTCGGCGCGGCGGCCCAGCCAGAGGCCGATCAGTCCCGCCAGCACCCACCATGCCGCAGCCACCGGTACCAGCAGCTGATCGCTGGTGCTCGCCGCCCCGGCTAGGGTGACCGCCGCAAGCACGCTGGCGGCCGCCATGCTGATGAGAACGGTCGTGCGCAGGAAGTCCGCGAAACGCATACGGCCTAGTGTCGCGTTTTAGTCGCGCGGCCGCGAGCGACCGCGCGACACAGCCCGCGCTAGTCGGCGGCCAGCAGCGAGAGCAGCTCCCGCACGCCGTCGGGTCCGTCCACCACGATGTCGGCTTCGCTGGTGATCGCCGACGGACCCTCGTCGGACCCGACCCCGACGCGCAGCGCACGGGTCAGGGCACCCTTCGGCGACGAGTTCGCCGAGCGCTCGGAAGGCATCGAGGTCGGTGCTGTCGTCTCCGACGTAGAGCGCGAACCTGATGCCCTCCCCGGCCTCGGCCAGCAGGCTCCGGATCCCGGCACCCTTGTCGATCTTGACCGGCGGCCGGACCTCGAGCACCTTGCGACCCCAGTGGGTGCGCAGTCCCGCTGCCTGGGCCCGCTCGGCGATCGCGTCGATCGCCGCCCGGGCGGCATCCTCGTCGGGCGCCCCGCGCCAGTGGAAGGCGACGATCGCACCCTTGTCCTCGAGCCGGATCCGGAGCCGTCGCGCGTCTGCGGTGTCGGCCTCACGCCCGAAGGCCTCGAATGCGCCGCACCCAGTCGTCGACCCCCGGATCGAGCCGAGCTTCGGTCCAGCCCGAGCGCAGGAGCTCGATGCCGTGCGAGCCGAGGTAGGAGATCGACCCGACCCCGACCATCGCCCGCGCCTCGGAGGCGCGGCGTCCGCTCACACACGCCACCAGGCCATAACGGTTGGCGACGGCGATGAGCCGCTGACGGGTCGTCTCGGGGACGTGAGCGTCGGAGGCGATGTCCACGATCGGCGCGAGCGTCCCGTCGATATCGAGCAGGATCGCCGCGCGCTCGGGGCTGTCCCGCAGCGGCGCGAGAGCTTCCGATAGCACCGCCGGGGTCACCGGACCTAGTATGCCCGCTTCCGGTGCGTTTGCCCACGTTTTGGGTGCCGTGAAAGCTAGGATTCACGCGACCATGACCGCGATACCACCGGCCGCCGCCCGGCGATCCTGATGCTGCACGGACAGCCCGGCGGTGCCCGAGACTGGAACCGGGTGATCGCCGAACTCCCTGACCGGGTGACCGCGATCGCGATCGACCGGCCCGGGATGGGACGGCCAGAGCCGCCCCCAGGATCTGGCCGGCAATGCCCGCGCCGCCCTGGCCTTCCTCGATGCCCGGGGAGATCGAGCGCGCCACGATCGTCGGCCACAGCCTCGGCGGCGCGGTCGCGGCGTGGCTGGCCGCCGAGGCGCCCGACCGGGTGAGCGCCCTCGTGCTCGCCGCGCCGGCCGCCAATCGCGCCTCGCTCGAATGGTTTGACCGGTGGCTGACCTTTCCGGTCGCCGGGCCGCTGACCACCGCGGCGTCGCTGACCGGGCTCGGTCTCGCGCTCTCGGTGGCGCCCGTCCGCGGCTGGCTGGCCCGCGAGGCCCAGCTCGATGCCGCCTACCTGCGGGCCGCCGGCCGCTCACTGCTCACGGGCTGGGCGCGCCACGCCTTCACGGTCGAGCAGCAGGCCCTCGTCCATGACGTCCCGCGGCTGGAGGACCGGCTGTCGGCGATCCGCGCGCCGACCTGGGTGGTCACCGGCTCGGCCGACCGGGTCGTGCCCGCATCGGCGCCCTCGGGCGCTGGCGCGCCAGATCCCCGGCGCCCGCCTGATCGTGCTCGACGGGGCCGGGCATCTGCTCCCTCAGCGACACGCGCGACGCCTGAGCGCGACGATCCTCGCGGCGGCCGGCGTCGAGCAGCAACGGCTGCGGCCGCCCGTCGACCGATTCTCTAACCTCGGGCGCGATGCTCCGCCGCGCTGATCGCGCCCGGCTCGTCGCGATCGTGGCGGTGATCGCCGCCGCGGCCGCCCTGCTTCCCGGGCACCGCCATGGCCGCTCGGCTCGTCGGCGGCCGCGAGCAGACCGCCGTGCTGCAGGCGTTCGCCCGCTCACGCGGAGGCCGCCCCGAGGTCGCCACGTCGGTCCGTGCGTCCACCGTGACGCGCTCGTGGGTGGTCGTGCGCTGGGTGTCCCCGGCCACCGGGGCCGAGGCCCGGCCACCCGCGCCGACGCTGCACAGCAGCTTCTTCCACGTCAGCGGCGCCCGGGTCACCGCCGGCTCGCCCCCGGCCGCGGCCCGGCGCGACCTGCAGGCGCCGTTCTCGGTCGGCGTGCTGTACACGCGGCAGCGGCAGCGAGGCGGTGCGCTACCAGCAGAGCACGCGCAGCATCTGCACCGGCAACGGCATCTACGTCGACACCGAGCAGGAGACGGTCACGCCGATGAGCTGGACGGTTCGCTACGTCGTCGATCTCGATCGCCTGCAAGCGGCGGTGTCCGCGGGACGCTCCACGGCCGTGCTGCCGACGGTCAGATTTGATCGAGGCGCGCTCTCAGCTGTCGGCCGCGGAGCAGAGCTCGCGCACCACCGTGGACCAGGGCTGCTTCGGTCCGACGCGGACGATTCGCTGCACCAGCAGCTACTTCCTCCCGTCTCCGGGGCCGCGGCGCAGGTCGGGCTGGGACCGGCGGGACTGCAGATCGGGATTCCCATGGCCACCCGGCACCGCGGCGACTGCGCCGCCGATGACTACACGCTCGGCCCATCGCTGTGGGACGGCGGCGCCGCCACGGTGGCGGTCAGCGCGCTGTCGCTGACCGGCGGGCGCTTGCCGGCCCAATCCCTACGCTCCGGTGCCCGTCGGATGGCCGCTCAGCGCCGCCGGCGCCCAGCAGGGCTACCTGACCAGCCCCTGCCAGGGGATCGCCGCCGAGTGCACCGACACGATGCGCTGGACGGGATCGGTCCGCCTGCAGGCGCTGGGCGGCTGAATTGTTCTCTTAGCCCGTCCTTAAGGCGAACCGCCTGCCCACAACCTAGACTCCGCGCCCGTGGAGACCGTCCCCGAGCGCCTCGAGCCGGTCGCGGACCCGCTCGAGCCCCCGCCCGTTGACGCGGTCGTCATCGAGCCGGTGCCCGTCGGCACGAGCGACAGCAGCCCACCAGCCCCGGAGCGGCGAGCTCAGTCGTCACGCGCGCGCGGCGGAGCCGGCCCCTGTTCGCGGTCTCGATCTCCCGGGATCTGCTGTTCGTGCTCGGCGTCTACCTGGGCACCCGCTGCCTGCTGCTGCTCGCCGCCTACCTCCAGGCCTCCTTCGGCCATCACGACTTCCTGCACGAGCTGTCCAACTGGGACGGACTCTGGTACCGGATGGTCGCCAACCAGGGGTACCCGAACCACCCCTCCGACGCGCAGACCACGCTCGGGCTTCTTCCCGCTGTTCCCGCTGGCCGATCTACCTCGTCGAGCCGATCTTCAAGGTCACCGGCCACGACGCGATCTGGGCGTCGAGCGTGTCCGGCGTCCTCATCTCGGGGGTCGGCGGCGCGATCGCCTGCGTCTACGTCTACCGGCTCGCCGAGGGCTGGTGGGACCGCTTCACCGCGCGCCGCGCCACCATCCTGTTCATCCTCTTCCCGGGGTCCGTCGTCTTCTCGATGGTCTACTCCGAGGGCCTGCTGATGCCGCTGGCGGCCGCATGCATCTTCTATCTGGAGCGCAAACGCTGGCTGCTCGCCGGCGTTCTGGCCGGCTTCGCCACCGCCGTCCAGCCGGTCGCGGTAGTGCTGATCCCCGTCTGCACGATCTCCGCACTGCTGGAATGGCGCCGCCGCGGGTGGCGGCTGTCGGCGCCTGCGCCGCGTGATCGTCGCCCCGCTGCTGTCGGGCCTGGGGCTGGCCGCCTTCGCCGTCTTCCTGTGGCTGTGGACCGGGACTCCGCTGGCCAATTACCGCGCCCAGCACCACGGCTGGAGCGAGAAGACCGACGCGCTCGCCCTGGTCCACCTGACGACCAAGCTGGCCAACGAGCTCTCCTTCTCGCATTTCAACCATCCGACGATCAACCTCAACCTCGTCGTCGGTCTGATCGGCGCCGTGCTGCTCGGCGGGATGCTGATCCTCGCCGTGCTGCAGCGCAAGCGGATCTCGCCCGAGGCGCTCGTCTGGACGGCCGGGGTCAGCTTCCTGGCCCTCACCTCCGAGTTCGTCCCCCCGAATCCGCGCCTGCTGATCACCGCCTTCCCGGCGATCATGGTCGTTGGCCGCTACGCGCGCGGGCGCTTCTGGACCGTGCTGCTGTGGAGCAACGTGCTCCTGCTCGCCGGGCTGAGCATGCTCACGTTCTGGGGCACGACGCTCCGGCCCTAGATCGGGTGCACGGCCGCGTCAGCGCAGCGGACCGGGCAGCAGCTGGATGTGGATCGCCGCCGCGTAGCCGAGCTGCTCCACGGGCGCGTGGCCGAAGGCCGCCTCGAGCCGGCGGCGCAGAGCGAGGAAGCGCGCGCGGTGATCGACGGATTCCGCCGGACCGTTGCGCTGGCCCTCGTGACTGGAGACGAACCACAGCCGGTGACAGCCGGCGGCGCGGCGCGCGATCTGGGCTGAGGAGAGCGTGTAGTAGCGCTCGACGAAGATCTGGGTCGAGTCCCACGGCGCGATCGGGAGGATCTCGCGCGGGCCGTAGCCGGGCGTGCTCGTGCGCGAGAAGAAGTACTGAAAGGCCATGCGCCCGTCCAACGGATAGAAGGCGATGCAGTCACCGGGACGGCTGCGCGCGAGCACGGTCGCGCTCGCCTGCTGCCAGGGCTCGGGCGAGACGGCGTAGGTGGGCACGACCTGCGCGCCGCGCAGCACGACGAGGACGGCGAACAGCGTCAGTCCGAGCCGCCGCGGCATCCGCGGCGCAGCGAGCGTGGCGCCGAGCAGCAGCGCGACGGCCGGCACGGACATCAGGAGATTGCGGGCCAGGAACATCGGCTGGGCGACGAACGAGTAGGCGAACGACAGCAGTGACGGCACCGCCAGCCAGGCGAGGGTCGCCCCGCGCGCCCACACCCGCTCACCGCGACGGGCGGCCCGCCAGATCCAGGCCGCGATCGCGAGCACGGCCAGCACGGTCAGCACGGTCAGCACGGTGGTCACCGCGGTGGCGTGGAAACTCGGCTGCAGACCGGCCGAGGTGAGCGATTCGAACACCTGCTTCTCGATCTCCTGAGTGGGCCGAGGCACCCAGAACAGCTGCCCGGCACCGCGCTGCGCGGCGAGCACGATCAGCGGAGTGCACAGCACCGCGTAGCCACCGAGCGCCGCCGCGAACGGCAGCAGCCGGGCCCGGCGGCGGCGCGGAAGCAGGGCGACGAGCTGTGCGGCCACCACGAGCACGGCGACGAAGCTGGCGTAGGTGGCCAGCGTCATGCTCAGGACGTAGACCGCCCAGCGACGGCGATCCGGATGCGCGCCGGTCCGCTCGGGTCCGGGCGGCGGGTCCACGAGGGACAGGAAGGCGAGGTAGGCCGCGCACACGAAGCCGACCATGAGCGCGTAGCCGCGCGCGTTCTGGGCCCAGAACACGAGCGGCAGGCTGACCGCGCACAGGGTGCCCGAGAACAGCGCCGCGCGGCGGCCGAAGAGACGGTCGGCGATCGCCCCGATCAGGCCGACGGTCGCGACGGCGGCGAGTGCGGAGGGCAGTCGCAGCACCAGCTCGCTGTTGCCGAACAGCGCGATCAGCACGTGCAGGAGCAGGTAGTAGCCCGACATGTTGCCGCCGTCGTGCGCGATCGCGGCACCGAGCGCCGAGCCGTTCTGGGAGGCGATGGTGACGGTGGCCGCCTCGTCGAAGCCGAGGCTGCGCGCGTCGATCTGCAGCAGGCAGAGCACGGCCGCCAGCAGCATCGGGAGCCGATCGCGATCGGCAGCGTCAGCTCGGACGGCATCCGCCCGGCCAGGCGGTCACGCTGGCGAACGAGCACCGCGCCCACCTCGGCCTCCGCGGGCAGCCGGGTGTCGGGGTGGCTGCTGCTCACGTTCCCGCCAGAGCCGAGTGAGCCCGCGCGGCCGGGCCGCGGCCCGGGCCACCGCGGCGCCCGGTCCAGTACAGCGCCGCGAGCAGCGCGTACACCGCCATCACGACCGGCGCGCTGGGCAGCGGGAGCGCGAGAATGCCGTTGGGCTTGATCAGGAACACGGCGACGATCGAGCCTGCCACGAGCACGAGCGAACGCTGCGGGACGGGGCAGGCGGCGAGCAGGGCCAGGCCCCAGCTGAAGTACCACGGCCACGCCGCCGGACCACCGGCCGCGGCGGCGATCAGCAGCACGCCGGTGAACAGCGCCAGCGTCCGGATCCGCAGGCGCCAGGCGAGCACCAGGCCCGAGCACGCCGGTGAGCGCGAGCGTGACCGTCCCGAACGCCGCCTCGACGGTGCGTGAGTTGACCGCCAGGCCCAGATCGCGCAGCAGCGCGGCCACCGTGTAGCCGATACCGGTCGACGGCGTGATCGCCAGGCGGACCTTGGCCGGGGTCGACAACAGGGACGTCGACAACCAGCTCACGCCCACGCCGGTGACGAGGCTGACCGCGGCCAGCGTGACGACGATCGCGGTCGCCGCGATGGCCAGGAAGCGCACCCGGGCGGCGACACCCTGCTCCTCGCGCGCCCAGGCGATGGCGATGAACACGGCACCGGCCAGGGCCGGCAGCTTGAGCGTGGCGGCCAGGGCACAGAGCACGATCCCCAGCACGGGCCGTCCGCGCAGGGCGGCGGTGATCCCCGCGACGAGCAGCGCCGCCATCAGCACGTCATTGTGGCCGGCGGCGATCAGCTCGAGCGCGATCAGGGGGTTGAGCACCGCCAGCCACAGGGCCCGCCCGGGGTCGGCGCCGTGCATGCGGGCCAGGCGCGGCACCGCGGCCGCCAGCAGGGCCACGCCCGGCGAGCTCGATCGCCCGGGTGACCAGCACGCCGGCCACGAGGTGGTTGCCCGGTGACCCCGACGATCACGCTCATCATGCCCAGGAACAGCGGCCCGTACGGCGCCGTCGTGTGGCGCCAGAAGTGCGAGACGGCGGCGAGCAGCGGGGCGTGGGCGCCCGACGGCCAGCGAGTCGGGTGCGGTGTGGTACGGGTTGGCGCCGACGTGCAGCACCGTGCCCTGGGCCAGATAGCTGTAGACGTCGCGGCTGAACAGCGCCGGCCCGAGCGCCAGCGGCACGAGCCAGAGGCCGGCGATGATCACCAGCCGTCGCGTGTCCTCGCCGCGGGCGTGACGCCCGAGCCCGGCCCAGCCGGCGCACAGGAGCGCGATCCCGACGTAGACGAGCGCGGTCGCGGTGCCGCGGCCGCCGGGGACCGAGGGCGCAAACCACCACGGCGAGGTCGCATCGGCGGTCGCGCGCGGTCCGGCCAGCGCGATCAGCAGCGAGCCGGCCCCGCCGAGGGCGGCCCAACCCCACACCGTTCTGATTCGCGCAGCACCGTTCATCTGAGGATCGCGGCGCGCGCGGGTGACATTGTGTCCCGAAGGGCGGCGCGCACTGCGAGGGTACCTCAGCACCCGGCCACGGCAACGTCCACCCGTGCCGTCTAACGTGGTGCCAATGCGCTCATTCGCCTGTGGCCACTGCGGTCACCTCGTGTTCTTCGAGAACACCCAATGCCTGAACTGCTCGACTCCGCTGGGGTTCGTGCCCGACGAGCTGACCGTGGTGGCGCTGGAGGGCGAACGGGCCGAGCGCCTGCACCGCTGCGCCAACGCCGAGCTGGCCCGCTGCAACTGGATGGTGTCGGCGCCCGGCGCTGCTGTGCCGGTCGTGCGAGCTGACCCGCACCCGGCCGGGCGATCACGATCCCGACGGCCTGCTGCGCTTCGCCACCGCCGAGCAGGACAAGCGGCGGGTGATGATGCAGCTGCTGGAGCTCAGTCTGCCGGGAGTCACGCCCGGTGAGCTGCGCTTTGACCTGCTGTCCAGCAGCTCAGGAGCCGGTCGCCACCGGCCACGCCGACGGCCTGATCACGATCGACCTGGCCGAGTCCGACGACGCGCGGCGCGAGGCGCGGCGGCTCGAGCTCGGTGAGCCCTACCGCACGATGCTCGGCCACCTGCGCCACGAGCTCGGCCATTACTTCCAGCCGCTGATCGTCAGCGGCGACGAGGCCTGGGCCGACTGCCGGGCGCTGTTCGGTGACGAGCGCGAGGACTACGCCGCAGGCGCTCGAGCGCCACTATGAGAGCGGGCCGCCCCGCGACTGGGAGGAGCGCTACGTCAGCGCCTACGCGACGATGCACCCCTGGGAGGATTGGGCCGAGACGTTCGCGCACTACCTGCACATCCGGGACACGCTCGAGACGGCGGGCGAGTTCGGGATCATCGTCACCGGACCTCGCGCGGTCAGCCACGATGCGTCGCTGCGGGCGGTGCCCCGGCCCGATGCCGGCGAGGACGGGGCCGTTCGAGGACCTGCTGTCGGAATGGCTGCCGCTCACCTATGCGCTCAATGCGGTCAACCGCAGCATGGGCAGCGATGACCTGTATCCCTTCACGCTCGCCCAGCCGGTGATCGAGAAGCTCGACTTCGTCCACCGTCGCGTGCGGATCGCGACGGCGGCCGCCGCGCGGTGACGGCCTGAGGACGCGCCGACCGGCGTGAGCGGACACGCTGGCACCGGCACGGACCCGGCGGTCGGCACCGCCGAGCTCACCACCGCGGCCGCGGCCGCCGCGCTGGACGCCGCCGACCCGCTGGCGGAGCTGCGCGAGCGGTTCGTCGGCACCGAGCAGGAGCTCGTCTACCTGGATGGCAACTCGCTGGGCCGCCTGCCCCGGGTCGACGGTGGAGCGCCTGCAGGCCGTA
Source organism: uncultured Solirubrobacterales bacterium (assembly GCA_963763715.1). GTDB lineage: Bacteria > Actinomycetota > Thermoleophilia > Solirubrobacterales > Solirubrobacteraceae > Palsa-465. Next base: position 31,904 of record CAVXPV010000018.1, read on the forward strand.
ATCGAGCAGGAGTGGGGATCGCGGCTGATCCGTGGCTGGGACGAGGGCTGGATGGAGCTGCCGCTGCGCGTCGGAGACCGGCTCGGCGAGGTCGCGCTCGGGGCGGCTGCCGGGCAGGTCGCCGTCGCCGACTCGACCACGGTGTGCCTCTACAAGCTCGCCGCGGCGGCGATCAGCCGCCCGTCCGGATCGAACCGAGATCATCACCGACAACGACAACTTCCCCACTGACCGATACGTGCTCGAAGGGCTCGCCGCCGCCCACGGGCTCACCATCCGCTGGCTGCGCAGCGGCTCCGGGTTCGGCCCTGAGCCCGAGAGGTCGCGGCGCTGACCGGCGAGCGGACGGCGCTGATCGCGCTCTCGCATGTGGCCTACCGCTCGGCCTACGTGCTCGACCTGCCGGCGATCACGGCGATCGCGCACGATGCGGGAGCGCTCGCGCTCTGGGACCTGTCGCACAGCGCCGGGGCGGTCCCGATCGGACTCGACGCCGCCGGTGTCGACCTCGCGGTCGGATGCACCTACAAGTACCTCAACGCGGGCCCCGGCGCGCCCGGCCTTCCTGTACGTCGCCGCCGAGCACCAGGCGACCCTGCGCCAGCCCGTATGGGGCTGGCTGGGTCGCGATGATCCGTTCGCGATGGCGCCTGGCTTCACCCCGCCCCTGGCATCACCGCGATGCTCTCCGGGACTCCGCCGGTGCTGGCCCTCAGCGCGGTGCAGGTCGGCCTCGAGCTGCTCGCCGAAGCGGGGCTGGACGCCGTCCGGAGCCAAGGGCGTGGCGCTGGGCGAGTATGCGATCGCGCTCGCCGATGCGTGGCTGTCTCCGCGTGGCGCGCGGGTGGCATCGCCGCGTCAGAGCGATCGCCGCGGGTCCCACGTCGCCGTGGCCCATCCCGATGCCCGGGCGCTGTGCCGAGCAGCTGATCTGCCGCCGGAGTGATCGTGGACTTTCGCGAGCCCGACATCATCAGGGCCGGCCTCTCGCCGCTGACCACGAGCTACGCCGACGTGCACACCGGCCTGCTCACGCTGCGCGACCTGCTGAGCGCCCGGTAGGACGAGCGCGGACCCCCGCGCGCAGGGGGCGCCCGACTCAGACCACGATCCGCTGCAGCAATCCGCGCGCGTCGCGGCCGCCGTCCCCGAGCTGGAGGTACCGCCCGTCGGCCGCCGCGAAGCGCAGGGCCGACCACAAGGCGGCGTAGGCATCGAGCAGATCGTCGCGCGTGACCTCGCTGCGGCGCCAGCTGACGGCATCCAGGCGCTGGGCGGCGTCCGGGAATGGTCCGGCCAGGGCGGCACGACGCTGCGCCCGGCCCTCCGCGGCTCGCTTGCCGAGCAGCTCGCGCCCCGCAAGCACCCGAAAGGAGAGCTCCGGATGGCATTCGGCCAGCCACTGCTGGCGACCCGGCCGTGCCCGCAGCGCCCGGTCCACCTCGGCGACCTTGGGGGTGATATTGACCATCTGATGAGTGGGAATGTGCAGGGTCTGCCGCGGAGCGGCGTCCCGTCGCGCGCGGACCAGCTCACGGGCCGACGCGAAATCCTGGCCGAACAGCTCCCGGCCAGGGGCCTCGAACACACACATCCACCGCCGGCCGAGCCGGACCCGGGCCTCACGGTCACACGCTCTGAGACCGGCGATCACCGGCAGACCGATCGGGATGTCGACCGTCATCGGGGTCGGCTCCGGACCCTGCTCGGCCCAGGCCAGGGCGGCATCGATGTCGGCAAAGCGCCGCAGCTCGGTGCGGGCAACCGCCGCCGCGGTCGCGACGCCGCGCCGGACCCCGCCGGCGGCCGGCGCAAACGCGATCGCCGCCACCCAGCCCGAGCGACAGCCGTCAAGCCCCGCCGCGAGCGGCCGAGGCGATCGGGGATCGGGCGCGGCGATCCGGAGCTCTCGGTCAGCCGCGTTTCAGGGCCGGAGCCGACTCTACTCGGGCCTCGGACCACCGAGGCCCAGGGTCAGGCAGGAGGTGCGGTCCCGGCCACCTTGCTTGGCCTCGTAGAGCGCGCGGTCGGCCAGCCGGTAGAGCGCGTCTCCATCGGCGGGCGCGTGCATTACGCCGACGCCGGCGGACATGGTCAGCCGTCCGGCGGCGGCGAACGGCACCGCGGAGATCGCGGTGCGCGCCCGGTCGGCCGCGAGCACCGCGTCCGAGACCCTGGCCTCGGGCAGCACCCACGCGAATTCCTCCCCGCCGACGCGAGCGAGCACCTCGCCGGTGCGGACCGTGGCGGTGAGCCGCTGGGCGACCTCGATCAGGATCGCATCGCCAGCGGGATGCCCGTGCTGATCATTGACCTGTTTGAACCAGTCGATGTCGAGCAACACCAGGGCGAGGCGATGCCCCTGCCGGTGGGCGCCCTCCGCCGCACGATCAAGCGCAGCCTGAAGGACGTGGCGGTTGGCGAGGCCGGTGAGCGCATCGGTCCGCGCGAGGCGCTCGAGCTCGCGCTGCTGACGGCGCTGAACGCCGACGTCGCGCATCGTGTTGACAAAGCCGAACACGTCGCCGTTCGCGTCTCGGGCCGGCTTGGCGGTGACCTCGGCCTCGAAGCGCTCTCCGTTGCGGCGCATCAGGATCACCTCGAACGAGCCTCCCTCCTGCGCGAGGATCTGGCGTCGCAGGGTCAGGGTCTCGTCCAGGCGCTCGGGCGGCCAGAACGGGAATGGCACCTTGGCGCCGACCAACTCGGCCTCGCTGAAGCCGGTCAGCTCGCACAACGCCTCATTGACCACTTTGAGCTCACCGCCGACCGTCAGCGCGTAGCCGTCGTGCATCGCACTGATGATCGCCTGGGCGTGGTCGCGCTGGGTCCGGGCGTCGAACTCGGCCTGCTGCAGACGGGCTTGTGCGTGCTTGCGCTCGCTGATGTCCTCGATCTGGCTGATGAAGTGCCGAGGGCGTGCGTGCTGATCGCGAACCAGCGAGACCGACAGGTTGACCCAGATCTCCGCGCCGTCCTTGGTCAGGTAGCGCTTCTCCATCTGATATCCGGGAATCTCCCCGGCCACCAGCCGCTCGATCTGCGCCAGGTCGGCCTCGAGATCGTCGGGGTGGGTGATGTCCTGGAACGTGCCCGCCAACAGCTCGTCCTGCGCCCAGCCGGTGATCCGCGTGACCGCCGCGTTGACCCGTAGCCAGCTGCCGTCGAGCCCGACCAGCGCCATGCCGATCGGAGCCTGGGCGAAAGCGGTCTCGAACAGCTCATGGGCTTCGCGGTGGGCCTGCTCGGAACGTTGCTGATCGGTGACATCCTGGACGGTCCCGAACATGTCCGCGGTCGAACCGTCGCCCCCGGGCCGCCGGTGACGCAGGGTATGCACGAAGCGGATCTCGCCGTCGGGCCGGAGGATCCGGTAGACGGCGCCGGTCTCGCCCTCCTCACGCGTGCCGGTGAAGGCCTGCGTGACCAACGGGCGATCGTCGGGGTGCACATAGCCCAGAAACTCCTCCCAGCTGGGCGCGTGGCCAACCGGACGGGCGAAGATCCGGCACAACTCGTCGCTCCAGATCGCTCGCCCAGTGCTCGGATCGAGCTCCCAGGATCCGACCTCGGCCAGCGCTTGGATCTCGGCGAAGCGTTGGTCGCGGCTGAACTCGTGACCGATCGGCTCACCCGGTGGCGGAAAGAGCACGCGAGCGTCGGCGGCCTCGATCGGTGGCCGCGCAGCCGCCTCCGCGGAATCGGCCGCGTCGATGGAAACGCTCATCGGAACTCGTATCGGCTTCTCGCGGCGCGACTTGAGGGGTTCGCGGCGCGCGGGCGGGACTCGTTCTCCGCCCAGGACCCGAACCGCCGGTATCCCACCGCGGTGTAGATCTTCGGAGTAGCACTGAGGCGATCGCGTTGCCGTCCAGACGCGCCTCGAGCAACGGCCAAGCCGCGCATTGAAAGCGCCCGGCATCGTCCGTCAGGATGAAGTCCACCGGATCCACCTTGTAGAGGGTGTCAGAGCCGGATATAACCGCCGGATGAGCCCGGCCACCGAGCTGCCGGTCCTCTGGCAGCTGCAGGTATCGCATTTCAACGAAAAGGTCAGGTGGGCGCTTGACCTCAAGCGGATTCCCCACCGGCGCCGGTCGCTGCTGGTCGGCTGGCACGCGATCGCCGCGCGCCGCCTGACCGGACACGACACGACGCCCGTCCTGACACTCGACGGCCGCTCGATCTCGGACTCGACCTCGATCGCGGACCTCACGGCCGCGGCCCTGTTCTATCCGGTCGTGCGCCCGGCGAATTTCCCCTACCCGTTGGTGGGGCAACCGCCGCCCGACGCCCAGGAGTTGCTCGACAGCCTCGCCGGGCGGCCCGGCGGGCGCTGGGTGGCTGACATCTACGCCCGCCATCGCCCCAACCCGGGTCCGGCGCCGTGAAGCCGGCGGCGGCGTGAAGCGGCGCTAGCCGGCGGTCTGAGCCTCGACGTCGGCGGTCCGGGGCTCCTCGGGGAACCGCTCCTCGGCCCGGCCCACCATCGCGGTCAGCTCCTCGGCCACGGCGCGCGCGTCAGCGAGCAATCGCGCCCGCTCCTGCCAGACCACGTCGGTCTCGACATCCAGGGCGTCGAGCCGGCGCTTGGCCTGCTCGGTGATCGCCGAGGCGTTCTCGGCCGCGTCTGTGACGCACCGCTCCGCCCGCTCCTGAGCGAGCCGGGTCGTCTCGTGCGCCTGGTCGTGAGCTACGACGAGAATCGAGGCGGTCTGCTCTCCGAGACGCTCGATCTCCTCCGTGATCGACATGGCCGGCTTCCCGTCAGCGCGCGTGGCGCGGAGTTCGGCGAGCTCGCGCTCCAGGGCGGCGATGTGCTCGTCGACCGCCGGGCGGCTGTAACCGAGCGGGGCGACTGCAAACCGGCTCGGAGCGACCTCCTGGTCTGCCGGAACGTCGTCGAGCACGTCAAAGGCCTGCGTCCCGTCAGGATCCACGTCCGGGGTCATCGGGCGCGCGACCTGACCGAGTTCGAGACGGGCGAGCGTGTCACGCACACGGTCGCGCAGGTGAGTCACACGGGCACCGACGCGCGGCCGGGCACCGTCGGCATCCCCAGCCTCATCGCCGGCCCACGATCCGTCTGCCGGCCGGGGCTCGTGCTCAGCCTCGGGGTCGTCTCCGGCGAACGGTCCGGAGGCCCAGTAGGGCTCCAGGGTGTGTGCCGTCTCGACATCATGCCCAGCGGGCTGCTCGCCCCCGTCGGGCGGCCTCTGGAAGTAGCTCACGACTGACTCCTTCACGTTGCGGACTCAACGCGAGTTCGCCGCGCGTACGCGCATCCCTGTTGGCTGCAACCTGCCGGTCAGCCGCCGGTCAGCCCGCGGGCAGGGCAACCCGGGCGGCGGCCGCCCTGGCCAGGGCGGCGTGATGACGCCCGGTCCCGCCGAGCAGCGCGGCGTTGAGCTGCGCGCGCTTGTAGAACCAGTGGACGTCAGCCTCCCAGGTGAAGCCGATGCCTCCGTGAGCCTGAATCGCCGAGGCGGAGACGTCGCGTCCGCCACCGGCCGCCGCTGCGGCGGCGAGCGCCGCGGCTTCTCCGAGGCGCTCGGGGTCGGCGTCGGCGGCCCAGGCGGCGAAGTAGGCCGTTGACCGCGCGCTCTCGGTGTACAGGAGCATCTGCGCGCAGCGGTGCGCGACCGCCTGAAAGGCGCCGACCGCGATCCCGAACTGCTTGCGGTCCTTGACGTATTCGAGCGTCATCTCCAGGGAGCGCTGGCAGACACCGACCATCTCGGCGGCGATCCCGGTCCGGGCACGCGCGGCGGCGCCGGCCTGTAGCGGCTCACCCTCACCGCGGACGCTGGCGAAGCGGCGGGTCGGATCGATCGTCTCGACGGCGTCTGCCTCGGGTGCGGTGACCAGGCACGCCTCGTCGCCCTCGATCACGACCGCGACGTCGGCACCCTCGCCATCGAGGACCAGCGCGCGGGGGCCCAGCCCGGCGGTCAGCTCGCCGCTGGCCAGCCCCGGCAGCCAGCGCGATCGCTGCTGTGCAGAGCCGGTGGCCGAGATCACCGCGGCGGCCAGAGCAGTCGACAGGAACGGCGTCGCCGCACATGCGTACCCCAGTTCCTCGAGCAGCACAGCAAGCTCGACGGCACCAAGACCCTGGCCCCCGTGCTCCTGCGCGACGGCGATCCCCGGCCAGCCGAGGCCGACGATCTCGTTCCACAGGCCGGTGTCATACGCGCGGTTCTCCGCCGCGACACGGACCCGGGCCAACGGCGAGCGGGCCGCCAACAACTCGCGGGCGACCCCTTTGATCTCGCGCTGATCCTCGGTCAGATCGAAGTCCATGCCGCCTCCTCGCTGTCGTGCTGCCGTGCGCGCATCGGCTCAGCGCGCCTTGGGCAGGCCGAGCACGCGCTCGGCGACGATGTTCTTGAGCACTTCTGTGGTCCCGCCCTCGATCGAGTTGCCCCGCGCCCGCAGCAGCTCGTAGGCCCAGCGGCCGCCCGACTCGAGCGCCACGGGGCCGAGCAGGTCGGCCGCGAACTGGGTGAGCTGCTGGTTGGTCTCTGACCACATCCACTTGGTCAGCGAGCCCTCCGGCCCAGGCTGACCGTACTTCTCGATCGTGGTCAGCCCGCGGTACGCGGTGAGCCGCAGCACCTCGGCCCGCAGATGCAGCTCGCCGAGGCGATCCGCGACCACCGGATCGTCGAGCAGACCACGACCGGCCGCCTCCTCGATCAGGCGGTCCAGCAACTGCCGCAGGCGAACCTGGAGGAAGAAGGCGAGACCGGCGCGCTCGTTCATCAACGTGGTCAGGGCGACGCGCCATCCATTGCCGACCCCGCCGAGTACGTTCTCGGCCGGCACGCGCGCGGCGTCGATGAACAGCTCGTTGAACTCGTTCTCGCCCGTGATCTGACGCAGCGGGCGCACTTGCACACCCTCCTGCTCCATGTCCATCAGAAAGTAGGTCAGCCCTTTGTGCTTGGGCACGTCGGTGTCGGTGCGGGCGACCAGCATGCACCACTTCGAGTACTGCGCGCCGCTCGTCCACACCTTCTGCCCGGTGATCACCCAGTCATCGCCGTCGCGCACGGCGCGCGTCTTGAGACTGGCCAGGTCCGAACCGGCGTCCGGCTCCGAGAAGCCCTGACACCAGATCTCCTCGGCGGTGAGGATCGGGTTGAGATAGCGCTCCTTCTGCTCGTCGGTGCCGTAGGCCATGATTGTCGGGCCCGCGAGCAGGAGTCCGAGCACGTTGGCCGGCAGGGGCGCCCCCGAGCGGCCCAGCTCCTCGAAGAAGATCGCCGATTGGGTGAGCGTCGCCCCGCGGCCGCCGTACTCGACCGGCCAGTGCACCGCCGCCCAGCCGGCATCGGCCAGCTCCCGCTGGAAATCCCGCCGCCAGCGATAGTGGGCGTCCTCGTCGCGCTCGGGCTCCGCGCCGGGATCGTGCGTGTCGAACCAGGTACGCAGCTCGTCTCGGAAGGCAAGCTCGTGTTCGTTGAAGGTCAGGTCCATGGACTCTCCTTGCGGCGGGCGACAGGCGACGAGGACCGCGACGATAGCCCGTCCCGGGGGCCGCAGGAGGCGCGGTCAGCCGATGGGAACGGGTGGTGGCCGGCCGCTCGGCGTGTCTCAATCTGATCCACCGGACCGGTGCGCACGCGAGTACGCTTGGCTGAGGCGTCCCCGGGAGGGTCGCCAACCGGGAACGAGGGAGGCGATGACGAGCGGCTTCTCAGGACCCACCGACGCGAAGTCGACGCTCGGGTCACAGTGGGAGGCCTTCCAGGCCGGCGGCGAGATCCTCGACGGTGTCCGACCGGAGATCGCCGCCTCGTGGCTGCGCACCGTCAGTCACCGGCTGCGCGTCGAGCTGCCCGCGGTACCCGTGGACGAGGCGGCGCTACGCGGATTCGATCACGCCGGGCATGCGCGGCGTCAGTTTCTCTGCGCGGCCCGGGAGGTGGCGGCGGAGCTCACGGTCGATCTGCGTGATACGCGCTCGGCCGTGATCGTGTGCGACGACTTCGGGGTGATCCTCCATCGCAGTGGTTCGGCGGACGTGCTGAGAAGCTCGGAGCGGGTCAATCTCGTCCCCGGCGGCGTCTGGAACGAGAAGGCGGCGGGCACGAACGCGATCGGACTCGCGCTCGAGCTCGGGGACCTCGCCCACGTGTACGCCTCCGAGCACTTCCTCGGCGCCTTCCACGGGTTCAGCTGCACCGCCGCGCCGGTCCACCACCCGCTGACGCGCGAGGTGCTGGGGGTGATCGGGCTCGCGGCCGACACGACGCTCACGGGCGCCGTCGTCTCGGCGCTGATCGCCCGCGCCGCGCTGGGCGTGGAGCGGCGCCTCGAGGACCAGGTGTTCGGCCGTGAGCGCGAGCTGCTCGAACATCACATGCGCGGACGGGCGGGCCGCCAGCCGCCGTATCTGACCGTGGATCGCGGCGGGCATACGATCATCCAGAACGCGCGGATGATGCAGAGCGCCTCCAGCGAGGACATCAAGCTTCTGCTGAGCTTCGCCGGGCAGGCGCTGCGCAGCGAGTCCGACTGCACGGAACTGCTCGAGCTCTCGCGTGGGCGCTCACGCGCGGAAGCGCGTCTCGTCTACGGCGGTGCGGAGGTTCTCGGCGCGGTCGTCTCGATCCAGCGTGTGGACCGTGACCGCGGGTCGGGCGCAGGCCCGCCCCCGGCTGATTGGGCGCCGCTGATCGGGCGCAGCCCGGCGATGCGGCGGATGTTCCGCGACGCCGAGAAGGTCGCCCGGGCCCGGGTGAGGACGGCCATCTGGGGTGAGCCCGGGACCGGGAAGCTGACCCTCGCGACGCAGTTGCACCGGATCGCCGGCGGCGCCGGGCCGCTCACCGTGGTCCATTGCGCGCGCGAGACCTGGCGCACCGAATGGGGGCTGGCTCGGCGCTCGACCGGCACGATCGTGCTCAACCGCCTGCACGCGCTGGGCTCCCGGGCTCAACTCGAACTCGCCGATGACCTCGACGCCCTCACCGAGTCCGAGCGCCACTGGGTGATCGGACTGATCAACCCCGAGGCGCCCCGCCCCGGCGCGGAGCTGCTGCTTCGCGTCGCGGGGGTGTCGCTCGCGGTCCCGCCGCTGCGCGATCGCGGTCATGACGTCCGCCTGCTGATCGACGCGTGGTGCCGGGATCACGCACAGGAGAACGCCCCACGGCCGGTTTTGCGCCCGGAGGCGCTCGAGGCCCTCGCCGCGCGGCGCTGGGCGGGGAACGTCCGGGAGCTCCACAACGTCCTCGGATCGGCGCTGCTGCGTGGCGGGTCGGTCATGGGCATTGACTCACTGCCCGGCGACGAGGGCCTCCGACCTCCCGGGGATCCGGCCACCGGCAGTCTGCGCGAGATCGAGCGCGCCGCGATCGACGGGGCGCTGTCGCGTAACGGCGGCAACGTCACCCGGGCCGCCCGCGAGCTGGGGGTCGGGCGGGCCACCCTGCACCGCCGGTTACGGGCCTACCGTCTGCTCGGACCGTCCGAGCCTGCGGATCGCTGACCCGCGTCGTCCTGCCGTTCCCCGCGGCGACGCTGTGACTCACGTTGGAGCTCGATCTGCCTCAAGCTGAGCCACCGCGTCCGCGGGCCCGCAGCGATAGTGGGGCTGAGTCGGCAGGAGAGAGCCACCGGTCCCGTGCAGGGAGGCCCGGCTCCGCCGTGAGCAAGTCCACGTACAGAGGAGACGGGTCGTGAGCGAGAAGATGAAGGCAACCATGCCGCTGGCCCTTGCGGTCGCGGTGATCGCATTTCTATACGTCGAGTTCACCGCCAATTTCACCTTCCACTGGGTGACCAACGGGGATCTCGGCAACGGCCTGTCGCTGCCCAGCAACTTCCACCTCGTGATCCCGGCCGGCTTCGTAACCTGGGGCATGTTCTTCGTCCTCGGCGCCAACGCGGCGGCATTGCGAACGGTTGCGATCAACAGCGCGGTCGGCAGCGTCAGCGCGCTGATCCTGTTCGCCTTCGTGGCGTCGACGACCGGGCTGCCAGATTTCTGGACGATCTCCCTCGGGGTGGCGATCATCGCCTTCGTCCTGATAACGCTCAGTGGCGGTCTGACATGGCTCAACGTGCCGGTCATCTTCACCACCTTCGCGGCGTGTGTCTTCTGGTGGATCGCCACCGGCCTCGACGGCTGGGCCGCCGGCGGCGGGGGAACCGGCAAGAGCCTGGCCGCCCTCGCCAAGCCGGCGACCGCCGGCGCCGGCGCCTTCGGCGGCGTGATCTCCACCCCCTACGCCTGGGTCGCGGTCAACGTCTTCGCGACGCTGTTGATCGGCGCGCTGTGCGGCGCCCTGTCGGGCCGCCTGGCTGGCGTGCTGACGCCCAAGCCGTCCTCCCGTGAGGCGCGGGCGCGGCGGCCCACGGGCGCGACCGGCTAGCTCGCGACGCCGACGGCGCGACCGCCCAGCCGCGCGGCCGTCCGCACCGTGAGCCCACCCATCGGCCGCGGTGACGTCTCGAGACGGCTCTCGCCATTCGACGGCCGTGGGATCGCGGCCGCGCCGGAATCGCCTCGGCTCGGTAACGCCTAGCATTCTCGAGGGCCGCTGACGAGAACGGAGGCGGCGAACATGATCACATGAACCTCGCCTCCGATCCGCACCCGCCCGGAACCGACACGCCGCACGTGGTGATCATCGGAGCGGGCTTCGGGGGCATCGCCGCGGCGATCGAGCTGCACCGCCATGGGATCACCGAGCTGACGATCCTCGAGGCCGCCGGCGACCTCGGCGGGACCTGGTTTTACAACCACTACCCGGGGGCCGCGTGCGACGTGCCCAGCCATCTCTACTCGTACTCGTACGCGCAGCGGCGTGATTGGTCAAGGCTGTGTTCCCCGCAATCCGAGATCCTCGCCTACCTCCAGGATGTGGCCCGCGATCACGGCATCACGCCACTGATCCGGACGGGCTGTCGCGTGACCTCGTGCGTGCACGATGATGCAACCGGTCGCTGGCAGATCGACACCGAGACCGGAGCGCCGATCGAGGCCGACGCCGTGGTGATCGCCACCGGACAGCTCAACCAGCCGGCGATCCCGAGTCTTCCCGGAGGTGAGACGTTCGCCGGCCACAGCTTTCACTCCGCACGCTGGGATCATGGCTATGAGCTGGCCGGCAAGCGCGTGGCGGTGATCGGTACGGGCGCCAGCGCGGTCCAGTTCGTTCCTCGGATCGCGCCCGTGGTCGGCGCCCTGGCCGTCTTTCAGCGGACGGGCAACTGGATGCTGCCGCGCGAGAACCGTCGCTATCCCGCCATGACCCGCGCGCTGATTCGGCGGCTCTCGATGATCAACTGGCTGCGCCGCCGCTGGGTCTTCTACTACGGCGAGCTGCTGACTGCGCTCATCCACCATCCGCGCACACTGGGACGGATCGGCGCGCTGCGCTCGTCCCTGTTCATGCGCCGTCAGCTGCCGGACCCAGACCTGCGGGCCAAGGTCTGGCCCGATTACACATTCGGCTGCAAGCGCGTGCTGTTCAGCTCGCACTATCTCCCCGCGCTCGGGCGCCCCAACGTCGAGCTGATCACCGATCCGATCGCCGAGATCACGCCGGACGGGATCCGCACCGCGGACGGCCGCGAGCACCTGCTGGACTGCATCATCTGGAGCACCGGCTTTCGACCCACCGAGTTCATGTTCCCGATGGATGTCCGCGGCCAGGACGGGGTCCGGCTGTCCGACACGTGGGCCGGTGGCGCTCACGCCCACCTCGGTCTCACCGTCCCGGGCTTTCCGTCCCTGTTTGTGATGTATGGCCCCAACACGAACACGTCGGGTGGCTCGATCATCTTCTACCTCGAGTTGCAGGCCGCTTACATCCGCCAGGCCCTCGAGCATCTGCGCCGGGGCGGCCACCGTTCGGTGGAGGTGCGGCGCGACATCGAAGCGGCCAGCGATCGCGAGGTTCAGAGCCAGTTCGCGGGTACTGCGTGGACCGAATGCGACTCGTGGTACCGCACCGAGTCGGGACGGATCGTCGCCAACTGGCCGGGGTACATGCGCGAATACGCGCGGCGGACCGAGACCTTCGAGCCTTCCGAGTACACCTTCCGCTAGAGGGGCTGATGCCACGGCCGCGAGGGCCCGACAATGGCCCTGGCCGACGAGATCACGCTCGGTCAGCCCGCGGCGCGCAGGACCGCCCGTTCTCGCTCGGGGTCGAGCCCGAGGCGCGGCAGGTCGGCCCGCAGCGGGGGCGGCCCGGTCAGACCCTCCAGCCACGCCCAGGTGTCGCGGACCGTCTCAGCGACGGGGCGACAGCGCAGTCCGGCGGCGTGGGCGCGGGAGACGTCGGCTGCGTGCAGCGCGCCCGCCTCGTGCCCCGGCGGCAGCCAGATCGGGAGCTCGATCCAGGGTTGGATGCCGGCCGCGCCCACCGCTTCGGGCGAGAGCCACCGGAGCTCTGTGCCCGCCGGTGCGGCCGCGGCCCGGCATGCCCGCAGCAGCGACCCCATGGTCGCGTGTCCGGACGGGCTGACGGTGTTGAGCGGGCCGGTCACGCCCGCCGTCGCCGCCTCGAGCGCAAAGCCCGCGAGGTCCCGGCAGTCGATCATCTGCAACCGGAGATCGGGCGGCCCCGGCGCGAGCACGTCGCCGCCGCGCGCCATGCGACTCAACCACCAGGGCAGGCGCCCGACGTCCTCCCCGGGACCGAGGATCAGCCCGGGACGCAGGATCAGCGCCTGCGCGCCGAAGGCGCCGGTGACCGCAAGTTCAGCGCCGCGCTTGCACTCGGCATAGTCACCGGCCCACGCGTCGGGCGACGCCGCGACCGTTGTGGCCTCCTCCGTGACCCCAAGCTCCACCGGCGGGGCGTAGACCGACCCGCTGGAGATGTACACGTAACGTCCGGCCCGCCCCGCCAGGGCGCCGGCGCTGTCGCGCACGACCCGCGGCGCCCCCGACCACGTGTCGAGCACGAGGTCCCAGTCGCGAGCCGTGAGCGAGTCGAGCGCGCGTGGATCCAACCGGTCTCCGTGCCGGCGTTCGATGCCTTCGCCCCGCGCCGGCCGATGCCCCCGCGTTAAGGTCGTCACCCTCCAGCCGCGCGCCAGTGCCTCGGCCACCACGGCCGGGCCGACGAACCCCGTGCCGCCGAGGATGAGCAACGTACGGGTCATGACCCGTAGGCTAGCGCAACCAGTTGGTTGCGCGTTAGCGAGTCCGGCTGGCGGAGAGGAGCTCGTCCAACCGCACGAGCTTGACCCGCGGGCGGCCTGCGGGCTGGCCCAGCGCGGACTCCTGCGCGTCGATCATCTCCCACCCCGCCCACGTGACGTGATCGGGCGCACGTTCGGTGAGCCAGGCCGCGATCGCCCCGGGATCGTCGGTCGCCGGCCCGGTCAGCAGTCCCGCTTCGGCGTCCTCCACGATCCGCGCGACGGTATCGGCGGAGTCCTTCTTGTTGGTCCCGATCACTCCCGAGGGCCCGCGCTTGATCCATCCGGCGACGTACTCGCCGGGACGGGGGCCCTGCTCATCGTGCACGCGGCCGCCGTCATTGCGGATCAGGCCCCGCTGCTCGTCGAACGGGATGCCCGCGAATCGGGACGCCGCGGTAGCCGATCGAGCGCAGCACCAGCCCGCACTCGATCACCTCCTCCTCACCGGTCGGCTCGGCGCTGATCCGGCCGTCGGATCCGGTGACCAGCCGATTGATCCCCACTCGCACCCCGGTCACGGGACCGTCGGTGCCTGCGCCGAGGATCTCCAGCGGGGAGCGCAGGAAGCGCAGCTCCAGCCGGTGCGAGCGCCCAGCGGGGACGCGGGCGGCGTACTCGCGCAACAGCTCGAGATTGCGCCGCTTGGTCGTGTCCTCCGGCTCGGCCACCCCCTCCAGCTGGGCCGGGTCCACGATCACATCGGCGCGGCGCAGCTCGCCGAGCTCGCGCAGCTCGGGATTGGTGAACGATGCCTGCGCGGGACCGCGGCGGCCGAGCAGGACGACCTCCCGCACGGTCGCGCTGCCGAAGGCGTCAATGGCATGGTCCGCCGTGTCGGTCGGGGCCAGCTCGCCGGGGTCCAGGACCAGCATCCGGCCGACATCGATGGCGACGTTGCCGTTACCGATCACCACGGCCCGTCCGCCGTTGAGGTCGAACTGATGGTCGGTGAACCAGGGGTGGCCGTTGTACCAGGCCACGAACTCGGTCGCCGGGTGCGAGCCGAGGCGGTCCTCGCCCGGGATCCCGAGCCGGTTGTCGGTGGCGGTGCCGATCGCGTAGACGACCGCGTGATAGCGCTCGCGGAGTTCCTTCGGGGTCACCTGGGTGCCAAGGCTGACGTTGCCGAAGAAGCGGAAATCCGAGTGCTGGGCGGTCTTCGCGTAGACGCGGGTGACGGACTTGATCTTGGGATGGTCGGGCGCGACGCCGGCGCGGACGAGGCCGAACGGGGTTGGAAGCGCGTCATACAGGTCAACGGCGAAACCCGCCCGGAGCAGCTGCTCGGCGGCGTAGAAACCCGAGGGGCCGGCGCCGACGATCGCGGCTCTCAGGATCGGGCCGGTGGCGTTGGTGGCGGACATGCCTGGCCAGGGTAGAAGGTGGGGGTGGGTGGCCGCCGTGGGCTCCATCGCGCGAGCGCGACTCCGGCCAGGCACAGGAGGCCCCCGGGCACGGCGAGCCACGGCGGGATCTCGCCGAGGGTCGCCCAGCCCAGCAGCAGTGCGACCGGCGGTACCAGGTAGGTGGTCGAGCCCATCCGTCCCGCCGCGGTGTGCGAGAGCGCGTAGGCCCAGGTGAGAAAGCCGATCGCGGTCGGGGCGAGGCCGAGGTAGATCATCCACCCCGTCGCCTGGGCGCCGGCGCGACCGAGATCGCTGACCAGCCCACCGGCGAAGGGCAGGCAGCCGATCGCGCCGACGACACATGCCAGCCAGGTCACGGCCAGCGGCGAGGCGTGGCTCAGAGCGGGCTTCTGTGCGATCACCCCGGCGGCGTAGGTGAGCGCGGCGATCACGCACAAGATCGGACCCCAGGCCCCGCCGCCGGCGTGGCGCGACGTGCTGATTCCGATCAGCACCGCCCCGCTGAAGGCCACAACGCACCCGGCCAGCAACAGCCGCGGGAAGCCCTCGCGCAGGACGATCCCGGCGAGGATGGCGATGAAGATCGGCCCGACGTTGACGAGCAGGGCGGCGATCCCCGCATCGATGCGCCGCTCGGCGGCGTTCAGGGCGACGTTGTAGACGGCAAACCACAGCAGGCCGCAGACGACGATCCCGCCCAGCGCCCGGCGCGGAGGCAGCGGCTCGCGGCGGATGAGCATCGCAACGCCAAGGGCGAGGCTGCCGACGATCAGCCGTCCGAGCGCGAGGGATCCGGGGGCGAACCCGCGTCCCGCGTAGCGGATGCCGACGAACGCCGAGGCCCAGAGGAGCACGGTCACCCCGGCCGCGACGAGAACCGAGACGGGGACATCGGCCTCGGGCCGGCCGTCCCGGTCGGCGCCATCGGAATCCGGCGGGTGTCATCGTTCGCGGCCATCGTCCTATTTAACGAATCGGCCGGCGCAAGGCGTGAGACTCAGCCCTCGGAAGCGATCGCCCCCGCGCCGACGCGCTCTCGCGCGCACATCCCTGCGGCCACGAGGTTGACGGCCACGAGCACGAGGATCAGCGTCCCCGGACTCGACACCAGGCCGCCGACCGCGCCGCCAACCGACAGGGCCACGCCCGAGAGACTTGTCAGGGTGGTCATCACCTGCGCGCGCACGGCCGGCGGGGCGGTGCGCTGGCGCAGCGCGATCGCGCCCGAGTAGGCCGGCCCCTCGAGCACGCCGGAGAGCGTGATCAGCGCCACCCCGGCGAGCAGACTGCCGGCGAGCAGCCATAGCAACGCCGACAGGCCGACGGCCGCGTACGAGGCCGCGGACCGGATCAGGCTCGGCCGGCGGCGGAACCCGAAGGTGCCGATGATCGAGCCGCCGGCCACCGCCGCCCACAGATACCCGCTCGCGTGCGCCGGGGCGTGCAGCGTGCGTACCGCGTAGAGCGGGAAGCCGACCAGCATCAGCCCCCAGCCGAACGCGGCCGCCGTCGAGGAGATCGTCGTCGCGCGCAGCACCGGGTGGCGCACGACCACGGCCAGGCCGGCTCCGACCGCAGCCCGCAGGCTCGCCACCCGGACCGCTGGGCGGGCCTCGAAGGCGGGGTTGATCGCGATCAGCACCGCGACGACCAGGGTCAGGGTGACCTGGACCTCGACGGTCGCCGCCGGCCCGATCACCCCGGACAGAGCGCCGGCCAGCACGGGGCCGATGACCACGGCGAGGTTGAGGCTCGTCGCCTCCACGGCGCTGGCGGCGTCGAGCAGCTCGGGCCCGGCCAGCTCGGCCAGCGCGCTGGCGAAGCTACCACTGCTGAATGGGCGGGTGACGCTGTAGAGCACCGCCACGACCGGCACCGTCCAGTTGGGCGCGTGTCCCGCGAGGGCGAGCATCGCCACCAGCCCGACGACGCTGAGCAGCTGATCGCCGACGACGAGCAGCCGCCGGCGCCGGGCCACGTCCAGCCACGCGCCGAGTACCGGCCCACTGACCGCACCCGGGATGACGGTGGCCGCCGCGGTCAGGCCGGCCAGCGCCGCGCTGTGAGTCCGGACGAGCACGAGCAGCACGCCGGCGGTGTTGAACATCGTCGCGCTGACCCGCGACAGCGACACGGTGAGCACGAAGCCCGGATAGCCCGGGCGTACCAGCAGGCGGCGGTAGGACGGAGGGGTGCGCGTGGCGGCCACCGGGCCATGTTCGCGCAGCCGCGCAGGTCAGCGTGGGGACCACCCCGGGGTTCGCTGCCCCAGTGACCGGGTAGGTGAGGCGCGATGCGTTACATCGGATTGATCACCGCCGTCCTGTTGTTCGTGCTGTCCGTCCTCGCCGCGATCGCGTTCGGCGGGGTCGCCTGGATCGTGATCGCGGTCGTGTTCGGCGCGCTCGTCGCCCTCGGCATCCACGACGTCGCTCAACGGCGTCACTCGATCCTCCGCAACTACCCGATCCTCGGCCACGGCCGGTTCATCCTCGAGTCGATCCGCCCCGAGTTGCAGCAGTACTTCATCGAGCGCAACTACGACGGCCGTCCGTTTGACCGCGACACCCGCACCTCGATCTACGAGCGAGCCAAGGGGATCCAGGACGAGCAGGCCTACGGAACCGAGCGCGACGTCGGGGAGCCCGGGTACGAATGGCTGCTGCAGTCGATCGCCTCCTTCGATCCCCCCAAGGAGTTGCCGCGGGTGCGTGTCGGCGGTCCCGAGTGCAGTCGCCCTTACGATATGGCCCTGCTCAACGTGTCGGCGATGAGCTTCGGTGCGCTGTCCGGCCAGGCGCTGACGGCGCTGAACCAGGGCGCGGCCAAGGGTGGCTTTGCCCATGACACCGGCGAGGGCGGGCTGACCAAGTACCACCTCAACGGCGCTGACGTGGTCTGGGAGCTCGGGACCGGCTACTTCGGCGCCCGCACCAAGGACGGCGGCTTCGACGCCGAGCAGTTCCGCGAAAAGGCCGCCCACGAGTCGGTCAAGATGGTCTCGCTGAAGCTCAGCCAGGGGGCCAAGCCGGGGATCGGTGGCGTTCTGCCCGGCGGCAAGGTAACCGAGGAGATCGCCAAGGCGCGCAGCGTGCCCAAGGGCCAGACGTGCGTGAGCCCGCCGTCGCACAAGGTGTTCTCCACTCCCCGCGAGCTGATCCGCTTCATCGCTCGGATGCGCGAGCTGTCGGGCGGCAAGCCGGCGGGCTTCAAACTGTGCATCGGCACCCGCCACGAGCTGCTGGCCATCTGCAAGGCGATGGTCGCCGAGGGCACGACTCCGGATTTCATCATCGTCGACGGGGCCGAGGGCGGCACCGGCGCCGCGCCCGCCGAGTACGAGGATCACGTCGGCACCCCACTGACCGAGGGCCTGATGCTGCTCCACAACGCGCTCGTCGGCTGCGGTCTGCGCGACCGGGTCAAGATCGGGTGCAGCGGCAAGGTCGCCACCGGCTCGGACATCGTCAAGCGTCTGGCCCAGGGCGCCGACTACTGCAACGCCGCCCGGGCGATGATGATGGCCGTCGGCTGCCTTCAGACCCAGCGCTGCAACACCAACCAGTGCCCGGTCGGGGTCGCCACCCAGGATCCCAAGCGCTCACGTGCGCTCGACGTGCCTGACAAGACCGAGCGCGTATACCGCTACCAGCACGCTGCCGTGACCGAGGCCACCCGTTTGATCGCCTCGATGGGACTGCACTCTCCGGCCGAGGTGACGCCGCATCACCTCGTCCGCCGCGTTGACCACGTCAGCGCACGCAGTTACGCCGAGCTCTTCGAGTGGCTGTCCCCGGGCCAGCTGCTCGACGATCCCCCCGAGCTGTGGGCTCACGCCTGGGAGCGCGCCGATCCCGATTCCTTCGCGCCGCGCGCGATCGCCTAGCCGCCCCCAGGAGGCCGAAGATGCCAGACGTCGCCGAGACCATCGTGACCGCGCTCGCCGAGCTCGGTGTCCGCCAGATCTGGGGAGTGGTCGGAGACGCCCTGAACCCGGTCACGGATGCGATCCGGCGCGAGCCGCGTCTGGAGTGGATCGGTGTCCGTCACGAGGAGGCCGGTGCGTTCGCAGCCGGCGCCCAGGCGCAGCTCACCGGGACGCTCGGTGTCTGCATGGGCACCGTCGGCCCCGGATCGCTGCACCTCCTCAACGGTCTCTACGACGCCAAGAAGTCCCACGCGCCCGTGCTGGCCATCTGCGGCCAGGTCCCGCTCGCCGAGGTGGGCTCGGACTTCTTCCAGGAAGTCGACAACGACGCCGTGTTCAGTGATGTCGCCGTGTTCTGCCGCACCCTGACCAGCCCTGAGCAGATGCCGGGCCTGCTCGAGCAGGCCGTCCAGCGTGCGCTCGAGGCCCCCGGCGTCGCGGTGCTGACCCTGCCTGGCGACGTCGCCGCGCTCGACGCACCCGGCGCGGCACCCCACTTCGTCACCGAGCAACGACCGGTCGTGCCTGACCGGGCCGCTCTGCAGACCGCCGCCACCCAGCTGGACGCCGCCGCGGCGATCACCCTGCTGATCGGGCGCGGCGCCCGGCATGCGCGCGACGAGGTCCTCGCGCTCGCCGATCGCCTCGCCGCCCCGATGGTCCTGACGCTCAAGGCCAAGGAGGCGCTCGAGCGTGACAACCCGTTCGCGGTCGGGCAGAGCGGCCTGATCGGCAACCCGGCCGCTCAGCATGCCTTTCAGTCCTGCGATCTGCTCCTCATGCTCGGCACGGACTTCCCTTACAGCGACTGGTATCCGACGGGCAAGCAGGTCATCCAGATTGACGCACGCGCGGCCCACATCGGACGTCGGACCGCGGTCGGGCTCGGCATCGTCGCCGACGCCAGGCTCGCTGCCGCCGGGCTGGTCGAGCTCGTCAGCGCCAAGAGCGACCGCAGCCATCTTGAGGCATCCACCGAGAAGTACGCCTCGTGGTGCACTCGTCAATACCAGCTCGCAGACCCTGACTACGACGAACGGGGGATCGTCGAGAAGGTCCGCTCGGCGTTTGACAACCCCGACGAGCGGATCCGGCCCGAGGCGGTCGCAGTGGCGATCGACGCCCACGCCGCCCAGGACGCGATCTTCACCTCCGACACCGGCATGTCGACCGTCTGGCTCTCGCGCTTTGTCACCATGAGCGGCACGCGTCGGCTGCTCGGCTCCTACAACCTCGGCTCAATGGCCAACGCGATGCCTCAGGCACTTGGCGCCCAGGCGCTCAACCGTGGGCGCGAGGTCGTCGCCTTCTGCGGCGATGGCGGGCTGACCATGCTGCTCGGGGATCTGCTCACCGCCGTCCACCACACCCTCCCTGTCCGCCTGGTCGTCTTCAACAACGGCCGGCTCGGCATGGTCAAGCTCGAGCAGGAGCAGGCCGGTCTGCCCGAGTTCGGCACGCGCCTGGAGGACGTCAACCTGGCTGCGATCGCCTCCGCCGCCGGGCTGCACGCGATCCGCGTCACCGCTCCCGACACCCTGCAGGAGTCGATCCGGACCGCGTTCGCGCATCCGGGCCCTGTGCTGCTGGACATCGTGACCAACCCTGAGGAGGTCTCGCTGCCGCCCAAGGTCAAGCCCGGGCAGGCGTGGGGCTTCGCGATCGCCAAGCTGACCGAGACGCTCGAGAGCCGCGGCAGCTGAGGCACCGGTCGGTTAGGCTCGCGCGATGGGCGTGCTCGACATCGCTGACCGCACCTGGCCGGTGCTGCGCCGGGTGATGGGCGGTCACACTCAGATCTACCGTCTGACCCGTGGCCGGGTCGGGCATCGTTTCCCGGGGGCTGCGCCGATGCTGCTGCTCGACCACACGGGTGCCCGCAGCGGGACCACGCGCACATCGCCACTCGTCTACATCCAGGATGGTCACGACCTCGTGCTGGTCGCCTCCAAAGGAGGCCATCCCCGCAATCCGAGCTGGTACCACAACCTGCGCGCCAACCCCGACACGACGGTGCAGGTCGGAGCCGAGATCCGACGCGTCCATGCGCACGTGGCGAACGCTGCCGAGCGCAAGCGCCTGTGGCCAATGGCTGTGGCCGCCTACAGCGGCTACGACGATTACCAGGCGCGGACCGAGCGTGAGATCCCACTCGTCGTGCTCGAGCCCCGATGACGCCCCAGCCCACCGGGCGGCCGGCGTTCGCGCCGCGCTGACGCCTCAGCGCAGTTCGGCCAGCCGACGCTCGAGCAGCCTGCGCTCGGCATCGTCATGGCTGAGCTCCAAGGCCCGGCGGTAGGCCGCTGCCGCCTCGGACTGGCGGTGCAGGCGCGCCAGCAAATCTCCCCGGGTCGCGTGGGCATAGCGATAGTCCGACAGCTCGAGTCCTTCGACGATCGCCAGACCCGCCTCGGGACCCTCGGCCTCGGCCACGGCCACCGCCCGGCTGAGCTCGACCACCGGCGAGCGCGTCAACTGCGAGAGCCGGCCGTAAAGCGCGGCGATCTGCGCCCAGTCGCGTGGCTCCTCGGTGTGGAGTGCGGCGATCGCAGCCTGGACGACATACGGACCGCCCTCGCGCAGCGCCAGCGCCAGCGCCCGATCCAGCGTCGCGCGCCCACGGTCGATCTGCGCTCGATCCCACCGCGCGCTGTCCTGATCGGCGAGCAGCACCAGCTCGCCGTCGGCGTAGCGGGCCCCCGCCTGGCGTCGTGCAACAGCATCAGCGCCATCAGCCCGTGCACCTCGGACTCGTCGGGCATCAGCTCGATGAGGGCCGCACCGAGACGCAGCGCCTCGGCGGCGAGCTCCCCGCGAGCGCCGTAGCCCTCATTGAAGATCAGGTAGACCACGGCCAGGACGGCGGCCAGCCGGTCGGGCAGGAGGTGATCAGGGGGCACGCGAAATGGGATGCCGGCGGCGGCGATCTTGCGTTTGGCCCGGACCAGGCGCTGGGCCATGGTCGTGTCGGCGACGAGAAACGCACGAGCGATCTCCTCGGTGGTCAGACCGCCGAGCGTGCGCAGGGTCAGCGCGGCCTGGGCCTCGGTCGCGAGAGCCGGATGACAGCAGGTGAAGATCAGCTCGAGCCGCTCGTCGGGGAAGCTCGGGTCATCGTGGTCGTCCTCGATGACGGTGGGCATATCGAGCAGTCGCGTCTTCTCGGCCAGGGTGCGCTCGCGCCGGATCCGATCCACGGCGCGGTTGCGGGCCGTGGTCACCAACCAGGCCCGCGGGATGTCCGGGACTCCGTCTCGCGGCCAGCGCTCAGCGGCGATCGCGAACGCCTCCTGAGCGGCTTCCTCGGCGAGGTCGAAATCGCCGAGGAAACCGATCAGGGAAGCGAGGACGCGGCCCCATTCCTCGCGGAAGGTGCTGCTCGAGCTCGCTATCACCGCTCCACGAGCGGACGTACCTCGATCGCGCCGCCCATGCTCGCCGCGGGGATCGCGGCCGCCACCTCGATCGCGGCGTCGAGGTCCATGGGCCTCGAAGAACAGGTAGCCGCCGATCGCCTCCTTGAGCTCGGCGAAAGGGCCGTCGGTGGTCAGCGTGTTGCCGTCCTGAACGCGCACCGTGGTCGCCGTCTCGGGCGTCTCCATCTGCGGCCGGCGTCACGCCGGGCGTCTCGTTGAGCGCGCTGATAGGCGGCGAACACGTGCGTTCTGGTCGTCCTCAGGCGAAAGCGCGCCCCAGGCCGGCGTGCCGGGCAGTCGGGGTGGTGCCCTGGTGAATCAGCAGCATGTACTTCATGGTGTCCTCCGTGGATCGGGGAATCGGATACCGAGGAGACGAACGGGATCGGCGCCGATCGACACCCAGTCGGCGACTGTGGCGTCGCGGATCCTCACCGCGCGTCGCGCTCGAAGCTGTCGATCTGAAAGCTCGGCGCCATGCCGACCCGTTCATAGAGGCGCAGCGCACGCGGGTTGTCCGAGGCCACGGCGAGCTCGGCGACTCCGAGACCAGCGCGCAGGTAGCCGGCGAAGGCGGTCACGAGCAGGGCCTGACCGAGGCCTCGGCCCTGCTGCTCGGGGCTGACCGCGAGGATGTCGACGTAGCCGCTGTTCTCCGGTGTGCGCCGGTGGGAGAGCAGAAAGGCGGCCATCGTCCCGTCCTCCTCGGCCACCAGGCTCAGCTCGGGCGCCAGGTCCGCTGCCTGGAGGTGCTCGTGGTTGAACTGCGCGGCGGTGTGCGGGGTGAAGTCGGGGGCACCGGCAAAGCTGCGTTCGTCCAGCGCGTGCACGGCGGCTCCATCGCGTTCGGGTTCGAGTGCTCTCAGTCTGATCCCGGCGGGGACGGCCGCCGGCGCGACGGGCGCGCGCAGTGACCGTGACATGCGCCAGAAGCTGCGGACCCACACATACCCGGCCGCGCCCAGCAGCGCCTGGCCGCCCGTGTCAGTGGCACCGACGGAGCGGCGGTGGCGCGTGCGGCCGACCTCACGCTCACGCTGCTCACTCCACGCCAGCAGCGTGCCGCCGATTCCCTGCCCGACGGCATCGGGGGCGACGATGACCAGCGCCTCGGATCGGCGCAGGATCGCGTAACCGACAAGTGTGCCGTCGTCGCGGACCGCGATCCGGGCGTCATCGGCGAGCGTGATCGCCTCCGCATCCCACTCGGACTCGAGGTCGGCCCGGGTGTAATCCGGTGCCCCGAGATCGGCGATGTCCCGCGCGAGCGCGAGCGCGAGCACATCATCGAGATCCTTGCGATGCGGGGGCCGGACACGCACGGGTCAGGTCTAGCATCCGCGCCGTGCCCCCGGTCACGGCCCGCCTGCCCGAGCTCCTGAAAGGCGACGACACGCTGTTGCTACGGCGGCTGCGCGTCCGGGACGCGGAGGCGCTCGCCACAGCGGTGAACGAGAGCCTCGAGCACCTGCGACCGTGGATGCCGTGGGTCGTCCACGAGCCGCTGAGCCTGCGAGCGCGGCGCACGATGCTCGCCGGGCGCGACCGGGAGTGGCATGACGGCGAAGACGTGATGCTCGGCATCATCGTCGGCGGCCGGTTCGCCGGTGCCTGCGGCCTGCACCGCCGGATCGCTCCCGACGGCCTCGAGATCGGCTACTGGGTGCATTCGGCTTGCCTACGCCGGGGGATCGCCACGCAGGCCACGCGCCTGCTCACGACGGCGGCCCTGGCCCAGCCCGGGATCACCCACGTCGAGATCCACACCGACGTCGCCAACCTCGCCAGCGCCGCGGTGGCGCTGCGCTGCGGTTATGAGCTGGTCAGCGAAACGCCCAGGCCACCTCGGGCGCCCGGCGAGTCGGGAACCGAGCTGTGCTGGCGCACGCCGGCCGCCATCGCGCGGTGAACGGCCGGGACTGGTCTGCTCGTGCCACTCCGGTCGCCTGGCGCCCCTCCTGCCAGTTTCCGGTCTGAAAGGAGGTGGAGTTCTCATTTTGCTGGCCGGTTTGGACCGATCGACGGCGGCCGGCCGGGAGGTTCCTATCGTCAGGGATGGTCCCATCCCCCCCGAGGAGCCCTGATGAGCGACAACCCGATTCTGCAACCCGGTCGCGACCACCCGATCACGGTCGAGCCGACCCCGAACCGCGTCACGGTGACCCGTGACGGTCATACGCTGGCCAGCTCAGAGCACGCCCTGACGCTGCGCGAGGCGGCCTACCCGGCGGTGCAGTACATCCCCTTCGAGGATGTGGACGCCTCGCTGCTGCAGGCCACCGCGCACACGACGTACTGCCCCTACAAGGGCAACGCCAATTACTTCAGCCTGATGATCGACGGGGACACGTCTGAGAACACCGTCTGGCAGTACATCTCCCCGTACGAGGCGGTGGCGCCGATCGCCGGGCACGTCGCCTTCTACGCCGATCGTGTGCAGATCAACGAGGGCTGAGCGCCCCGGATGGATCATGGGGCCCCCCGCGGCGAGGAGCACGACCTCGGGCACGAGCGCACCAGCTACGAACGTGGCACGCTCGACGAGGCGACGCTGGCCCCAACGTGGCCCGAGCAGTTCGCCCGCTGGCAGGCCGATGCCCGCCGGGAGCCACCGATCGAGCCCAACGCGATGGTGCTCGCCACCGCTGACGAGCATGGAGCCCCGAGCACACGGACCGTGCTGCTCAAGGCCTGGGACGAGCG
The DNA here is from genome assembly GCA_963763715.1 of uncultured Solirubrobacterales bacterium. Classification (GTDB taxonomy): domain Bacteria; phylum Actinomycetota; class Thermoleophilia; order Solirubrobacterales; family Solirubrobacteraceae; genus Palsa-465. The sequence goes on from CAVXPV010000018.1 coordinate 56,491, forward strand.
CGGGTTCGTCTTCTACACCAACCTGCGCTCGGTCAAGGGCCGTCAGCTGGCGGTGAACCCGGTCGCCTCGCTGCTGTTCGGATGGCTGTGGCTCGAGCGCCAGGTGATCGTCATCGGCCGCACCGAACCGGTCGCGGCCGAGCGGGCCGACGCCTATTTCGCCAGCCGCCCGGTCGGGTCCCGGGTCAGCGCGATCGTCTCGCCCCAGTCAGAGATCATCGCCTCGCGCGATGTCGTGGCCGACCCGTGGCGCCACCTCCACCGGGCCGCCGAGCGGGGCGCCGAGCTCGCCCGGCCCGAACACTGGAGCGGGGTGCGCGTGGTGCCGCAGTCCGTTGAGTTCTGGCAGGGCCGCCCCGATCGTCTGCACGACCGGCTGCGCTTTCGCCGGGACACGGCCGGGGGCTGGTTCTCCGAGCGTCTGGCCCCGTAGCGCGGCCCCTTCGGGCCCGAGGCAACTCCGCACTCGGGTCAGCGAGCCTCGCTGGCCGTCAGTGGGCGGCAGCCCGGCGGTAGCGCGCGACCGCGAGCGGCGCGAACACGGCGAAGATCACCACGCGCCCACACGACCGCGCCCCAGACGTGTTGCCGGCGGGAGCGCCGAGCCACAGGGAGCGCATCGCGTCCACGGTGATCGTGAACGGGTTGACGTTGGCGAACGCACGCAGGGCCGCGGGCATCGACTGGACGGGGACGAACGCGGAGGAGATGAAGGTGAGCGGGAAGACGGCGATGAAGCCGGCCGAGTTGGCCGCCTCCGGCGAGGAGACGAGCAGACCGACGAAGCGCGAAGACCCACGAGAACGCGTAGCCGAACAGGATCAGGAGCCCAAAGCCGGCGATCACGTTGACCACGCCGGCGTGAAACGAGAAGCCGATGATCAGGCCGGTGATCAGCAGCACCACGATCGAGAGCAGGTTGGTCACGACATCGGCGAGCGTGCGGCCGGCGAGCACCGCCGGCCGGGCCATCGGCAGTGACCGGAAGCGATCGATCAGGCCCTTGTGCACATCCTCGTTGAGCCCCAGCGCCGTCACGAACCCGCCGAACGCGATGTTCTGCACGATGATGCCGGGGATCAGGAAGTCGGCGTAGGGGAGCCCGTGGGTGTTGATCGCGCCACCGAACACGTACCGGAACAGCAACACGAACATGATCGGCTGCACCGTGAAGGCGAGCAGCAGGTCGGGTGCGCGCGGCAGCCGGACGAGGTTGCGCTCGGCGATGATCAGCGTGTCGGTGACCAGCCGCCTCATGCGTCCTCGGCGCCTCGATCTCGGAGTCGCCCGGCCGCGTGGCCCGTGAGGCGAGAAAGACATCGTCGAGCGTCGGCCGGCGCAGGCTGATGTCGTCAACCCCGATGCCCGGCCTCGCTGAGCCGCTTGACCGCGTCCACGATCACCCCGCCGCGATCATGCACGGCAGCGGACACCAGTGAGCCCTGGACCACCGGCGGCTCGTCGGACATCGGTGCCAGCGCCGCGGCGGCGGCCTCGCCGCTGAACCCGCGGCTCGAGCGCAACCTCGAGCCGCTCGCCGCCGACCCGGTCCTTGAGCTCATCGGAGGTGCCCTCGGCGATGACCTGGCCGTGGTCGATCACCGCGATCGCGTCGGCAAGGCGGTCGGCCTCGTCGAGGTACTGGGTGGTGAGCAGCACCGTGGTGCCCTCGGCGACCAGCTCCTCGATCGTCTCCCAGAGGTCAGGCGGCTGCGGGGGTCGAGGCCGGTGGTGGGCTCGTCGAGGAACAGGACCGGCGGCCGGGCCACGAGCGCGGCGGCCAGGTCGAGGCGGCGGCGCATGCCGCCCGAGTAGGTCTTGACCGGCCGGTTGGCGGCGTCGACGAGGTCGAAGCGCTCCAGCAGCTCCTGCCCGCGTCGCTTGGCCGTCGGCGCGGGGCATGCCGTACAGCCGGCCCGACCATGGCAGGTTCTCCAGGCCGGTGAGGTTCTCGTCGACGGCGGCGTACTGGCCGGCCAGGCCGATCTGGCGCGCGCAGCCGGGCGGCATCGCTCGACGACGTCGAGACCGGCGACCGCGCGCCGTGCCGGCGTCGGGCTGCAGCAGGGTGGTGAGGATCCGGACCGCGGTCGTCTTGCCGGCGCCGTTGGGCCCGAGCAGGCCGAGCACGGTGCCGCGGTGACATCGAGATCGACGCCGTCCAGCGCCCGGACCTTGCCGAAGGCCTTGACCAGGCCCGCGGGCCGAGACCGCGAGATCGCCGTCGCGCGCTGGCAGGGATGCGACGGGCGCACCAAGCGGGGGTGAGGCAGCATCGGGCATGCGTTGCACCGTACGGGATGGGCACCGCGGGCAGGCTCTGACATCATCCCTTCCCGATGGAGACGCGGGTCAGCCTGATCACGCTCGGCGTCGCCGACCTGGCGGCGGCGCGGGATTTCTACGCTGCCCTGGGCTGGCACGGCCAGGAGGTCCAGGAGACGGTGTTCGTGCAGGCGAGGGGTCTCGCGCTCGTGCTCTGGAGCCGGACGAAACTCGCCGGCGATTCGGGCCTCACGGACACCGGGCGCGACGGCTTCGGCGGCGTCGTGCTGGCGCAGAACGTGCGCTCCCGCGAGCAGGTGGATGCCATCATGGCCGACGCCAAGTCAGCCGGCGCGCAGGTGACCCGGCCGGCCGCGGAAACCTTCTACGGCGGCTATGCCGGAGTGTTCGCCGATCTCGACGGCCACGTGTGGGAGATCGCCCACAACCCCGGCTTCACACTCGACCCCGGACGGCGCCCTCGTGCTGCCCGACTTCGGCGCCTGACCGCGTCGGCGCTCAGCTCCCGACCCGACGCCGCCATGCGACACCACCCTGCCCACGCCGAGACCGACGAGACGGTCGTTCGCGAGCTGATCGAGGCCAATCCGTGGGCAACTCTGGTCAGCCGCGACGACGACGACATGCTCGTCGCCTCCCATTACCCGGTGCTGCTGGATCCTGACGCCGACGGGCTGGCTGTCGTGACCCACGTTGGGCGCCCTGACGAGCGCCTGCACGGTTTCGGTGCCCGCGAGATCCTGCTCATCGTCGCCGGGCCGCACGGCTACATCTCACCGTCCTGGTACACACCCGAGGCCACCCGCGCGCCGACCTGGAACTTCAGCGTCGCCCACTGCTACGGCGTACCCGAGATCCTCAGCCCCGAGGAGAACGTGGCCACGCTGGAGCGCCTCGTCGCCCACTTCGAACGCCATGTCGACCGCCCGGTCTGGCTCCAACCGGATGTCGCGGCACGGCTGGCTCCGGGGACAGCCGGGATCCGGCTGCCGATCAGCCGCTTCGTCTGCAAGGTCAAGATGAGCCAGGACAAGGACCCGCGCTCACAGCAGCAGGTTCTCGATGCCCTGCGCTCCCCTGGCCCGTACGCCAACCCGCCGCTCGCCGATGCGATGGCGCGGTCTCTCAGACGTCCCCACGGCTCCTGATCCGGGTGGCGCCCTGAACCGGGCGCCGGTGGCCGTCCGTCCCCGGCCGCTCAGACGCGCACCGGCTCGACGGCGGTGCTGCGGGGATCGATCAGGATCTTGGCGTGAACCTCCGGGTTACCGAGCGCCTCGAATGCCGCGCCGACGCCCTCGAGACCGACCTGCCCGGTGACCAGCGGCGCCGCGTTGAGCTTGCCCTCGGCCAAGGCGTGGAGCGTGTCACGGAACTCCAGCGGCGTGTAGCCGAGCACGAAGCGCAGGTCGATCTCCTTGTTGATCGCCATCGACGGACGGATCGTGTCGTCGCCCATGCAGACTCCGACCACGGCCACGCGCGAGAACAGCGGCGTCGCGGCGATGATGGCGTCGAGGATGCCGGGCACGCCGACGCACTCGAAGACCACCGGGTGCTTGGGCTTGATCCCCAGCGCGTCGATCCCGCGCCACACGTGCTGCCAGGCGACCGGCAACCGGCGCAGCTTCTCAACCGTCGAGATCGCGAGTTCGACCACCTCGGGCATGGTGGTCAGGTGGCCACGGTCGGCCGCCGTGTACGGCGAGTCGCGGGCCGGGTCGACGACGATGTCGGCGCCGCAGTCGGTGGCCAGCGCCCGGCGGGCCGGCGAGAAGTCGGCGGCCACGATCGTCTTCACGCCCCTGGCCTTCAGTGAGCAGATGACGGCCAGCCCAATCGGTCCGCAGCCGATCACGATCGCCACTTCGCGCTTGCCGATCTCGCTGCGGCGAACGGCATGCCAGCCGATCGCCAGAGGCTCGGTCAGGGCGCTCATCTCCGGCGACAGCCCATTGGGGACCGCCATCATCAACGACTCCTGGACGAGCACGCGCTCGGCGTAGGCGCCCGGCGCGGCCAGCGACAGGCCGGTGGCCTGTGGGGCGCCCGCGCGCCGCATCAGGGGTAGGGCGACCACGTGGGCCCCGGTGGGGAGCTCTCGGCGACAGCCCGTCCCGTACTCGCCGACCGTCCCCGAGAACTCGTGACCGAACACGACGCTCTGATGCGAGCGCATGAAGTCGTCGTAGCCGACCTCGGCCATGACCCCGGCCAGGTCATCGCAGTGATGGCGAGCGTGCAGGTCCGAGCCGCAGATACCACAGCGCAGCACCTCGAGCACGACCTGACCCGCGTCGGGAATCAGCTCGGGGACGTCCGCAACCGCGAGCTGCGCCTCGGTGCAGGTGACCGCCCTCATGCCGTCACCGTGTCACGATCGGGATTGGTCACGCGATAGGCGTCGCCGGGATCGCGCCGGGCCAGCCGCCGGAAACGCCACGTCCAGTCGGGCCAGATGACCGCGTTGCGGCCGGTCGCGTCCACGTAGTAGCTCTGGCACCCGCCCAGCGCCCAGACCGTCGAGCGCATCCGCTCATCGATCTCGGTGTTGTAGCGGGCGTGGACCTCGGGCCGCACCTCGATCACCGCTGAGCCGGCTCGTTCGCGGGTCTGCAGGGCGGCGAAGACGTGATCGACCTGCGACTCGATCATGTACACCATCGAGCTGTGGCCGAGGCCGGTGTTCGGCCCCAGGAGCATGAAGAAGTTCGGGAAGTCGGGGATCGAGGTCCCCAGGTAGGCGCGGGGGGTGCCCGCCCAGGCCTCCTCCAAGCGGCGGCCGTTGGCGCCGATCACGCGCTCGGCGATCGGGATGTCGCTCACGTGGTAGCCGGTGCCGAGGATGATCACGTCAACCTCCCTCTCACTGCCGTCGGCGGCGATGACGGTGCGCCCACGGACCTCGGCAAGACCACCGTCGATCAGCTCGACGTTGGCCTTGGCCAGAGTCGGATACCAGTGGTTGGAGGGCAGGATCCGCTTGCAACCCACCGCATAGTCGGGAGTGAGCTTGTCCCGCAACGCGGGGTCGGAGATCGCTCGGGTCATGTGGAGACGCCCGACTCGCTTGAGCAGACCGAGCATCCGGGGTTGCTTGGTCAGGCCGACGACCAGCAGCTCGCGCGCCCAGTAGACGCCCTGGCGAACCATCTCCTGCAGCATCGGCACCCTCCGGTACAGGGTGCGCTCGACGTCACGGATGGGCCGGTTGCCGTGCGGCATGACCCACGGTGCGGTGCGCTGAAAGATGTGCAGCTGCGCAACCTCGTCGGCGATCTTCGGGACGTACTGGATCGCCGACGCCCCGGTCCCGACCGAGGCCACCCGCTTGCCCCGCAGGTCCAGGTCATGGTCCCAGCGGGCGGAGTGCATGAGCGTTCCCTCGAACCGGTCCAGACCCGGAACCTCGGGCCAGCTCGGCTCAGTCAGCGGGCCCACGGCACTGATGAAGACCTCACACGTGATCGCCTGCGCGCTCGTCTCGAGCGTCCACAGGCCGTCGAGCGCAGACCATGTCGCGCGCTCCACGGACAACCCGGTGCGGATGTGGGGACGCAGGCCGAAGCGATCGGCGGTGCGGCGCAGGTACTCACGGATCTCGGGCTGGGGCGAGTAGGTGTGCGACCACTCGGGGTTGGGCGCGAAGGACAGCGAATACAGGTGTGAGGGCACGTCGCAGGTACACCCGGGATAGGTGTTCAGCTCCCACACCCCGCCGATCTCCTCAGCGCGCTCGAGGACCACGAAGTCGCTGCGTCCGCTCTCCTTGAGACGGTTCGCCATCGCCAGGCCCGAGAACCCGGCGCCGACGATCACCACCTTGACGTGCTCCATCTCAGGTCTCCTCCGAGGGCGGGGTGTGAGCGCCGGACAACCTGACGCGTCCGTAACTAACGGTAGCGTAACCTAATCGACGATGGCGCCACCCCCTCGCTCCTCACGCCGCCCCGCCGCCGAGCGACGCGTTCAGCTGCTGGACATCACCAGCCGCCAACTGAGTGAACGCGGCTTCCATGGGCTCTCGATCGAGTCGGTCGCCGCCGCCGCCGGGGTGACCCGCGCCACTGTCTACCTGCACTTCCGCGATCTTCAAGAGCTGCTGGAGGCGGTGATCGACCGCGAGACCTCTCGCGCCCTGGCCCAGTTCTCCGAGACTGCGCTGACCCCGCTTGACGAGGGCGAGCCGCGCGAGTTGATGCTCGAGGCGCTGGAGGCGTTTCTGCAGGCGGTGCGCAGTCGCCCGGCGACCTGGCGGTTGGTCCTGATGCCCCCGCAGGGCGCTCCGCAGCACCTGCGTGACCGGATCGCCAGCGGGCGCGGGATCGCACTGCAGCGACTCGCGGCTGCGGTCGCCCCGCTCGCCGACCGCGATCCGGACATGCCCGACGCGGAGCTGACCGCGCGGATCCTGTCGGCATGGTCCGACGAGTACGCGCGGCTGGTGCTCACCGATCCCGCCGCCTATCCGGTGCCGCGCCTGATCGGGCACGCGCGCTGGTGGCTGCAGACCGGTCCGCTCTAGCTCGCGAACACCGGACCCAGCGCGCGGCCGGTCATCTCGACGACCTCCAGATCGTGGACGTCGGGCAGCGAGATGGTCATGCCCTGAATGCCGACATCGGCCATCGCCTGAGCCCGCTCGGCGATCGTGTCCGGATCTCCGGCGATCACGCTGGCCAGCCGCTGCTCGGGCACACCGGCGTCACGCATGGCCTGCACCTTGGCCTCGGCCGCCTCGTGCGTGGTCGCGACGCAGACCACACCCATGCCCGTCTTGGTGATCTCTGCCGAATCGCGACCGAGCCGCTCGCAGTGGGCCTCGAGCACACCGAGCAGGTGCTTGGCCCGCTCGGCGTCACCGAACAGGTTGCAGCCGTCGGCGTATTGGGCAACCATGCGCAGCGTCTTGCGCTCGCCGCTGCCCCCGATCAGGATCGGGATGTCGCCGCGGATCGGCTTGGGGTTGTTGTAGGCGCCGTGGGCCTGGAAGTGCGTGCCGCTGAACGTCGTGCGTTCGTTGGTGAACATCGAGCGGGTGATCTGCAGCGCCTCCTCGAGGCGCTCAAAGCGCTCCTTGAGCGGCGGGAACTGGAACCCGTAGGCCTGATGCTCGGCCTCGAACCATCCGGCCCCGAGGCCGTGCCAGGCACGTCCGCCGGAGATGATGTCCACCGTGGTGGTGATCTTGGCGGCCAACACCGGGTTGCGGTAGGTGACGCTGCCGACGAGCAGGCCGAGGGTGACCGTCGAGGTTCGCGCCGCGATGCCGGCGAGCATCGTTGAGCCTTCGAACATCCAGTTCTCCTCGGGACCGACGCCGGGGATCTGGTGGAGGTGATCCATCAGCGAGACGGAGCTGAAGCCCGACCGCTCGGCGGTGGTGGCGATCTCGACGAGCGTGTCGAACAGCTCATCGGTGCCGACGCCGGGGTAGTTGAAATTGGGGAGGTGGAGGTCCAGCGTGATCGGTACGCGCATACGAGCAAACCTACACGAGCGCATCGGGCAACTTGTGAACGGCGGTCGCCCGATCCTGGCGTCGTCAACGCCCGTCCCCCAACGCGGGCCGCCCTCCCGATAGGGTCCGTAACGTGACGGTCCTGGTCACCGGCGCGTCGGGCTTTCTCGGTCATGCAGTCTGTGCCGAGTTGCGGTCGCGCGGCGTGGAGGTCGCGGCGATGTGCCGCCGCCCGGGCTCGGAGCCCCCCGACACCCGGCTCGTCCCCGGAGAGCTGACCGACGGCGAGGCCCTGGCCCGGACGCTGGCCGAACTGCGACCCGAGGCGATCGTCCATCTTGCCGCCGAGATCGCCACCCAGCGTGATGCGGGCCGGATCCACGAGGTCAACGTCGAGGGCACCCGGCGCCTGATCGAGGCCGCCCGCCGCGCGGGCGACCCCAAGCTTCTGTTCGCGTCCACCGTCGTCACCGGCCAGGCCGACGGGGCGCTGCTCGACGAGACGAGCGCCCTCCCGATGAAGACCGCCTACGGACGCTCCAAGCAGGCGGGCGAGGAGTTGGTCCGATCCAGTGGGCTGCGCCATGTGGTGATCCGCCCCAGCCACGTGTACGGCCCGGGTGGCTGGTACGCCGAGGAGATCGTCGGCCGTCTGCGCGGACCGGGGCGCTTCGCCGTGGTGGGGTCCGGCCAGAACCTGTGGGACGTCGTCCACGTCGACGATGTCGCGGCGTCCTTCGCCGACGCGCTGGAGCGGGCCCCGTCCGGGGCCACATACCACGTGGTCGATGACGAGCCGATCCGTTACCGGGCGTTCGTCACCCTCACCGCTGAGGCCCTGGGACTCGGACCGCCTCGGACCGTGCCCGTCTGGCTGGCCCGCCTCTCCGCCGGCCCCGACCCGGTCCGTGCGGTCGTGCGGTCCGCGCGTAGCAGCAACGCCCGGATCAAAGCCGAGCTCGGCTGGTCACCCCGGTTCGCATCCGCGGCGGTTGGGGTGCCCGACGCCGTCGCACGCCTCCCGGCTCGCTGACCGGCGCGACCGTGTCATCGACCCGCTAGGCGACTGGCGTCTGGCTGGCCCAGCCCTGGCGCAGCAGATCGAGCAGCTGCTCGGGCGGGTGCGCTCCGGAGGCGCCGAGCGCACGGTCGACGACGAACGTCGGGACCGCGGAGATCCCCAGCCGCTGCGCGGCCTGTTCATCCTCACGGACCGCGCCGGCGTAACGGTCACCGGACACGGTCGCGCGGACCTCGGGCTCGGGCAGGCCGACCTCGGTGGCCAGGCGCACCAGAGTCTCATCATCGCCGACGAGCTCCCCCTCGCCGAAATAGGCGCGCATCAACCGCTCCTTCATCGCGTCCTGCAGCCCGTGCTCGGCGGCGAGATGGATCATGCGGTGCCCGTCGAAGGTGAGGCCGCTGCGGGCGATGTCAAACCGGAAGTCCAGCCCCTCGCCGGCGGCCACCTCGGTCAGCTGGCGCTGCGATGCCTGGGCCTGCTCGAGCGTCATCCCGTACTTCTCTGCCAGTCGCGCCGCCAGATCGCCCTCGCGTTCGCGCGGCGCCGTCGGGTCGAGCTCGAAGCTGCGCCAGGTCACGCGCACCTCGTCGGCGTGCTCGAACTGCGCCAGCGCGGTCTCGAAGCGGCGCTTGCCGACGTAGCACCACGGGCAGGCGATGTCCGACCAGATCTCGACGTCCACGGAGTCCTCACTTTGATTGAGTCGACAACGATTCTACCGCGCCCGGGATGCCGTCCGGAAGGTGCGGCTCAGTGCGGAGGACTCGCGGCGGGATGCTTCCAACGCGGCGAGAAAGGCCTCGACGACGCGAGGATCGAACTGGGTTTTCGCGCAGCGGCGCAGTTCGGAGATCGCCTCGGTTTCCGGTCGCCCGTGACGGTAGGGACGGTCAGCGACGATCGCGTCGTAGGAGTCACACACGGCGACGATCCGCGCGCCGATCGGGATCTGCTCGCGCATGATCTCCCATTCGCGATCGTCCAGCGGTCCCGGCTTGTCGAGGATCTCGCGAGGGATCGCGAGTTGCCGACGTCATGCACCAGCAAACCTCCCGCGGGCTCGGCACATCATCGGCAGATCAGCCGCGATCCTGCACCCACGCTCAGTCCAGCAGACGCTCGGTGGCCGGGTCGTGCCCGCCGCCGAAGTACACGTCGAGGATCTGAGCGAAGACCGGATCGCCGGGCCGGACGAAGGCGAAAAGGGTCATCGACGACCGCAGCTTCATCGCGTCGACACTGCCGAAGATGTCAGTCGCGCTGGGGCCGCGCAGCTGGCTGAGAATGAGGGCGCACGCGATCAGGCGCGGTCCGAGCACCGGATGCGCGAGGTACGCCTCGGCCTCCTGGAGCGAGGCGATCGCGTAGCGCCGCGACGTCGCGCTGCGCCCGAGGCCCGGCGAGCTGCGGGAACACGAACCACATCCAGTGCGATCGCTTGCGCCCCTCGCGCAGCTCGTCGCAGGCGGACGCGAAGATCCGGCCGTCGTCCTGAGCGTCGACGAACCGCTGCAGGCGCCGGGGTCGCTCATTCGTCGCGCAGCGCGAGCGCGGCGAGACGAAGTGATCCCGTCGTGCGTGCGGGCGACGGCAAGGAAGCGCTTGGCATGACAGAAGAGCGCATCTTCGACGCCGGTGACCGCGACGAGATCGGCGCCTTCGCGGCCTCCCCACTCGGCAGGTAGGTCACGGCGGTTCTCAAACGATCCGAGCTCGCGCGGGACCGACTCCAGGCCGAAGCCCTGGCGCTTGGGGTAGATCACGAACAGCGCCTCGGGGGCGTCAGGAACGAGCACCTGCTTCCAGGGTGCGTTGACGGGGAGCTCGACCAGCCGTGGATCCATCGCGGTGGCGATCGCCTCGCGCACGATCTTCTCGGCGCGCCGGCCCGAGGCCGCGGACGCGATCTCACGCGCGAGAATGCCCTGGGCAAGTGCCACGGCGTCGTCGAAACGCGCCCGTTCCTGCTCGGCGGAGAGGGTCTCGTCCCAGCGCGCGTTGAAACCACCGACGATCGCGTTGGCGGTCATCGGCCGCACGCCGTCGATCAGCGAGTGAGTGAGCTGCTGACCGGTGTCGTTGGCGTCCACCGCCTGCACGAGGGAGCTGTCGACGGCTTGGGCGACTTCGGCCTCACCGTCGCACACCCGAGGGCCGAATTCACGCCAGACCAAGCCGAAGGACGCGTAGCGCACACCGTTGTCGCGTACCGCGTCGAACTCGCGCTGATGGTGGTCGAAGTCCCCCGTCGCCGGGTCGTTGCGAAACCCGACGTCGACCCGCAGGTCGGCTCGCGCGACGTCGTCTCGGTTGCGGGTCCGGATCACCTCGATCGGCTCACCGAGCAGCCCGAGCGCGGCGATCGCGAAGACCTCGTCCGCGTGAAAGGAGCCGTCATGGGTCGCGACAAGCACGGGCGGGACTCTAGAAGGGCGGCGGTGATGGACCCGGCATCCCGTGAGTCCCCTGGTCAGTGACCAGCGGCCCGGCTTGGGTCGAGCGACGGCGCGGGCAGCTCCACGAGGTTGAGCCAGTACTCGGTGAGATCGCGCATCGCATCGATCAGACCTGTGTGGGTGGTGGGCTTGGCGATGAAGGAGCTGGCGCCCTGGCGGTAGCTGCTGAGGATGTCGTCCTGGATTTCGCGACGTCGTCAGCACGACGACCGGGATGTCGCACAGATCGTCGTCGGCCTTGATCTCGACCAGCGCCTCGTGGCCGTCCTTGCGGGGCATGTTGAGGTCGAGCAGGATGATCTGGGGGCGACTCGCGCCTCGGTGCGGGATCGTTGCCGCGCAGGTAGTCGATCAGCTCCTGGCCGTCGTTGACGAAGGTGAGCTCCCCGGGCAGCTGGCCGTCGTGGAACACGTCTCGCACCAGATCGCGGTCGTCCTCGTCATCGTCTGCCATCAGGATCATGAGCTTGTCCGTCGGCTGGCTCGGGTTCATTGGGATGGATCTCCGGGATCGCGAGGGTCAGGTGTCGCAGGGCGGGACCTCGAAGAGGCTACGTGTCGTGAGGCGCAGCTGCTCCCGCGGCACGGGAACGGCCGTTCTCCGAGCGCGCCGCGGCCTGGGTCACGAGCGCGGTGAGCGCGTCCGGGGCACTCGTGGGCCGTTTCTGTCTGTGGCCGGATTCGGCGCGACGTGGCCGTCGAACCCGCGCGCCGGGTGGCTCACACGGTCGTCGGTCTGAGCGCGCCACGAAGGAACTCCACCTGCACCGTCAGGAGGTTCTCGGCCACCGCCTCCTGCGGCGTCATGTGCGTGACCCCGGTCAGCGGCAGCACGGTATGAAGGCGCCCGGACTCGGTCAGCCGCTGTGAGAGCTGCAGGGTGTGAGCGGCGACGACGTTGTCGTCGGCCAGGCCATGGATGAGCAGCAATGGCCGCCGGAGCGACGCGGCGTCGCTCAGCAGCGACGAGCCGTCGTAGGCGGCCCGGTCTGATCCCTCGGGGTCGACGCCGAGGTAGCGCTCCGTGTAGTGCGTGTCATACAAGCCGCCACTCGGTGACCGGAGCGCCGGCCACGGCAGCATGGAAGACATCAGGACGGCGGAGCACCGCCAGGGCGGCCAGGTACCCGCCGAAGGACCAGCCACGAATGGCCACGCGCGTGAGATCCAGGTCGGGGTGGACGGCGGCCACCTCACCGAGCGCGTCGATCTGATCGTCGAGGACGGGTCCGGCCAGGTCGCCGCGGACCGCGCGGGCCCAGGCTCGGCCGCGGCCCGGCGTCCCTCGCCCGTCGGCCACGATCACGGCAAAGCCCTGGTCAGCGAGCCACTGGGACTCGAGCCAGTAGGACCGGGCGGCGACGACGCGCTGGAAGTGGGGCCCGCCGTAGGGATCCATCAGCACGGGAAGACGCGTCCCCCGCTGATGATCGCCCGGCAGCAGGAGCACCGACCCGCAACTCCCTTTCACCGACGGTCAGCATCTGCACGACCGGGCGGATGATCGGCACCTGGGCGCGCGTCGCGAACACGTGGTCTCCGAGGGCCCAGCGCGTCCCGTCGTGCTCGAGCGTGGCCGAGCCCACCACGCAGACGGGGCCACCACTGACGGCGGTGTGAACTCCCGGCGTGGCGGTCAGGCAGGTCAGCGCTTCGGTGGTCGTCCAGCGCCACACCTGAACCTCGGTCGGATCCGTCCCGGCCTCCAACAGCACCTCCTCGCCGGCCGCGCCGATCAGCGCCCTGACCTCCAGTTCGGGCGGCGTCACCGGGGCGCCGTCGATCAACAGCGAGACCGTGTCCCCAGCGCTCGCGACGGTCACGAGTCGCCCATCGGAGAGCCGTCGCGGACCTCCCCTGACGAGGTCGACCCACTCCGGGTCGGACTCGGCGCCGAGCGACGAGGTCGCCCCGCTCAGGGGGTCGACCGCGAGCACCTGGAGCTGGCACTGGTCGCGTGACTGGACCGCGATCAGCGGCCCATGCGCATCCCAATGTGCGGCGCCGAGGTACGGGAAGCTGAGCCGATCCCAGCTGACCGGGACCGGACCGGCAGCGTCGAGACCGATCAGGTGGGCCTCCACCGATGCGTTCGGCGAGCCCGCCGCCGGATAGCGGACAGCGCGCGGCGGCGTGCCCGGGTGAGCAGCGTCGGTGATCCACAGCTCGCCGACCGGAGCCTCGTCGACGCGGGCCACCAGCAGCGTTTCCCCGTCGGGCGCCCACCAGTAGCCGCGATCGCGCTCCATCTCCTCGGCGGCCACGAATTCGGCCATCCCCCAGCTCACCGTCGCGGCGTCCTCTCCGGCGAGTCGGGTCACGGCGCCGTCACTGAGTCGGACGACGTACAGGGCTCGCTCGTGTACGAAGGCCACGTGTCGGCCCGCTGGGTCCGGCCGAGGGTCGAATACCGGAGTCGGAACGCTCAGCTCGCGTACTGCTCCGGCGAGCAGATCGGCCACGAACAGCCGCCCGGACTGCACCAGCACGGCGATCCGCGCGTGCTCATCGGTCGCGTAGGCGACGATCCCTCCCGCCGTCTCTCGCACCCGCTCCCGTCGCGCGCGTTCCTGGACCGACAGGTGCTCCCCGGACAGGTCGGTGATCAGCTCAGCTGGATCGACGACGAGCCGCTCGCGTCCTTCGGCGACGTCGAGGACCCACAACGCGGTGCGCGGATCGTCTCCAGCCGGCGAACGCAGGAACACGACCCGGCTCCCGTCACCGGCCACGGCGAAGCTGCGCGGCGAGCCGAGCGTGAAATTGCGGGTGCGCGCCTTCTGCCGGGGAAAGGAGTCAGGCATCGCCTGAGTTTCCCAGGCCGTCGCGCCGCGCCGCGCCGCGACGGACCGGCGGCACGACGTGCATGGCGTCCTCGCGAAGACCAGGGGTCAGGTCAAGCTCGCGGCATCGAGAGCCGCTTCGAGAGCGCATCCATCCCGGTGACCGTTGCGGCTCGAGCCGCAGCATTCGGGACACACTCCCCGCGACTTCAACGGTGCCAACCCGCTCCACTGGTGTTCGTCGAGCAGGCGGCGCATCTCAGCGTTCTGACCGAGCAGCTGCTCGAGCTCCGCCGGGCTCAGATCGACAGCATTGTGGGACATGCCACAAGCCTACACTCGGGTGAGTCCCTCGGAGCCACATCCGGACCTGTTCGCCGAAGCGGCGCCAGGACCAAACGGGCTCCGCCGACCCGGACCAAATCTATCTCGCCGGTGACGCGGGACCCTCGCTCTGCAGGACTTTCCTCCCGGTTCGGCCCCTGACCGCGGCCGTGGTCCTGCCCTGGTGACGCCGATTGGTCCTGGCCACGGCGCGGTCGGGATGCGACCGTTGACGACGTTGTCGCAGACCGGTTGATCCGGTCCGAGGGCCCGGGTGTTCGATACCCGGCCGGTACGTCAGATCTGGGGAGATCGCCATATGTGCAGTGCCGTGGGTGGGTGGCGACGGGTGCCGCGATGAGCGCCGGGGCGACATCCGAGCTGCTCGTCGAGCCCGACGGCTACGGGGCGAGCGTCGAACTGATCCCCGGGGAGGTCTCTGCGCGGTCCCCACGGCAGCTGTTCTGGCGGCGCTTTCGGTCTGACCGCGTCGCGCTCATCGCGGCGGCATTCATCGTCGCGCTGATCCTGATCGCGGTCGCCGCGCCGCTGGTCATCGAACTGCTCGGGTTGCCCGGCCCCAACGCCCAGGACCCCAGTGCCACCGACGCGTTCGGAAGCCCGCTGGGCCCGTCAGCCGGCCATCCGCTCGGCGTGGACGAGCTCGGACGCGACGTCCTCTCGCGGATCATCTACGGCTCGCGGGTATCGCTCGCGGTCGGGATCCTCGGCACCGCCCTGGCGGCCGTCGTCGGCACCGTCCTCGGGCTGCTCGCCGGCTTCTACCGCGGCTGGGTGGACACGGTCATCTCGCGCACCGTGGACGTCTTCCTCGCCTTCCCGGTGCTCGTGCTCGGACTCGGGATCGGTGCCGCGTGCGGTGTGCGCGGCTGCCTGTCGGGCCTGGTCGCGCCCGGGATCGGCACGGTGCTCTTCATCATCGCGATGTCGACCTTCACCTACATCGCGCGGATCGTGCGCGGGCAGGTGCTGTCGCTGCGCGAAAAGGAGTTCGTCGAGGCCTCGCGGTCGCTGGGCGCCTCCAACCGGCGGATCCTGTTCCGCGAGATCCTGCCCAACCTGCTGGCGCCGCTGATCGTCTACGCGAGCCTGCTGATCCCCACCAACATCTTGATCGAGGCGGCGCTCTCGTTCCTCGGCGTGGGGATCCGTCCGCCCACCGCGTCCTGGGGCCAGATGATCTCCGAGGCCTCCCCGATCTTCACCACCGCGTGGTGGTACATGGTCTTCCCGGGAGTGGCCCTGCTGCTCACCGTGCTCGCGTTCAACCTGGTCGGTGACGGCCTGCTGGACGCGCTCAACCCCCGGGGAGAGTCGCGATGAGCGACGCGCAACCCGACCATCGCGGCGGACGCCGGGTCCGCCGCTCACGACAAGGAGACGTTCCATGCCAGCAGTTGCTCGCAGCCTGGCCGCGCTGGCGGCCACCGGGCTGCTCGCCGTCTCGCTTGCCGCCTGCGGCGGCTCCAGCGGCTCGACGAGTTCGTCCGCGGCCGGCGCCAAGGCGGGTGGCGCCAGCGCCCAGATCCCGCTCAAGGCCGGAGAGGACGCCGCCGGCCAGACCCTCGGTCAGGGCAAGAAGGGCGGCACGCTGACCGCCTACTCCAGTGAGGACTTCCAGCACCTCGATTCCGGCCAGGCCTACTTCGCCAATGACTACGCCGTCCTGTACGCCACCGAGCGGCCGCTGTTCGTCTTCCCCCCCAACTCGCCGACCCAGCTCGAGCCCGACCTCGCCACGACGATCCCGACCACCGCCAACGGCGGCATCACCGACCGCGGCAAGACGGTGACCATCCACATTCACTCGGGCGTCCACTACGCGCCCCCGGTCAACCGTGAGGTGACGTCCGGCGACGTCGCGTTCGCGATCGAGCGCGGAGCCAACCCGAACGTCGGCAACCCGTACTTCCCGTCCTACTTCGGCTCGGGCAGCACCGCCCCGCTTCTGGGGGCTCAGAGCCCCGGCTACAAGGGAGGCCCGATCCCGGGGATTCGGACTCCGAACAAGCGCACGATCGTGTTTCACATGAGCAGGCCCGGCGCGCCGACCCTGATTCAGGCGCTGTTCCTGCCGCTGTCGGCACCGGTCCCGCCGGAGTTCGTCAAGCCGCTGGACAAGCAAGAGCCCGACCACGTACGGCGCCCAGTACCTGACCTCGACCGGCCCGTACATGGTCAAGGAGAACACCCGGACGGGACTGTTTCAGGGCATCGGCTACCAGACCGGCAAGTCGCTGAACATGGTCCGCAACCCCAACTGGAATCCGCAACGCCTACAGCTCCGGCTATGTAGCCGCCGGCGTATCTGGACGCGATCAACATCAACATCGGCGGTGACGCGACGGTCATCGGCCAGCAGGTGCTCAAGGGCACCCACGCAGTCCAGCTCGACACCCCCGCGCAGTCGATCGTCAAGCTCGGCCTACCAGCAGTACCCGAGCCAGATCACCTTCACCCCGGGTGCGGGTGACCACTACGTGGCGTCGACAACCACACCGGCGTGTTCACCAACGAGAACCTCCGCAAGGCGTTCTGGGCCAACCTCGACCGCGCGGCGATCGTCAAGGCCCGCGGCGGCTCGATCACGTCCCAGCCGATGACCCACTTCCTGTACCCCGGCGTCCAGGGCTTTGATCAGGCCGGCGGATATGCCGGACCGCAGGCGACTTCAACGCCGAACGTCAACGGAGATCATCCGGTGGCCTGCAAGTACATGAAGCTGGCCGGTTACCCGGGCTGCAAGTACACGGGCGGCAAGACCGTCCAGATCGTCAGCTCGAGCAACGGCAACGTGCCGGCGATCACGCAGATCGTCAACTCGGCGCTCACCGGGCTGGGCTTCACGACGCATGTGTCCGAGGTCGATCAGTCGGTGATGTACACGAAGTACTGCCAGGTACCCAAGCAGGAGATCGACGCCTGCCCGGCCCAGGGCTGGATCCGGGACTTCGCCGACCCGCTGTCGGTGCTCTACGCCCCGTTCTACGGGCCGTCGATCACCCCGACGGGCAACCCCAACCAGGGCCAGGTCAACGACCCGCAGATCAACGCGGCGATCAAGGCCGCAGCGCTGACCGTCGATCCGGCCGCCCGCGCGAGGCGTGGGCCAACGTCGACAAGCTGCTGGTCGCCAAGGCCGTCGCGATTCCGGAGGAGTTCGACAGCCAGCCCAACGTCCGCAGCCGGACGTGCCAGGGCATCAACGACCTCTGGAACGAGGGCACCTGGGACTTCGCGTTCTCGTCGCTGAAGTAGCCGGCCGCCGGTCGCCACCCCGGGTCGTCCTGAGCGAGCGGCCCGGGGGCCGCGCCGCTACCCCTGACCCCTCACCCCCGCCATGACCGCTTACATCATCCGCCGCATCCTCTGGGGCATCGTGCTGCTGGTCCTCGTCAGCGCGCTCACCTTCGTCTTCTTCAACGTGTTCCCGTCCGCCGACCCGGCCGTCCTGCGGGCCGGGCGCAACGCGAGTCCGACGACGATCGCCTATATCCGCCACGAGCTCGGGCTCGACACACCGATCTACGCCCAATTCTGGGTCTACATGAAGGGCATCTTCCTGCACTTCAACCTCGGCACCAGCTACTACTCCGGCGCCTCGGTGCTCAGCCTGATCACCGACCGGCTGCCCGCCACGCTGTCGCTGACCGTCGGGGCGGTCGCGCTCTGGCTCCTCGCCGGAGTGCCGGTCGGGATCGTCTCGGCGATCAAGCGCCGTACGCTGCTGGATCGGGCGGCGATGGGGACGGCGCTCGTCGCGGTCTCGATGCCGACCTTCTGGTTCGGGCTCGTGCTGCTCTTCCTGCTCGCCAACGACATCGGCCGCTTCCACGTCTTCCCTGGTGCCGCGCACCTACGTCGGGCTCACCGTCAGCCCGGTGCACTGGTTCACCGCGCTGATCCTCCCCTGGCTCGTGCTCGCGGGAACCCAGGCCGCGGTCTACTCGCGGTTGCTGCGCGGGAGCCTGATCGAGGCGATGGGCGAGGACTACATCCGCACCGCGCGGGCCAAGGGTCTGCGGGAGCGGCGGGTCATCTGGCGCCACGGCGTGCGCTCGGCGATCACCCCCGTCGTCACCGTCCTCGGCATCGACGTCGGCGCGCTGCTCGGCGGGGCCGTCATCACCGAGACGGTGTTCGACATCCCCGGCATCGGCCGGCTCAACTACGACGCGATCATCCATTCGGACTTCCCGATCGTGCAGGGCACGGTGCTGCTGGCCGCGCTGTTCATCGTCGTGGCCAACATCCTGGTCGACATCTCCTACGCATCTCGATCCGCGGGTGCGGTTTCATGAGCGCGCATCGCGGACGCCGTACGCGATCGCTCGAATGGTCCACAGATCCGATCCGGATTTGCGCCCTGGCCGGACGCGGCCGATGGCTGGGAGGATCGCGGTCGTAGGCCCCCCTCCCCTCAGGCGCGCGGCGAGACGGCGTACGTCGCGGTCGGGCGCCGACGGGAGGCTGCGCCCCTCACGTCAGGGTGTGTGCGGCTCGGAGCCGGCCACGCACACCCTCGACGCGCGCGATCGGGGGCTCAAGCGCGCAGGCAGGCCGCCAGCTCGCGGATCGCCGCCCCGATCGCGGACTCGGCGATCGCGCCGTAGCCGAGCACCAGTCCGGCCGCGCGACGGCGCGAACACCGCGCACTCCTGGTGCAACCCCGCGACCAGCAGGCCCGCGCTCCGCGCGCTCGCGCGCTGACCGCTGTCTCATCGACTGCCGGCGGCAGCCACGCCATCACGTGCAGTCCCGCCGACGCGCCCTCGACCCTGAGCTCGGGGAGCTCCCGGCGAGCGCCTGCACGAGCGCGCCCGCCGCGCTCGATATACGCGCCGCGTGCGCCGCAGGTGGCGGTCGACGTCACCCCGTTCGAGCAGGTTCGCGTAGCCGGCCTGCGTGATCACGCTCGGCTGGGCGTAGGTGACGCCGTGCGCGCTGGCCTGTTCTCCGGCCAGCCGGTCGGGGACGATCAGCCATCCCAGCCGCAGGCCCGGCGCGAGGATCTTGCTGCAGGTTCCGATGTAGGCCACGTGCTCGGGGGCCAGGCTCTGCAGCGACGCGATCGGCGTGCCGTCGTAGCGGTACTCGGCGTCGTAGTCGTCCTCGACGATCAGCCCGCCGGTGCGCCGCGCCCACGCGATCAGCTCCCCGCGTCGGGTCGGGTGCATGACCGCACCGGTCGGATACTGGTGCGACGGTGAGACGACGACCGCGCTCGCGCCGCTGGCCTCGAGCTCTGAGACCACCAGCCCCCGCGCGTCGACCGGGAGGGCGATGACCTTCAGCCCGGCCTGGGTGATCGTCTCGCTGATCCGCGGCCAGGAGGGATCCTCGACCGCGACAGCCTGTCGCCGCCGGCATGGTCGAATGTCCGCCACAGGAGGCCCAGCGCGTCGCTTGAGCCGCAGGTGATCAGGATCTGCTCGCACTCGGCGAGCACCGCTCGGACGCGTCCGAGGTAAGACCCGAGCGTCACCCGCAGTTGCCGCAGGCCTTCCGGGGGCCCGTAGGAGAGGGCGGCGTCGGGTAGCTCACGCAGGGCCTGTGCCGTCGCGGTGTTCCAAGCCCGGCGCGGGAACAGCGAGAGATCGGGAATTCCGGGCCGCAGGTCGTAGCGGACCCGCGGCCGCGGCACGCACGGGGCGCACGCGTGGGCCGGGGGGTCTGAGCCAACCCCTCGGCGACCCGGGTTCCCTCGCGGGTACGCGCGAGCAGGTAGCCCTCGGCGACCAGCTGGCGCGTAGGCCTCGACGACCACCCCGCGCGACACCCCGAGCTCCTGGGCCAGCAGCCGCGTGGGAGGTAGCTTCGAGCCCCCGTGCAGGCGTCCTGACCGGATGCCGTCACGCAGCTCACGCTCGACTTGGGCGCGCAGCGGCCGGTTGTGGTCCAGAGCGATGTGGAGTTCCATGTCGATATCGCGTCGCCGAGCAACGAAAACGACGCCTAGCTCTGTGTAGTAGCTGATCGCAGCGGTCATGGCCGCAGCCACAGGCTTGGTCCTGATCCGCGCTCGGCCATTGGTCTGGTCAGCAGCGCGAGAATCCTCGGCTTGCTCATGATCGCCGTTCCACTCATGCCACGTGGCCCGCACCGGCGGTCGAGAGGGATCGTCCACCTCGGGTTTCAACCGGTGAGTGCCGCCCGCCGGACGCCCATTGCTCCTGGCGGTCGTGCTGGTGGCGACGGCTGTGCTGAGCGCCGCTCCGGTCCGCGCGGCGACGAGCCAATCGCCGTTCAACGGCACCGCGCTGTGGATCGGCGAGGCGCCCGCGCAGGCGTCCGCCGACGAGCTCGCGCGAATGGCGATCGCCAGCGGCGTTCACTCGCTGTACATCAAGGCCGGTGACGGTTCGAACCCAGATCCACAGTTCACGCCGGCCTTGGTGCGCGGGGTGCGGGCCGCCGGCGTCTCGGTGTGCGGCTGGACCTTTGTCTACGGCGCAAACCCCCGCGCAGAGGCGGCCGCCGCGCTCGCCGCAATCCACACGGGGGCCCAGTGCCTGGTGGTCGACGCGGAGGGCCAGTACGACAAACGCTACGCAGCCGCCCAGCTGTTTGTCCGCGAGGTGCGAGCGCATGTTCGCCGGGACTTCCCGATCGGCCTCGCCGGCCAGGCCGAGGTTGCGCAGCATCCGACCTTCCCGTACTCAGTCTTCCTCGGGCCGGGGGGCTTCACCTTTGACCTGCCTCAGATGTATTGGCGCGACCTGGGCGTGTCCGTCGACGGCGCCTATCGCGCCACGCTCGGGTCCAACTCGGTCTACGGCCGCCCGATCCTGCCGGTCGGACAGCTGTACGGGTCGCCGAGCGCGGCGGCGATCGAGCGCTTTCGGTCACTCGCCGCGGCCTACGCGAGCCCCGGTCTGAGCTTCTTCAGCCTGAACGCCGCCCAACCCGCGGGCCTCGCCGCATTGCGAGGTTCGCCACGGCGGGTCGGCAAGCGCACGCTCGTTCCGCCCATCCTCAGGCCGGGGGCGGACGGCGATCAGGTCGTCTGGGCGCAGGAGCTGCTCAACGCCGACGGGGCGGGGCTTCCGGTCGGCGGCTTCTTCGGAGCTCAGACCAGTCGTGCGGTGGCCCGGTTCCAATCCGGGCACGGGTTGCGCGCCGATGGGATCCTCGGACCGCGGACCTGGAGTCGCCTCATGCGCCTGCGCGCGCGCGAGCCATCATGGGCCAAGGCGCCGCCCCAGAGCGCGCGACACGAGCAACGCCGCCCGCATGGGCGCTCGCTTGGGAGACGAGTGTTAGGCTGATTTCAGGGGTGTAACTGACGGCCCCGTAACCGCCGGAGTGGAGGGCTGGCCATGCAAACGATGAGTCCGATGGATGCTTCGTTCCTGCATATCGAGGACGGGGTCACGCACATGCACATCGGCTCGGTGGGCATCTTCGAGGGCCCGGTTCCCGCCCAGGCTGCGGTCCGATCCGCGATCGCCGGCCAGCTGCCGATGGTGCCGCGATACCGGCAGAAGGTTCGCTTCGTCCCCCTGACTCTGGGTCGCCCGGTGTGGATCGATGACCCGCACTTCAACCTCGATTTCCACGTGCGGCGAACGGCCCTGCCTGCGCCGGGAGGCGATCAGGAGCTGCGGACTCTGGTCGGGCGGGTGATGTCCCAGCAGCTTGATCGCAATCGGCCCCTGTGGGAGCTCTGGATCGCCGAGGGCCTCGACCAGGGACGCTGGGCGCTGATCTCAAAGAGTCATCACTGCATGGTCGACGGGGTTGCGGCGACCGACCTACTGAGCGTGCTGCTTGACTCCGAGCCGGACGTCACTCCCCCACCCGCGGACGCGTGGAAGCCCGAACCCGAGCCCAACCCGGCCGAGCTCGTCGCGCACGCGCTGGCCGGCCGCGCCGCCAGTCCCTATGAGGTCGTGCGCTCGGCGCTGGCGACGGTGCGCGGTCCGCGGCGGGCGGCTCGGGATGCGCTGATGATCGGACGGGGCCTGGTCAACCTGCGCCGGCTGGCCGAGCCGGGATCGGCGTCGTCGCTCAACGGCCCGATCGGCCCGCACCGGCGCTGGGACTGGGCCCGGGGCCGGCTGTCGGAGGTCAAGACGATCCGCCAGGCGCACGGAGGCACGGTCAACGACGTCGTCCTGGCGGCGATCACCTCTGGTTTCCGGACACTGCTGCTCGCCCGCGACGAGCCGGTCGAGGATCGAGTCGTTCGCACCCTGGTTCCGGTGTCCGTACGCGCTGAGCACGAGCGGGGCACCTACAACAACAAGGTCTCGGCGATGTTCGCCGAACTCCCGGTCGGGATCGAGGATCCGGTGGCGCGGCTGGAGACGATTCATGAGCAGATGCAAGAGCTCAAGCATTCCGGGCAGGCCGTGGCGGCGGAGCGTCTCACCGCGCTGAGCGGCTTTGCCCCGGCGATGCTCCTCGCCCTCGGCGGGCGGGTCGGCAGTCGCCTGCCCCAGCGAACGGTCAACACCGTGACCACCAACGTGCCCGGCCCGCAGCAACCTCTGTATCTCGCCGGCCGGAGGATGCTGGAGGCGTTCCCGTTTGTCCCCCTCGGAGGATCGGTACGGATCGGGGTGGCGATCTTCTCCTACGCCGGCGGCATCAACTTCGGTGTCACCGGCGATCATGACCACGCGCCCGACATCAACGTGCTCTGCGCGGGCATCGAGCGGGGCATGGCCGAGCTCCTCCCGGATCGCGGTGCGGCGCGTCGCCGCCCGGCCGCGAAGCCGCGGCGCATAACGAAGGCGGCAGGTTGAGCTCCGGCGAGCGGTTCGCTCGCGTCAGCGAGATCGAGCTCTGCTTCGAGACGTTCGGCTCAAATGCCGATCCGGCCGTCCTGCTGGTCATGGGTCTCGGCGCCCAGATGGTCCTCTGGGAGGACGAGTTCTGTCAGGGGCTGGCCGACCAGGGGCTGCGGGTGATTCGCTTCGACAACCGGGACATCGGGCGCTCGACGATTCTGCGTGACGCGCCGGTCCCCTCGAGCCTTCAGCTCCTGCGCCGCGACCGCCGGGCGGCCACCTACTCGCTGTCGGACATGGCCGCCGACGCCGCCGGACTGCTCGCCCACCTCGAGATCGACGCCGCGCACCTCGTTGGGGTCTCGATGGGCGGCATGATCGCGCAGCTGGTCGCAATCGAACACCCCGAACGCGCGCTGTCGCTGGTCAGCATCATGTCCACCACCGGCGGCCGCTGGGTCGGGCAAGCCCACCCCGCCCTCTACCCGCGGCTCCTGCGCGGGTCGCGGCCGGATCGCCTCGGTTACGTGGCCGATTTCCTGGCCACCTATCGCGCGATCGGATCCAAGCGCTATCCGCCCGCCCCGGAGCGCACCCGCGCGACCGCAGAGCGGTGCTTTGCGCGTGGCGTCCATCCCGCCGGGGCCGCGCGTCAGATGGCCGCGATCGTGACCGCGGCCAACCGCACCGATCGGCTGAGGCAGCTGAGCCTGGCCACGACGGTGATCCACGGCACCGCCGACCGGCTGGTGATGCCCTCCGGAGGGCGCGCGACCGCCGCGGCGATTCCCGGAGCCCGGCTGGTGATGATCCGGGATATGGCCCATGGCCTGCCTCCCGCGCTGTGGCCCCAGCTCGCGGATGAGATCCTGCGCACCATTGATCCATCGAGGCAGTCCGCAACCGAGGAGAAGCATCATGGCCGCCCCCAGCGCGTCTGACGACCGTGTACCGGTACCGCGAGACCGCGACGACGACTACACGCGAGAGGCGGCCGCTCGCCGTGCCGATTTCATTCGCGAGCGCACGGGCGCGAGCCTCGAGCATCTGACCAGTTACTCGTTCGACCCCGCGCGCGTGGGGGGAAACATCGAGCACTTCGTCGGCGTCGCGCAGGTCCCCGTCGGGCTCGCTGGGCCGCTGCTGGTCAACGGCGAGCACGCGCTGGGCGAGTACTACGTTCCGATGGCGACGGCCGAGGGCACCCTGGTGGCGAGCTACAACCGCGGGATGCGGCTTTTGTACGAAGCCGGGGGCGTGACGACCACGGTCATGGACGATCGCATGCAGCGTGCGCCGGCCTTCCTGTTTGCCAGTGCGCGTGAAGCGCGCGCCTTCGGCGAGTGGCTGACCGAGCGTCTCCCTGACATCAAGGCGGCCGCCGAGGCAACCACCAGCGTGGGGCAGCTGCAGAACATCGAGCAGTACTCGGCCAGCCGAATGCTGTTCACCCGGTTCAACTACACGACCGGAGATGCGGCCGGCCAGAATCTCACCGGAAAGGCCACCCAGGCGGCCTGCCATTGGATCGTCGAGCACTATCCGCCGATCGAGCGCTTCTTTCTGGAGGCGAACTTCGCGACTGACAAGAAGAGCTCTCAGGTGAACATGCTGCACACCCGCGGCAAGCGCGTGGTGGCGGAGGCGACCATTCCCGACGAGCTGTTTGGCCGGGTGATGCGTTCGAATACGAAGCTGATGTATCGGGCGCGCCAGGTGTCGAATCTGGGGGCGTTCATGTCGGGCGCCAACAACAACGGCGCCCATTCCGCCAACGGGATCACCGCCCTCTTCATCGCCACCGGGCAGGACGCGGCCAATGTCGCCGAGTCGTCGGCCGCGTTCATCTACGCCGAGCGCCACGACAACGGTGACTACTACTTCTCGGTCACGATTCCCTCGCTGATCGTCGCCACGCACGGTGGGGGCACCGGCCTGGCCACCCAGCGCGAGTGCCTGGAGATGCTTGGCTGTTACGGGGACGGCAATGTCCGCAAATTCGCGGAGATCGTTGCCGCCACCGTGCTCTGCGGCGAACTCTCGCTGGGCTCGGCGATCGTCGCCGAGGAATGGGTCCAGGCCCATGACCTGTACGGGCGCAACCGACCGTAGAGGAACTGGAGATCACGGCGCGACGGCGCCTCGCCGCTCACGCTGACGGCGGAGCTCCTGGCGAGCGAGCGACAGCTTGTGCACCTCATCCGGTCCGTCGGCCAGCCGCAGCGTACGCAGATGGGCGTACATCTGAGCCAGCGGAAAATCGTCGGAGACGCCGGCGCCGCCATGGACTTGGATGGCTCGATCGATGACGTCCAGACAGATCTTGGGGACAGCGAACTTGATCCCCGAGATCTCGATGCGGGCGTTCTGATTGCCGACCGTGTCCATCAGCCAGGCGGTCTTCATGACCAGCAGGCGGCCCATCTCCAGCCCGATGCGCGACTCGGCGATCCAGTCGCGGATATTGGCGTTCGCCGACACCGCCTTGCCGAACGTCTCGCGGTCGTCCGCGCGTTGACACATCAACTCGAGGGCCCGCTCGGCGGCTCCGATCGCCCGCATGCAGTGGTGGATGCGCCCGGGCCCGAGGCGCGCCTGGGCGATCAGGAATCCCATCCCCTCCCCCGCGACGATGTTCTGCACCGGAACCCGAACGTCGCTGAACTCCAGCTCCCCGTGCCCCTCGGTGTCGTGGTAGCCGAAAACCGGCAAGCTACGCAGGACCGTCACGCCGGGGGTGTCGATCGGAACCAGCACCATCGACTGCTGCTGGTAGGTGGGCGCGGTCCGGTCGGTCTTGCCCATCACGATCAGGATCCGCAGGTTGGGATGCAACGCGTTGGTGGTCCACCACTTGCGACCGTTGAGGACATACTCGTCGCCGTCGCGGTCGATCCGCATCTCGATGTTGGTGGCGTCGGCCGACGCGACGTCGGGTTCGGTCATCGCGAACGCGGACCGGATCTCGCCGTCGAGGAGCGGGTCCAGCCAGCGCTGCTTCTGCTCATCGGAGCCGAACTGGTGCAGCACCTCCATGTTCCCGGTGTCCGGGGCGGCGCAGTTGCACGCCTCGGAGGCGATCTTGGTGCGTCCCATGATCTCGGCCAGTGGCGCATAGTCACAGTTGGACAGCCCCGCCCCGTGCTCCTCGTCAGGCAGGAACAGGTTCCACAGACCACGACGCTGGGCCTCGGCCTTGAGCTGCTCCATCACCGGCGGATGCACGTGCGGGGTCGAGGCGCCGGTGACCTGCTCCCGCCAGACCGGTTCGGCGGGATACACGTGCTCGTCCATGAAAGCCAACAGCCGGCCCTGCAGTTCCTTGGCTCGGCTGGAGAGCTCGAAGTCCATAGCCACCGTCCTCTGATCGTGTGCGGGCGTTGCACGCTAGCCCGGCGTGGCGCGGGAAGGTTCGCGGCCGGTCACGTCGGGACCGGCGATTCTGGCGACTACGCGAGCGCGGTGCCCGCCGGCACGGGTGCCGGCGCGTGGCCCGAGGCCCGGACGACGGCGAGCAGGGCGGCGGCGGAGCGCGGACAGAACTGGGTGCCGATGTTGGCTTCGATCTCCCGGCACGCCAGCGGCACGCTCAACGCCCGACGATACGGCCGGTCGCTGGTCAGAGCATGGAAGGCGTCACTGACGAGGGTGATCCGGCTGACCAGCGGAATCTCCTCGCCGGCCAGTCCGTCCGGATAGCCCTCTCCGTCCCAGCGCTCATGTTCGGCGCGGACCGCGGGGGCGAGATGCCGGAGACTGGGAACCTGCAGCAGCAGCTGCTCACTGGCCGCCGGGTGGGTGCGCATCACGTCCCACTCCTGGGCGGTCAGCGGTCCCGGCTTGCGCAGAATCGCGTCCGGGATGGCGATCTTGCCGACATCGTGCAGGGCGGCCACGTTGCGCACATCCTCGATCTCCTGCGAGTCGAGCCCGAGCTGGAGCGCGACCGCGACGGCGTGATCGACCACTGCCCGCGAGTGGGCGCTGGTGTACGAATCGCGGCTGTCCACCGCCGCTGTCAATACGGTGATCGCGGCCGCGCGTAGGTCAGCATCATGCAGCCGCCGTTGCAGCGCCTCGCGCTCGAGGAGGTCACAGACCATCCGAGCAAACACATGCAGGAACTGAAGCTCGCGATATCCCAACTCCGGGGCAGCGGCATGGCTGGCTGCGCACAGCATCCCGTATAGCTCCCCGTCGGAGAACCGCAGGGGCACGGACGCGAACGCGCCGACGTTGGCAGTCCCGGTGATCGACAGTGACGCCGCACGCGGATCGGCCCGCACGTCTGTGATCAGGTTGGGCAGGCGACCCCGGAGCACGCGCTGGCAGTAGGTCTCCTCCAGGTCAAGGCGCGCGCCCTCCGCAAATCCGAATGACGCGGCGTCGCCACGCACGAAGCGAAAGATCTCGCTCTCTTGCGAGATCTCTCCGACGAACGCCACCTCCATGTCCAGGAACGCACGGACTGCATCCACAGCTCCCTGCACCGACGGGGCCGCCGCCAGCTCAGCGAGGTGAATGCCCGCTTCGCTCGCGCGCCGACCGTCCGCATTCGCCTCCATATCTGACAGGTCGTCACAGTGCGCACCCCCCGGACGCAACCCACCGCAAACCTCGACGGATGGTCGAGTCGGTTGGGCCGGCGCCGAGCTCGACTCCCTCAGCTCGCCGATGTCAGAGTGAATGAATCTGCTGCAACGCCCAGGAGTTGCCATCCGGGTCAGAGAAATGGGCGTACTTGACGCCGCCCAGATCCTGGACCTCGCTCACCCTTACTCCGCGTTCGTGCAGCGACCTGCGCGCCCTGCCAATGTCCTTTACCACCAGGTGAAGGTTCTTGATCGAACCTGCGGCGCTGGGGTCACCCATCCCGGTGCCAAATACGATCGAGCACGCTGACCCCGGCGGTGTCAGCTGGACAACGCGCATCCCGTTGCCCGGTTGCACATCGTGGTCCAGGCGAAAGCCCACCTTGTCCGCGTAGAAAGTCAAACTGCGCTCCACGTCCGTCACCGGCAGCGGTACCGCCTCAAGTTTCATATCCATCAGCAGCAAGCTCCTATCGATGGGACCACGGCCAGCTAACCGGCGGTGGTGGTGGCTTCGGCTTCAAGCAGGGCGGCCATGGCGGCGCTGCCACGGTCGATGACCGGTCGGAGTTCCGGGAGCTCGTGGAACGTCAGTGGGTCGTAGTCGTTCGGGAGCGTCCCACTCAGGTGCCGGTGCAGCGCAACGAGCCGGGGGTAGTAGCCGCCGCCCATGCAGAAGATCGCGTCGAACATCTGGCCCCCGATCTGGTGCTGGTCGATCGTGGTCGCGTGCTGCAGCTCGAAAGCGGTCCTACCGTTCCCGGCCGGCGAGAGGCGCAGCTCGATCTCGTCCGCGCCGCCGCCGAGGGACAGCTTCAGCTCGTATGGGGCCTCGCAGCGCATGATCACGCCCGACCCCATCGGGCTCTGGTGAAAGGTCCCGCCGACGCGCAGATCCCCGGTGATCGGCACGTACCAGCGACCCAGCCGCTCGGGGTTCGTGCAGGCATCCCACACATCCTCGATCGCGGCGTCGTAGGTACGCCGAAAGACTGCCACCCGAGCATCACCGGCGCTGATCCGGCGACGATGCAGCTCGGGCTCGGGCTCGGCAAGATTGTCTGCGCTGACGTTCACGATTGTGCGTTTCCTTTCGGCTGGGACAACTTGGATGCCTTCGTGCTGAGTGGGTTGCCGCGCGCGAGCTCGGTGCCGAGCGCGTCGAGGCGCCCGTTCCAGAACCGCTGATAGGGCGCGAGCCAGTCTTGGACGGACTCAAGCGGGCTGGGGTCGACGGAGTACAGCCGCCGGGCCCCCTCGCTGCGTACCGTTGTGAACCCGTTCTCGCGCAGCACGCGCAGCGCATGGGATACGGCAGGCTGGGAGATTCCGAACTCGCGCTGGATCACCGCGGCCACGTTCCCGGCCGGTTGCTCCCCATCGGCGAGCACCTCGACGATGCGGCGCCGGACGGGGTCCCCGAGGATGTCGAAGGCGTGCACCACCCGATTATATCAAGCGCCGTTCATATAAGCGTCAACTAATGCACGCGATGCTCCACGGCGTCTGCGCTACGCTGAACGGGTCAGATAGCGATGGCAACCAGAGGGCGAGACCTTCATCTGAACGTCCCCTTGCCGCGTAAGCCGCCTGATCTTCTGATGGCCGAGAGTCCACCTACGGGTGGGCTTTCCGCGTTAAACGCGACGGTCCGCGGATCAGGGCACGATGTCGTTCAGCGTCGCCGTGAACCGCTCGCCCGACTCTTCGAGCTCGCCCTCGATGTGCAGGCGTGCCGGGCCGGTCTCGGTCCACAGGTCAAGGAAGTAGGCCCAGCCCGGCAGGTCAGGATCGTCGGACTTGGCGATCGCCTCGACCTGGTAGGTCTCGCGTGGCGGCAGCACCAGCGACTCGGGGCAGTCGTCCTCGACGCGACGGCGCAGGTCCTCGACTCTGAGCCGACCGCCCGACGCGACGCGGAGCTCCTCGTAGTCGCCATCCACGACCAGGCCGACGATGTTCTCCAGTGCCCGGTAGATCGGCTCGGGCATCAGCTCGAGCGACGCGACGACCGCTTCCCTGCCGCCCAGCTCGTGGCTCGGCGTCAGGCCCAGCCGGCTGTAGAAGTAGTCCTCGCAGGCTGCGCGCGCCTGACGGCGGATGCTCTTGGACAACCCCGCGGAGCCGAGCGCAAAGACCGCGGCGGCGATCGCCTCCTCGAGCGTTCCGTGGCGGCGCGTCAACTGCGCGGTGATCGCGCGACCGTGCTCCGTGTCGCACGCCATCGATGAGCCGTCCAACAGAATCGAGGGAGCGTCGTGACGGCTGTAGCCCGCGCAGGCCCGCACGGCGGAGTGAAGAACGATGAGGTGGTCGCCCATTACGCCCACGCCGGAGATGGCCTGCCGAGCGTCATCCGCATCGGCGAGCCCGCCGAACGCGTGGTTGGGGCGCTGCCATGGCTACGCATCCTACGAACCACGGACCGCAACTCCACCGAAAGATCCGCGACCTACGCCGGCAGCGACGACGGCGATCGTCAGGCGGTTGTGAGCTTGAGCGCGTATAAGGTGGCGGCAACCGCCGTGGCCAGGTTGAGCGACGAGACTCCAGGTGACATCGGCAGCGCGACCCGGCGCTGTGCTCGGGCCAGGAGCTCATCGCTCAGCCCGTCGCGCTCAGCGCCGAACGCCAATACCGCCGCGGCGGGAAACGCCTCGGGAGCGAGCGGCTCCCCATCTGGATCGAGAGCCACCAGCTCGCGACCCCCGGTCCGCACGTCGCGGATGTGATGGACGGGCAGTGCGAAGTGCAGGCCGGCGCTTCCGCGCAGAGCATCCGGATGCCATGGGTTTTGACGGCCGGTGGTCATCACGCCCGCAGCACCGGCAGCGGCAGCCACTCGAACCACTGCCCCCAGGTTGCCCAGGTGTCTCGGGTCCTCCAGCACCACGATGTGACCCGGACCAGCCAGGACCGTGTCCGGATCGGTCTGAACCGGCCGCCGAGCCACGGCAACGACCTGCCCGCGCGGCACGACATTCTTGAGCTCCTCAATGTCCACAACCTCAAACGGGATACGCACGTCCGGGGCAAGCCGCTCGAGCAGGTTCTGGACCTCACCCGGATCCGCTGTCCACGCTCCGAGAATCTCACCCCCGAACCGGATCGCGTGCTTGATCGCGTGAAAGCCCTCCAGAACCACGAGGCCCTTCGTCCGTCGGGCACGGCTGACGTCTGTGAGGTCCATCCTCGTGGAGATGATCGCTCACCGGCGCATCACGGATGTTCGGATCGGCGTCAGCCGTCAGGAGAGACGCAGTCGAGCGCAGCGGTCTGTCGCTCCCTCAGCGGTAATGGCGTAAAGGTCGATCCGATCCCGCGCGGCGTCCGGTGGCGGACCAAAACCAGCGGCCTCAAGCCACTCGACAAGCGCTCGCCTGGCCCCTTCACAGCACGACGCGGCGAAGGAATCGAACCTTCCAAGCCGGGGATCACCCGGCCCTGCCGGTTTTGAAGACCGGATGGGCCACCAGGCCCGTGCCGCGCCGCCGCAGATCTTAAGCGCGCTCACATTGGTGCCCCGTCCCGCGGCCGGGTTCGGCGATTTTGATCGCAGAGCGAGGAAGATCGCCGGACCGCCGCCCCGCAGACCGCCGCCCCGCAGACCGCCGCCCCGCAGACCGCCGACACCGCAGACCGCCGACACCGCAGACCGCCGACACCGCCGACCGCCGCCCCGCCGACCGCAGACCGCCGGCCGCCGCCGGCCCCCAGACCGGATTGAGTCAGGTCGGCAAGCCGTGCTCGAGCGCGCCCTTGACCGTGGCGTCCAGTGCGTTGAGGCGGAACAGCGCGAGCGCCTCGGCGGAGGCAAAACGGCCGCCCGGAGCCGACGACGGGCCGTGATGGGCGAGCACGCAGTGCAACAGCGCCAGGCGCCCACTCTCGCTGATCGCACCGGCCTCCGGGCCACCCGGCCGGCCGGCGCGGCCGCCCCCGCCGAGACGACTCATCTGCTCCGACAGGAGCTGCTCGCCGAGGGTGATGTGCCCAAGCAGGCGCCCCTCCTCGGTGAGCCCGATTTCCGCGCCGTAGGTGAACTCACGGGTACGGCCGAGGTCGTGGACGAGCGCGGCGGTCAGTAGCAGGTCAGAGTTCAGCTTGGGGTGCAGCTGGCACGTCTCGTGGGCCAGGGTGGCCACCGCCACGGTGTGCTCGAGCAGTCCGCCGAGGTAGGAATGATGGCCTCCGCGGGTGCATGGCGCGCGCCGCCAGGCCGCCCGCAGCTCGTCATCGGCCAACATCGTCTCCAGGAGAATTCGGTAGCCGCGGTCATACACCTCACCGGCCAGATGCTCGAGAAAGCCGTCGAGCTCATCCAGGTCGCGATAGGCGGTGGGGAGAAAGCGGCCGGGGTCGACCCCATCCTCGGGCGCCACCCGCGCGATGTCGATCACCTCGAGGGTCAGCTGGTCGCGAAAGCGCTCCACTTTGGCGCGGACCCGGACGATGTCCCCGCGCTCGAACCGGCCGGCCAGCTCGTCGGCGTTCTGGAAGGCCCGGGCGGGGATCGTGCCCGTCCGGTCGCGCAGTTCGAGGGCGAGATATGCCGAGCCGGTACGGGTGGCCAGCCGGTCCTTGCGGACGCAGGCGAACACTCCGATCACGTCCTGGCCGGGCCGGAGCGCGTTCACGGCTGCCATCGTCAGGTCATCTGAGGCCATCTGCCCATGATGTACGGTGAGTCGGATGCAGCCACTGCAATGGGAGCACCGCCCCGACGGGTTGAGAGCCCCCGCTCTGGTCTGCGCCTTCAAGGGGTGGAACGATGCCGGGGACGCCGCCTCAAGCGCAATCCAGTTCGTCGGCTCGGCGCTCGGCGCGGAGCGCTTCGCGACCATCGATCCCGAGGAGTTCTACGATTTTCAGGCCACGCGGCCGCGGGTCAAGCTGGTCGACGGACAGGCGCGGGAGATCGTCTGGCCGGCGGTTGAGCTGTACGCCGCTCGCGTGCCCCGCGCCCCCCGGGATCTGATTCTCATGTCCGGCTCGGAGCCGTCATTTCGCTGGCGCACGTTCAGCAACATCGTGGTCGAACTCGCCGAGGTGCTCGGCACGCAGCTGTTCGTGACCCTTGGCGCCCTGCTGGCCGACGTTCCCCACACGCGCCCGATCGCGGTCACGGGCCTGACCTCCGACCCGGCGCTCGTCGCCCGCCTCGGCCTCGCCCCGTCCTCCTACGAGGGCCCGACCGGGATCGTCGGCATCCTGCATGCCGCCTGTCAGCAGGCCGGTCTGCCGTCGGCCAGCCTGTGGGCCGCGGTTCCCCACTACATCGCCGCCACCCCGAACCCGAAGGCGGCGCTGGCGCTCGTGCGCAAGCTCGAGGGCCTGGTCGGCGTGGCGGTGGACGGCTCCGAGCTGGAATCCGCCGCCGGGGACTATGAACGTCAGGTCAACGTAGCCGTGCAGAGCGACCCCGATGTCCAGGCGTTTGTCGAGCGCCTCGAGCAGACCGCCAGCGAAGAGGACGCCGACGCCCCGGTCTCGCTGCCCTCCGGCGAGACGATTGCCCGAGACCTCCAGCGCTTCCTGCGCCAGCGTGGCCCCGACGGCCCGGCGCAGGGCGGAGCCGGGCCGGCCTGACCACCGCCGTTGGTTACGTGCGGCCTGCCCCGCACCCGTAGATCGAGATGCCAGGAGCCCGGCGCTCGGCCACGAAACACCCGGTTGGCAACAGCTGCACGTCATAGCCCGTCCTCGTCGCGCCGCGGGCAAGCGTGCAGGCGAACACCGGCGGCCCACCCGAGCCAAACGGCGAGCTTGACCGCTGCGCCGCGGTCTCCGGACGGCAGGCGGCGCGCGACACGGGCGGGGTCGCCCGGCTGCGGCGCAGCGCGCTCTCGAGCCGGCGCGCCGGCGGCACAGTCGCGTGCGGGGTGCGGCCCGAGGCCGTCGAAGACGACGTCGAGGTTGGGGACGCCGTCGTCACGGAAGGTGATGACGACGACGGGGACGACGAGGACGACGACCCACAACCCGCCACCCCGCCCCCAGCGACGAGGAGCAGCATGATCGTCAGAGACCGGACGCGCATCACCGCTCGGCCGCCGGGCACACGAGCCGGTAATCACACATCGAGCAGGCCGCGAAGGACGGCGTGGGCTCAAACCCCTGGGACTGGATCCCCTCCGCGACCTCGGTGGCCACGTCACACACCCAATCGGAGCGGTCGCGCTCACCTGATGGCACGGCGACCTTCTGGTCATCGAGCAGGTAGTAGTAGGCGCCGCGCGACGCGTCCAGGCTCCATGCCTCTCGAGCGCCGACCGCATAGAGCGAGAGCTGGACGTCGTCAGCGAGCTGGTCCGGGCGCTTGGGGCGGCCGGTCTTGTAGTCGATCAACTCGTACTCGCCCCCGGGCAGCCGGTCCACCCTGTCGACGCGCCCCCGCAGCACATGGCGCCCGAGCTTGAAGGTGAACTGGCGCTCGAACCAGACCGGCTGAGCGTCCTGGGACTGGAAGCGCTCGTGATACCGGGTCAGCGCCGCGGAGGCCTTGCCGCGCAACTGGCGCTCCTCCTCGGAGTCGCCGAAGCCGCCCCGCCGCCAGCCGGCGTCGAGCAGGCCGAGCAACTCGGGCAGCCCGGGTTGCGTCGAGTGGTGTGTCGAGACCGGGTCGCGGGCGTGGAAGCGCTCGAGCACCTGATGGACGAGGATCCCGAAGCGCTGGTGCAGAGTCGGCTCCTGGGGGATCCGGAACACGCGGGCGAACTTGTACTTCAGCGGGCAGGTCCGGTAGGTGTCGATGTCGGACGCCGACAGCACCACGCCGTCGCCACGACGAGGCAGGAACGGCTCCAGAGACGGCTCGTCGCGGGCGACCACCGCCTGGGCGCGACGGCGTACGTCGCGCTCGGCGTCGAGCAGGTAGTCGTCCAGCGCCGAGGAGGTGAAGATCTCTCGCTGCTCGGAGGTCACCGCCTGCAGGATCCGCGAGTTGACGTCGCGCAGGGACTCGGCCACGCTCTGGCCGTCCGGCCGGGCGATCAGCGCCGCGAGCTTGAGCAGCTCGAGGTAGCGCACCACCGCGTGGGAGACGTCCAGATCCGTGTCAAAGCGCAGCTCGCTGAGCCGGCCACCGGCCCGGAGCGTCCCGGTCAGGAGTTCGTCGCGCATCAGCAGGTAGGTCGACTGCAGCGCCTCGGCCGGCCCGAACAGCTCCTCCTGGCGATCGATCCAGGCCACGCCGCACGCCGTTCGCAAGCGCGTCGAGGAACGGGGAGGGGCGCAGCGCGGTGCCCCGGTCATCGGTCTGCGCGTAGGCCACGACCAGCCGCGTCCGGGCCCGGGTCACCGCCGCGTAGATCTGCTGAGCGAGCGCGGCGCGGCGCGTGCCTTCGTCGTCGGGCGCGATCGCCTCGTGCAACAGGGCATCGGGGATCGGCTCGGGCGCCGGCGGCTTGACGCCCGCGTGCAGGCCGATCACGAACACGTGGTCGGCCTCCAGCCCGCCGGCGGCCTGCAAAGCCGAGAACCTGGACCGCGGACGGCCGAACCAGCTCGGGATCCTCCTGCTCGCGCAGGCCGAAGTCGGCGACGGCGGCGATCTGGCGGGCGAACTCCCGCGGGGTGGCCTGGGGTGAGCGCCGGCCGAAGGCCGCCGCCAGCTCTCCGAACGCGGCCAGCGCGCGCAGCCGCTCGACGACGTCGGGCGAGGCCGCGAACAGCTGCTGGCGGCGAACGCCGAGCCGGTCGATCAGCCGGTGGACGTAGACGTCGGGCCGCTGCGTGTCGATGGACGACAGGCCGGCCCGATAGAGCTTGAGGAAGCCGCGAATGCGCTCGCGAGCCTCGGGCGGGACCTGCGGGGCCTCGAGCGCCGCCGCCAGCGCGCCGACCATGTCGAGCTTGCGCCGGCGGGCGATCTGCGTGCAGCGGGCGATGTCGACCGAGCGCAGCTCGATCGGCGGCCGCGCGAGCGCGCGCACGACGGCGCCGGCGTCGGTGGGATCGGCGAGCAGCCGCAGCCAGGCGAGCACGTCCCGGATCTCGGCCCGCTGAAAGAGCGCCGCCTCACCGACGAGCCGATAGGGGATCGCGCGCTCCTCGAGCGCGACCGCTACGGCCTGGCCCTCGCGCACGATGTCGGCGACGAAGACAGCGATCCGGCCCGGCTCGGCGCCCTCGCGCGCCAGCCGCTCGATCTCGGCCGCCACCGCCTGCGCCTGGGAGCGCTCGTTGGCACAGCGCCACGCCTGCACCTCGCCGGCATGCCGGGCGGGCGAGAGCTGCGGTCCGTCCAGGCCGGCCAGGGCGAGCGTGGCCTCGGCGGCTCGCCAGACCGGCTCGGGACAGCGGCGACCCGCATCGAGCTCGATGGCCATGACCGTCGTCGTCGGCGAACGCATCCAATCGCGCCGCCCCGGCGGCGCGAAAGCGGCGCAGGGCGGCGTGCGGATCGCCGGCGACCGTCAGTCCTGACGCTCCGACCTCCCGGGCGAGCGTCGCCGCGCCCAGGTCGAGCTCCTGGGCGTCGTCGATCAGCAGGTGCGCGAAGGAATGCAGCCAGCTCGGGCTGCTGACGGGTGAGCGAGATCGCGTCCCTGATCAGATCGCCCGCATCGCGCGCGCCCGCGGCGGCCAGCATCCGCTCGTGGGTGCGGTAGATCTCCGAGAATTCGCGCTCCCGGGCGGTCTCGCCGGCGTCATCGTCGAGCGCGGCGGCCCAGGCCGCGTACGCATCGGGATCGACAAGTTCCGCCTTGAGGCGGTCGATCCGGCGCACGAAACCGGCCAGCAGCAGATTGGGGCGCCCGCCGAAGTCATGGTGTTGCAGTGACAGTTCGTCGATGCGCTCGACCAACATGGCGAGCCGGTCGCCGGCGCTGAGCGTCGTGGCCAGGGGATCGGTGCCGGCCCCCGCGCGGGCGACGATCAGACCGGCCAGCTCAGGCGGCGTGAGGACGTGCAGCTCGTCATAGGCGAGCTCCAGACCCGTCTCCAGGCGCTCGCGCAGGGCCAGCGCCCGTCCTGCGCTCGGCACGAGCACGCCGAGCCGCTCGGGGCGGGTCCCCTGCCCGACCAGCCACCGAAAGCGGTGCTCGATCAGCCGCGTCTTGCCCGTGCCGGCGGCGCCGCGGATGACCAGGCGCGGGCCGCGGTGCATGACGGCATCGCGCTCGCGATCGCTGAGCCCGTCGAGGAGACGGGCACAGCGATGAGGGCCGGAGAGCAGGTCGAGCTCCCCGCGGTCGCGGCCAGCTGCGTGCTCGGTGCTCACCGTCTGACAGCATAGGTCGCTGATGGCAACCGCCCCCACAGCCCTGGACGCCGATTGGCTCGGGGCCTGCCGGCGCTCGGTGGCCGGCCTGCGCGAGCTCCTCGCGGCCGCCTCGACGACCGTTGACCGGGCCGAGGAAACGGGCACCCGCGGTAGCGGCGGGGACCGCACGCTGGTCATCGACTCCGACGCCGAGGCCGTCGTCTTCGCAGAGCTGGACGCGCTCAGCGCGCAGGGCTTTCGTTTTCACGCGCTGTCGGAGGAGCGCGGCGAGGTCGACTTCGGTGACCGCCGGGTCCGGGTGATCATCGACCCGATCGACGGCTCGCTGAACGCCAAGCGCCACGCCCTGCACTACGCGCTGTCGGTCGCCGTCGCCGACGGCGATACCGCCGGGGACGTCGTGTTCGGGTTCGTGCACGACTTCGGGTCCGGTGAGGAGTGGTGGGCCCGCCGTGGCCAGGGTGCCTACCTGAACGGTGACCGGCTCGATACCGAGCTCCCCGAACGTCGCTCGCGCGACGGCAAGCTCGAGATCGTCGGCATCGAGTCCGCCGACCCACGCTGGGTTGCCGCGGCAATCGACGGTCTGCAGGCCAGCGCGCACCGTCTGCGGGCGATGGGCACGATCGCCTGCACGCTGTGCCAGGTGGCGGCGGCGCGCTTTGACGGCATGCTCACGCTCAGCCGCTGCCGCGGCGTGGACGCTGCCGCCGCGCAGCTGATCGTTCGTGAGGCCGGCGGCCTGGTCGCCTTCACCGCCTACTCCGATCCTCTGGCCGCGCCGCTGGACACCACGCCGCGTTCGCCGCTGATCGCGGCCCGCAGCCGCGAGGCGCTGGCTGAGCTGGCCCTGGTGGTCACATGATCGACTGGATCCTGGCGGAGCGCATCGCTGCCTACGTCGCGGGGCGCGGCAGCGCCGGCGCGCCGCCGACCACGGACCTCACCGCGCTGGCCGCTGAGTCCGAGCGCCGGGTGCGCACGTACACCGGCCTCGAGCCGGTGCGTCCGCTGCCGCCCCCGGAGGGGATCGAGCGCCGGGAATGGATCGCCACCAACATCGCCGCAATGCGAACGCTGCTCGATCCCGTGCTCGAGCGCGCCGGCGGCGGCCTGGGTCCGCTCAAGCCCGCCGCCCAGCTCGCCATGGGCTTCGTGGTCACCACCGAGGTCGCGGTCGTGCTCGGCTACCTCGCTCAACGTGTGCTCGGCCAGTACGAACTCGTCCTGCTCGACGATTCCCCGGAGGCGAGCCCTCCACGGCTGCTGTTCGTGCTCCCCAACCTGGGCCAGGCGGTGCGGGCCTTCGGTGCCGACGAACAGGAGTTCATGACCTGGGTCGCGCTGCACGAGGTCACCCATGCGGTCCAGTTCTCCGGCGTTCCCTGGCTGCATGACCACGTCGCCGGGCTGGTCCGCGAGCTGCTGGCCAAGGCCGAGCTGCGGATGGACCGCGAGCGCAGGCTGCGGCGGCCGACCCGTGACGAGATCCGCCACATCCTGAGTTCCCTGCGACGCGGGGACCTGGTCGCGATCGTGACGAACACGGGGGAGCGCGAGACGCTGGACCGTGTGCAGGCCGTGATGGCGGTGATCGAGGGCCACGCCGAGCACGTGATGGACGCGGTCGCTCCGGACCTGCTCCCGTCCCTGCCCAAGCTGCGGTCGGCGCTGGACCGCCGCCGCCAATCCCAGACCGGCCTGTCACGCCTGCTCGGCCGCCTGCTCGGTCTGGAGATGAAGATGCGCCAGTACGAGCAGGGCAAGGCATTCTGCGATCAGGTCGTGGAGCGCGCGGGAACCGCCGGTCTCGACCATGTCTTCTCCGCTCCCGAGGCGTTGCCGACGCTCGAGGAGCTCGTGGATCCCCCGCGCTGGCTGCGCCGGGTCGGGCTCGACGGCGCGTTGCCCGCCGCCGACGTCGCGTAGGTCGCGCTCACCCCGACACGGTGCCCCGCGGCCAGGCGGTCAGCGCTGCAGCGCGAACAGGCGCCACTCGTCCTGCACGCCGCGCAGCGCGTGGGTGCCGCGATCGTCGAAGCGCAGCCCCGATCCGACGACCAGTTCCTTGACGGTGCTCGAGGCCAGCACCTCGCCGGGCTGCGCCTCGTGCATGACCCGAGCGGCGATGTGGACGGCGATTCCGGCGACGTCATCGTCGCGCAGCTCGCATTCGCCCGTGTGCACGCCGGCCCGGAGCTGCAGGCCCAACGCCTCGACGCCGGCCACGATCTCCGCCGCGCAGCTGACGGCGCGGGCAGGACCGTCGAAGGTGGCCAGAAAGCTGTCACCGCTGGTCTTGACCTCGTGGCCTCGCCAGTTGCGCAAGCCGGCCCGCACCACGTCATTGTGGTCCTCCAGCCGCCGGCGCCAGAGCGCGTCGCCGTCACGCGAGAGGTGCTCGGTCGAGCCGACGATGTCAGTGAACAGCACCGTGGCCAGCACCCGGTCACTGCGTGAATGCGAGCGCCGGCCGGTGAGGAACACCTCGATCTCCTCGATCGCCGGGGGATCGAGCCAGGCGTAGGCATCCTCGCCGGCACACTCGATGAAGCGCGCGCCCGGGATCAGCTGCGCCACCTCACGCCCGGCCGAGACCGGGACAACTCGGTCGCCGGTGACGTGCAGGACGAGTGTCGGCACGCGGATGGTCGGCAGCACGGCGCGCAGGTCGGTGCGCGCGGTCATCTCCATCAGCTTGCGGGCCATGCCCGGGCTTACCGCCGACCGCTGCATCCGGCCCCACCACTCGACAAACTCGCGGTTGTTGACCTGGCTGGGAGCGAACACCGAGACGAGCGACCCGTCGCCCCACCGGTTCTCGATCGCCTCCAGCATCTCGTCGCGCGAGGAACCGATCAGGGTGTGGTTGCCGTCGGCGGCGACCCCGCAGAGCACGAGTGCGCTGACCCGGTCGGGAAACGTCGCGGCGAACAGCGCCGACAGCCCGAGATCCGAGCCGCCGATCATTGCGGTGCGCTGCGAGCCGACCGCCTCGAGCACGGCCCGCAGGTCATCGGCCTGCTGCTCGAGCGTCGGCGGCTCGGGGACGGCGTCCGAGAGCCCGGTGCCGCGCCGGTCGAACATGATCAGGCGGGCGAAGTCAGCCATCCGGCGGAAGGTTCGCGCGGTGCGCGGCTCCTCCCACATGCGCTCGAGGTGCGAGGCGGGGCCGGTGACGACCACGAGATCGCAGTCGCCGTCCCCGAGCGTCTGGTAGGCGATGCTGGCGTCGCCGCTGCGCGTGTAGTGGGTTGCCGGGGCGATCATGTGTTCTCAGGAATGTAACCCCAACGAGCCGGCGGTTTACAAACATGTGTTCGATCATTTACAAGCGAACCCAATCTGAAAATCGTCAGCACTGATGGAGGCGAACCCCTCGATGGCAACCACGACTCACTCGGGCACAGACAAGCCCACCACCACCAACCGCTCGACCGGCACGACAAAGCCCGCGTCAGCACCTACCCGCAAGCCCGCATCGCGTC
>CAVXPV010000019.1:0-123152 GCA_963763715.1 uncultured Solirubrobacterales bacterium
CGAGCAGCGAGCCCAGCAGCGTGGTCCGCAGCTGAGCCAGCTCGGCCGACATCGGGTTGGCCAGCGTGACCACGGGTCGCTCCGCGATCCGCAGACGCTGCGCGATCCCGGGCGAGGCAAAGCTCCAGCCGACGATCTCGTGCAGCCCCTGCCCGGCCAGTGCGTCGGACGCCCGGCGGCGCAGCCGCTGCTCGGCGGTCAGGCGGCCCGAGGCGCCATGGCGGGACGGCAACGTGGCCGGGAGCGTCTCGAGGGCGCCGAGCCGGGCGACCTCCTCGATCAGGTCGGCCTCGCGCGTGACGTCGGCGCGGCGGAAGGCGGGGACCGACACGTCGAGGCCATCATCGGCATCCCTGACCGCGAACTCGAGCGCGGTGAGGATCTCGGCCTGGCGCGCGCGGGGGATCTCGAGGCCGAGCAGCGCGCTGACCCGGGCCTCGCGCAGGCGCAGCGTGATCGGATCGGGCCCGGGACCGCCGATGTCGATCGTGCCCGGCAGCACCCGGGCCCCGCACAGCTCGATCATCAACTGGGTGGCGACGGCCTGGGCCTGCATCGCCTGCTCGGGCTGCAGCTGCTTCTCAAAGCGACCCGAGGCCTCGCTGCGCAGGCCGAGCGACAGCGAGGTGCGGTGGATGTTGGCTCCGTTCCAGGTCGCGGCCTCGATCAGCACCCGGGTGGTTGAGTCCTGCACCTCCGAGCGTGCGCCGCCCATCACCCCGGCGATCGAGGTCGGGCCGTCGGCATCGGCGATCAGCACCATCTCCGAGTCCAGCGAGCGAGTCTGACCGTCGAGCGTCTCGGCGGTCTCCCCCGCGCTCGCGCGCCGGACCGTCAGCTGAGATCCCGCGACCCGGTCCAGATCAAAGGCGTGCAGCGGCTGGCCGGTCAGCAGCATCACGTAGTTGGTGATGTCCACGACGTTGGAGATCGGCCGCTGGCCGGCCGCCATCAGCCGAGCCTTGAGCCACCGCGGCGAGGGTCCGAGGGTGACCTCCTCGAATGCGCGGGCGGTGAAGCGCGGGCACAGCTCGGGACAGTCCACGGCGATCGTGATCCCGGCCACGTCGCCGCCGCTGCCAGCGTGATCGTCGGCCCACGGCGGGGGCTCAAGCGTGGCGCCCGTGGCGGCGTGAACCTCCCGCGCGACCCCGTAGACAGCCAGGCAGTCGGGCCGGTTGGGCGTGATCTCGAGCTCGAGCACGTCGGTGGCGATCGGCAGCACGCCGGCCAGCGGCGTGCCCGGGGCCAGCCCGTCCGCAGCGTCCCCTTCGGCGAGCACCATGATCCCGTCGTGGTCAAGCCCGATTCCGACCTCGTCCTCGGCGAGGATCATCCCCTCAGACGGCTCGCCGCGCAGCTTGGCCTTCTTCAGGCGGGTGCCGTCGGGCATGATCGCCCCGGGCCGGGCGACCGCGACCGTCTGCCCGGCGGCGACGTTCGGCGCCCCGCAGACGATCCTCGCCGGCTCGCCGTCACCGACGTCGACCGTGCACACCCTGAGGCGATCGGCGTTGTGATGCTGCTCGGCGGTCAGCACCCGGCCGACCACGAACGCGTCCAGGCCGTCGACCCCGTGGTGCTCGGCGCGCTCGACCTCGGTGCCGGTCATGGCCAGGCGCTCGGCCAGCGCCGCCGTGGACAGCTCCGGCGCGCAGTAG
Organism: uncultured Solirubrobacterales bacterium; assembly: GCA_963763715.1. Taxonomy (GTDB): domain Bacteria; phylum Actinomycetota; class Thermoleophilia; order Solirubrobacterales; family Solirubrobacteraceae; genus Palsa-465. The sequence continues at coordinate 1,662 of CAVXPV010000019.1, forward strand.
GCGTGCAGCCATTCGATCGGGACGCGCATCAGCGCCGACTCCGGGGGCTCATCTAAAACTGCTCCAGGAAGCGGACGTCGTTGTCGTAGAGCAGGCGCAGATCGGGCACGCCGTGCTTGAGCATCGCGATCCGCTCGATTCCCATCCCGAACGCGAAGCCCTGGATGCGCTCGGGGTCATAGCCGTGCTCGGCCACGTGCGCGAACACGTTGGGGTCCACCATCCCGGCGCCGAGGATCTCGATCCACGCGGTGCCCTTGCACAACGGGCAGCGCTGCCCGTCGGCGGTGACCCCGTCGGTGCAGTTGAAGCACGACACGTCGACCTCGACGCTCGGCTCGGTGAAGGGGAAGAAGTGCGGGCGCATCCGCACCCGGCGCTCGTCGCCGAAGATCGCCCGCGCGAAGGTCAGCAGCGTGCCCTGCAGATCGGCCAGGGTGACGTCCTCGTCGACGGCCAATCCCTCGACCTGATGGAACTGGGGCGTGTGGGTCGCGTCAGAGTCGGGCCGGTACACGCGGCCGGGGATCACGATGTACAGCGGCGGCGGCGTGGACTGCATCGCGCGCAGCTGGGTCGGCGAGGTGTGGACACGCAGCAGCGCCGCCTCGGGATCGAAGATGTCGACGCCGGACTCGGTCTGGATGTAGAAGGTGTCGGTCAGCAGCCGCGACGGGTGCGTGGGGTCGAAGTTGAGCCCGTCGAAGTTGTAGAAGACCGTCTCGACCTCCGGACCCTGCGCGATGGTGAACCCGAGACCGACGAACACGTCCTCGATCTCGCGCCAGGTCTGGGTGATCAGATGCAGCCGGCCGACGGCCGATACAGGCGTCCCCGGTAGCGTGATGTCGACCCGGTCATCGCGCAGCCGCGCCTCGAGCTCTGACCCGGCCAGCGCGGCGGTGCGGGTCGCGAGCGCCGCCTCGACGGCCTGACGGGCCTGGTTGGCCGCCTTGCCGGTCGCCGCGCGCTCCTCGGGGGGAAGCTGCGCGACCCCGCGCAGCAGGTTGGGCAGCTCGGCCTTGCGGCCCAGGAAGTGAATCCGGGCCTCCTCGAGCGCCGCCGTGGTCGTGGCGGCCTGGATCGCGGCCTGAGCCTCGGACTGCAGCGTGACGATGCGATCAAGGGTGGTCATGCGCGCGTGATCCTAGACGCCTCATACAGCCCGACCGTCGCCGCCATCGCCGCGTTGAGCGAGTGGGTGGCGATCGGGATCCGGGCGGCCGTGTCGGCCGCCGCGCGGACGTCCGCGGGCAGGCCGTCGCGCTCGGCACCGACCAGCAAGGTCACCCCGGTCAGGTCCAGGTCTGAGAGCGCCTGCTCGGCGTCGGCGGCCAGCGCCACCGTCCGCCCCGGCAGCTCGGCGGTCGTGGCCGTCCGGGCCAGCGCCACGGTGAAGATCGCCCCCATGCTCGCCCGCACCGCCTTGGGACCGAACGGGTCAGCGCAGCCGGGCCCGAGCGCGACCGAGGCGCCGAAGGCCTGCGCGGAGCGCAGCACCGTGCCGACGTTGCCCGGGTCGGCCACCCCATAGAGCGCGACGCACAGCGGGCCGGCCGGCGCGGGTGCCCACCGCTCCTCGTAGACCGCCAATGCGCGGGTTCCCGAGCCCAGCCCGGAGACCGACGCGAGTATCCCGGGCTCGACCTCCTCGCCGGCCAGGCCGCTGCCCGCCGCGCACAGCCGATGGACGGGCGCCCAGCCCGCCGTGTCGGCGGCGGCGAGGAGATCCTCGCCCTCGGCCACGAACCAGCCCGAGCGCTCGCGCTCGCGCCGGCGTTGGGTGAGCTTGCGAATCGTCTTGAGCTTCTCGTTGTCGGGGCTGGTGATGGTCATCGGTCGGTCTGGCGGGTCGCGTTGGCGGGTCGGGCAACAAAAAAGGCGCCGTCTCTGGAGAGAGCGGCGCCCGGGTGGCGGTGCTGGTGTCGCGGCTGACGCTCAGCCGGCAGCCAGCGCCTCACGGGCGCGCTCGGCAAAACGTCGGAAGGTGTCAGCGTCATGGACGGCGATGTCGGCCAGCACCTTGCGGTCCAGTTCGACACCGGCGGTCTGCAGGCCGTGCATGAACTGCGAGTACGACATCCCGTTCATGCGCGCAGCGGCGTTGATCCGCGTGATCCACAGGCGGCGGAAGTCGCGCTTGCGGTTGCGCCGATCGCGATAGCGGTACTGGTCGGCCTTGAGCACCGCCTCCTTCGCGGTCCGGTAATGCCGACTCGCATCGCCCCGGTAGCCCTTGGCGAGCTTGAGCGTGGCGCGGCGCTTCTTGCGCGCATGCAGCGAACGCTTGACCCGGGTCATTTCGTCTTGGCCCCAAGCATCCGCTTGATCTGCTTCTCGTTGTCCTTGGCCATCATCGCCGGCTGCCCGAGATGGCGCTTGCGCTTGGGCGACTTCTTCTCGAGGATGTGGCTCGTGAAGGAGTGGCGGCCGCGCACCTTGCCGGTGGCGGTCAGCTTGAAGCGCTTCTTGGCGCCCGAGTGGGTCTTCATCTTCGGCATGCGGGGACGCAGTAAAGCAGACCCACGCCGGCCGGCCGGGTCCGCGCGTCGCCCGGATCCGCGCGCGAGCCGCATCTCAGGGTTTCAACCGTCCCCGCGACCGCGCAACCCACGCTGCGTTGCCCGAGGCGACCGCGGTTGGCCCGAAGGGCCGGGCCCGCCCGGCGAGGCGGCTAGACGGGGGCGTCGCTCGGAGCCGGCGACGGAGTGTCGCTCGGCGCCGGTGCGGGTGCGGCTGCGGGTTCGGGTTCGGCAGCCGTGCCGTTGGCGGCGGGCGTCTCAGCGCCCCCCTCGGCGGTCTCGTTGGGCTCGGAGTCTTCGGCGTCGCCGTTGCGATGACCGTTGCTCTGCTCGTCGGACTCGGGCTCCGGCGGTGGCGGCGGCGGCTTTGAGCCCTCCACCTCGCCGGCCAGGACGGCCTTGGACGGGCCGAGCATCATCGTCATGTTGCGCCCGTCCTGCAGCGGCGTCTGCTCGACGGTCGCGAGCTCTGATAGTTCGGCGGCGAGCTTCTGCAGCAGCGCGGTGCCGCGCTCGGGATGCGTTACCTCGCGCCCGCGGAACATGATCGTCACCTTGACCTTGTCCTTGCCGAGCAGGAAGCGCTTGACGTGACCCTTCTTGGTGTCGTAATCGTTCTGGGCGATCTTCGGCCGGAACTTGATCTCACGAATCGTGATCTGCTGCTGGTGCTTGCGGGCGGCCTTCTGCTTCTGGGCCTGCTCGTACTTGTACTTGGAGTAATCCAGCACGCGGCAGACGGGCGGCCGGGCGTCGGGGGCGACCTCGACCAGATCAAGGTCGCGCTCCTGCGCATAGGCGAGAGCCTCGGACGTCTTGATGACGCCGATCTGCTTTCCGTCCTCACCGACGAGCCTGACCTCGGGAACACGGATGCGTTCATTCGTCCGGGTCGAGTCCCGCTCGGGTGGGCGCCGGTCAAACCTACGAGGGACCGGCATCTAGTTGAAGGCGCGGCGGTTGCTCAAACGGTGCCGCGCGTGGCGTGAAGGTGATTCAACGGACGTCAGTATAGCGGTGGATTCAACGACCGGTGCGGTTTCTCACGAGCTCCTGCACACGCTCCGCGAACTCGGCCGGCGCCGCCGAGCCCGTGTCCCCGGCGCGGTGCTCGCGCACCCGGACCTGACCGCTGTCGAGCTCGCGATCGCCGAGCACGAGCATGAAGGGGATCTTGCGCACCTCGGCGTCGCGGATCTTGCGGCCCACCGACTCGCTGCGGCCGTCCAGCTCGGCTCGCACCCCGTGCTCGGTGAGACCGCCAAGGACCTCCTGCCCGTATTCGAGATGACGGTCGGAGATCGGCACGACGATCGCCTGTACCGGCGTCAGCCACACGGGGAGTTCGCCCTCCAGATGCTCGAGCAGGATCCCGATGAAGCGCTCGTAGGACCCCATCAGCGCGCGGTGGATCATCACCGGGCGGTGCTCGGCGTTGTCGGCGCCGGTGTAGCTGAGACCGAAGCGCTCGGGCATGTTGTAGTCCACCTGCACCGTGCCCAACTGCCAGGAACGACCCAGCGAGTCGGTCATGTGCATGTCGATCTTGGCTCCGTAGAAGGCGCCGTCGCCGGCGTTGAGGTCATAGGGCAGCCCACGGCGCTCGAGCGCCGTGCGCAGCACCGCCTCGCTGCGATCCCACAGATCGTCGGAGCCGATGCGCTCGTCGGGGCGGGTCGAGAGCTCGAGGCGCACGTCGAAGCCGAAGATCGCGTAGGTGTCAAAGGCGAAGTCAAGTGCCGCGAAGACCTCGTCCTGCAGCTGCTCCTCGGTGCAGAACACGTGCGCGTCATCCTGGGCGAAGCTCCGCGTGCGCAGCAGCCCGTGCAGCGTTCCCGACAGCTCGTTGCGGTGCAACAGCCCCGGCTCGGAATAGCGGATCGGCAGGTCGCGGTAGGAGTGCGGCGACATCGAGAAGAGCTTGGCGTGGCCGGGACAGTTCATCGGCTTGATCGCCGCTTCGCTGCGCTCGCGCTCGCTCTCGGTGGCCTCGGTCAGGAACATGTTCTGGCGGTACTTCTCCCAGTGCCCGGAGGTCTTCCACAACGAGCTGTCGTAGATCTGCGGCGTCTTGACCTCGCTGTAGCCGCGCGGACTCCCCATCTCCCGACTCAGAGCGATCAGCGAGTTGAAGACCTGCGCGCCCGGTGGGTACCAGAAGGCCATGCCCGGCGCAGCATCCGAGAAGCCGAACAGGCCAAGCTGTGGTCCGAGGCGCCGGTGGTCGTTGGCGCGGGCCCGCTCGAGGCGCTCGAGGTGCTCGGCCAGTGCCGCCTTGGAGAAGAACGCCGTCCCGTACACGCGGGTGAGCATCTGGCGCTTGGAGTCGCCGCGCCAGTAGGCGCCGGCCACCGACTGCAGCTTGAACGCCTTGATCCGCTTGGTGCTCGGCGCGTGCGGCCCGCGGCAGAGGTCGGTGAATGGGCCGTTGGTGTAGAGCGAGACCGTCTGGAGCGGTCGCTCGGGGTCAGCGTTGGCGACGAGGTCCTCAATCAGTTCGACCTTGTAGGGCTGGTCCTCGTCGCGAAAGCGCTGAAGGGCGACGTTGACCGGGACGTCCTCGCGCACGAACACCTCGTCAGCGTCGACGTGGGCTTTCATCCGCTCCTCGATGCGAGGAAAATCCGCGTCGGAGAGGACGACCCCCTCGGGAAAGTCAAAGTCGTAGTAGAAGCCGTCCTCGATCGCGGGGCCGATCGAGATCTTGACCGCCGGGTAGAGATCGAGCATCGCCGCGGCGAGCACGTGGGCGGTGTCGTGGCGGATCAGCGCCAGCGCATCGGCGCCGCTGCGCTCGGTGACCACCTCCAGGCCGGCCGCGCCGCCGTTGGGGGCGGGCAGCGGGCGCGCGAGATCACGCAACTCGCCGCCGAGCTTGACCGCCAGCGCGGCCCGGGCCAAGCCGGGACCGATCGCGGCTGCGGCGTCAGCGCCGGTGGCCGCGTCGGGAAGCTCCAGCAGAGTGCCGTCGGGAAGCGCGTACCTCATCGTCCGCAGATCGTACGCAGGGACGGCGTCAGCAGTTGCTGACGGCGAGGCGCTCGACCGTGTTGGCGTCCTCGTGGCCGGCCGCGTCGCGCGCGCGCACGACGAAATATGCCGGACCCGACGTGGCCAGGTTGCCGCTGTAGGCCGTTGCCCCGGGCGCGGTGGTCCAGGTCGGTGCGGCGAAGTGCTCGCCGCCGGGGGAGGCCGCGAAGAAGATGTCATAGACGATCGCCGAGCTCGGCGTGACCGGATCGGTGGCGGCCGGCCAGCTCAGCGTGTAGATCCGCCCCGCCGGTGTCCCATGCACCGGCGCCACGCCGGTGCATGTGGTGGCTGACTGCAGCCCCGTGAAGGTCGGGCTGTCGGCACCGCCGACACCGCCACCGTTTCCCGTGCCGCCGCCGCTGCCGGTTCCCGGGCCCCCGCCATTTGAAGGTGCCCGACGGACGCGGAAACTGAACCGAGCCAGGGTCCGGGGGGCGATCACCAGCAGCGGGCACGCCCGCGTGGGCCCCGGGTTGCACACTGTCGACTGGTAGGCGACCAGGCGCCCGTGAAAGCGTCCCCCGCACCAATCACGCCGGCCGCCGGGCCGCACCGCCGTGCGCATGCTCGCGCCGGCGGCCGCCGGCGGCAGGCGGTCGGTCACGCTGAACACGCACCCGGACGCGCGCGGGCCGCTGACCAGCACCTCGTCCACGCGGCGCGTGCCGGCGATCAGACCGGTGGGCGAGGGGTTGCGGAACCGCAGCACGAACCCGGTCCGCGCTCCGCCCACGCTGGGGCGCAGGGTCACACGCACGAGGGCCTGCGCTGTGGCCGGCACAAGGTCCATGGCCGGTGCGGCCAGAGCGAGGAGGGCGAGCAGGATCCCGCCGCGACGAACGCGCTCCCACATGGCGTCGAGGCTACCTGCGGTCCCCCGCGAGGGCAAGCCTCAACGGGGTGGCGCGAGGGCTGCCGCGCGCGCTACATTTGTCGTTCCCGGACGATTAGCTCAGCTGGGAGAGCGCCGCCTCGACAAGGCGGAGGTCACTGGTTCGAGCCCAGTATCGTCCACTGCACCTCCGGTCAGTCTCGCGCGCGGTCCGCGCGTGCCACTCTGCCACGACGGCAGGGGAACCCGAGGGTCACAAGGGGCGGTGAGAGGAAGAGTCAACGTGTGTCGGGGACCCGCCCGGCGGCCTCTTCCTCATCGGACCTGTTCGCGCGCGCTCCCATAGCCGGCGCCTTCGGACTGGAAAGTTGCAGAATCATGTGTTATCCATCATTTAGGGCACAGAGTTATCCGTACGTTGATCGGAGAGTTTCATGTTCACGCGAAGTGATCGGGAGCCGCGGTTCCGCGGCTTGCTGTATGCATGGCTGGTCGGTGCCATCCTCACCGTTTGTGGTGTCGTTCCGACCGCCGCGCTGGCAGGCGAGCGGGGCTCGCGCGATCGAGATGGGTCGCCAAAGATCGACCGAGTCGACTTTTCGGGCACCCCGGCCAATCCCAAGATCACCCTCTACGGGGACGAGTTCGAAAACTGGCCCGCCGCCAACCCGGGTGGCGGAACCTCGAATCTCGGAAAGTGCGGTCCGATCACGGGCAAAACCGGTAACGATTTCGGCAGTCAACTGTGGGTGAGCGATCAAACTCAGCTCTGGTCCGCGGGCTATACCCCGTACGTCGACTGCATGGGCCTGGTGGTGGTCCAGTACTCAGAAGACAAGATCGTCCTGCGCCTCGGATCGTTCTACGCGATCAACTACGGCCAGCGCAACGGCTTTGCTCACGGGATCTACAAGCTCACTCCCGGTGACACCTTCCAGGTCAACGTCGAGGGCGCATCAGCCACCGTCCGCGTGCACTACGGCGACGACGAATGGGGTGACGACGACTGGGGCGACGGCGGGTCGCCGTGGGAAGGCTGACGCGCTCGGCGCTGACGCACTGACGATACGGCGGGCCGTGCTCGGCGTCTCGCGAGGGGCCCGCCCGATGCTTCACGTCGCCTTCGCAAACCCCGAGGCGGCCTGGTCAACCCGCACGGGCTCTGACGGTCCAGGACCGGACGCGATGGCCTGGGCGGTAGTGCCGTGCGGCGCCACGCGCGGGCGATCAGCAGACGCCGGCGATCAAGCGGATGCGTCGGCAGCCCGGCAAGGTCGCTCAGGCGCCGGCAGACACGCCAGCAGTCCCCGGCGCGCCGGCTCGGGCCGCTCCAGGGGGCAGAACCACACCAAACCGGGACATCGATGAGGCTCGGGACGGCAGACGTGAGGAGGAGCGTATCGCCGCGCGCGGTCCCGCTCGGCCCGCCAACCGGTAGGTTGCGGTCGTGCGCAAGATCCAGAGCCAGGGCGTTCACCACATCACCCTCGTCGGCGCCGGCCGCGAGACCTCGATCGGCTTCTGGGAGGGTGTGCTCGGGATGCCGTTCGTGTTCGAGCAGCCCAACCTCGACAACGCGTCCGAGAGCCACCTCTACTTCGATCCTGGCGACGGCCGGCTCATCACCGTGTTCACGGACGAGTCCCGGACCGCGGACCCCGCCCGCACGCCGACCGATCCCGGCTGCGTGCACCACGTGGCCTTCGCGGTCTCCCAGGCGACGTTCGCCCAGACCGTTCAGCGCCTGGACGAGCGTGGGATCCACCACAGCGGCGTCAAGGACCGCGGCTTCATGGACTCGATCTATTTCAATGATCCGCTCGGCCTGCTGATCGAACTCGCCTCCTATCGGTTCGAGCCCCCGGCGGGCCACACGCACGCCGATGTGCTGCTCGCCGCCCATCGCCTCCGCGTCGAGCGCGGTGACTACAACATCGCCACGATCCATCTCGCGGACGCGATCGAGGTGCTCGTGACCCGCTCCCAGGACTCGCTGTCACAGGACCGCACCCCGCGCGACCCCTACACGTCCGCGGGCTGAGCTGCGGCGGTCTCGGTGCAGGCCGCCGCGCCCTCGGGTGAGAAGCGGCGAAACACTGCGGCGAGTGCCTCGGTCTCGCCCGGCCCGAGACGGTCCAGGAACCGCTCGCGGACCGAGGCGGCATGCGTCGCCTGAGCCTCTCGAGCCAGCGCAAGTCCGGCGTCGGTGAGGTGCGCCTCAACCGCGCGGGCGTCGCTCGGGCAGGCCTGGCGGCGCACGACACCGCGGGCCTCGAGCACGTCCACGATCCGCGACACACGGCTCAGGCTGAGGCCCGCCTCGGCGGCCAGCCGCGACAGGCGCAGCTGGTGGCCCGGAGCGGCGGCCAGTCGGCCGAGCAGCTCGACGGACGACAGGGTGAGGCCATGACGGGCCTCGAGCTCGGCATCCAGGGCGCGGGTCAGGCGCTTGTGACTCTCGAGCAGCCCGATCCAGGCGTCAGCCTCGACGTCGCTCCAGCTGGCCAGGCCGGCGTCACCGGCGACAAACTGGCACGCGTCGGCGTCGGGCCTGGGGTCGGGCATGACCCCGCTGATTCTAGGTGTGCCCGCGGCCGGCGCGGTCATGCCGCGCACGCGGTCCCAGCGAGCGCGCTCAGCCACTGCCCGGCCCGGAGCAGGTCGCCCTGGGTCAGCGAGTGACCCGCCCCGGGCTCGGTGTTGGTCGCGACCGTCGCGCCGGCGGCGGCGAGGATCTCGGCCAGGCGCCGGCTCTGCTCCGGTGAGGAGAACGGATCCCCCTCCCCCGCGGCGATCTGCACGTCGGTTGCCGTGCAGTGGCAGCGGCGCCTGGGGCTCGTAGGCGAGCATCGGCCGCAGCAGGACGGCCCCGCGCAGCAGACCCGGATGGCGGAAGAGCAGGCTGACCGCGATGTTGGCGCCGTTGGAGAGCCCGACGGCGACGATCCGGCGCGGCGTCGAGCCCGTAGCGATCGGTCGCGTCACGGACGAACGCGGCCAGGTCATCGGTGCGGGCGAGCAGGTCGGGGATGTCCAGGCGCCCGACCGCCAGCCGCGCGAAGAAGCGCGGCATTCCGGCCTCGCTGACCTGGCCACGAGGCGAGAGCAGCGCCGCGCCGGGCAGCAGCTGGCGCCCCAGCGGGACGAGATCGCGCTCGTCACCGCCGGTGCCGTGCAGCAACAGCAGCGTCCACGGGCTCGTGCCCGCCTCGAAGACGTGCTCGAAGCTCAGATCGCCGGCCGACGGTGGTCATCTCCCGCTCGCACTACGCCGAGGCCGGCGCGGACGCGGGGCGCCACTGGCGGATGTCGGGCAGCGGGGTCAGCGCCGGCTCGATGCGAGCGCGCATGGCCTCGAAGTCCGGCGGCAGCGCGAGGTGCTCGCCCATCGTCTCGGCGGGCTCATCAACGTCGAATCCGGCCCCGTCGAGGGTCGCGAGCTCGTACAGGATGCCGCTCGGCTCACGGAAGTAGACCGACTGGAAGTAGAAGCGGTCGATGACCGGGGTCGGGCGACCGCCGGCCTCGATGATCTGCGCGCGCCAGCCTTCCATCTCGTCGCGGGGAACCGACCAGGCGATGTGGTGCACGGTGCCGGCGCCGGGAATCCCGCGCTCGGTGGCGGTCTCGAACTGGATCCGGCCGCCGCGCTGCGCGCCGCGCGCCTCCCAGACATGATCGGGCAGCGCGGCGAAGCCGAGCACGGACTGCAGCAGCGCCTCGCTCTGAGCGGGGTCGGCGACCGCGGCGCGCACGCCCTCAAAGCCCTGCAGCGCGAACTGCTCGGGCACATCGCGTGAGCGGGCGGCGAGCGGGGCGGTCGGGCCGATCGAATACACCGAGCTCGTGGTGCATGCCCTCGGGGTCGGCAAAGCGCAGACGATCCGGCTGGCGGTCGGTCGCGACGCCCTCGCCGGCCAGGCGCTCGGCCCAGAAGTCCAGCGCCGCCTCGGATCCGACGCGGTGCACGATCGTGGTGATCATCCCGGCACCGGCCCGGCCGGGGGTGGCGCCCGGGTACTCGAAGAACGTGATGTCGGCGCCGGGTGAGCCGTGCTCGTCGGCGTAGTAGAGGTGGTAGACGCCCGGGTCGTCCTGATTGACGGTCTTCTTGACCAGCCGCAGGCCGAGCACGCGGACGTAGAAGTCCACGTTGGCGGGCGCGTCTCCGGTGATCAGGGTGATGTGATGGATGCCGTCGATCGGATTCATGGTGTGGTCCTTGTAATCGAGGCAGCGGGGGCCGGCGGCCGCGTGGGGACCGCCGGCGCGCTCCGTGCCGGTTAGGACTGCTTGACGGCCGAGATGTCGAGCGACAGCTTGACCTTGTCGGCGACGAGCATGTTGCCGCTGCCCAGCGCCTGGTTGAACTTCATGTCGTAATCGCCGCGCGAGAGCTGGCCGGTGACCTCGAGGCCGACCCGGTCATTGCCCCACGGATCGGTGTCGGTGCCCTGGACCTCGGCGGTCAGCGTGATCGGCTTGGTGATGCCGTGCAGGGTGAGGTCGCCCGTGATCTTGAACGTCTCCTCGTCGACGGGCTCGATCGCCGTCGAGGTGAAGGTCAGCTCGGGATGCTCCTCGCCGTTGAAGAAGTCAGGGGAGCGCAGGTGCGCGTCGCGCTGCGCCTCGTTGGTGTCCACGGACTCGACCTTGACGGTGCCGTAGGCCTTGGCCGACGGAGAGATCGTCGCCGACCTCGAGGGTGCCCTCGAACTTGGTGAACTCGCCGCGCACGGTGGCGATGCCCATGTGCTTGACGGCAAAGCCGACCTTCGAGTGGGCCGGGTCGACGGTCCAGGTGCCGGTCGGGACGACGGTGCTGGTGGAAGTGCTCATGGTGCTCCGTTCTGGTGGTGTTCGCCGGTCGCCGAGGCGACCGGATCATTTACTTGCTGCGAGCAAGCTTATCACCCATTGGTTGCGCACGCAAGCATCTCTCCTACGTCTACGGACCGACTGTGAACCGGGCGACGCCAACCGTCCCGATCACCCGGACGTACTGCGGGCACATCGTCCCGGGGTTGCAGACCGGGGTCTCGATCTCGATCACGCGCGCGGTATGCACTCCCGCGCACCAGGCGCCGCCGAGCCGGGCCGGATCGAGTGCGACCGAGACCGGCAGGCCCTTGGTCGCCGCGCCGACCGCCATCGAGCGCGGGCCGGCGCAGCCGCCGCCCGCGCCCGCCGGTCACGGCCGCGGTGTAGCCGGTGCGGGCGCCGCCGACGGGCTCGGTGGAGGCCGGCGCGGTGAACGCGATCGTGAAGGTCGTACGCGGGCCGCCGCGGTCGGGCGAGACCGCAAGTGCCTCCCGAGCGGCCGGTCGGTCGTCGATCCGCCCGTGGTTCCGGGGCCGCGCGGTCGCGCCGGGACTGCCGGTCGTGCGCGTCTGAGCGGTCCCGCACGCGGCGAGCCCGAGCCCGACCGCGACGAGCGCCACAGCGGTTCTGGCGGCGCGCCACATCCAGGGTCAGTGTATTGCCGGCCGTTCCCCGCCGGGCCGCCAAAAACCAGCTCCGTCTTTGATCTGTCAACTAGAATCGTGACGGTGGAAACCCTGACCGAAGAGCGCCTCGAAGGCGCCGCACTGGAAGCGTGGCGCAGCTACCTGCAGAGCCATGCGTCGATCGTTCGCGTCCTCGACGCGGAACTGGTCAGCGAGCACGGGATCACCTCGCGTGATTACGAGGTGATGCTCTACCTCGCCCAGGCCCCCGAGCGCCGGCTGGCGATGTCTGCCCTGGCCGAGCGCACGATGCTCACCCGCTCGGGGATCACCCGGCTCGTGGACGGCCTGGTCGCCGCCGGGTATGTGCAGCGGGTCGCCTGTCCCAATGACGCGCGCGTGTCCTACGCCCGGCTCACCGACACCGGCCACGACAAGCTGCGCAGCGCCGGGTGCTCGCACGTGCGCAGCATCCAGCGCCTGTTCTTCGAGCACTTCTCCCCCGCCGAGGTCACCGCGCTGGCGCAGCTGCTCAGCCGCCTGCCCGGCGCTCAGGCCGGCGGCCAGTGCACCGTCTCCTGAGCTCGCGCGCTGCGACGCTCGTGACCACTTCCTCGCCCGGCACCTCGGGCCGCATCGCCGCTAGCCACGCGGATGGGCACCGTGCGGCTCACGGTGTCAGACCTCAGCCGCGTCGCGCGCCTTCTACGAGGAGTCGCTGGGCCTGGCGGGACGCCCGGTCGCCGACGGCGAACTCGCGCTCGGCGTCGGCGGCGAGCGGGCCGCTGGTGGCGCTGCGCGAGGACCGCTCCGCCCCGCCCCGCGATCCCCGGGCGACCGGGCTGTTTCATCTCGCCGTGCTGCTCCCCTCGCGGCTGGATCTCGCCCACGCGCTGCGGCGGCTGGCCGAGTCGCGCTGGCCGCTGGACGGTGCCTCGGACCATCTCGTCAGCGAGGCGCTGTACCTGTCTGACCCGGACGGCAACGGCATCGAGATCTACCGCGACCGGCCCCGCGAGGAGTGGACGCACGGCGAGATCGGTCCCGAGATGGCCACGCTGCCGCTGGACCTGCGCAGTCTCGCCGACGAGCTTGAGACGGCGACCGGCCCCCAGCCCGAGGCGCCCGCTCAGACCACGATCGGCCACGTCCATCTCCAGGTCGCCGAACTCAGTGAGATCGAGCGCTTCTACGCGGAGCTGCTCGGCTTCGATGTCACCGTCCGCGGCTACCCGGGCGCCCTGTTCGTGTCCGCCGGCGGCTATCACCACCATCTCGGCCTCAACACGTGGCACAGCGCCGGCTCGGCCGCCCAGGCCCCGGGCTCGATCGGCCTGCGCTCCTACGAGATCCTGCTGCCCGACGAGGACGAGCTCGGGCGTGTCAGCGCCCGGCTGGCCGACGCGGGGATCGCCTCCGCGCCCGACCCCGAGCACGGCGGTCGCCTGGTGCGCGATCCGTCCGGCAACGCGGCCTTGCTGCGCGCCGCCTGAGCAGCCGCCCCGCGGTCCGGACGGCTACCCTAGGCGTCCTCGGCGACGTGGCGGAGTGGCTACGCAGCGGCCTGCAAAGCCGTCTACACCGGTTCGATTCCGGTCGTCGCCTTCCGGGCCGGCTGGCGTCCGCGCCGGCTCTGGGCGCTGTCGCCGCCCGGGCGTGCCGGCGGGGCCGATGGTGATCGCGCGATGCGGCCGCGGGCGGGGGCCGCATCCGGGAGTGGAAGCTCGCCGCTCGGGCCCGAAGGACGCGGTCCAGAGGCGGCTCGGGACCGGGTCTCCCCCGTCGCCCTTGTCCTCAGCTGTGTCCGCTGACGGGCCGGGCCGCGGGAGCAGCAGCGCCGGAGCGAGCATGCTGTGGCGGGAGCCACGCGGTGCATCCCAGCCCGAGCACGGTGCCGAGCGCCCCGGCGCGGAGGCGAGCAGCGACTAGGCAACCCAGCCCTAACACCGGATTCAAGTCGTGTTCACGGCCAGGCTCGTAGCTTGCCGGTCTCCAGGGCGGACCGGCCAGGACCGACGGTCGCCTTGTCCCGCCGGTTCCCTGCCCGCCGCGGTGACCCGGCGCGAGTGCAGCGCTCGGAGGCCCACCGGCCTGTCCGGCCCGCGGCGCCGGGCTGGAATCGGGCCCACGGGTCGCACCGGCCGAGAACTGATCGCGCCGGCTGAGCGCCGGCCACCCCGGGACCCTGCGGGTCGCGTGTCATCCAGCTCCCGAGGGTCGGGACTTACGTGACACGCGCCACGCCCCACGCCCGCCCCGCCCCACGCCCCACGCCAGGCCCGGCCCGGCCAGGCCCGGCCCGCGGGGAGCGCCCGGAGCCGACATCGGGGGCGGGTGTAGTGTCGTGCGCAGGAACGCCGAGCGCCCGTCGCCCGGCCCGGACCGGGTATGAACATACGCCGCCTATCTTGATCCGCCTCGAGCCAGCCCGGGACAGACACGCTCCGGGCGCACCCCACGTGGAGCTCAAGCTGCCGCTCGTGGTCACCCGAGCGCCGTGAGCGACATGGCTTCGAGCCCCGAGGTGCCGGCGGCGCGGGCACTGATGGAGAACTACGTGCGGTGCCTGGTCACCCCGGATGCGAGCGGCGCGCGGCTGCTGATCGAGGACAGCCTGCTCGCGGGGGTCTCGGCCGAGACGATCTACCTCGAGGTGATCGATCCGGCGATGCGCGAGATCGGGCGGCTGTGGGAATCCGCGCAGGTCAGCGTCGCCCAGGAGCATCTGGCAACCCAGATCACGCAGGCCGTGATCGCGACGCTGGGGTTGGCGCTCAGCGGAACCACCACGGTCGGACGTGGGCGGCTGGCCGTCGTCGCCTGCAGCCCTGGAGAGCGCCACGCGCTGGGAGGCCAGATGGTCGCGGACTTTCTCGAATCCCAGGGCTGGACCGCGCTCGCGCTCGGACCCGACACGCCGATTACGGATCTGGTCGGTTTCGCGCGCGCCCAGCGCGCCGAGCTCGTCGCCCTGTCGACCGCGCTGTCACGCAATCTCCTGTCGGTCACCCGCACCTGCGGGCTCCTGCGCCGCCTGGATCCAGCGCCGATGGTCGTGGTCGGCGGACAGGCCTACGGCGGCGACGCGCAGCGAGCGGCTGCCGTCGGCGCCGATGCCTTCGCCGACTCCCCGGTGGTTCTCCTCGAGCTTCTCGCCACCGGTTCGCGCCCGATGCCCCTCACTGACACGACGGCGTATCCCTGGCCGAGCCTGTGATCGTATACAGCGCGGAGCTCACCTCCGACGGCATCGTGCTGGCGGTCAACCGCGCGCTCCGTGCCGAAGCCGCCAATCCGCTGGTGGGGGAGCCGTTCGAGGTTGCTGCTGAGCCCGCGCAGCGGCCGGCCTTCGTGCTCTGCTCGCGGAGGTCGAGCATCGGCTGGCGTCAGAGGGTGTTCGGAGTGCTGGATCGCCACGGGGACAGCGCCGAGGATCGACGCCTATGGGTGCGACGCACCGCCAGGACACGATTGAGATCATCGCCGAACCGGCCTGGGACGAGCACCGCCGGCTCGTTCGACCAGGTTCTCCAGCTCAACGATGATCTGATCGCGACCCGCCGCAGCGTCGCCCGCCGCCAGCGCGACCTGCAGGCCGCGCGTGAACGCGAGGCGGATGCGGCCAGGCGGGTCAGCCAGCTGGAGGCGATCCTGCTCGCCGGACTCGCGCCGCGCGATTTCGATGAGGCCCTGCCGTTGCTGCTCGAGTCCGCCCAGCACGCGCTGCCCGGTAACCGCGCCGATCTGATGCTGCTCGACGACCTCGGCCGGCTGGAGCTGCGGGCCAGTGCCGGCCCAGCAGCCCCGGGCACCGAGGCCAGCGAGTCGCCGACCGTTCGCGCACACACGCAACTCGCGCAGCCGGTGCTGGAGCGAATCGCCACCACGAGCGAGAGCGTCGTGATCGCTGACCTGATGCCGGACGCGGTCGGAGATCGCTCGCAGCCCGGGTCCCTGATCGGTGTGCCCCTGCGACTTGACGATCAGGTGATCGGCGCGCTCTCGGTACGTGCGGCGGGGTCCAACAGCTTCTCGGAGCAAGATCTGCGTCTGCTCGAGCTGGTCGGCGAGCGGGTCTCGCTGGCGATCGGTCAGGTCCGGCTGCGCGAGCGCGAACAGCGCATGGCCGAGACCCTGCAGCACAGCCTGCTGCCGGAGCGCCTACCCGAGGTTCCGGGCTTCACCGTGGCCGCGCACTACCACCCGCACACAGCGAGCGTCGGCGGGGACTTCTATGACGCGATCGCGCTGGATGGCGGGCGGCTCGGCCTCGCCATCGGTGACGTGACCGGCAAGGGGCTGCGAGCCGCGGCCACGATGGGTCGCCTGCGCAGCGGTCTGTACGCGTACGCCCTGGACGGGGACCCACCGTCGGAGGTACTCACCCGTCTCGGCCGATTGGCCGAAGCAGACGGCGCCCTGGCGACGGCTCAGTACCTGATCATCGAACCGGAACGAGGCGAGGTGGAGATGGCCAGCGCCGGTCATCCCCCACCGCTGCTGCTGAGTGGTGGTAAAGCCACGTACCTCGAGATCTCCGAAGCGCAATCGGCGGCCCTGGGGCTCAGCGACGCGACCCGCGGCTCGGGGCGGTTTGCGCTCGCTCGCGGAGACACACTGCTGCTCTACACCGACGGCATCGTCGAGCGGACCGAGACATCGACGGCGGGATGCGCGACCTCGCGATCGCCGCTGGACGCCTGTCGGCCGGTGGCCCCGAGCAGCTGTGCGAGCACCTCCTCGGCGAGCTCGCCCCGCGTGCGCGGTATCGCGACGACGTGGCGATCCTCGCCGTCTCACGCCGCGGGTGATCTCCGCCTCCGCGCGCCCCCTGCACGTCGGGGCGGTCGGGCTATACTCGGCGCCCGCGCGGCTGTAGCTCAGTTGGCTAGAGCGTCTGCTTGCCATGCAGAAGGTCGAGAGTTCGAGTCTCTTCAGCCGCTTGCGACGAGAAACCCTCCAAATCGGGGGGTTTTTTGTTGCCCGGATGGCGAATCACTCACTCGCGCCGTCGCCGGATCGTCTCCGTCACGGCGGCCAGCATGGCCTGACCGGTCAGCGCTTCGTGGGTCCCGGCATAGGAGCCCGCTGTCTCACCCTCTCAGTCGGTGAGTACGAGAGGCAGAAGGGCGAGAGCCCGACGAGCTCGCCGCCACGATGGCGTCACGTCCTCGCCCCGAGCACGCGTCGCGACGCTGCGCCGTCGTGCGATCTCAGGCTCCGATGAGCGTCGTGAGCTTGTCGAGGGCGACGCTCCATCCGGCCTCGGCGTGCCCGCCGCCGGCCGGGTACGGACCGTCACTGAGCGTTATCCGCGTCTTGGCTCCGTGATCGTGGAACTCCACGCGCAGGACGGTGGGCTCGTGCATCCCCATCTCGGGCATCGGGTCTGAGCGCAGTCACCAGGAGCTCGGGCTCCACCAGCTCAAGGATGTCGTAGCCGATCGTGAACTCAGCGCCTCCGCCGCGCCGCACCATCGTCGAGTTCCCAACGTCCGCCGACCCGCAGGTCGATGTTGATTCGCTCGCGCGGAGCGGTCATGTGCTCCGGGCCGTACCACGCCCGCGATCTGATCAGGCTCAGTCCACGCCCTGAACACGCGTGCGCGGGGCGCCTCGACGGTCCGCGTGATCAGAATATGCCGATCATCGGTGAGAGCTGGTGTCGTGTCCTTCATCGTGCGATCCTTTCTCGTGCAGGTGCGCTTCCAGTCGGTCCATCCGGGCTTCCCAGGTGCGCTTGCGCGACTGCATCCAGTTGACCGCCTCGTCGAGCGGATCGGCCTGCAGGCGGCTAGGTCGCCACTGGGCGTCACGACTGCGGGCGATCAGCCCCGCCCGCTCAAGCACTTTGAGGTGGCGCGAGATCGCCGGCAGACTGACGGCGAACGGCTCCGCGAGTTCGGTGACGGTGGCTTCGCCATCCGCCAGACGGGTGAGGATCGATCGGCGCGTGGGATCAGCGAGAGCAGCGAACGTGAGAGTGAGCGGGTCGGCTTGCATAACGGAGTTAGTTAATTAACGACTGTATCAAATATGCTTCGCAGGCTCTATCGCGGTTACCGCGGCTGACCCCGATCCACCCGCGGCGGAGGCATCTGTCCTTCATCCCGCACCGGTCGCAGGGGTCACCGCTGAACACCGCCTCGCCTGAAGCTCACGCAGCCTCGCCCATCCGTCCGGCCGTCGTATAAGCTACCTCTTACGGTGGCCGGGAGAGCTGCACTCCGCAGCGGCCCGGCAGCTGTGACCCCAGGTTGCTCGACGGCCTGACCGGCGCACCGCGAAAGTCGGGCCGCTTGATCAGCCTCCTGCGTGGTCACGCGACGGGAAGGCTGGGCGATGGAGTACAGGAGCAAGCCGGCACAGGAGCGATGGCCAGCACGGAACGCTCACGATCGCGCCCATCATGGTTAGTGAGGACCTCGCCGACGTGCTGAGCGAGTTCGCTCGCACGATGTTGACCGACTTCCCGATCCAGCGAATCCTCGATCATCTCGTCCGGCGCATCGTCGAGATCCTGCCGATCACCGCTGCGGGGGTCACGTTGATCGCCCCGGGCCTCGAGCCGAGATACGTCGCGGCCTCCGACGCGTCCGCATTGCGGTATGAGAAGTTGCAGACCAAACTCGGCGAGGGACCGTGCCTGGCGGCCTACACCGAGGGCGTCGCCATTGCGGTGCCCGACCTCCGCGAGCAGAATCGCTTCCCGGTGTTTGCCCCGCGCGCGCTGGAGTCCGGCCTCGCTGCCGTGTTCACATTCCCGATGCACCACGGAAGCCTGCAGCTGGGGGCCCTTGACCTGTATCGCGATACGGCCGGGGTGCTGTCGTCCAAGGCCACCGCGGCCGCACAGACGCTGGCCGACGTCGCCGCTTCGTATCTGATCAATGCGCAGGCCCGTGCGGATCTCCAGGACTCATCCGATCAATCTCGCGAGGCGGCGCTGCACGATCCGCTCACCGGTCTGCCCAACCGGGTGCTGATGCTCGAGATGCTCGAGCATGCCTTCCAGGCAGGCCGGCGCTCGGGCAAGACCTCGGCGGTCTTCCTGGTCGACCTGGACCGGTTCAAGCAGGTCAACGACACCTACGGGCACCAGATCGGCGACGAACTGCTGGTCGCCCTGTCTCATCGACTGAAGGCGATACTGCGACCGGGTGACAGCCTGGCCCGGCTGTCGGGCGATGAGTTCGTCATCCTCTGCGAGGATCTCGTCGACCGGAGGGCTGCCGACCCGATCGCGCTTCGCATAATGGGTGCACTGGCCCGACCGTTCGCCCTCTCGACGGTGGTCGTGAACGCCACCGCGAGCATCGGGATCGCGTTCACCGGTGAGGGCGGCGACGCTCGCGAGGATCTCCTGCGCAACGCCGACATGGCGATGTACCGGTCCAAACGTGACCGCGCCGGCCACAGCGCGGTGCTCGATCTGCGCGAGCTGCACCTGGCCGGACACCAGGCCGGATTGGCGCGAGGCCTGCCTGGCGCTCTGCAGCGCGGCGAACTGCACGTCGTCTATCAACCGATCGTCGAGGCGCTCAGCGGGAGGGTGACAGGCGTCGAAGCTCTGCTGCGCTGGACCCATCCAAGCCGCGGCGCGGTCGCCCCGGCGATCTTCATCCCGTTCGCGGAACAGTCCGGCCAGATCATCGAACTCGGACGATGGGTGCTGCAGCAGGCGTGCGCGGACAGTCTGCGCTGGCAGCGCGAGCACGATGCAGCGGTCGGCATGTCGGTCAACGTGTCCGCCTACCAGTTCATGTCATCAGGGTTCGCGGCTACCCTCGCGACGGTGCTCGACGGGACGTTGGCTGACCCTGGACTGTTGACCTTGGAGGTCACCGAGAGCGTCTTCGTTCGCGATGAGGAACGGGCTCTCGTGGTTCTGGACGAACTCAAGGAGATCGGTGTCGCCCTGGCCCTGGACGACTTCGGTACCGGCTATTCGTCACTCGGATATCTCAACACGCTGCCGATCGATGTCCTGAAGATCGACCAGAGCTTCATCGCCAAGCTTGCCGAGCGGCCCGGCAGCCACGCGATCGTCACGGCGATCGTCAGCTTGGCGCATAGCCTCGGCATGTCCGTGGTCGCCGAGGGCGTGGAGACCGTCGCCCAGCACACCGAGCTCGTGCGGCTGGGCTCCGACGGCTGCCAGGGCTACTACTACGCGAGGCCGATGCCGGCCTCGGGCGTCGAGGCGCTGATCCGCGCCCAAACCGACGGGATGAGCCCGCGGCTCCCGCCGTCTGAGGCGGATGAAATCAGCCCTGGCCGTCGGTTTGGGAGGCGAGCTGAGGCCGCTGATCCTCGGGGATCACTGCCGGTCGGCCGCCGGTTACCGCAGTCCCGCTGAGCAGGATCGAAACTGCCCCGGTGAGCCCGGGAAGGTTCCACGGCTGAACGCGTCTCCGGAAGGACAACCGCACACGACACCCGGGGGAACCATGACCAATCGCCGCCTGCCGATCCGCCGTCTCCGACTGCTCAGCGCCATGGTCGCCGGAGCGTTGGCACTGAGCGCGATCCAGATCACGACGGCCGGGGCCGTCTCGACGCAGGTGCTGCGCATCTCCGCCCGATCCCACATGGTCCTGCGCTTCACCGTCAGCCGACTCCACGCGCGTCCCGGCCGCGTGACCATCCTGATGTTCAACCCGTCCAACGCGGGGATGAAGCATGGGATCGCAATCGCCGGGCACGCGGTCGGGCCGATCGTCGGGCCCGGGCACACCGCTTCGGTCTCGGCGACCCTGACACGAGGGTCCTACACCTACTACTGCCCGGTCAAAGGCCACCGGGCAGCCGGAATGAACGGCGTCCTGATCGTCTCCTGATTGGTGTCGCGGGGACCGTTGGCTCGGGCCGTTCGGGTACGCCGGCCGCGTAGTCAGCCGTCGGTCGGCACGCGCTCGGCCACCGGGCCGGCGTCGCCCCCGGGGGGCTCGAGCCCATCGGGCCCGGGTGACTCGACCCCGTTGAGCTCGTCAGGAGGGCCGAACATCGCCGCATGACGCCGAGCGTTCTTTCGGGCTTCCTTCTCAGCCTTGCGCTCCCGCAAACGGCTTTCGCGATTGAGCTTGGCCATCGTGGTCTTCTTCTTACCGCGTGAGGGCATCGTCGTCTCCTGGATTGAAGGTCTCGGACCGATGAGCGCCGCGGTGGATAGTCACCGTCGGGAACGTCCGTCGCCGATTGGTTGTAGCCGGGACCGCGTCGGAGCCCGGCACTACGGCCAGTCGCGAGCGACGGGCGGAGAGCGACGGGGACCCGAAGGCCCCCATCGTCCGCTACCCGCTTAGATCGTCGAGACGTTGGCTGCGGCCGGCCCCTTGGGACCCTGCTCAGCCTCGTAGCTGACCTTCGCGCCTTCGGCGAGGGACTTGTAGCCCTCGCCCTGAATCGACGAGTGGTGGACGAACAGGTCCTTACCGGGTTCATCGGGAGTGATGAATCCGAAACCCTTGTCGTCGCTGAACCACTTCACGGTTCCTGTGGGCATGTGTTGTCTTCCTCCGGTCATGTGCACAGCGAAACACGGAGGGCGCTGACGGAGCAACGAACTGGCGAACGCGTGGCACTACGGTAATAGCCCGACGGATGCCGGACCTCCTGCGAACATAGCTCATCCGGGCGCGCGACGTCAACGGCGACGCCGAGGTGCGCTACGGTGATCATGCGCATTCGCGCAAGAAAGAGGCCGCGCGCAGCGACGCAACGGCCTCTCGGCATCTTCGCCGGCAACGCAAAGGAGCAGGATGTTCCCAGGCTCAAGACGCTCGTCGCGGCCCTGCCCTCCGTGCCGGCAGCTCCCGGCCAGCACCGCCCGCAGACCCTCGCTCGAGCCGGCGCCGTGAAGTCCGCGCGCGAGCGGGCCGAGGAGAAGCGCCAGGAGAAGCTGGCCAACGTGGCCGAGATGGTGCAGCGTGGATCCCTGGTCATCCGCAAGATGACCGAAGAGGAGCGTCGCCGCTATCCGCCCCGACCTGTCGCCCCGCGGCGCTTTCCGTCCCGATGATGGCGATCGGCCCCGCGTCGCAGCCGCGGTCCGGATGGGCTCGTCCTGGTCTCTGAACGCGGCGAGCCACGATGACGAGCACGGAGATCATCCTCGCCGGGGGCGAGCGCGTTCGGGTCGCGGCCGACGCCAAACAGGCCGAGAGCGCGATTGTCTCAGCCGCCCGCGGATCGATCCTCGAGCTCGCTTGGCTGACCGAGGTGAAGACCGGCCGTCTGGTGGGCATCAATCCCGATCACGTGCTGATGATCCGTGTGGTCGAGCCGGACCCCGACACCCGGGACGCTGATCGTCCCGCGCCCGCCGATCCCGATGCCGTGTCCGGCGGCGATGGCGCGGGTCACGACCTCAATGGAGCTCCGGTTACGCCGGATCGGTGATTTCGACTGCGCCGAATCCGGGCAACGGACCGTCGATGAAGAACATCTCGACGGTGATGTCCGGCTCGACATGGGCCTGGGAGAGGAACGCAACGACATTGCGGCCGGTCAGATCCTGAATTGCCTGCTTGTAACGCTCGGCCACGAGCCGCTGAAAATCCTCGCGCATCGCCACCACGCGGTGCGGCTCGCCGCTGTCCATGATCGTCTGCTCGAGGGGTGTGAATCCGCTCCCCCGCATAACGACGACGATGACGTCGTCCAGGGCGTAGGTCTTGGCCTTCATCGGTCCTCGCCCGTAATGCTCGCGCAGGATCGCCACGATGCGGGTCGAGATCGCCGCCAGCAGACTCCCGCCTGCGAGCTCGACCGGCCTTAGATTCATAGGCTCATCCACCCGGTTGCTCCTTGTCCGGCGAGGCTCGCGAGACCCATCCGTCCGAAGTCCCAATGTCACAGACTCGAGTGCGTGCCCGAGCCACGCCGAGTCCGTTCCATCAAGGGCAGAATAACGGCTGGCTCACATCCTGGCGAGCCCGCGCTAGGGACCGGCCGGCGCTTCGGGCGCCAGCGCGAAGGCTTCGATCGACGAGGCGCCGTCGGCGTCGGTGCCACCCAGGAACGAGCGGACTGTTCGGCCGGTGAGGCGCTCGACGGCCGCGATCAGTTGCGAGGCCATCGCGAACTGAAGTGCGTCGCGTTGTCGTCGGACGAGGTCGGCCTTGCCCGCCGCGACCAGGTTGCGCTCGGCGTTCGTGGCACTGTCCTCGAGCACGCAGACGACCAGATCCTGATGCAGGAACGCACGCGATTTACGGGCGCCCCGGCCGGTGAAATCGGCCACCAGCTTGCCGAGTTCGTTGGCCAGCGCCGCGTTCAGGGCGCCACCCGTCAGCTGCGGATCTCGCTCGAGCACGGCCAACCTCATCTCAGTCTCGTCAGATGGATGCCACGCGGGCAGGAGAGACAGAGGCGGGCCCGAGCGAGGAGGGACGTTGGAGGTTACTCCCGATCGTCAACCTGCTGTCCACCCGTTGGGGGGCGTCCACGGGACCGGAGGCCGGCAGGAGGGTGTGGTTCACGCGCGCCGTGCCCGACCACAGCCCGCTCGGCTAGCGGCGGTTGCGGCGCCGGAGGGCGCAGACGGCGGCTCGCTCCCCGGGGGCCGGCGCCCGGACCGTGGTGCGCGCCCCGAAACCGCTCACAGGTGGGCCAGCAGCCGCTCGTGCACAGCCGGGATCCGGCGTGCCGAGAGCGTCAGGTGGCCGTCCTCGGGTGAGATCCAGGCCTCGGCGCCGGGGACCTCGCGGGCCAGCCACTCACCGTGCTCAACCGGGACGAAGCGGTCCTGCCGGCCATGCACGATCAGGGACGGACACCGGATCGCCGACAGCTCGAAGCCGAACGGGGCCAGGAACGCGAAGTCATCTTCGATCCACCCCTGCGCCCCGGAAGCGAAGACGGTCGGCATTTCGGCGGCCATCGTCTCGGCAAACTCGCCGGTGAGGACCGCCTGATCGGGCGGGCTGACCAGCGAGGCCATCACCTCAAGGATCTCCTCAGGGGCTGCCGCGAGCATCTGCTCGGCCGTGGCGATGCAGAACGGCTCCAGCTGCTCGCGACCGGCCATCGCGAGCCCGAACTCGATCAGGTTGTCCTCCCCCATCCCGTCGAAGTAGTTCAGACCGCGGGCCCGAAACGGCGCGACCCCTCCGACCGACGCCACGGCGGCCACACGGTCGGGCAGGCACGCGGCGCAGGCAAGTGCGTGTGGCCCGCCACCCGACACGCCCCAGGTCACGAAGCGACCGACCCCGAGCGCGTCCATGATCGCCGCCGCGTCAGTGCCGGCGTCGGCGACGGTGCGTCCCGGATCGGGAGTGGAGTGCTCATATCCAGGGCGCGAGTAGCCGATCAGCCGAGCCCCGCGCTCACGCGCGTCCTGAGCCCAGGCGGGCATCGCCAGGCCGCAGGCCGGGGTGCCGTGATGAAAGAGGATCGCCGGGCCGTCACCGGCTCCCGCCTCGTGCACGCACAGCACACGGTCGGCCACCATCACCTCGCGGACGCTCATCATCAGCTCAGCCGCCGCAGCTCTCGCACTACGTCCCGAGGCCCGAACGGCCAGACGAACAGCGCCCGCTCGTGACCACTGGCGTCGACCACGTAGGCCATCTCGCCATGGGTGACCTCGCGCACCGTGGTCGTGCCGATGTGACGGTTGATCACCGAGACCCCCACCTGGTAGCGCCGCCACACTGCAGCCAGCGCCGCCGGCGATCCCACCGCCCAGTGCCACTCGGGGACCAGGGACCAGCGGCGGACGTCCTGGCGCAGAAACCGCCGCGCGTCGGCGTAGATGTCCGTGCTGACCGCGAGGATCGCGGGACGGCGGGCGGGCGGCATCGCCGCGACGGCGGCGTTGAGGACGTGGGCCTCCAGCGGGCAAAGGTTGCGACACAGCGGATCGACGAATGTGACCAGCACCGGATGCCCCCGCCACCGGGACAGTGAGACGGCATGTCCCGCCTGGTCACGCAGCGCGAAGTCCGGTGCCCTGCGGGCGGCCGCCGGCCACTGGACGGGCGGAGGTGCGGCGGCGATGGCAGCCGCATTCTCGGCCGCCGCTAGGCCGGCGCCGGCAGCGGGCGGGCCGGCCGGATCCTGATGGCGCACGGACACCACCAAGAGGATCGGCACGGCGAAGGCGACAACGCCCAGGGCCGCGATGCCCGGGACCGTCCAGCGCGGCCGCCGGCGGGCCAGCATGAAGGCCAGGCTCGCGAGCGCGACCAGCGCACAGCCCGCGGTGATCCACGGCAGTGACCCCGCGCCGGGGCCGACCGCGGGGGCTGGGGCGGCGGGGCTGGCCCCGCGGTCGCCGGCGCTGCCACCGGCCGCCTGAGCCGCTTGCCCGATCGGGCTCGGCCGCGTCCGGAGGGTCACACCGGCCGCTCGGGCCAACTCGATCACGACCGTGCGCGCCCGTGAGGCCAGCGCATCGGGGCTGGCGAGCGCGGGCTGACCACCGCCGGCGGTGCTCAGTGATCGGCCGCGACGGCTGAGGCCGATCCCGTTCGGCATCGCGACCAGCAGCCGCCCGCGGTAGGCGGACGCTAGCTCGAGGGAGAGGAAACGCGCATAGAGCTGGGGGTGGCGCCACAGCGCGGTCACCGACCCGAGGTCATAGGGCTGCGGGATTGTGGCCACCCGGATCGTGAAGCCGGCCGCGTTGGCCGCCGACACCGTGGCCATCAGGCGGCGCTGGGCGAGCGATGGC
Source organism: uncultured Solirubrobacterales bacterium (assembly GCA_963763715.1). Classification (GTDB taxonomy): domain Bacteria; phylum Actinomycetota; class Thermoleophilia; order Solirubrobacterales; family Solirubrobacteraceae; genus Palsa-465. The sequence continues at coordinate 27,177 of CAVXPV010000019.1, forward strand.
GAGCCGTTCTGGGCGGCGAGGAACACCGGGCTGGCGACCAGGTAGTCGCTCGCCGGATCGCCGTCCGCGTGGGCCGTTGAGGCCAGTGGCCCGCCCGCCGTGAGCCCGGCGAGCACAGCGACGAGAGCGAGCGCTGACCGGCTGTGAGGGCGACGGCGACTCACGGTGACTCCGCAACCACCAGCCGCAGTGACCCTTGGAAGCTCGACTGCTCACGCAGGTGCCCGTGCTCGGCGTCCCACGCGCCGGAGCCCAGCGCGGCCTTCAATCGGCTGACGATCCGCTCCTCCACCCCGGCGGGCAGCAGCGCCCACATCGACTGCGCCGACCGCACGTCGGGATCGAGCAGTGCCTCGGGCCGGTTCCAGAACGCCTCGAAGAAACCGTCAGTGCAGTCCGCGGGGGTCGGGATGTTCTGCACGTGGACCGCACCACCCAGCGCGGCGGCGATCGTATCCAGGGACGGGAAGCGGAGACGCTCGATTTTCAGGCCCTCGGCGAGGAAGTCCTGCTGCCACGGCACCAGGTGCGCGAGCTCGAACGTCAGCACGACCACGCGCCGTCGCGCGACCCGGCTCAGCTCGGCCAGCCCCGCCTCCGGCGGCTCCCAGTGGTGGATGGTGACCATCGCCATGGTCGCGTCGACGGAGTCGTCAGCGAGGGGCAGCTCCTCGGCTCGAGCGACGATCGCCGGGGCCGCATCGGACGGACGTTGGGCGCGCATCGTCGCGCTGGGTTCGACGGCGAGGACCCATCGGGTGCGCGGCTCATACGAGCCGGTGCCCGCCCCCACGTTCAGTACGGTCCGAGCGTCACCGAGCGCGCGCTCGACGGCGGCGGCGATCCGCGGGTCGGTACGGCGATGACGGTTGTAGGTGGCGCCGTGACGTTCATAGTCGACCGGGGGCATCCCCACACGCTATCCGGCCCGCGCCGCGTCCGTGGCGGCTGCTCCCCGGCGCGCGCGGCCTGACAATGACAGGATCGTCGGGTGCGCCAGATCCTGATCGCGACCGAGAAGGGTGACGCCCGCGTCGACCTCCACGAGACGGCCTCCGCGCGGGGCGCGGTCGTGCTCGGCCACGGGGCCGGAGGTGGTATCGACGCTCCAGATCTGACCGCCGCCGCCGCGGTGGCGCTGGCGGAGGGTCTCGACGTGGCTCTCGTCGAGCAGCCCTACCGGGTCGCCGGCCGTCGTGCCGCCGCCCCCGCACCCCAGCTCGACGCCGCCTGGCTGACCGTCATCGCCCGGCTGGCCGGCGATGAGCTGGCCGGAAGGCCGCTGATCTTCGGGGGACGTTCGTCCGGCGCCCGCGTGGCCTGCCGGACCGCCCGCGTGGGCGGCGCGGTCGCGGTTCTGTGCCTCGCCTTTCCGCTGCTCCCCCCGCGTCGGGCGGGGGCCCACACGGCGCCCATCGGCCGTCAGGACGAGCTCGATGCGGTCTCCGTCCCGATGCTCGTGGTGCAGGGGGCCCGGGACCGCTTCGGGATGCCCGCGTCCGCCGGTGACCGCTCGGTCGTGACCGTGACCGGGGATCACAGTCTGCGGACCGACCTGGAGTCGGTGCGCAGGGCGGTCGGCGATTGGCTGGCCGAACTGCCACTACCGTGAGGACCATGCCGCCATCGACCCGCTCGCTGCTGATCGCCGTTGCTGTCGTGCTCGCGCTGGCTGTCGTGCTGTCCGGATGTGGCGCCAGTGACCGGCGCTTCGGGCACCTGCAGCGCGCCGCATCTCCAGTCCTGAGGCTCGCCGCCGGGCCGCCCGCCCATATCGCCGTGATCGTGATGGAGAACGAGGAGTACAGCGACATCATCGGCTCGCGGGCCACTCCCTTCATCAACCGCCTGGCCAGCCGCTTCGCGCTGGCCGCGGGGCACTTCTCGATCAGCCATCCGTCGCTGCCCAATTACCTGGCACTGACCGGCGGCAGCACGTTCGGGATCTCCAGCGACTGCACGGACTGCTCGGTCTCCGCAGACAACCTCGGATCTCAGCTGACGGCCGCCAAGATCCCGTGGCGTGCGTACATGGAGAACCTGCCGACACCGTGCTTTCGTGGCTCTGACGCCGGCACTTACGCCAAGAAGCATGACCCGTTCATGTACTACACCCGGCTCCCCCCCACCGCGTGTCGCAACGTGGTCGGGCTCGCTGGACTCAGCGCCGACGAGCGCAGCGGCCGGCTTCCCCGCTTCGCCTGGATCACCCCCAACCTGTGCCACGACATGCACGACTGTTCTCCCGCCACCGGTGACCGCTTCCTGTCCCGGCTGGTCCCGCCGCTGCTGGCCTCGCTGGGGCCCCGAGGACTGCTGCTGCTCACCTGGGACGAGGGGTCAAGCGACCAGGGGTGCTGTCACCTCGCGTCCGGCGGCCACATCGCCCTGATCGCCGCCGGCGGGCAGGCGCGCCGTGGCGACGTCATGCGCAGCACGACCGATCACTACTCGACCCTGCAGGCGATCGAGGACCTGCTCAACCTCCCGCGCCTGCGCGGAGCGGCCTGCCGGTGCACCCCGTCCCTGGCGCCGTTGCTGCGAACCGCGATCAGGACGCGCTGACCGCGTCGGCCAGCTCCGGATCGGCGAGCTCCATGATGGGCCCGAACCCGATCCGGATCAGCGCTCCACCGCCGGGCGCGTTACCGGCCTCGACAAACCCGGCGTGAGCCTCGGCCGCCTGGCGGACGATCGCCAGCCCCAGGCCGGACCCTGGCTTCGAGCGGGCGTCCCGGGCGCGATGGAAGCGGTCGAATACGAACGGCAGGTCCTCCTCGTGAAACCCGGGGCCATGGTCACGGACCGAGAGCACGCCCGCGTCGAGCCTGACCTCGATCGTGCCCCCGGACGGGCTCCACTTGGCAGCGTTGTCCAACAGGTTGTTGACCGCGCGGGCGATCCGCTCGCCCTCTCCGCGCACGAGCGTCGGCTCCAGCGTGGCGACGACGGTCAGCTGCGGCGCGCGACGGCGGGTGCGATCCACGGCGGCCGACACGACGGTGTCCAGCCGGATATCACCCGGCTCGCCGCTGGGCTTGCTGCCCCGGGCCAGCTCGACCACATCGCCGACCAGCGCGGTCAGCTCGTCGAGCTCCTCGATCACGTCGGACCGCAGCGCCTCGCGGTCCTCGGGGGACAGCAACTGCTCGTCGCGCATGAGCTGAAGGTTGGCCCGGATCGTGGCGATCGGCGTGCGCAGCTCGTGCGATGCATCGGCGACCAGGTTGCGCTGGGCCTGCACGGAACCCTCCAGCGCATCGAGCGTCCGGTTGAACGTCGAGGCCAGCCGGGCGAGTTCGTCGCCGCCGTGGACGTCGAGCCGCTGGTGGTCCAGCCGCTCGGGATTACTGGCGATCGACTCGGTCTGGCGGGTGAAACGAGCGATCGGGGCCAGCGCGGTGCGCGCCACGAGCAGGCCGAGCAGGCCCGCGAGCAGGATCCCCGCGGCCGCGATCACGAGCAGCAACAGCAACTGGCTGGACAGAGTGTGGTTGACGTCGCTGAGGGGCAGTCCGACGAGCAGAGCGCCGCGCCAGCCCAGCCCAGTTCCCAGGACACGGATCTGCGTACCCCCCACGGTGAGATCGGTGAAGAAACGGCCTCGGCCGCGCCGCGCGAACGTCTTGGCCTGCGCGGTGTCCGGGATGTGCTGTCGCTGCCCCTTTGGCGTGTACGTGCTGCCGTCGTGCTTGACCAGCAACAGGGCGCCGGGAGCGCCGCCGAACGCCGGACCGTTGCGGTCATCGAGGCCCAGGCCCTCATCGCGATCGTCAGGATCGCGCTGCTGGAAGGCCTGGGCTGCCGCGGCGGCGCTGCGGAAACCGAGTGCGCCGGGACGGTCGTCGGCCTTCGCTTTGGTGCCGGCCGTGGAGCTGGTGGGGATCTCATGGGACTGAGGCGGTCCGCCGTTCACAGCACCGCTGCTGAATCCCGGCAGCGCACGGCCGTTGGCACCGATCGCGGGAACGTTCGCCCGTCCGAGCACCGACCTGGTCAGCCCCTGCAGCGATTGATCGACCTGACCCCGCAGCTGGGACCGGGTCCCGGCATACGCGGTGAACGCGACCGCGACGATCGCGAGCGCGACGGCCACCCCCGCGGCCAGGCCCATCCGCACCCGGAGGCTCACTCGCTGGGCTCCCGCAGGGCATAGCCGACTCCCCGCACCGTGTGGATCAGCGGCCGCGCGCCGGCGTCCTCGAGCTTGCGGCGCAGGTAGCCGACGTAAACGCGCAGCGCGTTGGACGTCGGCCCGAAGTCATAGCCCCACACCCGGTCATAGATCGTCGAATGCGGAAGCACCCGCCGCGGGTTGAGCATCAGCAGCTCGAGCAGCTGATACTCGGTCCGTGTCAGCTCGACGAAGGTGTCATCGACGGTCGCCCCATGGCGGGCCGGGTCAAGCCGCAACTCGGCGAAGGAGAGGCCGCCGTCGACGCCGTCCCCCTCGCCGCCGGCCCGGCGCAGCAGGGCGCGCAGACGCGCCTTGAGCTCATCGATGTCAAACGGCTTGACCAGATAGTCGTCGGCGCCGGCATCGAGCCCGTCGATCCGGTCTGAGATCGCGTCCCGCGCGGTCAGCATCAGCACCGGGATCCGGTTGCCCTCACGACGGATCAGCCGGCACACCTCAAGGCCGTCGATGTCGGGCAGCCCGACGTCGAGCACCATCGCGTCGGGCACGTCACTGGTGAGCGCGGACAGCGCCTCGGAGCCGTTCTCGGCCAGCTTGATCTCATACCCGGACAGGGTCAGCGCCCGGCGCAGCACGTCACGCAGCCCCCGGTCATCGTCGACGACGAGAAGTCTCATGCCGGCGATTGTCGCGGGTGAGGCGTCGCGGCGGCGATTTTCCTACGCAGCGCTTACGGCCGGGAACGCGCGGCGCGCGTCACGGGCCCTCGGTCAGCTCGCCCGGCACGTCACCCACCTCAGCCGGGACGTCGGCGACCTCCGCCGCCCGGTCACGCAGCACTGCGCCGAGGATTCCGTTGATGAACCCGGGCGCGTCGGTACCGCAGAACTGCTTGGCGGTTTCGACCGCCTCGTCGATCGCGCCCTCGGGAGGGATCGACCGCGTCCCCGGGAAGCTGGTCGGCGTACAGCATCTCGGTCAGCCCGACGCGGAGGATCGAGCGCTCCAGCGGCGCGATCCGCTGCAGCGACCAACCGCTCGCGTACCGGGAGATGAGCTCATCGAGCTCGGGCTGGTGACTGAGCACGAGATCGGCGAGCTCGCGCGTGAAGGCGTGGACGTCACGGGGGAAGGTCTCTGCCACCGGGCGGCTGAGCAGGTCACCCTGATACAGCGCCCACACCGCGGCCCGCCGCTGCTCGGTCCTACGCATGGTTCCCGACGGGAGACTGAGCGGCGATGCGAAGCGCGTCAGGCACGCGAGACGTACTCGCCCGACCGGGTGTCGACCCGGACCTTGTCACCGATGTTGACGAACAACGGGACGGAGATCGCGGCGCCGGTCTCCAGCACCGCCGGCTTGGTCCCGCCGCCCGAGGCGGTGTCGCCACGTAGGCCGGGCTCGGTCTGGGTGATCTCGAGATCGAGCGCGCTGGGCAGCTGCACCCCGGAGGGCTCGTCATCGATGTAGAGCAGCTCGACATCGTCGGAATCCTTCATGAACCGCAACTCGTCCTCGAGTGCCGACTCGGGGATCGTCAGCTGCTCGTAGCTCTCTGAGTCCATGAAGTGCGCGTCAGTGCCGTCCTTGTAGAGGAACTGCATGCGGCGGACCTCGGTGCGCACCGAGCGGAACTTCTCACCCGCCCGGAACGTGCGGTCGATGACATTGCCGTCGCTGATACGGCGTAGCTTGGTGCGCACGAACGCACTGCCCTTGCCCGGCTTGACATGCTGGAAATCGACGATCTTGAAGATCACGCCGTCGACGTCGATGTGGTTGCCGTTGCGAAATTGATTTGTGCTCAACATGGCCGCGGGCGAGTTTAGTGGGCGTGTCCGGAAGTCGCAGGACGTGGGGATGGGTCCTCTAGTGCGTTACCCGCAGCGTCCTGTCGATCCCGGTGAGGATCTCGCTGCCGTCATCGGTCACCACGACCAGGTCCTCGATCCGGACCCCGAGCTCGCCGGGGACGTAGACCCCCGGTTCGATCGTGACCAGGCTTCCCTCCTGCAGGGTGTCGGTGGAGCGCGTCGAGAGACGGGGCGCTTCGTGGATCTCCAGGCCGACCCCGTGCCCGAGGCCGTGGCCGAAGTGCTCACCGTGACCAGCCGCCTCGATCAGCGACCGGGCAGCGGCGTCCACCTCGCGGCCGGCGGCCCCCGGCGCGTACCGCCGCCACGCCCGCCCGCTCGGCGCCGAGCACCAGCTCGTAGACGTCACGAGCCTCACTGGTCGGCTCGCCGGCGGCCACGGTGCGGGTGCAGTCAGAGCAATAGCCGTCGACCTGCGCCCCCCAGTCGATCGTCACCAGCTGGCCGGCGGTGATCTTGACGTTGCGCGGCTGGGCGTGGGGCAGCGCCCCGTGCGGCCCGGCGGCGACGATCGGGTCAAAGGACGGTCGCTCGGCACCGTGCGCGCGCATCGACGCCTAGCAGCGCATCGGCTACCGACCGCTCGGTGCGCCCGATCAGGCCCTGCGCGAGGATCTCGGTCAGGGCGGCATCCGCGGCGCGCGCCGCCGTGCGGATGGATTCGATCTCCCCCGGCTCCTTGACCACGCGCAGGCGCTCGACCAGGCCACCGGCCGGCACGAGCGTGATGCGCTCGGGCAACAGTTCGCGTAGCCGCGCGTGCCGGCGAACGGTGAGGTCGGCGTCATCGATGCCGAGCCGCAGCTCGCCCGGCGGCAGCAGTTCCTCCAGCCCCTCGAAGAGATCCCCGGTGCCCCGATCGCGCCGCCGGTCATAGCCCGGGTCGACCTCGGCGGCAGCCTGCGCGACGTAGCGGAAGTCAGTGACGAACACCCGCGTGTCCGGGCCCACGAGCGCGAGGCCGTTGGAGCCGGTGTAGCCGGTCAGGTAACGGACGCCCACGAGGTCGGTGACCAGGACGAGATCGACCTTGGCCTCCGGCAGGAGCGGGACGAGCCGCTCTGCGCGGCCGGTCATCGCGCGAACTCGTCGCGCAGGCGCTCCAGCGCGACGCGGTAGCCGGCCGGGCCCTGCCCGCTCACCCGATCCAGACACAGGTCACCGAGCACCGACTGGCGCCGCCACGACTCACGGTTGTCCACATCTGAGAGGTGGATCTCGATCGTGGGCAGCGCGGCGATCTCCAGGGCGTCACGGATCGCATAGGAGTAGTGGCTCCAGGCGCCCGGGTTGAGCACGATCCCATCGGCGATCCCGTCGAGGCGGTGCAGGTGCTCGACGAACTCGCCCTCGTGGTTGCTGACGAAGAAGCTGACCTTCAGCCCCAGCTCGCCGGCGGCCTGACTGATATGCACCTCGAGCTCGGTCAGACCCATGCCACCGTAGTGGCGCGGGTCACGACGACCGAGCTGGTCGAGGTTGACGCCGTGCATGACCTCGATACGGCTCCGGATCTCAGGGGACATGCCGCAAGTCTTGCATTCGCGGCGGCTAGTGGCCGGCGAGCTCGCGCACCGCGGCGATCAGGTCCCGCGGCGGCACGGCGACCCCTGGCTCGGCGGCACCCGGAGCGTTGAGCAACACGAACGGGACGGGACCCTCGCCGAGGCGCTTCTTGTCCCGGGCGGTCGCCATCACGACCGCGTCGGGATCGACCGCCTCCAGGCCCACCGGCAGTCCCCGGGCGGCGAACAGCGCGGCGACCTCGTCGCGCAGATCGGCCTGATCGGAGAGCCGCAGCGCCGCGAGCAGTCCGAGGGCGACAGCCTCCCCGTGACGGTAGGTCGCGTACCGGGTCACGGTCTCGATCGCGTGGCCGACGGTGTGGCCGAGGTTGAGCACCTGGCGCACACCACCGTCGCGCTCGTCGCGGGCGACGACGCGGAGCTTGGTCAGCGCGCACGCCGCGATCACGCGCTCGTCACCGGGCTCGGCACCGCCCCGGACCAGATCCCACAGCGGGCCGCCGGCGATCAGCGCCGTCTTGACGACCTCGGCGTAGCCGGCGGCGAGCTCGGCGGCGGGCAGCGAGGCGAGCACGTCCGGGTCGGCGATCACGGCCTGCGGCTGGTGGTAGGCGCCGACGTAGTTCTTGGCCTCCTCGAGGTCGACGCCGGTCTTGCCGCCGTAGGCGGAGTCGACCTGGGCCACGAGCGTCGTCGGAACCTGGACGTAACGGACCCCGCGCTGGTAGGTCGCGGCACAGAAGCCGGCCAGGTCCCCGACCACGCCGCCCCCGAGGGCCACGACGAGATCCGAGCGGGTCATCGCCCCGCGGGCCAGCTCTGACCAGACGATCTCCGCGTGGGCGATCGTCTTTGACTGCTCGCCCGGCATGATCACCACCCGTCCGTCGAGCGGCTCGAGCCGCTCGGCGTACAGACGGCCGACGGCGCCATCGGTGACCAGGAAACGCCGACCGGGCACCTCCGGGGGCCAGAAACCCTGCGCCGTGACCAGCCCGCGCCCGATGTAGGCCGGATAGTCGCCCGAGGCGCTCGCGCCCCACAGCATCTGGGCGCTCGCCGGCATCCCCGCGGCTGCGGGCAGGATCACGGCCATCCGGTGAACGCGCGCGGTCGGCACGACGAGATCGGCGGCGGCGGCATACAGCGGTTCGCGCTCGGCGAAGAGGGCGGCGAAACGGTCCCGGTCTGCTGGCCAGCGGGCGGTCCCCGCCCTGCGAGCGCTGCCAGGCCGTCTCGAGATCCACATCGATCCAGACCGCGAGATGCTCGGCTAGAGCGGCCCGGATGGCCGGCGAGGCGATCGCGCCACCGCCGAGCGCCAGCACGCGGCGTGCCGGACGCCCGCAGCAGCTCGAGGGTGAGGCGCTCCTCCTGGGCTCGAAAGGCTGCCTCGCCGTCCTGCGCGAAGATGTCGGCGATCGACCGGCCCAACCGCGCCTCGAGCTCGTGGTCGACGTCGACCGCGGTGGTGCCCAGGGCGCGAGCCGCGTCCCGGGCGGCGGTGGTCTTGCCGGCGCCCATGAACCCGATCATGGCCACCACCCGCCGATCCGCGGTCGGAGCCGGGCTCAGCTCTCCGGCCATCCGATCCGCCTCCGGTAGGCGGCCACGGCCTCCCGAACGTCATCGATGTGATCGCCACCGAACTTGCGCCGGTAGGCATCGGCGAGGACGAAGGCGACCATCGCCTCGGCGACGACGGCGGCGGCGGGGACGGTGCAGGAATCGGTGCGCTCACGTAGCGCCTGGGCCGGCTCATGGGTGGCGATGTCCACCGATCGCAGCGGCTTGGTGAGTGTCGGCAGCGGCTTCATCGCGCCCCGCACGACCAGCGGCTCGCCGGTCGTCATCCCCCCCTCGACGCCGCCCGCCCGATTGGTCTCGCGCCAGTAGCCGCCGCGGCCCTCGTCGTAGAAGATCTCGTCGTGAGCCTGCGAGCCGGGCAGGCCGGCGACCTCCAGGCCGTCGCCGATCGATACCGCCTTGACCGCCTGGATCGAGAGGATCGCCTGTCCGAGCGATCCGTCGAGGCGCTCGAGCCAGGAGACGTGGGAGCCCAGGCCAGGCACGAGCCCGAACGCGCGAACCTCGAACACCCCTCCGAGGGACTCATTGGCCTTGCGCAGGCGGTTGATCTCGGCCACCATCGCTCGGCTCGCCTCGGGGTCCAGGCAGCGGACCGGGGACTCGTCGACCTCGGCGAAGTCCTCGGGGCTCAGGTCTTCGCGGCGGGGCGCCCGGACTCCCGTGATCTGGATGACATGAGAGAACACGCTGACGCCGAGCGCGGCGAGAAAGGTCCTGGCCACCGCGCCGCCGGCCACCCGGGCCGCGGTCTCGCGGGCGCTGGCCCGCTCGAGGATGTCGCGGACGTCGGTCAGCCCGTACTTCTGGGTGCCGACCAGGTCGGCGTGACCGGGCCGGGGCAGGTGTACCTCGGCCGGGATCGTCTCGACCGGCCAGGGATTCATCCGCTCCTCCCAGTTGGCGTAGTCGCGATTGACGACCTGCAGGGCGATCGGGCCACCCAGCGTGCGCCCGTGACGGACACCGGCGGTGACGTCGACACGGTCACGCTCGATCTTCATCCGCCCGCCGCGGCCATGGCCGAGCTGGCGGCGCGCCAGGTCCCGGTCCAGGATCTCGCGATCGAGCTCGAGGCCGGCCGGCAGCCCCTCGATCACGCACGTCAGGCCGGGTCCGTGCGACTCGCCGGCGGTCGTCAGATGCAGAGCCATGATGGCGAAAGCTTAGGTCGCGCGGGGCGCGCGTCAGTCTCCGGCGGCGGGCGCGTCGGCCAGCGGCGTCCCGTCGGCCGGCCCGGGACTCTCGGCCGGATGCTCCTGGGCGTCGATCCCCGGCGATCCGGCGGCCCGTGCCGCGACACCACGGGCAGCTCACCGGGTGGGGTTCCCCGCCCAGGCCGGAGCTCAGCGTGCCCGTGCCCCGGCAGGGCATGCACATGCCGTCGTCGTGCTCAGGCTGATCGCTCATCGGCCTGAATGTAGCCGCCGTCCGCGGTCACCGGCTCCGGCCGCCGTACGCATGGCGGCCACCGACGCCCGAACCCGCGTGAACAGCTCGAAGCTCAGCGCACCCTGGCCGATCAGGATCTCCAGCCCGTCCACGACCGCGATCCCGCGCGTACGGGCGGCGCGGACCAACGCAGTCTCGTCCGGCCGATAGACGAGATCGACGACGCAGGCGGCACCGTCGAGCTCGCGTTCGCCGATCGGCAGGCCGTCCATCGTCGGGACCCCGCGCAGGCCCACGGCGGTGCAATTCACCAGCACATCGGCCCCCGGACCGGACCGTACCTGCGCCGTGGTCACCGCGGTGACGCCCAGCTCGTCGGCCAGGCGCACCGCGCGCTCCTCGGTTCGGTTCCAGATCCGCACCGAGGCCGCGCCGGCATCGCGCAGCGCCCACGCGGCCGCGCGGGCGCTGCCCCCGGCTCCGAGCACGAGCGCGTTTGCCCCGGCGACCGACTGCGGCAGCGATGCGATTAGCGCCGGAGCGTCGGTATTGTCGGCCCGCACCTCCCCCCCGTCCCCGAAGATCAGCGTGTTGGCGGCACCGATCGCGGTCGCCCGCGGTGACGGATGGGTGGCGAGCGCCAATACGGCCTCCTTGTGCGGGATGGTCACGTTGGCCCCGCGGAACCCGGCCTCGGGCAGCCCGGCGACGGTTTCGCGCAGTAGCTCGGGCGGAACCGGCAGCAGCTGGTAGTACCAGTCACGCAGTCCCGCGGCGTGCAGCGCGGCATTCTGGATCCGCGGCGAGAGGCTGTGGGCGACCGGCCAGCCCAGCACACCGAGCCGGTTCAGCAATGCCGTCGCTGGTCCTGAGCGGCGTCGCTGAGGAACTGCGAATAAGTCGCGGTGAAGTCCGTGCCGCGACCGCAACGGCGCGCGAAGAAGAACAGATCGTTGGTGTTGGCCGGATGGGCGGCGGCCTGCAGCGCGGCGAGACCGGGGCTGTCGATCGGCGTCGGAGGCAGACCAAGGTGGGTGTGGGTGTTCCAGCGCGAGCGCGAGTGCAGCTGGGACACCGTGATCGGGCCGGAGTAGTTGCCCGTCGCGTAGCGGGTGGTGGAGTCGAACTGGAGCATCATTCCGGCCGCGAGCCGGTTGTAGACGACCGAGGCGACGAGCGGCCGGTCACGCGCGTCTGCGGCCTCGGCTTCGACCATGGACGCGATCGTCACCACGTCATAGGGCGTCAGATGCTTGCGCCGGGCATAGCTGAGGTCCACGTGGGCGAAGTTCGTCTTGAAGGCCGTGATCTGATCCTTGACCAGCATCGAGACCCGCACCGGATCAACGAGCTGGTAGGTGTCTGGGAACAGGACGCCCTCCAGCGTCGGGGGTGTGTGCCGCAGCCCGTAGGCGCGCCAATTGATCAATGGCGAACGCCGGGTGACGGCGAGATAGCTCGAGCCGAGGTGCTGGGCCTTCAGGCGTGAGGCGACGTACTGGCGCGTGCGACCCTCGGTGATCGTGAGCGTCGAGACCTTCGCCGCGGGTGGCGCCTTGGTCAGGGCGGTCAGGACCGCGCCGTAGGTCATTCCGAGCTGCAGGTGGTAGACGCCGGAGCGCAGATCGCTGCGTTCCCCGGCCAGCGTGGCACGCAGCTGGAAGAACAAGCTCGAGTCAATGACCCCGTCGCGCGCCAGCAGGTCACCGATCTGGCTCGAGGTTGCCTTGGCCGGGACGATGACCGTGATATGCCCATGGCTGGAGCCGTGCAGGGGCTGAAACAGCTGAACGGCAAACCAGATCAGGCCGGCGGCGACGACCAGCGCAACCAGCGCGCCGACCCGTCCCCGCCACGACCGACCGCCCTGTGTCTGGGCCACGTTGGGCCTCCGACCGCCCCCGCCTCGGCGCAGCCGCGGGGTGTGCCGCGACTGCCGCCCGGAATCGCGGTGGCTGACCCGGCGCGTCCCGGCCGGCGCCTCGAACTCATGCTCGCCGGTCTCGAAGTCGTACCCGCCGTGACCCTCGTCAGTCTCCTGGGCTCGAGTGGCCTCGTAGTCGGAACGCCCCGCGCTCGTTCCGGCGGAGGCGAGACCGAACGCGACCGGGGCAGGCATCCGGGGCGGGGAGGCATGGGCGGTGTCGGCGGGTGCGGGGGTCGGACTGCCGGGCACGGGGCCGGCCGGTGCGGCGTCGGCGGGTGCGATCTCGGGCGTGGCGGCGGCCTCCGGCGGGACCGATGCCGGCTCTGGTTCTGGCGGTTGCTGCGGCTCGGGCGGGGCCTCGAAGACCGGATCCAAGCTGGCCGGCGGCGCGGGCGCGCGCCCCTCCTTGGCGGCGCGGCGCAGCTCGCGTTCGCGTCGTGCCAGCTCGCGCTGCTCAGGCGTGCGATCAGACACGCGGTCGCTCCAGCCAGCTCTCGAGCAGGTGCGCGGCGGCCCGTGAGTCCTCGCTCGTCCGGCCCCCGCTGCGCTGCGCCAAGCGGGTCGTGAAGCGCTCGTCGTGAAGCTCGACGGGGACATTCACCGCGGCTTCCAGGCGCTGGGCGAAGGCGCGGGTCTCGGTCGTCTGGGCGGTATCCGCCCCCGACAGCGACAGCGGCAGGCCGACGACGACGCGCTCGGCGTCGAGTTCATCGACGAGGGCGCGCAAACGCCCGAACCCGCGCCGTGTGGCCGGGGCCAGAACCGGGTCCAGCGGGGTGGCGAGCACCCCGGTGGGATCGCTGACGGCGCAGCCGCAGCGTGCACTTCCGTAGTCGAGCGCAAGCACTCGGGTCACAGTCTCTCATCCACTCCCGCTGACGGCCGCCTCGATCGCCTCGCGGGCGGCCTCGATCGCGGCCGGCAGCTTCTCGGGGTCGCGGCCACCGGCTCGGGCGAACGTATCGCGCCCGCCGCCGCCGCCGCCGACCTCGCGCGCCGCCCGCTTGACGATCTCACCGGCGTGGACCCCGCGTTTGACCGCGGCCGGTGTCACGCTGGCCACGAGATCGACCCGTCCCTCGGCGGCGGCACCGAGCACGATTGCCGCCTCCCCGAGACGCCCCTTGAGGCGGTCGGCCAACTGCACCAGGGCATCGCCGTCGGCGGCCGGAACGGCGGCAGCGAGCACGCGGATGCCGTCCACGCTGCCTGCGCCGGCCAGCAGCGCGTCGAAGTCGACGGCCGCGGACTCGCTGCGTCCCTCGCGGACCTCGCGCTCAAGCTCGCGAACCTGCTCACGCAGCGCCGTGACCGCCTCCGACACCCGCTCGGGTGGGACCCGCAGGATCGTGGCCGCGCGCCCCAGCTCACGGTCGCGCTCGCGCGCCAAGGACACCGCCTCGGGGCCGGTGATGGCCTCGATCCGGCGCACGTTGGCGGCACTCGAGGTCTCGCCGAGAATCCGGAAAAGGCCGATCTCGGCGGTGCCGCGGACATGGGTGCCGCCGCACAGCTCGCGCGAGAACGATCCGTCCCCAACCTCGACCATGCGGACCACGTCCCCATACTTCTCGTTGAACAGCGCCATCGCGCCGAGCCGTTTGGCCTCATCGAGCGTGGTCGAGATCGCCCGCACCGGATGGCTCTCGAGGATCCACAGGTTGACGTCGTCCTGCACGCCCTCCAGGTCCTCGGCCGAGAGACCGCTGGAGTGGGTGAAGTCAAAGCGCAGCTTGTCAGGCCCGACATAGGAGCCGGCCTGGTGGACGTGGCTGCCCAGCCGTCGGCGCAGCGAGGCGTGCAGCAGATGCGTGGCGGTGTGATTGCAGGCGGTGGCGTGTCGGGTGCTGCGATCGACGTGGGCGTGGACCCGTTCCCCGGGCGCGAAGCTCCCGTGCTCGGGCGTGAGGGCCAGAACCTGGTCTGATCCGATCCGCAGCACGTCGGTGACCTGGGCCCGGCAGCCTCCGCCATCGCACTCCAGCGTGCCGACATCGGCAACCTGACCACCGCCGGTGGCATAGAACGGCGACTCCACGAGCTTGACGAGCACCTGTTCACCCTCGCGCGCGACCGCTCCGATCGTCGTCTCGGCGTCGGTCACCTCGTAGCCGACAAACGCGGTCTCAAACCCGGCTTCACCGGCCAGTGCGGTGGCCGCCTCACGCTGCGCCGAGCCGGTCGCCGAGCGCCCGGCACCGGCCCGGGCCCGGGAGCGCTGGTTGTCCATCAGCGCCTCGAAACCGCCCTCGTCGACGCCCAGGCCGTGCTCGGCGACGATCTCCAGGGTCATGTCAATCGGGAAGCCGTACGTGTCGTGCAGCAGGAACGCGTCGGCGCCTGAGATGCCTTCGGCTCCGGCCTCACGGGTGCGCTCGATCAGTTCGTCCACGCGCCGCAGGCCCTGCTCGAGGGTGCGCCCGAAGCCCTCCTCCTCGGAGGCCAGCCAGCGGTGCACGAGCTCGCGCTGGTCGACGAGTTCGGGGTAGGCGGGACCCATCAGCTCGGTCACCCGGTCGGCGTAGCGCTCCAGCGTGCCTGGTCCCAGGTCGAGCTGGCGGCCGTGCTGGATCGCCCGGCGGATGACCCGGCGCAGCACGTAGCCGCGGTCCTCGTTGGAGGGCACCACGCCGTCGGCGATCAGAAACGACACCGCCCGGGTGTGATCAGCGAGCACCCGTAGCGCCTTGTCAGTGGGGAAATCGGTGCCGTAGCGGCGGCCCGAGAGCTCCTCGCCGAGTTCAATCAGCGGCGCGAACTGGTCCGTCTCGAAGATCGTCTCCTTGCCCTGCTTGATCAGGGCCATGCGGTTGAGTCCCAGGCCGGTGTCGATGTTCTTGGCCGGCAGCGGCGTGAGCGTCCCGACCGGATTCTGATCGAACTGCATGAAGACGAGGTTCCAGTACTCCAGGAAGCGCTCGTTCTCACCGCCGGGCAGGTCGTCGGCGGTCCCGTGCTCGAGCCCCCGATCCAGGTACAGCTCCGAGCACGGGCCGCACGGACCGGTCGGGCCGGCCTGCCAGAAGTTCTCCTCCCGCGGGCACTCGACGATCCGCTCGTGCGGGACCCCGATCTCCAGCCAGACGTCGATCGCCTCCTGATCAGGGCCCAGGCCGAGTTCGTCGTCGCCGCCGAACACGGTCACCCAGATGTCGTCAGCGGAGAAGCCGAAGCCATCGCGTGAGAGCTCCCAGGCAAAGCGCGCCGCCTCGGCCTTGAAGTAATCCCCGAACGAGAAGTTACCCAGCATCTCGAAGAAGGTGAGATGCCGGGTGGTGGTCCCGATGATCTCGATGTCCGGGGTGCGGAAGGTCTTCTGGCAGGTGGTCACCCGGGCATGCGGCGGGCGCTCGACGCCCTGGAAGTAGGGCTTGAGCGGGTGCATGCCGGCGACCGTGAACAACGCCGAGGGGTCGTACCGGGCCGGAACCAGCGAGGCCGAGGGCAGCCGCAGATGGTCGCGCGACACGAAGAACTCGGTGAAGGTCTGCCGGATCTCGTCGGAGGTCATGGCCAGCTGGGGAGTGTAGGCGCGCGTGGCCCGTCCCGAGCTTGGCGGGGGCGGGCCGCAGCCGATCGGCCGGTCTTCCGACGATGGCGGAGATGCCCTCCGGGGGCGTCGCCACCATCCCATGCTTTTATGTCAGCTCGTCCCACTTCGGCGGCACCCGCCACGAGATCGCCGACGGCGAGCGGGCGGGCCGGTCAGGGCCTCGTGCGTGGGCGTGGGCGTGGCGCGGCGTGGGCGACAAAACATCTCATCCTCAGACGTCAGCTGACACCCACACGCTCGGCAGCCCTGATCTGGCGTGCGGCCCGAAACGGGGCGCGGTCAGACGGCGCCGGTCGGACCTGGGCGGGTGATCGTTCCCCACCCCACCACCAGCTCGCCGTCCATCAGGCAGGCGAGCTGGCCGGGAGCGGCGCTGTCGACCTCATCGGCGAGAGCGAGCTGCAGATGGCGATGATGACCCTCTGCGGGCGTTCCGGCGACGCGCGCCGCAATCGGCGTCTGGTGGTAGCGCAGCCTGACCCGGTCCACGCGTGCTCCCGGCCGATGCAGGCGGGCCGAGCGGATCGGAACCTCAGCCCGACGCAGCTGCGCGGCCGGCCCAACCGTGACTCGTCCGGTGACCGCATCCTTATCGAGCACGTACAGCGGCTCTGCGCCCGTCAGCCCGAGCCCGCGGCGCTGGCCGACGGTGAAGCGGTGCTGGCCGTCGTGTCGCCCGAGCACCATCCCGGTGCCGTCCACCAGCTCGCCTGGCTGGTCGGCGATCCCCCCGTGGCGGGCGAGGAAACGGGCACGGTCGGTCCCGGCGAGAAAGCACAGGTCCTGCGAGTCGGGCTTGCCGGCCACCGGCAGACCGGCCCGGGCGGCGATCGCGCGCACCTCGGGCTTGCGCAGGCCACCGAGCGGAAAGCGCAGCCGGGCCAGAGAGGCCGGGGGCAGCGCGGCCAGCATGTAGGTCTGATCCTTGGCGGGGTCCACGGCGGCGCGCAGCAGCGGGCCGCGCTTGTCATCGGATTCGGCCAGACGGGCGTAGTGGCCGGTCGCCAGCTGGGCGGCGCCGAGGCGGCCCGCGAAGGCGAGCATCGCGTCCAGGCGGACGTGCCCATTGCATCCGACGCAGGGATTGGGGGTCTCCCCCTCCGCGTAACCGGCGATGAACGGTTGCACCACGCCGGCGCGGAACTCCTCGCGGAGGTCCAAGGTGAAGTGCGCCAATCCCATTTCGTGCGCCAACGACCGGGCCTGGGCCACCGCACTGGCCGAGCAGCAGCTGCGCTCCGCGTCGTTCTCCGGGTCGGACCACAGCTCGAGCGTCACCGCCACCGTGTCGCCCTCGGCCGCGGACAGATACGCCGCCACGGCACTGTCGACCCCGCCGCTCATCGCCACCAGGGTCCGTCCCGGCACGGGCGCCAGCGCCGCGTCGGCAGTGACCGCTGCGCCCAGAGCCCGGGCCAGCGCGTCGGCCGCCAGCTCAGCCGCGTGGCGCTTGGCCATGCTCAGCCCCCCGAGTTCGGCGGCGATCGCATCGGGTCCGACGCGGGCGGCGTCAAGCACCTCGGCGCCGCGCACGAGCGTGACGGCCGCGCTCGCCGCCGCCGTGGCTGCCCCGCACCCGTGGAGCTCGAAGCCGGCGTCGGTGACCCGGTCAGCGGTCACCGCGACTGAGAACGCCACCTGGTCACAGCACGCGGAAGTACCGGCGTGAGCGGTGTGCCCGCCCTCGGGCCGGTGGCCCTGCCCCTGGGGGGAGGTCAGATGGTGTTCGAAGGCGAGGAGGTCCATCTCGCCCTCACGCCCTGCGCAGCCCCAGCTCGCGCAGCTGCTGGGCGTCGACCGGGGCCGGCGCTCCGGTGAGCGGGTCCGCGCCGCTGGTCGCCTTGGGGAACGCGATCGACTCGCGGATGTTGTCGCGGCCGGCGAGCAGGGCGACGAGCCGGTCCATGCCAAACGCGATCCCGCCGTGAGGTGGTGCGCCGAAGCGCAGCGCATCGAGCAGGAAGCCGAAGCGGGCCTGAGCCTCCTCGGCGTCGATGCCGATCAGCGCGAAGATCTTCTCCTGCACGTCGCGGCGGTGGTTACGGATCGAGCCGCCGCCGAGCTCGTTGCCGTCCAGCACGAGGTCATAGGAGCGCGACAGCAGCGCCCCGGGATCGTCGAGGTCATCGGCGGCCGCCGGCTCGCCGGCCGGCGTGGCCGGAGCGGTGAAAGGATGGTGCTCGGCGTCCCAGCGCTGCTCCTCGGCGCTGTAGGCGAACATCGGGAACCGCACGATCCACAGCAGGTCGTGGCGCCCGGCGGGGATCAGGTCAAAGCGCCGGGCCAGTTCGAGGCGCAGCGCGCCGAGCACGGCGGCGACGACGGGCGCCTGGTCGGCGACGATCAGCAGCAGGTCACCCGGAGTCGCGTCGAGCCGCTCGCCGACGGCCGCGATCTCCTCGGCACTTAGGAACTTGGCGATCGGTGAGCGCCACGAGACACCGGCGCCGTTCTCGCCCTCCTGCACGAACGCCCACACCAGGCCCTTGGCGCCGTGGCGCTTGGCCAGCTCGGTGAAAACGTCGAGTTCGGAGCGCGGCATCTCACGCGGGCCGGCGTTGATCGCCCGGACGACGCCGCCGCCGGCGAGGGCATCGGCGAACACCTTGAAGCCAGAGCCGGCTAGGGCCCCGCCGAGATCGGTCAGCTGGAGGCCGAAGCGCGTGTCGGGACGGTCAGAGCCAAACCGGGTCATCGCCTCGGCGTGGGTCATGCGCGGCCACGGGGGCGACGCCACCGCGAATCCGGTCCGCTCGAACACGGTGCCGAGCACCGCCTCGGTGATCTCGTAGACGTCCTCCTCCTCGGCGAACGCCAGTTCGACGTCGAGCTGGGTGAACTCGGTCATCCGGTCCGCGCGCGAGTCCTCGTCCCGGAAGCAGCGCACGATTTGGAAGTAGCGTTCAAAGCCGCCGATCATCAGCAGCTGCTTGAACAGCTGGGGTGACTGGGGCAGGGCGTAGAACAGACCCGGCTCCCGCCCACCCACGACCCGGGCCGGGACCAGGAAATCGCGCGCCCCCTCCGGCGTGGACCGGGTCAGAAACGGGGTCTCGATTTCGAGGAAGTCCCGGGCGTCCAGCACCTCGCGGATCGTCTGCGTCACCCGGTGGCGCAGCGCGATCGCAGCTTGCAGCGGCGCCCGGCGCAGGTCCAGGGACCGGTGGCGCAGACGCAGGTTCTCGTCCACGGGCCCGTCGTCGTCCACGGGGAACGGCGGCGTGTCGGCATCCGCGAGGAGCTCAAGGCCGGCGACGGCCAACTCGATCTCGCCGGTGGGCAAGTTGGGATTGACGTTCCCCGGCGCGCGCCGCGCGATCTGGCCGCTGACGGTGATCACGTCCTCGGCGCGCAGACTGTGAGCGGCGGCGTGGGCCTCCGGCGCCTTGGCGGGATCGACGACGAGCTGGAGGATGCCCGAGCGCTCCCGCAGGTCGATGAAGATCAGCCCGCCGTGGTCGCGGCGGCGGTGCACCCAGCCCGAGACCCGCGCCTCCGTGCCGGCTCGGCCACCGTCGAGCTCGGAGATCCAGGCGTCGCGGTACCGGTTGGGCCGTGGGCTGCGCTGCATCGCGGTCATCACACCAGCCGGCTTGCGCGCAGGATGGTCGGGATCACGGTCTGGGGGTCGAGCTCGCGCTGATCCCCGGACTCCATGTCCTTGAGACTGATCTGGGACTCGTCACCGACGATCGCCACGTAGCGGGCTCCGAGACGATCCGCCTGCTTGAGCTGGCCCTTCAGTGAGCGTCCCGCCAACTCGAGCTGAGCGCCCAGACCCGCTCGGCGAGCCTCGGCGGCGAGGCGGAAGCCGGTGGCCGGCGAAGCCGCGCCGGCCAGCGCGACGAACAGGTCAACGGTTAGGCGCGGCACCGGCGGCTCCGGCGCGGCGAGCAGGATCCGCTCGACGCCGGCCGCCCATCCCGAGCCCGGGGTCGACGGACCGCCAAGCTGCTCGAGCAGGCCGTCGTAGCGGCCCCCGCCGCCGACCGCCGACTGGGCGCCGAGCGCTGCAGAGGTGAACTCGTACAAGGTGCGCGTGTAGTAGTCCAGGCCACGGACGAGGGTCGGGTCGACCACGTAGGGCAGCTCCTGGTCATCGAGGCGCTCGCGGACGGCAGCGAAGTGCTCGGCGTCATCGCGGTCCAGGCGCTCGACGAGCGTCGGCGCGCCGCGCATCGTCTCGCGGGTGCGGGAATCGTCGGCGTCGAAGGCACGCAGCGGGTTGAGATCGATCCGGGCGACGACCTCGGGCGAGAGTCCCTCCTCGTGGGCGCGCAGAAACGTAGTCAGCTCCTCGCGGTAGGCCGCGCGCGTGGCGGGGGTACCTAGGCTCGAGATGCGCAGACGCGGGTCGCGAACCCCCATTGACTCCAGCAGCTCGGCGAGCAGCAGGATCAGCTCGGCGTCGGCCTCCGGCGTGGCCGAGCCGATCGTCTCGGCCCCGACCTGCCAGAACTGCCGGTAGCGACCACGCTGCGGCGCCTCGGCGCGGAAGAAGCTCGACAGGTACCAGAACTTGACCGGTTGCGGGAGCTTGTGCATGCCGTGCTCGAGATAGGCGCGGCAGACCGGAGCGGTGCCCTCGGGACGCAGGGTCAGCGAGCGTCCGCCGCCGTCATCGAAGGAGTACATCTCCTTCTGGACGATGTCCGTGGCCGCACCGACTCCGCGGGCGAAAAGCTCGGTGGCCTCGAAGGTCGGGGTCTCGATCTGCCGGAAGCCGGCCGCGCCGAGGATCCGCTCAGCATGGGCCCGCAGCACCGCGCGGCGCGCGCTGTCGGCCGGAAGTACGTCAAAGGTGCCTTTGGGGGCCTGGATCACACTCATGCTGTGATCGTTGACGTTAGTTGTGATGCGCGAGTTCGCGCAGGAAGGGATTCGTCGCCTGCTCGTCGCCGAGCGTCGTGATCCCCATGTGGCCCGCGTACACCGTGGTCTGCGCCGGATAGGCGCGGAGCAGCCCGTCGATCGAGGCCAGCAGCGTCGGCCAGTCGCCGCCGGGCAGATCGACCCGGCCGACCGAACCCTGAAAGAGCACGTCGCCCGAGAACAGCGCGCCGTGCTCGGGCAGCGCATAGCTGACGTGGCCCGGGCTGTGCCCGGGCGTGAAGGTGACCTCGAAGACCAGTCCGGCCAGGTCGAGGTTCTCCCCGCCCGCCACCGTGTGGTCGGCCTCGTAGCTCTCGAACGGACCGAAGCCCGGCATGCGCATGTAGTCGTTGATGTTGGCCAGCACATGGGTCTCGAGCTCGGGGCAGTAGACCGGCGCTCCCGTCGCCTCGGCCATCGGCGCGACCGCGCCGACGTGGTCGAAGTGGGTGTGGGTGAGCAGGATCGCCTCGACGGTGGTGATCCCGAGCGCCTTCAGCGCCTCGAGGAGGCGCGGGGCCTCGTCACCGGGGTCGATGATCACCGCGCGGTCGGCGTCGGGCAGCCGGACGATGTAGCAGTTCTCCTGGACCGGTCCGACGGTGAAGGAGCGCACGTCGACCATCAGCCGCCCCGGTCGCGCTTGGCTATCCGGCGCCGCCACAGATAGCTCTCCAGGTAGTAGCCCGCCGGCACGTAGAGCACGAACGCGAAGACCGCGAAGGCGACCGCGGCGACGATGCTGCCCTTGGAGGCGAGCAGCAGGAAGACGAACATGAACGCGGAGGCGAGCGCCGCGCGCTTGACGGCTCCGTTCCAGGTCGGCGGCTTGTTGAGCCGCGCCTCCCGAGCGGTCTCACGGGCCGCCTTCTTGCGCTCCTCCGGGCTCGGCGGACGGCCGGTCCGTCCCCGCACGGTGACTGTTCCGGCGGCGGTGCCGCGGTGCTTGGTGCGGCGCTTGCGCTTGGTCTGTGCCATCTCGCGAGCAGCTTACGCGGTGTCCGCCCAACGGGCCAGCGCCTGCTCGATCGTGGCCGGGCCCCGCAGCGGGAGGCGGTCGGGAAAGCCCTCCAGCGCCGCCGCCGGCGCGAGACCGACGAGCTCGGCCTCGGCCGGCAACGGCGTGCCGGGCCACCGCCGCCACGACGTCGGCCAGCGACACGCGGTCGGGATCCTCCACGTTGGTCGACACCTGGGCGCACCCGCGGGCGGCCAGCCACAGCCCGATCGCCCGCACGCCCGGCAGCCCGTCGGTCCCGCCCTCGCGGATCGCGGCCGCGATCGCGCGCGCGTCCTGGAGGGTCGCCCCGGCCGCCAGCTCGACGTTGAAGGCCACCAGCGGGGGCCGCGCGGCGACGAGCACCGCTCCGGCGGTTGGGTGCATGCGCCCCGGGCCGAAGTCAGGCCGCAGCTCGCCGGACGCGATCCGCGCGGCCAGCGCGTCGGGACCGCCGCGCCGCAGCTGCGCCCGGGTGCGGCCCGCGGCCAGCGCCCCGTAGAGGAAGACGGGCAGGCCGAGCGCGCCGAGCCCGTCCGCGAGCACGAGCGCGGTGGCCGCCGCGACCCCGCGCTGAGCGGCTTCGACGTGGACGATCGGAGCGACATCGAGCACGCCGACCCGCGGGTGGATGCCGTCGTGGCGATCCAGGGTCAGCCGGCGAGCGCCTGCTGCCGCCCCGGCGATGATCGCGCTCGGGCAGGGTGCCGGGCGTCCCGGCGAGCGTGTACGCGCTGCGGTGATGGTCGGGATCGGAGTGGACGTCGAGCAGTCCCGGACCGAATGCGGCGCCGACGGCGGCGATCACCGCGGAGTCACGGCCCTCGGAGACGTTGGGGTAGGCGAGCAGGGTGGTCATCGCACTCAGTCGCACGGCGCGGGGACCGGCGTCAGTCCAGCAGGTAGCGGCCTGACTCGAGCACGGCCGTGTCCCCGATCCGCAGGGAGGCGTCGAGGATGACCACGTCGAGGTGGATCGGCACCGACACGGTGCCGCCGATCCCGGCGCTGGCGCCAAAGGCGATATGGACGGTGCCGAGGATCTTCTCGTCCTCGAGCACGTTGCCGGTCAGCGTCGCGCGGTCGTTGGTGCCGACCCCGAGCTCGGCGAGGTTGGTGCCCAGCGGGCCGTGCGCACGCAGCAGCTCCAGGTACTCCGGACCGAGCCCGCCTCGGGCCGCGGTGATCCGGCCGTCGGACACGGTCAGGTGGGCGGGCTCCTGGCTGAGACCGAGCGGGGACAGGCTCGCGGCGACGATCGTGCCCTCGCCTCTCAGCGGAGCGATGAACCCCTCGCCGGCGGGCAGGTTGCCAAACGCGCCCGGTGCGGTCAGCAGCCCATCGTCGGCGAGGCCCTCGCGCCCGGTCAGCTCCAGGGTGATGTCGGTGCCTCGTGGGCAGGTGACATGGGCCTCACCGGCCGCGGAGAGCAGCTCGGCGACCGCCTGGGAGCGTGCCGCCATCCGGTCGAAGTCAACCGCCATCACCCGCGCCAGCATCTCCTCGGTGACCCCGGGCAGCGTCGCGCCGCGCGCCCCGGCCTCGGACGCGAGCTTGCGCGCGGGGGTGTGGCTCAGCGAGCGCGACGTCGGGCAGATGAACACGTCACAGGCGCTCATCGCAGCGGCGATCGGGCGCGCGGGATCGGTCCCGTCGGTCGCGCGCTCGTCCATCACCGCGAGCACCGCGTCGGCTCCGGCCGCGGCCGCCGCCTCGCGCAGCGCCTCCCCCATTCGCCGGGTGCCGGGATCGACCACGACGAGCACATCCTCGCCGGCCTGGACACCCAGACAGCGAGTGATCACGGTGTCGATCGCGGTGGCGAGATCGCTCATCGCCCGGGATCATGCCACGGTCGCCGCCGGGCCTGGACGCCCTCGCGCCGACCTGACGGAACCGCGCCGCCTCGATTAGACTGCCCGTCCCTGGCCGGAGTAGCTCAGTCGGTTAGAGCAGCGGAATCATAATCCGCGTGTCGGGGGTTCGAGTCCCTCCTCCGGCATCTCTCCCACTACGGCGCCAGGCCGCGAATAAGTCGCCACAGCACTGACAATCGCCTGGAATCGGCGCGAGCCCGGGCGCCAGGGACCGACACTCGTTCCAGGCCAATCGCTTTCGCTCCCGGCGCGTGCGAGGCACCCCCGACACGTGTCGACCAGCACGAAGCCCAGGTTGATCTCCACTTCTCGCCCTGACCGGCTTCCGGGTCGATCGCAGCCACGGTCGTCGCGCGTGTCAACCTCACCGGGCGAGCTGGCACAAGCGTGCAGAGTCGAGAGCACCCCTCAGCAAGATCGATCTTATTTCTGGCAAAACGCAACTTCTCCGATTGCTGCGCGTTGTCATTGGTTGGCGTCGTGCATGACGCGCAGTTTCAGGGGCAACGGTAATAGGGCCCGCGACCGGCTTGGGGGCGGTCGCGGGCCTCGGGTTGCGTGTGCTGGGGGCGCAGCACGCGCGGGTTTGCTTCCGTGCTCGACGGATCATAGAACCCCCGCTTAACGAGGATCTAACGCGGCCGGCGAACGTCGAGGATCGATCGTCCATGCCCGAGAAACCGCCGCCGGCCGATAACGGCGAGGCCGCGACGCGCGGGAAATATGGACGACCCGCCTCAGTTGGAACTGGACGGGCCGTCCAATGCCCCCACGCCACTATCGGTCTGGGCGGGCGATCCTTTAGCTCGGGGTCATCAGCAGCCATCGGCCTGTGAGACGGCCCTGCGGGCGAAGCTGCTTGAGCAGTGCAAGGGTGGCGCTCATGGGACCAGAGCTCGTCCTGGGTTCGTACGACGAGACCGAATCCAACGAGTCGGGTGGTCGCGTCCGCCTCCTCCGTGATGACGCGGAGCGCGCCGAGGAAGTCTGGACCGAGGTTGTCGCTGCGCAATCGCAGCTTCGGCGGGAGGCCGAAGCGAGACCGAAAATGTGGAGGGCCCGCCTCGCAATGGCGAGTGAGCGGGCCCTCCGGGATTGCCGCCCCTACGCCCCTATCGGTCGAGGCCGGCGATCCTTGAGCCTCGGGGTGCCAAAGGCGTCCGCGCGGCACCGGCGGCTGGAGGGGTCCGTCTCGCCCCAGACGGACCCCTCCAGCCTTTGATAACCCACGACGAAACACGAATAACGCCTTTTGGTCCGAATACGGACACGCACGAGTATCGGTCACTTCTGATCTCATCCGGCGACGTTGATTTGCCTCGCCGCGCGCCCGCTAATGAGTTTGCGCCCAGTGCCGATAACAGCACGTGCAACCATTAGGGAAGGGGAGCAGTACATGACCGGAATCAAGCTGCGAGAGTGCTCTTGGGCTCCCGTCCTCAAGACCCCGATGCCGAACGGCGCGACGGTGTCGGACTGGCTGAGTATGGCGGCCATAGCCGCGCGGCTGGCGTCCGTTCATCTCGAGCAGGTCCGCGACCGTCTTGTTTCCGACCCCGCGAAGTCGCTCGACTTTGCCGAGTCCTCACTCCAGCAGGCGCTCGACGAGGTTCGTCAGGTGCGTCGGCATGTCGAGGCCCGGCTGTAACGCTGAACGGCAGCTGGGCGGCCGGCCGCTTGGTGACCGCGCATCCTCGCTCGTCTCACGCCACAGGAGTCGCACCTTTCTCAGTCGGCGTTTCCGCACAGGCCGGCGTGCCATGCTCGGCCTACACAGCCGTTTCGGTGGAAGTGGCCGTTTACCGCGCTTCGGGGGTTCGAGTCCCTCGTCCGGCATTCAAGTATCGGCGCTGCGCGTCCGATCACCCTGAGGAGTGATCGGATGTCCATGCCCTCCCCCATCACCTCACGCCCGGCTGGCGACGCCGGAGATGACCACCTCGTCGTGGCCGGCTTGGAGGCGATCATCGATGCCACCGCGGGCATCCTGGCTGCGCAATCGCTCGAGGCGACGCTGCAGGCGATGGCCGACGCGCTCGCGCCGATCGTCCCCTACACAAGCCTCGTCGTCTACGAGGTCGACTGGACGGACCGCATCTGCATCCCGTTGCTGGCGACCGGCAGCTACCTCGAGCAGACCTTGAGCTCTCGCCCCCCGCTCGATGACTCGGCCACCGGCACGGCCGTCCTGTCTGGCGAGCTCGTCTATCGCGGCCCTGATGACCCGGTGCTCGGCCACGTGATGCCCGGTACGCCGGCGAACGAGGTTGAATCGATTCTCGTCGCCCCGCTGCGCGTCGGCGACCGGGTGCAGGGAACGCTCAACGTGTGGCGTGAGGCCTCGGATGCGGAATTCACCGACGACGTGGTGTTCAGGACCGCCGAGATGATGCTCATCGAGCGCTTCGCCTCGCTGGCGGCGATCGCCTACGCGAACTCGTCCCAGCGCGAGCAGCTGCGCGCCCAGGCGCTCACCGACGAGCTCACGGGCCTGCACAACCGGCGCCACTGCGAGGCCGCCCTGCGGGCCGTCCTGCAGGACGGACGCCGCCACCACGAACCGACGTCGATCGCCTACTTCGACATCGACACGTTCAAGTCGATCAACGACGCCTTCGGCCACGGCGCGGGTGACGAGGCGCTGCGGCGCTTCGCCGAGGTCCTCCGCACCCACACGCGGCCCGGCGATCTCGTCTGCCGCACCGGCGGCGAGGAGTTCACCGTCGTGATGCCTCGGACCGATGCCTCCCGGGCGCGCCAGGTGGCTGAGCGGATCAACGCGGCAGTGCGTGCCGCCCGGCTTGGCCCGCAGGCCGACCTGACGGTCTCCGCCGGGGTGGCGACGGCCGTGGACTCGCTTGATGACTTCGACGGTTTGGTGCAGCGCGCCGACGGCGCGCTGCTGCGCGCCAAGCGCGCGGGCCGCGATCGCGTGGCCGTCGCGGACGTCGTCTCTGCCTGAGAAAGAGCCGGCGCCCCACCTCTCGGTCTCCTATGACCACGCCGAAGCAACCCGAGACGCGATCACCAAGGCAGTCGCCGCCAGCTGTGGGCACATCATCCTGGGACTACCCGCTCCATACCCCGAGAACGTCGCCGGCTGGCTCACCAGCGAGGTCACGAACCAAGCTCGGTGAGCAACGCCGAGACGCGGCCACGGATTTCGTCGCGGATCTCCCGGACCGTCTCGATCGACTGCCCGGCGGGGTCGGGAAGTTCCCAGTCGATGTAGCGCTTGCCGGGGATGTACGGGCATTGGTCGCCGCAGCCCATCGTGACGACGATGTCGGCCCGTGAGACGAGCTCAGCGGTGAGCAGCCTGGGCACACGATCGGACACGTCGATGTCGAGCTCGCGCATGACCGCGACGGCCTCGGGATGGATGCGGCAGGCCGGCGTTGTGCCGGCCGATAGCGCGTCGTGGGCACCCTCGGCGGCGCGGGTGAAGAGGGCTTGGCTCATCTGGGAGCGGCCGGCGTTCTGGAGACAGACGAACAGAACGGTGGCCATCGGCTCAGGACCTCTGGGTGGCGACGTCGGCCGTGGGTGCGGTGCCGGCGACGGGCGGGAAGTAGCGGCGGGCCCAGAGCGAGACGTAGACGAGCGCGACGAGGACGGGGACCTCGATCAAGGGACCGACGACCCCGGCCAGCGCCTCGCCGGAGGTGGCGCCGAAGACGCCGATGGCAACCGCGATCGCGAGCTCGAAGTTGTTGCCGGCGGCCGTGAAGGCGAGCGTGGCGGTGCTCTCGTAACCGAGGCCGAGCGCGCGGCCCCAGGCGAAGCTGACGGTGAACATGATCGCGAAGTACGCCAGCAGCGGGATCGCGATCCGAATCACGTCAACGGGGTGGTGGGTGATCTGGTGGCCTTGAAGCGCGAACAGCAGGACGATCGTGAACAGCAGGCCGTAGAGGGCGATCGGGCCGATGCTGGGTAGGAAGCGCTGCTCATACCATTCACGTCCGCGGACCCGGAGCCCGGCGCGCCGGGTGGCATACCCGGCGGTGAGTGGAATCCCGAGGAAGATCAGCACAGTCCGCGCGACGGGCCACAGGCCAAGGTCGAAACCCTGCGAGTGCAACCCCAGCCATTTCGGCAGCAAGGTGACGTAGAAGTAGCCCAGCAGGCTGTAAGCGACGATCTGAAACAGCGAGTTGATCGCCACCAGCACCGCGGTCGCGTCCCGATCGGCGCAGGCCAGCTCGGACCAGATCAGCACCATCGCGATGCATCGAGCGAGTCCGACGATAATCAGGCCGGTGCGGTAGGCGGGCTGGTCGGCAAGCAGCAGCCAGGCGAGCGCGAACATGAGCGCGGGTCCGATCAGCCAGTTGAGGACCACTGAAGAGACGAACAGGCTGCGCTCGGCCCGGAGCCGGCCGAGCTCCTCGTAACGTACCCGCGCCAGGACCGGATACATCATCAGCAAGAGGCCGATCGCAATCGGCAGCGACGTGCCGGTGCCGATGATCTGCACGGAGCTCAGCTCATGATTCAGGCGCGGAATCAGCGCCCCCAGGCCAAGGCCGATACCCATCGCGCCGAGGATCCACGCGGGCAGGAGACGGTCAAGTTTCGAGAGTCGCCCAATCACGGCCGAGTCACGGGGATGCGCGGCTGTCGTTGTCACTCCGGAAGTATTGCATTGACAAACGTCACTTGAATCGATACCTGTATATCGATGAGCATCGATCTGCAACTCAGCCCCAAGACCAAGCGGGCCGCCGGTGAGCCGTGCTGCCAGCCCGTGGTCTACCCCGACGTGGACCGTGCCCGGGCGGCGCGGATGGCCGAGGTCGCCAAAGCCCTCGGCGATCCGGTCCGCCTGCAGCTGATCGACGTGCTGCGCAAGCACGCCGGCAAGGTCTGCGTGTGCGAACTGGTCCCACTGTTCGACGTGTCTCAGCCGACGGTTTCCCATCACCTCAAAGCGCTGCGTCAGGCCGGACTCGTCGGCTCAGAGCGCCAAGGGCTGTGGGCCTACTACTACGTGGTCCCCGAGGCGCTCGCCGAGCTCGCCGACTGGCTGACCTGAGCTGAGCCTGAACGCCCAACGCCCAACGACCTTCCGATCAGGAGACCTCACCGTGAGCATCCCGACCGACCAGGCGGAATTGCGCGATGCCGTCCGCGCAGAGACCATGATCATCACCGAGGAGCAGCGTGGCCTGTTCGGCTCACCGCTCCGTGACCGAGCCGATCGCGAGCTGCTGCCCGACGTCGCCGTCCTGGCGTCACTCGGCTGCGGCGACCCGATTGCGAAGGCCGAGCCGCACCGCGTCCATGCCCGCGCCGCGTCTGCGATCGTCCGGGCCACCAAGCCCGGAGACCCGGTGAGCACCAGCGCCGCGAGGCCCGGCGCGTGGGAGGAGACGATTACCGTCTGCTGCCCGGCGGGCACACAGGACACGTGTTGCGAGCTCGCGGCCAAGGCTGAATGCTGCGCCAGCGCGACCCATGCGCCTGGCGCGTGCGGGTGTAGCGCTAGCGCCTGGCGCGTGCGGGTGTAGCGCTAGCGCCTGATCGCGACCTCGGCGACAGCGCAGCTATGCGTTCGAGGCCGCGGCATGGGTCCGGCACGTCGCCGAGCGCCGGTACTCATCCACGTGCCGCAGAGCTCACGGTCCACCGTGGACAGTCAGCGGCGAACCAGCGAACCGGCGAGCGCGAGGCGAAAGTTCGTCGGCTCATGACACCGTTTCAGCCCATTCGTGGGTTCCGGCGCCCCCACGCGTCAGCGACTCACCTCAGTCCTGAGGAAGCGCCGCAAAATCGTGCTTGGCCTTGCGATACCACGCCATGCCGGACAGAGGCTTCTTCCATCGGCCCTGCATCTCGCTCAAGGCACCCTGGTGCGTTTTGTCGCCGCTCGCGACCATCTCCTTCAGATGGCTGTCCTGTGCCTTGATCACATCATTTGCAGTCTTGCCATGGTGCGAGAAGTCGCATGGTCCACCCAGTTGCCGACACGTCATCGTCTTCATATGTTCGCTCCCTTTGCATCGCTGTCAGCAGGACACGCCGAAGCAAATCAGAGATTTCGTACGCGATCCACCGCAACCCCAAGCCGTCGACACACCGCAGGTCACTCTTGGGGATCGCATAGATCTGCGCTCCGTTGAACTGGGTCCCCCCAGGGAGAACTATTGGTCGGGATGCAGACGTTGGAGGCGTCGATCTCCAACGTCGGCTGATCACCAGGCACCGGATTCACTTTTCCTTCGCGCGTGTTTTTGCAGCCTTCTTGACGCTCGCGCTGCGCTTGGCCGCGTTGCGCTTCCGGGTCCGCGCCGCCTTCTTGGCGGCCTCGCTGCGCTGGGACGCGCCGCCGACGCGGCTCTCCAGCTCCGAAGCCGCCTGGCGGAGCTTGTCGATCGTGTGCGAAACGCTCGCCGGGACATGCCGCGCTTCCCGCGTCCGTCTGACTGGGACATGGTCCGGGCGACGCGTTTGCGCAGTCCGCTCTCGCGCAGCGTGTTGAACAGATCCGAATCTCGCTTCTTGTTGGCCATCTCGCTCCTCGTGGTTGTCCAGGATTGCGCGCCTGCGGCGATCTCCCCAGAGGGGGCTGACGACCAGCTTTCCACGCCGTGGGTCCCCGTTTGCCGAGCCGGTGCGCATGAACGGTCCAGTTCGGCGATCATTGGCCGATGAACGAGAACCCCGCTTCCCGTAGCGTCAAGATCGGAGTCGACGAGCGGACCGGGTGGTCCTCGGAACGACCGCGCCGTGACGGCGCGCCGCCGCGCCCGGTCGACATCTCGACCCGGTGCCGGATCCTGGCCCCCTCGGACCGCATCCGCTACTCGCCGGGGAGCCTCGTCGTCGTCGTCGGAAGCACTCAGCAGGCGCCCGACACGTTCGCCGATCGGGTGATCGAGGAGCGCGGCGCCGTGCTCTCCCTGGCTCGCGTGCGCGGATTGCTGACCGGCCGCGTCGGCGATGACGAGCTCGAGGTCCGTTCGCGCGAGCTGCTCGCCACGGCGGTGGCCAAGCGGCTGCGCGAAGGCCTGAGCGTGGTCGTGCCGATCGAGGGGTTCGACGCCGAGGAGCGTGAGCAGTACACGCGCCTGGCCCACGGCAACAAGCGACCGCGGCACCTCGTCCTGCTCGATGCCGGACGCAACGAGATCTCCGAGGAGGAGCGCCCTGCGCTCGACGAGCTGCGCCGCGCGCTGGACGCCGGCGAGGCCGGGCTCGAGGGCTTTCAGACCGCGCTGCGGCTCGGCGGCAACGCACGCACCGAGCTCAAGCGGATCGTCTT
Organism: uncultured Solirubrobacterales bacterium; assembly: GCA_963763715.1. Classification (GTDB taxonomy): domain Bacteria; phylum Actinomycetota; class Thermoleophilia; order Solirubrobacterales; family Solirubrobacteraceae; genus Palsa-465. Next base: position 58,188 of record CAVXPV010000019.1, read on the forward strand.
CGCGCCCGCGCCGCGCGACGACTGATCCGGCGCCGAGCCCGGTTCGCCCGCGATCAGCGCCAGTTTCGCGGCGCGGTCCAGGCGCTTGATCCGCACTTCCTCGCGCCGGGCCTCGGTGCGGCTGGCCATCGGCAACGCCACCGCGATCTCGACCGGTCGGCGGCTGGCCGTGTAGCGACTGGCGCTGCCGGCCTGATGGCGAGCCAGCCGGCGATCGAGGTCGATCGTCCAGCCGGTGTAGAGCGAGCCGTCACGGCAGCGCAGCAGATACACCCAGGCCTCGGTCATCGCGGTGAGCTTCGCCGCCGGCTGCCGGGGGCCTGCCGGCGGCTCAGCCGGCGCCGTAGTGGCGCCGGGTGTCGGCGAACAGAGTCCGGAAGATGAGCCCGTTCAGCGCCGCGGTGGGACGCGCCCATGGCCGGGGCTCGATCGCGATCGTCCACGTCAGGCGGCACGAGGCGTCCCCGGTCGGCTCCAGCTCGATGTCCTCCCCGAAGCGGCGGAACATGGGCACGCTCGTGGCCACGGCATAGAACGACTGGCGTCGCCCCTCCTCCCAGACGAAGAAGCGCTCCTCGATCACGCTGGCCCCGCGAGGCCGCGCACCGTGCGTGTGGTGCCGACCCCGAACGGCCGCGGTGACGTCCAGCTGACGTCGGTCAGGATCCGGCACCACGCCAGCGCTGAGTCGCCGGCGAGCTCGCGCCCATACGTCCGCGGCCGGGCGCGCGATCTCGAACGTGTCACGCAGGCGCTGAGGCGCGGTGGCGAAGAAGCGGCGTCGACCGGTTCGGCGGTCAGGAGCGGGAGGCGCACCGGCGCGAGTCTATGGGTCCCGGGTCCGCGCGATCCGCCGCCGGACGCCCGACGCTCGACCCGAGTCTGTGTGACCGACGGCACGGATACACCCGGCAGGCCCCGCTAGCGTCGGTGCAGTCCAGTGAGGCGGGAAGCGCGCTGCCGTGATGGCAGCAGCCCGCCGTGCCCTGCGCTGAGCATCGGCGTTCCCACACGCCCAGCGCTGTCGGCCCCGTCAGATCGGGGCCGACCACGGCCGCGGACCCCGAACCCGATGTTCAAGGAGGTACCCGACACATGAAACGCATGTTGCTGCCGGCCACGGCCGCGCTGATCACCCTCACCCCCGCCGTTGCCGCCGCCAAGCCGCCGACCGCGGCCCACGCTCGTGCCTACGAGCACGCCTACCATCGCGTCGCGCACCAGCTCGGGCGTCGCGTGCCCGGACGCAACATCGTCCGCGACGGCTTCGCCGCCCACCAGGCGGCCACCGACGCCGAGACGGTCGCCTCGCTCAGCGTGCTGCAGCGGATGCTGCCGGCTGCGGCCACGACCAGCAGCCCGACCCCGGCGGGGCGCTGGCCAGCGCGCCGGCGGCCGGCGCCGCCGGGGTCCCGGCGTGCGCGTCGGAGTCCGGGCACCAACTACTCGACCGGCGCGGGCAACACCAACGCCTCGTCGGGTGCGACCGGCCGCTATCAGATCCTGCCCTCCACGGCCGCCGCCTACGGCTGCAGCCTGGGCAGCGCGGCCGGACAGGACGCCTGCGCACAGACGATCTATCAGCACCAGGGCGCCGGCGCTTGGGTCGGCTGCGGCGGCTGAACACCGCCACCGTCTGACCGAATCGGGGTCCGCCGGCGCGGCACGGCCGCGCCGGCGGCACTCCCGCCTCGGGCCGGTGTTCCTCGTGCCCGATACGCGCCGGAGAACCGTGCCCGGCGGAAAGCCCTCGCGGGTCAGCGCCCTCGGGGGACCGGCCGGCGACGCCGCTGCTCGCCGTGGCGACCCTGGCGGGCCGGCGGCACCGTTGCGGATCTACGCGGAGGACCAGTCCAGTGCGGGTGCGGCCATGCAGCGGTGATACCCAGATGGTCAGGATTCAGGCAGCGGGGGCGTGATTGAATCCGGCCATGAGCGACTCCCTGATCGCCGAGACGGTCCGGATCGCGGGCCACGGCGGGGACGAGATCGAGGCCTACCTGGCCCGGCCGAGCGACGACGGCGAGCGCGGCGGCGTCGTGGTCATCCATCACATGCCGGGCTATGACCGCGCGACCAAGGAGATCGTGCGCCGGTTCGCCGAGCTGGGCTACAACGCGATCTGCCCCAACCTGTACTGGCGCGAGGCCCCGGGCGCGGCGCCCGACGACGCCGCGGCGACCGCACGGGCCCAGGGCGGCGTGCCCGACGAGCGCCTCGTGGGCGACGTCGCCGGCGCCGCGACCGCACCTGCGATCGCTGGCCGGCGCCAACGGGCGAGTCGGGGTGATCGGCTACTGCTCGGGCGGGCGGCAGTCGGTGCTGGCGGCCTGCCACTGCGAACTCGACGCGGCCGTCGACTGCTACGGCGCGTTCGTCGTCGGCACGCCCCCGGAGGGCTTCCCGCTGCAGGTCACCAACCTCGTCGATCAGCTGCCGAAGCTGCGCGCGCCGCTGCTCGGGCTGTTCGGCAACGAGGACTCCTACCCGAGCCCCGAGCAGGTCAACGAGCTCGACGAGATCCTCACCTCCATGGACAAGCCACACGAGTTCCACCGCTACGACGACGCCGGCCACGCGTTCTTCTGCCGTCGACCGCCCCTCCTACCGCGTGGCGGCCGCCAACGACGGCTGGGAACGGATCATCACCTTCTTCGCCACCCACCTCGGAGGCTGAGCATGTGCACCTACGCGACGATCACGACGTCCCTGGACGGCAGCGCCAAAGGGCCCGGAGGCAGCTGGTTTCACGTCACCGACGGGACGGTCTACTTCGATCACCCCGTGCACGCGATGGCCGAGCACACGCTCAACATCGACTTCGCCGACCCCTCCCGGGGACCCTCGGCGCGGGTCGCGGTTGAGCTCAGCGCCGGCTTCGGCACGCGAGCTGATGGACGCGATCGCGCGCCGCCCTGGACTCGGCTCCGGCCGAGCTCACCGCCGATCCGGCAGCTGCGGGAGGACCGCGGCCTGCGGCCGTCACTTGGGTGGCAGCGATCGGGCGTAATCCACGCCCCGGGCAACCCAGCGCTCGAGCTGGGCCTTGGTTCTGACCCCCTCGCCGTCGATCCGCAGCCATCCGTCCATCTCGCGGCCGCGCATCACGAACCGGGCGGCGTGCGGCTTGGCCGCGAGCTCTGCGGTCTGCAGCGGGATCGATCCGCAGCAGCATACCGCCCTGGCCGCTCGCGCTGACCGCCATGTTCCCGTTGATCAGGAAAGCCAGACCTCCGAACATCTTGCGCTCGGTCAGGCCCGGCTCGATCCCACCAGCTCCCGGATGCGCTCTGCGAGATGCTCGTCGTAGGCCACACGACTCGGATTATCCATCCGCCGAGGACGGCGCGGGAAGGACGAGCGCCGGCAGGCGTCTATGACCGGTGAGGAGCCCCGCTCCCCGCTCATTGCTCTCACGTCAAGGAGGCCCTGTGCCCCGCATCGCCGCCGTCGCCGTCCTGATCATCACCGCCCTCGGCGTGACCGCCTGCGGCTCCTCGTCCTCGTCCTCGTCCTCGTCCTCGTCCGCGGCACCCGCCGCGACCTCATCGGCAGCGCCGGCGAGCAGTTCGTCGGCACCGGCGAGCTCGAGCGGCGCGGCCGCCGCCGGGTCGGGTGCGGCGCCCGCCGTGCAGGCCGATCCGAGCGGGCAGCTGAAGTTCAACACCGACGTCTCTGACCGCGGCCGCCGGAACCGTCCACATCACCTTCACCAATCACGCGCCCGAGGGCCACAACCTCACGCTCGTCAAGGGCTCGGGCAGCACGGTCATCGCCGCCACCCCGACCTTCACCGGCGGCAGCCGGACCCTGACGGCCAAGCTCACGCCGGGCACCTACACCTATTTCTGCAGCGTGCCGGGCCACCGGATGGGCGGGATGCAGGGCACGCTGACCGTCAAGTAACCGCCGCGCGGCGCCCCGCCGTGTGCGAGGCTTGCGCGCGATGAGCGAGCTGCGGGCTCAGGTCTACTCCGACCCCCGATCCGCCGAGGCGCTGGCCCCGTTCCATGTCTGGGCGCGTACGCACGAGCCCGGCTGGACCTACACGGCGGTGCGGGTCGTGCTGACCCCGATCGCGCTGCTCGCCTATCGAACGCGGGCTCGCGGGCGCGGCAACGTCCCGTCCGCCGGCGCCCTGATCCTCGCCCCCAATCATTTCTCCAACATGGATCACTTCTTCTGCGGGGTGTTCCTGCGTCGTCGGATTCGCTTCATGTCCAAGTCCCAGTTCTTCGGGCGTAACCCGCTGGTCAGCTACCTGTTCCGCGTCTCCGGCCACTTTCCGGTTCGCCGTGGCCACCGCGACGAGGAGGCCTTCGTCACCGCCCAGGCCGCTGTTGGCCCGAGGCGACTGCGTCGGGATCTACGCCGAGGGCGGCCGGTCGCGCAGCGGAGGTCTCGGACGAACCCCGGCCCGGGATCGGGCGCGTGGCCCTGGAGTCCGGGGCGCCGGTCGTGCCGGTCGCGATCCACGGGTCGATGGGGGTCCGTCAGTGGCGGCGTCTGCGCTTTCCGCAGGTCACCGTCAGCTACGGCGAGCCGCTCGTCCTCCCGCGGGTGGCACAGCCCGACACGCGAGCAGCAGCTCGAGGCGGCGGAACGCATCTTCGGCCAGGTGCGTGCGCTGTATGCGGACCTTGACGGATGAGTCAGCCGAGCCGCGGCGCGCCGAGCGGACCGCGGACCGATCAGATGAGCAGGCGCTGACCGGAGAAGATCAGGTTCGGGTCGTTGGTGCCGATCCGGTGCGCGTTGCGGTCCCAGATCTCGACCAGCTTGTGATCGATCTCCAGGTTGCTGGCGCCCGCGGGAAGCAGGCTGCGCGCGATGCTCCACAGCGAGTCGCCCGGCTTGACCATGACCGAGCCGCCGGTCGCAGCGGCCCGGTTGCCCGCTGCCGCCGTGCTCGCCGGCCGGGTCAACGGCGCGCCGCGATCGACCACCGTGACCACGCGCACCATCTGGCCGCGACTGCCGACGCACGATCGCCGAGTAGGCGACGCCGGGGGCGAAGCGCACTCCGTGGACGTTGACCAGAGTCGGATCGCCGGGCTTCATCAGGGAGGGCTTCATCGCCCTGACCGAGTCCACTCCCGGCGCAACCGATACGTACGGCGTCGCACTCCGGTAGGCCAGCATCCTGTCCGCGACGTGGGAGCCGACGTGGATCATCGGCGTGCCGAGCTCTGGAGCCGCGTGGATTACCCGGACCAGGCTCGTGCCCGCCCGACCGCCCTGCGCCTTATAGACGCCGAGCTGTACCCCGATCCCCGACTGCTTGTCGAGCACGACGATGTCATAGACGCCATCCCCGACCGTCGAGGTGCCCGAGGCGAGGACCTTGCCGCCACCGGTGAGCTCCCAACGGAAGCTTCCGGAGCGAATGCTGCGCCACGGGGACACCTGAGCGAAGCCGATCGAACCGACGTTCAGGTTGCCCTGACCTGTGTTGACCTTGATGGTCGCGGTCCCCGCGCCGGGCACCGCGTGGATGAAACGGACCAGCGCCTTGCCGAGCGCCTGGGCCGGCACGATGACCACGGCGACCAGCGCCAGCGCCAGAGATGCCAGACTGCGACGAACGGCTGTATGGGTGCGCACTTGCAAAGCCTCCATGCTCAAGCCAGATGGGATACCACGTATAAGTGTGTTACGCAACGAGACATCGATCTGATCACCTGACTCCTCCCCGCCCGTGAAGCTCGCCACCCGCAGACTAATCGATGCGTCGGCAACGTTGCCCGCGGCTGATCGCGCGCTGCTCAGCCTATGGACGCAGCGTGGCCTCGATGATACGGCGATGGCCCAGATGACGGGCGTCGATCCGGTCACGATCGCCCAGCGCCGGGACCGAATCGTGGCCGGTCTCAGCGCCGAACTCGGCCTTCCCCCGCACGACGTCGAGACTGCCCTGTCCGCGATCGCGCAGTCGGCCGCCGAGTCCGTGGCGCTCAAGCAGAACAGGTGCCGGCCGGCCCGGCCGAGGAACACGGATCCGGCAACGGTGGCTCGGCCGAGATCGACCCGGGCGATCCGGCCGAGCCGGCACTGGCCACAACCCCGGTGCCGCCCGCGACCGCGTCCGCAGCTTCAGACTCTCGGGCGGAGCTCGAGCCTTCGGGATCCGTCTCAGGGCCTCAAGCTGAGCCTGAGCCAACTCCTTCCCAAACCACTCAGCGACGGGGACCGCTCCTCTGGCTGGCCGCCGCCGTGGTCAGTGTCGCCGTCATCGTCATCGTCATCGTCATGGCGACGTCAGGGGGTGGAGCCAGCGGTCCGGCGTCGGTGACGAACGCGGCAGCGGCGACGAACGCAGCCTCGGCATCGAGCTCCGCCTCGGCGACCAGCTCGGCCTCCGCATCAGTGACGAGCGCCGCATCGGCGACCGTTCCGGCGCCTCCGGGGTCGGGCGCGCGAACGCTTGGCCCGCTGCCCGGAGGCATCGCCGGTGCCACGGGCACGGTCACGCTCGCTTCCGGCCCGGCGGGAACCAAGCGTCTGCTCGTCCACGTCTCCGGCCTGCCCGCGGCGGGCAGCGACCACTACGAGGTGTGGCTCTACAACTCGATCATCGACTCCGTCGCGCTGGGCCGGCTGGGCCCAAACGGCACGGGCAGCTTCACCCTGCCGGCCGTGGTCGCCCGGTTTGCGTCGATCGACATCTCCCGCCAGCCCGCCGGAAGCGCCTTGCCGAGCGGTGCCTCGCTGCTGCGTTCGGCCAATCCGCTCGCGGCCGCGCCACACTGACGGCGGCTGCCTGGTCCCGCGCCGCAGGACCGTGAGGCCGGGCTTTCCGCCGCGCAGCGCCGACCCACACGGCTACCCGGCTCCCGCGCCGCGCCGGCCGGCCAGCGGCTCGAGGGCGGCGATGATGTCGAAGTAGCGAGTCGGAGCCAGTCGTGCCAGGGCATCGAGCGCGTATGCGTCGGGCCCGACCAGGATCCGGCTCTTGCCTCGCTTGACCCCGGCGTGGATCACCTTGGCCGCGCGCTCGGGGGTCGTGAGCGCGATGGCGTCAAACTGCCGGTTGGCCTCCTCATGGCTGAGGTCGGGCTGGGTCGGGTGGCTGTGGTAGCGGGCGTTGCGCAGGATGTTGGTCTTGATGCCGCCGGGATGGACGGTGACTGCGTCACGCCGCTCCCGCGCAGCTCCTGGCGCAGGGAGTCGGTGAAGCCGCGCACCGCGAACTTGCTGGCGCAGTAGGCGCTCTGCGCCGGCATGCCGACCAGACCGAACACGCTCGAGGTGTTGACGATCACGCCCGAGTCCTGGGCGAGCAGGATCGGCAGGAAGGCGCGCACGCCGTTGATGACGCCGCCCAGGTTGACGGCCAGCACCCACTCATCGTCCTCGACGGCTGACTCGGCGACGGTCTGAGACGTGGCCACGCCGGCGTTGTTGAACACCATGCCGATCGGGGCCGGCGCCCACTCGGCCACCTCGGCGGCAAACGCGAACTGCGCCTGGCGGTCGCGCACGTCCAGCCGGCGGGTGAGCACCGGACCGTTGATCAGGTCCGCCGTCTCCTCCAGGCCGGCCTCATCCTGGTCAACGAGCGCGACCGGGCAGCCGTGGCGGGCCAGCAGGACCGCGGCGGCACGACCGATCCCGGACCCAGCGCCCGAGACGTACGCGGTCCGTCCGTCAACGATTCTCGGGCGTCTGCTGATCATCACCCTCCGAGTCACAGGAGCGCCCCGGCCAGGATCGCCTTGACGGTCTCCCCCGCGCTGTCCCGCAACTCACGCATCTCCCGGCCGCGGGAGAGCGCGATCACCAGCAGCTCGCGCAGGCCACCGGCAATGATGATCGCCGTGTCCATCGGCAGCGGACGCACGCCGATGCCGGGCTGGACGGCGCGGCCGGACTCGACCAGGCCCACCATCATGGCCGCGAACCGCTCGATCGTGGCCAGTCCCCGGTCGGCACCAGCCTGGCCCAGCCCCGGCAGCTCGCGAACGAAGCTGGCGTACAGCGCGGGCTGGCGGATGACGTTGTCGATGTAGGCGTCGACGGCGGCGTCGACCTGTTCCTCGAGCGGGCGATCGGGGTGCACCGCAGCGGCGATCGCCTGCATCATCGCGTCGTTGGTGGCGTCGAACAGAGCGAGAAAGCACGCGTCGCGGTCCTCGAAGTGTTCGTAGAAGTTCCGCCGCGAGGTCCGGGCGATCCGGACGACATCGGCGACGGTGGTCTCCCGGTAACCCTGCAGTTCTATCGCGGTGGCCATGGCCGCGATCAGGCGGTCGCGATGGCCGGGCGGCTCGCTGTGTGGGCCCGCGGTCCGGGCTGGGGCCGGGCGTCATCGCGCTGACGGTAGCGACCGGACCGACTCCGTCCGGCTCGCCGAGAGGTCAGGCCGCGTCGCGCGCGGTGACAAGGACACGGGCACCCTGGCTGGGGATCGTGGTGACGTTGCGCTGACGCGCCCGCTCGGGCCGCGGATCGGCCGCCGCGAGGTCGGTGCGCCGGGCGATCGCGTTCAGCACCACGCGCTGTTCGGCCATGGCCAGTGACGCACCCAGACACCGCCGGATGCCGCCTCCGAACGGGATCCACGTGTACCGTACCCGGCTTCGTGCTCGAGGAACCGCTCCGGGCGGAAGCTGAGCGGATCGGGATACAGATCCTCGCGATGGTGCAGGGCGACGATGCTGACCGCCACCGGCGTCCGTGCCGGCAGCGTGTAGTCCCCGAATCGCCAGGGCCGGTTGACCTTGCGCACGATCATCGGGATCACGGGCCGGTTGCGCATCGCCTCGTGGATCGTCGCCTCCACGTAGGCCTCGCCGGCGGGCCCACCGGCCCGCACGCGCTCGCGCAGGGCGTCATAGGCCGACGGGGTGCGCAGCAGCCGCTCGAAGGTCCAGGCCAGGGAGTTGGCGGTCGTCTCGTGGCCGGCGAGGACGAGCGAGAGCAGCTCGTCGCGCAGCTCGCGATCGGTCAACGGCGCCCCGTCCTCGTCGCGCGCGGCGATCAGCAGTGAGAGGATGTCGGTGCGCTCGCCGGCCTCGAGGTCAGCGGCCTGCGCGCGGCGTTCGGCGATGATCGCCAGCAGCTGCCGGTCCACGATCCCGAGCAGCGTCTTGAGGATTCCGGTCGGTTCGCGACGGCCGATGTTCTGCAGCTCGATGACCTGAAACAGCGGGTTGGTCGAGGCGCCGAGCAACCGGCGGATGGTCTGACGCAGGCGATGCCCGGCCGTGCCCGGAGCGGGGCTGCCCTCGATCCCGAAGATGCCGCTCATGATCACGTCCAGCGTGATCGCCGACATACGTGGCGCGAGCGCGAACGCCTCGCTCACGGGCCAGCGGTCGATCGCGCGTTCGGCCACCTCGGTGATCATCGCCACGTAGCGCTCGACGGCCTCGCCGTGGAACGGGGGCAAAAGCAGCTTGCGCTGGCGCATGTGGCGTGCGCCGACCGAGGTGAGGATCGAGTTCGCACCCAGGATCGGGCGCAGCGGCGACTCGCCGGTCAGTGACGGCGCGTCATCGGGCTTGGCCTTGAACAGCGAGCGGACATGATCGGGGTGGCAGGTGACGACGAAACCCTCGCGCCGGGCGAGGATGTTGATCCGCCAGACGTCGCCGAACTGACGATGGTGGCGGAGGTTGAAGGCGATGGGGCGCACCCCGAAGCGCAGGGACTGCAGCAACGGCGAGCCGGAATCGGCCGGCGGCAGATGGACCGGCTCGCCGTCGCCGAGCGGCCCGGCCGGCGACGGCGCGGCCTCCCCGACGTAGCTGCCGGAGCGCGGATCGACGCGCTCGGCTGTCATCATTGCGCTCATGGTACGAGACTGTACCGCCTAGGCCGGGTGCACGCAACCGGCTTCTCCGGCCACCCGCGACCGGCTATCCGGGTACGCGCCGCCGCCTCTCGATCGACGTGGAGGAGGCGGCGGGCGCGTTCCCGCAGGCTCAGCCCGGCTGACTCAGCTTCGCGAACGCAGCCGCTTCGCGACTGACCAGGGTGAGCAGATTGCCGAGCTCGATATTGGCATCGAGCAGATGAAGACCCCAGGTCGGGTCAGGGCTCGGCGTGGCCACCTGCGCACCGCCGAGCGCGTTGAGCCGCAGCACGTTGGCGCCGCCGGCCGACGAGCAGCGGGCGCTATAGGCACCGGGCTCAGAGCTCCACACGGTGGGCGGCATGGGCTGGGTGATCTTCAGCGCCGAGATACCGAGCGCGATCAGCGTGTGGGGCGCAAACGGTGCCGTGGGGAAGATCGGGTCGACGGTCCGGGCGCCGACCAGGGCGGCCGGGTTGACGCACAGCACCTGCTCGCCGGCCACCGCTGTGCGGCCGAACAGGCTGTTGAGCGGCGGCGGCTGGTCATAGGTCGAGTAGGCGATCACGCAGCCCAGCTCGGAGGCGCGGCGGCAGGCCGGGATGTGCTGGAAGTCGCCGCCGGCGGCCCGGCCGCGCCTGACCAGCACGTTGCCGCCGAGCAGGATCGCCGACAGCATCCTGGCCCGCACGGCGGGCTTGCGGTCCACATCCTTGGCGATCAGCTCGCGCAGCACGAACGCGCCCTGCGAGTGGCCGATGAGCACGAACCCGCGGCCGTGGTTGTCGTGGCGCAGGTAGTCGGCGAAGGCGCGGCGCACGTCGCCCCAGCGGGACCGCGAGCTCAGCCGGCGACTCGGTGTTGCCCGACTCCAGCGCGGGCACGGTGACCTGCCGGTACATCGGCGCGAACACGCGGCACAACTGCGAGTAGCGGGCGGCCTGGTAGAGCGCGATCGAGCGCTCCTCGGGATCGACGTGGAGGTTGGCCAGCGGTCCCTTCTGGTTCGAGACGGTCGGGTACACGTAGAAGCAGTCGATCTTCGGCGAGCGGACCGATCGCGGGTGAATCACAGCTTCGGGGTGCAGGGTCGGCGAGTACACCGTCGTGGACAGCCCTGGCGTGCACGGATCGGGATGCTGGCCGGGCTTGCACAGCCAGCACTGTCCGCGCCGTCGCCGATCCGGCGAACGCGAACATCACCGTGCCCAGCACGATCGCCAGCACCAAGACGCGCGATCGGATTCGTCTCTCTATCTGCACCGTGTCTCCTCTGTCTGCGTGATGTGATGGTGCGGTGGCTAGCCGCGGGTCAGCGCCGGGCGTCGCTGTGCCCACGGCGCGGCCGCCTCGAGCTGCCCGGCCAGCGAGTACAGGACGTCTTCGGCGCCCGGGCGCCCGACGAGCTGGACGCTCAACGGCAGGCCGTCGCCGCCGATCCCGGCGGGCACGGTGATGGCCGGCTGGCCGGTCAGGTTGTAGAGCGCAGTGAAGGGGGTGAAACGCCCGGCGATGTTGACCGCCCGCGGCGCCGTGCGGCCAAAACCACCCTCGGCGGCGATCGCCGTGGTCGCGGTCCCCGGGGTGAGCAGCACGTCGAACTCGTCCCACAGCGCGATGATCCGCTGCGTGGCGGCAGCACGCGAAGCGGGCAACGCGGCCTGCCGACGGGGCGGGACCAGCCAGCGGTGAGCGGCGGCCATCTGCCGGGTCAGCGGCTCGAGCTGGGTTGGATCGGGCACGCCGCCGGCCTCCTGCGCGATGCCCGAGAGCCAGGTCTGAAGGAAGGTGATCTGAGCCAATCCGTAGCGGGGGTCCCGAGCCTGGACATCGTGGCCGAGGTCCGAGAAGGTCGCCGCGGTGCGCTCCCAGGCGCCGCGCTGATCCACGGACACGGGCGCCACGATCCCGGGGGGCGCCTTGCGCGAGATCGCGATTCGCAGACGCGCAGGAGCTGTCGTGGCGCAGTCGAGGTAGCGGCCGGTGAAGGCCGGCGCCGGATCGGCCTCGTGCGGCAGCAGCCCGTGCATGACGTCGAGCATCAGCGCGCTGTCCGCGACCGTGCGGGCCAGCGCCCCGATCACCGACAGGCCGAGCCAGCCGGGACCCGCGGGCGCCGAGGAGACCCGGCCGCGCGTGGACTTCATCCCCACCAGGCCACAGCAGGCGGCGGGAATGCGGATCGACCCGCCCCCGTCGGAGGCGGTCGCGGCCGGAACCAGTCCGGCCGCGACAGCCGCAGCCGAGCCGCCGGACGAGCCGCCCGGCGTCCGATCCAGTCGCCACGGGTTGCGGGTGATCCCGTTGGCCTCGGTGGCCGTCCACGGAAAGATCAGCAGCTCGGGGGTGGCCGTGATCCCGACCGGAATCGCGCCCGCGGCGCGCAGGCGCCGGATCACCTCCGCGTCGGCGGCGGCCGGCGGCCCATGGGTCCGCGAACCGCGGGTGGCGATCTGCCCGGCGACGGCAACGTCGTCCTTGATCGCGATCGGCACCCCGGCCAGGGGACCGCTCAGGTCGGTCATCGCATCGGCGGCGGCGAGCGCCTCCTCGGCGATCACGGCCCGGAAGGCGTTCAGACGCGGATCGAGCGTGTCGATCCGCGCCAGGAAGAACTGGACCAGCTCGCGCGGGCTGACCGCCTTGCCCCGGACCAGCGCGCTCAGCGCGACCGGGCCGGCGAAGGCGATGTCTGTGTCGGCGGACGCGCTCATCCCAGCGCCATGACCAGTTCGCGGATCGCCCGCGGATAGCGATGCGAGATGCCACCGTGGCGTCCGTCGAACAGCTCGAGCGTGTGCTCGACGCCGAGGCGAGAGAGCTCTGAGGAGAACGCCTGCGCCCCGAGGTCGAGGTAGTACTCGTCCTGGCGACCCGCATCGAGATAGATCCGCCGCAGACCGCGTAGCGCATCGACATGGGACTCCGCCATGTAGACGGGGTCGAGCGCCAGCCACTGCGCCCACACGTCCGGCACGAGCCGTCCCGTGGCCAGATCGAACGGCAGCAGCGCTTCGCCGGGCCGGTCGGGGTTGGGCGAGTAGGCACACGCGTACGCGTAGATCGAGAGCGGGCCGCCATAGCGTCCCCAGTCGAACGTCGGCTCCTCGGCCAGGCGCTCGAGCAGCACCGAGAACGAGCCTTCGAAGTCGTCACGCATCCGCCGCGCGATCTCGGGAAAGTCACGCTGGTAGCAGCACTCGAACAGGGCGTCACCGGCATGGGAGGCCAGGCCGCCGAACACGTCGGGCCGCAGCATCGGGGCGACCATCGCACCGTACCCCCCCGAGGATTTGCCCGCCACCCCGCGGTGAGCCCGGTCGGGAGCGGTCGGATAGAGCTCGTCCACGAACGGGATGATCTCATCGCAGAGGTAGTCCAGGTAGCGACCGGTGCTGGTCGAGTTGAGAAACTGCGACCCCCCGCGCGAGGTCCAGGCGTCAATCATGACCACGATCGCAGGCGGACAGTCGCCGCTCGCGAACAGCTCGTCGATGCGCTCCACGAAGGTCGGCTCGAACGCGCCGCGGCTGAGCCACATGTCGACCTGGCCGCTGTAGCCCTGCAGCACATAGACGGACGGCAGCGCGCCGTCATCGCCGGCGCTGACGCCCGGCGGCCGGTAGACGTAGAGCGGCCGCACAGCCGGGTCTCCGAGCGGATTGCCCGCCAGCAGATCCGATTGCACCGTCAAACGGTCCAGTGTGCCGGCGAGGCTGCGATCCCACGGCGCCCCCGGAAGTCCCCTCACCTCGCTCAGTCCCATCGACCGCACGCTACGCGAAAAGGCGTGTGGGCAGCGCCACCGGAGGGCACCCTGTCAAAGCTATAGTCGCCCCAGATCCGATCCGACGGCAGCCCAGTGACTGACCGAGTGCACACCCAGAGCAGCAACGGCGCCGGCGCCGATCGCGATGCCGTCGAGACCACCGAGTGGCTCGAGGCGCTCGACGCCGTCCTGTCCCATGACGGACCCGACCGAGCCCGCGAGATCCTCACCCGGGTCATCGAGCGTGCCCAGCACGCCGGCACGGGCCCGATCGCGAGCCTCAACACCGAGTACGTCAACACCATCCCGGCCGCGCTGGAACCACCGTTCCCTGGTGATGCGGCGTTGGAGCGACGGCTGCGCTCGATCGTGCGCTGGAACGCGATTGCGATGGTCGTGCGCGCCAACAGGGTCTCGTCCGAACTCGGCGGGCACATCGCCACCTATCAGTCGGTGGCAGTGCTCATGGAGGTCGGCTACAACCACTTCTGGCACGCGCCGAGCGCCGAGCACGCCGGTGACCTCGTCTACTTCCAGGGTCACTCGTCGCCGGGCAACTACGCCCGCGCCTTCCTCGAGGGCCGACTGACCGCCGAGCAGCTCGACGGCTTCCGCCAGGAGGTGTCCGCCGAGGGCGGACTGTCGTCCTACCCGCATCCGTGGCTGATGCCCGACTTCTGGCAGTTCCCGAGCGTGTCCCTCGGGATCGGGGCGATCAACTCGATTTACCAGGCCCGGTTCATGAAGTACCTCCAGGCCCGCGGAATGGCCGAGACCGACGGTCGCAAGGTGTGGACGTTCCTCGGCGACGGCGAGATGGACGAGCCCGAGTCGATGGGCTCGATCGGCATGGCGGGCCGGGAGCGGCTCGACAACCTGATCTGGGTGGTCAACTGCAACCTGCAGCGTCTCGACGGTCCGGTGCGCGGCAACGGCAAGATCATCCAGGAGCTCGAGTCGGACTTCCGGGGGCGGGCTGGAACGTGATCAAGGTCGTCTGGGGCGGCCGCTGGGACCCGCTTCTGGCCGCCGACACCGACGGCGCCTTGGTGAAGGTCATGGAAGACTGCGTCGACGGCGACTACCAGACCTTCAAATCACGCGACGGCGCCTACGTGCGCGAGAAGTTCTTCGGGCGCGACCCGAGGCTGCTCGAGCGTGTCGCCCACATGTCCGATGCGGAGATCTGGCTGCTGAACCGGGGCGGCCACGACCAGCAGAAGGTGTTCGCAGCCTACGATGCCGCGGTGCGCCACAGCGGCTCGCCGACGGTGATCCTGGCCAAGACGATCAAGGGCTACGGGATGGGCGTCTCGGGTGAGGGCCAGATGATCACCCACCAGGCCAAGAAGATGACCGAAGCCGCGCTGATGGCGTTCCGGGACCGCTTCGAGCTGCCGCTGACCGATGCCCAGGTCCGCGACGCCGAGTACTACCTGCCCCCGGCGGACGCGCCCGAGATGACGTATCTGCACGAGCGCCGCGCCGCCCTGGGCGGGGTGATTCCGATCCGCCGTCAGCGCTCGGCGTCGATCCAGGTGCCGCCGCTGTCGCTCTTCTCCGGGCAACTGGAGGGCACCGGCGACCGCGAGATCTCGACGACGATGGCCTTCGTGCGCGTCCTCGCGGCGCTGCTGCGCGACAAGTCGATCGGCAAGCGGATCGTTCCGATCGTGCCTGACGAGTCACGTACGTTCGGCATGGAGGGTCTGTTCCGCCAGGTCGGGATCTACTCCTCGGTCGGGCAGCTCTACCAACCCCAGGACTCCGAACAGCTCATGTTCTACAAGGAGGACGAGCACGGCCAGATCCTCGAGGAGGGGATCACCGAGGCAGGCTCGACGTCCTCGTTCGTCGCCGCCGGCACGTCCTACAGCGCCCACGACGTGCCGATGATCCCGTTCTACATCTACTACTCGATGTTCGGCTACCAGCGGGTCGGAGACCTCATCTGGGCCGCGGGCGACAGCCGCACCCGGGGCTTCATGCTCGGCGGCACAGCCGGACGCACGACCCTCAACGGCGAGGGTCTGCAGCACGAGGACGGCCACAGCCACCTGCTGTTCTCCGTCGTACCCAACTGCCGGGCGTATGACCCCAGCTTCGGCTACGAGGTCGCGGTGATCATCCAGGACGGCCTGCGGCGGATGCTCACCGAGCAGGAGGACGTCTTCTACTACCTGACGCTGATGAACGAGAACTACACGCATCCGCCCATGCCCGAGGGTGCCGAGGCGGGGATCCTGCGGGGGATGTATCTGCTCTCCGAGGCCGGCAAGCGCTCCAAGAAGCCACGGGTTCAGCTGCTGGGCTCGGGCACGATCCTGCGCGAGGTGATGGCCGCCGCCCGGCTGCTGGAGTCCGACTTCGGTGTCCTCTCCGATGTGTGGAGCGTGCCATCGTTCACCGAGCTGCGTCGCGACGGCATGGAGGTCGAACGCTGGAACATGCTGCACCCGACCGAGACCCGCGCGAAAGGCCTTTGTCACCGAGCAGCTCGACGGCCGCCGGGGACCGGTGATCGCCTCCACCGATTACCTGCGGGCCTTCCCGGACCAGATCCGGCAGTGGGTCGCGGGCCGGACCGCTCATACCGGACGCTCGGCACCGACGGCTACGGGCGCAGCGATTCCCGCGCGGCCCTGCGGCGCTTCTTCGAGGTCGACCGCCACTACGTGGTCGTCGCCGCGCTGCGCGAACTCGCGGCCGCCGGGGAGATCGAGCTCTCCGAGGTCGCCCGCGCGATCGAGACCTACGACATCGACCCCGAGGCGCCGATGCCCACGCGCGTATGAGCGGCGCGGTCGAGACGGTCATCGTTCCCGACATCGGTGATTTCGGCGAGGTGCCGATCATCGAGATCCTCGTCGCGCCGGGTGACACGGTCGCCGTCGAGGATCCCCTGATCACGCTCGAATCCGACAAGGCGACGATGGATGTCCCGGCGCCGATCGCCGGGGTCGTCACCGCGCTGAAGGTCAAGATCGGGGACCGGGTCTCACAGGGCGTCGAGCTGATGACGATCGAGCCCACCAACGGCTCCGATCCGGCCGCGGTCGCCGATGAGGACCCGGCCCCGGCACCCGCGGATGCTCCCGAGCCGCCCCCCGCGCGGCCCCCGGCGCCCCCGAATCGGCGATGCTCCCGCCGCGACCCGCTCAGCATCGAGCCTCGCCACGGCCGGGCCGGGCGAGAATCGTCCGGCCATCTACGCCAGCCCGTCCGCGCGGCGCCTGGCCCGCGAACTCGGGATCCAGCTGGCGGGGATGAGCGGGAGCGGACGCGGCGGACGGATCACCCGCGACGACGTCCAACATGCCTCCGAGCGCCCGGCGGGCGCGGGCGGCAGCGGTGGCGCCGTCGGCGGCGCCAGTGGGTTCGAGGTGCTGCCCTGGCCGACGGTCGACTTCGAGAAGTTCGGTCCCGTGGAACGGGTGCCCCGCAGCCGCATCCAGCGCATCTCGGCCCCCAACCTGGCCCGCAACTGGGTGATGATCCCGCACGTCACCCACCACGACGAGGCGGACATCACCGAACTCGAGGCGTGGCGCAAGCGCCTGAACTCCGAGCAGGACGTCAAGGTGACGATGGTCGCCTTCCTGGTCAAGGCGTGTGTCGCCGCGCTCAAGGCGTTCCCGGATTTCAATGCCTCGCTGGACGGTGACGAGCTCGTGGTCAAGGGCTACTACAACATCGGTTTCGCGGCCGACACTCCGGGGGGCTGGTCGTCCCGGTCATCAAGGCCGCCGACGGCAAGGGCCTGCTGGAGATCGCCTGCCGAGCTCGGCGAGCTGTCGGGCAAGGCGCGGGCGGGCAAGCTCGGCCCGGCCGACATGAGCGGCTCGACGTTCACGATCTCCTCCCTGGGCGGAATCGGCGGCACCGGCTTCACGCCGATCGTCAACGCCCCCGAAGTCGCGATCCTCGGGGTGACCCGCTCGGCGATGAGGCCCGTGTGGGACGGCTCGGAGTTCCGCCCCCGGCTGATGGTGCCGCTGTCGCTCTCCTATGACCACCGGGTGATCGACGGCGCCGCGGCGGCTCGATTCGTCGTGCATCTCTGCACGGTGCTGTCCGACCTGCGGCGAGCGCTGCTGTGAGCGAGATTCGCGTCCCCGACATCGGGGACTTCACCGATGTCCCGGTGATCGAGATCCACGTGGCCCCCGGCGACACGATCGCGATCGAGGACCCACTCGTCAGCCTGGAATCCGACAAGGCGACGATGGACGTGCCGGCGCCGGTCGCCGGGACTGTGACCCAGCTGAGGGTGGCGATCGGTGACCGGGTGTCGGAGGGCAGCGTGTTGATGACGGTGGAGACCGACGATTCCGGCCCGTCGGATGGCGCTCAGCCCGAGGCGGCGGCCGCGCCAGCCGGCAAGCCCGAGTCGGTGGCCGTGACCTCCGAGCGACCCTCCCCCCCCGCGCCGGCGGACGCCGGCGGCGAACGCGACGCCCAGGTGCTGGTCCTCGGGGCCGGGGTCGGCGGCTACACCGCCGCCTTCCGCGCCGCCGATCTTGGGCTCAGGACCGTGCTCGTCGAGCGCTCCGAGCGGCTCGGTGGCGTTTGCCTCAACGTCGGCTGCATCCCGTCCAAAGCGCTGCTGCACGCCGCGCGCGTGCTCGCCGAGGTGCAGGAGATGTCCGCCCACGGGATCAGCTTCGGGGCGCCCACGATCGACCTGGAGGCGCTGATCGGCTGGAAGGGTTCGGTGGTCGACCGGCTGACCGGCGGCCTGGACGTGCTGGCCAAACAGCGCAAGGTCGAGGTCGTGCGCGGCGAGGCGCAGTTCACCTCTGCCTCCTCACTGCGCGTCGGAGACCGCGAGATCAGCTTTGAGAACTGCATCATCGCCGCCGGCTCGGAACCCGCGGCGATCCCGGGACTACCCGACGATCCGCGTGTGGTCGACTCCACCGGAGCCCTTTCCCCGGAGTCGATCCCCAAACGACTGCTGGTCATCGGCGGCGGGATCATCGGGCTGGAGATGGCCTGTGTGTACGACGCGCTGGGCGCCCGGGTGACCGTCGTCGAGATGCTCGATCAGCTCATGACCGGATGTGACCGCGACCTGGTGCGCCCGCTGGCCAAGCGGATCGGCGCCCGGTACGAGGCGATCCACACCGGCAGCCGGGTCGGTGACGTCAAGGCGCAGAAGAACGGTCTCAAGGTCGAGATCGAGGGGGTCGGCGCGTCGATCTTCGATCGCGTCCTGGTCGCGGTCGGGCGCACTCCCAACGGGAGCCGGCTCGGATTGGACGCGATCGGGGTTGACGTTGACGAGCGCGGTTTCATTCCCGTTGACGCGCAGATGCGCACGAATCTCGCGGGCGTGTTCGCGATCGGTGACATCGTCGGGCGGGCCGATGCTCGCCCACAAGGCCGCTCACGAAGGAGCGCTGGCCGCCGAGGTGATCGCCGGGCATGATGTCGTGTTCGACGCCCGCGCGATCCCGTCGGTCGCCTACACGGATCCCGAGGTGGCGTGGATGGGACTGACCGAGACCGAGGCCAAGGCCACCGGGGTGGAGTTCGAGAAGGCCGTCTTCCCGTGGGCCGCCTCCGGCCGGGCGCTGGCCCTCGGCCGCGACGAGGGAATGACCAAGCTGCTCGTCGAGCCGGGCACGCATCGGGTGCTCGGCGCCGGGATGGTCGGGGTCAATGCGGGCGATCTGATCGCCGAGACGGTGCTGGCGATCGAGCTGGGCGCCGTCGCCGAGGACCTTGCGCTGACCATCCACCCCCACCCCACGCTGTCGGAGACCGTCGGGTTCGCGGCCCAGATGGCGCAGGGCACGATCACGGATCTGATCGCTCCCGCAGCCCGGCGGCGATCAGCCGGCTGAGATCCGCCTGCAATCCAGCCCGATCGTGCTGGATGCGGTGATAGGTGGGACGGATCGTCCGGCGGCCGGCCAGCGCGTGGATCGTGTCATTGCGCCGATCAGACTCAAACCGCGGCCGGCCGCGGTGATATCCGTAACTGTCGACTTCGACGATGAGGTCGGCCTCCGGCCAGTAGAAGTCGACCAGGACGCCGTCGACGAGCACATTGCATCACGGCTCGGGCAGATCGACCTCGCGGACCAGCGCAAACACCTCCCGCTCGACCTCGGACTGGGTCCACGGCGCCTCGTCGGTCCGATCCCCCAGCGCCGTCCTGAGGCGGCCGGCGCCGGGGTGTCCGCGTGTGGCATCGATGGTGGCGTAGATCCGGTGCGGATTCATGCGCCCGGAGCCCTCAGCCGCGTCCAGCGCCGCGTCGAGCCGGCGCCGGTTGATGATCCCCGCGTAGTCGAGCAGCGTGCGCTCGAGGGTCGTGACGGGGATCGCGTCGATCCGGGTGCCCGGATCGGGTCGCCGCGCCCGGTGGGCGCGCACGCCCGGGACGTGCCGGCGGGCGCCGGCGGTGACATCGATCAGGCCGCCGGGTGCGGTCCGCAGCTCGTGCAGGGCGGCAGCGGCATGGTGTGAGAGCAGCGCGTCCGGCCCGCAGGCCAGCACGGCAGCGAGCCAGCGGCCATGACGGTCAGATCCACGCGACCGAGCGCGTAGACGCCACGGTGCACGCGGATCAGGTGGCCGCGGTCGGTCGCCCGGGCGATCCAGGAGCGCGTCAGGCCGATCGTGTGCAGCTGGCGCGTGGCCACTGCCCCGGGCTGGCGCTCGGCCAGCGCCCGCAGCGCCCGGCGCGTGTCATCTGAGTCCCGGCCCTCGGAGCGGAATGCACCACGCCGCGAGGATCGCAGCGCGGGCGTGACGCGTGGGTGAGGCGTGTGCCGGTTCGGTGACGCCGGTGTGGCGAAAGGGCGCGACGGGCAACGGTCGGGGCGCGGCGGGCGCGACGGCCGCGGCGGGCTACCGGCGCCGCTTGCGCCGGCGGCGCCTCAACAGCGAGCACGCCGAGGGCGCCGGCGACAGCGAAGATGCGGGCGCGGCCGGCGTCCGAGCGCCGACGGCAGGCAGACCGGTGACGCCCGGGCGGCCGGCGGGAAGGGCGAACTCCTCGGCGGCGAGCACGTCATGGGGTTCGGCAATGCCGGTGGGATCGCTCGGAAGGGTGACCGGCGCGTGGTGATGCAGGATCGGATCGGGCGCCGGCATGCCGAACTCCTCCGCGGCGAGCACGTCGTGGGCCTCGTCGCGATGCAACGCCGGATCGGGCGCGGGCATCCCGAACTCCTCCGCGGCGAGCACGTCGTGGGCCTGCTCCTGCGTGGCGCTGGCGATCGGGCGGCGGCATGCGGCTCATCTTTACAGATGTGCGTGCCGACCGGCGGATCGGCGGCCTACGGCGGCGGCCGGGCCGGCGTGCCTCGGCCGGCGCCCGCTCGCCTTGCGTGCCAGAGGGCGTGATAATCTCAGTGCGCGGACTGAGATCCGACAGGACCGCCAGTGGCGTCGGTGGTATCCTCAACATATTCGCAGTAAGCAACTATCGAAAGTGAAGCTTTGATGAGTCGTCTTCTTCTGGTCCCGCTGGACGACGTTGTCGTCTTCCCGGGCATGTCGCTCACGCTGGCCATCGAAGCCGGCGATGAGGAGCAGGTCCTGCTCGTCCCCCGCCACGAGAACGATTTCGCCGCGGTGGGCACCGTGGCCGAGATCACCGACCGCGTCCGCCTGCCCGGCGGTGCGCGCGCGGTTTCCCTCCAGGGTCTGCATCGCGGGATCGCCGGTGCCGCCCAGACCCTTCCCGACGGCCGTCTGTTCGTCGAGGTCGAGGAATCACCTGACGCCGTCCCGGTCGACGGCAAGACCCGCAACCTGGAGCGCGAGTACCGCGCCGTCGTCGAGGAGATCCTCGAACTGCGCGGCGATGAGGGCCGCGTCTCGGCGTTCCTGCGCTCGATCTCCGAGCCGGGCACGCTGGCCGACACATCCGGTTACTCGCCCGATCTCAACTACGAGCAGAAGGTCAGCCTTCTGCTGACCGTCGATGTGACCGAGCGGCTCGAGCTCGCCCTCGGCCTCCAGCGCGAGCGACTGGCCGAGCTGCAGGTGCGCAAGCGCATCCGCGACGACGTCGAGTCCGGCGCTGACAAGCAGCAGCGCGACTACTTCCTGCGTAAGCAGATGGACTCGATCCGCAAGGAGCTCAACGAGGACGACGCGTCGGTGGTCGAGGAGTACCGGACCAAGATCGACGAGGCCGGCATGCCCGAGCACGCTCGTGAGCAGGCCGATAAGGAGCTCGGTCGCCTGGAGCGCATGGGCGAGCAGTCCGCCGAGTCCAGCGTCATCCGCACCTATCTGGACACGCTGATCTCGATCCCGTGGAACGAGCGCTCCGAGGAGCGCCTGGACCCCGCCCACGCCCGCGAGGTGCTTGACACCGATCACGCGGGGCTCGAGGACGTCAAGGACCGGATCGTCGAGTACATCGCCGTCAAGAAGCTGCGGGTCGATCGCGGAATCGACGAGGACAAGCGATCCGGCGCGATCCTCACGCTGATCGGCCCGCCCGGCACCGGCAAGACCTCGATCGGCGAGTCGATCGCTCGCGCCACGGGCACGCAAGTTCGTGCGCATGTCGCTGGGCGGCGTCCGTGACGAGGCCGAGATCCGCGGTCACCGCCGCACCTACATCGGCGCCCTGCCGGGACGGCTGGTCCGTGCCCTGCGCGACGCCGGGACGATGAATCCGGTGATCATGCTCGACGAGGTCGACAAGGTCGGCGCCGACTGGCGCGGGGACCCGAGCGCAGCGCTGCTCGAGGTGCTCGATCCGGCTCAGAACCACTCGTTCCGCGATCACTACCTCGACCTGGAGCTCGACCTCAGCGGCGTCATGTTCATCGCCACCGCCAACGTCGCCGACACGATCCCCGGCCCGCTGCTGGACCGGATGGAGGTGATCCGCTTCGACGGATACACCACCTCCGAGAAGGTCGCGATCGCCCGCGGGTACCTGTGGCCGCGACAGCTGGAGCGCAACGGCCTGCGGGCCGAAGAGGTCCAGGTCTCCGATCAGATGCTGGAGACGGTGACCACCGAGTACACGCGTGAGGCCGGCGTCCGGCAGCTCGAGCGTGACCTCGGAACCGTGCTGCGCAAGACGGCGACGAAGATCGCCTCCGAGAAGGCGACCGCGCCGGTGACGATCGACCTCGATGTGATCCGCGACGCCCTCGGGCGCCAGCGTCACTTCCAGGAGTCGGCGATCCGCACCGCGGTTCCGGGTGTGGCGACCGGCCTGGCCGTGACCGGCGCCGGCGGCGACGTGCTGTTCGTCGAGGCGACCGCGATGCCCGGGAAGCCGAACCTGACCCTCACCGGTCAGCTCGGGGACGTGATGAAGGAGTCCGCCCAGATCGCGCTCTCCTACGTCCGCGGCCACGCCGCCGATCTGGGCATCGACCCGGGGCGCTTCGAGGACCGCGCATTCCACGTGCACGTCCCCGCCGGAGCGATCCCCAAGGACGGGCCCAGCGCCGGCGTGACGATGGTGACCGCGCTGACCTCATTGCTCACCGCGCGACCGGTCCGGCATACGGTCGGGATGACCGGCGAGGTGACCCTTCAGGGTCGCGTGCTGCCGATCGGCGGGCTCAAGCAGAAGGTGCTCGCGGCCCACGCCGCGGGGCTGACCGACGTCGTGCTCCCCGAGCGCAACCGAGGTGACCTCGATGACGTGCCCGAGGAGGTCCGCGAGGCGATGACGTTCCACTTCGCGATGACCATCGACGAGGTGCTCAGCGTCGCGCTGGAGCCGGCCCAGGCTCCCGCCCACGCCGCCTAGGCCAGACACAGGCGTTCCCCGCCGCCGGATCCGCGTCAGAGCGACCGGCGGCGGGGTAGTAGGTTGGTCATATGAGCACGATTACCGCCTCCCACGAAGAACGCGTCGTCGACCAGGTCCCCAAGCAGCTCTACATCGCCGGCGAATGGCGAGACGGAGCCAAGGGCACGCTGAGCGTCGAGGACCCGTCCACCGCTACGCCCCTCTGCGACGTGGCCGACGCCTCCGCCGACGATGCCCGCGCGGCCCTTGACGCCGCCGTCGCCGCCGGTCCTGGGTTCGCCGCCATGGCGCCGCGCGACCGGGGCGAGATCCTGCGCCGTGCCTTCGAGCTGATCACCGAGCGCAAGGACGAGCTCGCGCTGCTGATGACCCTGGAGATGGGCAAGACGATCAAGGAGTCACTGGCCGAGATCACCTACGCGGCCGAGTTCTTCCGCTGGTTCTCCGAGGAATCGGTCCGCGTCCAGGGCCGCTACCAGGTCGCGGCCAACGGCGCCGGTCGCGTGCTGACCATGCAGCAGCCCGTCGGCCCCTGTCTGTTCATCACCCCGTGGAACTTCCCGCTCGCGATGGGCACCCGCAAGATCGGCCCGGCGATCGCCGCCGGCTGCACGATGGTCGTCAAACCCGCCCAGCAGACGCCGCTGTCGATGCTCGCGCTGGCCAAGATCCTCGAGGAGGCCGGGCCTGCCCGGCGGCGTCCTGAACCTGTTCACCGCCTCCTCCTCCTCGGAGACGACCGGACCGCTGATCGCCGATCAGCGGCTGCGCAAGATGTCCTTCACCGGCTCGACCGAGGTCGGCCGCAAGCTCATGGCCCAGGCCTCCGATACGCTGCTGCACCTCTCGATGGAGCTCGGCGGCAACGCCCCGTTCATCGTGTTCGAGGATGCGGACATCGATGCCGCCGTCGAGGGCGCGATGCTCGCCAAGATGCGCAACATGGGCGAGGCCTGCACGTCGGCCAACCGCTTCCACATCGCCGACGCGGTGGCCGAGCAGTTCGCCGACAAGCTGGCCGCCAAGATGGGCGCGATGAAGCTCGGCCGCGGCGTCGAGGACGACACCGACGTCGGCCCGCTGATCGATGACGATCAGCGCGGCAAGGTCGCCGACCTCGTCCAGGACGCGATCGGCCGCGGCGCGCGGGCCGTCGTCGGCGGGCAGGCCCGCGACGGCGCCGGTTACTTCTACAACCCGACCGTGCTGACCGACATCCCCGATGACGCTCGGCTGCTCACCGAGGAGATCTTCGGCCCGGTCGCGCCGGTAAAGGGCTTCCTGGACGAGGACGAGGCCGTCGCGGCCGCCAATGACACCGAGTACGGGCTCGTCGCCTACGTCTACACGAACGATCTCAAGCGCGCACTGCGCGTCTGCGAGAGGCTCGAGACCGGGATGATCGGCCTCAACCAGGGGATCGTCTCCAACGCCCAGGCCCCGTTCGGCGGGATCAAGCAGTCCGGGTTCGGCCGCGAGGGGGGCTCGGAGGGGATCCAGGAGTACCTGGACACCAAGTACGTGGCGGTCAACCTGTAGCCGGGTCCTCGAGCGGCTCTTGGACGGCCTTGATCCGTCGCGGCTGGAGGTTTGTCCCGGGCGGGTGAGCGGCCTCATCATGTGTTCACCCTCCTCTTCGAGGCAATCGGCGTCGCTCGACGCCAGCATGAATCCGCGCTGCCGATCGGACGGCTCTGCTCTGGTGTCCTATGGTCAGGCTGCCACCCCGACCCGATCGGAGCACATGGGACTCACGGACAAGCTCAGGAACCTCGTCAAGAAGGGCCAGGACGAGGCAGCGACGCATAAGGACCAGATCCACAACGCGGTGCTCAAGGCCGAGCAGGCCGCGGACCGCCAAACCGGCGGCCAGTACCATGACCAGATCGTCAAGGCGGGCGAGAAGGCCGACGCGTACGTGGACGGGCTCAAGCCGGGTGAGGTCACCGAGCCTGCGGACACGGCTGCGCCACCGCCCGGCGGCGATCCGGCGATCCGTCCGCGCTGAATCGCTGGCGATCGGCGCGCTGCTGGTCAGCCGCGCGCCGATCCCGATCGCGGCGCAGACATCCTCCCGGCTACCCCGGGTCGTAGGCTCACCGGCCAGCGTCTCACTACCGGTCGGAGGAAACATGTGGCATGAAATCTTCGTCGTGCAGGTCCCCGTCGCCGAGAAGGTGATCCGCACGGTCCTCGTCTACGCGACGATCGTGGTTCTCTTCCGGGTGACCGGCAAGCGGGGACTGGCGAACCTGAACACGCTGGACTTCGTGGTCATCTTCCTGCTCTCCAACGTCGTCCAGAACGCGATCATCGGCAATGACACGAGCTTTTCGGGCGGGGCAATCGGCGCCGTCACGCTGGTGGCCGTGAATGCCGCCGTCAACCGCTTGATCGCCCACTCGCCGCGGGCGGCGCGGGTGCTGGAGGGGACGTCAACGACCGTGATCAAGGACGGCGCGACGATCCCGCACGCCGTGCACCGGCTCGCTCTGAGACCTCAGGACCTCGATCACGCCGTCCGCATGCAAAACGGCGACTCGATTGACGAAATGCAGAACGGCGTGCTCGAACCCAGCGGTCAGCTCGTGCTCACGCTCAAGCCTTCCGAGCAGAGCGCGACCAAGCAGGACATCGCTGAGGTGATGGCCCGGCTGGCAGCGCTCGATGCCAAGCTGGCGGCTCCCCGGCGCTGACCGCGCGCCGATGTGACGGCGAGCCCGGCACAACGGAGGTATCGCCACCGGGGCGCGCCGCTGAAAAGCAGCGGCACGCCCCGTGGCCTCCCACCTGCTACTGGCCGCTACCGGCGGCGGCCAGGGCGGAGACCAAGCCGGCCGCGGGAGCCCCGAGGCCGGTCATGTTGTCGTAGCCCGGCGTGGCGTTGAGCGCCACGTTGCGCGTCGCGCACGCGCCCGTCGAGCTGCAGTACTGCTCCTGACCCTCGTAATCGATGATCCGGGTGGAGTACAGGAACCCCTGACTTGAATCGATCGAGTTGGCGAAGTCAGCGCGGGACTGATCCTGCTTGCCCGCCGGCCCGACGTCGTACAGGGCACTCGGGTTGCCCGCCAGCGAGTAGAGCGCCGGGTTGACGAACCCGAGCGAACTGCCCGCCTGGGAATCGGCCCGGGCGATCACGCCGGCCAGCAGCGGCGACGCCACGCTGGTGCCGCCGATCCGGTACTCGTCGTAGTAGGTGCCGTTGGGGAACGTCTGGGTCTCACCGACGAGCATCCCGGTTCCCGGGTCGCCCTCCATCGAGACATCAGGCTCGACCCGCATCGGCTGGCCACCGTTGGCCTGCGACAGGTTGGCCGGCACCACGCCGGCCTGCCAGCTGGGCTGCGAGTAGACCTGACTCGTCCCACCGCCCGAGCCGCCGTCCAGGGCGAGATCGATCGGGAGCCAGGTGTTGTTCTGCGTTGCGGTGCAGCCGCCCGCCCCCTGGTAGGTCAAGTCGCAGAGGAAACTACGGGCCGTGGACCAGCCGTACTCGCCCAGCCGCTGTCCGTTCTGGCCGATCTGGAGAGTCGTGCCGCCGACCGCGGTCGCGTACGGGCTCGAGGCCGGATAGTCGGCCGCGACCTGACCCAGCGTCGTGTACTCGTCCCCGCTGTCGCCGCTGGAGAAGAGCACGCTGATGCCCGTTCCCGCAGCCATCATCAGGATGTTGTCGGTCGACTGGCGGTCGGCTGGACTGTCGAGGACGTCCCCGCCGCTGTCGCCGTAGGAGTTGGTGATCACGGAGGCGAGATGGCCGTCGACGATCCGGCGGACCGCTGTGTTGAGGGCCTTGGTGGTGCAGTTGCGCGCGCCGGCGTAGATGATCTTGGCTCCGGGTGCCGTGTTGTGCACCGCCTCGACGTCGAGCGTCTGCTCGCCGAACCACCCGCTGGCGCCGCACGCCGTGACCTTGTTGTAGCTGGCCGGCAGCAGCTCGGAGAACTGCCCGGAGCGCAGCGGGTAGGTCGGGTCGTTGCGCGACGCGAACGTGTGCGCGTCGGAGAACAACGTCGGCGAGGCGTAGGCATCGACAATCGCCACCGTGACCCCCCGGCCGTCCTGGGGTCCGCTGAGACCGTAGGCGCTGCGGAACTGCGAACCCACATAGCCGCACACCGCCCAGGGCGGATTGGCGGGATAGCCGTTGCCGTACGGCGGCAGCGTCGTGTCGAGCTTGTCGTTGTAGAACGCGCCACACGGCGGCGCGGCCCGGAACCCGGGCGGCTGTGGGATCGGCGCCGAATCCGGCGTCGAGCTGCCCGTCGAGGCGGCGGGTGAAGCACTCTGGGAGCGCGCGAGGTGCGCCCCATGGCGCGTGCGCAGAACGTGCGCGGCGCCGGTCGTGTGAGCGGTCTTGGCCAGAACTTCATTGACGCCGGTCACGCCCGCGACGACGCCGGCCAGCGAGGCAGGGACGCTCAGCGGCTGATCGGCGAGAAGCACCGACTGACCCTGCACCGCATGGACTGAGAGCGAGGTGCTGAACACCTTCTCGACCTGAGCGGCGGTGCCGCTGACCGGCACCTCCATGCGGTCGGCCGGGACCGTGCCGACGGTCAGACCGCTGGACCTCAGGAACGCGACGACCTGGCTGACCGCACTCGCGGTGGGCGCGAAGCGCGCCTCCCATTCCGCGGCGGTCAGGTACTGGCGATATGCGGCACTGCCGGGGGTCGAGACCGCCTTGGCGAACGCGGCGGCGCCCGCTGGATCCGGGAGCTTGAGATCGACCGCGAACGCGATCGGGGAATCCCCGGGCGTGGCCCCGGTGCGCGGCGTGTGGCTCGCGGCGGGGGATTCGCTGTTGCGCAACTGGACCTTCGCGGCCGGTGAGGCCGCGAGCGCGCCCGGAACGGAGAGCACGATCGCACTGACGGTTGCGGCGACCGCGGAACCAACGGCTCCTGCCCTGACAAGCCTCATCGTGCCTCCTGGCGACGGGTTTGGGGCAGCGTAACCCAGATGGGCGCGTTCTTACGCCGGGAGCGAGCCGGGTTGTCGGCAGCCGGACAGCCGCATAGGCTCCCGGCATGAGCCCCGAGGTTCGCGCCGCGCGCCGGCGCCTGGCCCTGCGCGCCGTCGGCGGCGGTCTCGCCTGGTCCCTGGGTCTGCTGCTGACGGCCTTGCTGGCTCCGCTGTATGACGGCCAGACGAGCTCGGACGCCAACGGCCTGACCCTGAGCACCGCCACCTACGTGCAGCGCAACGGCGCCTGGGTGCTGATCCCACTGGTCGTGCCGCTGATCGCCGGCGTCATCGCCGCGATGGCCGTGGCACGCCCGGCGCCGCTGTCTGCGGCGTGCGGCGCTGGCCGCGGTGGCCGGCCTCGCGGTGCTCGGGCTCGTGCTGGTGACCAGCGGCGGGACTGTGCTGTTGCCGGTGGCGATCCTGCTCGGCGTCGCCCTGCGCTTGACCCGGCCCTTCGCCCTGCGGGCCGACCCCGGCCGGCGGCCCTGGCTCGACCGCGCGGGGCCGAGTCCCGGTTCGGCGCCGGGCACGATCGCGGCGTCCGAGGCCGGAGCGCACCCCGCACCGAGAGCTGAAAACCCGGCGCTACGGACCGCGTGTCCCGCCGTCGGGGACATGTACTCTCGGGGAGGCGAATGGCGTACGCCGATGAGAGTCCACGCCTCCGGGGCCCGATCAACGAACACGCGTCGGCGCTCGCCTACGAGTGGCGCCGGCTGACCCGCGCCGCCACGATCGTCGCGCTGATCACCGCGCCGGCGTTCTTTCTCGTCCTCTACGACTCCAATCACCTCTCGCTGATCGCGTCGCTGATCATCACGGTGATCGCGGTGATCATGTTCCGCGGACTCGTCGAGGTGGTCACGCGCCGGTTCATCCCCTCCCCCAGCCTGTACGGCGCCGACCAGTCGCTGAAGGCCGAGGACATCGTCGCCCGGCGGCGCTACTGGTACTGGCGCGGCAAGTTCCGCCGCCTGCCGATCTACGCGGTGGTGGCGCTGATCCTGCTGGCGCTGTGCCAGCTGCTGCTCGCGCTCGGCGGCGTCAGCGCTCCGTTCTTCGATCCGTTCTCGGGACTGAAGACGATCTTCCCCCCGTCCCAGCTTCCCCAGCTCGGGCTGGTGTTCGTCCAGCTGCCGCTGCTGTTCTTCATCAACTTCGGGATCTTCTTCGGTCCCTTCCTGTTCTTCGCCGTACGCCAGATCCGTGGCTACGAGCCCGGGGACGCGAGCTGGGGCGTGAAGATCGACGACGTTCGCGGTCAGGCCGAGGCCAAGGAGGAGATCACCCGCGTGATCACCCTCTGGCAGTCGGGTGAGGAGTTCGAGAGGGCGGGCGGCAAGCGCGAGCGCGGGCTGCTCTTCCTCGGCGCGCCGGGCACCGGCAAGACGATGATCTCCAAGGCGATCGCGACGAACTTCAACTGCCCGTTCGTGACCATCCCCGGCTCGGGGTTTGCTGGGATGTTCATCGGGATGGACGCGATCACCGTCCAGTTCCTGGCCCGCAAGGCCCGCAAGCTGGCCGCCAAATGGGGCGGGCAATGCATCGTCTTCATTGACGAGATCGACGCGGTCGGGATGCGCCGCCAGGCGCTGTCGGGCGGCTCGGCGGCGGGCGCCGATCCGACCTCGCTGCACGATTTCAACTTCTACGGGCCCAACGGGTCGATTACGTCCAGCGGTGATCTCGTGATCGAGTCCCGGGCCTGGCGCGAGCGCCTGTTCGCCCAGCGGGCGGAATCGCCCGGCGGGCGGCTACCCGACCGTCGCGACGCGGATGAACGAGCGCATCCAGCGTCTGTACCCGGGCTTCGGCGGGATGGGCGGCGGGATGGGCGGCGGCATGGCGCTCAACCAGCTGCTGATCGTGATGGACGGGATCGACGAGCCGCCGCTGGTGCGCAAGGTACTGACCAACCGGATCAACACGTTCCTGGACGCGATGTTCGTCGTGCCGGCCAAGCTCGGGCCGCTGCGCCTGCGCCTGCGCACCCCCAAGCCCCGCTCGGAGCAGATCTACTTCATCGGCGCTTGCAACGTCCCGATCGAGGTGCTCGATCCCGCGCTGACGCGTCCCGGACGGATGGGGCGCCACATCTGGTTTCGCACGCCGACCAAGGATGACCGCCTGGACATCCTCGACCTCTACCTCGACAAGGTCGACCACGAGCCGGACCTCGACACCGCGCGCCGCCGCGACGAGCTGGCGCGGATCACCAACGGCTACTCGCCGTCGATGATCGAGCAATGCTGCTCGATGGCGCTGACGATCGCCCATACCGAGGGCCGGCCGGCATTCGGCTGGGGCGACATCGTCGAGGCGATGACCACGGTCGAGACCGGCACCGCGCAGAACATCGAGTACATCCAGGAGGAGACCCGGGCGGTGGCGATCCACGAGGCCGGGCACGCCGCCGCCGGCCATGTGTACCTGGAGAAGGACGTGCTCTCGACGCGCCTGTCGATCCGCAAACGCGGCGGCTCGCTGGGGCACTACCAGAGCATGGAGAAGGACGAGCGCTTCTCGCATTTCCGCAGCCGGGTGATGGGCAGCCTGATCATGACCCTCGGGGCGATGGCCGCCGAGCACGTCTTCTACGGCGAGAACTCCAGGGCGTCAGCGGCGACGTGGCCTCGGCCACCGCCACCGCAGCGGCGATGGTCGGCATCTGGGCGATGGGCCCCGATCCCGTCCACATCTCCGGCAGCCACGAGCTCGACGAGGACGTCGAGGAGGTGCTCAAGCGCCTGGAGCGGATCGGCGCCGCGATCATGAACCGGGCCGGGGGCCCGGGCATGTTCGGCGACAACCCGGTCGGCGCGGTGCTCGCCGCCCCGGACAAGAAGCGCGCCGCGGCCCAGATCCTCGGCCAGGCCTACGTCACCGCCTACGCGCTGATGGACGGCAACCGAGCGGCGCTGGAGAAGATCGCAGACACGCTCGTCGAGCGGAAGGAGCTGCACGGCGACGAGGTCGGCGAGCTGCTCGACAGCGTCCATCTCGTGCGCCCCGAGCTCGACCTCATGAATCCGGCCACCTGGCCGTCGGTATGAGCGTCCGGGTTGCCCCGGGGTCCTCGCCCCACACCCACCGTTTCCGAACCGCGACCGCGGTGCTCGTCGGGTGCGCGATCGGAGCGACCCTGATCGCGATAACCGTGGCGTTCTCGAGCTCGTCCCCGTCGCGCTCCCCTGGAGCCACTGGTCAGGCGTGGTCGAGTTTCGCTCCGGCGCAGAGCGGTGCGCTCGGCGCCCGTGAAATCGCCGATTACGTCGCCCCCGCGTACCGGATCACTCCGCTCAATCAGCTCTCGGTGGTGACGGTGGTCAACCTCGAGAGCGCGTCCGCGGCCGCCGCGGCCGCATCGGCGGCCACCAACGGCACGGCCAGCGCCCCCAGCGCCAGCCCCAGTGGCCTGCAGGTCGCCGTTCACCCCAGTCCGACGTCGAGCGCGGTCTCGCTGTTGCCCGGCACCACGATCGGCTACGACCTGTGCGGGATCGGCAAGGACTGCGCGATCAGCGTGGGCACGCCGTCGGCCAACCGACTGCTACTGCTGCGCCGGGAGGCGCTCGAGCTCGCGCTCTACACCTTCCGCTATCTGCACTCGGTGCAATACGTGGTGGCGATCCTCCCGCCGGGCCACGCCGAGCGGCAGAGCACGCTCTCAAAGCAGATGCCGACCACGGCCGCGACGAGCAAGCCGCTCAACATGGCCGTGCTGTTTGTGCGCGCAGAGCTACGGCGGCTACTGGCCGTTCCGCTCGAACAACACGCTGCCCGAGACGGTGCCCCCGACGGTCAGCCAGATGCCCCGCGCGCCCGAGGCTCCGCTCGTCAAGGCGCTGACCGGCCAGGGCCTGTTCTCCGAGCAGCTCCAGCAGGCTCAGGACGGATCCAACCTCATCGTCCTGGATCCGCTTCCGCCTCAGTAGCCGGGGTCCGCTCACGGGGCGCAAAGCCGGGGCAGGCGAGCACCGGCAGACGGGGATAGCGGGGGAAGCGGTCAGGCTCGTCTCGCGAGCGCCGGCACAGCGAGAAACGCGCCCCCCGGGTCGTGCGCACCACCTGCTGGTGACGGCAGCGGTCACAGATCCCCGCCTCGGGTGAGGACGGCGCGCTCACCCCGCACCGGCCCGGGACGGGCGGGGCGCCCGCCGGCTCATCGCAGTCCTGCGGCTTGCACGTCGAATCGAATCCGTGAGGTCCCGCGCGCATCCCCGGCGGTGACCGCGGCCACGCCCGCCACCGACCGCACCGCTGCCTTCACCGCGTCATCTCCTCCAAGGTCAGGACGAGCGAACCATACTCGTACCCCGTTTCCCGGTGCAATGCCATCTCACAGGTCCGGTTGCTGGAGATCGCGGCGTCGATGCGATGCTCGGCCAGCTCGGCCGCGGTGCCTCGCAGGGCGGCCGCCGGCAGCTCGGGGTGCAGCAGCCCGCGGTCCCCGGCCATCCCGCAACAGCCGCCGGCGGCGGGCACGATCACCTCGTCGGCGAGCCGGGCGGCCACCGCGGCCAGCTTGCCGCCGAGCCCGAGCTGCGCGCAGGCGCAGGTGGCGTGCACGGCCATCGTGCCGGCGCGCCGGTGGACCTCGAGACGATCCAGGAGCCGGTCATGGACCCAGGCCACCGAGTCGATCACCTCGATCCCGTCGACATCGAGTTCGGTGAGCACGCCGAGCGTGCACGAGCTGGCGTCGATCACGACCGGCAGCCGGCCGTCCTCGCTCCAGCGCCGCAGCGCGGCGGCGGTCCGAGCCGCCATCAGCTCGTGGCCGGTCCGGTAGCCCTTCGAGCTCCAGGGCACGCCACAGCAATGGCCGGCGACATCGTCGGGGATCCACAGCGGCAGCCCGGCTCGCGCCGAGACCGTGACCAGCGCCTCGGGCACGGTCGGGCCGGAGCTGCCGCGAGGGGCGCCGAAGATCCGGTTCAGGCACGAGGGCAGGTACACCGCGGCCGCCTCGGATCGCGTCGTGGTCGGCAGCCGCGCCGGGGCCGGGGCGGGCAGACTGGGGCTCCACTCCGGGATCAGATCCTCGCTGTGGGTGCGCCGGCGCAG
The DNA here is from genome assembly GCA_963763715.1 of uncultured Solirubrobacterales bacterium. Taxonomy (GTDB): domain Bacteria; phylum Actinomycetota; class Thermoleophilia; order Solirubrobacterales; family Solirubrobacteraceae; genus Palsa-465. Next base: position 91,545 of record CAVXPV010000019.1, read on the forward strand.
CGCCCGCGTCGCCGCGGTCAGCCGCTCGTCGCCGAGCACCCGGGCGACAGCACCGCCGGCGCGCAGTCCGGCTCGCGCGGCGCGCTCGGCGCCCGCGTAGCGGCGAGCCACGGCCGCCGCTACGCGCTGCGAGCGCGGCCCGTGGGTGCTCTGGCGCAGGACCTTGACCAGGGCGCCGGTGTCGATCGCGACCGGGCAGGCGGCAGCGCACGAGCTGTCGGCCGCGCACGTGTCCAGACCGTCGTAGCCGTACTCCTCACGCAACACGGCGAGCACCGGGGAGCCGTCGGGCTGGCGCGCCATCTCGCGCCGCAGGACGATCCGCTGGCGCGGGGTGGTGGTGATCCCGCGCGAGGGACACACCGGCTCACAGAAGCCGCACTCGATGCACTTGGTCGCCTCGGCCTCGATCTCGGGCACGCTGACGAGGTTGCGCAGATGCACCTCGGAGTCGCGGTTGAGCACCACCCCGGGCCCGAGGATCGCGTCGGGGTCGGCCAGCGCCTTGATCCGCCACATCAGCTCGGTCGCCCGCGGCCCCCATTCGCGCTCGACGAACGGGGCCATGTTCAGCCCCGTCCCGTGCTCGGCCTTCAGCGAACCGTCGTACTTGTCCACGATCAGATCGACCAGTGCGTGCATGAAGGTGTCGTAGCGCTCCAGGTCAGCGGCGTCACCGAAGTTGGGGGTGAGGATGAAGTGCAGGTTGCCGGCCGAGGCGTGGCCGGCGAGTCCGGGCAGGAAGCCGTGCTCGGCCAGCAGCGCCTGCAGATCGTGGGCGGCCTCCGCCACCCGGTCCGGGGGCACGCAGACATCCTCGATGATCATCGTGACGCCGGGCGGGCGCATCGCCGCCAGCAGCCCCTGCATGCCCTCCCGCACCCGCCAGAGCAGCTCGACCTGCTCGCGGTCACGGGTGAAGCTGACCGCGTCCTCGCCACCGGTCAACGGCCGGCCGGCGAGGATCTCCGTGGCTGCGGCCTCGGGTGCATCGAGCTCCTGCGGGGTCTCGGCGCGGAACTCGATCAGCAGGGCGGCCGAGGTCGGCGGCAGCTCCTTCCACGCATCGGGGACCCCCGGCATGTTGTAGGCGGCGGCAATCAGGGTCGGGGCGACCATCAGCTCGGTGGCGGTCGCGCCGGCGGCGACGAGCGGACCGACCGCGTCCGCGGCGCTGTCCAGGTCATCGAAAAAGACCAGGCCCAGTGCGGTGTGCGCGCCGAGCGGCACGGTCTCGAACACGACCTCGGCCACGAAGGCCAGCGTCCCCTCCGATCCGATCACCAACCGGCGGAAGATCTCCAGCGGCGTGTCGGCATCCAGGAACGCACACAGCCGGTACCCGGTCGTGTTCTTGATCTCGAACTTGCGCGTGATCCGCGACGACAGCTCGGGATCGGCCCGGATCTCGTCCCGGATCGCGATTAATCCGGCGGCGAGCTCGGGGGCGGCGGCCGCGAAGCGCTGCTCGGCGTCGGGAGCGGCGGTGTCGATCTCGACCCCGGAGGCGAGCACGAGCGTCATCGCCGACACGGTCGAGTAGGAGTCCGCGGTCACCCCGCAGCGCATGCCACCGGAGTTGTTGGCCACCACCCCACCCACGCAGGCGATGTTCGTCGACGCCGGGTCCGGGCCCAGGCGCCGGCCGTGGCGGGCGAGATGGCGGTTGACCAGCCCGAGCGTGGCGCCCGGCTGCACGCGGGCGCTGAGGCCGGCATCCTGCACCCGGACGCGCTGCCAGTGATGGCGGACATCGGCGAGGATGGCATCGGTCTGGGTCTGGCCGTTGAGGCTCGTCCCGCCGGCGCGGAAGACGACCGAGCTGCCCAGGCCCGCGGCCGCGCGCAGCAACGCCGTCACGTCGGCGGTGTCCCTGGGCCGGACGACCGCCTGCGGGATCAGCCGGTAGGGGCTCGCGTCCGACGCATAGCGGACCAGGTCGGTCGCGCGGCCGAGCAGCTGCTCGGCGCCCAGCGCGGACTCCAGCGCGTGACGCAGCGGCGCCGGGGTGCCGGTCGCGACCCAGTCCGGGGCCCGGTCCTGGGTCGGGGCGAGCTCGGGTGCCGGAGCCGTGGTGGCCATCAGTCGAGCCACATGCCGGTCGCAATCCGGGCCTGGATCAGGCGCGGCCCGTCCTGGGCGGGGATGTCCTCACGGAGCGCCGCAATCAGCTCATCGCGGCCGGTCACCTCGCGGGCCGGCATCCCATAGGCGGCCGCGACCGCGGCCACGTCGAGTCCCGGGAGATCGAGGCCCGGCGCGCCGGCGACTTGCTCGAGCATCGCGAACCACTTGAGGATCATGTACTCCTCGTTGCGCAGGATCAGGAAGGTGACCGGGATCTTGTAGGCGACCGCCGTCCACAGGGCGGTGATCCCGTACTGGGCCGAGCCCTCACCGAGTACGCACACGACGGGGCGATCCGGGCTGGCCAGCTGCACCCCGACTCCGGCTGAGATCCCATAACCCAGGCCGCCGCTGGCGCAGAAGTAGTAGCTGCCCGGGCGTGAGATCCGCAGGCGATTACGGAACGCCAGCGTCGCCGAGGGAGCCTCGAGCACCGCGATGCCGTCCTGCGGCCAGGCTTCGGCAAGCGCGGCCATCGCCTGCGATCCGCTCATTGGGTCCGCGTCAGCGGGCTCACCGGGCGCCGGGCGTCGCTCAGGGACGGCGCGATCTGACTCGGGCACGAGCGCGACCAGCCGCTCAAGCGCCAGCGCGACGTCACCGACGATCGCCTCGCCCATCGGCGCGCGCGCCGCCTCGCCCGGATCGCTGGTAATCGCCACCAGCTCGGCGCCCTCGGGGAGCAGCGGGCCGGGAATGTAGGGGTAGTACGGGAACACCGGGGTCCCGACGACGACGATCAGGTCGTGGCCTTTGAGCGTCTCGCCGATCGGACCGATCGCCGGCGGCAGCGCCCCCACGAACTGAGGATGGCTCTCGGGAAAGCCGATCCGCGAGCCACCGGTGGCCGGCGTCGCCCAGACGGGCAGGTGCTGCTTCTCGGCCAGCGCGACCGCGAAATCCCAGCCGCCGGAGGCGTCGACGTCGGGGCCGATGACCAGCACGGGATTGCGTGCGGCCGACAGCCGGCCGGCGAGCGCGGTCAGCGCCTGCGGGTCGGGCGCGGTGCGCCCGGTGACCCGCCGAGCCAGCGCGTTCGCGGTGCGGTCGGCGTCGGCCTCCTCGGTCCAGTCGTCCATCGGGATCGAGACGAAGGCCGGACCGCGTGGCGGCAGCGTGGCGTGATGGATCGCCCGGGCCAGCGCGGCCGGGACGTCGGCGGCGCGTGGCGGCTCGTGGCTCCACTTGACGTAGGGTTGGGGCCCGACGGTCGCGTCGCGGTTGGTGAGGTTTGCCTCCATCGTGATATGAGGCCGGACCTGCTGACCGGCGGTGATCAGCAGCGGCGACTTGTTGGCCTGGGCGTTGAAGATCCCGCCGACGGCGTTACCAACCCCGGGGGCAGTGTGGAGGTTGACGTGGGTCGGGCGCCCGGTGGCCTGGGCAAAGCCGTCGGCCATGCCCATCACGACGAGCTCCTGCAACCCCAGGACGTAGGTGAAATCATCGGGGAAGTCAGCCAGCATCGGCAGCTCGGTCGAGCCCGGGTTGCCGAAGATCGTGGTCATCCCGTGGGCACGGAACAGGTCAAAGGTGGCTTCGCGGACAGTGGTCATGAGTCTCCTCCTCGGTGGTCACCGGGCCGGGCGCGGCCGCGGGATCCGCGGCCGACCGGTCGGGCGCAACCCTATTGGCTGCGCTCACCGGCCGGAGCCCGGACGCAGGCTGCGCGGGGCTCTACCGCCTGGCGAGCACCTCATCGGCGGCGCGCTTGCCGGACTGGATCGCCCCGTCCATGTAGCCGACCCATACCGTGGCGGTCTCGGTGCCGGCCCAGTGAATCCGCCCGATGGGGGCCCGCAGCGCGGAGCCGTATTCGGTCAGCACCCCGGGTGGAGTGATCCCGACCGGACAGCCGCCGGTATAGACCTCCTTGGCCCAGACCTCGTCGAAGTACTGCTTCGGCGCGCGGGCCCGCTCGCCGAAGTAGTTGGCATAGGACTGCAGCGCTGCCGTGGCCCGGTGGGCATCCGAAGCGTCGTCGAGCGCGCGGGCGTCGTCGCCGTCAATGAAGCCGAGCAGGACACCGGGGGTGCCACTGGCCGGCGAGGCGTCGAACATGACCTTGACGGGGCCCTCGTCACTGGTGACCTGGCCGTTGAGGCCCTGGGCGCGCCAGAACGGGGTGTCGTAGACGGCGATCGTCTTGATCAGGGAGCCGATCGGCACCCGCTGGGTGAACTGCTCGCGCACCGCGGGCATGCCCGGCTCGTAGAAGATCCGTCCCGCCAGGTGGGGCGGGATGGCCACGATCGCCCGGCGGGCGCTGACCGAGGTGTGATCGGTGAAGACCTTGACGCCCTTGGCGTGCTGGGCGATCCGGCGGACCGGTTGGCTGAGCAGCACCCGACCGCCGCCGAGTTGCTTGGCGGCGGCGACGGCTATGCCCTGGGTGCCACCCGAGACCCGGAAGTCCTGGGCTCCACCGGTGCCGGCGTTGGCGATCAGGACCTCGCTGTTGCCGGCTGAATGGACGTAAAACAGGAAGTACAGGAACGAGACGTCGCGTGGCTCGACCGACAGGATCGCCTCGACGGCGAGCGCGAACAGGCTCCGCGCGTCGGCGCTGATGATGTTCTGATCGGCCCACGTCTGGACGGTCATCGAGTCCCAGGCCCGGGCGTTGAGCGCTTTATAGGGCGCGTCGAGCGGAACCGTCTGCGCCATCTGGTCGATCGCCGGGAGTGTCTTGGTCGCCAGTTCGGTGACGGCGGTCGGATCGCTGTCGGGCGGGATCACCCCGGTGTAGGGCGTCGCCTTGCCGTTCTGGTAGTAGAGGAGCTTGCCGTCGGCATAGACCGGGAACTTGGAGATGCCCAGTTCGCTCATCAGGCCGAGCGTCTGCGTCTGGGTCGGGCCGACGAAGGTGGCCCCCATGTTGGCCACGTCACTGGCGCCGGGGCCCAGCGAGCGGCTGTAGCAACGTCCGCCGACGCGGTCGCGAGCCTCGAGCACGATCACCGACCGCCCGGCGGCGCGGACCGCGCGGGCCGCGCTCAGCCCGGCGAGCCCCGCCCCGATCACGACCACGTCAGCGTGCAAGGGCGCCGTGGCCGGCTTGGGGTGCTTGGGCTTGGGCTCGGGCTTGTGCCGGCGCGCCCGCGCCTGCGCCGCGGCCGGCAGGCTGGCGGCGGCGCCGGTGACGATTGCCCCGCCGACGAAGCGGCGCCGGGTGATCGAGCTCTGCTCGCGCTCGGGGTCGTCCGGGGTGTTCGGGGTCATGCGGTCAGCCTCCTGATTGGGGTCACGGGTCAGATGGTGGCGGCGAGCGCCTCGGCGGCGCGCAGGTCAAAGTGGCCGTGCCTGGATTCGGAAATGTGTTGACGCGCTGACGATATGCCCACGCTGACTTGAACCCAAGCTCGGTTTCACGTTCATGCCCCTGCGCCAACCCGCAGGGCAACACGCTGACTCCCCCGGGGTTTGAACACTCGGCGCGACCTCCTATATTTTCTGAAGTATGCCCATTTTCTGGCGCCTGCTCGGTTTCCTGCGTCCCTATCGCAAGGGCGTCATCTGGTCGTTCGTTCTTGCCTTCGGCGCGCTCGGCGGCACAGTCCTGATCCCGTATCTGACCGGGCTGGCGATCAACGCGGTCCGTGCCCACGACCATCACAAGCTCGTCGCGCTGGCGATCGCGATCGGAGCCGCGGGGTTGGTCCGGCTCGTGCTCAGCGTGCTGCGCCGACTCGTCGCCGGGCAGGTGTCGCTCGGCGTCGAGCTCGATCTGCGCAACCGCCTCTACGGCCAGCTGCAGCGCCTGGAGCTCTCCTTCTTCGATCGCCAGCAGACTGGTCAGCTGATGTCCCGCGCGACCGTCGACCTGCAGTCGGTGCGCTTCTTTCTCGGCTACGGGCTGATCTTCATCGCCCAGTCACTGGTCACGATTCTGCTCGCCGCGGTGGCGATGTTCCTGCTGCAGCCCACGCTGGCCGCGATCTCGCTCGCGCCGGTGCCCTTCGTGGTTCTGATCGCCAATCGTTACGGGCGCATCTCGCGGCCGGCCATGCAGGAGGCCCAGCAGCGGATCGCCGAGCTGACCGCTGACGCCGAGGAGAACGTATCCGGCGTGCGCGTCGTCAAGGCCTTCGCGCAGGAGGCCCGCCAGCTCGAGCGCTTCGAGCTCACCACCGGCCGCGTCTTCACCCAACAGGTGCGCGCCACCCGCATCCAGGCTCTGTACACGCCCCTGCTCAGCTTCCTACCCAACCTCGGTCTTGCGGCGATCCTGCTCGTCGGCGGCCGCGAGGTGATCAACGGCACGCTGAGCGTCGGCGCGTTCACGGCGTTCTACGCCTACCTGCTGATGCTGATCTCGCCGATGCGCACGCTCGGGTACATGCTCGGCTCCGCCCAGCGCTCGACCGCCTCGGGCGCCCGCATCTTCCAGATCCTCGACCGCGAGCCCGAGATCGTCTCCCCGCCCGATGCGCCCGGGCTACCGGCGGGTGGCGGACGCGTCGTGCTGCGCAACGCCGGCCTGACCTTCGAGGGCACCACCCGCCCGGCACTGGCGGACATCTCACTCGAGATCCCCGCCGGCCAGACCGTCGCGCTGGTCGGCGCGATGGGATCGGGCAAGTCCGCGCTCGTGCAGCTGCTGCCACGGCTGTATGACGTCAGCACCGGATCGGTCCAGATCGACGGTGCCGATGTGCGCTCGGTCGAGCTGGCCAGCCTGCGGGGCGCGATCGCGATCGTCAACGACGACCCGTTCCTGTTCTCGGCCAGCGTGCACGAGAACATCGCCTATGCGCACCCCGACGCCCCCCGCGAGGCGGTCGTGCGCGCGGCCCGGGCCGCCCAGGCCGAGGACTTCATCGAGCGCCTGCCCAAGGGCTATGACACCCGGATCGGGGAGCGCGGTCTGACTCTGTCCGGCGGCCAGCGCCAGCGGATCGCGATCGCGCGGGCGATCCTCGCCGACCCGCGGATCCTGATCCTCGACGACGCGACCTCGTCGGTGGACGCCTCGACCGAGCAGGAGATCAAAGCCGCGCTGGGCGAGGTGCTCGCCGACCGCACCACCTTCGTGATCGCCCATCGCCTGTCGACGATCGCCCTTGCACAGCGGATCATCGTGCTCGAGGATGGGCGCGTCGCCGCTGACGGCACCCACGCCGAGCTGTTCGACAGCTCGCCGCTGTACCGCGAGATCGTCGAGAAGGGGATGCCGGATCAGGTCTTCCTCAACCGCAAGCCGCTCGACGCCGAGCGCGAGCCGATGGAGCGCCGGGACTGTGAGCGCGTCGAGCCGCCGCCTGGAGCTGCGCCGCCGTCTGCGCGAGACCGGTGGCCGCGGGCACAAGCTGCGCGGGCTGGCCGGGCTGCTGGCGCCCTACAAGCTGCGCGTGGCGGGCATGTTCATCGCGCTCGTGCTGGCCACGGCCTCAGCCCTGGCGCCGGCTCTGCTGGCCAAGATCGCGATCGACGACGGGATCCGCCATCACGATGTCGGCACCCTGGACCTGGTCGTGGTCGCCTTTCTGGCCTCGGCGATCATCTACGGGCTGGCCACCTGGGCGCAGACCTATCTCGTCGGCTGGGTCGGCCAGCGGGCGCTGCAGGATCTGCGGATCAAGCTCTTCGTCCACCTGCAGCGGCTGTCGATCGGCTTCTACTCGCGCAACCGCGCCGGCGTGATCATCTCGCGGATGACCAACGACGTCGAGGCGCTCGATCAGCTCGTCGAGGACGGTCTGGCCACGCTGATCCAGTCCAGCCTGACCCTGATCGGGGTGGTGGTGATCCTGCTCGTGCTCGACTTCCAGCTCGCGCTGTTAACGTTCATCGTGCTGCCGCTGCTGGGCATCGGCGGGCTGTTGTTCCGGATCGCCTCCGCCGACGCCTATCGGCTCACTCGCGAGAAGATCGCCTCGATCACCGGCTACCTGCAGGAGACGCTGTCGGGGATCCGGGTCGTGCGCGCGTTCGGCCAGGAGCGCCAGCACCTGCGGCGCTTCCGCGAGCTCAATGACGACAACCGCGACGCCAACATGACCACGGTGCGCCTCAACGCCGCCTATTTCCCGGCCGTCGAGCTGCTGTCCGCGCTGGTCACGGTGGAGATCCTGGTCATCGGCGGGATCGAGGCGATCAACGGCCACACCTGACCGGCGTCGTGTTCGCGTTCATCGCCGCGCTGAACAACTTCTTCGATCCCATCCAGCAACTCTCCCAGCTCTACACCACCTACCAGTCGGGGATGGCGGCGCTGGACAAGATCTTCAACCTGCTCAGCGAGGAGCCCGAGATCGCCGACGCGCCGGATGCGATCGAGCTGCCGCCCGTGCGCGGAGAACTGCGCTTTGACGGTGTCTCGTTTCGCTACGGCGCCGACGCCGACTCGCCCTGGGCGCTGCGCGACATCGACCTCGTGGTGGCGCCGGGGGAGACGCTGGCGCTCGTCGGGGAGACGGGGGCCGGCAAGTCGACCTTCGCCAAGCTGGTGGCACGCTTCTATGACCCCACCGAGGGCACGATCGCGGTGGACGGGCACGACCTGCGCTCGGTGACCTCGGACTCGCTGCGCTCGCAGATGGGCATGGTCCCCCAGGAGGGCTTTCTGTTCAGCGGCACGGTGCGCGAGAACATCGCCTTCGGGCGCCCCGGCGCGACCGACGAGCAGGTCCGTGACGGGGCCCGGGCGGTCGGCGCGGACGCGTTCATCACCGCGCCTGCAGGACGGCTATGAGACCCAGGTCGGCGAGCGCGGGGTGCAGCTCTCGGCCGGCCAGCGCCAGCTCGTGGCCTTCGCCCGGGCGCTGGTCGCCGACCCGCGGATCCTCGTGCTCGACGAGGCGACCTCCAATGTGGACGTCCACACCGAGAGCCTGATCGAGGACGGGCTGCGCCGCCTGGTCGCCGGTCGCACCTCGATCGTGATCGCCCACCGGCTGTCGACGATCCGCCACGCCTCGCGGATCCTGGTCATGGAACACGGGCAGATCGTCGAAGCCGGCAGCCATGACGAGCTGCTCGCCGCCCAGGGGCGCTACTGGCAGCTGTACCGTGACTGGGCCGAGCAGGCGGCGGCGTGAACGATCACCGTCACCGCGCTGGCCGTGACCCCGGTCAAGGCGCTGCGGCTGCAGGTCGTGCGATGCGATCGAGCTGGCCGGCGAGGGCGCGCGCGACAACCGGCGCTTCTGCGTGATCGACGCGCGTGGGCGGATGCTCAACGGCAAGCTCGTCGGCGAACTGCAGACGGTGATCGCGTCGTTTGACGCGGGCGCCGGGGAGCTCGCACTGCGCTTTCCGGACGGGTCTGACGTGCGATGCGCCGGTGGCCCATGGCGAGCCGCTGGAGATCTCGTTCTTCTCCCACGCCTGCGCGGCGCGCGTCCTCGACGGGCCGTGGGCGGCCGCGCTGTCTGATCATCTCGGCCGGACCGTGCGTCTGGTCGAGCCCGAGACGCGGCGTCGACCGCGGGCGCGAGGGCGGGGTTCGGTCATCTCGCAGGCGTCGCTGAGCCGGCTGGCTGAGGAGGCCGGCGAAACGTCGGTTGACGCCCGGAGGTTCCGGATGCTGATCGAGATCGACGGTGTCGCGGCCCACGCCGAGGACGGTTGGGTAGGGCGGCGGATCCGGCTCGGAGCGGCCGAGGTGGCGTTCAACGGGCACGTCGGGCGCTGCCTGACCACCAGCCGTGACCCCGACAGCGGCCAGGTCACGCTGCCCACCCTGGACGTGCTCGGGCGCCTACAGGCAGGACCTGGACAGCACCGAGCCGCTGCCGTTCGGGATCTACGGCGAGGTCGTCTCGCCCGGAACGGTCCGGGTCGGCGACGCGGTCGTTGCCATTGACGGGTAGCGTCCCGGGCATGAGCATCTCATCCGATCGGCCGACCGCGGTCGCCGCCCGCGCCGAGGACCGCGTCCGGATCGAGATCGTCGACCACGTGGCGGTCGTCACCCTCACGCGCGCAGACAAGCACAACGCGCTCGACCTGGCGATGTTCGACGGCATCATCGGCGCCGCGCAGCGCCTGCGCACCGAACGCGGCGTACGCGTGGTCGTGCTGCACGGCGAGGGGCCGAGCTTCTGCTCGGGCCTGGACATCGCGAGCATCATGGCGTCTTCGGGCACCGGCACCGACGCGCTGGTCGATCCGCTGCGCGGCGCGTCCCCCAACTGGTTTCAGCGCGCCGCCTATGACTGGCTGCGCGTCCCCGTCCCGGTGATCGCGGCGGTCCACGGCAACGTGCTCGGGGGCGGCCTGCAGATCGCCCTCGGTGCCGATCTGCGCATCGCCACCCCGGACGCCCGCCTGTCGGTAATGGAAGTCAAATGGGGCCTGGTGCCTGACATGGCGATCACCCGCACCCTCCCCCGTCTTGTCCGCCTCGATCTCGCCAAGGAGCTCACCTATACCGGCCGGATCGTCTCGGGCACCGAGGGAGCCGCGCTCGGACTTGTCACCCGTACCGCCGAGGATCCGCTCGGCGCCGCGCGCGAACTGGCCGCAGAGATCGCCGGGCGCTCCCCCGATGCCGTCCGCGCCGCCAAGCGCCTGTATGACGATATGTGGAGCGCCCCCGCCCCCGAGAGCCTCGCACTCGAGGCCGAGCTGCAGCTCGGCCTGCTCGGCTCACCGAACCAGCTGGCGGCGGTCACCGCCGGGTTCACCAAGCAGCCGCCTGAGTTCATCGATCCGTAGCGATTCAGCACGAACGTATGTTCGCATCGTCGCCGGACGCCATCGGATGCGTCGGGCTATCCTCTGGTGGCCATTGCCGGGTCGTCTAATGGCAAGACGCCAGCCTCTGGAGCTGGTTATCAAGGTTCGAGTCCTTGCCCGGCAGCTGCTCGCCCTCGGGCGACGCCGCCTAGAACGTGTCGAGATCGACCGACAGGTCGGCCAGTCGCGCTGATCGGTCGCCGACGCTGTCGCCGGAGGCGATCAGCCGCCGTGCGAGCTGCAGATCCTGCGAGCGCCCGACGGTCAGGGCGCCGGCCATCTGGCCGTGATCCAGGTAGAAGACGGTGAACGCGCCCTCGTCCATCGAGCCGCGAATCACCTCGTGATCCCACCGGCGGGCCGGGCCGACGTACTCGATCGCGGCCCAGTCGCTGAGGTCTGAGAAGAAGTAGGGCACCACGTCATAGTCCGCCGCGGCGCCGAGCATGTTCTGAGCCACGGTCCTACCCTGATTGAAGGCGACGTCCCAGTGCTCGACGCGGATCCGGCGGCCGCCGTGGATCACGCTCTCGTACTCCGCGGCGTCCCCGGCCGCGAACACCCCGGCAGTCCCGGTCTGCAGGTGGGTGTTGACGCGGATTCCGCCGCTCTCGCCGAGCTCGAGCCCGGCACCGCGTGCGAGCATCACGTCGGCGTTGACCCCGGCTCCGATGATCACCGCCTCGGCCTCGATCTCCCGCCCGGCCTTGGTGATCACCCTGGTCACGCGACCGTCGGCGCCCGCGAACGAGTCGAGCTCGTCATCAGTGTGGAGAGTGATCCCGTGGCCGGCGAGCAGCTCGTGGAAGTAGCCGGCCGCTTCGGCGCCGAACTGACGGCTGAGCACGACGGATTCGATCATCACCAGCGTGCACTGGCTGCCCATCTCAGTCAGTGAGGCGGCGACCTCGGCGGCGATGTAGCTGCCGCCGATCAGGACGACCCGCTTGCCGGCCGCGTCCTCACGGATCGCGTCACTGTTGCCGAACGTCCGCAGGTAGTGGATGCCCTCCAGCTCCGCCCCGGGGACGTTGAGGCGCCGCACGTTGGCCCCGGTGGCGAGCAGCGCCTGGCCGAAGCCGACCTCCTGCTTGTCCGACAGCGTGACCGTCCGGGCGGCGAGGTCGAGCCTCATCGCCGAGGTACGGGTCAGCACCTCGATCTGCTGCTCAGCGTAGAAGTTCGCGTCGTGCACCAACGCCCCGGCACGATCCTCTTCACCGCGTAGATAGCCCTTGGACAGCGGCGGGCGGTCATAGGGCAGGTCGGGCTCGCGGCCGACGAGGAGGATCGATCCCTCGGCACCCGCGCGGCGCAGCCAGCGCCCGCAGTTCGCCGAGGCGAGGCCGCCGCCGATGAGCAGATAGTCGACGTCGCGGTCGGCCATCGCCGCGCCTACGCCGACGCGGCCGGATCAGACCCGTTGGGTGCGAACCGCGGGGTGATCTCGCCCTCGAGGCCGGGGTCGAGGATCAGCAGGACCTGATCGCCGGCGTTGATGACCGAATCGGCCTTGGGCACGAAGCCGCTCCCGCCGCGCAGAACCGAGATGATCAGTGATCCGTCCGGGAGCGTGACGTCCTGGACCCTCGAGCCGGCCGCCGGCGAGCCCGCACCGACCTCGAGCTCGATGATCTCGAGATGCTCCTCCTCGAGCGCGAGCAGTTGAACGAGTCCGTACTCGGGGACCTCATGTTCGATCAGGCGGAGGATCAGGTCCGTCGCCGACACCGCGGGCTGCACGCCGAGCAGCTTGAAGTGCGCGAGGTTCCGGGGGTTGTTGACCCGGGCGACAATCCGCTCGCAGCCGTACTTCTCCTTGGCGACCTGGCAGATGAGGATGTTGTCCTCGTCGTCGCCGGTCACCGCGATGACGAGATCAGCTCGTTGGATACCGGCTCGCTCGAGCACCCACAGCTCGGTGGCGTCCCCGTACTGGACGGAGTGCTCGAGCTCCTCGACGACGGTCCGGTAGCGGCGATGCTCGGACTCGATGAGGGTCACCTCACGGTCCTTGGCGATGAGCTCGCGGGCGAGGTTCCACCCCACCTTGCCGGCTCCGGCGATGATCACGTACATCGGTGTGAGACTCCCTTCAGCCCGTCAGCACGACTTGCTCGGCCTGATCAATGGCGTGTTGCGTGGGGCAGATCGTCACCAGCCCCTGCTCGGCGTACCAGGCGGCCCGGGCCGGATCGGCCACCCTGACCACGACGCGCGGCACGTTGAAGCGACGCTGCGCGAGCTGGGCGATGACGAGATTGGTGTTGTCGCCGCGGGTCGCGGCCATGAACACGTCCGCCTTCTCGATGCCGGCCGCGATCAGCCCGTCGATCTCCAGCGCCGCGCCGACGGTGAACTCGCCGCCCGCGTCCTCCCAGCTGGTGGACTGGTCCTTATCGAGCCGCTCGTGCGACAGCGGGTCACTGTCGAGGACCGAGACCTGGTGTCCAGCCTCGAGCGCCCGTTTGGCAACCGCCGAACCGACCCGTCCGGCACCCACGATCAGGATGTACATGAGGCGGCACTCTAGTGGGTATCGCCGGAACGTCTCGCCGGGAAGGGCGAGGCTCCGGAGGTCGTCAGGCAAGGACGCAGAAGCCGTGGCGCAGCAGCGCTGCGCGAGGCTACGAGGACGCCACACGGCGGCGATCCGGGGCCGCCATAACCGGTGAGATGTTCGGGCGGGGCCCACTCGATGGTCAATTGTGTGGCGCGGTGCGCGTCGCTCGTCTAGTGGTTGGCGCTGGTGAAGGCGCTCGCCTCGGCCGCCGCGGCCGTGGGGGGCGCGGCGGCGCGGTCGGCCGCGGGCGGCGGAGTCAGCGCGGCGGCGACGATCACACAGCCGAAGGCCAGCAACCGCACGGCCAGGCCCAGGTCACTGGCCGGGAGCGGCTCGGCGAACACGATCGGACCGGCGGCGATCGTGGTCAGGTTGGCGGCCGCCGAGGTCAGCGCGATCATCGGCACCGCATCTCCCAGCTGCAGGCTGCGCGCCGAGATGAGCAGCCCGACGAGCGACGCGATCAGGATCACGAAGGCAAGCGGGTGGATCACGACACCAAGTCCGAGCTGTCCCAGATGAGAGCTCAGTGCCTTGATCGACGTATCTGATGCTGCCCACAGCAGCCCGGCCGAGACCGCCAGGGCCGCGCCGCCCGGCCGCAGCGGGGAGCGGATCGATCCGGTCGCGGCGCGGCGCGCCCGGCGGCGGGCGAGCAGGGCGCGCGGATTGACTGCCAGCAGAACACCGACCCCGGCCACGGCGATCAGGAACACCGCCAGCGTGCCCGGCGGATAGCGCGAGTGGGCATCATTCCCATCTCCACTCAGGGTCGCGGCCAGGAAGGCCAGGCCCGCCGCCGTCAGCCCGACGCAGATCCACTCACGGCGAGTGACCGTGATCCCGAACAGTCGGTCGGCGACGACGGTGAGCAGCACCAGCCCCCCGGCGATGACCGACTGCACCAGCGAGATCGGCGCGAGGGCGAGAGCGCCGACGTGCACGCCCCAGGAGCAGAACGCGATCACGATGCCAAGCGCGTACAGCGGCGAGCGAAACAGCTCCGCTGTGCTGCGCAGCGGATGCGACAACTCGACTGCGGGCGCCTCACGGGCACCCCGGAACTTGTAGAGGAACCCAGCCACCGACCCCAGCGCGGTCAGCACCGACAGGAACAGCCCGAGCTCGACCGAGAGGGACATTGGCGAGCCAGCGTAGCGACGCTTCAGGCAGCCCTGGGGCTGGGGCCGGTGTGGGCCGATCGCCTCTCAGGCGCCGTTCGGGTCCGCAGCCTTGAGGTCGTCGGCCCCGAGATAGTCACGCGCAACCGCGATCCCCACCATCCGTGCCCGCCGCGCGGTGATGCGAATCCCGGCCACGAAGACCGAGATCAGGCGCCGGCCCTCGGTGGCCATCACCTTAAGCTCGGTCGGGAACCAGTACGCGGCGATCCCGAGGGCGCCGACCGGCGTCGGGAGCGCTTCGAGGCGGTGGGTGCCGAACTGCTGGGCGTCCTCGATCTGCGTGCGCTCCAGGCGCTGGTACGGCTGCGCGAAACCGTCGACAAGAACCGTCACCCTGGCCCTCCGCCCGATTCGGAAGACACACTCCGGCGTCGCCTGGCCCGATTCCCCGCGCCGCGCACTCGGCAGCGCACCGAGCGCACGTCTGATCGTCGCGAGCGCAGCCGGAGCACACACCGGCGGCAGCGCCGCCGCAGCGGCCGTCTTCGCCGTGGTCGCGGACGACGGCGCCGGCGAGCCCGAGGGCGGTGTCGCACTCCCACCGCAGCCACCAACAGCCGGCGCCAGGAGCACCGCGATCATCGCCGCGGCGGTCACCGAGCGGGACGGACGGGGAGGCCCGACCCGCCTGGGCCAGTCGACAGAACCCGACCTCACGCGGAGCACAAACGCAAACGCTACCCCTGGCCCAGCGGGACGGGCAACCACGCCCGCCCCGCCGAGCTCAAACCGAACTCAGGTGATCAGCGGAATGATCAGCAGCGCAACGATGTTGGCCACCTTGATCATCGGGTTGATCGCCGGACCGGCGGTGTCCTTATAGGGGTCGCCGACCGTGTCGCCGGTGACCGCCGCCGCGTGGGCCTCGGAGCCCTTGCCGCCGAACGCGCCGTCCTCGATCAGCTTCTTGGCGTTGTCCCACGCCCCGCCGCCGGCCGTCATCGAGATCGCCATGAAAACGCCGACCACGATCACGCCGATCAGCAGCCCGCCGAGCGCCTCGACGCTGATCACGCCGACGATCACCGTGAACACGATCGGGATCAGCGCCGGGAGGATCATCTCGCGCTGCGCGGACTTGGTGACGATGTCCACGCAGGTCCCGTACTCGGGTTGCTCAGTGCCGTCCATGATCCCGGGCTTCTCCCGGAACTGGCGACGGACCTCCTCGACGACGGCGCCGCCGGCGCGGCCGACCGCCTCCATCGACAGGGCCGCGAACAGGTAGACCATCATGCCGCCGACGAGCAGACCGATCAGTACCGGCGGGTTGCCGATCGTGAAGTTGACGATCTGCCCGTGGTTGCTGGCCGCCAGCTCCTGCTCGAACGCGTTGAACAGCACGAGCGCGGCGAGCGCGGCAGAGCCGATCGCGTAGCCCTTGGTGACTGCCTTGGTGGTGTTGCCGACCGCGTCGAGCGGATCCGTGACGTTGCGGACCTCCTCGGGCAGTTCGGCCATCTCGGCGATGCCCCCGGCGTTGTCGGTGATCGGGCCGAAGGCGTCCAGGGCGACGATCAGCCCGCACAACGACAGCTGCGACATGACGGCGACGCCGATGCCGTAGATCCCGTGACCAAGCTTCCAGGCCCCGAAGATGCCCAGTGCGAGGACGATCACGGGCAGCGCGGTGGCCTGATAGCCCTGGGCGAGACCCTGGATGATGTTCGTCGCGTGACCGGTCTGTGAGGCGCGCGCCGTCGACTTGACGGGCGCGAACCGGGTCGAGGTGTAGTAGTCGGTGATCACGAACAGCAGGGCGGTGACGCCGAGGCCGATCAGTGCGCACAGGTAGTAGTGCCACCAGGCAGGCGCGGCGGCTCCGGTGTGGCCAGTCAGGCCGTGCATCAGCCAGTAGGTGACCGGGATGAAGACCAGCGCCGCGAGGCCACCGGAGACGACCAGACCCTGGTAGAGCGCCCGCTCGACGTTGCCGGCCTTGGACTTGACCGCGAAGGTGCCGATGATCGAGGCGATGATCGAGACGCCGCCGAGGACGAGCGGGTACAACGCGACCTTGGTCGTCTGACTGAACGTCAGCACGCCAAGCAGCATCACAGCGACCGCCGTGACCGCGTAGGTCTCGAACAGGTCCGCCGCCATGCCGGCGCAGTCGCCGACGTTGTCGCCCACGTTGTCGGCGATCACGGCCGGATTGCGGGGGTCATCCTCGGGGATGCCGGCCTCGATCTTGCCGACCAGGTCCGCGCCGACGTCGGCGCCCTTGGTGAAGATGCCGCCGCCGAGTCGCGCGAAGACCGAGATCAGCGAACCACCGAAGCCGAGTCCGATCAGCGCGTCGATCGCATGGCGGGGGCTCTCGCCCGCGATGAAGGTGAGGACGCCGTAGTAGCCGGCGACCCCGATCAGGGCCAGACCCACCACGAGCATGCCGGTGACCGCCCCCCCGCGGAACGCGACGTCGAGCGCCTTGGAGACGCCGCCCCGCGCCGCCTCGGCGACGCGAGCGTTGGAACGGACGGACACGTTCATGCCCACGTACCCGGCGGCGGCCGAGAGCACCCCGCCGACCGCAAAGCCGATCGCCACCCGGATGTTCTGCAGCGGGATCAGGACGATGAACAGGATCACGCCAACTCCGGCGATCGTCGTGTACTGACGATTGAGGTAAGCCGACGCGCCCTCCTGGACGGCGGCCGAGATCGAGCGCATGCGCTCGTTGCCAGGCGAGAGCGCCAGCAGCGACCGCGAGGTCACGGCGCCATAGACAATGGCGGCGAGTGCGCACACGAGCGCAATCACGACGCCGTGGTGCGTCAGAAAGCTAGACAAGACACTCCTCCGAAGAAGCTCAGTTCGAGGCGCGTTAGCCGCGCGGGTCAACAACGTGCAAAGGGCCGCCGCAAGGTTGGTGCGGAGGCCCTGAAATCAGACGGCGCGAGTCTAGCGGTTGGCCCGAACGGACACCCCTCAGCCCCCCCTCGCGGGGCGCTACTGGCCGGGGATCCAGAGCCGGCCGCTGCGCTGAGCCGGACCGGCATCGCCCGGCGCGCCGGCGTCAGCGGGCTGACCTGCGGGAGTGGGACCGCCCGGGGCGGGATCGGAGGGTGCGGGGCCGTCGGGCACCCGGCGCGAGGGATCTCGGCCGCCCGGCGCAGACGCGCCGGACGAATCCGCGGCGGCCCCGGCGCCTGCGCCCGACACCCCCGCGGCCTCGGCCGACCCGCCCAGGCGGACGAAGGCCAGCTGCAGCTGGGACAGCGCATCGCGGATCTGACCCGACTGGGGTGCGGCGATCTGCTCGACCAGCGGCAGCTGGGCCCGGATCGACTCGATCGCCAGCTGCACCTGTCCGAGGTCGCGCTCGTCCTCGGTGCCGGGTTGCAGGCCGGTGCGCCGCATTCCGAGGTTGACCAGGGACACGATCTGCTCGAGCAGGACCTGCTCGATCCGGATCTTCTTGATCTCGGCCTCGTAGGCCGCACGCAGTTCCTCCTCGGACATCGACCCCTCGGGACCGCTCGCATAGGCATCTTCTGTCTGTCCACTGCTCACCGGATCACCTCCGTGACGTTGCCGGGCTTTGAGAATAGGTTGCCCGGGTCTCGGCCTGCACCGCCGCGTAGATCTCGTGGACGTTCATGCCCGCGGCGATCATCGCCCGCTGGCGCTGGGCTCCGTTCTCCGGGGGCAGCGCGACGTCGAGGCCGAGTTCGTCCCGCATCGGTGCCGTCCAGCTCAGCAGGCGCTCGAGCGCCTGACCGCCCGGATAGGGCTCGAGGGCCACCAGGTCCAGCAGGTCGCCGTCGAGCCCGTAGCGCAGGGCACGCCACATGTTCTCCTCGATCAGCCGGTTGGGGATCTCCGGCGCCGGGACCCGCTCGTCGTGGTCGCGGGCGGCCTGCGCGACGCAGGCCACGATCAGCGCGGCGAGCCCGTCTGACTCCGCCGCGGTCGCCTGCGCATCGCAGATCCGGACCTCGACGGTGCCGAACGAGAGATGCGGCCGCACCGACCACCAGACCTGGGTGTACTCGATGATCGACTGCGTGCGGACGAGCAGATCGATGTAGCGGGCGAACGTCTCCCAGTTCCCGAAGGGATCCGGAACCCCACAGCGGGGAAAGCTCTTGGTGAAGGTCTGTGTCCGCGCGGAGTGCAGCCCCGCATCGCGACCGTCAAGGAACGGGGAGTTGGCTGAGACGGCGAGGAGCGTCGGCAGGACGGGACGCAGGCGGTCGCATACGGCCACCGCGCGGTCGCCCCCCCGGACGCCGACGTGGACGTGCAGAGAGAAGGTGTTGTTGCGCCAGGCGACGTACTGGAGGCCCTGCTCGACCAGCCGGTAGTGCTCGGTGTCGATGATCTCCTGCTCGCGGTAGTCCGAGAACGGATGGGTTCCGGTCGCCCCCAGCGCCACCCCGGTGTCGGCGGCGAGGACGAACAGGCGACGGCGGAGCTCACGCTGGGCGGCCTGGGCGGCGGCGAGGTCATCGCCCCGGCCCGACCGGATCTCGATCTCGGACGAGATCAGCTCGCCGGCGATCGCTTCGGCCAGCCGCGGATCGGGCTGGGCCGCGGACCTGAGCGCCTCGAAGCGCGGGACGAGACCCAGGGACTCGGGGTCGAGGACCGCGAATTCCTCCTCGAGGCCGACCGTGAAGTCAGTCGAGGCGTCAAACGCCGTGCCGGCGGAAACGAGGTCGAGGGCCACGGGCGGACCTCCGCTCAGGTCAGATAGAAGTAGAGCGCGTACAGGAGGTCGACCGCGGGGCTGGAGGTGTGCACGGTCACCTCCGGAGGGACCTGGAGCAGTGCGTCGGAGTAGTTGAAGATGATCTTCACCCCAGCGTCGGCCAGTTCGTTGGCCAGCTGCTGGGCGGCGGCGGACGGGACGGCGAGCACCGCGACGACGATCTCCTCGGACCTGACCACGCTCGGCAGTTCGGAGTTGTGGCGGACGGTCAGGGTGCCGATCTGCGTGCCGACACGATCACGATCGACGTCGAAGACGGCCACGACGCGGAAGCCGTGGTCGGCGAAGATGTCCGAGGTGGCGATCGCGGTGCCCAGGTGCCCGGCGCCGAACAGCGCGATGTTGTGCTGACCCGCCGTGCGCAGGATCTTGCGGATCTGGCTGACCAGCGACTCGACGTTGTAGCCGACCCCGCGCTTGCCGAACTTGCCAAAGCCCGAGAGATCGCGCCGGATCTGAGTCGAGTTGACGTGGGTGTAGTCGGCGAGCTCCTGCGAGGAAATCGTCTCCTTGCCCATCTTGCGAGCCTGGGTCAGGACCTGTAGATAGCGCGACAGGCGCGCAGCGACCCCGAGTGAGAGCTTCTCACCCGGCTTGTCCAATGCCGACTCAGCGGATTCGGAGCCGCGGCCCACGGTGTAGCTCATCGTGCACCACTGTAACCGAGCCGATCCGCGAGCTCAGCGGCGTCCACGAACAGCTCGAATGCCTCCTCCCCGTCGATTGTCACCACGGGAATCCGTTCCAGATAGGCGGCGAACAGCGCATCGTCGTGCTCGATGTCGCGCTCGTGGAGCTCGAAGGGATACTCGGCGCGGACGCGCAGCAAGATCTCGCGAGCCTCGTCACACAGATGGCAGCCGGGGCGGCCGTAGAGCACCACCGTGGGTGGCATCAGTGAGCCCCGAGCATGTCCCCCGGCGTTCGGCCCGGGTCCGCCGCCGTGGCTACGGGCGAGGCGCCGGCCAGACCGGGGGCGCGCTCGCCGCTCGCGTACACGTCGAGGCCCAGGTAGTCGGGGTAGGCCAACGCGTCGACATAGCGTGCTGCGCTGGCGATCATTGCCGCGTTATCGGTGCACAGGGCCCGGGACGGGACGTGCAACGCGACGCCCAGACGGCCCAGACGCTCGCGCAGCGGCTCGTTGGCGGCCACCCCCCCGCCGATCGCGAGCCGTCCCAGACCGGTGGTGACCAGCGCGCGCTCGGTCCGGATGGCCAGCGATTCCACGATCGCATGCTGATAGGAGGCCGCCAGGTCGGCGCGGAGGCGCTCAGCCTCGGCCGGACCGAGGTCACGGACGCGGTAGAGCAGGGCCGTCTTGAGGCCGGCGAAGGAGAAGTCAAGGCCGCGCATTCTCGCTGCGGTCGGGAACGAGAACGCCTGCGGATCGCCCTCCCGGGCCAGCCGCTCGAGAGCCGCGCCGCCCGGGTAGCCGAGACCGAGCAGCCGCGCACCCTTGTCAAACGCCTCGCCGGCGGCGTCGTCCAGGGTCTGGCCGAGCACCTCGTAGTCGGGGCCGCAGTCCGTCACCCGCGCCAGGAAGGTGTGTCCACCGCTGGCCACCAGGCTCAGGAAGGGCGGCGCGACGGGCTCGGGTTCAAGGAAACCGGCGGCCACGTGGCCGTGGAGATGGTCCACGGCCGCCAGCGGCAGCTCGCGCGCCGCCGCCAGCGCCTTGGCGGTGGCGAACCCGACGAGCAGTGCAGCGACGAGCCCCGGCCCGCGCGTGACGGCGATGAGCTCAACGCCGCTCAGAGTCGTGCTCGCCTGGGCGAGAGCGTCCTCGACGACGGCGCCGATCAGCTCCAGATGCTGGCGCGAGGCGATCTCGGGTACGACCCCCCCGTAGCGATCGTGGACTCCCTGCGAGGAGATCACGTTGGCCAGGATCCGGCCCTCGCCGGTGATCACGGCCGCGCAGGTGTCATCGCAGCTGGTCTCGATCGCGAGGATCACGCCGGCCTCGAACTCGACACGGCGTCGCTGGTGCGCCACATGATCACGGCGTCCTCGCCGGTGTCCCGGTAGTACCGGGGACGAGTCCCGGCCGAGCGGAAGCCGAACCGCTCGTAGAGCGCGATCGCGCCGGTATTGGAGGTCCGGACTTCGAGCGTGTACTCGCTGGCGGGCCCGGCCGCCGCGAGCATCGCGTCGAGCAGACCCCGAGCGATGCCCTCCCGACGACGCTTGGGATCCACGGCGATGTTCATCAGATGCCAGACGGTGTCGTAGCGCGACAGGATCAGGTAGCCCAGCACTCGCGCGCTGGAGATGTCGAGCGCGACCAGGCACACCCCGGTCGGCTTGGACACCTCGAGGACGAACATGGCCAGTGACCACGGCGTGGTGAAGGCCCGCCGCTCGATCGAGATGACCTGCGGCAGGTCCGAGTAACCGAGTTCGCGGATCGTGAAGGTCACCGGGGTCATGACGCGGGGACGGCGCGACGGGAGAGCTCGGCATCAGGGACCCGCAGATATTCGGGCCGGACAGCGTCACCGGCCACGGCCAGCCCCGCCCGCGCGAGCCGGGCATGGACGGCGGCGTCAACGCGGTGGTATGGGCTCGACGACCCCGCCACCGTGATCCCCCCCGCCTCCAGCACGGCGCGGTACTCCAGCGCGCCGTCCCCGACGGCCAGACAGCGGCCGAGCGTCTCGCCGGCGGCGACCAATCCGCCCGGGGCCATCGCGCCGGCCGGCAGCCGAGCGACGGCCCCGGCCGGCTCGCCCGGTGCGCCGTGGGGTGCGGCCGCAGTCAGCGAGCCGGCCGCCCATCCGGCGGCGAACACCTCGCGACGGCGCGCGTCAAGAACGGCGAGCACGACGTCGAAGCCGTCCGCGACGGCGGCACGATCTGCCGCGAGAGCGAGCGAGGTGAGGGTCGAGGCCCCCGCGAGAGGAAGATCCCGGGCTCGCCCGAGTGCAAGTGCCGTCGCGATGCCGATCCGCAGGCCAGTGAAGGTGCCGGGCCCGGTGCCGACGGCGATCATCTCCACCGCGTCCCACCCGCCGCCCGCGGCCAGCAGGTCCACGATCATCGCCATCAGGCGAGTCGTGTGGGCCGGGCGCCGGCCGGCATCGGGGTCGTCCCGGGCCAGGAGCGCCGCGCCGGTCGCGTCCACGAGCGCGACCGTCGTGGCCCGCGTGGCGGTGTCGAAGGCGAGCACACTCATCGGGGAATCCTCGCCTGCGCGCCGGCCGGCGCGCCCGAGCCGATGCTGATCTCCCGGTGGTCCGAACCACGGTGCTCGATCCGCACCCGGAGGGCGGGCCGGGCAAACGCAGCCAACTCATGCTCGGCGCCGCGGGGGGGCCACTCGACGAAGGCGATCGTGTCCCGCCCGAGATAGTCCGACAACAGGTCGGGGTCCTCGGCGAAGAGGTCGCGGATCCGGTACAGGTCCAGGTGCGCGACGGCGACGCTGGTTGCCGGATAACGCTGGGCGATTGTGAAGGTCGGGCTCGTCACGGCTCCCGTGACGCCGAGGGCTCGGGCGGCGCCCCGGACCAGGGTCGTCTTTCCGGCCCCGAGCTCTCCCTCGATGAGCACGACGTCACCGGCCGTCAACTCAGCCGCAAGCCGGGCTCCGATCGCCTCGGTCTCGATGGCGCTCTGAGACGAGAAGGTCCCCTGCACGGGGCAAACTCTAGAACGGCACCGACGAGGCGTTTCGCTACCGTGACGGGGGTCATGACCGTTCCCGAGACCGATCCGGCCCCGGGTCGTACAGCCGCTTTGCTGAAGCGGATCTCCCGTGATCGAGAGGGCGTGCCCACCTCGATGGCGGAGCTGCGCGGCTCCGAGACCGCGAAGGCCGCCGGACTGGCCGCGGCGATGATCGCCAACAACGTCATCGCGCTGGCCTCGACCGTCGTCTTCGCGCGCCTGCTCAGCGACTATGGCTCGCTGGCGGCGCTGATCAGCTATTTCCTGATCCTGTCGGTGGTCGGCCAGGCTCTGCAGGTCGCGACGGCCCGCGAGGGGGTGCTGGGTCATCTCGGAGTCGGCGCGGCGCTGACGGCGACGATCACGCGGTGGACCAAGATCCTGCTCGGGATCACCGTGGGGGTGGCGATCATCTCCGTCCTGCTGCGCGCCCCGATCGCTTCCGCGGTTGGCGTGCGCAATGACCAGTGGGCGGCCGCGGTCGGCCTCCCGGCCGCGGTGCTGTGGCTGTCGCTGTCGATCCTCCGCGGTGCCCTGCAGGGCGTCGGTGACTATCAGGGGGTCGGGCTCAGCCTCATCGGCGAGCAGGCAGCGCGGCTGGTCGCCGGAACGATCCTCGCCGCCGCCGGCCTCGGCGTCACCGGTGCCTACCTCGGCACCCCGCTCTCCTTCCTGGCGATCGGCGTGTACTGCGCCCGGCGCCTGCAGCGGGCCGCCCAGGAGTCCAACGCGGCGCCGCTCGGAGCGGCCACCACGACTTCCGCAGCGCTCGGACTGTGGAGCCACGTCAAGCGGGCGTGGGCGCCGATCGCCGGCCTGATCGTGATCGCGGTTCTGCAGAACATCGACATCATCGCCGCCAAGCATCGGTTCTCGCGTGAGCTGGCCAGCTCCTACGGCGCCACCGCAGTGGCTGCCAAGGTCCTGGTGTGGGTGGCGATCGGCGCCGGCTTCTACCTCGTGCCCGAGGTGTCGCGGCGCCGCTCCGAGGGGCTGCCAACGGCGCCGATCCTGTTTCGGTCCCTGGGCATCGTGCTCGTCTGCGCGATCCCCGTGCTGCTCATCTTCGCCGTTGAGCCCCACCTGTTGCTCAAGCTCGCGTTCGGCGCCAAGCGCGCCACCGCGTCCGCATCCCTGCTCCCGCTCGGTGCCGCGTTCACGGTTCTGGCCGCGACCTATCTGGCCATCCAGTACATGCTCGCGCTGCGCCACACGTGGTTTCTGATCGTGATCGGTGCGGTCGCCGTCGCCGAGCCGATCCTGCTCCTCAACGCGTCACGCCGGGCGGCCGGATTTGCCTCCGTCGTCTTGGCGATTCAGGTGGTCGGCGCGGTGCTCGCGTTCGGCCTCGCGCTTCGGGGCGGACGCAGCGGCGTGACGCCCGCGTCAGGCAACTCCCCCCCATCCGCTCCTGTGGACCGCGAAGCCGCCGCGGTCTGATCCAAGCTGCGTTGCCCCGAGCCAGGGTGGGCGCCGGCCCGGGACGTTGCGTCGCCGACGCCGGGCGGATCAGCGGTTCTAGAACAGCCCGAGCTGCGTCGCGGGTGGCTCGTGATCATCGGCGGGCCGACCCTGCCCGCTGGACGGAGCGCCATCCTGGCCCCCGAATGTCGAAGAATCCTCGCCCGGCGGGTCGCCGGGGCCGGCCTGCGGCAGGTCGTCCCGCTCGGGGGCCAATGGCGCACCCGAACCCGACACGGCATCACCGCCCGCGGCACGCTCGGCCGGCGGGGGGTCGGGCTGGGCCAACGGACCGAGCGCGAGGAGCTCGGGAATGCGCTGGAAGTCCGCGCGCAGGGCCTCCAGCGTCGCCGGGGTGTAGAGCGCCGCCGCGGGGTGATAGAGCGGATAGAGCCGGATCGCCCGCGGACCGAGGATCCGCTCCTCCAGCCGCCCGTGCAGCCGTGAGATCCCGGTGGTATCCCCGCGCAGGAGCTTGGTGGCGAAGTTGCCCAGCGTGCAGATGATGTCGGGTTCGATCAACTCCACCTGGCTCTCCAGGTAGCTGCGGCAGGATTCGATCTCGTTGGGCTGAGGATCGCGGTTGCCCGGAGGGCGGCATTTCAGGACGTTGGCGATGAACACGTCCGCCCGCTCGAGCTCGATCTCGGCGAGCAGCTTGTCCAGCAACTTGCCAGCCTGGCCGACGAACGGAAGTCCCTGTTTGTCCTCGCTGGCTCCGGGCGCCTCACCGATGAACATGACGCCCGCGTCCGCGTTGCCGGAACCGAACACGACCTGAGTGCGCGTGCGATGAAGCGGGCACCGGATGCACCCGCGGGCCTCCTCATAAACGGCCTTGAGCCGTTCCCGACGAACTGTGGGGCTTGTCACAGGCCGCGATGCTAGAGGTCTGGCCAGAGGGGGTACTCTTAGTGGAGAGGCCGTTACCGCACCGGAGCGGACCTCACAGTTGTTCGTCGTTCATCATCGCTTTCCGACCGGTATCTCATGAGGGAACTGGAACGGTCCTCCACCACCGCCACTGGCTCATCCACGCTCGCTCGGGCGAGGCTTGCCGTCATCGGACGAGGTCGTCTCTCTTCGGCGGTGATCGACGGGCTCCGCGATGCCCCGCTGCGGGTTTCCGCTGGGCTTGGCCACCGGCCTGATGTGCGCGGCTACGACGCCGTGCTTCTGTGCGTGCCCGACGGGGCGATTGCCGAGGCCGCGGGCGCGATCGCGCCCGGCCCACTGGTGGGTCATTGCTCCGGGGCAACGGGACTCGACGCGCTCATTCCTCACGAGGCGTTCTCCCTGCACCCGCTGATGACGGTTCCGGCGGGCTCGGGGGGCGACCGGCTCCGGGGTGCCGCGGCGGCGGTCGCCGGCACGACACCGGCGGCGCGCGAGTGCGCGCGCACGCTCGCCACCTGGCTGGGGATGCATCCGTTCGTGCTCGCGGACGCAGACCGCGCCGCGTATCATGCCGCCGCCTCGGTGGCCTCCAACTTCCTGCTCACGCTCGAGGACGCCGCCGAGCGGATCGCCGCCGGGACCGGCCTGCGCCGCGAGCAACTCGTGCCGCTGGTGCGCGCGACGGTCGAGAACTGGGCCCAGCTGGGGTCGCGCGCCGCGCTCACCGGGCCCGTAGCCCGAGGCGATGAGGCCACGGTGGCCGCGCAACGCGCGGCTGTCGCGCAGCACACTCCGGAGCTGCTCAGCCTGTTCGACGCGCTCACCATCGCGACCCGCTCTCTGGCGGCCCGCCCGGCGGTCGCGGCATGAGGACAGTGACCACGGTGGCCGAGCTGCGAAGCGAGCTCGCCGCGCCGCGCCGGGCCGGTCGTCGCATCGGGCTGGTGCCGACCATGGGCGCCTTTCACGCCGGCCATCGCGCGCTGATGCTGCGCGCCCGCGCCGATTGCGATGTCGTCGTCGTGTCCCTGTTCGTCAACCCGGCCCAGTTCAACGACGAGGGCGACTTTGCCGCATATCCCCGTGAGCTCGCGCACGATGCCGAGCAGGCCGCCGGGATCGGCGTTGACGTGCTCTTCGCGCCCGATGCCGGCGAGGTCTATCCGGACGGCTTCGGCACCACGGTGGCGGTCAGCGGCATCACCGAGCGGCTGGAGGGCGCCAGCCGAGGGCGGGAGCACTTCACGGGGGTGACGACGGTCGTCACCAAGCTGTTTGCAATGGTCGGCCCCGACGTCGCCTACTTCGGGCAGAAGGACGCGCAGCAGGTCGCCGTCGTGCGCCGGATGAGCGCTGATCTCAACCTGCCCGTCGAGATCTTCATCTGCCCGACCGTCCGTGATCCCGACGGCCTCGCCCTATCGAGCCGCAACGCGCGCCTCTCGCCAGCCGAGCGGGAGCGGGCCCTGTCGCTGTCGCGCGCCCTGTCCCTGGCCGCCGCCGCCGTGCGCGATGGTGAGCGTGACCCGGCCGCCGTGACCGCGCCGGCGCGCGCGGCGCTCGCGGCCGCCGGCGCCGAGCTCGAATACCTCGAGCTGGTGACGCCCGACCGCCTGGAGCCTGTGGCTGACGTCGACGGCCCGGTCCTGGCCGTGATCGCCGCCCGCGTCGGCACCACCCGCCTGATCGACAACGCCCTCCTGCGGCCGCTGGGCGCATCCCCCTCTCTCGTGCCCGCCGCCGTGACCGGGAGCCAATGACGTGAACCGCACAATGCTCAACGCCAAGATCCACCGCGCCACCGTGACCGACTGTGACCTGCACTACGTCGGTTCGATCACGATCGACGCCGAGCTGCTGGCGGCCGCCGACATCCTCGAGTTCGAGCAGGTGTCCGTCGTCGACGTCGACAACGGCGCCCGCTTTGAGACCTACACGATCGCCGGCCCGCCCGGCTCGGGCGAAATCAAGGTCAACGGCGCGGCGGCGCGGCTGGTCCACCGCGGCGACACGATCATCGTGATCGCCTACGGCAGCTTCACGGCGCAGGAACTGGCCGACTATCGCCCTCGCGTCGTCCACGTGGATGACGCCAACCGCTTGATCGCAATCGACAGCGACGTCGCGACCCTGGTGGCCGCGTCCGCCGCCTGACCCCTGGAGGTCCCCGTGTCCTCAGCCCCATTCCACATCACCGTCCCCAGCGACGCCTCGCAGCTGCCGGTCACGCTGCCGATCCTGCTCGACAAGAAGCGCCGTGCCGAGCCGATCGTGATGGTTACCGCATATGACTTCCCCAGCGCCCGCGCCGCCGAAGCGGCTGGCGTCGACATCGTCCTCGTCGGCGACTCCGGGGCGATGACGGTGCTCGGGTATCCCTCAACGATCGAGGTCACCACCGAGGAGATGCTCGTGCTCGCCCGGGCCGTCCGCCGAGGGCTGAAGACGCCATTCATGGTCGGCGATCTGCCCTTCGGCTCCTACGAGGAGTCCGACCAGCAGGCGGTCGCAACGGCGATGCGATTCGTCAAGCAGGCGGGGTGCGACGCGGTCAAGCTCGAGCGGGGCAATGCCGTATCGGTGTCCCGGGCGCGCGCGATCGTCGGCGCGGGAATCCCGGTCATGGGCCACGTCGGCCTGACGCCGCAGACCGCTACCGCGCTCGGTGGCTACCGTGCCCAGGGCCGCAGCACCGCGGCCGCGGCTCGGATCGCCGATGAGGCCCTGGCTCTGCAGGAGGCCGGGTGCTTCTCGCTCGTGTTCGAGGCCATGCCCGCCGCGGTGGCCGCCGAGCTGATGCGGCGCGTAGAAATCCCGGTGATCGGAATCGGGGCCGGGCCCGCGACCGACGGACAGGTGCTCGTGTTCCATGACCTGCTGGGGATCCGTGAGGGACGAGGCGCGCGCTTCGTGCAGCGCTACGGAGAGCTCCAGGCCGAGATGAACGCTGGCGTCAGCGCCTATGCCGCCGACGTGCGAGCCGGACGTTACCCGGGACCCGAGCACACGTACTCGATCGACGCCGAGGAGCTGGCCCAGTTCCGTGCCGGTTTGTCAGATCCGCGCTCTGACAGTTAGCATCACTGGCAGATGGCTCGCCTCGCCTCGGTATTCGCTCCGCGTGATCGCGTCTACTTCGAGCTGTTCGAAGAGGCCGCGCAGAATCTGCTCCGCGCCTCGGATCTCCTGGACCGGATGCTGTCGGAGTACCCCGAGGACAAGCATCTGGCGACCGAGATACTCGATTGCGAGCACGAGGGTGACCGGATCACCCACGACATCATCGACCGGCTGAATCACACGTTCGTCACCCCGATCGACCGCGAGGACATCCTCGCCCTCGCCTCCGGCCTCGACGATGTCGTGGACTACACCGAGGAGGTCGCCGACTACCTGGGGCTATACAAGATCGAGGCGCCGATGGACCAGGCGATCCGTCTGGCCCGGGTGCTGAAGGAGGCTTCCCAGCAGGTCGCCGAAGCGGTACCGCGACTGCGTGGCTTCCAGTCCATCTCCCGTTATACGGTCGAGATCAACCGGCTCGAGAACGAGGGAGACCGGATCACCCGCGAGGCCGTGGCCTCCCTGTTCGACGGCGGTATCGATCCGATGGTCGTGATCCGCTGGAAGGACATCTTCGAACGGCTCGAGGCCGCGATCGACGCCACCGAGAGCGTGGCCAACATCATCGAGGGAATCGTCATCAAGAATTCGTGAGACCTGACGGATCAGGTCCTCGCACGCACAGAGAGGGGCACGTTGAAGCGCGATCACCAACGCATCGCGGCCGCCGTCGCGGTGGTGCTCACAACCGCGGTCCTGGCGCCGGCCGCCTCGGCGGCGATTGCGCCGTCCGTGACGCTGACGCAGACCGGAACCCAGGCCGGCGCCACCACCAATGTCGCGCTGGACCTGAAGTTCGCTCCCACGGGAACCGATTCGCCAAAGGACCTGACCGTCACCCTGCCTCCGGGATTGCTCGCCAACGCCGCGATCGACGGCGGTGCATGCCTGACCAGCACGACCGCGATCGCGGCCTGTCAGGTCGGCACCGGAACGGTCACCGCCAGCCCGATCGTCCTCGGCAATCCGGTCGGCTCGATCTCGATCCCGATCAGCCTGTATCTCGTCGCTCCACCGAGCCCGGCGGATCTCGCCGGCGTGCTGACCGTCGCCAATCCCGGCACTCCCCTGGCCATGAACCTCGGCAGTCCTGCCGAGGTCACCGTGCGCCCCTCCAGCGATCCGGCCGGGGTCGGGCTGACCCAGCACTTCGCCAATCTGCCCAACACGTTCGCGATCGCCGGCGTGAGCACCCCGATCTCGGTCACCGAGCTCAGCAGCACCTTCACCGGACTGCGCCTGCCCGCCACCTGCCCCACCCCCGCAGCCAACGTCGCGGTCAGCGCCGACTCCTACGCCGTTTCGACCAGCCGCACAGCGAGCGCACCGTTGAAGGTCACCGCGTGTTCGGCGCTGTCGTTCGCCCCCCAGTTCCACGTGTCGGCGACGCGCGACCTCGCCGACAGCGGCGTACAGGTGGTGACCGACGTCACTCAGAAGGCCAACGAGGCTCCGAGCCGCAAAGTCAGCCTGACGCTGCCGCCGACGGTCCTGGCCCCTAATGCCGCGGCGGTGATCAGCAACGGCTTGCTGTGCACCGATCCGACGTTTGC
This sequence comes from uncultured Solirubrobacterales bacterium, assembly GCA_963763715.1. Lineage (GTDB taxonomy): Bacteria > Actinomycetota > Thermoleophilia > Solirubrobacterales > Solirubrobacteraceae > Palsa-465. The sequence goes on from CAVXPV010000019.1 coordinate 121,524, forward strand.
CCGGTGCAAGCCGATCGGCAGCGCAAGTTCGACGTCGTCCCTGTACCCCAAGCCGCTCACCGGCCAGGACTACCTCACCGGATCGCTCACCGCACCGGCCATCACGATCCGCTTCCCCGCCCCGTTCGCGCTGGTCCTCGGAGGCCCGGTCATCCTGGCGACGGGGACCACGACGTTCACCAATCTGCCCGACATCCCCCTCACCGATCTCAAGGTCACGCTCACGGGCGGCGCGGCCGCGGCCTTCGCCGCGACCTGCAACCCGGCGGCCGGCACGGCGACGAGCGCGCTCACGAGCCAGAACGGCGATCTCAGCGTCGGCGTCTCGGCCCCGTTCACGGTGGCCAACTGCCCGTCTGGCTCCGACGGATCGGGTGGCTCGGGCGGCTCGGGCGGCTCGGGTCCGGGCAGCGGCGGGAAGCCCCAATCCGGGGGCGGGAAGGCGGCCGGGCGGCCCACAGTGAGCGGCGGGCTGATCACCGGCCTGGGTCATGGCAGACCCAGGCTCAGCTTCACGGCCGCCGCCGGCCGCAGCGCAGCGAAGCTGAGCACCGTCTCGCTCGGGCTTCCGCGCGGACTGGCCGTGGTCCGGCATCGCCACGGCCACCGTCGCACGATCACCGGCGTCCGGCTGCGCGGCGCGCGCGCGGCCTCGATCAGGCTCAGCCATGGGCGGCTCGTCATCCGCCTGCGCCGGCCGGCTGCCCGGGTGACGGTCACGCTGACCCGGTCGACCCTGCACGAGAGAGCCGGCCTGCAGCGGCTGGCCCGTCGTCACCGCGTCCACCGGATGACGGTCGGCGTGCAGCTACGCGACGCCTCGCATCATCTCACCCGGCTGCGACTCGTGGTTCGACGGATCCGCCTCTGAGCGTCAGGAGCCGCCGGCCGGCGGGTACTCGACCTGCCGCAGCACCTTGGCCGGAGCCCCGGCGGCAATCGAGAACGGCGGGATGTCCGTGGTGACGACCGAGTTGGCACCGATCACGCAGCGCTCTCCGATGGTGACCCCGCTGGTCACGACCACGCCGGCCCCGCACCACACGTTGTCACCGATGCGCGTCGGGCCCTTGCTGGTGAAGCCCTGCCAGGTGACGGGCTGATCGGGGTCATCGAAACGGTGGTTGCCGTCCGTCACGAAGCAGCCGTTGGCGAACATGCAGTGATCCCCGATCTCGACCAGTTCGACCGCGGCGACCATCACACCGAGGTTGAGGAAGGTCCCCGAGCCGATCCGGATCCGCGCGCTATTGGGAGCGGTCAGCCATACGCCGGGCTCGAGCAGCGAGTGTGCGCCGATCTCCAGCCGGCCCTCGCGCAGAGCCTCGAGCACGTTGCCATGGACGGGCCAGCGGATGAAGGCCTGGCGGCGCATCGCCTCCCAGTGGATTCGCGCCCGGTTCCACGGCAAGGCGTTGTGCTCATACCAGCGCCATTTCTGTGCCCATAGCCTGAGCGCGGCCGGATCGACCTGCTCGGACATGGCTCAGCGTGCACCGCCGGGGTGCGGCGCGGACGGGGCTTGGACCCGGCGCCGTTGGCATTGGCTTTGGCGCCGGCGCCGCCTTGCCGTTGGCATTGGCCTTGGCGCCGGCGCCAGCCTTGCGCGTTGGCGTCGGCCTTCGTCCT
>CAVXPV010000020.1:0-269561 GCA_963763715.1 uncultured Solirubrobacterales bacterium
TCGAAGGAAGCGCTGCAACGGAGCGCTCTCTCGCCAATAAAGCATCGAGGCTTCGGCGAGTTCGGCTTGAGCCAGGGTGCATGAGGCGTGCATCAGGATCTTGTGCAGCGTCGTCCTGCTGCTCCTTCGAGCCCGCAGGAACAGTCTTGGTCGTGCTACCGGCGTGGCGACAAACCGGCAATCCGCTGAGTGATCGGGCGAGGCAACGCGACGCGGTTCGTCAAGAACGGCCGGTCGTCTCGAGGAAGGCCCGGACCTCGCGTCGGGTGCGCAGCACGACGACCCAAGTGCCAGGGCCGGCGAGTGCGGCGTCAAGCCGCCGCTGCCGATCGATGGGGGTAGCCGGTATGCGTCGGAGTTTCGGTAGACCTGTCGCTGATTCTCACCGCCGCGAGGTTTTTGGGTGGCATCGGCGATGTAGAGGGCATGGACTCATCCCCAACTGACGCAGAGCAACATGCACTCATCCCTAACTGACGAAGAGCTTTTGGCGCGTTCTGTGACCGATCCGACTGAGTTCGCGGTCCTTTATGAGCGCCATGGCCTGGCGGTGCGGCTGTACGTCCGTCGAAGGGTCGGCTCGCAGAACGCCGACGATCTGGCGGCTGAGGTGTTCGCTCGCGCCTTCGTCGCCCGCGAGCGTTTTCGGGCCGAGCGCGACAACGCGCTGCCGTGGCTGCTGGTATCGCCACCCACGTGGTCGCGGATCATCGACGGACTGAGAAGCGCCGCCTGGCGGCGCTGCAACGTCAAACTGGACACCGGGAGCAGGCGATCGAACACCAAGACGCGCTGCCTGCCGCCGAACTTGTCCGCGAATTGCGGCGTCTAGCCGCACCTGACCGCGACGCCTTACTTCTTGTCGTCTGGGGCGAGCTCTCGTATGAGGAGGCGGCCACCGCCCTCGGGGTACCGATCGGCACCGTCAGCTCTCGGATCACCCGGGCGCGGCGCCAACTCGCCAGCGCAATCGCCCACACCCACCCGTCTGAGCCGACCGAGCTCCGAACCGAACCGACCAATGCCTGAGAGGAACACCCAAATGGACCCGTTGCTTGCCCTACGCGATGTCGGCATCGTAGCTCCCCAGCCCGATGATGCCGGTGACCGTCTTATCCGCACCGCTCTCGAACCGAGAAATCGCGCGGGTATCACGCTCCGCTCCCGGTGACGTCCGCAAAGCGCGTCGAGCGCGCTCGACGCGTCGGGCGCCGGGCGCTGGCGCTGAGCGTGCCGGCCACAGCGGCGGCCGCCATCACCGCGACCTTGCTCCTGACCGCCGGCGGTGCCTCCGGGCCGAGCTCGGCGAGCGCCGCGATCATCCGCCACGTCCGGGCCGAACTGACCGCCCCGGCCGGCTCGATCCTGCACGAGTCCGCCACCGTCACGCTCCCCGATGGTTCCTCGATGCAGTTCGAGCTCTGGACGCGGACGCGGGACGGGCGTCTACCGCGTGATCAAGTGCGGGCAAGAGGTCAGCCTGTCGGACACCAAGAACGAGATCTACAACCGGTCGACGAACACGGTCACGGTCTCGCCGCTCCCGCCGGCGATCCACCAGCTCGAGGTCTCAAAGGGGGGCGACCCGGCGGCCGAGCTGAAGCGGATGGTCAAGTTGGGCCAGGCCACCGCGACACCGACCACGTACAACGGGATCCCGGCGTACAAGCTCAGCGTGAACTCGTCAAGCTGACAGGCTCCTGAACGGCACCGCGTACGTCGCCCGCAGCGACTACCGGCCGCTGGAGCTCGACTCCGCCGCGCCCACGCAGCCGCGACACCCAACCCGCATAGCCACGACGGCCGCTCCAGCATCCGCGACACGAAGACCGTGCCCCCGCCGCACTCTCGGCGCTCCCGATCGCGCGATGGAGTGTCGTGACCGGGGGGCAGATCCCCGTCGTAACGTGAACGCGGATCCCCGTCGCGTGGGCATCTGATGCCGGGGCCATGGCCGACTGACGTGATGTGCTGCCGCTGGCGCCTACCGGGACGGCCGGCCAGCTGCGGCGCTGTGTCTACGCTTAGTGCGCTGCTTTGTGGCCCGAGCCGATCAGGACCCAACCTTCAAACACGATCCCGTCTCCCTCGTCGCGCACCGCAGCCTGAGTGCCCGCCCGCATGGCACGCTCGCGGATCGCGGCGCGGACGTCAGCTTGCATCCCCCCCAGCGCGATCGCAAGCGGACCCGCGAGCTCGGGCACGCGCTCCACCATTCCTTCAGCGACGCTGGCGCGCATCGGCGTGGACATGGCCTTCACCGTCACGTCCTCGAGACCGCCATCGCGCAGAACGGACGTCAGCACGTCGGGGGTGTCGAGCGAGAACGGGCCACGGACGTTCGGCGGTGGAAACGGCACGCCAAATTGCGCGCTCACAGCGTCGAGCACCAGTCCGAGCCACGGGTTCAGCTCTCGGCGATCCCACGTCATCACCGCATAGCGCCCACCGGCCCGCAGCACACGAACGGCCTCCGCAACGGTCTGGGCCGGGTCCTCGACGAACATCAAGCCGTGTCGATTGATCACCGCGTCAAAGCTGGCATCACCAAAGTCGATCGCGCTCTGGTCGAACACCGCGGCGCTCACCTGAACATCGGCGCTCGCGCGATTGGCCGCGACGGCGACCATCTCGCCGGCAACGTCGGATAGGACCACGCTGCCGGTCGACCCGACGCGCTGAGCGGCGGCGAGACCCGCGCCCCCGGGACCGGCCGCTAAGTCAAGCACCCGATCACCCTCACCGATCTGCGCCGCGTCGAGCAGCGCCTCGGTCGCCAGAGCGAGCTGCTCGTCGACGAACCCGGCATTGGCTTCCCAACCCGGCGCGACGCTATCCCACATGTCCGACATCCCCACCCATCCTCCCATCTCGACCGCGCACTTGCCGACGGAGCCGCCCGCTCAGCTCCCGCTCAGCAACTGGTCAGAACATTGCGGCTGTCCTGCGGAGTTCGGGTTCGGACCCCGCCGGTCGGAGATCTGTTGGCGGTCGAGGCAGGTGCGTCGGCCGGCCTCAGCGGAAGACGCTCCACCAGGCCTGTAGGTCATCACCATCTGGGTGGGAGGGAGCCTTTCCGCTTGGGTGTCTCGACCTCTAGATCTCGGCGACGGAGTCGAATTGGGTAGGGTGCTAGGCGAGTGGTTCGGCTGGGAAGCGGACGCCGAAGCGCTGGATGAGATCGGGCACGCTGTCGGGGTCCATCTCGAGCGCGAAGCGCTGGCAGAGCTCCCCGAGCTGCTCGGGGCCGGCCTGGGCGACGCCGCCGAGGTCGACGAGCTCGGCGAAGAAGCGTTCGAATCCTGCGGGGGAGATGATCTCGAGGATTCGGCAGGGCTCGTCGCCGGCGTTCCAGAACGTGTGCCACTGTCCGCGCGGCTTGTGCACGAGATCCCCTGGGCCCGCCTCCAGGTGCTCGTCACCCAGCAGAGCGCCCATGCGGCCCTCGATGACAAAGCTGTATTCGTCCTCGTTGTGGTGGCGGTGCAGAGGCGCCGCGAGCGCGCGAGCCGACATCGGATGCTCGACGAGGGAGAAGCGATCGCCGGCTTCGGCGCCGTCGATCATGAAGCGCACTCCGATGCTGCCAAGAAAGCCTGCCTTGCCGTCGGTGGGTCCGACGACCTTCGCTGCGGCGACACTCATAGCCCCTCATTTCGTTGGACAACGATGTTGCGGGAAATGTAGGGGCGATCTGATCGGTCTGTCAAACTTTCATCGAACGCCGATGACCGACGAAAAACGCCCCTACCGAATGAAGGCGCGCGCGGAACTGCAGGAGCGCACCCGCCAGCGCATCACCGAGAGCGCGATGGAGCTCCACGGCACGCTCGGGCCATCGCGCACATCGCTCAGCGCGGTCGCCAAGCACGCGGGCGTTCGCCGCTCAACGCTGTACCGCCACTTTCCCGACGAGGCCGCACTGTTCGTCGCGTGCTCCGGCCACTGGATGTCTCAGCATCCACTGCCCGATCTGGAGGCATGGGCGGCCGTGCAGCGATCCCGAAGAGCGATTGCGCAGCGGCGCTCACCGAGATCTACGCCTACTACGCCGAAACCGAGCCAATGCTCGCGAACCTTCTGCGTGACCTGGACGTCGTGGAGGCCGTCCAGCAGCAGTTCGCGCAGTTTCTCAGCTACATGGAGGCGGCCCATCTGACGCTGATGGTCGGCCGCCGCGAACGCGGCCGCCGCGCGCAAAGAGTACGCGCCGCGGTAGGCCACGGCCTGGCCTTCACAACCTGGCGGTCGCTCGTGCGCGAACAGGGATGCACAGCCAACGACGCGGTCGACATGATGTGCCAGCTCGCCGGCCGTCGTACACGACACGGCGCCGCGTCCTGAGCTGAGCACCCCAGCCATGATCAAGCCGATCTAAACACCCGGCGAGCTCTCCAACCTCCTCCTGCGTCGCCAAACGTATGTCTCTCCCCGCCGCTTAGCCAACTCGAAAGTCAGCTCGGCGCGCTCTTACCGAGCAACGCGGTCGCCGCCCACGCGTCTGGCTGCTCATCGGCGATGAGATGTTTGTACCCCCCACGGAAAACAACTCGCCATTCGCGCGTTGCGCTGGTCTCCGGCCGAGCGCAGGATGCCGTCGCTACCTACGCAATCAGGCTCGCGTGGTCCGACGCGGACGGTGCTGGAAAGGCGACGAACCGGCAGTGCGCGGCATGCAAGTTGACTGGTGGTCGTCGAGGGCGGCGTCGCCGCGGGTGTCCGCGTGGTGCTCGGGACATCTGGGGGGCAAAGCCGGTGGCGCTGCTCGTCCCCAACTAAGCGATGTTCAAGGCCGGTGTCTGAGCTTGGGGAGACGCGATCTTCGAGGCAGTCCGATTGCCACAGCATTCTGGAGGGCTAGGCTATGGGCTCGCACAGTGATCGCGGAGGGGGGGCTTGCTCATGGCGGTGGTGGGAGAGGAAATGGTCAACCCAGTCTCGCGTGAGCGGTTTGTCTGGCGCCATACGTCTGATACGACCGGCGGTGCGTTCTGTGAGTTCGATCTGTATCTCGGTGAGGGCGCGGTTGTCGCCGCTGCGCACCTCCATCCTGGCCAGCTGGAACGATTTGAGGTCAGGAGCGGATCAATCCGCCTGAGGTGTGACGGCCGCGAGGAGGTGCTCTCCGCCGGGGACGTGGGCACCGCGGCGGCGGGCATGACCCACGCATGGGGCAACGCCGCGAATGGGGAAACGAGGGTAACGGTGCGCCTAACGCCGGCGCTGCGGAGCGAGGAGTTCTTTGCATCGTTCTGCCGTGTCGCCAACGAGGGCCACGCGAATGGGAAGGCGATGCCGCGAAACCCGCTTCGACTCGCCGTGTTAGCGCATGAGTACCGCGACGTGGCACGACTCCCGGGGGCAGCCGGCAGTGCTCCAACCAGGGCAATACTCGGCATCATCGCCGGACTTGGCCGGGCTCTCGGCATCCGCATCTGATCGCATCCCGTTCAGAACAGCTAAAGGAAGCAAGCTCGCAGGCACAGCGTTCCGCGGTCGCAATCGAAGTGATCCGCTTCTCGATGCCGCATCGAACTGACCTTTGGATGCTGCTCAACTCCGAGCCTGCCGTTCCACCAAATCTAGACAGGCTCGTCCCGGCGCACGAGGACCGCCCTGACTACTGCTCCCAGCGAAAACTGGGCAGCGCGCTGGCCTTGGACATCGCCGGTTGCAGGGTCCCGACGATCGGCTTCGCGACGGGAGGTCTGCCCGCCGGAGAAGATTTCTCGGGGTGGGGGTTGACAGCGTTGGCTGGCGGCCTATTGGAGCGGTTAGAGAGGATTGACATAGGAGCGGCTCACCAGACGGGTGGAGGCCCGGGGCCCATAGCGCGAGGGTTTGCCTGATGGTTTGGGGCACCTACCGCCTTGGTCAAGGCTCTGCGGCGGTTCCGGGTCTCTACCACTAGTTTCGCGGCCTCTGTGGGCCGCGCGTTGTTTGGCAGGGAGGTGGAGCGTTCGTATGTCTGTTCGTCGTCGTTGACGGATCGGCTGGGTGCGGCGGGAAGGCACATCGGCGCAGCGCGCGATCGCGTTGTGCCGGATCCGGCCGGCCATCTGAAGTAATGCTCACGCAAACGTCGTCGCCGGCGGCCAGCATGCTGGCGGTACCTCTGGGTCGCGAGCTGCGCGCCTTGGAGCGTTATGACCCGACCCTTGGGGGTACCGTTCCGGGGTATGCGGCGTGGTGGGTCAGGCACGCGATGCAACCGCTGATCGCTGAGCTGACCGGGCCGTTGGTCCTGTCTGACCGGGCACTCAGACAACTCGCCCAGCTTAAGCGCGCACACCGCGAGCATGTGGCCGAGCACGGGCGCGAGCCGAGCGGGAACGAGCTGGCCGCCAGTACCGGTCTCACCCACGCGCAGGTCGGGGAGATGCTTGCGCTTGAGCGCGTCCCCCAGTCTGTGGACGCGCCGGTCAGCGGCGACGAGGGTGAGCTTGGCGCGTTCGGGGAGCTGCTCGTCGACCCGCTCGCCACCGACGCCGACGAGCAGCTACTCGATCACAGCGAGATCGAACAGATCCGGGCGCTGCTCGGGAGCCTCAACGATCGTGAGCGGATGATTCTCCAGGCTCGCTACGGCCTGCACGGACCCGAACAATCACTGCGTGACGTTGGCGAGCCGATCGGGCTTAGCGGCGAACGCGTGCGCCAGATCGAGCAGCGCGCGCTCGGCCAGCTCCGTGCCGCCGCCAACCGCGGCGAACGCGACTGACCGCCAGACCGGGTTGACGACCCGGCTGCCCGGGCCTATTGAGCGAGGTGAAACAACACCCGGCTGGAGGTGACACATGCACGCTCTTCACTATCCCCATCTTCCTCGCGCCGTGACCGTCACGCTCATTGCCGCCGTCTTGGCGATCGGCCTCCCGCTCGGGCTTGCGACAAGCCTCAACGATATGGCGTCAACGCCCGCGTCGACCGGCACGGTCAGCACCGCACCCGTGCTCCGGGCGCCCGGCACGAGCCCGGCGTGGCTTCTGAGCCCGTTTGCACGACTCCTGCCATCACCGGTAGTCGTGCCGTGGGCCACGACTCGGCCCTAGCCGACCGGCGGGACGTGACGGTCCTGCCCGGCCATGGGAGGCGTCGATCTCTACACGGTGCTGGGCGTCCGGGCCGACGCGTCGGTGCGCGAGATCCGTCGCGCATACCGCCGCCTCGCGCGCCGGCACCACCCCGATCTGAACCCGCGCCCTGACGGGCCCGAGCGGTTTGCCGAGCTCGCGCACGCCTACGCGATGCTCAGCGACCCCTCCGACCGCGCCCGTTACGACCGGACCCTCCCGCAATCGGCGCCGGCCCGCCCGCCGACCATGCGGCGTTCGGCCGGCGTCCACCGGACCGTCCCGCGCGGCACTCTCGAGCTCTCGCTCACCGAGGCTAGGCACCTCGCCCGTCACCCACTCACGCTTGACGACGGCCACGGCCGGAGGATCGTACTGCCAGTAGGCGTCGGTCATGGCGACGAGATCACCGCGTTGTATGACGGCCATCCTGTCGTTCTGACCGTGCAGCTCCGACGAAAGACTTGACAGCAGCCGACTGAGATCTATTTCCCCTGATGAATACCCAACCGTCCGTTTCTCGCCAGAGGAGGTTCGCATGGCACTGATTCACTGGGAGCCGGCCGCTGAGCTCAACACCATCCAAAACGAGATGAACCGGCTCTTCAACACCCTCTTCGAGCAGCCCAACCACGCCGAACGCGGCAACGGCACGATGCGACGTTGGGTGCCGCCGATGGACCTCGTCGAGACCACCGACCACTACGTCCTGCGCGCCGATCTCCCAGGACTATCCGACGGCGACGTCAACGTCCAGCTCGAAGACAACATGCTCACCATCACCGGCGAGCGCAAGGTCGATCACGAGCAAGAGCAGGAGGGGTACTACCGGCTCGAGCGGGCGTTCGGTGCGTTCTCGCGGTCGCTGACGCTGCCCGACGGCGTCGAGCCTGACAACGTGCAGGCCCACTTCGACCGCGGCGTGCTCGAGATCCGTATCGCCAAGCCCGAGCAGAAAAAGCCCCGGCAGGTCCAGATCGCCCTCGGCACCCGCCCACCCGACACCAAGACGATCGAGCGCACCGACACCGGCGACCCGCAGGCCAACAGCCGCGACCCGGTCCCAGCACCCGCCTGACCCACAACTGCCATCCAGGGCTCTCCAAAGAGACGGTCGCGGACCGCGGCAGTGACCCGCGGTCCGCGATCCCACGCTCCCCGGCAAACCCTGATCTGACCTGTAGACACGGCGGCGTGGACGTGGCCGGGTCGAGTCCAGGTGGTCACGTGCGCTTCTTGCCGCTGTTTTCCTGCTGCCGCTCGGTGGTCTGTTTGGACATCGTCGTCGTAGCCGGAGGTTCTGAGCTGATGAGACGCTTGGCGATATGCGCTGCGCTGGTCGTGACCGTCGTCGCCGGTACTCGTACTAATGCGCTTCTTGTTCGAACGATTCGGTCGCAGGGCGTGGCCAGTGATGCTTCTCAGAGCTGGCAGGCGCTGCGCGCGTGGCGATCCCTGGGTTGCCGGTGAATCGGGCGCAGGTAGCTGGTGGGTATGAGGACCCGACGAGTCGAGAGGATCTACCCTGCGGCCACCAGCTCGAGGCACACAGCTTCAAATAGGAGGATCGTATGCGCGCCCTACGCATCATTGCTGCTGCGGGTCCGGGACCTCGAGGTAGCCAAGAGCTTTTACACCGATTACCTCGGCCCGAGCATTGAGGAGTTCAATCTGGGCTGGGTGGCTCGCTACACCTCTCCGGGGACACGCGCCAGCGTTCAGCTTGTAACGCGGGACGCCGCGGCGCCTGAGACCCCTGTCATTTCCGTGCTCACGGAGGACGTGGATGGCGCCTACGCAGAAGCGCAGCAGCTCGGCTACGAGATCTTGTATCCCTTAACCACGGACCGATGGGGCGTGCGCCGGTTCTTCGTGCGGGCGCCGGACGGAACCACAATCAACATCGTGCGCCACCACGGCTGAACCGCACCGAGCACGCTACGCCTGATGCATCGTGGCAGCCGACGACCGGCGTGATCGCACTGCGCCGAGGAGCACTGGACACATGCTTTGAACGCCGGCGGACGCAGCAGGACGATGGGTAGGTCGACCATCGTCCGAAGGACGACGTATGCCATCCACCGTGCTGTTGGACATCTGCGGCCGTGTCGGCGCTCACCGGTGACGCTGTCCAGCTTCCACCAGGGCCGCGCGCCCCGCAACCGGGTCAGCGTAACCCGGCAGACCCGCCGAGCGTTGAGGAGATCATCGCGGGTGATGCACGCCGCAGGTGATGACGCCGACGCTGTTCGTCTGCGCGGCTTGATCGTCGTTTTGTGGCGCGCCGGCTTGCGGATTAGCGAAGCGCTCGCGCTCAGCGAGAGCGACCTGGATCCGATCCGCGGCGCAATCCTGGTTCGCCGCGGCAAGGCGGTAAGCGCCGCGAGCTCGGCATCAAACGGTGGGCCTGGCAGCAGGTGAGTCCCTGGCTCAAGCTTCGCGGTGAGCTCCCGGTCGGCGCGCTGTTTGTGTGCTCCGTGGTCTTACCCGCGGTCACCCCTGGTCACCCACCGGTGTTCACGCGCAACTACACGCCGCTGTCGCTCGCGCTTCCGGCGGGTCGCGTCAGACCTCGACCCGCCGGGCCTGGCCCGTCTCGTCCCGTGCACCGCTGCGTCGCCGACGCGCTCGCGCCACTCATCTAGGACGAAGCTCTGCAGCGATCGTCTGCACCATCGCTGCACACGGGGGCCTTCGCCTGCGTCCGCTGCCGGTCGCAGGGCGGCGGCAGGAGAGTGCAAGACAAGCGCGAATAAGCGTGGGCTAGTGTCAGCCGCGCCTAGCGTCACGCAATGGCCTTCACCTACCAGTTTGAGGACCATCTACGCGAGCATCGATCGTCTCGTCTGGGGCAGCGGCTGTGGTGGATGCCGGCGGTAGGCGGTGTCGGCGTGGCCATCACCGACGGGATCTACCTGGCGGGCACACCTCACGGTCAGCTGTCGGCCCCGCTCGCTTACGCGCTGCCGCTTGCCGCTGCGCTGCTGTTGTTCGTCGCCTGGGTGGCGTTGAGTATCGCCGACTGGACCTACGCGGCGGAGAAGCACTACCGGGAGGCAGAGCACGTCGCCGCCTGCCGGGCCCGCGCATACATTCTCGCCGGCCGCCGCGCACGCAACGAGCGCCCACTACTTCGGTGAAGAACACCAGACTGCGTGCCACGAGGTTGAGGCGCTGCGAACACTCGGCTGGCTGGACGCGTTTGCGGCCGTGAGCGGAGCCGATTCTGCCCGCGCCGTGTGCGAGCGGCAGTCTGCGTTCGTTCCCGCCGGTGCTCGTCTCAGCGGTTGCAGGGCTCCATCCAGGACGGCTCCCGCTTTGCGGCCCGACCGTACGCCCTGGCGAGTAAGCTCGCCGTAGTGATCCTCTATACGTGCGGGCAGAAGAAGGCGTTTGGGAAGGCCGGTCACTTCTGCGGCCGCGCAGCCCTGGCGCTTGATGAGGCCGGACACGAATACGAGATCCGGACGGTGAAGGGGTACCGCGCCGTCCCGTGGCACCGTCTCACGCGCAAGACTGATCGCGCCGAGGTGACCTGGCTGAGCGGCACCCCGGAGGTGCCGATCCTCGTGTTTGACGACGGGAGCGTGATCTCTGATTCGAGCCGCATCGTGCAATGGGCGCGTGAGCACACCGCTGCGAGCTAGCCGCACTCCCACCGCGGAACAGGGCGATCTCCGACAGCGCGCCTAATCGCCGAAGGACTCGCCACGTACCGGAGGGCTGCGGGCGTGCCTTCACGCGGGAGCGATGACGCGGGCCCAGAAGGTTTGCCGCGTCGCTTCGGCTGGGCGCTGCTTGAGCAACGAGCTGGTGACCGGCGTCGGTGATCGTCTTGCATCGCGCGCGAAGGGAAGGAATCGCGTGCGGCGCTATGGTCCGGAGATCGAGCCCGTGATTGCGTTGCGGGTGAAGCGTCCTCGAGGCACTCGGTTGAGCGTGGCGCAGTAGCCGGCGAACTGGCGCTTGAGCGTGAGGTGCAGGAGGGGTTGGGCGAGGCGCATCACGCCGCTCGGCCGTCCGTGCGCGTCAAGCTGGAATCGTGTCCCGACCTCGGTCTGGTCGAACGTGATCCGGGATGGATTGGCAGAGGTCCATCGAGAGTCCGGAGCGCGAACACGCGACCGGGCTCGTGTTCGGAGACCTCGACCAGCGAGGCGAGCTCCTTGCCGCCCGGGGCGCGAAGCACCTCGCGGAGGTGCGTACCGACGCGAATTGGCTTGTCGTCCTCTGCGACTGCCGAGCCTGTTTTCGTTTGTCAGGTCGCGAGCTTGCTGGGTCGGTGACGTACGCGAACACGTCGGTCGCGGGGCGGGCGATGTCAGTCTCGACCGTGAGCTTGATCATGGGGCTTGCCTTTCTCGGAGGATCTCCCACCAGCTCTCAAACGCGGCCCTGCGCTATCGCAGACCGGTAAGCCCGGCGAACAGGCGCGCCAAGAATGGGCCAGCCATCAGATCCAGCGCCACATCGGGATCGACGTCATCGCGGACATCGCCGCGCGCCCGTTCACGCTCCACGATCGTGTGGCGTGGTCGCGGGACTGAACGCCTCGATCAGCCCGGGGTGTCGGCCTTGTTCGGCGATCAACCCACATACGACGGGCCATCAGCGGGTAGTTCCTGCTCCACGGCGCGCCACAGCTCAGCCCTGGAATCGCCGAGATCATGCGGCTCGAGCACCGGCAGCTGACCGGAGATCACATGCGCGACCAGGGCCGCCTTATCCCGGAAGCGGCGATAGATCGCCGGCTTGCCGACGCCCGCAGTTCAGCGACGGCCTCGATCGTCATGCGCGCGAGGCCGCGCTCGACCAGGAGCGGCCGCTGCGATCGCGTCATCGACACTCCGGTGCAGTGTCCGCACCGTCGGGTGCGAATTGAATCGCACGGCGAACTCGCCGTCGAGCACGACGCGGTACCAGCGATTGCCCCTTGTGGCCGCCCGACCGCTCGCAACGCCGAGTCCGACGGCGAGCCGGCGCCAATTGGATGCACGCTAGCTTAGGTCAGCTCATTGATGGGCTCGGTGGCGGCGATCGCGCTAGCGGCCATGACGAGCCCCACAGCGAGAAAGGCCTGCTCACGAGACTGGACGATTAGCTGCTCTGCGGCAGCGAGCAGCTGATCGACGCGCTGCGAGCGCTGGCCCCACTTCGCCTGGGTCGGGGTCGCGGCAGACCGCTCGGGCGAGCTGCAGTCCGGGCAATGCTCGCGCGGGGTCCGGAGGCGGACCCGCATCGACCACCACCGCGAAGGCCATCAGCAGGTAACCGCTGAGGCGCGCGAGCCGGCCGCTGGTCGAACGGATCTCGGGCGACGCGGGGCGCTGTCGCCACGGCAGGCGCCCGGCCCTCCAATACTGTCGCTGATCGTGCCACCGGCGACCAGCGCGCGGCTGCACTGGCGTCGAGACCGGCATAGGCGGCCACGCGGGCAAGGTTTGAAACAGGCCCCCGATCGGCCGGCCATAGGGCGGGTCAGAGCCGAACACGATCCGCTCGGCTGGAACGCGCGCAAACAGCTCGACAACGTCAAGTCCCGAGAAGCACGACGTGTCGTAAAAGACGTTGGGATGATCGCCAAGTCGGGTGGCGAACATGCCCTGGTCGGCGATCGCCGCGTGCGCGAGCACGAGCGACACCTCGGGATAGCGCAGCGCCAGATCGGCCAGCGGCGCCATCGACGGCATCCCCCGGCCGGCGTGGATCAGGATCGGGACCCCAGCATCCCGGGCGACCTCGAAGATCGCCTGCGCCGCTCCGTTTCCAAACCCGAACGATTGCGCGCGGGGATGCAGCTTTATGCCTCGCGCACCCAACGCCAGGCAACGCTGCGCCTCCACCACCGGCTCATCAGCCGGGTCGAGGCGGCAAAACGGAAACAACCTGCCACCCGCCTCCCGAGCCCACTGCAGGACACGGTCGTTCGGAGTGCGGTACGCCGGTCTGCGATCGGGATCATGAAGCGCAAACACGCACGCACGCGCGCCGGCATCGACCTGGTTGAGATACGCGAGCAGGCCCTCAAGCGAAAGTGACTGTCCATCCTCGTCGGCTCCCAAATGCGTATGCGCATCGACCACCGCGCCGCCGGTCGGCATCAGCTCTCGCAACTCCGCCGCGACCGACGCATAGGCCGCCTCAAACAACAGTTCCGCCACCCAGACATCATGGCATGCGCCTACTTTTGCGATCGCCTCAACTCTCAGAGCTGTGCATCGGTGGGCGTGCTCAGGCCCCGCTCGGATGTCAATAATGCTGGCGATCGCAATGCGGGAAAGGCGAGCACCTTCGAGCGAGAGGGCTTCACGGGTCGCGGCTTGGAGTGGGACGATCGGATCTGCGCCACGAGACGTTGCTGAACCTTGGGCTGCGACCGGGGCTTCTTCGCCTGCTCCGGTGACCGACGGCGGCCGCAGATGTCCAGCGGACCGGTGGATGGCATACGTCCTCCTTCGGACGAAGGTTGACGCTCCGATCGTCTCGCCGTCTACCTGCAGCGGCATATCGCTCGCCGGCCCCGCCCACCCGTCGCGATTGCTTGTCGCGCATTGCGATCACGCGCGTCGTCGACTCTTCAACAGACGCGTGGCGCCTCCGCATATGCAGCCGGCAGTCGGGGTGGACTCCCAACGGCGGCCACCTTTTGGCGAGATGCGGAACCCGCGCCGTCGGCGGGGTCCAGACCTGCGTTCGTATGCGCGTGCGCACGCGCTCACGGCTCCAAACCGCGTCTCGGGAGCAGGTTGCGACGATCGGCTGGCGGGCGACCATCCGCGGCCGCCCGCCTGCGCGGGAGGGCTACGGGAGCGAGATGGGGCCGCTCGCGGTGATCAGGCTCTGGACGGCCGCGAAGGCGTCCGAGCAGTGGCCGTTGGCGGCGTCTGCGACGAACGTGTTGTGAAGCGTTGCCCGGCCCGATCCGCTGATGCCTCGGTAAACACCGGTGCCACCGGCGATTGTGTAGGTGCCGGACCCGGTTTGTGTCTGGATGCAAGCCGTGGCTGTCTGGCTCTTGCCGAGTTTCTTGTGGTTGTTGCCGATCTTGAGTGTGATCGTCCCCGCGGAGAAGTGCAGCGTCAAGACGCCCTTGCTCTTTTGCATGGCCGTGCCACCGGCGATGAAGTCACCGGTGGCGATCACGCTCCAGACGGGCGGTCCGAGGCTCGCCTTCGCGTCGACGAGCGAGAAGCGCTCGGTCGTGGTGGATGCCGTCGCATTGGCAGCGATCACGAGCGCCGGTACGAGGAGAGCGGCGGCGGTTGCCGCGACGGAGAGGATGAGTTTGCGCACTTACGTTTCCTCCTTGCTCGCCGGTGTGAGCCAGCGGTTGGTTGGTGCGGCAAGGCTTGCGCGGATCGAGCGCGCTGTCGTCGGCCGCAGTCGTGATTTGGGGTCGTTCTGAAGGACGATTTCGGCTGGGCAGTAAGCGGCGACTGATCGTGCTCGAGGATGAGTGCGGATCGTCACGATGGATGACGCCGCGAGGGTCGCTCGGGGGTAACTTCCGGGGTGTGACCGCACGGGTCCAGAACACCATCGGCTGGATGCGCGGGCTTGACCCGGTTCGTGTGGACGTGCTGCTGGCGGTCGTGTTCCTGGTCGCGATTGAGGTCCAGGCCGTCACTGCGGCGCATCCGCAGATGCGCTTGGCGCAGGGGTTGACTGGGTTGGCCGTCGCGGTGGCGATCGTGATGCGGCGCCGTTGGCCGATCCAGGCGGTGTTGCTGGTCTGCGTGCTGTTTGTCGGTGGGCGCCTACTGATCGGCGGCCACGTGGCGGGCCAGGGGGGCGTGGTTGGCATGGTTGGGGTGTTGGTGCTGTTCTACGGGTGTGGGGCGTTTCTGCGAGGGGCGGCGCGCGTGGTTCGGGCTGGGGATCAGCCTGGCGTTCGGTGCGGCGCTGTCGCTGGGAAAGTCGTCGAGCGCGCTGGCGGCGGTGTTCAGCGACGTCGCGTTCGTTCTGCTTCCGTTCCTGGTCGGGCGTTCGCGTCGCCTCGCGCTGGCGCGCGAGCACGCCGCGCGGGCGCAGGCGGAGCGTCTGGACTCGGAGCGCGAGCTTCACGTGCGCACGGCGGCGCTCGGGGAGCGGATGCGGCTCGCGCGGGAGATCCACGACGTGATTGCGCATAGCGTGTCGGTGATGGTGATCCAGGCTGCGGGAGCGCGGACCGTGATGGATCGCGACCCGTTGCGAGCCGAGAGCGCGCTGCGCTCGGTGGAGCGCGCTGGACGGGAGGCACTGGCGGAGATGCGACGGCTGCTCGGGGTGCTCGCCGATGGTCAGGATTTGCGGGCGCTCGCGCCGCAGCCGGGTCTCGAGGATCTCCCCGAGCTGGTGTCGAGCACTCGCGCGGCGGGTCTCAACGCATCGATCCGTGTCGACGGAGACCCGGTCGCGGTTACGCAGGGGCTGAGTTTGTGCGCTTATCGCGTTGTGCAGGAGGCGCTGATGAACACGCTCAAGCACGCCGGGCCAACACAAGCCGAGGTGTACTTGCGGTGGTATGAGGATGCGCTCGAGCTGCGGGTGAGCGACACCGGACGAGTCACCGCCGGCGGCGTTGGCGAGCCGGTCACTGGCTCGTCGGGGCACGGGATCACCGGGATGCGCGAGCGAGCCGCGTTGCACGGCGGGTCGGTCGAAACAGCGACCGCCCCCGACGGCGGCTTCGTTGTTCGTGCGACGATCCCCTTGATCGCAGGGAGCGTCACGTGAGCACCCCGACGCGCAGCACCGGCCGGCCGGCCGGTCGCGTCCGGATCGGCCGCCCGGTCCGGCTCGCCTCCCGGATCGATCTCGCCCGGGTCGACGTCCTGGTCGCGGTGGCGCTCACGGTCGATCTGATTCTCGAGGCGGCGCTCGGCCCTGGCCTGCCGGACCGGCTGACGACGGCGCTGTTCGCGGTCCCTTTCGCGGCGCCCGTCGCGGTCCGGCGCCGGTGGCCGGCTGGCGCGGTGATCGCCTGCACGACTACGGCGTTGCTGCACGACGCCTTCGACGGGCAACTGTTCAACCTTCCGAGCAGCAGCGCTGTGATCCCGCTGATGCTGTGCAGCTACGGCGCGGGCGCGTGGCTTGGAGCACGCAGGAGCCTCGCCGGGATCGCGATTGCGGCTGGCCTGCTGGCGGCCGACATGTGGATCGAGATTGACGTGACCGGCGTCAGCGGCGGTGACTTCTCCGGGTCCGTGACACTGATGGCTCTGTTCCTCGTGCCGTGGGGGCTTGGCCGGTTCGTCTACGAGCGAACCCGGCGTGCGGACGCGTTCGTGTCGCTCGCGGCCCGGACGGCGGCGGAGCGCGCGGTGCGCGAGCGCGCGGCCATCACGCAGGAGCGCCTGACGATCGGCCGCGAGCTGCAGGACATCATCGCCCACAGTGTCAGCGTGATGGTCGTGCAGGCCGGCGGCGCACGGCGGCTGCTCCACACGGAGCCCGACCGCGCGCGCGAGTCGATCCTGAACGTCGAGCAGATCGGCCGCGACGCCCTCGCGGAAATGCGCCGGCTGCTCGGGCTGCTGCGCAAAGACGACGACCCGCGGGCGCTCACACCACAACCTGGGCTCGACCAGTTGCCCGAGCTCGCGAGCACCCTCGGCGACGCAGGGCTGGCGTGCGAGTTGCGCATCGAGGGCGAGCCGATCGCGCTTACGCCCGGAATCGACCTCGTCGGCTACCGGGTGATCGAGACCGCGCTGGAAACCGCCGCCGCATCGCAGTGCCGGCAGGCGAACGCGACGGTCCGCTACCAACCACGGCGGCTCGAACTGGAAATCCGAGGCGAGGGCCCGCTCGCGGGCGTCGACGACAGCATGCGACCGGTCACTGCACGTGTCGAGCTATACGGCGGCAAGCTCGACGTGCTACCCGCCGACCGCGACAGGTTCACCGTCCGCTGCCGGCTCCCGCTCGAGGGGACACTCAGTACATGACCACCTCGATCCTGATCGCCGACGACCAGGCGCTCGTCCGCACCGGCTTCCGGATGATCCTCGAAGCCGAGCTCGACTTCCGCGTCCTCGCCGAAGCCAAGGACGGCGCCGACGCAGTCGAGGCCGCACTTCGGTGCCGCCCGGATGTCGTACTGATGGACATCCGGATGCCGCGCATGGATGGGCTCGAAGCGACCCGGCGAATCATCGCCGCGGGAACCGCCGGCCGGCCCCGAGTGCTGATGCTCACCACCTTCGATCTCGACGAATACGTCTACGACGCACTCGGCGCCGGCGCGAGCGGATTCCTGCTCAAGGACGCGCCACCCGAACAGCTCGTCGCGGGGATTCGGGTGATCGCAGAAGGCGAATCGCTGCTCGCGCCAACCGTCACCCGACGGCTGATCGAGACGTTCCTGCGCGAGCGCCCCCGCGCCCCAGAGCCACCGCCCGAGCTCGCGGAGCTGACCGAACGCGAGCTCGAGGTCCTCGGCCTGATCGCTCGCGGGCTATCCAACTCCGAAATCGCCAATGAGCTCGTCGTATCCGGTACGACCGTCAAGACCCACGTCGCCCGTGTGCTCTCAAAGCTCGGTCTACGCGACCGTGTCCAGGCCGTCGTGCTCGCCTACGAGACCGGGATCGCCCACCCCCGGAACACATCGCCACGCGACTGATAAGACCCACGCCAGGCTTCGGCCCGGCGAGTGGCGGCGGCCTTCCAAATCGTGACCACACTATCGGGCTGAGCCCGCTTTCATCCGGCCACAAGCATCAGGACACCGCCAACCACTTACCTGCTCCGCGCGGAAAGGTGGGACAGCGGGATGGGCGACCGTGACCCGCAGCACCATGCAAGATCGGCTTGGTCACACGCTGGCCGGCGCCGGACCCCGTGATCGCTTTCGCTGCTGAATCCGATCGTCAGGCGGCGCGGAAGGACAACACCCGCCAGATGTGCGGCCTTGGTGATCGCTTTGATCGTCGGAGTTGAGACGGCCGACGAGCGCCTTTGTGACCGGATCCTGAACGTGAGAGCGGAGCGGTTTCCTGCGCGCGGGCCCGACAGCGGCCCGTGCCGCCCCTTTCTCGTTGCTGCCGTTCGCCGAGCACCCTGCCGCCACCACGCGCGAGCCGGGCGCACTCGTCTGATCACAGCCCGGGCCCTGCTTGTCAGTGTGAAGCTGGTCAGGCGTTGCGCTGTCAACGCGTGTAGTGGATTGTCCTTGACGGCTTCGAGCTGACTTCCCCTGCTTCGGTCACCCGACGGTCGGGATTGACCTGCGCCGTTGGTGTCGCTCGTTGCCGTCAAGGACGTCCGGCGTGACTTGATAGGAGCTTGGCAGAGCCCCCACTGATTAGTGTCCGCCGGAAGTCCGCTTCATCGGGTCAACGACGAAGGGACAGGACAGATGGTGACGATCGGGGTCGATCCGCACAAGCACACCCACACCGCGGTTGCCGTAAACGCGCTCGGGGTTCAGGTCGCTCAGCGACAGGCGCCAGCTCGACGCCAGGGGTTCGGCCAGCTGCTGGAGTGGGCTCGCAAGTTCGAGGGTGAGCGAGTCTGGGTCATCGAGGACGTCCGGCATGTGTCCGGAGGCCTGGAGCGGTTTCTCATCGATCGCGGTGAGCCGATCGTCCGTCTCCCACCCCGCCTGATGGCGAACTCCCGCCAGGGCGTTCGCGAGCGCGGGAAGTCCGATCCGATCGACGCGTTGTCCATCGCGCGGGCTGCGTTGCGTGAGGGCATTGGAACGTTGCCGACGGCCAAGCTCGCCGGCGTTGAGTTCGAAATCCGCCAGCTCGCCTTGCATCGCGAGCGATTGGTCGATGCTCGAACCCGGATGATCAACGAGCTGCGCTGGCAGCTGCATGACCTCTGGCCTGACTGGGAGATCCCCAAGCGCGTGCTCATTCAACCGGGCTGGCAGACCACCGTCGCTCGACGACTCAGCCGCGCCACCAAGACCGTTCAGGTCCAGATCGCTCGAGACATGATCACGCGTGTTCGTGAACTGACCCGAACGATCACCGAGCTCTATGAACAACTCGCCCTGCTGGTCCAGCAAGCAGCGCCGCAGCTATTGGCCGAGAGAGGCATTGGTGTTTTGATCGCCGCCAAGCTCATCGGCGAGATCGCCGGGATCGAGCGGTTCACCAGCGACGCACAGCTCGCTCGGCTCTCGGGGTGTGCGCCCATACCTGTGTCATCTGGGAGAACCGACCGGCACCGGCTTGATCCCGGAGGGAACCGACAGCTCAATCACGCCTTCCACATGCTCGCGATGACCAAGTGGATGACCGACCCTCAGACCGCGATCTACATCGGCAAGCAACGCGAGAACGGCAAGACCAACAAGGAAGCGCTCCGCAGCCTCAAACGCCACCTCGTCCGCCGCGTGTTCCACCTACTCAAGGATCCCAACACGGTCCCGATCACCGTTTGCTTGACATAGGAGCCAACGGCGAGGATGGCTTTCTCGGTGGGTTGAGGATTGGGCGGTCCCAAAGTCGCCCGATCAGGAGGGCAACATGCACGCCGTTCTGTTTGACGCTGCCGGTCATCGTCGTTCGCAGGTCACGATGCCGGGGTTTCACGAGGGTCGCGTACGGAGGAACAAGGGTCGGCGCTATCCGGCTGACCCGCCGGCAGTGAAGGAGATCATCGCGGTGATGCGCCGCCGGTGCCGGCGCTGACGGCGCCCGGTTGCGAGCGTTGATCGTGATCTTGTGGCGGGCGGTACTGCGGATCGCTGAGGCGCTCGATCTCGCCGAGACCGACCTCGATGCGTCACCCGGCGCGCTGGTGCGCCGCGGCAGACGCGACCGGCGTCGCGAGGTCGGGATGGATCGCTGGGCGTGGTCTCAGCTGGAGCCGTGGATCGCCGTCCGCCGTCAGTTGCCGGTCGGCGATTTCCTGTGTGTGATCCGTGGCGCGGCCGCTGGTCGTCACTGAGAGTCATCTGGGGCTCGCAAGCAACTGGGCCACACCGCGGTCAAGGCGGGCGTTCGGCGACGCTTCGCTCTCCCATCAACTCCGCCACGCGCCTGCGGTCGAGATGGCGCATGAGGGTGTGCAGTTGGTCGTGATCCAGCGCCAGCTCGGGCATGCAAACCTCGGGATCACCTCGATCAACCTGCAGGCGATCGACAACTCAGAGGTCATCGACACCGTTCACTCGCGACCGGCTCTCGTGATCCCGGCGACAGCTGGCCTGGAGATAGTCCTCTGACTCGAAGACGGGCGGGTCAGCCATCGCGCGACCCGCCTGCGTTCCGCGCCACAACGGGTCCGCGTTTACAGCTCTGAGGTAGGAGGGACGGCCCACTGAGGCTGGGTCCGACCGCGTGCGTTGCGCTCGGGCACGCGGCGATGTAGCGTGGCGCCGCTAGAAACGCTAGCGGTAAGTCCGTTTCCAAATGAGGAGCACCCGATGGCATATGGCGTCGTGCATCGCTTCGTCGGCGGTACCGAGGAGCAGTACCAGGCTTCGATCGGAGCCGTGCACCCCAGCGACGGAAGCTTGCCTGAGGGCCAGGTGTCTCATGTGGCCGGGCCGTCCAGCGACGGGTGGGTGATCGTGGCGATCCACGATTCGAAGGAGAGCTGGGAGAGGTTCCGTGATGGAACGCTCATGCCCCGGATGCAGGCGGGAATTGAGGGAGGGTTCGCCGGACCGCCTGAGGAGACGGGGTTCGAAGTCAACCACCAGGTCTCCGGCTAACCCCGGCAGCCCGGACGGCTCGCGGCGGCGCATGCGAAGGCTCATAGGCGCTCCTGTGCCCAGGTACGAGTGGATTGCCCCTTGATCTTGATCTCGCCGAGTGAGAGTGTCAGCGGGACGACTTCAATGACAGGGGTGAGACGTGGCCAAGTATCTCGTCAAGGCGTCCTATACGACGGAGGGCGCGCAGGGTGTCCAAAGTGCCGGCGGCACGAGCAGAAGAGACGCTGTAGCCAAAATGGCCGAGGGTCTCGGAGGACGGCTTGAGAGCTTCTACTTCGGGTTCGGCGAGACCGATGCGTACGTTGTTTTGGATCTCCCTGACAACCGGACTGCCGCCGCGGCGTCGATCGCGGTGAACACATCCGGGGGAGCGACGTCGGAAGTGGTCGTGCTCCTCACGCCGGAGGACGTCGACGAGGCAGCCAAGATGTCCGTCGACTACCGGCCGCCCGGATCGTGATCTGGTCGGCGAGCGCCGTGCGCTGACGAGTCTGCCCTGCTCTCCGCGATGTCCGAGGCCAGCGCCCGGGAGACTTGCGTCCGCGTCCGTACGGACCTTGGCTGCTAGGTGAGCGGAGTCGAACGCATCGACCCTGTGCTGATCGCCGGCGGGAGGTCTCGCGGCGTAAATCGCGTCTGCGTGCGGGGTTCTCTTGCCCGCGCGCGAACCGACGTCAGGTGGGCAGGCGTTCCGCGTCGAGGTAGGTGCTCACCGGGCACCCCTGACGGGCACTATGGCGATGGCTCCGATCAGGGCGCAGGCCCCGGCGACCGTGTAGAGCACGGCGTAGCTGCCGTCGCCGATGGCCAGGATGACTGGTGCGATTGCGGGCGCGATGGCGAAGGGCAGAGCGCCGGCGATGTTGAACACGCCGAGGTCCTTGGCCAGGCTGTCGTGATCCGGCAGGACGTCGGCAACGAGCGCGAGGTCCACGGCCGCGTACATGCCGAAGCCGAGCCCGCTGATGGCCATGCCGACGAGGAAGCCGTTGAAGTCGCTGGCGATGGCGACCACGAACAGGGCAAGGCCGTACACGACCGCTGCGGTGAGGACGAAGATCTTGCGTCGGCCCGTGCGGTCAGAGAGTCTGCCACTGATGAGCGAGGCGGCGATCACGACGCCGGCCTGGGTGAGGGTGCCGAGAAATATCTGTTGCGGCACGTCGGCCGCTGCGCTGCCGATCTTCTGGAGCAGGTAGTAGGCCTGGTAGGTGGTCAGGAACGCGTATGCGAGTACGAACATGAAACGGCTGGAGAACACCCAGGCAAAATCCGGGCTTCTCCATGGCTTGACGTAGAACGTGCTGGTGAATTGCGTCAGCGACCAAGGCGGCTTGTCCGCCTTTTCAAGCCGGCGATCCTTCAGCGTCATTGCAAACAGCACGATGAAGACCCCGGCGATCGCGCACGGCGCAAGAAACATGGCGACCTGGTCGCCCTCAAAGAGTTTGACCACGAAGGTGCCACTCACTGACGCGATCGGAAGACAGACACCGAGGACGCCGGACACCAGGCCGCGTTGCGCGGCTGGAACCTGGTCTGGCAGCACCGCCACTTGGGCGGCGAGCAGCGCGTTGAAGAACAGCTCGGCTATGCACCATCCGATGAGGACCACCGAGATGTTGGGTGCCAACGCGGTGATCAGGATGCCGACCGAACCGCCCACGAGGCCGATGATCATCCACGGCCGCCGCATGCCCAGGCGCGACGAGGTGCGGTCACTCAGTCGGCCGAACATCGGGTTGCCGACCATTGCCACCACGGCACCGATCCCGGCGACGAAAGCCAAGCTGTTCGGTGCCTGCTTGATCCCGACCAGCGAGTTGATCTTCAGCGCCAGGCTGACGAGCAAAGGCGCGATGAACAACAGGCTGGTGCTCATGAAGGCCAAGGCGTAGAGCGCGATGAAACCCCAGCCGACCGGGCGCAGCGACGGCGAGTCATCGACGAACGACGCATCCACCGCCGCTGTTAGGTAGTCAGATCCGTCTGTCCCCGCGGTGAGAGGTGACGCCCGCGGGGTGCCATGCACGGGGCGGGCAGGGTCGGGCACTCGCGCTGTCCTCGATCCTTCCTATCCCGGCGTGGCAGGAGCAAGCGGCCCCGAATCCTCGATGCGGACAGGACCGTTCAGATCCCCAGTCTCGCACCGCTGGTCAAGCGTGCCGCAGTTTGTCGAGGCTTTCAAGGATCAGGTCGAGCCCGAACAGGAACTCGGTGGTGTAGTCGTAGCCGACTTTGGCGATGTGCCCGCCGACGACCTCGGCGGCGTGGGGGTAATTGTCGAGCAAGGCTTGGTACTCGTGCATCTGCCGCCGTGCCTCCGCTGCGAAATCGTCTGCGTTCTCGGACGACATGTCGCGCTCCTGAAGCGCGAACCCGTAGATGTAAGCGTCTTGCATGGAGTACGCGTGCACGGTCATCTCCATCGTGAAGCCGGCGCCGCGCAGGCATCCGAGCACCGCGTCGTGGAGGCTCATATTCGCCGGTCCGTGGTTTGTGCGTCCCTCCATCAGCCCAATCGCCCAGCGGTGCCGGCCGAGGGCCTCGCGCGTGGAGATTGCCCGCCTGCGCATGGCCGCCTTCCAGTCGCCATCGGTCGATGGCGGCTCGATCTCCGCGAATACGAGGTCGATCATGCCGTCGAGGAGGTCGTCCTTGCTGGCGACGTGGTTGTAAAGCGACATCGCCTCGACGCCGAGCTCCTTCGCGAGCCTGCGCATCGTCAGCGAATCAAAACCGCCCCGGTCCGCCAGTGCAATGGCGGCATCGAGCACCCGCTCGCGGTTGAGCGGTGCCCGTTTTCTGCTTTTTCGAGCCGGTCTGGCCATCTCAGTCTGTCTTTCGTTCACGTCGATCCAGCGTAAGTCTCTGCGCGGCGGCAGCCTTGACAGACTCACGCCGAATGTGTACCTTACGCCGTAAGCTTACAGCGTAAGCATAACCACACGCCGAGATAGCTCGGAAGCACACGCCGGACACCTTTCCGGTCGACACCAAGCAGACGCACGAGAGGAAAACAATGATCGAAGCGCAGCACCTCACGAAGCGTTACGGAAAGTCGATTGCGGTCGACGAGATCTCCTTCGTCGTTCAGCCAGGACGCGTGACCGGGTTCCTGGGCCCCAACGGGGCGGGCAAGTCGACCACGATGCGGATGATCCTGGGCCTGGATACGCCGAGCTCCGGCTCGGTGTTGATCAACGGCAAGCCCTATCGCGACCTCAACGACCCACTCAGATCTGTCGGCGCGCTGCTGGACGCCAAGGCGATCGTCGGTGGGCGGAGTGCCGCCAACCACCTCATGTGGCTGGCCGACAGCAACGGCCTTGACCGCCGCCGGGTCGGCGAAGTGCTCGACATCGTCGGGCTCAGCGACGTCGCCGGCCAGCGGGTCGGGACCTTCTCGCTCGGCATGAGTCAGCGGCTCGGCATCGCCGCCGCCCTGCTCGGCGACCCCGGCACGCTGATCTTCGATGAGCCGATCAACGGTCTGGACCCTGACGGCATCGTCTGGATCCGCAAGCTGATGAAGAGCCTGGCCTCCCAGGGCCGCACCGTGTTTCTCTCCAGCCATCTCATGAGCGAGATGGCCCAGACCGCCGATCACCTACTCGTCATCGCCCAGGGTCGCATCATCGCCGACGCCGGCACCGAGGACTTCATCAACCAAAACGCCGCCGCGAGCGTCCGTGTCCGGGCGGTGGAACAGACCGACCTGGCCGACGCCCTGACCCTGCGCGGCGGGCTGGTCGAGCGCTCCCCCGACGGAGCCCTGCTGGTGACCGGCCTGGACTGCCTGGCGATCGGCGGCGTCGCGTGCGCCAACGACATCACCCTGTTCGAGCTCGCGGCATCGCGCGCCTCACTTGAGCAGGCGTTCTTCGAGCTGACGCGAGACGCAACCGACTACCACGCCGGCGAGCTGGCCGGAACCACCCAAGGAGCCTGACATGAGCACGACCACTCACACCCTCCCGCTGCGCGCAGGTCCGGCGACCACGATCAACCGACACCTCAAAGGAGAATGGACCAAGCTTCGCACCCTCCCCTCAACCTGGCGCACGGCCGCGCTGGCCGGGGCGCTGGCAATCGGCTTCACCGGCGCCGTCGACCTCAACCAAGTCAGCTTGACCGCCCAACAACGCCACACGTTCGACCCGGCGAGCGCTTCGCTCTTCGGGGTCATCATCGCCGCCACCCTGCTCGGAGCGCTCGCCGTGCGGACGGTCACCGCGGAGTACTCCACCGGCATGATCCGCACCACCTTCAGCGCGATGCCGGCCAGACGACTCGTACTCGCAGCCAAGGCCGCGACAATCGCGGCGCTCGTGCTCCCCATAGCGCTGCTCTGCGACGTCGCCGGGTTCGCACTCGGCCAGCGGATCTTCGCCAGCAAACACCTCCAGGTCGCCCTCAGCCATCCCGGCGTGCCGCGAGCCATCATCTTCGGCGCCGTGGCAGCGAGCCTCGTCGCGATCATCGGCGTCGGCCTCGGCGGCCTCATCCGACACGCCGCCGGGGCGACCACGACCCTGACGCTAATCATCGTCGGAGGCGTCACCCTCGGCCAACTCCTCCCCGCCGGCCTGCGCCAATACCTGCCCGGCACCGCCATCCAAGCAGCCATCACAGTGCACCACTCAAGCGGGCTGCTCACGCCCAACGCCGCAGTCGCCCTCCTCGGCGCATACGCCGCCATCGCCCTCGGCGCAGCACTGATCCGGGTAGGGCACCGCGACGCCTGACGGACCCGACCCACCCGATCGCGGCTCGCCCCAGGCGTTCGTCGCCAAGATCGACGCCGATGTCGTGCCTGCTCGACACCAAATGCGGCCACGACGTCGGCGCTGGTCCTGGGCGCGAGCGCTTCCCCAACCAGACACCAAAGGTCACGAAGCCACATCAGCTTCCGATGCCAGGCGCGCATGAATGCAGGCCTCATCACGTACGAAGGTCGCGCCCGCTAATCGGCTATTGCGACGAATGGACGACGTTTTACATAGGCAGAGGATGGTCGCGGAGCGCCTCGTCAAAGCCCCATTCGGCGACGAGGACGCTTAGCCGGACGATCGAGTTGTCGCCAGTGCGACCGTGCGCCGCGTCCCTGCGGGGTGAGCAAAGCGTTCGTGCGCGGCCGGACCGGCGGACGCTCGCTGGGCAAACGAGGTCGTCGACTGTTGACGTCGCGAAGCCTGCTCCCCGCTTGCGAAGGAGATGCGTGACTCCGACGCCCGTGGATGCTTGCGGGGGAGCGTAAGCCGAGACCAGACAGACTCGTGCGCTGAGCCCCAGTTCATGCTCTTGACGGTGGTGCCGTCGATCCGTCGCTGACCCGACTACCTCCTAGCGACGCCGATTCGCACCACGTTGCTGAGCGCCGAGATGTTCCCGGCGGCGTCGATAGCGCGGATCGCAACGTAGGTTATGCCGATGGGCGGTGTGGGCAGGACGAACTTCTGGCGGGTCCCGGCTCGCGCCGGCCGGGGAGCGCCGGGTAGCGACCGGGCGTGCGAGAAGCTCGTCTCGGTGATCGGTGCTCGGGCCATGCGGATGTCGTAGCGCGCGGCGATACCGGTTTGGTAATCATTGCCGGGAGCGGTCCACGTCAGCGTGAACGTGCGGCCGCGACGGCGGCGCAGGTCCAGGATCGCGCCGGGACGGATCGTGTCCAGTCCGTACAGGCCGGTGTTGCGATCGTCGTGCCGGTAGTGCGGCCAGGATCCGTGCAAGTGCATGGCGCCGTGCGCCTTCCACACGAACAGATAGCCCTCGCGTGTGCCGTAGGCCAGCCGCATGTTGCCGTTCATGCCCGGGTCGCCGACCACGCCGCTGAAGGATGGCCACTGTCCGGTGTACTTGGGGAAGCCCGGCGCCTCGCCGCCGCCCACCGCGAAGGCGTGGATCCAGTAGGAGTCGTTGGACTCGATCACCTGACTCGTCCCGTCGTTCCCGAGGTCGGCGGCCAGCGGGGCGGTGAAGAACGGGAACCCGTCCTGACGGCGCGGGAAACCCGCGGCGACGGTCCCGTTGCCGGGGTTCCATGCCTCCTCGTAGGTCTGAGGTAAGGCCGCGGGACCCGGGGAGTGCAGACCAGCTGTCAGCGACTTGGCGCCGGTGGTCGACTGGAGGTACTGCGGCGTTCCCGTGTTGCGCAGATCGCCGAGCGCACCCTGACCGGTGAGCGTCACGGTCAGCGCGTCGCCCGGGCGATAGGGCGGCAGCGGCGCGCAGGCCGGGCTCGTGCACCCGCCGCTCATCGACCTGAACACCGAGCCGTCGCCGTTCAGCGCCTGCACCGGACCACTGATGCCGCTTGTGAAGATGCGCAGCTTCGCGCCGACAGGTCCGAACACGGGAGCGCTCGTGCCCTCGCCGACGAAGTCAATCGACTGGTCGTAGCACGTCGACAACGTCGGCACCGTGACCGGCCAGTTGGGCAGGTACGCGCCGCCGCGGTGGCGGTTGCCGTCCGGCCAGATCCCGTACAGGAAGGCCTCGCTGCCGGCATTGCATTCGAAGCTCGACACATACACCTGCGGCCGTCCCATGCCCAGCACGTCGGCCACGCCGACCGGGTACATCAGCTTGGCATCGCGGATGTACGATCCTGGCTGGACGCCGACGCGGGCGTAGTCGGCAGCGGGCAGCTTGACCTGTACCGGCCAGCCCGGCACCGGCCGCCCATCGGGTCGGAATGCATACACGAACCCGTCGTAGGCCGTCATCAGGATGTCGAGCCGGCCGTTGCCCCCGAGGTCGGCTAGCACCGGCGCGGACCAGTTCCCGCGTCCAGGCAGGCGCCCGTGTGGCGTGGGCGCCTGCGGCGTGGGCACCGGCAGCGACCAGTAGCGCGAATTCGAGTGCTGCGGGAAGCCGCGCAAACGCTGCCCATGGGCGTCCCAGACGTACACGTCCGCGTTGGCGCTGGTCGCGACGATCTCCAGGTGCCCGTTGTGCCAGAGGTCGCCGATTGCGATTCCGCTGAGCGGCTCGTGCACGTTGCGTAACGTTGGATCTCTGATACGCGCGGGCCGGGTAGTTCTGAGGGTTGAGCGGGTCGATCTGACGCTCGAAGTCGCTCCACACCGGGAAACCCGGCACCTCGCGACCGTCGGGCCGCAGCGCCTGCACCTGTCCGTTGTCGGTGGCGAAGACAAGGTCGAGCTGGTGGCGTCCCTCGAGGTCGACGTAGCTGGGGGCAGCGGCCAGCTCACCCCCGACATGCTTCGGATAGCCGGGCAGCAGGTCGGGGTCGTGTCGCACCCCGATCGTGCGCCGATCCTCCGCTTTCAAACCGTTGCCGTCGCGGACACGCAGGCGCAGCGTGACGGTGTACTGCTCGGGCCCGTTGGGCGGCAGCGTCGAGACAGGCGCATGTTCGTAGTACGAAGCCGGAATCTGTCGGAGATCGAACCTGCCCAGCAACCCGGTGCGCGATCTTGCCGCGCCGGCGGCGATTGAGTGGAACGCAGCGTCCGAAGGGTCCGCTCCCAGCGCCCACTCGAGTGTCCACCGGGCCCTGCCGCTCGAGCGCCAGCGGCTCCGCGCGAAGAACCCCCGTATCGGCAGCGTGGGCTGGCGCGCGGGATCGACATATTGGAACCAGTGCGGGGAGTCGATTTCGGCGGTTGGCGGTACGCGCCCGGACATGATCAACCGCGTAGCGGAGCCGACATCAGGGCGACCGTAGCCGTACTGCGTCGACCAATTCGTGTGGGTGGCGTTGGTGGCGCTGCCGGGATTGCCCGGCCACTGGTGGGCCACGCTAGGGAACTGCACCTGCGGAATCACCGGGCTGGCGGTGTCCATCAGCACCTGCTTGATCTCGTTGGGCGTCAGCCGATCGGGAATGATGTGGCGGTCCCTGCGCGTTGAGCGCCGCGGATTGCGTCATCGCCAGCAACGAGGCCATGAACGGGGTGGCGCCGGAGGTCGAGGTCTCCTCACCGGAGAAGATGTTGTGCGTGCCGAAGCTCGTGACGTTGCTCCGCGCCCTGAAGGTCGCCGTGCCCGCAGCACCCTGGTCCTCCGCCAACGAGTTTCCCGGGATCGCGTGATCGAACAGCATGCCGTCGGTGTGATCCATCGAGTCGAAATCGTTGGAGTCCAACGCAACCAGAACCCCATGCCGGTTCGCGTAGTCGACCGCCTGCTGGGAAAAGCTCGAGTAGCTGTACTCGACCACAACTGAGCTGATCGCGGTTGCGCCCAAGTCCGTCGCGTACAGGATCGCCTCCCCCCACTTGTCGGTCCGTCCCACCGCCTCGGCGCCCTGCTTGATCGGAACCACCCGGCACGCGCGGCACACGCCCACGCCGGCGTAACCGTTGTTCGCCACTCCGCCGACGAGCGAGATCAGGCCGGGCGCGTGGCTGTACCCGGGCTCGTCGGTCTGAGGGTCGTTGCTATTGCGGTCAAAGTTCCAGCCGCTGATGTCATTCGAGTAACCGTTGTGATCGTTGTCAAAGCGACCGCTCTTGGGGCAGCGCCCGCACGCTACCCCGCACGATCCGGCAGTGGCCAAACACCGCGATCAGGTCCTCGGGCGATAGGTAAGGGGTCGTGTGCCCAGCGACGTGGACCGCGTCGATGTAGGCATGCCGGCCGCGGGTCACACAGCCCCAGGTAACGCCCTCGAGATGCTTCGCGAACGGCGCCACACTGGCTGGGCACGGCGGATTCACGCGTGGATCCTGGGCGTAGTCGCGAATGTCGAAGCGGCCGTCGCGGTTTGCGTCGTAGCGACCGGCCGAGCGACCACCGGCGATCTCCGGATAGGGCAACTCTCCCCGGTTCAGGTAGATGTTGTCCAGCGAGTCCTTGATTCCGTCATTGCGGTAGTTCACGCCGCCCTCGATGTAGGCGATCAGCACGTCGTCGCGCCCCACGTTGCCCTGCGCCCACGCGCCGGTCATGTCGACCCCCGCCGCGTGCTGCGGATCTTTTGCATTCCGAGCCCAGCAGGGCAATCCGCCGTCGGGATGCGGCTGATTGTGCACCGAGCCGCCCGGGGCGAGACACGTGTTTCCGGTTAGGGGCCCGAACAGGTCCCACTGCTCGTTGTCGGTGCAGCCCGTGACCGGATCCTGACTCTCGCAGCCCGCGAACCCCGGATCGTTCGGCGCGGGAAGCGGGCCGGACGCCACCCCGGCGCGTGCGGGCTTTGTCGGTCGGTCCAGAGCAGGTGGCAGCGAAACTATTGCGGCGCCATGCAGTCGGGCCGGCGCGACTCGTGGCGCCACCTGAACTGCCCACGTGGGCACCGCCACGGCCAGCGCTCCGGCTACGACGAGGGCTCCCGCTAGAGCGAGCTTTCGTAGGAGGGCGCGCCTGCGACTCGGCACGCGCACACCCTACGCCTAGGCGTGCCGGTGAAGCAACTCAGAGCGGTGAAGTCCGCGGGTCACTTCTCCGAAGACGCGGCGATGGCTTCTGGCCCGGCGTTGGGGTGTGCGCCTGACCAAACGCGGGATGACCGGCAGTGTCCGAATTTGAGGATCGCCAGCAGATAATGGTGACGTTTGGGACGGCAACCTACCGACGGTCCGTACCGGAGCGGAGAACGTGCCGACACGAAGCGCTCCCAGCCCGGCGCCGCGGCGGTTTCGACGTGCTCAGCGACCAGCTGCTCGGCGCGAAAGTCACCTTGCCGTCCGCGCCGACGATCGTTTCTAGGCGCGCTCGGCGAAGATGTCGCGGAGGGTGCTCGGCGGCCGCGCGTGACCGCTCTCTCGGTCGGACGACCGCGTACAAGCCGTTGCCCTGCCGGCGGCCCAACCCACGATGACCCGAGGGTGGAAGCGATCGTTCGTGATATGCCGTTTCTCGCATGCGACCGTGCTTGCCAGGACAAAGCCGAGCCCGGCGACATGATCTGCGAGTGCGTGCCATTGGTGCCCCTACGACTACGCGCCCTACCGACCTGTGGCTTCGCGTTTGACGTGTAGTGACAGGGCATACCACCGATCAGATCCGTGATCGCACCCGCGAAGCGTGCTCCGCTGGGGGTGACACGTGGTGCTTCTTGAGCGTGTCGTGTGAGCAAGCCGGGGTGCCAATGACGCGTTTAGACATTGCCGCAACGGCCTCTCGCTCACGTCTGCCAGGCTCCGGTGGTTGAAGTACGTTGGTGCCATGCTTCCCGGGCTGAAGGTTCGGACGCTCCGTGGGGCCGCCGCGGCGGCCGTGGTGGGGGTGGCGTTGGCGTTGACCGCGCCGGGCGCGCTGGCGCGGATCACAGTCCAAAGCGGCTTTGTTGTCGGCGCGGCCCAGGTGGACATCACCCCGACCTATTTTCCACACGGCGCGCCGTTTCCGTCTCCGGTCCCGGCGTCATGCTTGACGCCAAGACCCCCGCGGCACCACTGCGAGGGCTTACTTCAATGGCATCCGCCGGTTCGCCTTCGAGGACCCGTACCACGTGGACCCCGGTTCGCCGCCGGACGAGTATGACCCATCGGCGCAGACGGTGCCGGTGAGCCGTTCTGCAAGCTCGACGGCATGCCTTTCCGCGTCCCCGAGTACGGCCATGTGATCGATCCGTCAGCTCGCTATGAGGGCATCTATCTCGCCGGTGGTGACGGACAGAACCGGACCGCCAAGGCGATCCTGCCCGACGATCCGCTGCGGAGCCGAGGCGATCGTGTTCCGACAACGTTCGACGCGGCGTGGCGCTGGTTTCGCTCGACAGCATCGGCACGTTCAACGCCGACTTTCAGCGGATCCGCGACCTGGTCGCCCGGCAGCGGCCTGATCTGGCGCGGATGAAGATCGTGATCTCCTCCACCCACGACGAGTCTGCCCCGGATCCGCTGGGAATCTGGGGGCCCACCCAGACCGATTACCGGCGTCAACCACCTCTATGTCAACTGGGAGGTGGGCCGCGTGGCTCGGGCGATCGAACGCGCCGCGGATCGAGTGCGTCCGGCGCGGCTGAAGATCGGCGAGGCGCTGGATCCGAACAACTTCCTGCCGTGCTTCTCGAGCTATCCGTATCTGGCTGACCGCCATATCCACGTGCTGTCGGCGATCGAGGCCCAGCGCCGCACAAGGACGATCGCCACGCTGATGGAATACGGGATCCACGACGAGACCCTTGGCTTCAGTGGCGAGCCGCCGCACGATCTGCCGATGAAAGGGCCCGACGCCGCGAACCCCCGCGGGTACTACCGCCGCGTGATGGCGGGCGACTGGGGTGGGTTCTTCCGGCGCGACGTGCAGTCGCGAGTCGGTGGTGTGGCGATGACGTTGGCGGGACCGGTCGGCAGCGTCGAGATGCCCGTGTGTCTACCCCGCCGGTACCCGGGTCAGCCGGACGCCGGTAGTCGGACCTGGGCTCACGCGCCCGGCGACGAATGGCGAGAGCGCGCTCGGCGACTGCGGTCGCACCGCCGAGCGGCCGCCCGTCGCACAGCCGGCCGCTGACGATGGATCAGCTCGACGCGGGCGCGGGCGATCGCCCGGTTCCTTGCCCGAGGACGCGCTGAGCGACGTTGGCGCGGACGCCGTACTCCCACGGCTCGGCGCTGGGCGTCAAGAGCTCGCCGCCAGCTCACCTTTCGTTGCGGGACAACTTGCTGTTCAACTTCGCCGCCGCGGCGGGACTGTTCCCCGATCGTCCCGTGTACCAGGCCGCGGACGGGACCTATCGAGCTCAAGACCCAGGTCTCGCTGATCAGGATCGCCGATGCGCAGATGATCACGATGCCGGGAGAGGCCTTCCCCCAGTCGACGATCCGCGGCTACTTCGGACCGCAGGACATGGCCTTTCCCCAGGAACCGATTACCCCGTGGCTATCGACCAAGATGAGTGCGCCGCACCGATTCTTCCTCGGTCTCTCCCAGGACATGGTCGGGTACCTGATGCCGCCCGGGAACTTCGTCGGTGACTGTGTCAACTGATGACGGCATGGGTCACTGCACGCTGACCCAGTCCAGCGAGGATCCGTGGCATACCTGGGAGCTGCTCAGCCGCGCACGGCAGCAACGACCGCTTCGGCCAGCACCACAGCGACGACAGCGAGTCGCTCGGGCCGGTGGAGGCCACGATCGCGGCGGCGACCCAGCGGCTGCTCGCCGCCCAGCCAGACCGACGGGCGATCACGCTCAACGGCCGATACATCGACGCCAACGGCAGCCCTTGATCGCAGCCCCCTGCGCGGTGCGGTGGGATCTGGGCGCTGCCCGAAGGGCAGACCGCGTTCGTCTCAGGCCGCGGCACGATCTTCGCGTTTCCCGGGCGCCGCCTTCCGCCCGGAGTCCGTGCCAACGGGACCGCGCTCGCGCCGATGGACTACGACGGCCGCCCGCAGCCCGGCGTGGCCGACGGCACGGCCGGAGCACTGATCGGCTGTCACACCGCACAACGTCGGCTGTATGTCGACGTCTACCGCGACCTCTGGGGCGCCACGACGGCATCACGCGGTGCCAGGACCAGCGCCGTCATCCCGCCTGCCTGCGGCGTGCAACGGTCTCGTTAGCAAAACGCGCGTCGCGGGTCTGAGATCTCCCGTGTCTAGTTCTCCGATGACCCCTTTTGGCGTTGCCTGGAGCCTTTCCGCGGTACGCAGGCTCGGATCCGGTGGAAACGTGAAGGCGCGGGACAAGCTTGAGTGCTCGTGACCGCGCTGGTCGTAGGTATGCGAACAACCCAAGCCCGCCGGAGGATTTGAACCTCCAACTGGCGTGCTATCCGCGCTCAGCACACGCGGCTGCAGTCCGCTGCCGGCGTTCGCCGAAGCTGACGATTGCTCCGCTCGAGGCGCCAGGGCTCAGCTCGCGAGCGCTTCGGCGACATCTCGAACTCCAAGGATCAGGTTCCGCCGATGGTCGTCTCGGCCACGGCGCCGCCGACATCCGGCCTGATCTGCATAAGTAGACGGTCGATCCTCCGCGCGTCAGCGTGGGCCCCGCTTACGGCAACGAGGAGGGCTACGGCCTCTGCCGCGATCTGCTCGGCGCACACGCTGTCGTGGTGGATGAGCCGGTCGGCCTTCTGGCCGGTGCGGCAGGTCTCATCCAGCTGGTCAGGGTGACTCCTTGAGAGCGCGAACGCGACGAACGCGCTGCGGTGAGCCAGTGGCCTGTGTCGCGGTAAGCCGGCCGTCCGAGGCGGGGTCCAAACCGGAAGTGGTGGCTACCCCGGATCAGGCGATCGCTGGCACAAATCGCACAGCCCGTGAACGGCAAGGCCACGCCGATGGAGCTAGGAAGGAAAGGGCACCAGTCGGCCGGATTGCCTAAACGCGAGGTAAAACTCACGGCGCCCCGGGAATGATCGCGGCGCGACGTCGTCTACACGACTGGACGCGCGTACTGCGCCCGGAGTCAACTCTGCGGTGTCACGTCGGCACGCCGTCGGGCGGCCGCAGCCATCGGAAAGGCCGGTCACCATATGTCCACCAAGACGCGAAGGCTCGCTCTGCTCGTCGCCGGCGCGGTATGCGTCGCACCGACGGCCGCCGCAGCGGCGGCCACGCCGTACATCACGTCCTTCTCCAGGATCGCCACGCTGCATTCCGCGGTGCCGCCGGGCGGAGCCGCGAAGGGTGACCAGAACCCCTACGGCGTGGCCGTGGTCCCTCGCACGGTCGGCACGGAGACCCAGGGCGACGTGCTGGTCTCGAACTTCAACAACGGCGCCAACGAGCAGGGGACCGGGTCGAGCATCGTCGAGATCTCGCCCGCGGGGGCGTTCACGGTGTTCTCTGTCGTCCCTCCGACTGGTTCGGCCAAGGCCGTCGGACTGACCACGGCACTCGCCACGCTTCCGCACGGCTTTGTCGCAGTCGGCATGCTGCCTGCCCCGGGCGGCAAGGGCCGCGCCGCGGCTGCCGGCGCGCTGGACATCCTCAATTCGCACGGCCACGTGGTGAAGACGCTAACCGGCGGCCCGATCAACGGCCCGTGGGACATGACGGCGTCCGTGCGGGGCAACAGCGCGACGCTGTTCGTCACCAACGTGCTCAACGGGACCGTCGCCGGACACGGCGACAACGTGCAGCGCGGCACCGTGGTGCGCGTCAGGCTGACGGTCCCATCCGCGGGCGTTCCCAGGGTCCTGTCCGAGCGCGTGATCGCGAGCGGCTTCCGTGAGCACCTCGATCCCGGCGCGCTCGTGGTCGGTCCGACGGGCGTTGGCCTTGGGCACGGCGGCACGTTGTTCGTCGCTGACTCCTCCCGCAACCGGATCGCGGCGATTTCCCAGGCGATGACCCGGACGACCACGGTATCCGGCGGCGGCACCACCGTGTCCCACGGCGGCGCGCTCGACGATCCGCTCGGGGTCGCGATCGCCCCCAACGGAGACGTCATCAGCGCCAACGGCAACAACGGCAAGCTGGTCGAGACCTCGCCTGCCGGGCACCAGGTGGCGAGCAAGACGCTCGTGCCCAACGGCGCCGGGGATCTGTTCGGCCTCGCGATCGTGCCCGGGAACCGTGGCCTGTACTTCGTCGACGACGCGGGCAGCGGCGCGGCCGCGAACTCGCTCGACATGCTGTTCAAGTAGCCACAGCTCCGCGTTCCGGCCGGCGGCGGGTCGGCCGGAACGCTCTCACCTGCGGCGCGTGGCCCGTGTGAGCTTCAGCTCGGGAGCGCGACAGGGGTTGGGTGTGCGCGGATCCGGTCGAGGGTGGCCGGGTCGCCCTGGTAGTCGATGCCGTTTGCTTTCGCGTCACTGAGTTGAAGCAATCCGAGGAGAAGTCCCATGATCGGCTGGGGCGGTCCGGTGAGCGTCGCATCGGCGCTAGCGGCGGGCTCGAGTCGGGTGTGGATCTTCGCCATTGCGCGCTTCGACGACGATCGGCTGATCACCAACGTGAAGCTCGACGCTCACCGGCGCCGCGTCCGGCTGTCGATCGGTGAGCATGAGCTGAAGCGCCGAGGCGAGCCAGTGGCTGCGGACGGCGTCGTCGGGCTTCTGCTCGGTCATCAGCGGAAGCCCCCACCGGGTGAGGTCCTCGAGGACGGGCCGAAGCTCCTCACCGCGCGGGGTCAAGCTGAAGAGGGTGGTGGCGATCGGTGGCGGGGCGTCCTCGCGCGCGATCACGCCGGCGCGATCGAGCTCGCGTAGCCGCTCGGCGAGCAGGTTGCTGGCGATCCCCGGCAACCCGTTACGCAGGTCTGTGTAGCGGCAGGCCCCGCGCAGGGCGAGCTCGCGAACGATCAACAGCGTCCACCGATCACCGACCACGTCGAGCGATTTCGCGAGCGAGCAGTACTCGTCATAGGACCTCATGGACCCGAGTCTAGCGGCTGGTAGAGAACATCGTCTAGTAGATAGATTTTCTTGTTCATCAGGTTTATGATCGTGTCGTAACTCCCTGACCTCAGTCTTCTGGAGAGCGCCATGAAATCCAAGCCGTTGATCCTGATCTCGCTGCTGATGGCGGCGTTCGTGATCAATCTCGATACGACGATCGTCAATGTCGCGCTGCCAACCCTGGTTCGCGAGTTGCATGCGTCCAACTCGCAGCTGCAATGGATCGTGGATGCGTTCAACTTGCTGTTCGCCGGGTCGGTGCTCGCCCTGGGCAGCCTCTCGGACCGTCTCGGACGCAAGGGGATGCTGCTCGCGGGCCTATTGGTCTTCGGGCTGGCGAGCCTGGCCGGCGGGCGGACGGACAGCGCCGGCGCGCTGATCGCGGCGCGAGCGGTGATGGGCTTGGGTGCGGCGATGGTGTTCCCTTCAACGCTGTCGTTGCTGACAAACGTGTTCACCGAGCGACAGGAGCGCGCGCTGGCGATCGGCCTCTGGGGCGCGATCACAGGCGCCGCGATCGCGTTGGGACCGATCGTCGGCGGCCGGCTGCTCCAGACGTTCGACTGGCGCAGCATCTTCCTGGCGATGACTCCGGTTGCCGCGATCGCCGGCGTCATGGTCGCGCGCTCTGTCCCGACCTCGCGTGATCCGCATGCACCGGCCACTGACCGCGCCGGGCTCGCGCTGTCAACCGCGATGATCGGGCTGTTCGTCTATACGATCATTGAGGCCCCTAGCCACGGTTGGGCAAGCGCGCAGACGGTCGGCGGTTTTACGGTCACGGTCGTGCTGGCCGCGGCGTTCGTGAGCCGAGAGCGCCGAACCGAGCAGCCGATGCTTGACCTGAGCCTATTCGGCAACCCTCGGTTCACCGCCGCCAGCGCCTCGGTTGCGATCTCGTTCTTCGCGCTGTCCGGGTTCATCTTCCTGGTCACCCAGTACTTCCAGTTCGTGAAGGGCTATGGCCCGCTGTCAACCGGCGTACGCCTGCTCCCGGTTGCCATCTGCGTCGCGAGCTTTTCGATCCTCGGCGCCAGGCTCGCCGTCCGAATCGGCACCAAGCTGGTCGTAGCGTCAGGGCTGCTTGCGATGGCTGCGTTCTACCTCTGGGTGACGACCACATCGGCCCGGACTGGGTATGGGACGATCGCGGCCCAGATGGTCGTACTCGGGACGGGCATGGGCCTGACGAGCGCGCCCGCGACGGAGGCGATCATGGGGGTGGTGCCGAAGGCCAAGGCCGGTGTGGGGTCGGCGGTCAATGACGCGACCCGCCTGCTCGGCGGCACCCTCGGCGTCGCCGTGATCGGCAGCGTGTATGCCTCGTTGTACACCAGCCGGCTCACGAGCGCCCTCCCGATCGGGTTGCCGGCCACCATCGCGCGGACCGCGCACGCATCCGTCGGTGCCGCGCTCGCCGCCGCGAGCCAGTTGGAGGCCACAGGCCATCCGGCGCTGGCAGCGGCCGTCCACGACGCGGCAAGCGCGGCCTTCTTTCGCGGCTTCCACGCGGCCAATTACCTCGCCGCCGGCGTTGCTGCCGCCGGCGCGGTGATGGCGCTCTCGCTGCTACCCGCGCAACCGACCGCCGGCCCCGATGACGTCACCGAGGTGCGAACCCTCGGCTCGTCCGCGACCGCCGCGGCGCAGCTGATCCGCACCGGAACCACAGGAGAGAGCACCCCATGAGCAACCAGGACACCGTGTCGCACGTGACCGGCTCCGGCGTCGGCCGGGCGACCGGGTTTGCGCTGACCGGCGCGGGCCGGCCGGCCGTCGGAGGTATCCGCGCCGCGCTCGAACGCAACCAGGCATTCGCCGCCGCCGGCGGCCATCGAGGCGCCGTCGTCTTCCCCACGCTCCGCCTGTTCGTGATCACGTGCCTCGACCCGCGCGTTGACCCCGCGCACTTTCTCGGCCTCGGCCTCAGCGACGCGATCGTCGTCCGCAACGTCGGCGGCCGGGTCACTCCGGAGGTGATCAACGATGTCGCGTTTATCGGCCAGATCGCCGAGAACGTCGTGCCCGACGGCCCGCTCTTCGAGGTCGCCGTCATCCAGCACACCCAGTGCGGCGCCGGAGCGCTGGCCGACGACACCTTCCGCCGGACGTACGCCGAGCGGATCGGCGCCAACGAATCAGCCCTGCGCCAACACGCCGTCCTCGATCCCGCGGCAACCGTCACCCGCGACGTGGTCCGCCTCCGCTCCGCGGCTGCGATCCCGCCACGCGTCACGGTGTCCGGGCACGTCTACGACGTGGTCACCGGCTTGGTGGACACGGTCGTCCCGCCGCCCGTCGCGGAGCTCGAACCGTGAACAACCTCAAACCAAGAATTCACGAACGCCGGCACGACCGCGACCACCCCCGTGCCAGAGTGGATTGCTCAGGTGCCGGATGAGACCGAAAGCTTGGGTATGAGGCCGCCGCTGACGCTTGAGGAGCTCGAGCGTTGGGTGGCATTTGGTGCGACGTGGCGCCTGGTCGAGATTTCAACTCGACGCGCGATCGTCGACATGTGCCAGTGCACGGGCCGGCTCGTGGAGCGACGAGTCTCGAACGACCCGGTCGTCCTCGAGTACCTTGGCCACCATTACTCGGCCGACACCTGACCCGGTTCGCGCTCCGTGGCACGGCTCCAGAGCGCCTTCCCGCCTGCGGTCCGCGCCCCGGCGATCAGCCGGGAGCGAAGCACCGTCACTCGCGCTCGATCCGTTGCAGTCCCCGCGTCGGCGTCCACCACTCGATGACCAGCAGCGTGGCCCGTTCGTTGAGGTGGGTGTGCACGACCTCGGCGATGTCGGTGCGAAAGCGATCACCGGCCGGGCCTTCGGTCAGCGGTCCGGCAGCGATCACCCGGCCGGCGATCTTCGCTTCGCCGGGCCAGTCCGCCTCCGAGCCCGTAACCGGGTCGACCGTTGCGCTGTGTAGAGCGAACCGCGGATCCCGACGGAGATCCGCGCCCTTTCGCGCGTTCGGCATCGAGCCAAAGACCAGTTCGCCATCCTCAAAGGCGGCCTCGATCCCGGAGATCCGCGGCGACCCGTCGGCGCGCAGCGTGGCGATCGTCTTGTGTCTGTGAGCGTCGAAGCGGGCCCGCACGCGCTGCGCGAACTCCGGCGCTGCCTGCTCGATGTCCTGCCAGAACGGCACGCGCCGATGTTCGCACGGAACACCGACGGCACCCACGATGCCGCAGCCCCCTGCTACCGGCGGGTCGCCGGGAGCACGGTGTCACGGCCGAGGCCGTCGTCTGGTCTACCGGTGACTACGTGGCGCGCATCGTCGTGGCGACCCCCGCCGCCGCCTGAGCAGCAAGACACGGCGCGACGAGCGGGCGATCGTTCGCTCGTCGCGCTGGTTGCGCGAGCGCCGCGTCAGCAGACGCGAAATGTGACGCTGAGCGTGCTGCGCGTCAGAGCTCGATGATGGGTCGTCCGAGCGAAGCTCAGGATGATCGAAAGCCCGCGGGACGATGACGAGCGCTGACGCGAGCACCAGCGCCTGTGCGAATCGGTGAATCGATCGCCGCCGGTCCATGGAGGGCGCCATCAACCGTAGTGCGTGCGTCCGCTCCGCGCAACGCCAGCCGGTCAGGCGGCGCGCGTCGGAGGTCCGAGCCGATCATCGACCACGGTCGCGCCGGCCGCCAGGCCGAGCATCAGAAGTGTCACCCAGATGCAGTTGAGCGCCGCGCCGCCGTAACCGAGCTTGGTGACATTGATGAACGGGTATGGGTACCAGTGGATGATCGCCCCGCGGATCAGCGTGAACGAAAGCCAGCACGCCGGAAAGATCAGCGAAAGCCACGCGACTCGCGCGGACACGATGCGTCGCGGCCCGAGGAGCAGCCAGCCGACGACCGCCATCACCGGGACCACGGTATGGACCAGCTCGTTTCCCACCACATCCCAGCTCTTGAGGTCGAGCGTCT
The DNA here is from genome assembly GCA_963763715.1 of uncultured Solirubrobacterales bacterium. Taxonomy (GTDB): domain Bacteria; phylum Actinomycetota; class Thermoleophilia; order Solirubrobacterales; family Solirubrobacteraceae; genus Palsa-465. The sequence goes on from CAVXPV010000020.1 coordinate 39,939, forward strand.
GGGCGAGCACGGCGTGAAACACGATCCCGGTGACAGTGATCGCTACGAGCCCGCTCAGGCGCAGGACAGCGAACGGTGTCGAAGTGCGATCTGAGCGCACCGCGAGCAGCAGGGTGGCCAGGCCGACAAGCAGGTTGGACTCGATCGTGAAGAACGCGAACGCGTTGGCGGCGCGGGCGGCGGCGGGGTGAAAGTGTCCGCCGTGGTTGTTGGCCGCCGTGATCGCGCTGATCGCCACGCCGGCGAGCACGCACGTTGCGGTCGCTCCGAACCAGACGCGGGCCCATCGGGATGACACAGCCGAGAATCTACCCCGCGAAGAGCGCGCGTCCGCCGTCACTGGCCTCCCATCTCCGAGCACAGGCTTCGCGCCCGCGCCCGGGCCCGGCGCCAGGGCGGGGGCGTTTCACCCCCTGCTATGCCGGCTCCGACGCTTCCGCGACGGCGAGAGCGCGGCGGCCGCCGCCGCGCCGGCGTCCTTGAGCTCAGGGCTCGTGCGGGTCGTAGGTGAGCGGATCGTAGGGAAGCTCGGGGTGTTCGCCGGGGTTCGAGAGGTCATAGGTGCGCATCTCTCCACGGCTCTGATCGAAGGCGATGGCGTGAGTCAGGGTGAACGCGGGCGCCGGAGCGCCATTGAGCAGCGAGATCAGTCGCTTGGAGACATATCCCATCGCGCTCATCGCCCGCATACGGCTCGCGAACAGCTCCTGGCCGACGGCCAGTGAGTTGTCGCGCAGGGCTTCGGCCAGCGGCCCGGTGCCGTCCGACAGCGTCCCGGCGTCGGTCTTCGCCCACGCGGCGAGCTCGAACACCGTGCGGTCAATGATGGCCACGCGGGTGTAGAAGCCGTAGAAGACCTGATGCAGCGCATCGGGCCGTCCGGACTTGGGGATCTCAGCGAGGTAGTTCTCGAGGCTGTCCACGAGCGAGGGTGCGCTCGCCTGTCCGCCTGTTGACATGGCCATACCGTCGCCGAGCCCGGGGCCAGTTGTCAAGAACTGACTGATTTCCTGATCCGCCGGCAGCTCATCGCCGCTTACTGCTGGTCACCGCCGGTTTGCTTTCGCCGCTCTCGCTGGGCGGCGAAGCCCTCGCGCAATCGCTCGTCACGCGAGTGGCGCAGGTTGTCAGAGCGTCGCGCGGCAGCACCGCGCAATCCACCCTTGGGCGCTCCCGCGATCGGCGAGAACAGCCGGTGTGACTCCGGGGTGGCGCAGACCGGGCATACCGGCCGATGAGCCACTGCGACCAGCGCCTCGAAGCGCTCCCCGCACGCGCGGCACTGGAAGTCGTAGATGGGCACTCGGTAGAACTAGCTCGGGACCGGATCGCCGGCCTGTAGCTCGGCTCGCACCGACTCGGCAAGTCCGGCGAGCAGCCGGACCTCGGGTGCCCCGATGCTGGGTCGCGATTCACTGGCCAGACAACAGAGCACGTAGAGCCGCATGTCCGTGAGCTCAATCGGGACGCCAAGCCATGCCTGGATACCGAGTTCCCTGGCCATCGCGAGGTCATTGACGCGAGCATCTTGCCTGGCGTCGCAGATGTAGTTTCCGATTCGCCCGTCGAGCATCCGCTGGCAGAACGTGTGCTCGAGCTCGAGCGAGAGGCCCTCAAAGGACCCGCGCCCCGGCAGCTCTCCGTCGACCTGGTGCGCCGTCTCGCGCCCGTCGCGAATTTCCGTCAGGATGGCAACGTCGACGTCCAGCAGGCCTCGAGTCATCCGCAGCAACTGGCCGAGCCGCCAACTGGTGTCGGTCGAGGAGGGTGCCGCGGCCCCCTCCCGAGGGGGCGGGACCCCGCACTCCGGGCACGTCACCGAGCCGGCGGTGCGTGGCGCGTAGCTCTGAACACCGCAGGTCGGACACCGTCGGTAGGGCACCAGGCTCACCCCTCTCCCAGCCCGTTCACGGTGCCACCCTACCAGCCGTCTCGCGGTCGTGGGCCACCGGTCAGGACGTTTCTCGTGACGCCAGACCCACCGTAACGCGGCGCGTCAGCACCCCGGAAGCTTGCGCTACGCCGCAGCCGCCACGCCGGCATGACACCATCGGCCGATGGTCCAAGCCGACGATGCGCCGCTTCCCCGCCGGGTGCCCAAACCGTGGGGTTATGAAATCTGGTACGCGCTGACTGACCGTTACGCTGGAAAGATCCTGCACGTCGAGCGCGGCCACCGCCTTTCGCTGCAATACCACGAGCGCAAGGACGAGAGCTGTTACCTCCTCACCGGCCGTCTGCTGCTCGTTCAGGGACCCGACGCCGAGCAGCTCAGCGAGCAGGTGATCGATGCCGGCTCGGTGTGGCGAAACGAGCCCGGTCAGATCCACACCATCGAAGCCCTGGAGGACGCTGACGTGCTCGAGGTTTCCACGCCCGACCTCGACGATGTCGTGCGGCTCAGAGACCAGTACGGACGCGAGGGCACCAGCCAGCCCTGACTGAGCTCATCTCCGAGCAGTCGCAAGCCGGCCTATGCGCCGGACGGCCGGTAGCGCAGACCGTCGAGCGCGATCCGCAGCATGTGCTGGGTCTGCCCCGGCTCGGCCGCTGGGATCTTGGCGATTCCCCCGACGATCTGGATGACCTCGAGCAGGTCGGTGTCGGCGCGAAGCGCGTGCGCCTCCTGGGCGCGGGTGAGCAACGGCTCGCCGGAGGCGAACAGCGACGCCCGGCAGGATTGGAACAGCGGCGCGTCGCGGTCGAAGTACTCGAGCAGTTCCTGGGCCAGCGCCTGCTTGGTGGCCAGGTAGCCGACCAGCCGGTCGACCCAGGCGGCAAACGCGTCCCAGGGGGGGAGGGCGTCAAGGCCGGCCGTCGAGCGGCACAGATCGTCGACCTCGTCGATGTAGACGGCCTCGAGCAGCGCCTGGCGGTTGGGGAAGTTGCGGTACAGCGTGCCGATCCCGACCTCGGCGCGGCGCGCCACCTCCTCGAGCGAGGCGGAACTGCCGCGCTCGGCGAACGCGTCCCGGGCGGCGGCCAGGACCTTGTCGTAGTTGCGGCGCGCGTCGGCGCGCTTGGGGCGGCGGGCGAGGGACTCAGCGACGGGATCGGGTGTGCTCAGGGATTCGGCGGTCATGAGTTTCGCTTGACAAAGTGGAGGGGGCCTCCGCTATAGTTCGTTTCCGGAGGTAGCCTCCACTTATGTTTCGGAGGGTCCCTCCAGTTTACCACCGTTCTTCTCTGACCTGGGACTTCTGTATGCACCGCCTTTCTCTCGTTTCCACCTCCGCCGACGGCGATCGTCGCCGCTGGCTCGCGCTCGGGGTCGTCTGCCTCGCCCAGCTGATGATCGTGCTCGACACGACGATCGTGAACGTTGCCCTCCCGTCGATCCAGCGCGAGCTGCACTTCACCCAGGGGAACCTCACCTGGGTCATCGACGCCTTTCTCGTCACCTTCGGCAGCTTCCTCCTGCTCGCCGGCCGGCTCGGCGATCTGTTCGGCCGTAAACGCGTGTTCCTTGCCGGCGTGACCCTTTTCACGGTCGCCTCGGTGGCTCTGCGGGCTCGCACCCAGCCCGGGTGCGCTGATCGCCGCCCGGTTCGTCCAGGGTCTCGGCGCGGCGACCCAGGCCTCAGTGATCCTCGCGATCATCGTCACCGAGTTCCCCGTGCCCGCAGATCGCGCCCGGGCGATGAGCGCCTATGTGTTCGTCGCCGTGGCCGGAGGATCGCTCGGGCTGCTCGCCGGGGGTGCCCTGACGCAGATCCTCAGCTGGCACTGGATCTTCTTCGTCAACCTGCCGATCGGTGTGGCCACGCTCGTCCTCGCCCGGTTCCTGATCCCGCGCGATGCGGGACAGGGCGTCACCGGTCACGTCGACTGGCTCGGGTCGGTGCTGGTCACCGCATCGCTGATGGCCGCCATCTACGCGATCATCCAGGCCAGCGGGCACGGCTGGGGCTCGAGCTCGGTGCTCGGCTTCGGAGCGGTGGCCGCCGTTCTGATGGGAGCCTTCCTGACCGTCGAAGCCCGGATCGCCAACCCGATCATGCCGCTGCGCATCCTGCGCACCGGGGGCCTGGTCAGCTCGAGCCTCGTGCGCGGCTTTCTCGTCACCGGGATGTACTCGACCTTCTTCCTCGGAACGCTCTACCTCGAGCACGTCCTGCACTACGGCGCGCTGCAGACGGGGTTGGCCTTCCTGCCGTGGACGATGACGGTCGGCGCCCTGTCACTCGGTATCAACGCCCGTCTCGTCAAGCGGTTCGGCACCATGCCCGCGCTGATCGGCGGGATGCTCACGGTGATCGTCGGGCTCGGCCTGCTCACCGAGCGTGGGTGCTCACACGAGCTTCTTCCCGACGATCTTCTTCGCCTTCTTCGCGATCGGGCTCGGGATCGGGAGCGCGTTCATGCCGTTGCTCTCGATCGCGATGGCGGAGGTGCCGGCGGCCGACGCCGGACTCGCCTCCGGAATCGTCAACGTCTCTCAGCAGGTAGCCGGCGCGCTCGGCCTGGCCGTACTGGGCACGATCGCCACCAACCACACCCATGCTCTCGAGCTGGCCCACCACGACCCGGTCAGATCGCTGCTGGCCGGCTATCACCTCGCCTTCGCGATCGGCGCGGGATGCGTGACGGCCGGGATCCTGGTGGCGCTTGCCCTCCTGCGGCCGCCACGCCGCGGCGGCGCCGAGCTCGCCGTCGAGCCCGATCCCTCGCGCGGCCCGCAGACCCGCCCCGGCGCTCGAGAGGCAAGCCGCCTGACGCCGTTCTCGGGGGTGGACGTCCGTGCGTCGCCGTTTCGGCGGTTCGGGCCGGGGATAGATAGGGAGGGCCCAGATTCTGGGCCCTCCCGGTCCTCGCGTGAACGAGAGGCGGCGCGCGTGCGACGGACCTATGCGAGCCAGCGGTGTTGCCTGACCAGTTCGATCTGCTCCCAGCGCTTCCCCAGTCCGAAGGTCTTCCCGGCGCCCACGGCGGCGAGGCCGACAAGCAGCAGCGCGTAGATGATGTGGTTGTCGAGGAACAGATCGTCTGACGGCGGCAGCGATGCGCTCCACATCAGGATCAGCATCGTGGCCCCGGCGATTGCCGCCGGCTTCATCGCGATGCCGAGGGCGAGCGCCAAGCCGATGCCGAGCAGGCCCGCCATGAACAGGACGTTGACGATTCCGGCTCCCGCGATGCCCTGGTAGACGCCGGAGAACACTCCGGCGGAACCCGACAGGAAGCCCTTGGTGGGGTTGCCGCCGTTGATCCACGCCTGCGCTGATGTGGTCTGATGGTTGAGCCCGAACATCTTGTCGAAGAAGGGCCATAGGAATGTCCAGGCCATGCCGAGTCGAATCACCGCCCACAGGTAGCGACCGTTCGACCGTTCGGCTGTCTTGGCTGCGCTGGCGCGACGAAGTTGGGCATCGTGCGAACGCATTTGTGGTGCCGGCGGACGGCGGAACCCGGGGTGGTGTTTGTGTGGCGGACATGCCTCTCCTTTTGCAGGACGCTGTATCGGGCGATCGGTTGGGACTGAGACATCAGTTGCCCTGAGTCCGAATGTGAATTCACCGTACGTGTCCGCGGTGTCTGCCCCATCGGGGTGGCCCCGCGTTCCGCTGCGGAGTTCTACCCAGCCCGTGACTGATGTGCCCAAGGTCACGGCTCCCTGCCTAACGCAATCCGCAATCCGCCCACCGTCCCGTAGGTAAAACCCCCGATGGCGTTGCCTCCCAGAGGCGCCAAGGTCAATGAGACGCGGCCGGATCGGTCTTCGCGACACCCGCACCGCGCTCTGACCGGTGCCGCTGGCTCACCGCCAGCAGGCACCGGCACGGCTCGCCTATCGACAGGAGTGCAACATGCCCGGAACACTGATGCCCGAGGCCGGACCCGCGTCTGAAAACGGGGCGTCTGTCCGCGAACCCGCGAGCGCGCACCTGCCGACCGATCAGGAGAAGTTCGACGCCGAGGTCAGCCGCAAGGGAGGAGTATTCCTCCAGGTACTGGCGGCGGTTGGGATCGTGACGGCGATCGGCATGGCCACGCTCGCCCTCGTGGTCGCAAGTCAGAATCACACCAGCGCGATGGTCATGCCGTCCGCGCCTGTCGCTGCCGTGCCGAGCGCACCGGTTGCGACGGACCGATCAGCCTGAGCGTCGCGGGGTCGATCAAGAAGGGCCCCGACGGCAAGATGCACGACGCATTCTCCAGGACCAACTTCGCGGTCAAGGTGGGCCAGCCGACTCAGATCCGCATCGACAACAAGGATTCGAGCCCGCACAGCATCACGGCTCCGGGTACCGGCGTGAGCATCATCGTCAATCCCGGAGTGCACACCTACACGATGATCGCGACCAAGGCGGGCCGCTACGAGTGGATGTGCGTGATCCCGTGCGACAGCGATGCCCACGGCTGGGCGATGACCCACCCCGGTTACATGGCCGGCTACATCACCGCTACCTAATTCAACGCCGAGGAACGGTCCGCCGTGCTCCCCCTCGGGGAGTGGGGCAGGCGCCGGGGGCCTTCAGACCGCACCGCGAGTGGTGGGAATGGAGGCTCGATGCCGGCGGTTGGCATGACGCTCGCGAGCACGGCGGCGAGCTGTTCTGACGCGCCTGCCCACGAGTAGCGCTCGCGCACCACGGCGCGTGCCGAGTTCGCCGCGTCGCTCGCGCTCGGACCGGTTCTGCGCCACCTCGGTCAGGGCGGTGACCAGCGCCTCGGGGTCGTCCGGTGCCACCAGCCAGCCGGTCTGCCCGTCGCTGATGATCGCCGCCGGCCCCAGCGAACGGGTGGCAACGGCGGGCAGGCCGCAGGCCATGCCCTCGACGATCACCTGGCCGAACTGCTCACGCTCGGAGGTCAGCACGACGGCGTCGGCGGCCGAGAGGAACTCGGGCAATTCCGGGTGGGTGTGCCAGCCGGCGAGGAACACCTGGGGGACTCCGAGGCGCGCGGCGATCTGCGCGGGGTGCTCGCCCTCCCACTCTCCGGGATGGCCCCCGACGAGCACGAGCCCGGCCGGGGTCTGCAGCCGCTGCTGGGCGCGCCCGAACGCGCTGATCAGCCGATCGAGTCGCTTGACCGCGGTGAAACGTCCCACGTAGAGCAGCACCACGCCCGCGGCCAGTGCCGTCACATCGGCCTCGCGGTAGCGCACGCTTCCGGCCGGCTCGCCCGGCAGCCAGCCGCGCGGCGAGTCCACGAGGACCCGGCGCCAGAACGCCTCGCGGTCGACCGGGCGAGACTGGAAGAGGTCGAGATCGACACCGTTTGAGACCGTGACGAATCGCTCCCGCGGTACCTGCAGGAGCGACACCGCGCGCTCGACGGCGGCCGGGGCGATGACGATGCGCGCGCACCGCTGGGCCCACCGGCGCATCCGTCGCGCCCAGGCGGCGGCGTACGGCCAGTCCGGCGGATCGGCCCCGGCGATCCGCTCGAGCATCAGCAGCTCGGTGCCGTGCAGCTGCCCGACGATCGGGACGTTCGGCGCCACCCGCGCCGCCGCCTCGTTGATCGGGGTGAGGTGATGCAGATGCAGAACGTCGGCGTCGCGGGCTCCCGCACGCGTGAGCTCGCGCGACCAGGCATCCACCTGAAGCGCGTATTCGTCGTCGTCGAGGACGGCGAAGACACGGTCCGGCGCGCCGGCCCGGTCCTCGTAGGAGGGATGCAGCGGCGCGCTGCCGGGCGGGCCGGCGAACCGCTGCGGGGTCGCGGTGGCCAGCGCGGCGTCGAAATCGACCCCGCGCACGTCGCCGTAGAACGCCCGGGCATCGCCGTGGACGCCCTGATCCCCGCGCGAGCCGGCCACCAAGGTCACCACGCAGCCCTGATCGCGCAGGCCCTGGGCGAGCGCGCGCGCCGCGTGGGCGGATCCTCCGCGCGGTGAAAACAGGATGGCGGAGAGAACGCGGGGCATCGGGACCGCTACCGAGTATGACCATCCTGTGAACGCCGGTCGGCTGGCCAGGCAATACCGGGACCCCGCGGTGCCTCGAGTCAGTAGGTCCGGCGAGGGCCGCTAGCTCGGGATCGAAGACGATCGCGGTCGCGATCGGGCGACCTTCGAGCAGGTCCGCGCCATGCTGCTCGCGGGGCCGGTTGCGCAGGCGTCCGCCGTGCACGAGGGACGCCGAGCCGCCGCCGTCGAGGTTCAGCGCGTCGGTGGCGCCCAGCGCGAGCAGCGCCCCGGCGAGCTCGCCGAGCGTCATTCCGGCGTCGTGGCGCGAGCGTCCGTCGCACGCGACCGCCAGCACGCGGTCACCCGCGACCGCGAGCGCGGCCCGTGGAAAGCGCCCGTCCGTGATGTCGGAATCAAACTGATGGGCCGCGGCGGAGAACCCCTCCCGGTCCTCTCCGTCAACGTAGGCGGCGCGGCCCTGCGCAACCAGCAGCGGGCCCGCCTGCAGAAGGTCACCGGCGGGGTCGTCGGCGAGCTGGTCGCGCGGGCCGATCCGCAGGCGTCCCGGCTCGGCGTGGACGCACGCTCGCACGTCGCCCCATGGCGCGTCGAAGGCCACGGACGGCTGCACCGCGCCGCCCACCCAGACATGCCCGAGCGGCACGCCCTGCGATCGCAGGAAGAACCCGCCGACCACGGCGTCGCGCACGCCGTTGTCGCGGCACCAGCGCACGAGCGGCGTGGGCTGCTCGAGCACCACCACCCGCGGCGTCACGCTGCGCAGGTCGTAGCTGGCGACGTGCAACGTCGTCCGCGCGCCGTCGGCCAGCCTGACCCGGGCCCGGCTGAGCCGCGGGCGCCTGCGCGCCAGCAGATCGACGGGTCGGACGCGAGGCAGGGGGAGCGAGTTGGGGCTCATGGCAGACCGGCCGGCTCCGGTGACGGCGCCGGCCACGGACCATTACACCAGTCCGTCCGCCGATCCCTTGTTACGACTTTGCGCACTTCTGGAGCGACGCGACGTGCGATCGTCGCGCTCTGATCACATTCTGCGTGTCTTAACAGGCCGTTCTTACGGGGCGTGCGCCCACCGTCGCAGTGAACCCGGGGGACACCCGGACGACCGGAAGGACGACAGCCAATGTTCCAACCCATCAAGAAGGTGGTCGTGGGCGTCGCGGCGCTGGCCGCGCTCGCGCTCGGCGGCTCCGCCATCGCCGGCGCGGCCACGTCGTCGACGACGAGCGGCACGACCACGAGCACGAGCGCCCCGAGTTCCTCGGGCACGCAGACGCCGCCGAAGTTCAGCGGTCCGGCTCATGGCACGGCTGCGCACGAGGATGCGGAGAAGGCCGTGACCGGCGCCGCGGCGACCAAGGCTCAGGCCGCGGCCGTCAAGAGCGTCGGCAGCGGGACCGCGGGTGCGGTCACCACTGACTTCACCGGCAACGGCTACGAGACCACGGTCACCAAGTCCGACGGCACGAAGGTCGAGGTCCACCTCGACAGCTCGTACACCGTCATGCGGGTGGGTCCCGGTGGTCATGGTCCGGGAGGCCGCTCCGTCCGGTCAGGGCGGACCGCCCTCCGGCGCCTACTACGGCGGCTGACCCACGCGATGCGGCGAGGGCCGGCACAGGCGCCGGCCCTCGTCACGACCGCGGTCGGACGTCGTCGCGGCTCGCCGGGGGTGCGGGGCCACGCGCCACAGGGTGGATCCGTCACCGGCGGTGTCGCTGAGCGCCAGCCCCGCCGCGGCGAGCGTCTCGAGTTCGGAGCGAAACGCCGGGTAGGGGATCAGGCCGACGCGGGCGAGCGCGAGGTAGCCGATGCGGTCATACAGATCAGACGTGCTCACCGGCTCAGTCGGTCAGCGCGGCGAGCAGGACGGACGAACGGGACATGCGCTTCCGATACCCACGACGGCGCCCGCCGAGACGGGGGTGGTCGACGTTTGCTCTCTGGGTCAGAGGTTTTGCGGCCCCCGTGGTGGGGCGTACCATTCCCGTCATGACCAAACCGGAGGCCGAGACCCGGTGCGTCGAGCTCAACCACGGGCGGGCGATGACGAGCGCTGGTTCGTCCGACAGGCAGACGGTGAGATTGGTCAGTCGTGCAGATGAGCGGTGTGCCGTTGCGGCCGCGAGGGCCGCTGAAGGCCGATGTCCAGACGCCGCCGCGCCCGGGTACGCCGCCCGATCCTCGCCCGAGCCTGATCCGCAACATCCCGCCCTGGGGCCCCACCTGATCGCCACGCGGCCCCGGGCGATCGCGTACGCTGCCCGCGTGCCGACGCCCTGCCTGTGGTCATGGAACCTGTCGCCGTTCGCGGGCAAGGTCCGCGTCGCGTTCGCCGAGAAGGGGGTGGCGATCGAGCTGATCGAGATCGATCCGCTCAAGCGTCCGGCGAAGCTGCGCGAGCTCAATCCCACCAACCGGGTGCCCGTGCTCGAGCTCGACGGCACCGCCGTCCGCGAGTCGACCGCGATCTGCGAATGGCTCGAGGACACCCATCCCGAGCCGCCGCTGTGGCCGGCCGATCCCGCCGCGCGGGCGACGGCGCGCGGGCTGCTGCGCTGGGTCGATGACGAGCTGACTGCCAACTTCTTCCTGTCGATGCGCAAGGAGGCCTTCGGCCTGGAGGCCGAGGACCATCCCGAGCTCGTCACGATCCTGCGCGACCCGTCTGCAGCGGCGCTGGAGCACCGCCGAGCAGCTGCTGTCGCGGACCGAGGGTCCGTGGCTGCTCGCCGGCGAGCGCGCCACGCTGGCCGACCTCGCCGCGGCTCCGCTCGCGGTGCGGCTGCCCGGCCTGGAAGCCCGACCTCGTTCCCGACGCCGAGACGTTCCCGCGGGTCGATGCCTGGCTGAGCGCGTTGCGTGACCGGCCGTCGAGCGCCGAGGTCGACCGGCGCGGCACCCCGGCCGGCGAGTCAGTAGCGTCCGGCGGCGAGATACGCCGGCCAGGACGGATGATGGGCGATGTCAGGTGCGCCGGCCTCGCAGGTGAAGCCGACCACTGCGCGCCCATCGGCGAGATCGACCTGGCCGAGTGCCATTGGGGAGGGCAGCTGCGCGAGATAACGGGCCCAGCGCGCCGGCCGGTACCGACCACAGCTCCCCTTCGATACCGGTGCCACCCTCGGTGCTGCGAACCAGCCCCGGTTTGGGCGCGACGGTGTCCAGCGCGTGGAGCCGGTAGGTCGCCGCCGTGTCGACCGTCTCCAGGAAGCGCGCGCCACGATCGGTCAGCTCGCGGTTGAGCGGCTGGCCGTGCCGGTGGGCCCCGACCACGAACAGGGCAATCCCCGCCGAGACTGACGGTGGCCGCGGCTCGCCGAGCATGTCAGCAGCGAGGTCGGCAGCACCTGATCGGCTGAACGCCGGACCCACCAGGGTGATCCCGAACTGGCCGCCGCCGCACTCGCTCGCGCGGACCGCGATTGCGCTGAGGTCGAGCGGGCGCTCCGCGCGCTCGGGCACCCGCGCGCGGAGCTCGTCGGGCGGGCGTCTCAGCTGTACATCAGCGAGCCCGGCGTGGTCAGGACCTCGCCGGTCTCCAGCCACGTCTTCAGCCCGGAGAGGATCATCGGCCAGCCGCCGTAGAGCTGCTCGTTGGCGCCCTCGCGCAACTGGTCGTGGGTGACCGTCAGCCGGCACGAGTCGCCGACCGGCTCGATCTCCCAGGTGACCCGGGAGGTGCCCTCCTGCTTGACGTCCTCGCCCCAGAGCGCCCGGAAGGTCCCGACCAGGCGGCGCGGCGGGTCGACCTCGAGGTTCTCGCCCTCGCCGAGCACGCCGGCGCCGGGATGGCTCATCTCGACCCGGGAGCCGACCGTCCAGTCCGAGGTGATCCGGTTGCCGAACTGGAACTTGCCCCGGATCTCGGGGTCGGTGATCGCCTCCCAGAGGCGCTCGGGGGTCGTGCGGATGTAGATCTCGAACACCTTTTCCATCTCGTTCTCCATTCGGTTCTTGAGGTCGCTGAGCCCGGCCGCCCAGGGCTCGGCGTATTTGCTGACCCACCGGTCGTGGACGAGCCGGATCGGGACCGGGTTGAGGAAGTGCAGCTTCTCCCGGCCGCGCCGTTTGGTGACCACCAGCCCGGCGTCCTCGAGCTGCTTGAGGTGCTTCATGACGCCGAAGCGCGTGATCTCAAAGCGCGCCTCCAGCGCGCTCAGGGTCTGGCCGTCCTCCCGGAACAGCTCGTCCAGCAGGCTTCGCCGCGTCGGATCGGCGAGGGCTTTGAACACGTCATCCACGGCCTGCGACAATACGTGACCAAATGGTCACCTGTCAAGCGCCGTAGCGGTGGTCAGGCCCGCTGCAGCCTGGCCGGTAGGGCCGCCGAGCGCGGACGAGATCTCGTCGAGCGCCTGATTCTCGGCGTCGCTGACCTCCTTGCCGCCGATGCCGAGAAAGCCGCCCTCCTTGTGGGCGCTGGCGACGGCCTGGGCGACGGTCATCACGAACACCTTGTACGCGTCGGTCTCCGCTGGGGTGGACTTCGCCTCCAGGATCGCGATCGCGTCGCGCAGCTGCCGGGTCGTCACGGCGCTGATGTCCCCGCCCGCCTCCCGGACCTTGTCGGCGTCGATCGCCGGCGGTGACTTGACCAGCTCGTCGAGCAGGCCGCTGTCGCCATGGCGCTCGCGCGCCTCCTGATAGGCGCGGCCCATGGCCAGGCTCTCGCGCAGCGTGCCGCCGCGGTCGGCGCTGATCACCCGCATGCCGGCGTACAGCGGCCCGTCGACCACGGTGGACCACTCCTCGGCGTTGAAGTCGGCTTTTGTCGTCATCTGGCGTCCCTTTCGCGCTGGTTGGCTGCGGTCGGGCCCAGCGTCGGTCGCGGGCTGCACATCGCCGTGCGCCGAGCGCCGCGGACCGCTGCCCGTCACCATGCCACGCGATGGCGACGATCGCACGCATCCTGATCGGCTCTGGCCGGAGCCGCCGGCGCGCTGGTCGTGCTCGGCTCGGCGGTTCGCTCGGTCGTGCTGCCCAAGGCCGTTCCCGCGCGGTTGGCCCGGGTGGCGTTTCTGGCCGTGCGGCTGCCCCTCAGCGCGGCCGCGGCCGGGCACACGCGCCGGGGCCGGTGGCATCGCCGCGAGAACCTGCTCGCGTTGCAGGGCCCGATGGGGATCCTGGCTCAGCTGGTCACCTGGACGGCGCTCGTCGCGTTCGCCTTCACGGGTGTGCTGTGGGCGGTCGAGCGTCAACCCCTGTCCTTTGACGGGATCCGCGACGCCGCCAGCGAGTCGGGCTCGTCACTGACCACGCTCGGCATCGTGCACCCCGTGCCACCCGGCGGGCGAGTTCGTCGCCTTCACCGAGGCGGGCATCGGACTGGTCCTGCTCGCGCTCGTGGTGACCTATCTGCCCACGATCTACGGGGCGTTCGCGCGCCGCGAGGCGGTGGTCGCCAAGCTGGCCGTGCGGGTCGGCTCGCCCGCCGACCCCGACCGCGCTGCTGCGCCGCTCATGGGAGCTGGGGCGCTTTGACCGTCTCGAGGAGGTCTGGAACTCCTGGGAGGACTGGTTCGTGGACGTCGGCGAGAGCCACACCTCCTTCCCGCAGCTGATCTTCTTTCGCTCCCACCAGCCGGACGACGTCCTGGATCACCTCGGCCGGCGCGGTGCTCGACGCGGCGGCGCTGGCCCGGACGGCGCTCGACGTCGAGCTCGACTCGCGCAGCGAGCTGACGATCGAGGCCGGCGTCAGCACGTTTGACCTGATCGGCCGCTTCATGGGGGTTCCCCACGCCGAGGAGGAGCTGCGGCTCCCGCGCCAGGTGTTCCTCGATGCGCTTGACGAGCTCGAGCAGGTCGGTGTTCCCGTCACCAAGGATCGTGACCAGGCATGGAAGGCGTTCGCCCGCGAGCGGGGCCGCTACGAGCGACTGCTGTTCACGCTCGCCGGACTGGTCGACGCGGTGCCGACGGAGTGGCTGCCGACCGAGCTGTTCGACACCCACCGGCCGCCCGTGCTGCGCCCGCACCGCGTCGAGCATCTGTCGGTCAGGAGTGACCGCGGGCGAGCGACCGCTCGGCCGGGCGGGTGAAGTAGGGTCCGTCGCCGTGGCGGACTGGTTTGACGAGCTCGCCGAGCTCCTGCGCATCCCCTCGGTCAGTGCCGATCCCGAGCGCGCTGGTGACGTGCGTGAGGCCGGCCGGTGGGTGTGTGAGTTCATCCGGGCCGCGGGCGGCACCAGCGAGCTCGCCGATTGGAACGGGCAGCCGCTCGCGCTCGGCGAGCTCCGGGCCAGCCGCGACCCCGAGCGCGCCCCGACCGTCCTGTGCTACGGGCACTTCGATGTCCAGCCCGCCGATCCCCTCGCGCTCTGGGACTCGCCGCCGTTCGCGCCCGAGATCCGCGGCGAGCATCTGTACGGACGCGGGGTCGCGGACGACAAGGGGCAGCTGTTCATGCTGCTCAGCGCGGCTCGCGAGCTCGCCCAGGCCGGCCAACTGCCGGTCAACGTCCGCTTCGCGTGCGATGGGGAGGAGGAGACCGGCGGTCAGTCGATCGTCGAGTTCCTGGCCGCCGACGAACGCGGCGCCGATGTCGCCGTCATCTTCGACAGCACGATGGTCGGCCCCGGCGTGCCCGCGTTCAACCTCGCGACCCGGGGAATGGCGTACTTCCACCTGACCCTGCGGACCGGCGTGCGCGACCTGCACTCGGGCGTGTACGGAGGCGCCGCGCTCAACGCGGCGCACGCCCTGATCCGCACCCTCGACAGCGTCGTCGCCGTTGACGGCCGCCTCGCGGAGCCGCTGCGTGCGGGGATCATCGCCGCCGACCGATCAGGAGCTCGCCGGTTGGCGGGCGCTGCCGGCCGGAGCAAGCGAGCTGGCCGCGCAGGGGGCGCAGCCGGCGGACGCTCGCGCCGCCGATGAGTTCTACCTGCGGACGTTCGCCGAGCCCGCGCTCGACGTCAACGGGATCGAGAGCGGCTCGCCGCACAGCATGAAGACGGTGCTGCCGGCCGAGGCGGTCGCCAACGTCTCGATCCGGCTGGCCCCGGGCCAGGATCCGGACACGATCGCGACGCGCGTTCACGCGGCTCATCGCCGACGCGGCGCCGGAGGGCGCCGAGGTCGAGGTCGAGCTGATCGGCTCGGCGAGGCCCGGGATCGTCTCGCCCGATGCCGAGGCGATCGCGCTCGGGGCCGCGGCGTTCGAGGAGGTCGTTGGGGTCACGCCGGTGCTGATCCGGACCGGGGGGACGCTGCCGCTCGTGCCCGCGCTCACCGGTCGGGGGATCCCGACGATCATCACCGGCTTCGCCCTGCCCGACGCGAGCATCCACTCGCCCAACGAGCGGCTCCCGGTGCAGAACGTGACGCTCGGGATCGCGACGGCTCGCGCGCTGTTCACGGCGTTCGCCGCGCTGGCGCGGTAGCCCATCCGGGGACGCGCGGCGGCTGCCGGTCTGATCCCCAGTTCCACCGGTAGCTCCTACAACGATCGCCGACCTCTCCAGCGGGCTGCGGCCCCGCGATCACCGCCCGCTCATATCCGACAGGTCTCTCGTGCCCGCGACAGTGTGGAACTTCACGTCTGGGGCCGCGCTGAGCGTCGCCGGGAAGGCAGCCATGAACGTCGGGATGTGCGCGGTGGCGAAGTGCTCGCGCAGCGCCTCCTCGCTCGCCCACTCCTCGATGAACACGAAGTCGTTCTCGGTCTCGGTGTCCTCGTAGAGGCGATAGCCCAGGCAGCCGGCCTCGGCGCGAGAGGCCTGCGCGACCTGCTGGCCGAGGCGGATGAGCTCCGCGCGCCTGTCCCCATCGGTCCGCACCCGTCCGACGACCACGATCATCCCGGCTCCTCTCGTCCGGCGGCGTCTGGCCGCCGCGCACGCTCGCAGCCTATGCGCTGGGTACGGCCGCGCGGGAATGTTGTCGCCGGGTCGGCGGGCCAACTAACCTGACGATCGTGAGACCGAGGAGAGCGCTCACCGTCGGTTCTCGTCATGGGCGAGCGCCGGGGAACGCCGCATGACCGTCGAGTCCGGAGTGGGGCTGGTCACCGAGCAGACCGCCGTGGCCTGGCTGGCCGACGGGCGGCGCTTCGTGCAGGCGCTGCTGATCGAGGTCGAGGGCTCGGCGCCGCTGCCGGCCGGAGCGATGATGCTGATCGACGAGCACGGCGCGATCGAGGGGTCGATCACCGGCGGCTGCGTCGAGGGCGCCGTGGTCATCGAGGCCGAGGCGATCATGGCCTGCGAGCGCGGACCCGGGGTGCTCACCTATGGCATCTCCGACGAGCTGGCCGGCACCGTCGGGCTGATGTGCGGGGGGATCGTGCACATCTTCATCCAGGAGCTGACCGATGCCGACGCGGCCGCCGAGCTGCGCGTGCTCGAGAGTCACGGCGAAGGGCGTCCGGCCGGCATCGCCACCCTGCTGGACGGTGACTCCGCCGGCGCGCGGCTCGCCGTCGTCGACGGGACCGGCGGTCGGGTCATTGCGCCACGGTGATCTTCTGGATCGCAACGTCGCGCGCGAGACCGCCGGGCTGCTGGAGGAGGGCAAGACGGCGATCCGCCGTTTCGGCGAGGACGGAGCGACGCTCGGCGACGATCTGCGCGTGCACATCCGCGCGTATGCGCTCGCCGCCGAGGATGGTGATCTTCGGAGCGATCGACTTCTCGGCCGCGCTGGCGCCGTTCGCCGCCCAGATCGGCTACGAGGTCGAGATCGTCGACGCCCGCGACCGCTTCGCCCGCTCCTCGCGCTTCTCGGCCTCGGCGCGGGTGAAGATCGGCTGGCCTCAGGAGGTCATGCGCGACGTCACCCTCGGCCCGCGCGACGCGGTGCTCGTCTTCACCCACGATCCGAAGTTCGACGAGCCCGCGCTCCTCTCCGCGCTGGCCACCGACGCCGGCTACATCGGCGCGCTCGGGCAGCCGCCAGACGACCGCGGACCGCGAGCGCCGCCTCCGCGACGCCGGCGCCAGCGACGCCGACCTGGCGCGCATCCACGCTCCGTGCGGCCTGGACATCGGCAGCCGCACCGCCGAGGAGACCGCGGTCTCGGTTCTGGCCGAGATCATCGCCTCCCGCGCCCATCGGGCCGGCGCATCCCTGCGGGGGACGCAGGGCCCGATTCACGGTCGCGACGCACCCCGCTGACCACACGATCGAACGGCGCTTGGGGATCGCGTGGCGCCGAGCGGCCCAACACATCCGCATCTCGCCGGGCCCGTCCTACGCGCACAGGCTGACCTAGCTGGGCGCCTGGGGGCCGCAGATGGCCGTGACCAGGTGCGAGGCGGTCAGCGCGTGGGAGTCGCAGATGTGGCCGAGATGCAGCAGCGACTCCGTCTCGGCGGCGACCTCACCATCCCCGACGCGCAGCACGAGCGCGACGCCCGGGCGCACGTCGGAGGCAGCCAGCCCGACTGCGACGTTGACGAGATCGTCGGAGGTGACGGCCGCCACGGCCGCGCACCGGCGCACTCCGAGCAGCTCGAGCGTCGCCCGGTCATCGCCGCGCCCGACCGCGACCGGGATCCCCGCACGGCGGGCCAGGCGCACACACGGCGCATCCGCGCTGCGGTCCACGGCGATCACGGGAATGCGACGGCGGCGCAGCTCCTCGGCGAGGCGGAAGCCGATCTGACCGAAGCCGACGATCAGCACGTGGCCGCGGCCCGGGGCGCTGCGCCGGCCGAGCAGTGCGGTCAGGCGTGGGCGGCTCAGCCGGCGCACGAGCGCCGCGGTGAACACGGCCACCAGCACAAGTGCGATCACCGTGATCACCGCCGAGCCGAGCTTGAACCAGGTCGGCGACTGGGCCGAGCGCGGCGCGTCGGCGACGGTGGCCACTGAGCGCGTGCTGAAGTACAGCGCATCCGCGAAACCCTCGTGCAGGGCGAGGATCGAGATCGTGGCCTGGGCGGCGAGCGTCACCACCAGCCCGGTCCCGGTGAGCACGAGCAGCCGCAGCGCATCGTCGACGACGCGGATCCCGTGGCTGGCCCGCGAGCGGGCAGGACCGGCCAGCTCGCCGCAGTGGTCGGCGAGATCGGAGGCGATCAGCGCCGCGGAGGGCACGACGTTGACGGCCGGCACGACCTCGCGCAGCTGATGAACGGTCGTCTTGTCGAACACCGTGACCCACAACGGCAAGTCCGCGCGCAGGTGCGCGCAGAGTAGGGTCAGGCGAAGGGCGAGGACGTCGTCGTGGGTGAGCACGGCCACCGAGGTCCAGTGCGGTCGGCTCAGCACCTCCGTAAGGTCATCCTCGCTGCGCGCGGCCACCGCCGTTCCGGTCGCGCCGGCGCGGGTCAGACGGGCCACGAGCGCTTCGGCGAGGCCGCCAGGCTCACCGAGGATCAGGACCCGTTCGGCCGTCTCGGCCTGAACGGTCATCGCGCAACTCTAAGCGGCGCACGCCGGCTATGGCCCATCGAACCGCCGATACTACCCGGCGGTAGGGCCGCGCCCGGTCACGAGATTTCCACCACATCCGCCGCCGCGGCGGAGCTCAGGGTCCCCCGGGGCGGCCGCCGGCGCCGCCGCTGCCGTGCGGCTCGGAGGCCACGAAGCCGGCGGCGAGCCGCTGCAGGCCGGCGACGATCCGCTCCGGGGGTTCGCCGGAGAAGGACAGCCGCAGCGTGCGGGGGTCGGGATCCCCGGCGAAGAAGGCCGTCCCCGGGACGTAGGCCACGTCGCGCGCCAGCACCGCGGGCAGGCAGGCTTCAGCGTCCCAGCCGGGGGGCAGCCGGACCCACACGAACATCCCGCCGTCGGGGTCGCTGTGCGCTGAGCCGGACGGAAGAGCGGCCGCCAGGCCGCCGAGCAGGGCCGCGTGGCGCTCGGCGTAGACGGCGCGCAGGCGGCTCAGATGCGCGGGGAGATCGACGGTGGCCAGCCACTGCAGCGGCGACCGCCTGGTCGATCGTCGAGCTGTGCAGATCCGCCGCCTGCTTGGCCACGACGAGCGCCCCGTGCAGGCTCGGGGGGCAGCGGAGCCAGCCGATCCGCAGGCCGGGAGCACAGATCTTCGAGAGCGTCGACAGCGCGATCGTGCGCTCCCGCAGGCCGGGCAGCGAGGCCAGCGGGTGACCGGCGGTCCCCGCGGTAGCGCAGCTCGCCGTAGGGGTCGTCCTCGACCACCCACAGGTCATGCCGTCTGCGCGACCTGTCGCCAGCGCCTCGCGGCGGCCGCGCGAGAGCGAGCGGCCCGGTCGGGTTCTGAAAGGTCGGGATCGTGTACAGGACCCGGGCGCCATGGCGGCGCGCGAGCGCGTCGAGCGCCGCGACGTCGAGCCCGTCAGCGTCACACGGCACCCCGATCGGCCGCGCTCCCCACAGCCGCAGCACCTGCAGCGCTGCCAGGTAGGTGGGCTCCTCCACGAGGACCGGATCGCCGGGCGCCAGCAGCGTCGCCGCGACCAGCCCCAGCCCCTGCTGGGATCCGGTGGTCACGAGCACCTCGTCGGCGTGGGTCACGGTGCCGCGGGCGGTCATCAACGCGGCGAGTGCGACGCGCGCAGTCGTGGATCCCCCTCGGTGGTCGAGTACTGCAGGCTCGACGCGCGCGGCGGGGCCGGCCAGGACGGCGTCAAAGGCCGTAGCGCAGTCCGTCGAGATCGATCAGTTCAGTGGCCGGCAGGCCGCCCGCGAACGAGATCACCTCGGGCCTGCGCGTGAGGGCGAGCAGGTCCCGGACCGGGCGACGAGCCGACCGTCGGTCGCGGGGTCGAGGGGGCGTGATCGGGACCTCAACATACAGATGTACGCTATCGCAGATACGGCTCCGTCACGAACCGGATGCGAGCGGGTGCTATACCCGGGACACGGGCGTGCAGCCGCCTCGTGTGGGCGTGCCGGTGACCCCCATTCCCGGTTTGAGGATCGACAGTGAGAGGGGTATGACCCGAGCATGAGCGAGAGCGACACGCGCATGATCCAGCGAGCCGGATCCGCCGCTCGACAACCTCGATCCGCCGACCAGCGAGATCACCTACGACGAGCAGTTCTATCCCGCCCGCCCGCGGCGGCTGCGTCCGTCCGCGCGCCGGGTCCTGCGCGACATCATCCGCTCGGGCCTGTCCGGGTCCACGGACGCCGACAACGAGGCCTACGTCAAGTGGCTCGTCGATCAGTCCATGCTGCGCGACGCCGGCCTGCTGGCCACGCAGCTCTCCGGCCAGGGCTCGATGTGGCAGAACCCCTTCGCGCATCCCGACCCCCGCGCAGCCGTCGAGCGCGCCCAGGTCTGGTTCACCGCCTATCCGCTCTCGTTCATCAGCCGGCCGGGCGACAGCTTCCTGGCCGGCCTGGCCAACCCGGAGCTCTGGAAGGCATTCCGGCGGGTCGGGATCGACGCCGTGCACACCGGTCCGGTCAAGCTGGCCGGGGGGATCAAGGGCTGGAATCTGACCGGCTCGGTCGACGGCCATTTCGATCGGATCAGCATGCAGGTCGATCCCGCGTTCGGGACCGAGGATCAGTTCCGGTCACTCTGCGAGGTGGCCAGCGCGCACAACGGCACCGTGATCGACGACATCGTCCCCGGGCACACCGGCAAGGGCTCGGACTTCCGGCTCGCCGAGATGGGGTTCTCGGATTACCCGGGGATCTACCACATGGTCTCGATCGCCCCCGAGGACTGGCATCTGCTGCCCGACGTGCCCGACGGGCCGCGATTCGGCCAACCTCGACGCGGACGCCGAGACCCGGCTCGCCGCGGCCGGCTACATCATCGGGCGCCTGCAGCGGGTGATCTTCTACGAGGCCGGGGTCAAGGAGACCAACTGGAGCGCGACCGCGGTCGTCCGGGGAGTTGACGGGGTCGATCGCCGCTGGGTCTACCTGCACTACTTCAAGGCCGGCCAGCCGTCGATCAACTGGCTGGATCCCTCGTTCGCCGGCATGCGCCTGGTCATCGGCGACGCACTGCACTCGCTGGCCGACCTCGGCTCCGGAGCGCTGCGCCTGGATGCCAACGGGTTTCTCGGGGTCGAGAAGAGCGCCGAGGACCTGCCCGGCGTGGTCGGAGGGCCATCCCCTCTCGGAGGCCGCCAACCAGCTCATCTCCAGCATGGTGCGCAAGATGGGCGGCTTCTCCTTCCAGGAGCTCAACCTGACCATTGACGACATCAAGACGATGTCGGAGTCAGGGGCCGATCTGTCCTATGACTTCGTCAACCGGCCCGCCTATCACCACGCTCTGGCCACCGGCGACACCGAGTTCCTGCGCCTGACCATGAACGTGTCCCTCGAGCTCGGGGTCGATGCCGCCTCGCTCGTGCACGCCCTGCAGAACCACGACGAGCTCACCCACGAGCTCGTCCACTTCGCCACCCGCCATCGCGACGACATCTACACCTACGGCGGCGAGCAGATCTCCGGAGCCGATCTCGCCGTGCGCATCCGCGGGGACCTGATCGAGGCGCTCACCGGGCCCGACACGCCCTACAACAAGCCGTTCACCACCAACGGGATCGCCTGCACCACCGCCTCGGCGATCAGCGCGATCCTCGGGATCCGCGATCCCGACGCGATGGGCGAGGAGGACGCCGAGCGCGTCAAGCGCATCCACCTGCTGCTGGCCATGTACAACGCGCTGCAGCCCGGGGTGTTCGCGCTGTCGGGCTGGGACCTGACCGGGATGCTGACGATCGATGCCGCTCGCGTCGCCGATCTGATCTCCGACGGCGATACCCGCTGGCTCAATCGCGGAGCGCACGATCTGCTCGGCCTCAACCCGAACGCGGCTCGCTCGGAAGGAGGACTGCCCCGCGCCCGCAGTCTGTACGGCACCCTCGCCGAGCAGCTGCGCAACCGGCGCTCGTTCGTCGGCCAGCTGCGGCGGATCATCGACATCCGGCGTCGCTACGGGATCGCCACCGCAGCGCAGATCGACATCCCCGGGGTCTCGAACAAGGCGATGCTGGTGATGGTCCACCGGCTGGACTCCGGCGAGCACCAGGTCACCGTGCTCAACTTCAGCGGCGAGCCGATCGTCGGCACGATCCGCTCCGAGCACCTCACTCCGGGGGCCGAGGTGATCGACATGTTCACCGACGACCGGCTCGGGCTGGTGGACGATCTCAACAGTTTCAGCGTCGCGCTGGAGGCCTACCAGGGGCTGGCGCTGCTGCTGCTGCCGCGGGCCCCCGAGTCCGATCCGCGGCACCTGTCGGCGAGCTGAGCACCGCTACCGTGCCGCCGGTCTCGCTGACCCGCGCGCGGGGGGCGGTCGGGCTGCGGCTGTTCATCCTCGGGGTCCTCGACGCGGCCTGGTGGTCACAGATCGCGCTGGTCAAGCACGACCTCCGGCTCAGCGCCGCCGGCCTGAGCCTTGCGCTGGCCGGCGCCCCCGTCGGGCTGCTGATCGCCGTGCGGATCGTCCCCGCGCTGGTCGCGCGCAGCTCGAGCGCCACCGTGCTGCGCTGGGCGGTGCGGCTGGCGACCGTCTCGGTGGTGGTGATCGGGCTGGCCCGCGGGGTGCTCGCCCTCGCGGCCGCGCTCGTCGTGTTCGGGGTCTGCAACGGGGTGATCGATGTCACGGTCAACGTTCAGGCCGTCGCGCTGGAGCGGCTCAGCGGACGGGCGATCATGTCCCGGTTGCACGCGATGTGGAGCCTGGGCACGTTGCTCGGCGCGCTCGCCGGCGCCGGGGCGATCGGGCTCGGTGCCACGCCGTTGCAGTTCTTCGCCGCGATCGCGGTTCTGCATCGCCGGACTGGGCACCGTCCTGTCCGGGGCGCTGCTCGGTGCCGTCGCCGACGCGCCGCGTGCCGCGCCGGGGAGGGTGGCGACGGTGCGCCCGCGGTCGCCGGTCCGCACCCGGCGGCCCGCCCCCGCCTGCGCGGGCGTCCCGGGCTGATCGCGCTCGGGGTGATCGCCTTCTGCGGCCTGTTCGCCGAGGGGTCGGTGAGCAACTGGGGCGGGGTGATGATCCACCAGGTCCGCCACGGGTCGTTCACCGTCGCCGCGCTGGTCACCGCCGGCTTCGGCGCGGGCATGCTGATCGGGCGGCTCGCCGGCGACGCCGCGATCGAGCGGCTCGGGCGCCGGCGCGCGCTGATCGGCGCCGCGGTCAGCGGAGCCGTCGTGCTCTGCGTCGCGGTGCTCGTGCCGTCGGTCGTCGCGTCGGTGTCGGCCTTCGTGGCTGCTCGGCGTCCTGCTGGCCACGATCGTCCCCAGCGCGTTCTCGCTCTCGGCCGGGGTGACCGGCGTGCCCCCGGCGTGGACGATCTCCCAGCTGACGACGGTCGGGTACGCGGGGACGTTCATCAGCCCGGTCCTGATCGGCCTCGTCGCGGGCCTGTCGCAGCTCACCGTGGCGCTGCTGATCCCGGCCGCGCTGCTGCTGCTCATCTGGCCGGCCGCGCTGGCCACCCGCGGTCGCCTGGCCGCGGTCACCGCCGACTGACTCGGCGGGCGCCGGACGCGCCAAACCTCATCAAAGATCCTCGTATCGATCATTTGTCCAGTAACCCTCAAGTTTCGGCGGGTCGCCTCCGATGCGCCATTACCGGTTCCACGGAAGGGACCACGATCACACGGAGGTTTCCTGTGAAGAAGTTCCGCGTGTACCAGGCCTGCTCGGCCCTGGCCGCCCTGGCCGCCCTCGCCATCGCATCCGGCGCGGGCAGCAAGTTCGGTTGAACCCCGGACGGGCGCGCCACGGTTCCCCTGACGTCGGCGCGCCCGTCCTGACCGTTCCCATGCGCACTCGCTCCCCCGTCAGGCTGTACTGCGAAGCCGTCTTCGTCGCCGGCGCGCTGTCGATCGCGCTGCTCGCCGGCGACGCGAACTTCAGCTACATCCTGCACAGCCCGCTGACCTTCGCGGTCCTCGGAGCCGGGGTCGCGCTGGGGGAGATGCTGCCGATCAAGATCCCGCGTCGCGGCAACGACGAGGAGCTCACCCTGTCCTCCTCGTTCGCGCTGGCGCTGCTGATCGTCGGCGGTCTCGGCCCGGCGGTCATCGCCCAGGGTCTCGCCTCGCTGGTCCAGGATGTGGGTTCGCGCAAGCCGCTCTGGCGTCAGCGCTTCAACGTCGGGCAGTACACGCTCTCGATGGTCGCCGCCGACGTGGTCATCCGGTCGCTGTCGTCCAGTCACCACATCGATCAGCCGGTCATCCCTGGGCCAGCGGCCAGCTCCCGGCGCTGATGCTCGGGGCGGCGGCCTTCTTCGTCGTCAACACGGCCTCGTCGGGGTCGCGGTGGCGCTGTATCAGGGCACGCCGATCGTCCGCTACTTCCTCAACGACTTGGCTTTGTGCATCGGCACCGGCGGTGTCATGGTCTTGATCTCGCCGATCGTCCTGGCCACCACCGCCTACTCGGTGGCGATCGTGCCGCTCTGTCTCGCGCCGGTTCTGGCGGTCTACAACTCGGTGTCGCGCGGAGCGCCCGCAGCGAGTATGCCGCCCGCCATGACTCGCTCACCGGCCTGCCCAACCGGGCGGCCTTCCACGACGCCGTTGGCGCGGCGGTCGGCGACGCGGCGCGTCCCGGCCGGGATCCTGCTCATGGACCTCGATCGCTTCAAGGAGGTCAATGACACGCTCGGGCACCGCTACGGCGACCTGCTGCTCGGGCAGGTCGCCGACCGCTTTCGCGAGGCGATCGGTGCCGACGGCAAGATCGCCCGGCTGGGCGGGGACGAGTTTGCGGTCGTCTGCCCCGGGCGCGGCGCCGAGGACACGCTCGAGCTGGCCACCCGCCTCGGCGACGTGCTCGGCGCGACCTTCGAGGTCGACGGCGTGGTCCTCGACGTGCAGGCGAGCATCGGGGTGGCGCTGTTCCCTGACCACGGCTCCGAGGTCGAGACGCTGCTGCAGAAGGCGGACGTGGCCATGTACCGCGCCAAGGAGACGCGTCAGGGGCTGGCCCTCTACGAGGAGCGTCACGACCACAACAGCCCCGCCAAGCTCGCCCTCACGGCCGAGCTGCGCAACGCGGTCGACTTCCGACGAGATCCTGATCCATTTCCAGCCCGAGCTGGACCTGCGCGCCGGGGAGGTGCATCGCGGTCGAGGCACTCGTGCGCTGGGATCATCCCGGCGCCGGGGTGCTCGCGCCGAGCAGCTTCGTCAAGCTCGCCGAGCAGGCCAATCTGATCAAGCCACTCACCCACCGGGTGATCGAGCTCGCGCTCTCCGAGGTCGCCGCCTGGCGCCGCCTGGGTCATGACCTGACCGTGGCGGTCAACATCTCACCCCAGGTCCTCGTCGATCGCAGCTTCACCGATCACGTCGTCGGCGCGCTGCACGCCGCCGGCGTACCGCCCTGCCGCCTCAAGCTCGAAGTGACCGAGAGCACGCTGATGGCCGATCCGGTCACCGCCCGCGCCGTCCTCCGGGAGCTCGAGCGGCTCGGCGTCGAGATCTCGATTGACGATTTCGGCACGGGATATTCGTCGCTCGCCTACCTGGCTGACCTGCCCGTCACGCGAGGTCAAGATCGATCGCTCGTTCGTGTCCCGCATGGCGACCGGCTCGGGCGAGCGGATCATCGTCAACTCGACCATCGACCTCGCCCACCATCTCGGGCTGCGGGCGGTCGCCGAAGGGCGTGGACGACCTCTCCCTGCTGCCCCAACTCACCAACTGGGCTGTGATGTCGTTCAGGGCTACGCGATCAGCCGCCCCCTCGCGGGCGCCGATTTCGTCCGCTGGCTGGCTGACTTCAACGCCGCCGAGCTGATCGGCCCGCGCGCTGAGCGCGAGCCCCAGGTCGCGGCCCGGGCCGAGGCCGCCGCTCCGGAGCCGTCCCCGTTGGCGGGCGAGCGGCTCGCGGCGATGCTGCCCATCCCGGCGGTCGGGCACGCGGCGTGATCCTGATCGTCCTCGCCGGGCTATGCCTGCTCAGCGTTCCCGTGCGCGGCCGTGACCTGCGCCGGCTCGCGGATCTGCGCCTGCGCGGCCTGGGCGGTTCCCGTTCTGGCGCTGGTCCTCCAGGTCGCGATCACGACGATCGCGCCGGGCGGCAGCCACGGCCTGCACACGGTGATCCATCTGCTGCACCTATGGGCTGATCGCGGTCTTCCTGTGGCTCAACCGCCGCCTGCCGGGACTGCCTGTGATCGCGCTGGGCGCCGGAGCCAACGCGCTGGCGATCGTGCTCAACGGCGGCGTCATGCCCGCCTCGGCGGCGGCCCAGCGGATGGCCGGACTGCACCTCGGCCCCGGCTTTCACAACTCGGTCGCGCTCGCGCATCCGGCGCTGCTGTGGCTCGGGGACATCATCCCCTGGCCCGGCCCGCTGCCCAACGTGCTGAGCGTCGGGGACTGCCTGGTCTACGCCGGCACGCTCGTGCTCGCTGCACCGCGCCTGCGCGTCACCGGCTCCGGTACCCGCCTGGCCATTCGTCGGCTTCGGTCGCGGTCGAGTCCTCGGCCGCTGCTCAGCCTTCGGCCGCCGCGGTAGACGGCGACGGTCTCGTCGGCGATCGCCGGCCAGCCGAACGACTCGATCGCCCGCTGTCGCCCCGCTCGCCCCATCGCGGCGGCCAGCGCCGGGTCGGCGATGAGACGGTTGACCCGCTCGGCGAACGCGGCCGCGAAGCCGTCGGGGTCGACCGGGTCGATCGAACCCGGGGCCTGCTCGAGCTCGACCAGGTATCCGGTCTCGCCGTCGCGCACCACCTCGACGATCCCTCCCGTCGCGGAGGCGACCACCGCCGCCTCACACGCCATCGCCTCGAGGTTGACGATGCCCAGCGGCTCGTAGATCGACGGGCAGGCGAACACGGTGGCGTGGCTGAGCAGCTGGATGACGTCGCGCTTGGGCAGCATCTCGTCGATCCAGATGACACCGTCGCGCAGCGCCTGCAGCCGCTCCACGCCGGCCGCGATCTCGGCGCCGAGCTCGGGCGTGTCCGGCGCTCCGGCGCACAGCACGAGCTGGGCCTCGGGCGCGAACGACGCCGCCGCCCGGACGAGATGCGCGACACCCTTCTGACGGGTGATCCGGCCGACGAACACGACAGCCGGCCGCCCGCGATCGACGCCGAAGCGCTCGAGCACGTCGGTGGCCGGGTCCGGCGCGTACTCGGCGGTGTCGATCCCGTTGTAGATCACCTGGACGCGGTCGGGGTCGATCGCCGGATAGCAGGCCAGGATGTCGCGCCGCGATCCCTCGGAGACCGCGATCACGCGATCGGCGCCCTCCAGGGCGATGCTGCTCGCAGAAGCTCGACAGCGCGTAGCCGCCGCCGAGCTGTTCGGCTTTCCACGGCCGCAGCGGCTCGAGCGAGTGCACGGTCGCGACGTGGGGGATGCCGTGGATCAGCTTGGCCAGGTGACCGGCGAACTGGGCGTACCAGGTATGGCTGTGCACCAGCTCGGCGTCCGACACTCCCGCCGCCATCAGCAGGTCGATCGAGACCGCCTGCAGGGCCGCGAGGTGAGGCGAGTCACCGGCCAGCGCCTCCCACGCCCGGTAGGCGTGCACGGCCGGGTCGCTCGCGGTTCGCCCCAGCAGTGGACGCGTGAGCGCCACCCGCTGCGCGAGCTCACGGCCCAGGTACTCGACGTGGACCCCGGCGCCGCCGTACACGTCGGGCGGGTACTCGCGGGTCAGCAGCGCGACGCGCACCGCTCAGCGCGCCGGGCCGGCGGTCACCGTCGCGCCCTTGGGGACCACCACGACGCCGGCGTCGGAGATCGTCCAGCGCTCGCGGTCGGCGTCGAGATCGACTCCGACCGTGGCGCCGGGCTCGACGGTCACGTCCTTGTCGATGATCGCGTTGCGGATCACCGCGCCGGCGTCCCACCTCGACGCCCGAGAACAGCACCGAGCCGGTCACCTCCGCGTAGGAGTGGACGTGGACGGCGGGGGAGAGGACCGAGGTCTCGACGCTGCCGCCGGAGATGATCACGCCGGAGCAGACCATCGAGTCCAGCGCCTGGCCGACCCGATCGCCGTCGGCGAACACGAACTTGGCCGGGGGCAGTGGATCGGGCAGGGTGAGGATCGGCCACTGGAGGTTGTAGAGGTTGAACACCGGGTGCACCGAGATGAGATCCATGTGGGCGTCATAGAACGCATCCAGCGTCCCGACGTCGCGCCAGTAGGCGCGGTCGCGGTCGGTGGCTCCCGGGCACCTCGTTGGTGGTGAAGTCATACACCTGGGCCGCGCCGGACTCGACCAGCATCGGGATGATGTTGCCGCCCATGTCGTGCGAGGACCCGCGCGCCTGCGCATCGAGGGTGACCACATCGATCAGGGTGTCGGTGCTGAACACGTAGTTGCCCATTGACGCGTACACCTCGCCGGGGGAGTCGGGGAGCCCGATCGCATCCTTGGGCTTCTCGCGAAAGGCGGTGATCGTGTGCCCGTCGGGCCCGGTCTCGATCACGCCGAACTGGTCGGCCTGCGCGATCGGGACCCGGAGCGCCGCCACGGTCACCTTCGCCCCGGACTCGACGTGCTGGCGCACCATCTGCGCCGGATCCATGCGGTAGATGTGGTCGGCTCCGAACACGATCACCGTGTCGGGCTTCTCGTCCCGCAGCAGGTTGAGGTTCTGGTAGATCGCGTCGGCCGAGCCCTGAAACCAGTACGGCCCACGGCGCATCTGGGCCGGGAACCGGCGCGACGTAATTGCCCAGCAGCGGCGACAGCCGCCACGTGGTCGAGATGTGGCGGTCCAGCGAGTGGCTCTTGTACTGGGTCAGCACGACGATCCGCCGGTAGCCGGCGTTGACCAGGTTGGAGAGCGCGAAGTCGATCAGCCGGTAGTTGCCGCCGAACGGCACCGCCGGCTTGGCGCGGTCCAGCGTCAGCGGCGACAGCCGCTTGCCCTCGCCGCCGGCGAGGACGATCGCAAAGACGCGCGCCTGGTCAGCGGCCATCACGGCCATCGCCTCCGGTGCGGCTGCTCGCTCGGCCGGCCGGCGTCATTGCTGGGCTCACCGGCGGGATCATCTCACCATCATCGGCTCGCATGGGGCGATCGGCAGACGGCTCGCACGTGCCCGCGCCGGAGGTGTCCTAATCTCCGGGCGGATGACCTCGCTCCGCCTCGCCACGTCGCCCCTGCGGCAGTCATGAGCGACACCGGGCGCCTGCTCGTCTCCTGCCCCGATCAGCCGGGCATCGTCGCGGCCGTGACCGCGTTCCTGCGCGACTGCGGCGCGAACATCACACACTCCGCGCAGTACTCCTCCGATCCCGAGGGCGGCACCTTCTTTCTGCGCCTCGTCTTCCACGGCGCCGACCCGCTCGAGCTCGGCGACGCTTTCGCATCCGAGGTGGCGGCCCCGTTCGGCATGCAGTTTCGTCTCACCGATGCGCTGGCGCCCAAGCGCATCGCCGTCATGGTCTCGCGCTATGACCACGCCCTGCTCGAGCTGCTCTGGCGCTGGCATCGCGGGCATCTCCCGCGGCGATCGAGCTGGTCATCTCCAACTGGCCCGACCTCCAGGGCGAGGTGGCCCGCTTCGGGGTTCCCTATCACCACATCCCGGTGACGCCGGCCACCAAGGCGACCGCGGAGTCACGCCAGCTCGAGCTGCTCGGAGACGGTCGCTTCGACCTCGTCGTGCTGGCCCGCTACATGCAGGTGCTCTCTGACGACTTCCTCGATCGCGTCGGATGCCCGGTGATCAACATCCATCACTCCTTCCTGCCCGCCTTCGCGGGCGCCGACCCCTACGCCCGCGCCCGACAGCGCGGCGTCAAGCTGATCGGCGCCACCGCCCACTACGTGACCGAGGATCTCGACGAGGGACCGATCATCGAGCAGGATGTGATCCGGGTCACCCACGCTCACACCGTCGAGGAGCTGACCCGGCTGGGCGCCGACATCGAGCGCACGGTGCTCCAGCGCGCCGTCACCTGGCACTGCGAGGACCGGGTGCTGGTCGACGGCACGCGCGACGGTGGTGCTCTGACGCCGGACGGATCGGAGTCCGGCGGCGCCCGAGCTCGGGTACGGCGGCGCACGTCCCCGGCGCTCGCCGTCGGTCGTACGCCGAACGGGCCGCCCGGGCCTGGTCGGCGCTGCAGCGCGCTTCTGGCGCCGGCCCGGAGGCGGCTACCAGCTGCGCGGCGGCTGGCACCTGCCCTGGGGCACGGGAGCACGTGTGGCCGTTCGCCCGCGCCTTCGTGGCCGCCTTGGACCTGGCCGGGCTCCCCGCCGAGCTCGTTCCCGCCGGCTTTGATCCCGACGCGGTCATCGCCGCGCACCTGGCGGCACTGGAGGACTATTGGGATCCGTCGGACATTCCCCGCGCCTATGCGTCGGATCCGGTCAGCAGCCGCTTCGGGGGCGACCGCTACTACGACGACAACGCCTGGATCGGGCTCGCGCTCGTGCAACTCGAGCGACTGCGCCCCGGCACGGCCGGACTGGACCGGGCTCGGGAGCTGTTCGACTTCGCCGCCGCCGGGTGGGACGGCGAGCCGACGTGCCGCTCCCCGGCGGCGTGTTCTGGGTCGAGCAGGGACGCGGCATCGGCCGGCGCAACCACGATCGCAACACCGTCTCCAACGCGCCCAACGCGCAGCTCGGCCTGCATCTCGCGCAGCTCGGCGCGGCCGGCCGCGAGCAGGTGGCCGCCGCCGAGCGGATGATCGCCTGGGTGCATGCCTCGCTCGCGGCACCCGACGGCGACGGGCGGCTGTTCCGGGACAAGATCCGCGGCGACGGGTCGATCGACGCGGCGCTGTGGAGCTACAACCAGGGCAGCATGGTCGGCGCGCACGTCCTGCGCCATCGCGCCGGTCTGTCGCCCGACGCGCTGGCCACCGCCGAGGCGATCGCCCGCGCGACCTTGGCCTGGCCACTGTCACGGCTGATGGCCCAGCCTCCGGCCTTCAACGCGATCCTGTTTCGCAACCTGCTCCAGCTGTGCGCGGCCACTGCCGATGAGGACCTCCGAGCGGCGATCGGCTCTGCGCTGCGCGCCTACGCCGATGCGCTTCTCGCCCGGCCGCGCGACCGTCACGGGCTGATCCGTGCGCGCGATGCGCCGGCGACGTTGTTGGACCAGAGCGCGGTGGTCTCCGTGCTCGCGCTGCTGGCCTGGGATCCGGACGCCTATGCGTCGTTGGCCTGATCGCGGTGACGAGATCGCCACCCCGCGCGCGGTCGGATGCGCCACAGTAGGCGGGATGGCAGGTCGCCGGTGTACGGTTTCGCGGCCGCGCTCGCAGCCGCGATCGCGGTGGTCGGCTGCATGCTCGCACAGCTCGCGGGCCGGATTGCGGCCGCCCGGGCTGCGACCCCGCCGCCTGCGCCGACGCTGACCTCCCCACCCGCCGTCGACCGGCCGCCGCAGGTGGGTGTCGCTGACAGCTGCGATCCCGGCAGCTTCTCGACCACGAGCGGGGGGAGCGTCACCGCCACGGACTACACCTGGTTTCGTGACAGCACGCCGGTACCGCCGGTGTTCGAGTCCCATGACGGCACGGTCAACAGCTACACGCCGGTCGCCGGCGACCTCGGTCATCGCCTCATCTGCCGCGAGACCGTCACCGACTCGGGCAACGCAACGACGGCCAGCGCGGACTCCGGCCCCTCGGCGCCCACCGCCCCGACCGCCGCCGTGACGCTTACGCGCTATCAGCCGGCGGTCTCGGGATCGATCGGTGAGGCGGTCGGCGGCGTGACCGTCACGCTGGGACTGGTCCGGCCGTCCGCAGACGGGACGATTCACAGACGGTCGCTCAGGCGACGGCCACGACCGCGCCCAACGGAAGCTGGAGCGCCACGCTCAGTCTCGCCCGCCGGCGTGCCGCCCGATGGCTTCGGCGCCCCCGGCGACGAACTCACCACTGCCTATGGGGCGCCGCCCGGCGGCCCGGGCACGCTGGTCCCGGGCGCGCTGACCTACACCGACAACGGCAGCTTTGGCGCCGGGCGCCGGCTTCTTCGCTGGTGACGGCAGCGAGATCGCCGGCGATGGCAGCGCGATCGCCGACGGCGGACGTCACAGGCCCGACTGCTCGTCACTGACGTTCCTCGTCGACGCGAGCCCCGTGGCGAGCTCGGCCGCCGATGGCGACCCGTGCACGACGCGTCCGGGCACGCCGGTGACTGATGGTGACCATGTTCAGGCGGCCGTGACCGGTCCGTTCAGCGACGGGACCACGACCGGCACGCTGACCACGATCTCCGATGTCGGCCTGCTCGGGACCGGAGCGTCGGGCGCGCCGACCTGCACCGCCGATCTCGTCACCACCGATGTCGCGTGCACAGGTCTGGGCGGCGGGGCCTTCACGGTGAGCCGCAACGGTGGTCCGGCCGCAGCGCTGGCCAGTTCGCCGGTCGTATCCGGGCGCGAGCGTCGAGAGCGGCGACGCGACGCTCGCCGGGCTGGGCTCCGGTGACGTCGTGACCCTCCGGGAGAGCGGTGCGAGCGCGGGCCGGGTGCTCAGCACGGTGCACGTGGCGGGACTGCGGATCGACGTCGACTCGGGCGGCAGTGAGTCGGGCACTGTGACGCCGGCAAGGCGTTCAGCGGCGGCGCGGTCTGTCCGGCGGGCGGCAGCTTCGACGCCGGGCTCGGGGCCGACACGACGCTGTGGATGACCTCAGTGGCGGCGCGACCCAGGTTACCGTCCCGAGCCTCGCGATCGTCTCGCCCGCCGACGGAGACTCGGTTCCCAGTGGTGGCTTTCCCGCGGTCGCCGCGGTGAGCGGCGACGGCACCGGCGCTCAGAGCGATGCCCAGGCGCTCGCGCAGACGGCCGGGTCACGCTCGCTCTCGCCCGGCAGGGTGAGCTCGGCGCCGGCCACCGTCCACACCCTCGTGCTCGGCAGCGACAGCCAGGGGCCCCGAGGCCGAGGCGGAGATCACCGGTCTGACGCCCGGCGGTTACAACGCGAGCTGGTTGCTCACCGATGTCCACGGCGACAGTGCCGCCGTCACCGACACCTTCGGCGTGCATCCCGGTGCCGCGATCTTCAGCCCGGCCCCTCCCCGGTGCTCGGGCGCGGTCGGGTGCCGCGCTGGGTGGCCGCGCTCGCACACTGCCTGGTGCGCCAGGTCGGGCGCGCCCTCGCGGCCGAGCCGGGTGCACAACCTCGATCCCGGCCCGCGGTGACCGGGCGGTGTCGGTCCGCCTGGCCCGATCTGCGCTCGGTTTACGCCACCGGGCTGGCCAGGTTATCGCCGCGTGGCGCGAGTGCACGTGCGCGTGCTGCGCCGGATCACGCCGGGGCGCTACCGGCTCATCATCCGCTTCGTCAGCCGCCGGCGATCGTGACCCGGCGGTGGACGCTCAGCTGGCGCGCTCAGTGAGAACCGGCCGCGCGAGCGCCGCAGCCTCGGCCGGCGCCAAGCCCGGCGTCGGTGTCGGCCATCACTTCGCCGTGGGCGATCGCCACCGTCTTGAGGAACCGCTGCTGGCCCAGCGTGAGCGCGATGAAGTGCCCGAGCTCGACCAGCTCGGGCTCGGTGAAGTGCTGATGCAGGCGGTCCCACAGGTCATCGGCAGCGAGCGTCGGGTCCCACGCGATCGCCAGCGCCCACTCCAGCGCAGTCCGCTCACGGTCATCGAAGCGGTCGGAGTCCTCGAAGTTGAGGATCTCGTCGACCTGCGCCTCGGTCGTCCCCTGCTGCTGGGCGAGCACCGAGCGCTGCCCGCCGCAGTACTCACACTGGACGGACTTGGAGATGTACAGCCGGCACAGCTCCTTGATCGCGTGGTCGCAGACGCCCTGGCGAAAGAACACCTCCCAGGCCTGGTTGAAGGCCTTCATGACCTCGGGATGGTGCAGGCGGATCGACTGGCTCTCGGGTCGCGGCGTGCCGAACGTCCGCGCGCGCTCCATGATCTCCAGCAGTTCGGGATCGGAGATGGTGGCGGGATCCACGTAGCTGATGTGCGGTGTCACGGCGCTCCTCTCAGCGGGCGATGGCGAGATACCGGGTTTCCAGATACTCCTCGATCCCCTCACGTCCGCCCTCGCGGCCGAAGCCCGAGTGCTTGGCGCCGCCGAACGGCGCCGCCGCGTTGGAGACGATCCCCTGGTTGACACCGAGCATTCCGGTCTCGAGCTGCTCGGAGACGCGCAGCGCCCGGCGGAGATCATTGGTGTAGAGGTAGGCGACGAGGCCGTATTCCGTCGCGTTGGCCGCCGCGATCACCTCGTCCTCGTCCGCGAATGAGCGCAGCGGCGCGACCGGCCCGAAGATCTCCTCGCCGAGCACCCGCGCGTCCTCGGCGACATCCACGAGCACCGTCGGGTCATAGAACCATCCCGGGCCCATCGCCACAGGTCCCGCCCGTCAGCACGGTCGCGCCGCCGCGGCGGGCGTCCTTGACCAGCTCGTTGACCTTGTCGCGCTCGACGCCGTCGATCAGCGGCCCGACGTCGACGCCGGGCTCCGTGCCGCGTCCGACGGTGAGCGCGCCCATCCGTTGCGCCAGCCGCGTGGCGAACGCGTCCATCGACCTTCTCGTGGATGTAGAAGCGGTTGGCCGCCGTGCACGCCTCGCCCCCGTTGCGCATCTTGGCCAGCAGCGCGCCCTCGACCGCCTCCTCGATGTCGGCGTCTTCGAAGACGAGGAACGGGGCGTTGCCGCCGAGCTCCATCGAGACCCGCAGGAGCTGGCGCGCGGACTGCTCCACGAGGGTCCGGCCGACCTCGGTCGAGCCCGTGAAGGACAGTTTGCGAGCGCGGGGATCGGCGATCAGCGGGCCCATCACGCCGCTCGCCGAGGTGCTGGTGATGACGTTGAGCACGCCGGCGGGGAGGCCGGCCCGCTCGAGCACCTCGGCCAGGGCGAGCATCGAGAGCGGCGTCTGCTCGGCCGGCTTGACGACCATCGTGCAGCCCGCGGCGATCGCCGGCCCGATCTTGCGTGTGCCCATCGCCAGCGGGAAGTTCCACGGTGTGATCAGCAGGCAGGGCCCGACCGGCTGCTTCATGACCAGCAGCCGTGAGGAGCGGTTGGGCGCATCGGCGTAGCGGCCGTCGATCCGGACCGCCTCCTCGGAGAACCAGCGGAAGAACTCGGCCGCGTAGGCGACCTCGCCGCGGGACTCAGCCAGTGGCTTGCCCATCTCCAGGGTCATCAGGAGCGCCAGCTCGTCGGTGCGAGCGGTGATCTCCTCATAGGCGCGGCGCAGGATCTCTCCACGATCCCGGGCCGGAGTGCGCGCCCACTCGCCTTGGGCGCGGTGCGCGGCCTCCAGGGCGGCGAGCGCGTCCTGCTCGGTGGCGTCGGCCACCTCGGCCAGCGTCTCGCCCGTGGAGGGATCCTCGACCGAGAGCCGCGTGGGGGTCTCGAGCCAGTCACCGTCGATGTACAGCCCCGTGGGGATCCGCTCGACCAGGGCCGCCTCGGTTGCGACCGCCATCAGCGCACCGTCCGAGCCATGACTGCGTCGATGGCCGTCATCAGCGAGCGGTCACGCCGGCGCGCTCGCGGACCGACGTGACGATCGCCTCCGCATCGGGGATGAAGGCGTCCTCGAGTGTGGGGCTGTACGGAATCGGGGTCTCGGCGGTGGTCAGCAACCAGGCGTCGTCGAGCTCGTGCAGTCCGGCGGCGGCGACCGCCCCGAGCAGCCCGGACGCCCAGCCACCGGTCATCGGCCCCTCCTCGACCGCGAGCAGCCGATGCGTGCGGCTGACCGATTCGAGCACCGTGTCGACGTCGAGGGGGCGCAGGCAACGCAGGTCGATCACCTCGGCGTCGACGCCTTCGGCAGCCAGCGTCTCGGCGGCCGCGAGCGCATCAGAGACTGACTTGCCGATCGTTGCGATGGTCAGGTCGGAGCCCGGGCGGGCGATTCCGGCGGTCCCGATCGCGATCACCTCCTGCCCTGGCGCCGGCCCCTTGACCGAGTACAGGCGCTTGTGCTCGAGGAAGATCACCGGGTTCTCGTCGCGGATCGATGCCTTGAGCAGTCCCTTGGCCTCCGCCGGGGAGGACGGGAAGACGATCTTCAGGCCGGGAACGCCCTGGAACCAAGTCGCGTGGGTCTGGGAGTGGATCGCGCCGAAGCGGCCGCCGCCGCCGACCGCCGAGCGCACCACGAGCGGCACGCTGCCCTGCTCGTTGGAGATGTACCAGAATTTCGCGGCCTGATTGACGAGGCTGTCCATCGGCAGCGCCATGAAGTCTCCGAACATGATCTCGAACACCGGGCGCAGCCCGGTGACCGCCGCGCCGTAGGCCATCCCGGCCAGGGCCAGCTCGGAGATCGGAGTGTCGAAGACCCGTTCGGGGCCGTACTTCTCGGCCAGGCCGGGTGTCGCCTTGAACACGCCGCCGGCGGCGGCGATGTCCTCGCCGAAGAACACGACCGAAGGATCGCGCTCGATCTCCTCGGCGATCGCGTCGCGGATCGCGGTCCGGAATTCCAGCGTGCTCATGCCCGGAACTCCGTGGCCGCGTCGATGACCGGATCGGGGTATTCGGCCGCGCGGGCCGCGCTGACGGCGGCCGACATCTCGGCGGCGATCCGCTCCTCGGTGGCCGTCACGTCATCTTCGGTGGCCCCCTCGTCGAGCAGGCGCGCGCGAGCCACGGTCAGCGGGTCGCGCTCACGCCAGCGCTCGAGCTCACCCTTGGGTCGGTAGGCGCCGGGATCGCTCTTGGAGTGGCCGTAATGGCGGTAGGTCTGGCATTCGAGCAGCGTCGGCCCCTGGCCCGAGCGGGCGCGTTGCACCGCCTCGGCCACGGCGGCATGGACCGCCCAGAGATCGTTGCCGTCGACGACTGCCGAGGGGACGGCATAGGCCTTCGCCCGGCCGGCGATGTCTGCCCCGGCAGTCGCCGCCGCCAGCGGGGTGAACTCGGCGTAGAAGTTGTTCTCGCACAGGAACACGAGCGGGAGCGACGAGACGGCGGCGAGGTTCAGGCACTCATGGAAGTAACCCTGATTGGTTGCGCCGTCGCCGAAGAAGGCGAGCGCGACCCGTCCCTGGCGACTGGCCGACAGTGCCGCGCCCAGCCCGGCACCGATCGAGCCCCCGACGATCCCGTAGCAGCCGACCAGACCGTGCTCGAGATCGATCACGTTCATCGAGCCGGCTCGTCCCCCGCACACGCCGCTGCTGCGGCCGAGCATCTCGGCGATCAGTGCCTCCGGGCTGGTGCCCTTGGCGAGCGCGTGGCCGTGGCCGCGGTATGTGCCGGTCACGTAGTCGTCGTCGTGCAGCGCCAGACACGCGCCGACCGCGACGGCCTCCTGGCCGGCATAGAGGTGGGTGGTGCCGTGGACCTCGCCCTCGAGGAACAGACGATGCATCGCCGTCTCGAACGCCCGGATGAGCAGCATCCGCCCGTAGGCGTCCAGGTAGTCCCCGATCTCGATCGCGGGTCCGCCCGTCGCCTCGGTCTGCTGCGTGCTCTGCAGGTTGGCCACTGCCGCCTCCTAGGTGCTCGAATGTCGTCGTTTCTGCGAACGAGCCACTGATTCAACCCTCGTGTTACGATCGTATCGCAAACGTTTGCAGTGATTCGTCCTGGAGGCACCGTGGCGCGCGAGATCGTTATGCCCCGCCTGTCGGATTCGATGGAGGAGGGCACCATTCTGAAGTGGCTCGTCGCCACCGGCGACGCCGTCTCCCCGGGCGATCCGATCGTCGAGGTCGAGACCGACAAGGCCGTCGTCACGCACGAGGCCGACGAGGCCGCCACCGTGCTCGGGCTGCTGGCGCCGGAGGGCGCGAGTGTCGCGGTTGGTGCGCCGATCATGGTCGTCGGCGAGGCCGGCGAGACGCTGCCCGACCCGGTCGCCTTCGAGCACGCAGCGCCGACGTCGGAGGGCGCCGAGTCCGTGGCCACCGTCGCCGCCGTCTCGGCCGCCGAGGCGGCCGTTGCCCCCGCAGCGGCTGGGCCGACGGCGTCAGCGGGCCGGATCAAGGCCTCGCCGCTGGCGCGCCGGATCGCCGGCGAGCTCGGCGTCGAGCTGGCCACGCTGGCCGGCTCGGGTCCTCAGGGCCGGGTCATCCGGTCAGACGTCGAGCAGGCCGCGGCATCGGGGATGGGCCGTCCTGCGCGCGGCGGCAACGGCAACGGTCATACCGCCGGGCCCCGCCTCGGGGCGGCGCCCGCCCCGTTGACCCCCTCCGACGCCACGGGCGCCAAGGGCGAGACGACGCACCACCCGCTGACCACGATCCAGCGCACGGTTGCCCGCCGGATGGCCGAGTCCCGCGCCACGGTGCCCGACATCGAACTGCGGGCCGAGATCGACATGACGGCCGCGGTCGCGTTGCGCGAGCAGCTGCGCGTGGTCGCCGCCGACCGGTTGCCCTCGTTCAATGACCTGATCGTCAAGGCGGTCGCGCTCGCCCTGCGCGAGTTCCCGCGGGTCGGCGGCGCCTACCGCGACGGCCAGTTCGAGACCTACGGCCGCGTCAACGTCGGGATCGCGGTCGCTGCGCCCGACGCGCTCGTCGTGCCCACCGTCTTCGACGCCGACACCAAATCCGTGGGTGAGATCGCGCAGACCACACGCGCGCTCGCGGCTCGGGTCCGTGACGGCTCGATCACGCCGGCCGAGCTGAGCGGTGCCACGTTCAGCATCTCCAATCTCGGCATGTTCGGGATCGACAGCTTCTCCGCGGTGATCAACTCGCCCCAGGCCGCGATCCTCGCGGTCGGCGCTCTGCGCAAGCGCCCGGTGGTGCTGGACTCGGGCGAGATCGTGGCCCGGGACACGGTGCACCTGGCGCTCGCCTGTGATCACCGGATCGTCTACGGGGTCGACGGCGCGCAGTTCATGGCCCGGTTGCGCGAGCTGCTGCAGGCCCCCCTCAGCCTGTTGGTCTGAGTCCGGCCCGTGCCCGCCGGGGCGCCAGCGGCCCCTCGGGCCTGCCGGAATCCGGTTGGCAGACGAGCGGGTGCCCGGCTTCCCTTCTGCCTGCCAACCGCGTTCGGCGGCCGGCTTCCCCCCCCCCGACTGGTGGGCTCGGCGCGGCTGCCCGGCCGGGGCCGGCGCCGGCCGCCGACGCGTTGGCGGCCGCGAGCGGGCTGAGGCCGTCGTCGACCTCGGCCTGCTCGGAGACGAGCTCCAGACCCGAGGCCTGCGCGGCCAGTTGCAGCAGGGCGGCGAAGTCGACCTCGTCGCCGGCCAGCCCGAGCATGCCCTGGACGATCTGCTCGGTCGCGGCGGCCAGCGGCATCGCGACGTCGTGCTCGCGGGCCGCCTCGAAACCGAGGTGGAAGTCCTTGAGCAGCAAGGACGGTGTGAAGGTGGGCGTGAAGTCCAAGTTGACGTAGGCAGGGCTCTTGTAGCGGGTGAAGGTCGAGCCCATCACGCTGTCGTTGAGGAAGGCGAGGAAGTCCGCCCGTGAGACGCCGCCCTTCTCGGCCAGCACGGTGATCTCGGCCATGCATTGCGCGACGACCCCGAGCATCAGGTTGTGGCAGATCTTGACCAGCCGGGCGCGGTCCCCCTCGCCGACGTAGGTGACGCTGCGACCGAGCAGCTCCAGGTAGGGCCGGGCGCGCTGCCAGGCGTCCTCGGGTCCCGAGACGACGATGGTCAGCCGTCCGCTGGCCACGACCTTGGGGTTGCCGCTCACCGGGGCGGCGAGCATCGCGACCCCGCGTGCGGCCGCCGCCTCGCGGATCTCGGCCGCCGCGGTGGGGGAGATGGTGGTCGAGTCGACGATCAGTCCCGGTGCGACCTCCACGCGGGAGAGCAGCCCGTGGGGACCGCTGACGACCTCGGCGACATCGGCCGAGCCCGCGACCATCGTGAATACGATGTCCCGGTCGGCCAGGTCAGCCGGGCTGTCGACCAGCGTCGCGCCGCGATCGGCGAGCGGCTGAGCCTTGGCGCGGGTGCGGTTGTAGACGGCGACGTCGTGCCCGGCCTCGAGCAGCCGTGAGGACAGCGCCAGACCCATCCGCCCGAGTCCGATCCAGCCGAGCCGCATCTGTTCCACGCCAGCATCCATCACGTCACTCCCAGGTCGCTGCAATCGTTTGCAGAAATCTACTCGATGTGAAGAGAGGCCGTCAAGCACCGCCAATCAGGTGCGCGTCGGCGGGGTCCCTGCCCCCACGTTCCAGTAGGCATCGGCCCACCCAGGCGATATGCTGCTGCAAACGTTTGCAGCGACACGGGAGGTTGAGGCGATGGGCCTGCACAGCTACGGCAGCATGGCGGTCGATTGGGAGGAGCGGATCCGGTTTGACCGGCTGCGCGACGAGCGCCTGGCTCGGATCTCGAGCCTGCTCGCCGATTCGGAGCTGGGCGCCCTGCTCTGCTTCGACATGGTCAACATCCGCTACATCACCGCGACCCACATCGGGACGTGGGCGGCGGACAAACTCAACCGGTTCTGCCTGCTGGCCCGCGACGACGAGCCGATCATGTGGGACTTCGGCTCGGCCGCCCGCCATCATCAGCTCTACAACCCGTGGCTGGGCGACGGGCGTTCACGGGCGGGCATCTCGACCCTCCGGGGTGCGATGTCACCGCAGTCGGGCCGGGCCGAGGACGTCGCGCACAAGATCCGGGTCGAACTCGAGGAGCGGGGCCTGCTCGGCGAGCCGATCGGGGTGGACGCGATCGAGCCCGCGGTCCTGTTCGCGCTGCAGGCCGAGGGGATCACGATCGTCGACGGTCAGCAGCTCATGCAGGAGGCGCGCGTAATCAAGACGCGCGACGAGATCCTGCTGCTCAACCACGCCTGTGCGATGGTCGACTCCGCCTACGAGGAGCTCTACCGGGCCATGCGTCCGGGCTTCCGGGAGAACGACTGCGTCGCCCTGGTCAACAAGAACCTCTACGAGGCCGGCTCGGAGTTCGTCGAGGGTGTCAACGCCATCTCGGGTGAGCGCTGCAGCCCCCATCCACACGTGTTCACCGACCGCGCGCTGCGCCCGGGCGATCCCGCCTACTTCGACATCCTGCACAGCTACATGGGCTACCGCACGTGCTATTACCGCACGTTCGCGGTGGCCAGCGCGTCGCGCCCGCTCGTAGACGCCTACAAGCGGTGTCGCTATTACCTGGACGCGGCGATCGCCCTGATCCGGCCCGGGGCGACCACCGGGGAGGTCGTCTCGGTTTGGCCCAAGGCTCAGGAGTTCGGCTTCCCCGATGAGGAGGCCGCCTTCGCGCTGCAGTTCGGGCACGGCGTCGGACTCTCGATCTGGGAGAAGCCGGTGTTCAGCCGGCTGGTCTCATTGGACCACCCGGAGGAGATCAAGGAGGGCATGGTGTTCGCACTGGAGACCTTCTGGCCGGCGAGCGACGGGTGGTCGGCGGCTCGGATCGAGGAACAGCTCGTGGTAACCAAGGACGGCTGCGAGATCATCACCCGCTTCCCGGCCGAGGATCTGGTCATCGCCGGCAAGCCGTACTACACGGCCGGCGGCTCACTGTCGCTCGAGCGCGACCCCCAGTCCAACCGCAACACCGAGCTCAACGCCGACACGCTCGAGGCGACCCCCCGGATGCCGTCCGCCTAGACGTCACCCTCGATCGGACTCGCCCCCATCGGGCCGCCCGAAGCGGCCACCGACCGGATCGCGTCGACGATCCCGACGTAGCCGGTGCAGCGGCATAGGTTGCCCGCGATCGCCTCCCGGATCTCGGTCTCGCTGGGGTCCGGAACCCGTCGCAGAAGCGCGTCCGCGGAAACGAGAAAACCGGCCGTGCAGAACCCGCACTGCAGCGCGTGGTGCGCCGTGAACGCGCGTTGCAGCGGGGAGAGCTCTCCGCCTGGAGCGCTCAGCCCCTCAACCGTGGTCAACGACCGGCCGTGGGCCTGCACGGCCAACATCAAGCAGGCGCGAACCGGCTCGCCGTCGATCTGCACCGTGCAGGCGCCGCACACCCCGTGCTCGCAGCCGACATGGGTGCCGGTGAGGCCGGCCTGGTGGCGGATGAAGTCCGAGAGCAACGTGCGCGGCTCGACCTCGCCCGCGTAGGCGGTGCCGTTGATCGTCATCGCGATTCTCATCGCAGCTCCCTCATGCTGGTTGCCGCGCGCTCACGCGCCCGGGACAGCGCCCGCGCAACCATCACGGTGATCAGAGCCCGGCGGTGGCCACCATCCGCGGCCGGCCCGGTCACCTCGGCTCCGGCGCGCCGCGCGACCTCCTCGTCGGAGGCTCCATCCTGCAGGGCGGCCTCGGCCGCCACGGCTCGCAGCGGCTGGCCGGCCGCTCCAAGCAGTGCGATCGCGGGCCGCGGCCCGGCGGCCACCACGACGGCAGCGCCGGCGATCGCGAAGTCGCCGTGCGTGCGCGCGTACTCGACGAACGCGGACCCCGAGCCCCCGGGAAGTGCCGGCA
The DNA here is from genome assembly GCA_963763715.1 of uncultured Solirubrobacterales bacterium. GTDB lineage: Bacteria > Actinomycetota > Thermoleophilia > Solirubrobacterales > Solirubrobacteraceae > Palsa-465. The sequence continues at coordinate 82,002 of CAVXPV010000020.1, forward strand.
CATCGATCGCGCAGAGGAGCTCGTCCTCCTCCAGCGCCGTGGTCAGCGGGCCCTGAAACAGCTGATCGGCGCCGACCGTTCGCTCCCCGCGGGTGGAGCGCAGCCGGAAGCGGGCCCCGAGGGCCGTCAGCACGACGGGCAGCTCAGCGTTGGGATCGGCATGGGCAACCGAGCCGCCGACGGTCCCGCGGCTGCGGATCGCCGCATGGCCGACGAGGCGGATGGCATCGACCAGCAACGGCCAGCCCGCGGCGACGGCCTCGGAGCGTTCGAGCTCCGCGTGTCGGGTCAGCGCGCTTAACGTCAGCGTCCCGTCGTTGCTCACCATGATCCCGCCCAGCTCGCCCGCCAAGGGGTTGAGGTCGACGAGCAGTTCGGGCCGGGCGAGCCGGAAGTTGAGCATCGGCACGAGGCTCTGGCCGCCCGCCAAGGGCTTGGCATCCTCGTTGCCGGCCAGCAACTCGAGCGCCTCGCGCAGCGAGCCAGGCGCCGCATACCGAAACGGTGCCGGCTTCAACGCCGCCGCCCGCGCCGGCGCAGTGCGATCGCCACCACGGCGCCCGCCAGCAGCCCGAGCGCCGGCGCGCGCCAGCCCGGCCGCCTCGCGGCGGGCGCGAACGTGATGTCCGGGCCCGGTCGCGGCGCGACCGTCGCAGCGGGCTCGGGGTCCGTGACCTCGGGCTCGGACTCCGCGCCGTCGGGCTCGGGAACCGGGGGAACCCTCTGCAGCGCCCGCCACACCCGATCCGCGGTGTAGGGCGGATCCAGCCGGTGGCCACCGAGCGCGTCCGCGACTGCGTTCGCCACCGCAGGGAGCGTTCCTACGGCGCCGCCCTCACCAGCCCCCTTGGCCCCGAGCGGATTCAGCGGCGAGGGGGTCACGACGTCGCCGGTGACGATCGGCGGGATCTCGGCCGCGGTCAGCAGGCTGTAGTCCAGCAGCGAGCCGGTCGTGTTCTGGCCGTTCTCGTCGAACCGCACCTCCTCGGTCAGACACTCGCCGAGCGCTTGAACGGCGCCGCCGATGACCTGCCCGTGGACGAGCAGCGGGTTGATCAGCGTGCCGGCGTCGTCGACGGCGACCAGCCTCGTGACCGTCAATGCGCCGGTGCCGCGGTCGATCGCCACGTCGGCCACGTAGGCGCCGGAGGAGAAGACGTTCGCCGACTGAAAGCGAGCTTCGGCCCGCAGCGGCGGCCGGCCCGCAGTGACCGCGGCCACCGTCAACTGGGCCCAGCTGACCCGCCCGGTCGCCCCCGTTTCGACGGCGAAGCCGTGCGGCGAGAGGGTCAGCGCGTCGCCGTCCACCCCGAGCCGCGCAGCGGCCTGCTCTCGCGCCGTGGCCACGAGTGCATCGGCTGCGACCGCGATCGCCGAGCCGGCCATCGCCACCGAGCGGCTGCCGAACGTCCCCACCCCGGGCGGGACCGCGGCGCTGTCGCCGGAGTGGATCGTGATCGCGTCCATGCCGACGTTGAGCCGATCCGCCGCGATCTGCGCGAACGTCGTCTCGTGGCCCTGCCCGTGCGGGCTCGCGCTCGTGGCCACGAGAAAGGTGCCGCCCGGCTCGGACTCGATCGTCGCGCTCTCCCACGCCCCGCCCGCGCGCTCGACGTACATCGCGATCCCGCGCCCGATGACCGGATCACCGCCGCCGTCGCCGCCTGGGTCGCCGGCCGGGCGGTCACCCACGCCGGACAGCTCGAGGGCAACGTCCAGCAGCTGCTCGTAGTCACCGGAGTCGTATTCCAGGCCGGTCGCGGTCACGTAGGGGAAGCTGCGGACGAGGTTGGTGCGCCGCAGCGCGACCGGGTCGATCGCCAGCTGCCGGGCGGCCCGGTCGACAAGTGCCTCGATCATGTACGCAGCGTCGGGACGTCCGGCGCCGCGGTAGGGGCCGGTCGGCACCTTGTGCGTCTGCATGCCGGTGATCTCCACCTCCGCCACGGGCAGGTCATAGACGCCGCAGATCAAGGTCGCGAAGGTGTGAGCAGGGATCGGGGTGGTGGTCAGCAGGTAGCCACCCAGGTCGGCCCACAGGCGGGCGCGCAGCGCGAGCATGCGGCCTTCGCCGTTCAGCGCCAGCTCGAGGTCGCCCTCTGTCCCGCGGCCCTGGTAGCACCCGACCAGATTCTCGAGGCGGTCCTCGATCCACTTCAGCGGCCGTCCGAGCAGAATCGTGGCCGCGGCCATGGCGGCGATTTCGGGCGCGATCACTCCCTTGCTCCCAAACGCGCCGCCGACGTCGGGGGCGACGACGCGGATCCGCTCGGGATCGCGATCGAGGATGTGCGCGAGCTGCTCGCGGGGGCGATGGGGATCCTGAAAGGATCCCCACACCGTCAGCGTGTCGCCGGCCACGTTGTGCTCGGCCACCGCGCCCCGGGCCTCCATCGGCACGGCCGCGAGACGCGGGAGGGCGTAGCGACCACTGACGACGTGGGCAGCGCCCGCGAATGCCGCGTCGACGTCGCCGCGATGTTGCTCCCAGCGCATCAGCACCGTCTCGGAGTCGCGCGGCGAGATGACCGCATCCGCCGGCTCGTAGTCGACCTCCACCAGTTCCGCCGCGTCCTCGGCCAGCGCCCGGCTGGTCGCGATGACCAGCGCTACCGCCTGACCCGCGTAGCGCACCTCGCCGGCGGCGAGGATCGGATGGGGCTCGTCAGCGATCTCGGCGCCCGCTGGGGTCATGACCGGGAAGGGCCGGACAAGTCCCTCCAGGTCGTTCGCGGTGATCACCGCGATCAGGCCGTCGGCGCAATCAGGAACGCGAACGGCCGTGATCGAGGCGCGGGCGTGGGGGCTGCGCACGACCGCGACGTGGCCGAGACCGTCGCGCTCGATGTCGTCCACGTAGCGGGTCTCGCCGCGGAGCACCCGCGCGTCCTCGCGCCGTGTGACCGACGCGCCGATCATCGCGCGAGGTGTTCCCGGGTCCAGTCGGCGACGAGCGGGCGGTATTTGTAGGGGATGTTGTTGCAGACGTGGGTGCCGTCGGGGTAGAGGACCCATTCAGAGCCGGGCACGGCGTCGGCGATCCGTTTGGTCTCGCGCCAGCCGATCACCCGGTCGCGTTCCCCGGTGACGACCAGGCACGGCTGGCGGACGCGCTCGGCGACGCCATCGAGGTCCAGCGTCTGGGCGCGTCGGCGCGCCTGCTGCGCATCGGGGGCACCCGTGTGATGGGCGATCGTCTCGCGGGTCAGCTCGGGCATCGCCTCCCAGTCGTCACCGAACCGGAACGGCCCGCTGATCCCGGCCACCGCGATCAACCGCGGCTCAAAGGCGGCGGCACGGATCACGTAGTGGCCGCCGAGGCTGACCCCGACCGCCGCGATGCGATCGAGCTCGAGGTCGTTGCGGTGGGCGACGGCGTCGAGGATCGCGGTCACGGCAACCTCATAGTCGTGACGGATGTCGAGCTGGAGGCCGACTTCTCCCTGCCCCGGACCGTCGAGCGACAGCGTCGCGATCCCGCGTTGCAGGAAGGTCGACTCCCAGTGAAAGAACTCCTCCTTGGTGGAGTCAAGACCCGGGATGAGCACGACCAGCGGCGCCCGGCGCGCGTCCGCGGGACGACGCAGGTTGGCGACCACGTGACCACCGTCCAGCGGAGCCTCGATCCGCTCGGCACGGGGATCGAGCAGCTGGAGGGCGGCGTACATGGTGCGGACCGCGGCCTCGGTGTTGCGCCGGTTGCGCTCGGGCTCGAGCACCCACACGAACTTGGAGAAGTGGTAGCTGATGGCGGCCCGCAGGTACGCCTCGCCGGCGCTGCGGTGGCGGTTTCGCGTCAGCGCCTCCTCGGCCAGCTCGACGTGCACTTCGGCCGTCGCCGTCCACGCGTCGAGCCACTGGTCCCAGCGCTCGATGCCGCTCGTCGTCCGGGCGAAATCGTTGTAGTCGATGCCGTTGGCGATGAACCGTCCGGCCCAGTGGGTGATCGCGGCCTCAACGCGGGCGTCGGCCATGGGCAGGCTCCTCTCTCGCGGTCATGGCCGTTCTCAGCTCGCGGGCGGCGTTGCCGGCCAGGACCGCGCGTTCGGCCTCGGCTCCGATTCGCGCCGCGCGCACGGTGGCGACCGGATCCGGGTCGGCCATGTCGAACGGGTGGTCGGAGCCCAGCAGGACCCGGTCGGCGCCAACGGTGGCGACCAGGCCGGCGAGCAGCCCCGGGTCATGGGTGATGGTGTCAAAGAGAAACCGGCTCCTGACCAGGGCATCGGCGGCCATGGCCGGCTCAGCCGGCGCCGGGCCGGCGGCGGCGACCGCCACCTGGCCGTGGCGCAGACGTCCGCTCAGTCCGAGGATCGCCCCGCCGGCGTGGGCGAGCAACATGCGCAGCCCGGGGTGGCGGGTCATGGTTCCGCCGAGCACGAGGTGGGCGGCGGCGACGGTCGTCTCCATCGGGTTGCCGACCAGATTCCACAGGTAGTGCTCGGAGAACGTGGGTTCGCGAAAGCCGCGCGTCGCCGGATGGACGAATATGAGCGCGTCGTGCTCGGCGGCGGCGCGCCAGACCGGATCAAAACGGGGGTCTCCGATCGAGACACCATCCACGCTGGCGGTGACCTCGACTCCGGCGAACTCCCCGGTGCTCATCAGCGCCGCCAGTTCGGCGGCGGCGAGCTCCGGACCCTGCATCGGGATCGCGCCGAGCACGCTGACCCGGCCGGGCGCCTGCCGGCGCATCCGGGCCAGGCCTAGGTTCTGCAGCCGGCAGCGCTCGAGTGCCTCCTGGGGTGCGGCCTGCGGATACAGCAACGCCACCCATGGGCACAGGACGACGCCGTCGATCCCCAGCGCGGACCGGTTGGCGAGGACCGCGTCGAGCTCGGTGAACGGCCCGACCATCGAGCGGATGCGGGCGTCACCGAGGGTCGACCACGGGACGGCCCTCGTCATCCGTCTCAACGCTGCGGGCGCCACGTCTCGTCCGGTGCGGCGTCCCGCAGGATCTCAGCGACAGCGACGTGAACGTGGACATCGACGGCGTTCATACCAACCGGAGCGAATCCTACTGCAAACGTTTGCAGGACGCCCGGATCACGGGGGTGGGTTGCAAAACCTCTGAGCCCGAGACGTTTGCCGACCACACCCTGCGGGGGGGGATCAGCGGGCCGGCCCGACCGCCGCCGGGCGCCGAGCTACCGGAACGCGCGCGGCGCCGCCGTCGAGCCCCGCACGACCAGTGACGGATCGAGCAGGATCTCCTCCGAGCGGGCGTCCACGTCGGCGAGCTGCTCGAGCAGCAGGCCCGCCGCCACCGTCCCGATCTCGCGCTGGGGCACCCGCACCGAGGTCAGCGGCGGGCGGAGGCGGTCGACGAACGGCATGTCATTGAAGCCGGTCACCGAAACGTCAGCGGGGCAGGCGAGCCCGCGGCGCTCGAGCGCGTCATAGCACCCGATCGCCAGGCGATCGTTGGCGGCGACGATCGCCGTCAGCGGGGGGGGAGCGCGAGCAGCTCCGCGCAGGCCCGTGCGCCCTCGGCCTCGGTGAACGCCGTGCAGAAGGTGATCTGCTCGGGCTCGGCGGCGAGCCCGTGGCGCTCCATCGCCTCCAGGAAGCCGAGGTAGCGCCGGTGGCCGGTGGACACGTTCTGGGGACCGGCGACGTGACCGATGCGCGTGTGGCCGAGCCCGGCAACGTGGTCGACGGCGAGCCCGATCCCCGCCCGGTCGTTGACCGTCACCGCCGGCAGCGAGCCGTCCTCGAGGCTGCGGTTGACGAGCACGAGCGGGGCGCCGCCGGCGGCGGCATCGGCGAGCAGCTCGACGTCCAGGCGTGCGGTGGCGGCGATGAAGCCGTCCACCTGACGCGCTCGCATCGCCTCCATCTGCAGCCGCTCGCGCTCGGCGTCGTTGTCGGTGTTGACGATCAGCGACGTATAGCCGGCTTCGCCGAGCCCGTCCTCGATGCCACGCATGATCGGAGGGAAGAGGGGGTTGGTGAGATCGGGGATCAGTACCCCGACGGTGTAGGAGCGGTTGGTCTTCAGCCCCCGCGCGATCGGATTGGGCCGGTAGCCGAGCTCCTCGGCCGCTCGGAGCACGCGCTCGGCGGTCTCGGGATTGACCAGGCTTCGCGTCTGCTCGTTGAGCGCGCGCGACACCGTGCCCGGATGCACCTCGGCCAGCCGGGCCACGTCTCGGATCGTCACTACCGTGCGCACGCGGGCATTATCCCCCGGCATGCGGGCGCCCCTAGCCTGACCGCCCCGTGCGCGCCGCCGGCCCGGCCATCACGGCGGCCGGATCGTCGCCCAGGTCCGTGAGCATGACCATCGCGGCATTGCGACCTGGGCCGCCCGTGACCGAGCCGCCAGGATGCGTCGTGCCGCCGGTTTGATAGAGGCCCGGGATCGGCATCCGGTGCTGGGCCCAGCCCGGCGCCGGGCGCAGGGCTCCGCTGTTGGCCGGCGAGCGGTCACCGCCGTGGAAGGTGCCGTGCCACATGTGCGGGTTCGCGGTCTCGAGATCCACCGGAGAGACGATCAGCTCGGCGAGAATCGTCTCGTCGACCAGATTTGGAGCCGCCCGCCGCAGGTGGCCGAGCTGCACGGCGGCGATCTCCGTGCGCAGGCCGGCCCAGGTGTCGGCCGCCGACCGCGCCGGGTCGGGGCGCCAGGGTTGCATGCCGAGGATCTTGACCGTGTGGTGCCCGTCCGGCGCGCGGCTGGGATCGCAGACGGTCGGCGCCGGGAACAGCAGCCAGGCGCCATCGGTGACCAGCCGTCCCTCGCAGACGTCACGTCCCATGCGCAGGATGTCCTCCGGCCACCCGGAGACTCCGGCCGACACGCATTCGATCGTCCCGCCGTCGCGCGCCGGGTAGCGCGGCGGCTCGGTGGTCGCGTAGTGGGCGGCGAACGCGCTGACCCCGACGTCATAGGTGTCGATCGCCTCCACGAACTCCTCGCCCCAGGCGTCGGGCGCGGCCATGCCGATCAGGTCCTTGATGTGGATCGTCGAGAGCACCGCTTTGCCCGCCTCGAAGCGCTCGCCGCCCTCGGTCTCCACCCCGACGCAGCGGCCGTCGCGCATGACCAGCGAGCGGACCCGCCGGTTGCACAGAACCTCGCCACCGTGCGCCTCGATCACCGCGACCAGCGCCCGGGCGAGTTCTCCCGAGCCGCCCTGTGGGAGCGTCCAGCTGCGGCGCTGGCGTCCGAAGATGATCGAGGAGACCAGCGGCCCGGAGCCCGCGCTGCCGACCGGCTGCCCGGTCTGAAAGGCCATCCAGAGCATGAAGGCGCGCACGTGCCGCTCGGAGAAATCGTGGTTGACCACATCCCAGGCGCTCATCGCGCGGCGCCGCAGCCAGTGGGAGGCGCCGGGGCGCCCCTCGATCCGCTGCTCGAAGCTCGGCCCCCAGCCGACCGGGGTGAACCGCTGGGCACCGAACACGTCCTTGACCGCGTCATAGTCGGCGAGCAGGCGCCGGTAGGCGGCGGCGTCTTCAGCGTCAAAACGGGCCAGCTCCTCGCAGGTGCGCTCGACGTCGAGCCACATCGTGATCGACTCGCCGTCGGGGAACACGACGTGGGCGACCGGGTCGGGCGCCAGGTAGGTGAGCCCATGATCGGTGATCAACCCGAGCTCGTCGTCGGCCAGCACCGGGTTGGTCTGGATCAGGGTGTGCCCGGTCGAGCAGGAGTCGAGCTTGAAGCCGGGCAGCAGCAGCTCCTCGGAGGCCACGCCGCCGCCCGGTTCGGGCCGCGCATCGAGCACGAGGCACCGGTGCCCGGCCCGGGTCAGGTACGCGGCGGCGATCAGGCTGTTGTGACCGGCACCGGCGACGACGATGTCGGCGACCGGCGCAGCGCTCACGCTGCGGCGCTTTCCCCGACCGCCCCGCCGAGATACAGCGCGGCGATCTCCGGGTGCTCGAGCACGTCGCGGCCCGAGCCGGTCAGCCGCACCGTCCCGTTCTCGAGCACGACGCCGTGGCTGGAGAGCTTCAGGCCGGCGCGGGCGTTCTGCTCGACGAGCAGGATCGTCTTGCCCTGCTGGTTCATCTGCTCGATCATCGAGAAGACCATCGCGCGCGTCTGCGGGTCCAGGCCCATCGACGGCTCGTCGAGCATGATCAGGGTCGGGTCGAGCATCAGACAGCGGGCGAACTCGACCAGCCGCTGCTGGCCGCCGGAGAGGCTGCCGGCCTTCTCCTCCGCGCGGTCGCGCACGATCGGGTACAGCTCCTCGACGGCGGCGAGGCGCTTGCGGACCAGGGCCTTGTCCTTGATCGTGAACGCCCCCATCTCGACGTTCTCGCGCACCGTCATGTCGGCGAACAGGCTGTGGGCCTGCGGGATCTGCGCGATCCCCTTGGCGAGGATCTGCTTCGGGGTCAGCCCGGAAACGGCCTCGCCGTCGAAGCGTGATCTCGCCCTCGCGGGGGCGCAGCAGTCCGCTGATCGTGGCCATCATCGTGGACTTGCCCGCGCCGTTGGGGCCGACCACGCAGGTGATGCTGCCGCGGGGTACCTCGACGACTGACGGACTTGAGGATGTCGCCGCCGCCGTAGCCGGCCGTGACGCCGCGCAGGCTGAGCAGCGTGGGCGCCTGGCTCTCGCCGAGGCGCTCGCGCTCGCGCACCGGGGTGACGGTCGCCGACGCGACGTGAGGCTGGACGGCCTCCTCGGCGAGCTCGCGCTGGGTCGAGGGATCGTCCTCGCCGCCCAGGTAGGCATCGAGCACGGCCGGGTCGGCGCGGACCTCGGCCGGCGTGCCCGGCGATCAGCGCCGTGCCCTGGCTGAGCACGGTGATCCGCGCGCACAGGCTCATCACGAACTCCATGTTGTGCTCGACGACGACGATCGTCTTGCCGGCCTTGTTGAGGTCGCGGATGCGGTCGGCGAGATGGGTGATCAGGGTGGGGTTGACGCCGCCGGCGGGCTCGTCGAGGAGCAGGATCTGCGGATCGGCGACAAGCAGCGAGGCGAGCTCGAGCAGCTTGCGCTGGCCGTAGGAGAGATTGCCGGCCGGCTCGTAGGCCAGACGGGCGATCCCGACGAAGTCCAGCAGCTCGAGCGCGCGGCGCTTCTCGCTGGCCGAGCCGGCGCGGCGCAGGACACCCCGCAGCCAGCCCTCGCTGCGCTGGGTGGCGACGAGCATGTTCTCGAGCACGGTCAGCCGGGTGAACAGGCGGGTGAGCTGGAAGGTGCGCCCGATCCCGAGCCGGAAGACCCGGTCTGGCGGGGCGTTGGTGATCTCGGTGCCGTTGAGGCTGACGCGGCCCTGCTGGATCCGCTCGTAGCCGGTGATGACGTTGAACAGCGTCGTCTTGCCCGACCCGTTGGGTCCGATCAGGCCGTTGATCGCGCCCTCGTGGACCTCGAGTTCGCAGCCGTTCAGCGCCTTGACGCCGCCGTAGGCCTTCGAGACGCCGGCGACCTCGATCACGTGGCTCATGACGTCACCCCCGAGACGGGGCCCGACATCTTGGCCGCGGGCTCGGCGCTCGGGCTCTGGGCGCGCGCCACACGACGGCGCTCCAGCAGCGGCCGTGATCTCCGGCACGACCCCGCGGGGCATGATCAGGATGACGGCCAGGAACAGGACCCCGTAGGCGATCAGGTAGATGCCGTTGCCCGACACGCTCTGGGTCAGGTACTGCTGCAGTGACTCGAGCACCAGCGCGCCGAGCACCGGCCCGGTCAGCGTGCCCATGCCGCCCAGGAAGCCCATCAGCGCCAGCGAGACGTCGAACAGGGGTCAAAGCCGAACTGCGGATAGACCTGACCGACGAAGTAGAAGTACAGCCCGCCGACCATGCCGACCGGGATCGCCGAGATCACGAACGCGGTCAGCTTGACCCGCCGGGTCTTGACTCCGAGGCCGAGCGCTCGGTCCTCGTCGTCGCGGATGGCCAGCAGCTGCAACCCGAACCGCGAGCGCCGCACCGCCCAGGAGACGAGCACGGTGAGCGACCAGGATCACCAGCGCCACGTAGTAGAACGGCTGGTTGTAGTTGGCGGACGAGAACGGGGCGAAGGGCAGGGTGATCCCCGAGGTGCCGCCGGTGAAGCGGAGGTTGAACGCCGCCAGCTGGAAGATGAAGAAGATCGCGATCGTGACCACGACGAAGGTGTGACGGCGGGTGCGCAGCGCAGATCAGTCCGACCGGGATCGCGACCAGCCCGGCGACCAGGCCGCCGAACGGCAGCAGCGCGAACACCGGCCAGCCGCCCGCCACGTGCCAGTCCCGGGCGGCCAGCGCGACGGCGTAGCCGCCGCAGCCGAAGAACACGGCGTGGCCAAGGGCGAGGTAGCCCGAGTAGCCGCTGAAGATGTTCCAGGCCGAGACGGCGACCATGAACACGAGCGCGAACACCGCGATCGAGGTCGTCGTCGGGTCCGTGAACCAGAACGGGAAGACGAGCACGATCGCCAGCACGACCAGCCCGCCGAGCAGCCGCACCGGCGTTCCGACCAGTGGGGCGGGCGAATCAGGAGCGTTCACGGCCGGGGCCTCCTCGGCCGGGGACGGGGTGACCGCGCTCACTGGGCACGCACCGCCGTGCGGCCGAACAGGCCCTGGGGGCGGAACGAGAGCACGATTACGAGGGCAGCGAAGTAGACCAGTGGCGCCCACGTGGGTGACCAGGCGACCGCGACGACGTCGTTGATCACGAGCAGGAAGATCGCCGCCGCCATCGCGCCGCCGATCGAGCCCATGCCGCCGAGGATGACGATCGCCAGCAGCCGTGAGATCAGGTCATAGCCAGTGTTCGGGTTGAACGAGTTCGTGGCCCCGAACACCATGCCGCCGACCGCAGTGACCGAGACTCCGATGCCGACCGACAGGGTCCGGACGCGATTGACGTCGATTCCGATCAGGTCCGCGGCCGTGCGGTTCTGCAGTGAGGCCCGCACCGCGCGCCCGAACTGGGTCCGGTAGAGCCCGTAGTAGAGAGCGATCAGCAGCGCGATGGCCAGCCCGAAACCGATCAGGTAGATGTAGGGGAGATAGAAGCCGAGGATGTGGACCGAGGTGTTGACGTAAGACGCCGACAGCTGCTGGTAGTCGACGCCGAAGATCGCCGTCAGCACGCCCTCGATGACGATCGCCACGGCGTAGGTGACGAGGATCGACATCTGCGTGCGCTCCCCCTCGCGCAGGCGTCGCATGAAGAAGTACTCCATCGCGACGCCGACCACGAACATGGCCGGCGCCGTGATCAGCAGCCCGGGCAGCAGCCCGATCCCCAGGTGCACCGACAGCGCATAGCTGAGGTAGGCCCCGAGGATCACCATCACGCCCTGGGCGATGTTGATGATGTCCATGACGCCGAAGATCAGCGTCAGACCGGCGGCCATCAGCGCATATACGCCGCCGGTCAGGATCCCGTCGATGATCGCCTCGACGAGCGTGGTGAACGTCATCGGTGGCTAGCCCTTCCAGGCCGGCTTGGGATAGAGCGGCTTGGTCGAGCCAGCCGTGGCGGTCGGGATCGACTGCACGAGCTTGTCGTTCTGCCACTGGAAGGTCAGCGTCTTCTGCGCCAGGTTCTCACCCAGCGAGTCGAACTTGACCGGCCCCTGGACGCTGTCGAACGTCTGGCCGCTGTGCAGGTAGGCGATGATCTTGGCCTGATCGAAGCCGTGGGTGGCCTGCACGGCCTGGGCGATGACCTGTCCGACCGCGTAGGCCTCGGCCACGTCGGCGTTGACCGAGGAGGCGTCGCCGCCGTACTTGGCGATGTACTCCTTGACCATCTGCTGGCTGTCGGCCTTCTTGAAGCCGCCGTACCAGCCGTTGGGCACGAAGATGCCGTTCTCGTTACCCGCGCCGACTGCCTTGACGAACGTCGCTCCCTGGTCCGGACCCGCGGTCGCGATGAACGCCTTGGGGCTGTAGTGCTGCTGGATGAAGGCGTGTGTGAAGGCCGACACGGTCGGTACGTCGACCGAACCGAGGACGACCAGATCGGCATTGGCCGAGGCCACCTGGCTGGCGATCGGGGTGAAGTCCGTCACCTCGGCCGGGAAGACCTTGGAGAGCACCGTCTTGACCCCGGCGGCCTGCAGGATCTTCTGGGCGACGGGAATCTGCGGCTGCGTGAACGGGTCGTTCACCGTCGCGTAGGCGGCCGTCTTGGGGCGCTGTGACGCCGGCAGTGAGGCGACCCAATCGGCGAACGTGACGAGCGCGTTCTTGACCGGCGTGGTGACGTCAAAGACGTTGTGCAGGCCGGCCCCGAAGACCGCAGGACCACCGCCCGCACCCTCGACGAACGCGTAGCCGTAGCGGGCCGCGACCCGCGCCGAGGGGACCGTGAGCAGTGTCGAGAAGGGACCGAAGATGAGCTGGTCGTGGTTTGAGCCGATCAGCTTCTGGTAGTTGGAGACGACCTGAGCCGGGCTCGAGGAGTCCGAGATGACGTCGAGCTTGATCTTGTGACCGAGCAGGCCGCCCTTGGCGTTCTGATCGGCCGCCCACAGCTGATAGCCCTTCTGGAAGGCTTGACCGTCGGCCGCGAAGTCGCCCGAGAGCGAGAGCGAGGTCCCGATCGTGACCGGGCTTGAGCCTCCGGAACCGCCCGAACCGCCCGAACCACCGGAACCACCGGAACCGCTTGAGCTGCTGCTGCTCGACCCGCAGGCCGCCAGCAAGGCAACGGTCAACACCGCCATCCCGGCGAGTATCCACCTACGCAACATGGCCATCTCTCTCTCCTCGGCTCTACCCGCAGCCAGCGCAGTGGCAAATGGCTGCAATCGTTTGCAGCGGCCACGATACTCCGCCCCCGGCGACAATGTCAACCACGGAATGGTTAGGACGCCATTGGCGTGGCCCGAGCGCGCCCGCCAGCGTGATATCCCGTTCGTTGTGCTCTGTCTGGCGACCACCGGCGGGTGGCACCCGCCGGCCGGACGGGCGGCGGGGCCAGTGTGCCGCTGACCAACCGTGTCACCCCGCTGGGCGCGGTCATCGCCACCGCGGAGCGTGGCCTCGTCTACGGCAACCGGGGCTGCCTGCACGATCGTCACCGGCGGATCCGTCGTCACCACGCCGGGCGCCGTTGGATCGCCTGTCAGCTCGAGTTCCGGGGCTGGCAGCGGGCGCCGCTGATGGCGCCGGGCCGCTTCACCGAGCTCTTCTTCCTCGACGAGGCGACCGCGCTGGCCGCCGGGCATCGTCCGTGCGCGCTGTGTCGCTACGCCGACTACCGGCGTCTGACCGATCGTTGGGCGCAGCTGCATCCCGGCCAGCGCGGCGCGGACGCGATCGATACCCAGCTGCATGGCGAGCGTCTGGGCGCGGCCGGGCAGCGTCATCATCGAGCCGCCTGGCCACGCCTCCCCGACGGCGCCTTCGTACTCGTGCAGGCCACGCCCTGGCTCGTGCTCGGAGACGCGTTGCTCGCCTGGACCCCTGCCGGGTACGAAAGCCGGCGCGTTCGGCCCCGGGATGGGCGCGCGACGGTGATCACCCCACCCTCGCTGGTGGCGCTGCTCGCCGCGGGGTGGAGTCCGCTCGTGCCCCTGCTGCACCCCTCGGCGGCGCGGACCTGAGCGGTCGTCGCGTCACGCGGTGGCGGCGCTGAGCGCCTCGAACTGCTCATCGGTCAGCTCAAGCTGAGCTCCGGCCACGTTCTCCTCCAGGTGCGAGACGCTCGAGGTTCCCGGGATCGGGAGCATCACGGGCGAGCGCCGCAGCAGCCACGCCAGGGCAAGCTGCGATGGTCCGGCGCCGTGTTCCTCGCTGAGCGCCGCCAGCGGCCCACCCGGCTTGGCCAGGCCACCGGTGGCGAGCGGGAACCAGGGGATGAATCCGATCCCCTGCTCCTCACAGTGGTCCAGCAGCGGCTCGGCGCCGCGATGGCCGAGGTTGTAGAGGTTCTGCACGGTCACGATCTCCGCCGTCTTCTGCGCCTCCTGCAGCTCACTGACGCTGACCTCCGAGAGGCCGATATGACGGACCTTGCCCTCCTGCTGGAGCTCACGCAGGGCCCCCACGGACTCGGCCACCTGGACCTGGGGGTCGATCCGGTGCAGTTGGTAGAGGTCGATGCACTCCAGGCCGAGGCGTCGCAGGCTCATCTCGCACTCCTGGCGCAGATACTCCGGGCGCCCGAGTGGATGCCACTCGCCGGGCCCGGTGCGCAGCAGCCCGGCCTTGGTCGCGATCACGAGCTCCTCGGCGTACGGGTGCAGGGCCTCGCGGATGATCTCCTCAGCGACGTAGGGGCCGTAGGAATCGGCGGTATCGATCAGCGTCACCCCGAGTTCGACCGCGCGCCGCAGAACCCGGATCGCCTCGTCGCGGTCGGCCGGCTCGCCCCAGATCCCGTCACCCGTGAGCTGCATCGCCCCGTAGCCGAGCCGGGTGACGGGGAGATCCCCGCCAATCGCAAAGGTTCCGGATGCCGCAGCGGCGGGGCGGGTCATGATGGTTTCTCCTCGGTCGGGCGAGTTCGGGTCGGGGGTTACTCACGGCGATCGAGCCGCGGTCCTACCCCACCGGTGTCCGGCCACGGCGATCCGCAAACGTCCGGTGCGCGCTCAGCAACCGCCGAGCGCGCTCAAGCGACGTCGGTAGATCTGCATGTCTGCGTGGATGAAATCGCCATGCGTCTGGGTGCGCAGGCTGGGAACGTCCTCGTGGTGGTACGGGCTCGACAGGCTTTCGGCGTGGCCGATCACGTCGCGCACGGGGATATGGAAGCGGCAGCGCAGCCAGTGCACGAGCCGGAGACTGGATCCGATCTCGGCCCGGTCACCGAGCACCTGGCCGTCGCTGTAGCCGACATGCTCGATCCCGATCGCCGTCCAGTTCAGGCCCACTGTGTGCCGGGCCATCGTGCCGAGGGAGACGAGCTGGTGGATCACACCGGTGGTGTCGATCACGAAGTGCGCCGAGGTCGCCGGCAGCTCGTGCAGTTCGGAGTCCGGGACGTCGTTGGCGAACGTGTTGTAGGCCGAGCTGTAGCTCGAGTCGGTGTAGTGGATGACGATCACGTGCGGATCGGTCAGGCGCCACGTTGGCTTCAGGAAGCTGCCGTAGTGGCGACGGACATACGCGGTCATCTGCGCCTCGCGGGTCGGCCCGAACGGAATCGGGTCCCATCGGATGGCTGGCCGTGTGATCGGCGCCGCGGCGCGGTCACGCACGACGACGAAGGTGGGCCGGGTGCCGGCGGGTGCGACGGCGCGCGGTGCGCCGGGTTGCGGCGATGCGCCCGCGCAGGCGCTCACGCCGGCGGCGAGGGCGATGATGGCCAATGACGATGCCCAGCAGCGCGGCACGGCCAGAGGGTCGCAGATCGGGGTGCGTTCATCGCCGCCGAGGGGCAGCACGAGCCGCACCGTCCGGGCGCTCAGTCGTTTGTGCCCGCGATGAAGCGCAGCCGCGCGCCGGTCAGGCCATCGCTGGTGAACCCGGCCGTGGCCCGGTTGAGGGTGAACACGAGATGAGCGCCGTCCGCGGTCTCGACCTCGAGGCGGCGCCCCTCGCCGTCGACCTGCGTCACGGTGCCGGGCACCGTGGCACCGAGAAAATCCACGAGCACCTGGCCGCCGACGGTGGGCATGGCACGGCTGGGCATCGGCTGCAGTGATAGCAGTGCCGGAGCAGGGACCGGCACCGCCGCGCGGGGTCTATACGCCGAGCTCCTGCGATGCCATCCGCGTCCCCTCCAGCCTCGCCGCGATCTTCTGCATGGCCACGTCCCGGGCGAAGTCCGGTGAGCCGTGCGCGGGCTTGAGATCCCGGCTGAACGGCGAAAAGCCGCAATCGTCGGTGGCGCCGAGCCGCTGCACGGGAATGTGCTTCGCGGCCAGCACCAGTTCGTCACGCACGTGCTCTGCGGTCTCCACCTCGGGCGAGAGGGGGTTGATGACACCCATGAAACACATCTGCGCGACGCCGTCGGCGTCGTCCCGGCGGTGTTGGCCACACAGCGCGTACACCGTCTCGCGCTCGTCCTCTGACGCGCACTGGATCAGGAAATAGCCCGCGTTCATCTCGAACATGTGTTCGAGCAGGAGCTCATAGGGGACCTCTTTGGAGTGCACCGAATCGCAGTCCCCGCCGGGGCAGGTGTGGATCCCGATGTTCTGTCGTTCTTCGGCCGAGAACCGAGCGAACAGCCGGTTGTTGAGATCGATGAATTCCTGGAGCATGTTCTTGCCCGTCCACGGGTTGCGGGCATCGTTCTTGTTGGCCAGTCGGCCCTCGGTGAAGTCCACCGAGACGCGTACCGCGCCGGCGGCGAAGCACTGGCGGATGTCCTTCTCGGCCTCGTTGACGCAGTCCTCGAGGAACCGCTCGCGCGGATACCCGTCGATCTCGCCGTCGAGCGGATACAGCAGCATCATCATCGACGGTGAGATGACCGCCTGCTTGACCGGGTGCGAGGCGATCGCGCGGTTCTTGGTCACGTACTCGGCGGCGTAGGTCTTGTAGCGGAACGGGCCCTTGGTGATCCGTGGCAGCTGGCGATGGTGACCGTCGTCGAAGATGGCGAAGAACTGCCCGTCTCCGGCGAGCCCGTCGGCCAGGCCGGTGCCCGCGAGCGTGTCGGTGAGGTTGTAGGTGGCAAAGCTCGACTCACGCTGCTCACCGTCGGTCACGATCGGCTCGCCAGTCGCCTCCAGGCGCCTGATCGAATCCTCGGCCGCCTCGTCCTGCGCGGCCTGCAGGTCCGCGAAGGCGATCGTGCCGTCGTCGTACGCGGCATACGCCTCCTGCAGCTTGATCGGGCGCGGAAGCGAGCCGACGACCTCGGTCGGGATGGGCATGCGGTGTTCCTCTCTGGCGATTTGCCGGATCGGAAGGTGGTCAGCTTGGCGGCGCGAAAACCCTGCCGTCAGCCCGCGCCCGGCTGACCCATCTCCCTTGCGCTGACCCTACTACGGGCGCCTCGGCACGGTCAACCGCGCCGCGGGGGCACAGCGGTGCGGGCGCGAGCCTCCTAGGATCGGCACCGATGAGCTGGCGAACCCGAGAAAGCGAGAGCCGAGATGGCCGCCCGAGCGACGACGTCTGAGACCCCCCTGCAATCAGCGCGTGACGCGGTGACCGCGACGGTACCGGCATGAGCATCACCGTCGTCGGATCGATCGCCTTTGACGCCGTCGAGACGCCCTTCGGCGTCCGTGAGCGGATGCTGGGCGGCGCGGCGACCCATTTTGCGCTCGCCGCGTCGTTCTTCGATCAGGTCCGCGTCGTCGGTCCCGTGGGTGACGACTTCGGTGACGAGGAGCTGGCCGTGTTGCGCACGCGCGGCACTTCGACCGACGACGTCGAGCATGTGGCCGGCGGGCGCACGTTCTTCTGGAAGGGCAAATACGGCTGGGATCTCGCCACCCGCGAGACGCTCGACACCCAGCTCGGCGTGTTCGAGTCCTTCTCGCCCAAGCTGTCCGAGCAGACCCGGGCCTCTGACGTCCTGTTCCTGGCCAACATCCAACCCGGACTCCAGCTCGACGTGCGCAACCAGTGCGCCGCCGCACGGTTCGTCGCCCTTGACTCGATGAACCTGTGGATCGACATCGCCCGCGAGGAGCTGCTGGAGATCATCTCCCGGGTCGACTGCCTGATCCTCAACGACGAGGAGCTCCGCCAGCTCACCGGTAAGCCCAATCTGGTCTCGGCGGCTCGGGCGATCCTCACCACCGGACCGACGATCGTGGTCGCCAAGCAGGGCGAGCACGGCGCGGCGCTGATCACCGCCGATCAGTTCTTCGCGCTGCCGGCCTATCCGCTGGAGACCGTGATCGATCCGACCGGAGCCGGCGACACGTTCGCCGGCGGCTTTGTGGGCTACATCGCGCGCCACCTCGCCTCGGGCCTGAGCACCGATGTGCTGCGCAGCGCAATGGCCTACGGGACCGCTCTGGCCTCGTTCAACGTGGAGGGATTCGGAACCGAGCAGGTCACTGTGGTGAGCGCCGAGGCCGTCGCCGAGCGGGTCGCCGAGCTGTGGCAATTCACTCGCTTCGAACACGTCGTCGTGGAGCTGGTCGGGTAGGTGGCCGGCGCCGCTGGTGTGACGGGGCGGCGGACGTGGCCAGCTGGGCAGTCCTCCTTGAGCCGGAGTTGACCCGGGCCCCGGTGCGCGTCGCGGTGCTGGCTAACCCGCGGTGACCGTGATCTCGCCGTCGTCGATCCAGTCGGGCGAGTCATAGGTCTCAAACAAACCGGCCAGCCCGCTGGCGTGGAGCGCCTGCTCGATCGCGGAGTTGCCTCGGATGAGGAAGCACCGCTCGCCGCGGCGTTGGCAGCGATGCGCGGCTCTCACGAGCGCGTGGATCCCGCTCGAGTCCACGAAGGACAGCCCGCGGAGGTCAATGGCGACGATCATCGGGCGCGTCATCAGCACCGAATCGACTTCCTGAGCGAGGCGGGGCTTGCTGGCAAGGTCGAGCTCGCCGAACACGGCGATGATCGTCATCGCCCCGGCGGTTGTCCGCTCGATACGAAAGCCGGCGTCGGACCCTGACAACATGCGCGCGCACGATACCGGAAAACCAAGTCACGTATCCGAGTGCGTGAATCAAGGTGACGCGGGACGCCGCGCGTTCGTTAAGATCGCCCGCTTGCCGCCGCCCTTCGCGTTTCTCACCAATCATGGTCTGGCACTGCTCTGCATCGCCGAGGATCCGCGGATCCGTATGCGCGAGATCGCGGTTCGCCTGCGCATCACCGAGCGCGGCGCTCAGCGCATGGTCGCGGACCTCATCCAGGCCGGCTACGTGAGCAGGATCCGTGACGGGCGCCGGAACACCTACACGGTCCGCGGTGACATCCCGATCGCGCTCCCCACCCAGCGCGACATCGATCTCAACGCCCTGCTCGCTGTGCTGCTGCCTGATCGCTCAAGCGACGAGCGCCGCCAGGAGATGGTCGCGGGTCACTGATTGGGTGGCCGGTGCAGTAGCGCTCCGACGATCCCGGTGCAGAACAGGACGAGGATGAGGATCGCGAGGACGTCGAGTCCGGTCAGCCCGTAGCGCGAAATGTCGATCGCCGTGAGGGCCCCGAATCCGGCGATGAAGACGAGGACGACGACGAGCAGAATCGTGCGCATCAGCGGGCCGCCATGACTCGGGTGGGCGGCACGGCCTTGCGCCGCGAGGCCAGCCAGCGGATCGTCAGCACCCCGAACACGAAACCGCCGACGTGCGCGAAGTAGGCCACGCCGCCGGTGCTCGTCGAGGTCAACCCGGTCGCTCCGAACACCGCCTGCTCGGCGAACCACAGTCCGAGCATGAGCAGCGCCGGGAGTTCGATCACGGTGACGAACAGGATGATGAAGACGAGGCTGAGCACCCGAGCCCGGGGATAGAGGACGATGTAGCCGCCGAGCACGGCGGCGATCGCCCCCGAAGCGCCGATCGTCGGCGCGATCGAGTTGGGGTCCACCGCCGTCTGCAGCCCGAGAGCCGCGATCCCGCCCAGCACGTAGAAGCCGAGGAACTTCGCCGGGCCCATCGAGTCCTCGACGTTGTTGCCGAAGATCCACAGAAACAGCAGGTTGCCCGCGATGTGGAGGATCGAGGCATGCATGAACATGCTGGTCACGACCGTCTGCCACCACGGCAGTCCGGACACCAACCCGAGCTGACGGCTGCAGGCGAACTCGTTGGTCATCGTCCGCACGAATCCGCAGTGCTCGCCCGGGTGCGTCAGCGCGTAGGGGATCGCCCCGTAGCGGTAGATCTCGTGAGCATCGGGCCCGCTGATCAGCGAGCCGCCGTGGGCGACCGCGAGCAGGTAGACGATGACGTTGGCGAGGATCAGCGCCACCGTGATCAGCGGGAAGCGATCCGTGGGGATGTTGTCCTTGAGGGGGATCACGCGTCTGCGCGGGTCACTCGATTGCCGGCTCGGCCGGGCGCAGCGTCGGCCGCGGGCCAGGCTAGTGCAGCGGTCGTCACGACACGCTGGTGAACCCCGTGGGGTGCATCAGCGCAGCCGGGCGTCGCGCCAGGCTAGTGCAGCCCGACCGGCGCGGCCACCGCTGTGATCCGCCACGGTTGGTCGGCATCATCGGTGAGGGACAGCGTCCAGCGCTCGGTGAAGCTCGTCTGGCGGGAGCGACTGCCCGCCACGACAGCCGTCGTATCACGGTTCTCGATGTAGCGCCGGCCTGACAGGTCGACCTCGATGGTCATCGTGGGCGGCTCGTCCGCGGCGTCGAGGGCGACGATCCGGATCCGGTTGACGACCGGGCCGCGGACGACCATCCGCAGCGCACCGCTCGTGTCTCCGGCGTAGAGCAACTCCCGAGCCGCAGCCGGTGTGGCCACCGCACGCAGGGCAGCGTCGTCGCCGTCGACCGCCAGGGCCCAGCCGTTGACCGCTCGCCGGGCCGCGATCTCGAGCACGTCAGGCGCGAAACGGCCGTCGGCCAGGCTGAGATCGTTGGCTGCGTTCTGGGCGTCGCCCTCGTACTGCAGGTCGGCCACTTCGGCGATCTTCGTTCCCTCCGGGACCGCGTCGGCGACGGCGCCCTCCAGCAGCGACTCATCGCGCATCGACGTCTCGTCGCCCCATGGGGTCGCAACGATCTTCTCATCGAGCGC
Source organism: uncultured Solirubrobacterales bacterium (assembly GCA_963763715.1). Classification (GTDB taxonomy): domain Bacteria; phylum Actinomycetota; class Thermoleophilia; order Solirubrobacterales; family Solirubrobacteraceae; genus Palsa-465. The sequence goes on from CAVXPV010000020.1 coordinate 102,547, forward strand.
GTGGGCGCCCTCGGCCCCCTGCTCGATGCTGATCAGCATCCAGTGCCCGTGGCGGCGTCCCAGGGTCCAGAACTCGCGCATCCGGGTCATCTCGGAGAGCTTGCCGGTGCGCTTGAGGTGGCGCCCGTAGCCGTCGACCACGTAGTCGCGGATCCGCGCGTCGATCTTGACCACGACGCGGTCGGTGCTCTCGTTGCCGGTGCGGTGCAGGTTGACGTACTCGATCGTCGGCTCGCCGACGGGCTCGACGTGGTTGGTCCAGCCCCGGCGCCGGAAGTCATCCAGGCGCCGTTCCCACTCGACGAGCAGCTCGGGGCCGACGAGGCGTGACAGCGCCGCGCGGTCATCGCGGTCCCACGCGGTCTCGATCTCGACGAACAGACGCTTGGCGGTCTCGCGGACGTGATCAGGTGCGAACTCCGGATCCTCGTCGGCGGCCTCCGCGGCGGCCAGCTCCACGCGCCGCTCGCGCTTGGAGGTCTTGCGCGGGCCGGGCGTCTTGGACGCCGCCCGCTCGGCCCAGGTCTCCTGCATCTTGGGGAGGATCCGCGTGATGAAGAAGTAGCCCAGCGCCAGCGCGATCAGGACCAGGGCCCCGAGGCCGTGCCCGAGCAGCGCGATGTGGAAGAGCAGATCGAGGATGAAATACAGCGCGAAGCCGCTGCCGTGGCCACTGCTCGAGCCGCCGCCACCGCCTCCACTGAACCCGGCCGAACCGCCACCGGCGCCGGCCAGCGCCACCGGAGCGAGCACGGCCGTCACGACCAGTGCCGCAAGGGCGGCGATAAGGAGCAGTTTGGCTCGAATTCTCATGCGGAGACGGCCTCCTTGAGGGGCCCCGCGCCGGGTTGGCGCTGAGCGACATGCTGATCGGCGTGATAGCTGGAACGCACGAGCGGACCGGCCGCGACGTGGGTGAAGCCGAGCTCGTAGGCGGCGCGTTGCAGCGCCGTGAACTCGTCGGGATGCCAATAGCGGACGATCGGCAGGTGACGCTCGGTCGGGCGCAGATACTGGCCAACGGTCAGGACCTGGACGTGGCTCTCGCGCAGCTGGCCGAGCGCGTCGACCATCTCCTGGAACGACTCGCCGAGACCGACCATCAGCCCGGACTTGGTCGTCACCTCGTCACCGCCGTACTCCTTGGCGTTGCGCAGCACCCGGTTGGAGCGCTCCCAGGTCGAGCCGCGGCGGGCGACGGGATACAGGCGCGGCACGACCTCGACGTTGTGATTGAAGACGTCGGGTCGTTCGGCGATCACCTTGGCCAGCGGCATCTCGGCGCCACGGAAGTCCGGGGTGAGAACCTCGATCTGGGTCTCGGGCGACTGGCGGCGGATCTGGCGGATGACGCCAACGAAGGCCGAGGCGCCGTAGTCGGGGAGATCGTCGCGGTCGACGCTGGTGATGACCGCGTGACGCAGTCCCATCTTCGCGACGCTGCGCGCAACCCGGGCGGGCTCCAGCGGATCGTTCCAGCTCGGCTTGCCGGTCTTGACGTTGCAGAAGCCACAGCGGCGGGTGCAGGTGTCCCCAAGGATCATGAACGTGGCCGTGCCCCGCTGCCAGCACTCGCCGATGTTCGGGCACGCCGCCTCCTGGCAGACCGTGTGCAGACCCTCGGACTCGATCATCTCCTGTAGCTCGCGATAGCGCGGGCCACCGGGCGCCGGCACCTTGAACCACGGCGGCTTGCGTGACTTGTGGGGCAGCACGTCGGCTCCGAGTACGGTGAGCACGTCGGCGATCCCGCCGGGATTGGCGCGCGATCGGGTCTGATGAGTGCGCTCGGACATGGGGTTAACGGTATCGCGCGCGGGAGCCGGGCCCGGAGGGGGGCGTCGGCGGCTCGCGTTGCGGCCCGCCCGCGCCCTGCCGCGCCCGGCTGCCGCCCTCCATGCCGCCCGCATCAGCCCGCCCCCGTGGGGTGCTCGACAAAGCCTCTGATCCTCAGACGTCGGCCGACACACACGGTTGGGGCGGTGATTTGTCGTCGCCTAGCCGTAGTGCTGGCGCGCCAGCCCGCCCCGCCGGGCCTCGAGCGCCCCGTTGGGATCGAACTGGTGAAGATCACGGTTTATATCCACAGCAGCCTCTCTAGAGAAAGGCCTGAACACCCCGCAAGACACCCCCCGCGATCCGGGCGGCGTCGAGACACTCGCCGAGGTCGGCGCGCTCGGCGGGGGTGGTGCTTTCGTCGTCGTGCAGAGGGACGAACTGCAGCAGCGCGGGCGCGGTCGAGATGCTGGCGCGCCGTGCGGATCACGTAGCGTCAGCTGACCGAGGAGCGCGAGCGCCTTCGCGCGCTCCTGACCGATCTGCTGGATGCTCCCCGACCGTGACCCTCCGAGTGACCGGCCAGGGTCAGACGGCGCTCAGCGCGACGCCGATCGCTGCCTCGAGCCGGGCCGGCGTGACGATCCTCTGACGATGACCGAGCGCCTGCACGACCCGGTAGGCGACGCGCTTGCGAAAGCAACGCATCTGCCCCTCGCCGCGGCCGGTCTCCTTGATCAGCGAGGTCATCGCGACGCCGTCCAGCCCGCAGGGCACGATGAACGAGAAGGGCTGCAGGTCGTTCTCGACGTTGACCGCGAAGCCGTGTGTCGTCACCCCGCGCGCGACGTGCACGCCGATCGAGGCGATCTTGCGGTCCTCGATCCAGACGCCGGTGTAGTCGGGGCCGTCCTCGGGCCGCGCCCGGGCCGCGACCCCCTCGTCGGCCAGGGCCGCCACCAGCCCCCGCTCCAGCGTCCGCACGTATCCGACGACGTCGTCGACTCCGACGATCGGATACCCGACCAGCTGTCCCGGGCCGTGGTAGGTGACCTTGCCCCCGCGGTTGGTCTCGACGATGTCGATGCCCTGCATCCGGTACCAGTCCTCGCCCATCGGCAGCTCGCCGACAGCCGAGCGCCGGCCGCGCGTGTAGACCGGCCAGTGCTCGAGCAACAGCATCGTGTCCGGAATCGCCCCGGCCTGGCGGGCGGCCTGCGCGCGCTCCTGCAGGGCCAGCCCCTCGCGGTACTCGATCGTGCCCAGCGAACAGACCCAGAGCTCAGGAGCGGATGCCATCCCCTCGGAGATTACGCCCCCTCGAGTTCGCGCTTGACGGCGGCCAGGAACTGAGCTGACAGCACGCCATCGAGCGCGCGGTGATCCCAGCTCAGGCCCAGGATCGTCATCGGGCGGATCGCGATCGCATCGTTGCCGGCTGCGTCGGTGACCACCACCGGGCGCTTGACCACCGCCTCGAGATCGAGGATCCCGACCTGCGGCTGGTTGATGATCGGCGTGGCCATGATCGAGCCGTACTGGCCCGGGTTGGTGATCGTGAAGGTGCCGCCACGGACGTCGTCGGCAGTCAGCTCCCGTGAGCGCGCGCGCCGGGCGAGCTCACGGATCCGCGCCGCCAGACCCTCCTCGGAGAGTTCGTGCGCGTTGTGGACAACGGGCACGATCAGGCCGTCCTCGCCGAGCGAGACGGCGATGCCCAGGTTGACCGCGTCGACACGCGTGTAGCGATCGCCCTCCAGCCAGGCATTGAGGGCCGGGTACTCGCGCAGTGCGACGATCGCTGCCCGAGCCACGAAGGCCAGCGCGGTCACCTTCAGCCGCGCCCGCTCGCGCTCGACCCGGCTCATGTCGACCTCGATCCAGGTCGTGCAGGTGGCCGCGGTCTCCAGCGAGCGCTTCATGTGCTCGCCGATCTGCCGGCGCATCCGGGACAGGCCGCCGCCCTCGGAGCCGACCCCACCCGGAGCCGCCGCGGGCGGATCGGGCCGGTACGGGCTCTCGATGTGCAGCGGTGCCTCGGCCAGCAGGCGACCCCGAGCCGTTGCCGTTGCCGTTGACGAGCGCCAGCACGTCCTGCTTGCGCACGCGCCCATCCCGGCCGGTCCCGGCCACCGAGTCGAGATCGATCCCGTGTTCGGCGGCGATCCGGCGTGACGACGGGGGAGTAGTGGCGCCCCGCCCCCGGGCGAGGACGCGGATGAGACGATGGAACGCCCCGGCGCCGGCGGTGCGCTGGGACCCGGCGCCGGCGAATCGAGCCGCAGGCGAATCAGCCGCGGCGAAGCCGCAGCCGCCGCCCCGCCCTCCGAGCCCGTATCGAGCCGAGCCAGGACGGTGCCGACCTCCACCGTCTCGCCGACCGCGACGAGGATCTCGGTCACCGTGCCGGCGGCCGGCGCTGGGACCTCGGTGTCGATCTTGTCGGTCGAGATCTCACAGATCGGTCGCCTCGGCGGCGATCGTGTCGCCGACGGCGACCTTCCACTCCACGATCGTTCCCTCGGCGACTGACACGCCCATCTGGGGCATGGTCACATCGAGCACATCCGTGGCCGCGCCGGCTCCGCTAGTAGTCGAGGAGCTCACGGCACGCCTCCCTCACACGATCGACGCCGGGCAGGACGGCCTGCTCGAGCGGGGCGAGAACGGGATCGGCACGTCAGGCGTGGCGACCCGGACCACCGGCCCATCGAGGCTCTCGAAGCCCTTCTCGGCGATCAGCGCTGCGACTTGGGCCCCGGCGGCACAGGTCATGTTCGCCTCGTCGACGATCACGACCTTCGAGCAGCGTGCCACCGAGTCGAGGATCGCCTCCTCGTCGAGCGGTACGAGCGACCGCAGGTCCAGTACCTCCACTGACGCCCCTTCGAGGTCCTCGGTCGCCGTCAGCGCGACATCCACCATCGCCCCGTACGCGATCACCACGAGGTCTGAGCCGGGCCGCGCGATCCGGGCGGTGAAAGGTGTCTCCCAGACACCGTCGGGCACGTCGCCCTTGACCCGCCGGTAAAGGTGCTTGTGCTCCATGAAGCACACCGGATTGGGGTCATGGATGGCGTGGTGCAGCAGCCCCTTGGCGTCGGCCGCGGTGGACGGGGCGACGACCTTCAGGCCGGGCGAGTGCATGAACAGCGCCTCGGGATTCTGGGAGTGAAACGGGCCGCCCGAGAAGCCGCCGCCCGACGGCAGCCGGACCACGATCGGCACGGCCAGGCCCTGGCGGTAGTGCATCTTGCCGGCCACGTTGACGAGCTGATCAAAGCCGCAGGAGATGAAGTCCGCGAACTGCATCTCGCACACCGGCCGCATCCCGACCACCGCGGCGCCGACGGCGCAGCCGATGATCGCGGACTCCGCCAGCGGCGTGTCCATCACCCGGTCGGTCCCGAACTCCTCCGAGAACCCGTCGGTGACCTTGAAGGCCCCGCCGAACACGCCGATGTCCTCGCCCATCACCAGCACCCGCTCGTCGGCGCGCAGCTCATCGCGCAGCGCCGAGGAGATCGCCTGCAGGTAGGTCATCGTCGCCATCAGCGATCACCGCCCGAACCCGCGAACCCGCTCCAGGGAGCCTGCCCATCCCCGAGCACCTGTGCCTCGCCCTCGCAGAACACGCCCTCGAGCACGCCGTCGCCGGCGGGCATCGGACCGGCCAGCGCCTCGACCGCGGCTGCCTCGATCTCAGCCGCGACCGACGCCCGCAGCTCATCGACATCGACCCCGAGCGCCCGCAACCGCTTCTCCTGGCGGTCGATCGGATCGCGGGCGCGCCACTCCTCGACCTGCTCCTTGGGCACGTACTTCATGTCGTCGTGAGCGGCGTGTCCGTGCATGCGCATCGTGACCGCCTCGATCAGCGTCGGGCCGTCCCCGGCCACCGCGCGGGCCCGGGCCTCGCGGGTGGCGTCGAACATAGCTTCGGCGTCGTTGCCGTCAACCGTCACCCCGGCGAACCCGTAGGCATCGGCGCGCTTGACCGGATCGACCGCGAACTGCTTGTCCAGGGGAGTCGAATAGGCGTACTGGTTGTTCTCGAGCACGAACACGACCGGCAGTCGCTGCACCCCGGCCCAGTTCATCGCCTCGTGGAAGTCACCCCGGGAGGTGGACCCGTCACCGAACCAGGTCAGCGCGCACCGGGCCTCGCCGCGCAACTTGAACGCCATCGCCATGCCGGTGGCGACGAGCATCATGTCGGGCAGCATCGAGACCATCCCGACGCATCCGAGTGCGGCGTCGCCGAAGTGCACGTTTCCGTCGCGCCCCGCGGTGATGCCCCCGGCCCGGCCCATGTACTGGGCGAGGATGCGCGTCGGGGTGACGCCGCGGATGAGGTGGGCGGCAAGGTCCCGGTGCAGGATGCACAGGCGGTCCTCGGGACCCATCGCGAAGGCCGCGCCCGCGGACACCGCCTCCTGGCCGTAGCCGTCATAGAAGGAGCCGGGGACCTTGCCCTGGCGGTACAGGCTCATCGCGCGCTCCTCGATGCCCCGCATGAGGAGCATCGCGCGATGCAGCTCGATCCGGTCGGTCAGCTGCAGATACTCGTGCTCACCAACGTCTCCGTCAGCCGCGGCGAGCGAAGCCGTGTCAGTCGCCATCTGGGTTGTTTCCCTTTCCTCGGTGATCGGCGCGGGATCTCCGTGCGATCGCTGTCTCGAGCGGCGACGGGATCTCCGTCGGCACTCGTTCCGGAAGCCGATCGTACCTGACTGCCGCGGTTACCCTGAGAGGATGGACGGAGGCCTGCTCGCGCGTTTGCGCTGGCGCCGCAGCGGCGCCTGGATGTGGCCCACGTTCGTGGTCGTGACCGTGATCGACGGGGTGATTGTGCACACCCGTCCGATGGCGGGGGACGGTCAGAGCCTGATCGGTGGGGTCGTCATCGCGATGGTCTTCAACGTAATCGCGATCCTGCTGCTGTCACGGCCGTTCGGGGCGCTGGTGCGCCGCCGCCGGACCGACATGCCCCCGATCGTCGCCCGGGACTACGGCGGGACCGCGGCGGTCGGCCTGGTCACGCTGATCATGCTCAGCGCCGGCTCGCCCACCACGCCGCACTGAGTGACGAGCAGCACACCCTGCGCGAGGCGATCGTCCGCGCCGAGGCGTACATCGGCGATCGGGCGCCGGACGCCGTTTCGGGCCATGGCCGGCCACACGGACACGTACACGATCCAGGCGGGCCAGATCTACCGCACCTGCGTTCCCGACCGCACCCGGACCCGGACCTACTGCGTGATCGTCAAGCCGCGCATGCCGCTGACCGAGAGCGTCGTGTTTGCGGGGTACGAACCCAATGCGGTGTTCGCCCAGGGCACCAACTAGCCGATCGGCTCGAGCTCGACCGGCAGCCGGAACAGCGAGGCAAAGCGAAGGGCCAGGAAGGGATCGCCAGTGAGTTCGAAGCGGCCGCTCGACATCAGCTCGGGCCAGCTCGCGACGCCGCCGGCGAGGCGGATGAGATCGTCGGAGGCGACCCGCGCCCGCGCGCCCGGCCGGTCGGCGGCCCCCGCGCGGACCCGGCAGGCCCCATCGGCAACCGCCAACGCAAACCGCGCCGGCTCGCCGCCCCGCGGATCGGGGATCGCGAGCTCGAGCACCGCCGACAGCGGATCCTCGGGGGCCACGAAGCGCCCCGCGAGCGCTCGCGGCAGCGCCCGCAGCACGATCCGGTGAAACCACCCGATCCGGTCCAGGCGCGCGACTGCCTCCATCAGCCGGGCCTTCACGACAGCAGGTGCTCCATCGCCTCGGTGGGGTCTGAGAACAGCATCAGGGCGTCGTCGGTGGCGACCATCCGCCCGTAGTGTGTCGACATCTCGTGCTGGATGGAGTACGCGTCGATCGCGTAGCCGAGCTCCTCGGAGATCTCGTCGTAGGGGATGACCAGCCGATCGCGGGCCCGGATGTCCCAGAACGCGGCCTGCTCGATGACCTCCGCGCGCGAGGCCATGAACCTGGCCACGGCGTCGCCCTCGGCCGACTTGGCCATCACGATCCCGACGAAGTCATAGCCGCCCACGTTGTCGGGGGGTGATTCCGCTTGCCGGGCCGACGCGAGCGGGCCGGGCCCGCCACTCGCGGCCCGAGACGCGGGCCGTGCGGACTCCGTGACCGCCAGCGCGGCCGCGAGCACCTGCTCGCTGTAGGCGCCGACCCGCTCCGCGGCCGGGTCGATCGCCACCGCAGCCGCCCGGGCCGCCGGCAGCCAGTCGGCCAGCCAGCCGTCGATCACCGCGCGGTTGTGCGCGCCGTGGACCGAGTCGGAGACGAGAAATTGAGCCCAGGGCCTCTGACCAGCGCCGGGACCACTCCCACTCCTGGGTCGCCGCGCGGGCCAGGACCGGGGTGACGCTATCGCCGTGCCTGGCGGCGGCCCGGGTGCCGAGCTCGCGGCGGATCAGCGTGCCCACGGTCGGCTCGAAGGCGAGGTTGGCCGCGACCAGCACCTCGCCCCAATCGGGGGTGGCGGCCAGGCGCTCGAGGAAGCGGCGGGTCGGCTGCCAGGCGGGATCGGTCAGGAAATGCTCGCGCGCGGGGGCGATCGGGAATTCCCGGCCGAGGTGGGCCTCGAGGTCCATCGCGTAGAGCACGATCGCCTGCGCGGAACGCTGCTTGTGGGCGGCCTGCAGGCACACGCAGGTGGCGACGGTGTCCGACAGGCAGTCCCGCGCCGCGGTGGCCAGCGCAAACCACAGCCCGTGCTCGACGAAGGCCGGGATCTGCAGCGACTCACCCAAGTAGGTGACCCACTCGGGATCGAGATCGTCCATCAGGCCCTGCTCGGCGGCGGAGGCCAGGGCGCCCTCGATCTGGTGCTCGACGGCGGTGCCGGACCGATAGAAGGTCCGCTCCCACTGCTCGCCGGGATCGCGGAAGGCAAACCAATCGGTGCTGCGCAGCGCGGTCGAGGCGTCATTCCAGGTCCCGCGACCATCCTCGAAGGACACCGGCCACCCCCGCGTCAGATGGCGGTGGATCGAGGGCTGGGTGTCGACGGTCACGTCCTCGTACAGGGTCGCGCGCCGGGCGGCGGGCGCAAACCAGTTGAAGTCGCGCTCGGAGATCGCCCGCTCGCTCGGTCCCTCGGCCTGCGCGGGCGCATCGGCGGAGGTGGTGAAGCGGTCCTGGAAGATCCGGTCCTCGTCGACGCCGCGGCCGCGGAGCACGGCGTGGACGGCATCGAGCATCGGCGGCGGCCCGCACATGTACACGTCGGGGTCAGACAGCTCCTCGTCGATCGCCTCGTGCACGAAGCGCCCGGTCACCGGCGTGTAGCGAAAGTCGGCCAGCCGCTTGCCGAGCGCGGCGATCTCCTGCGCGCAGAACAGGTCGCGCTGCTCGCGTGCGCCGTAGTAGAAGCGCACCGGGCGCTCGCACCGTTCGGCGGCGAGCTGGCGCAGCACGCCGAGCACCGGCGCCATCCCCGAGCCGCCGGCCACCATCAGGATCGGACGCGCCGAGCGCCGCAGGTGGAAGTTGCCGTACGGCCCGGTCACCCGCAGCTGAGAATCCATCTGGATCTGATTCCCAAGTTGGGAGGAGAGTCGGCCACCCGGGTAGCGCTTGATCATCAGCTCGATCGTCTTCGTGTCCGGAAGGCTGGCGATCGAGAACGAGCGGGTGATGGCCTCGGCGCCTGGCACGTGCACGTCGACGTACTGGCCGGGACGCCAGCCGAAGTCCGCCGGCACCGCCAGTGTCACCCCGACGATGTCGTGCGTCAGCTCGCGCAGCTCGGTGACCGTCGCTTCCACCTCCCGGATCGCGTTCTCGAGGCGATAGTTGTCAGGGTCGAAGTGCAGCAGCTCGATGACCAGGTCGGTCTCGGGCCGCGCGCGGCACATGAGCGCGTAGCCGTTGGCGCGCTCGGTGTCCGACAGCGCGAAGTTGGAATAGCGCTCGAGGTCGGTCGAGCCCTCCAGCACGAAGCACTTACAGGCCGAGCACTGCCCCTCACGGCAGCCGTGGGCCAGCGCGTAGCCCGAGCGAAAGGCGGCGTCAAGGACCGTCTCGTCCGGGCCGCACTCGATGCTCTCGCCGAGTGGCTCGAAGCGGACGCGGGTCACAGGATCGAGGCGGCGAGCTCGAACGGCACCGCCCCGTCTGAACTCGGAACGCCGGAGTGGTCGCCGGAGGGCAGCCCGAGCTCTGAGGCGACGCGGATGTTCGGGCTCTGCAGGATCAGGTCGTGCCTGCGGATGTCCGACAGGGTCCACTGGCGCGGGCCGCCCTCGCCCCGGTGCAGGTGCGGCTGGCCGATCAGGGTCTCGCCGTCGGTGCGCACAAACCCGAGGTCCTCGATCACCTGGGAGGCCTCCCAGCCGTCGTAGCGGTCCAGGTAGTTGCGGTCGCCGGTGTAGCGCCCGGGGTTCGACTCATCCAGCCAGCGGCACTCCGCCGAGCAGTAGAAGCGGGTGCGCTCGCCGACGATCCGGTGGCGGCGGTCGGCCTCCTCCACGCACAGGCCCTGGCAGGTCCAGCAGAACGGCGGCGCCATGTTGATGAAGTCCAGCGGCAGAAAACCCGAGTCGGGATCGATGCCCCGGCGAAAGGCCTCCCAGAACGCGCCGTACTTGGAGTACCAGCCCGGGTAGTGGCGCTCGAACCACTCGAAGTCGCGTTCGTCCATCGGGTCAAAGCGCCAGAAGGACAGCGGCCAGGACGCGAAGGCGAGGATCGCGTGGCGGTGATGGATGCCGTTGACGATCCGCTCGCGGGCGCGCTCGAACATGTCGGTCGGGATGTTCAGGCCGAGCTTTGAGAGCTTGCCGATGTACGCCCGGTGCCAGTCGTCGCGCACCCAGCGGTCCCACTTGTCCAGGAAGCATTCGGGATCGGTGCGGTCGCGGGAGAAATACTCGATCACCACCGCGGAGAAGATGTCGATGAAGGCGTGGTTGATCCAGAACGCCTGCTGCAGGTCGCGCTCGATCAGCGGCGCGTTGTGGTCGTCCTGTAGCACCGTGAGCAGGGTCGCGTAGCCGTTGGAGATGTGGCGGGCCTCGTCGGACTGCACCGACAGGTAGGTGGTCGGCAGCGTGAAGTCGCCGTTGCGGGCGGCGACATCCGGCGTGGCCACGAAGACGATGTTGGTGAAGGCCGTCTCGGCCACCACCTGCAGCGTGAACGCGCACTGGATCGGGTCCCCGACGATGAAATGGCTGAGCATGTTCAGCCCCGGATTGGTCAGCACCGAGCCCGACATCGCCTTGGGTCCGAGATGCCAGCCGGCCGGGTCCGGGACGTTCTTGGCGTACCAGCGGGCGAGGGCCATCTGCAGCCCGGTGTGGCGGATCTCATCGACGAACTGGACGTGGTAGCCGTTGCGCAGCTCGTTGTTGGGGACCGCGCTCATCAGCATTGACATGCAGCGCCCGGCCGCGACCTCGGCATAGTTGGTGATCACGATGAATGGCTTGAGGATCTCCAGCCAGCGCTCGTGCGCGGTGTTGGGCATATCCGCGCGGATCGCCGCGTCGTGGCCGCCGTAGACGCGCTCGTCCTTCTCAAGCTCCATCGGCAGGTACTCGCGCATGATGTGGCGCATCGGGTCCTTGGCCTTGTTCGGGAACCGGTAGCGCGTCGGGTAGCGGACGGCGGGCTGGTGGTAGTCGGGCTCCCAGCCGAGCTGGGCGATGCGGTCGTGGGTCTGGGTGATGCTCCGGCGGCGGGGGGCGGTTGCGCTCATGCTGCGCACCCTACGCCTGTGTCACGAGTCGAATCTCTGGATTTCGGCAACGACTTGCGGCGGCCGGCTTGTCACAATCTGACAATGGAAGCCAGCATTTGGCGCGCTGAGCAGCTCCCCCCGGAGGCGGTGGCCGCGGTTCGGGCTCAGCTGCCCGTCGTCGTCGACAACATCGTCGCGGCGGTTCGCGCCGACAGCCCGGTCTACGGCGAGGTGCTCGCCGGACCCGAGGGGATGGCGATCCGGGTCGGCATCGAGCAGGCCCACCGCGCCTTCCTGGCCGCGCTCGAGCAGGGGCGCCGTCCGGCCGGGGACACCGACGAGCTGTGGCGTGCCCTCGGCGAGGCCGAGTTCCAGTCCGGACGCAGCCTCGACGATCTGCGGGCCGCGTTTCGGATCGGCACCCGCGCGGCGTGGCGCGGCGCCGCCGAGCTCGCCCTCGACGCGGGGGTATCGGCCCCGGTGGCGATCGCCACCGCCGAGGCGATCTTCGTCTACGCCGACGAGCTCGCGGCCGATGTCGTCGAGGGCTACCTGCGCATGCAGTCAGACGAGGCCGGGGAGTTCGAGCGTCGCCGCCGCCGGGTCGCCGCGCTCCTGCTCGAGCCCGATGGGCACGATCCACAGGCGCTGGCGCATGCCGCCGAGCTGGCCCGCTGGCCGGTCCCGCGCGCCCTCGCCGTGGTCGCGCTTGACGCCGACACCCCGTCGCCGGCCGCTCGCCGACACGAACTCGGCGCCCTGGCCGGAGCCGACGCCGACGGCGCCTGGCTGATCGTGCCCGACCCCGACGGGCCGGGTCGTCCGGCGGCACTGGCCCGCGCCCTCGCCGGCCCGCCCGCCGATCAGGATGGTCGGCCGCGGGTGGCGCTCGGACCCTCGGTCGCGCCCGCCGCCGCCGCCCGCTCGCTGCAGTGGGCGCGGGCCGCGCTCGCGCTCGCCCGTGAGGGCCTGATCGCCGCCGACGGACTCGTGCGGGCTGACGCGCACCTGCCCGCGATGGTGATCCACCAGGACCGGGACCTTGCCGCGGCGCTGGCCGCGCGCGTCCTGGCCCCGCTCGACGAACTGCCGGCCGCCGAGCGGTCGCGCCTACGGGCGACCCTCCGGGCCTGGCTGGACCACCAGCGCCACACCCCGCAGGTCGCGGCCGCGCTGCATGTCCATCCCCAGACCGTGCGCTACCGGATGGCCAAGCTCTCAGAGCTGCTTGGGGACGCGCTCGAGACCCCGGACGGGCGGTTCGCGCTCGCCCTAGCGCTGCGGGCGGCTGGGCCGCGCTGACGCGCGGACCGGGGCCGCCCGGCGCGACGCCTACTCGGCGACCGGCGGAGGATAGACCTCGCGCACGTATTCGTCGACCTTCTCGTCGGGCAGGCGGCGGGAGACGGCCCAGTAGTAGATGACAAGGTTGAAGGCCGCGGACAGGGCAATCCCGCCCCACAGGCCGATCGCGTCGGTGCCGCCCTGGTCGAGGACGTTCTTGAAGATCCCGATACCGCCGATGATGCCGCCGGGACCGAAGTCGCTCAGGTAGGAGATGACGCCCATGCCGACCAGCCAGGTGAAGATCCACGGCATAGCGGCCCGATCCATCGTGGGCGCGTGCGGGTTACGACCCGAGCCGATCGAGGAGAAGATCAGCGCGTAGCCGAGCAGCATCGCCACCATCAGCGTTGTGTAGGTTTGCCAGCCGGAGAACAGGATCACCCAGCCGGCGCCGACGAAGGCGGCCGGCGCGAAGACTCCCGCGGCGGGCAGCCGGTAGGAGCGGGGCAGGTCCGGCTTCTGCTTGCGCAACGCTCCGAGGGCGATTGGGGCGCCGGCGTACATCAGCACCGACGCGCTGGTCACGATGCCGACGAGCTTGGACCAGCTCGGGAATGGCAGCAGGAACAGGACGCCGATGAGCGTGGCGACGATCACCCCGAACACCGGCACCTTGGCCGCGTTGACGCGCTCAAAGGCGGTCGGCAGATAGCCGTTGCGGGCCAGGCCGAACGACAGCCGTGCCGACGAGGTCTCGTACATGAGGCCCGTGCCGCCGGGGGAGACGACGGCGTCGATCCGCAGCACCGTGGCCAGCCACGCGATCCCCGCGACGCTCACCAGCGTGAAAAACGGGCCGGCGTTGAGGGCGAGGACCTGCGGGTTGGTGTTGGTGGTGCCGAGATTCGTCCAGCCGTGCTGGGACGCGAGCAGGTGCGGGTCCAGAGCGCCGATGAACGAAATCTGGAGAAGGATGTAGACCACCGCCCCGATCAGGATCGACAGGATTACCGCACGGGGGAGGTCCTTGCCCGGATTGGCCGATTCCCCGCCCAGCTGGACTGCCTGCTCGAAGCCCAGCAGCGAGAAGATGATCCCGGCCGGCAGGGTGAGCAGAATGTTCTTGATCGCGTCATGACTGGTGAAGAAGCCGCCGCCGGCGTGGCCGAAGTTCGAACTGTGGAAGTGACCGATCAGCAGGACCAGGATGGTCACGATCGGGATCGCCACCTTCCACGTGGTGATCGCGTTGTTGATCCGGGCGAAGGCGCGGATCCCGAACAGGTTGATGAGCACGAACAGCAGCATCAGGACCGCCGCCGCGATGTAGCCGGCTCCGTTCAGCGTGCCGCCCGAACCGGTATGGGTGACGTAGAAGTCACGCGCCCAGTGCGCGGTGGACAGGTACTGGATGGCGGCCAGTACCTCGATCGGGGCGACGCTCGCCGCCTGTAGGTACGAGGCCCACCCGAACGTTGCGCCGGCGAAGCTGCCGAACGCGTAGTGCGGGAAACGGCTCGTGCCGCCACTGACGGGAAACAGTCCACCCAACTCGGCGTGCACGAGCGCCAGCACGATGATGATGATCGAGCCCAGCACCCACCCGAGAATCGCCGAGGGTCCGGCGAGGGTCGCGGCACCCAGTGCGCCGAACAGCCAGCCCGAGCCGATGATCGACGTCTCTGAGGCCCACAGCAAGCCAAGGAATCCGACTTGGCGATTGAGTCCCTCAGCGTCGAGTTGTGCTTCCGGAGGCTTCGGCGCAGCTACGGACATTCACCCTCCCATTGGTTTTGAGCTCGCAGATTGTCGGTGCAGTGCGTTGCGGACGTGTTAACGACGGCACTCTATGCCTGCATCCGCAGGAAGTGCAAATGGCCTCCCGACCCGATCCTGCTACTGGTGACCGGCGATCGCGTGAGGCTGGTAGAGCTCCTCGAGGCGCTCGATCTCGGCCGGCTCGAGCTCGAGTTGCTCGGCGGCGAGCGCGTCCTGCAGCTGGGGCAGCTTGGTGGCGCCGACGATCGGCGCGGTGACTCCGGGCCGGGCCAGCAGCCAGGCCAGCGAGACCTGCGCGGTTGGGACGCCGCGGGCGGCGGCGACCTCGTCGGCGCGCTCGATCACATCGAAGTCGACCTCCGGCGTGTACAGCGAGTCGCCGAAGCGGTCGTTCTGGGCGCGGCGCGTGAGCTTCTCGCCCTCGCGCGTGCGGTTGCCGGTCAGCATGCCGCGGGCGAGTGGGCTCCACGGGATCACCCCGACCCCCTCGTGGCGGCACAGCGGGAGCATCTCGCGCTCCTCCTCGCGGTAGATCAGGTTGTAGTGGTTCTGCATCGAGGCAAACGGTGTCCAACCGTGACGTCGCGCGGTCTCCTGAGCGGTCGCGAACTGCCACGCATACATGCTCGAGGCGCCGATGTAGCGCGCCTTGCCGGACTTGATCACGTCGTGCAAGGCCTCCATCGTCTCGGCGATCGGGGTCCGCGGATCGAAGCGGTGGATCTGGTACAGGTCAACGTAGTCCATGCCCAGCCGCGACAGCGAGGCGTCGATCGAGGCCATGATGTGCTTGCGGGACAATCCCGAGCCGTTCTCGCCCGCCATCGTGGGCATGAACACCTTGGTCGCCACGACGTACTCCTCGCGGTCGCCGAACAGCGTCGGAAGCACACGTCCGGTCACCACCTCGCTCGCGCCGCCGTTGTAGGCGTCGGCCGTGTCGAAGAAGGTGATGCCGGCCTCGGCGGCGGCCCGGATGATCGGCTCGGCCTCGGACTGCTCCAGCGCCCAGGGGCGGCTCTCGTGAGCGCCGTAGCTCATCATCCCCAGGCACACGCGCGAGACCCGCAGGCCGGTCGCGCCGAGATTGACGTAGTGCATTGCTGCTCTCCCTGCTCGCGGGTCGGTGTCGCCTCCGGGTCCTCGGTGCGAGCCTAGTCAGGACGCTTGAGTCCAGCGCGTGGCGCCCGCTGCGTCACGCGACTACGCTGCAGGGCCATGCCCTTCACCGCGCTCATCACCGGAGCCTCGGCCGGCATCGGCGCGGCGACCGCCCGCCGGCTGGCCCGTGAGCCGGGCGTGCGACTGGTGCTCGTCGCCCGCCGCGAGGAGCAGTTGCAGGCCCTGGCCGACGAGCTCGGCGGCGCGACGGTGATCGCCGAGGACCTCACCGCCAAGGGCGCTCCCGCGCGAGTCCGCGAGATCATCGCGCGCGAGCACGGCGAGCTTCACCTGCTCGTCAACAACGCCGGAGCCGCTTGGCGGGGACGCTTCGGCGAGACCGGCTGGGCCAACGTCAAGCGCCACATGAAGCTCGACTTCGAGGCGCCGGTACGGCTCACCGAGGCCCTGCTGCCGCTGCTGCGAGCGACGGCGACCGCGGCCGCCGGCACGCCGGCGGCGCCGGGACTGGGCCCGGCGCCGGTCTCGATCGTCAACGTCGCCAGCACCGCCGCCCGCGTCTCGCGGCCCAA
The DNA here is from genome assembly GCA_963763715.1 of uncultured Solirubrobacterales bacterium. Classification (GTDB taxonomy): domain Bacteria; phylum Actinomycetota; class Thermoleophilia; order Solirubrobacterales; family Solirubrobacteraceae; genus Palsa-465. Next base: position 118,780 of record CAVXPV010000020.1, read on the forward strand.
CTCGGGCGCCTACTCGGCAGCGAAGTTCGCGCTCGCGGGCTGGACGGACGCACTGCACGGCGAGGAGGCCGAGCATGGCGTCCACGTCGGACTCGTGCTCCCCGGGTTCGTGCGCACCGAGGGCTTTCCCGCCACCGAGCTGCTGGCCAAACGGGCCACCCGGTGGCTGGTCTCCGATCCGGCCGGGGTCGCCGAGGCGATCGTCGCCACCGGACCCGGCGGGGCGGCCGAGCGCTACGTACCACGCTACTACTGGCTTGCCGCCGCGCTGCGGATCCTCGCACCGGCGCTGATCCGCCGCGCCACCGTGGGCGGCGGCCTGACCACGGCGACCAACGCCGACCCGTCGCAACCTACACCTCCGTAGTCAACTAACCTACCGAGGCGTAAATTCCGACGAGGAGCGAGCCCGAGATGATCGAGACCACGCGCCGGGTGGCGGTTCTGGGCGGCAACCGGATCCCCTTCGCCCGCCAGAACGGCCCCTACGCCAAGGCGTCCAACCAGGACATGCTCACCACCGCGCTCGACGCGGTCGTCGAGCGCTTCGGACTCGGCGGCGAGACCGTCGGCGAGGTCGCGGCCGGTGCCGTGCTCAAGCACAGCCGCGATTTCAACCTCACGCGTGAAACCGTGCTCGGCTCGCGGCTGGCGCCCGAGACCCCGGCCTACGACGTCCAGCAGGCGTGCGGCACCGGCCTGGAGGCGGCCATCCTCGTGGCCAACAAGATCGCCCTTGGTCAGGTGCAGTGCGGGATCGCCGGCGGCGTGGACACCACCTCCGACGCACCGCTGGCCCTCAACGAGGACCTGCGTGAGTTGCTGCTCGAGGCCAGCCGGACGAAGTCCAACACCGCTCGCCTGCGCCTGCTGGCGCGGCTTCGGCCCCAGCAGCTCGTCCCCGAGATTCCGCGCAACTCCGAGCCGCGCACCGGCCTGTCGATGGGCGAGCACACCGCGATCATGGCCCAGGAGTGGGGGATCGGCCGCGAGGAGCAGGACGAGCTCGCCGTCGTCAGCCACCACAAGCTCGCGGCGGCCTACGACACAGGCTGGATGGATGATCTCGTCACCCCGTTCCTCGGCCTGGAGCGCGACCAGAACCTGCGCCCGGACTCCAGCCTGGAGAAGCTCTCCAAGCTCAAGCCGGCGTTCGGCGGTCCCGAGGGTACGATGACCGCGGGCAACTCGACGCCGCTCTCGGACGGGTCCTCGGCCGTGCTGCTGTCCACCGAGGCATGGGCCGACCGCCGCGGCGTCCCCGTGCAGGCCGTGTTCGTCGACGCGCAGACCGCCGCCGTCGATCACGTCCACAAGCGCGAGGGGCTGCTCATGGCCCCGGTCTATGCGGTGCCCACGCTGCTGGCGCGCAACGGGCTGACCCTGCAGGACTTTGACTTCTATGAGATCCACGAGGCGTTCGCCGCTCAGGTCCTGTGCACGCTGCGCGCGTGGGAGGACCCGGTGTTCTGCCGCGAGCGGCTCGGACTCGACGCGCCGCTGGGCGCGATCGACCGCGACAAGCTCAATGTCCACGGTGGCTCGCTCGGCGCCGGCCATCCGTTCGGGGCTACCGGTGGGCGGATCGTCGCCTCGCTGGCCAAGACGCTGCATGAATCAGACCCCGAGCGCCCGGCCCGCGGCCTGATCTCGATCTGTGCCGCCGGCGGCCTCGGCGTCACCGCGATCCTGGAGGCACGCACCAATGGCTGATCGTTACGCACAGCTCGTCAACACCCCGATCGGCAAGCTCGTCGCCAAGCAGGTCGGGTTGCCCAACCCGCCGACGTTGGAGCGCTACACCCCCGGCCAGCCGGTCATCTCCGGCCCGGTCCTGCTCGGCGCCGCCGCCGGCTCGCGGCTGGCCGGTCCGCTGGCCGCGGCGCTGGCCTCGGTCGACGCCGAGCTGGTCACGGCAATGGATGAGACGCTGCGCACTGCGGTCGCCGACGCGGGCCACGACGCGGCGATCTTCAATCCCGACGCCGCGCCCGCCAGTCAGCGCTTCAAGGCGCTCGTGTTCGACGCCACCGGGATCGGGTCCAGCGAGGAGCTGACCGAGGCCTGGGCGTTTCTGCACCCGGCCATCCGTCGGGTGCTGCGCTGCTCACGGGTGATCGTGCTCGGCACTCCGCCGGAGGACTGCACGGTGCCCGCCCAGGCTGTCGCCCAGCGCGCCCTGGAGGGGCTGACCCGGGCCGTCGGCAAGGAGATCCGCAACGGCGGCACCGCCCAGCTGGTCTACGTCCGCCCCGGGGGTGAGGACGAGCTTCAGTCCACGCTGCGCTTCCTGCTCTCACCCAAGTCGGCGTTCGTGTCCGGCCAGGTCGTACGCATCGGCCCCTCGGTCAGCAAGCAGGTGCCGACGATCGAGCCCGAGGTGCCACTGGCCGGCAAGGTCGCGTTGGTGACCGGAGCCGCGCGCGGGATCGGCGCCGCGATCGCCGAGGTCCTGGCTCGTGACGGCGCGCACGTCGTCGGGCTCGACATCCCGCAGTCCAGCGATGAGCTGACGGCCGGCATGGACGCGATCGGGGGCTCGGTGCTGGCCCTCGACATCACCGCCGATGACGCTCCCGCCCAGATCGCCTCTCACCTGCTCGAGTTCCACCAGGGCGTCGACGTCGTCGTGCACAACGCCGGGGTGACCCGGGACAAGACGTTGGGCCGGATGAGCGCGGAGCTGTGGGACCTGGTGATCGCCATCAACCTGGCGGCGCCCCAGCGGATCGACAAGGAGCTGTTCGCGCGCGAGGCGGTGCGCGACAACGGACGCATCGTCTGCGTCTCCTCGATCAGCGGGATCGCCGGCAACGCGGGCCAGACCAACTACTCGACCTCCAAGGCCGGGGTGATCGGGCTCGTCCAGGAGTTCGCGCCCGCGCTGGCCAAACGTGGCGTCACGATCAACGCGGTCGCGCCGGGCTTCATCGAGACCCAGATGACCGCCGCGATGCCGATCGGCACCCGGGAGGCGGGACGGCGGCTCAACAGCCTCTCGCAGGGCGGTCTGCCCGTGGACGTCGCCGAGACGATCGCCTGGTTTGCCAGTCCCGCCTCGCGCGGGGTGACCGGCAACGTCGTCCGCGTCTGCGGCCAGAGCCTGCTGGGGGCGTGATGGCTGAGCACCAACTGAGCACCGACCGAGAGCTCAACGCATCCCCGCGGATGCTGCCGCTGTTCGCCCGCGCGGGGCTGGCGATGGTCCCGGGGGCGTCCCGGCTGCCGTTTGTCGGCGGCGGCGGTGGCGAGGTCCCGGCGCAGACCCTCGCACTCAGCGTCGACACGGACCGGGACCGTCTCGCCGCCTATGACCGGGTGTGCGGGTTTCCCGTCTCCGACACCGTGCCGCTGACGTGGCCGCACATGCTCGCCTTCCCACTGCACCTGGCGCTGATCAGTTCCGGGGACTTCCCGCTGCCGGCGATCGGTCTCGTGCACATCACCAACCGGATCGTCTCCCACCGTCCGATCAGCGCAGGCGAGACGCTGGACCTGCGCGTCTGGGCGGGGCCGCTGACCGCCCATCCACGCGGGACGCAGTTCGCGATCCACACCGAGGCTCGGGCCGGCGGTGAGCTGGTCTGGGAGGAGGTGTCGGTCAACCTGCGCCGCGGTCGGCCTCCCGCGCAGGCCGGCGAGTCCGACCCGGCCGGTGAGACCGCCCCGGCCTCCGGGATTGACCCACCCTCCAGCGCGGGCCTGCCGATGAGCGCCACCTGGCGGCTGCCGGGTGACCTCGGTCGCCGCTATGGCGCCGTCTCCGGTGACCTCAATCCGATCCACGTGCATCCGCTGACCGCCCGACTGTTCGGTTTCCCCTCGGCGATCGCGCACGGGATGTGGACCGCAGCTCGGTGTCTGGCCGCGATCCACCCCCTGCGTCACGACGCGGTCACCGCGGAAGTCGCGTTCAAGCGCCCGATCCTGCTGCCGGCGACGGTCGCCTTCGCCGAGGCCCGCCGGCCGGGCGAGCTGCGCTTCGGCGTGCGCGACGCCAAGCGCGACACCCCGCATCTGGATGGCCTGATCACCTACGCCGCGTAGGTGGTTACCAGCCCGGTCGCCGCGTGGCCGCGGCCTCGACCATCTCGGCGCCGGGCGCGGCCTCAGCCGCCCGGGGGCTCGTCCGCGTAGGAGATGAACAGCGCCGCGAGCCGGTCAAGCACCGCGGCGGCGGTCAGGAGCTCGTCGTCGGAGAAGTCGGCCAGCGCAGCGTCCCAGCGGGGCTGCAGGCGCGCGCGGCGGTCAGCGATCAGCCGGCCGCCGGGCTCGGTCAGCGCGACGAGAACGACGCGCTTGTCCCGGTCAGACCGGATCCGGGTGACGAACCCCGCCTGCTCGAGGTGATCGAGCATCTGGGTGACCGTCGCGGGGCTCAGCTCGGCGAGCGTCGCGAGCCGGCTGGTGGACAGCTCCGGCTCGGCGGCCAGTCCGAACAGGAGGCTGTACTGGGCGTAGCTGAGCTCGCCCTGCCCCTGACTCTCCCGCCCGCGCAGGCGACGCACGGCGGCCATCACGGCCTTGAACGAGTGGCCGAGCCGCTCGCGGGCAGGCAGCTCGGTGGCCGCCGGGGGGGAGAGGCCGGCCGCCAGGTCCGCCGTCGTGTTCATGCCGCCACCGCCTCGGCCAGCACCTCGTCGGGCACCGCCTCGGCTGTTCCACGCTGCCGCGCCGCTTGCTCGGCCCGCACCAGGATCAGCGCGGGGATGATGGCCAGCGCCGTCAGCCCCGCCGCGGCCCAGAACGCGGTGCCGTAGGCCCCGGCGGCATCCGACAGCGAGTGGGCGCCCGCGAGCGAGCGCTGCAGGATGACCGCCAGCACCGCGGTCCCGATCGAGCCGCCGACGCGCTGGAGCACGTTGAGCTGCGGCGTGGCGTCGGAGAGCTCGGAGCGCTTCAGCGAGGCGAACGCGGCCGACATCGCGGGCATGAAGGCGAAGCCGATCCCGAACCCGCGCACGAGCATCGCGATGCTCAGCCAGATGATCGACGTGTGGGCGCCGATCAGGCCGAACGGGATCGTGGCCACCGTGCACAGCGTGACGCCGAGCAGCGTGAGCGGGCCGCCGCCGTAACGATCGGTCAGGCGGCCGGCGATCGGCATGACGAGGGCGGCCCCGAGCCCCTGCGGCGCGGTCAGCAGACCGGTGACCACGACGGACTCGTGCCGGATCGTCTGCCAGTACAGCGGCAGCAGGATCATGCCCCCGAACAGCGCCGCACCGACGCAGAACATCGTCACCGAGGCGGTGGAGAAGGTCGGGCGCCGGTACAGGCGTAGGTCCAGCAATGGCCGCCGCACCCGCAGGGCGTGGCGGGCGAAGGCGGCGACGAGCAGCAGGCCGCCGACCAGCGGGCCGAGCACCTTGACCGCGGTGAAGCTCCCGGTCTGGCCGACCTCGGCGAGGCCGTAGGTGATCAGCGGCAGGCCGGCGGCCATGAGCAGGAAGCCGACGTAATCCAGGCTCTCGGTCTTCTGACGCGCGACCGTGGGCAGGACCCGCCAGGCCGCGATCACCGCGATCACCCCGATCGGGAGGTTGACGAAGAAGATCCAGCGCCAGGTCGTGTTGTCCAGGATCAGGCCGCCGATCGTCGGCCCGAGGATCGGGGCGAGCATCGCGGGCACGGCGACGATGCTCATCACCCGGCCCATCCGCTTGGGCCCGGCCGCCTCGGCCATCATCAGCTGGCCGATGGGCAGGATCATGCCGCCCCCGACCCCCTGCAGGACGCGGAAGGCGATCAGCTCCGTGCTCGAGGTGGCAAAGCCGCACAGGGCGGAGCCAGCGACGAACAGTACGAGCGAGGTCAGGTAGACCGGCTTGGCGCCGAACCGGCGCGCGGCCCAGCCGGTGACGGGGATGACCGCAGCCAGCGACAGCATGTAGCCCGTCACCACCCACTGGATGTTGGCGATCGAGGCATGCAGTTCACGGCCCAGGGTGTCGAGGGCGACGTTCACGATCGTGGTGTCGAGGATCGACATGATCGACCCGACGATCACCACGGCACTGATCACCCAGACGTGGCGGGGGATGCGGTCGTCGTCGTTCACAGCTCGTCTCCATAAATCGTCAGGTACCGAATCATTCGGCGCCTAACGATAGCAATCGCGCGGTGCCAACGGCACGGGCGACTGCCTGAAGGGAGTGACCGCAGGCCATCGGAGGGCTCCGGCCGTCTATCTTCAAGGGTTAGTGACCACTTTTGCCGATCTCGGTCTCTCCGATGACATCCTCGAGGCCGTCCACGGCGTCGGCTATGACTCGCCGAGCCCGATCCAGGAGCAGACGATCCCGCTGCTGCTCGAAGGCCGTGATGTCATCGGTCAGGCGCAGACCGGTTCGGGTAAGACAGCCGCGTTCGGGCTGCCGATGCTGCAGTACGTCGACCCGACCGAGCATGAGGTCCAGGGCCTGGTCCTGACGCCGACCCGGGAGCTGTGCATCCAGGTGACCCAAGCCCTGCGCACCTACGGCGCAAAGCGGGGCGTCGACGTCGTGGCCGTTTTCGGCGGAGCGCCGATCCGCAGCCAGCAATCGCAGTTGCGGGCGGGCGGCCATGTCGTGGTCGGGACCGTTGGCCGGGTCAAGGACCTGATCTCGCGCCACTCCCTGATGCTGCACTCCTGCCGCTTCGTCGTGCTTGACGAGGCCGACGAGATGCTCGATCTCGGCTTCCTGGAGGACGTCGAGAAGATCCTTTCGCTGACCCCCTCCAGCCGCCAGACCGCGCTGTTCTCGGCCACGATGCCGCCGGAGATCCGTCGTCTTGCCGACCAGTACCTGTATGACCCGCAGACGATCAAGGTCAAGTCCGCGACGCTGACCGTGGACACCGTGGAGCAGTTCGCGCTCGAGGTATCGTCACGTGACAAGAACGAGGCCCTCGTCAACGTGCTCGAGGCCGAACGCCCGGAGCAGGCGCTCGTGTTCGCGCGCACGAAGATCCGGACCGATCAGCTCTACCGCACGCTGCGCGACCGCGGCATGAACGTTCGGGCGCTGCACGGGGACATGACCCAGGGCGCGCGTGACGGCGTGATGATCTCCTTCAAGAGCGGCCGAGTACCGCTGCTGGTGGCCACTGACGTCGCCGCTCGCGGACTCGACATCTCGGGGATCTCGCACGTGATCAACTTCGACGTCCCCACTTCGCCCGACGTCTACGTGCACCGGATCGGCCGTACCGGGCGCGTCGGTCGCAGCGGGCGTGCGATCACCTTCTACGAGCCCCGCCAGGCGCGCGAGGTGCAGGCGATCGAGAGCCACGCCGGAGTCAAGCTCTCGCCCTGGGTCAAGGACGCCCGGGTGGCGCCGACCCCCGTGATCGCTCCGCCCAAGCGGCACTCCAAGCCGAGCGATTCCACCCCGCGCGAGGCGCCGGTCGCCCCCAACGGCGATGGCCGCTACCGCAAGCTGATCGTCTCCGGTGGACGCGCGGCCGGGATCGAGCCCTCGGACATCATCGGCGCGATCCGCGCCGCGAGCCGGCTCGACGGTGAGGCAGTGCGCAACGTGCGCGTGCTCGAGCATTTCGCGTTTGTCGAGGTGCCCGGTGACGACGCCGAGCGCGTCGTGCGCGAGACCGGTGGCACCGAGGTCCGCGGCCAGGTGCTGCGCCTCGAGCTCGCTCGCGGCTGAGCGGGCGTCGTCAGAGCTCGGACCCGGTCGCCGTCAGGTCCGCGTCAACGATCACGGTGAGCGCCGCGACTTCGCCGCTGGTCAGTGGTTGAAAGGGGAAAGCCCGCATGCGGGGCCGATCCAACCCGGGAGGTCATCCCTTGCGACTTCGCTCGCTCACCCGTCGTCGTCCATCGGCGGCACTCGTCATCGCCAGTCTCGCCTTATTCGTCTCGCTCGGTGGCGTCGGCTATGCCGCCGCCACCCTGTCGCACAACAGTGTCGGTGGCTACCAGCTGCGTGATGGCAGCGTGTCCTACAAGAAGATCGTTCCCGGGGCGGTCGGTATCGTGCGCGCCAACACCGGCCAGCTCCAGGCCCGCGTCAGCGGTTCGTGCGCCAATGGCAGCGCGATCGGCGCCGTGGACCGCGCCGGCAAGGTGACTTGCAATCCGGCGCTGCCCTCGGAGTTCGCGACCGGCGGCACCCAGACGGTCACCACCAGTTCGACCTCGGTGGCCACCCTCGGGCTGCCCAGCGGCGCCTCCTATCTGGCGTTGGCCAATCCGACCGCAGACGTCAAGGGCACGAGCACCGGAACGGCCACGATCACCTGCAGCCTCAGTGACGGTGCCAACAGCCAGACCCGCTCGGCCACCGTGGACACGGACGCTGCGGGCACGACCAAGTCGGTCTCGATCCCGCTCCAGGTTGCCGGCCCCGCCGGCTCGGCCGGCGTCAGCTGTCAGACCACCGGCACCGGCGCGACGGTACCGATGGTCCGAGTCACGACGGCGATCAATGCGCTGCAGACCTCGAGCAACAACTAGGCCGGGGGCGGGGCTCGTGCGGGCGCGGGAAAAGGGGGTGGAACGACCGGCCAACCTGGGTAGTACCCGGTCATGTCTACAGCCAATATGAACACCACGCTCGGGACGATCGCGCTCGAGCTCTTTGATGATGATGCGCCCAAAACGGTGGCCAACTTCCGCAAGCTGGCCGGAGACGGTTACTACGACGGTCTCATTTTCCACCGGATAATCCCGGATTTCATGATCCAGGGAGGGTGTCCCAACGGCACTGGCACGGGTGGCCCGGGATACACCTTCGAGGACGAGTTCAACGACCACAAGGTGGTGCGCGGCGCCTTGGCCATGGCCAACGCCGGGCCCAACACCAACGGCTCGCAGTTCTTCATCGTTACCGCGGCCAGCGCCCCGTGGCTTGACGGCCGCCACACCGTGTTCGGTGAGGTGACCGCGGGAATGGACGCCATCGATGCCATCGAGGGTCTCCCCACGGGCGCCCAGGACCGGCCGGTCGATCCTCCGTCGATCGAGTCGATCGTGCTCGACCCCCGGTAGCCTTCGGGTTTCCGGATCTACGCCGCAGGAGGAGACCAATGAGCGCCACCCAGCACGAGCAGGCCGAGACCAACGGTTCGGCCACGCGCACGATCGGGGTCGAGAATCCGGCCACCGGTGAACTCATCACGACGGTCCCGGTGCAGGGCGCCGACGAACTCGCGGCCATGGCGGTCCGGGCGCGCGAGGCCCAGCCCCAGTGGGAGGCGGTCGGCTTCGAGGGTCGCGGCCGGATCATGCGCCGGGCGCAGAAGTGGATGTTCGACAACGCGCAGCGGGTGCTCGAGACGGTCGTCTCGGAGACCGGAAAGACCTACGAGGACGCCCAGATCGCTGACTTCGGCTACACCGCCTCGGCGCTGGGCTTCTGGGCCAAGGAGGGCCCCAAGTATCTGGCGGATGAGCGGGTGCCGTCCTGGAACAACCCGGTGGCGGCGGGTAAGAAGCTCGTCATCCGCTACGCCCCCGTCGGGCTGGTCGGCGTCATCGGACCTTGGAATTACCCGATCGCCAACTCCTTCGGAGATTGCATCCCGGCGATGATGGCCGGCAACAGCGTCATCCTCAAGCCCAGCGAGGTGACCCCCCTCAGCTCGTTCCTGATGGCCGAGATGCTGCAGGAGTGCGGGCTTCCCGAGGGCGTCTTCCAGGTCGCCACCGGTGACGGCGGCACCGGCGCAGCGCTGATCACGCAGGTCGACTGCGTCATGTTCACCGGCTCGAGCCGCACCGGCAAGGCGGTCATGAAGGCGGCCGCCGATGTGCTCGTGCCCTGTTACCTGGAGCTCGGTGGCAAGGACCCCATGATTGTCTGCTCCGACGCCAACCTGGAACGCGCCGCCAACGCGGCGACGTTCTTCTCGATGAACAACGGGGGTCAGGTCTGCATCTCGGTCGAGCGCTGCTATGTCGAGGCGCCCGTCTATGACCAGTTCGTGCAGAAGGTGACGGATAAGGTCAAGGCGCTGCGCCAGGGGGTGCCGACCCAGGAGGGCACGGTCGACGTAGGAGCGGTCATCTTCCCGCCTCAGATCGACATCGTGGCCGACCACGTCAAGGACGCCGTCGACAAGGGCGCCACGGTGCTGACCGGCGGCCACGCCGGCCCCGGCCCCGGCCGTTTCTTCGAGCCGACCGTTTTGGTCGACGTGGATCACAGCATGAAGTGCATGACCGAGGAGACCTTCGGTCCGACGTTGCCGATCATGAAGATCGCTGACGCTGAGGAGGGCGTGCGGTTGGCCAACGACTCCGAGTACGGGCTGCAGGCCAGCGTGTGGACCAGCGACACCGATCGTGGCGAGGCCCTGGCCCGCCGCATCCAGGCCGGGGTTGTGTGCGTCAACGACGCGCAGGTCAACTACACCGCGCTCAACCTGCCAATGGGCGGCTGGAAGACCTCTGGCCTGGGCACCCGCCATGGCGCGGCCGGGATCCGCAAGTACACCAAGGTCCAGTCACTGCTGGTCACCAAGCGCGCGCTCAAGCGTGAGCCGTTCATGTTCCCCTACTCGGCGCGGCAAACCAAGCTCCTGCGCACGATGCTCAAGCTGTTCTACGGTCGCGGCAAGCGCGACTAGACGTCCCCGGCGCGGCGGCGCGATCGCCGTCGCGCTCGATCAGCCGGTGTAGGCGTTGTAGACCACGCCGGTGGTGAACAGCGTCAGCTGCGGGTTGTTGGCATAGCCGAGGCGCGAGAGCGAGAACAGCTGCTCGATGCTGCCCAGCAGCGAGTAGTGATTGAAGTAGTCCAGCGTGTCCTCGCTGCCCGGCTTGACGTACTTGGACAGCAGCAGCATTCCGAGCTGCCCGCCGCCACCGGTCGCCGTCGTCTGCCCGCCCGAGAGCGGGGCGGTGGTCGTGGCGCTCGTCGTCGTAGTGGTCGTGGTGGTTGGCGCCGAGGTCGTCGTCGGGGTCGACCCGGCCTCGGTCGTGTTCCCTGGCGTGGTGCCGGCCGCGGTTGTCGTCGTCCCCGGTGCGGTGCTGGCCGCGGTTGTCGTCGTCCCGCTCGTCGTGGTCGGGCCCGAGGTCGTCGGCGGCACCGGCAGGTTCGGGTAGACCGGGTTGTTGCAGCAGGCGCTCGGGTCCGCCTCCGGACCACTCTGCGGCGCGTTGTCGGCGGTGATCGCGATCAGCCCGCCGTTCTTGTACGCCGGCGAGGCCCTGATCTCGGAGATCGTGGTCTTGAGGAATGAGTCGGTCGCTGCGGCCGCCGCCTTGGGGTCCGCGGCCTGGCCGGGGGCGCAGGTCACCTCGCTTCCGTCGTCGCACGGGCTCGGGGCGATGTAGGCCAGCGTCGGCGTGGTGCGCTCCTGGCGCAGGTCCTTGGCCAGCTGTTCGAAGCTGACGTCCTGCTGGGCGCAGCTCGTGGACTCCGTGATGGACTGGAAGTAGACGAACGGGTTGCGCCAGGTGACGTAGGGGCTGGCCGCGGACGCCGTCTGGGCGCTGTCAGCGGTGCCGAGGTTCGGATGACGGCAGGCGGATTGGCCTCCAGCGGGGGTGGTCCCGGTCGTGCCTGTGGTCCCGGTCGTGCCTGTGGTCGCGGTCGTGCCTGTGGTTGCGGTCGTGCCTGTGGTTGCGGTCGTGCCTGTGGTTGCGGTCGTGCCTGTGGTTGCGGTCGTGCCTGTGGTGCCGGTCGTGTCCGTCGTCCCGGCCGCGGGCGTGTTGGCGGACGGGACGGTCGCGCTCGAGCTGGTGCCCGAGGCGGACCCACTCGTGCCGGCGGGCGCGGGCGCCGTGCTCATCCCCTCCACGTAGGCCTTCCACGTCTGACCGTTGGCGGTGAGCTGATCGGGCAGGTTCTGGGCGTTTGCCGGGTACACGCAGCCGTCGCCCTGCGTCTGCTTGCCCTTGCCCAGGGTGCCCGGCGTGATCGCCGTGTACTGCGGGCAGTCGAGCATCGTCTGCCGGGTCGGTCCCTGGCCGCTGATCATGGCCACACCGTTGGCGAGCGGGCTGCCGGCCACGCCGTAGTAGTTGTCAAGCAGTTCGCCCTGCTTGCGCAGTGTGTGGGCAAGATAGGGGAAGGCCGAGCCCGGGCCGTAGAGCGACTTGAAGCCCTGGCTGGAGAGCATCACGACGAACACGTGCTTGACCGGGGGAAGCGCGGATCCGCTCGGGGCTGCGTGCGCGGCGGGGCCGCCCCCGCCTCCGCCGCCACCCGTCGAGCCGCCCCCGGGAGCGGTGATCGTCTGGGCCGCGACGGTCTGCACGACGGTCGTCGTTCCGCCGCCGCCTCCGCCTCCGGAGCCCGAGCCGCCGCCACCGGTTGACGCGGCCGAGGCCGGTGCGGCGGTCGCCGCCTGAGGTGGCGCGTAGGCGACGATCATCGGCGCCGAGCTGTTGGCCAGCGAGGTCGCCCCGGATCCCACGACGACCCCGAAGGCGAGCATCGACATCACGGCCAGCGCCGCCGCGCGCGGTGGCAGTGTGGACAGAAATGCTGCGGCCCGGCTCTCCGCAGACGCAGCGGGGCCAAGGAGCCCGCCCGGCCACGGCACCGGCTCTCCGGCCGCCGCGGCGGCGGCCAGCGCCACCAGGTCCGGGGGCAGCGGCACACAGCGAGCCCCGCAGTTGACGCAGTAACGCTGGTCCGGGGCCAGCGGCACGCGGCATTCGGCGCACGTCGCGACATGGCGGGAGACGACGGAGATCGGAAATCCGGGAGCGGTCACAAGTCCGCGCGGATTGTCGGACAGCGGGATGGGAAAGTTGTGTCCGAAATGTGGCCGGGTGCGTGGCGCGCGCGTAGGACGCCGCGTGCGCACGTCGAGCCGTGATCACGTCTTGTTAACACCTCCCCGATCAGGCCGCCCATACTCAGGGCCGTAATGGAGTCCCGCCGACCCCTACGTGCCGCCTCGGAACCTGACGAGGCGCCCACCGCGGTCCACGAGACCGAGCCCGTCCGTCCCGTGACCGAGCCAGAGTCACTCGCTCCCGCCCTGGCGACCAGCGACCAGTGCGCCAATTGCGGGTCGCAGCTCGCGCTCGACCAGCATTACTGCCTGGTGTGCGGGGAACGGCGCGGCGCCGCCCGCTTCAACGCAATTCCGGCCACCGGCTCGGTCACCACGACGTTCACCGAGCACCGGACGTCGGCGCATCCACCGCGCTTCTCGAGCGCCGCCACACTGATCGCCGGCGTCGCCACGCTGCTCATCGCGATGGGAATCGGCGTCTACATCGGCGGCTTGGGCAAGAGCAACAACTCCGGCTCAGGACAGCCGGTCCGGGTCCTCACCGTCGGCGGCGGATCGGCTGCATTCACCGGAACGAGTGCGGCCACCGCCGCAACCGGCAGCGGTTCGGGCGGCGGCAGTTCCAAGCACAAGAAGTCCACGGGCGCCAATAAGAGCGGCGGAGCGGCCAAGGTTGTGACCACGGTCAAGAATCAGCCCCCGCCGACCGTCACCGTCGGCGCCAGTGGGTCGGGCAAGGGCTTCCAGAAGGGTAAGTTCACCGGCCACTTCTTCGGTCCCTGATCACGATGGCGATGCGCAACCCCTTCTCCAGCGCCGGCAAGCGCCCGCCCGAGCCCGCCTCGGCCTATCACGAGCCGTCCTCGGTGCCCGTCGCGCCCCCACCGGGGGCCCAGGGGACACCGGCGCCTCCCGCCGGGGGGCTGCCGCCCCGCAGCCGCGACGACAGCCGCTCGATCGACCTCGAAAAGCGCCGTGAGCAGCTGACCGCCCGCGTGGCCGAGCTGCAGTGGGACCTCGGTGGCCTGGTCTATGAGATGGCGACCCGCGACCGGATCAAGATCGATGTGATCGTGCGCCGCGCCGCGCTGTTGCAGGACGCTGACGCCGAGCTCGGCGAGGTGGAACGGATCCTGCGCATAGAGCACACCGGCAGCGCCGGCACCTGCGTCAACTGCGGCGCCCCCCACTCCGGAGGGGCCGTGTTCTGCTGGCAGTGCGGGCAGTCGCTGCTCGAGCAGGTCCCCAGCGACGCGATCGGGGGCGACACCCCGTCCCCCGCGCGCAGCTGACGCGGCCGTTCACCGCGTGACGGCGGGGTACGACGCCCCGACCGCGGTCCCCACTCAGCCGAAGCGGCCGGTTACGTAATCGCGCGTCCGTGGATCGCGCGGGTTGGTGAAGATGCGATCGGTGTCGTCATCCTCGATCAGCGTGCCGATCCGGTTGGCGTCGAGGCTGAAGAACGCGGTCCGGTCCGCGACGCGCGCCGCCTGCTGCATGTTGTGGGTGACGATCACGATCGTGTAGCGGCGCTTGAGCACGTGGATGAGATCCTCGATCGCGCCGGTCGCGATCGGGTCAAGCGCCGAGGCGGGCTCGTCGAGCAACAGGACGTCGGGCTCGACGGCAATCGCCCGCGCGATGCACAGCCGCTGCTGCTGGCCGCCGGAGAGGCCGAGCGCGGATGACTTCAAGCGGTCCTTGACCTCGTCCCACAGCGCCGCGCCGCGCAGGGCACGTTCGACGCGCTCGTCGAGGTCGGAGCGCAGGCCGAGATTGCGCGGCGCCCAAGCGATGTTGTCGTAGATCGACTTCGCGAACGGGTTGGGCTTCTGGAACACCATCCCGATCCGGCGCCGGACCTCGACGCGGTCCACGCCGCCGGCGTAGAGGTCGTGTCCGTGGTAGAGCAGCTGCCCGTCGATCCCGAACCCGGGCACGGTGTCGTTCATCCGGTTCAGGCAGCGCAGGAAGGTCGTCTTGCCGCAGCCCGACGGTCCGATGATCGCCGTAGCGAGGTTGCGGTGGATCGTCATCGAGATCCGCTCCACCGCAACTTTGCCGCTGTAGGACACTGACACGTCCCGGGCCTCGAAGACGACCTCGCGAGCGGTTGTTGCCGAACCGGTCCCGCTGGCGGCTGGCCTGGCGACCCCGCCTTCGCCGGTATGGATGCGCACCCGTCGCGCCGGGGGCGACGCCGTGGTCTCGGGGGTGTCGGGCGTCAGCGTCATCGGGCGAGCTTCCTCCGGTTACGGGCGAGCAGGGCACGGGCGGCGAAATTGGTCAGCAGGATCATCAGCAGCAGGACGAGCGCGGCCCCCCACGCGTGGGAGATGCTCGACGAGTCCGCCTGCTCACTCTGGGTGAAGATATAGAAGGGGATGTTGGGGATCCCGGAGTGCGAGAACGGGTTGAGCTGGATCGCGTCGGGATTCCAGACCGAGTCCAGCGCGATCAGCGGCGCGGTTTCCCCGGCCGCGCGGCCCAGAGCGAGGATCGTGCCCGTGACGATACCGCCGATCGCCTCGGGCAGGATCACGCTGATGACGGTTCGCCAGCGTGGGACACCGAGCGCGTCGGCGCCCTCGCGCAGGGTGGTCGGGACGAGCAGGATCACCTCCTGGCTGGAGCGGGCGATCAGCGGCAGCATGATCACCGCCAGCGCGATCGAGGCGTCGATGCCCGCCTGACCGTTGCCCTTCACGAGCAGGCCGAAGAACAGCAGTCCCACGATGATGCTCGGCAGTCCCTGCATCAGGTCGAGCACGGTGCGCAGCGCAGCCGCGACCCGCGGACGGGCGAACTCGGTCACGAACAGAGCCACGAGCACGCCGAGCGGGGTCGCAATCACGGTGGCCAGCCCACAGATGACCAGCGTGCCGAGGATCTCGGGAGCGATGCCGCCCCCGGGACCGCCGATCGTCGGGTTCTTGGTGATGAAGTCGAGGTTGAGTGTGCCGCCGCCCCGCTTGGCCACGGAGTAGATGACGACCCCGAGCACCGCGAGCGCCAGCACCGCCGCGGCGCGGGCCGAGCCGGCGAACAGGCGGCTGACCCAGTGACGCCGGCGCAGGTTGCCGCTCGGGCGCAGCGGAGCGCTCGGATCAAACAGGGGCTGCGTCGGGGCCTCGACGCTCATATCCGCCGTACCCGCCGGGTGTCGAAGTGGCGTCCGATGTACTGAGCCAGCAGGTTGACCGTGATTCCGAGCACGAGCAGCACCAGGGCGACGTAGAACAGCGCCGAGGTGTAGAGCGGGTGATCACCGGGGAAGTTCTCGGCCAGCCGGCTGGCGAACGTGTCGCCGGTCTGAAACAACGACGGGTGGATCGACGTGCCGGCCCCGATCACCTGGGTGACCGCGATCGCCTCGCCCAGCGCCCGCCCGAGCCCGAGCACAGAGGCGGCGATCACGCCGGGGGCGGTAGCGGGCAGAATCACCCCGCGGATCACCTCCCAGCGCGTGGCTCCGAGCGCCGCGGCGCCGTCCTGGAGCTCTCGCGGCACGGTCAGAAACAGATCCCGGCTCAGCGCCGCGACGATCGGCACGACCATGATGGTGAGGATCAGCCCGGCGGTGAACACGCCGGCTCCGTTGGTCTGCTGGGGTCCGAAGATGGGAATGAAGCCCAGCGCGCCGTGCAGGGCGGGCTCGAGCGCCGAGTGCACGAACGGGGACAGGACGAGGATTCCCCAGAGTCCGAGGATCACCGTCGGCACGGCCGCGACCAGCTCGACCAGCGGACCGACGATCGCCCGCGTCCGGCGGCCGGCGAGCAGGCTGAGGTAGAGACCGATGGCGACCCCGATCGGCACCGCCAGCAGCAGCGCCATCGACGAGCTGACCACGGTCCCGAACAGGAGCACCGCCGCGCCGTAGTGATCGAAGTTCGGCGCCCAGGCCTGATGCAGTAGGAAGGCGAAGCCGAGCTTTCCGATCGCGAGGTTCGCGCCGGTGACGACTTGGTAGATGACCTCGGCGATCACCGCCACGGTGATCAGCGCGGCCAGCGAGCAGAGCCCGAGCAGGATGCCCTCGCCGAGGCTGGGCGGGCCGCCACGCGATGAGGAGAAGGTGGGCAGACGGAGGGTGCGCGAAGTCGCCGACACGGCGCGGCAGCGTAGAGGAACGTATCCCGTGCCAGGGCGCCGGCTCAGCTGCGTTCACACGATTTCTCAATCTCGATCACGAATGCGTTACAGGACTTCGTCTCGCCTGCTCGATGCTTGGCGCGCTTCCTGTCATGCGGCAATGCCGTGCGGGGGCGCAACGGCCGGAAACAACCCGAAGCATTTACCCAAAGGAGTTTCGTCTTGCCTCGCAAGAAACTTGTCGTGCTCGTGGCAGCACTCGCCACGGTCATGAGCGTGGCCACGGCGGCTGCCGTCGCGGCCAACTTCACCGGATCGGGCTCCACGCTCGTCCAGCCCCTGATGGCCCAATGGACGCAGGACTACGGCCACCGCACCGGAACCCAGATCACCTATGCGGGCGTCGGCTCCGGCCAGGGCATCGTCAACGTCTCCACCGGCGTCACCAACTTTGGCGCCTCCGACGCTCCGCTCACGCCCACTCAGGCCGGCAGCTGCCAGGGCTGCGTCCAGATCCCCTGGGCCCTGACCGCAACGGCGATCGGCTTCAACCTCAGCGGCGTCAAGAGCCTGCACCTCAGCGGGCCGGTACTGGCGCAGATCTATCTGGGTCAGATCACCAACTGGAATGACGGCCGGATCAAGAAGCTCAACAAGCACACCAACCTGCCCAACGAGAAGATCACGCCGGTGTACCGCTCCGACGGTTCGGGTGACACGTACGTGATCACGGACTTCCTGTCGCGCACCTCCAGCGCGTTCAAGAGCCGGATCGGTAACGCGACCGCCGTCAGCTTCCCAACGGGAACCGGCGCCAAGGGCAACGCGGGCGTCACCTCGACGATCCTCTCGACCCCCGGGTCGATCGGCTACGTCGCCGCCTCCTACGCGATCACCCACCCGGTCCAGGTGGCCGGACTGGCGAACGCGGCCGGGAACGTCGAGTACCCGAACCTGTCCAACATCTCAGCCGCCGCGCGGTCCGTCTCCCGCGTGCCGGGCAACAACGAACTGCACATCGTCAACCCGGCGTCGACCTACGCCGCCGCGTACCCGATGTCGACGTTCACCTACGCGATCGTGCCCACGGGCTCGAGCGTCGGTTCGTCGATCGCAGCGTTCATCCGCTACGCGGTTTCCTCGGTGGGCCAGAAGTTCGGCCCCGCGCTGGACTTCGCGCCGCTGCCGGCTGTAGTCCACAACGCGGACCTCAAAGCCGCTAAGAAGATCCATTAGCCGCACCGCCTGATCTGACTGACCAGGGGACGAGCCGCTCGGCCACGTGCCGGGCGGCTCTTCGCCGTTCCAGGATCAGCTAGAGGTCCTCAGCGGCTCACGCACGCGGGCACCCGCAGCGCCCGCCAAGCCGTGTTGGCCCGCAGCTCGGATCCGGCCAGCTGCTGTTGCAGCGTCTTGATCGCGACGACGGGATCGTTGCCGTCCCGCAGGCCCTTCAGCGAGGAGCGCAGCGCGGCGAGCTCGGCCTGCATGGACGAGACCGCGATCTCGATCGAACCGTGATCGCCCAGGCTGCGCAGGGTCCGGATCTCGGGCGAGAGCACCGCGATCCCCTGGGCGAGGAAGCGCCGCCCATCGCTCGGCACCTTCGGGAGCCGGATCGCCGCGCTTTGGTCAGCCGCCCGATCGCAGGCCTGCGTGGCCCGGGTGCGCACCTGCGCCGCGGTCAGGCCGCCCCCACAGCCGGCCACGTTGAGGACGGCCAGGACACTCAGCGCGATCAGGACGCTGAGGGTCCGACGCCTCATCGTAGGTTGACGGACAGCAGGCGCTGCAGTTCGTCGATCGTGTCCTCGGACCGGCGATGACGCACCGTGGCCATGCCGATCGCCGCCGCGGGCTTGAGATTGAAACCGAGGTCGTCAACGAACACACAGGCCGCCGGCGCCAGCCCGATGCGCTCGGCGCCCAGGCGGTAGATCTCGGGGGTGGGCTTGCGCATCTTGACCTCGCCGGAGATGACCGTGCCGTCGAACAGCTCATCCAGCAGCGCGCGGTCATAGCTGCCCGCGCCCCACGAGTTGGAGATCATGCCGGTGCGGATCCCGGCCTCGCGGGCGCGGCGCACCGCTGCGACCATCGCTGGCTCGAGCTGTGACGCGGCGAAGATCCGCGCGATCAGGTTCTCAGGTGCGACGCCGAGTACCTCGGCGAAGCCGACCTCGAACTCCCGTTCAGGCAGGCTTCCATCCTCGAGGCCGGCCAGCAGATCCCGGCTCGCCGGGTCGTGGCGGAAGCGGTCGCGGACCGTCTCGGCCGATAGTCCCTCGGCCGCGCAGAAGGCCGCGAAGGTCGCAAACACGTCGGTGGTCATCACCCCGCCCCAGTCGACGAGCAAGCCGGTGCGAGCCCCGGTCCCCGGCGTCTCGGGTGACACTAGAACCCGTTGCGGGTGACGTCTCGGGCCCGGTGGGCGAGCTCGAGGACGCCCTCGCCAAAGCTCTTCAGATACGGATCGTCGGTCGAGCCCGACACCGCACGCTTGTAGTTGCCCTCCATGAAGGCGACCGCCTTCCACATCGCCAGAGCCACGTACCAATCCAGGGCGTGCATCGAGCGCCCCGAGCGCTGCTCGTAGCGCGAGACCATCTCTTGCCGGGTCGGGAAGCCGTCGCGGACGGTGACACTCTGCAGGTTGAAGCGGCTGTCGTCGGCGTCATCGGCCTGTCGCCAGTGCAGCATCATGTAGCCGATGTCGGCGAGTGGATCCCCGATCGTGGCCATCTCCCAATCGAAGATCGCGATCAACCGCGCCGGAGCTTGTGACGCGACCATCGTGTTGCCCAGGCGGTAGTCCCCATGCACGATCGTGGCCTGCGGAGACGCGGGCATGTTGTCGGCCAGCCACGCGCTGACCTCCTCGAACTCGGGGATCTCACGGGTCTTGTTGTGCTCCCACAGCCCGTTGAAGCGCCGCAGCTGACGCGCGAGGTACCCGGTGGGCTTTCCGAACCCGTCCAGTCCGAGTCCCTGCCAGTCGGCGCCGTGCACCTCGACCAGCGCGTCGATCAGCTCGTCGGCGATCCGCTCCCGCTGCTCGGGCGTGTCCAGAGGGTCCGGGATCGCGTCGGTGATGACCGCACCGTGCATCTGCTCCATCACGTAGAACGGCGCGCCGATCACCGCCGGATCCTCGTTCACCGCCAGCACACGCGGGGTGCGGACGTCGGCCGGCTCGAGCGCACTGAGCAGACGCGCCTCGCGCAGCACGTCGTGAGCGCTGGGGGGGAGGGGTCCCCGGGGCGGGCGGCGCAGCACGACACCGGTGGACAGGCCGAAGGTGACGTTGGAGTGCCCTTCCGTGAACGGCACGGCGGTCAGGTCATCGGGCGCGTCGAGCCCGTGGGCGGTCAGAAATCGTCGCAGCGGTTCGAGCACCAGCAATGGCTCGCGTTCGTTGGCGGCGCCCTGAGCGTGGGTCTCGACGATGTCGTCGGCGGCGGCGGTCGTCATCTGACCGGGCAGCCTATCGCCGGGCTCCGGCGATCGGCGCGCTCGCGCCGATCGCGTCGTGGCGCAAGCGCGCGACTTGGATCGGCGGCTCAGGCCGCGACGGGCGGCTGCGCGCCCAGCTCGCGGTCAAACCGCCAGCCGTCCAGCTGTGCGCGGTCGCCCACCAGACCGACGACGGTGGCGCCCGTGCGGCGCTCGATCGCGGCCAGCAGCATGGCGAGCCGGTCGCGCAGGGCGTTGGACACGTCCCAGCTGTCGCGGGTCAGCATGTGATCGTCACCGATGACGAGGATCGTGACCCGGTCGGGGCGGTAGGCCGCGATTCGGTTCAGGATCTCGGCGTCGCCAGTGGTGTCATCGGATTCGAAAACTGCCAGTAGATCGCTCATGAGCGGGAGTCTCGGGCGCGGGCGTAAAGGAAATCTGAAGCCGGCTGAATGATTCGGCACGGGGTTGATGTGCGCCGTACGTGGGACTCCGGGTGGGGGTGTCCACTAGGCTCAACCTCCGAGACCGCGATGCCTGAGCTGCCCGAAGTCGAGATCACCGCCCGCCGTATTGGGGCCGCCGTGGCCGGAGCGGAGGTCGAGTCCGCGCTGAGCCCCAGTGTCAACGCATTGCGCACCTTCGATCCGCCGCTGTCGGCACTCGAAGGCCGCCACATCACCGGAGTCGGCCGTCGCGGAAAGCTGTTCCTGGTTCGGTTCGAGGGCGATCTGACCGCGCTGGTGCACCTGATGTCCGCGGGGCGGTTACAGCTCTTCGACAAGCGCGCCTCGCTGCGCGACCGGACATCGCGCCTGCTCGTGCGACTCACCGACGGCCGCGAGCTGCGGCTGCGCGAGTTCGGCACCAAGCAGGCTGCGTGGGTCAAGCTCTACCGGCCCGAGGGCCTGGCCGAGGAGACGATGCTCACCACCCTGGGTCCCGAGGCGTGGCCCGATCCGCCGCCGCTCAAAGCGCTGCTGTCCGCAGCCCGGCCGCTGCACGGCATGTTGCGCGACCAGCGCGTGATTGCGGGCATCGGACGATCGTGGGTGGACGAGATCCTGCACGAGGCGATGTTGTCGCCGTTCAAGCGCGGCAACGATCTCTCCCCGGAGGAGGCCGAGCGACTGCGCGCCGCGATCGTCGATCGCCTCGGCTTCGCGCTTGAGCACTACGAGCAGACGATCACCCTGCCGATCCCCGACAAGCTTCCGATGCCGCTGCGCATTCACCGCCGCAACGGCGAGCCCTGCCCGCGCTGCGGGCACACGATCGAGGCCGTCTTCTACGAGGACTACGTCATGTGTTACTGCCCGCATGACCAGACTGACGACAAGCTGCTCAAGGACCGTCGGCTCTCCCGGCTGCTCAAGTAGCACCGGGTCCGAAGGATGCAGCCAGGAGACTGATAGCGTCCACCCAGCGGGATGAAGGGGGGCACTCCGATCCGGCGGGTCGTTCAGCGGGGGGTCCGAGACTCCTTCGGCCGGCTGCCCCGTGTCCGTTTGGCGCCGGGTGAGGCGACGGGTCTGCGGCGACGCCCAGGCGACCCGTGGCTCGTCCTCTTGACCGGCTTGCTTGCCGCGTTGCCGGTGATTGCTTCAACGAAGCGCGCAATTGCACTCGGCTGGACCCCGAGCTCGGACGATGGCGTGATCGCTCTCCGCGCGCTTGACGTATTCAGCACCCATTCCCCGTTGGTGGGCCAGTACTCCCAGTCGTCTTCGCTCATCAGAGCTCCTGTTTACGCCCTCGGACCGATGTTGTACTGGCTCATCGCGGTGCCCGCGCGTATCGGACCGGCGGCCATCGTCGCGACGATGGGAGCCATCAGCCTGTTGTCGGTGCTGAGCATCGTGTTCGTGGCTCATCGCCGCGGTGGCCGTGGCCTCATGTTTCTCACCGCGGTGGGAATGGTGATGACCCAGCGCTCTCTCCCGGCCGAAGTGCCCTATGAGCTATGGAATACATGGGCTGGACTGATGCCGTTCATCGCCCTCATCTTCATCGCGTGGACAGTCGCCTGCGGGGATTACAGGCTTCTCCCGCTTCTCGTCCTGGTGGCCAGCTACGTCGTGCAGTGCGACCTGGCCTATGTCGCCCCGGCCCTGGGCTGCGTGGTGCTAGCGGTCGCTGGATTTCTGTTTGAGCGGCGAGGGCCGAGCGGAGGCGGCAGCCCGTTCAGGATGGGAAGGTGGTTGGTCGCGACGCTCGTCACGCTGCTCCTCTGCTGGATCGCCCCCCTGATCGACCAAGTGACCGGTTCCCCGGGCAACCTGGGTCTCGTCGGCCGACTTGTCACATCCGGATACCGGATCTTGGGGCACCGCGAGGCGGTCTGGGCGATCGCTCGAGCCGTCGGCCTTCCGCCGCTCTGGCTCGAGACGCCCAGAACGCCGGTCGAGGACTTTCTCGGAGTCTTTCGCGGGCCACCGGTGTTCACAGACCTCAGCGCACTGTTCGTGCTCGCGTGTGTTGCGTCGGTGCTGCGCTTGAGCCTGCGGCGAAGGCGTCGCGACGTCACCGCGGCGGCGACGCTTTGCGTCGTGCTCCTGCTGGCGGTCGGCGCTGACGGTGCTGCGCTCCCGGCCGGCGGTCTCGGATTTGCCGCGAGCGTCTACGTCTTGAACTGGACGTCCCCCGTCGGAATGTTTGCCTATCTGGTCATCGCGTGGTCCCTCTTCGAACTGCGGCGACCACGCCAGGATCCCGTGTTCACACACACGGTGGCCAGGTGGCGAGCTGGCGCCGCGGGACTCTGCATCCTGTCGGTCCTGGTGGCAACCCGGACCGTGGATGGCCCCAACCGGCTTCCGCCACGCCTGGGACGCTATGACGAGATCAGGCGGGTGACCAGCAGCGTGGTGGCGGGAGTCGACCGCGGAGGGCCCGTGCTTCTTGACGTGCCCAACGCCCTCGGGCAGGCCAGCCTCACCTTCGACTCGGCCTTGGCGTACGCATTCCGTCGTGACGGCATCAGGTTCGCTCTGCCGCCGCGCGTGTCTACGGCGATGGGAGACCAGTATTGCCCACGGTCCGGCACGTACCGCGACATCGTGCTCATCTCAGAGGGGAGCGTCGCACCCGAACGAGGCACGACCCTGCTCGCCCGCTCTGCAAGTGTCACGGTGACCCTGGCCCGCGCTCCATCGATCGCGAGCAGGCGGCAGGAGGCTCTCACACGGCGTGAAGTTGACCCTACCGTTGTCTCGCGCTGCCGGTAGCGCGCAGGTCGTTACAGGGCGCGCCAAACGCGAGGCCGGTACGTCGCACCGGGCACGTGCCGAGGGCGGCCGGCGATGGAATCGGTAGCCAATCCCGTTCCTCAGGTTTTAGGTTGTTGTTTTAGTTAGGTCTGGATAGGCTTTGCGCAGGCGCGTTGACAACACGCACTATGTGTTTGACACGACTCGGTGGATGGACCCGCGAGGCGAGAGGAGGGGAGGGGTGCCCCGATGGCCGGTTCGGCTGACAGGACGATCGAGGCGGACAGGACGATGGCCCGAGGGCGGGGCGCAGGCCCTGGTTCGGGGAAACCTGGACGCGTGGCAGGTGGAGCCATGAAGGCGAGCGGGCGATGGGGCTTCGTCCGTCCGCGCTCTCGTACGCTGATCCTGGCGCTCGCAGCCGTGTTGCTGTTGGCCGCGTGCGGCGGGAGGACGACGGGGACAAGTCAGATCAAGGCGACCATGGCCACGCTGAACCTGCTTGCGCACTGCAACTCGGGCGAGTCGTGCAAGTGGTATTTCGAGTACTGGGTGGCGGGCCAGCCGCGCGCGTCCGGTCACAAGACGCCTGAGCTCGGACCCGTAAACGGTGCGACTCCTGACGTCGCGCTGTCGATGGCGGTCTCGGGGCTGCAGCCCAACACGAGCTACCGCTGGGTTGCGTGCGGGTCACCCAACAACGGCGCCGGCTATGTGTGCGTCGGCCCCAAAGGCACCATCAGCTCGTCCACGGCCGATCCACCGGCGGACTTCGAGACGTTCACGACTGCCACCTCCAGTCTGCCCCCGGGGTTCACGGACTCCGTCGTATTCAGCGGCCTGACGCTGCCGACGGCTGTGCGGTTCTCCCCCGACGGCCGCGTGTTCGTGGCGGAGAAGAGCGGTGTCATCAAGGTGTTCGACAGTCTCACGTCGACCACCCCCAAGGTGTTCGCTGACCTGAGCGCAAGCGTGCACCACCCCCTATCCTCGGACCGCGGGCTGCTCGGGCTGGCCCTGGACCCGAACTTTCCCGCCCAGCCCTACGTCTACGTGCTGTACACGTACGACGCCAAGATCGGTGGCACGGCGCCCCTGTGGCCGGTCGATAGCTGCCCGAGTCCGCCGGGAAACAGCGGCTGCGTCGTCAGCGGACGGCTCTCCCGCCTGCAGGCAAACGGGGACGCCATGACCGGAACGGAAAACGTGCTGGTCAACGACTGGTGCCAACAGTTTGCAAGTCACTCGATCGGCGACCTCGCGTTTGGGAGCGACGGCGCGCTCTACGCAAGCGCAGGCGAGGGAGCCGACTACACCACCACCGACTACGGTCAATTCGCCGCCAACCCGTGCAATGACCCGCCCGCCGGGCCCGGCGTCGCCGAGACGATCCCCGCCTCCGAGGGCGGTTCGTTGCGCAGTCAGAGCCTTCGCCGAACGGCCGGGCAACCCGCCACGCTCGACGGCACCCTGATACGCGTCAACCCCGCTACCGGCGCCGGCTTGCCCGACAACCCGCTTGCGAACAGCCCGGATCCCAACCTGCGGCGGATCGTCGGATACGGGCTGCGCAACCCGTTCCGCTTTGCGATCCGCCCGGGCACGAGCGAGGTGTGGCTGGGGAACGTCGGCTGGGAGACCGCGGAGGCAATCGACGTCGTGAACAACCCAATCGCTCAGCCGGTGAAGAACTTCGGCTGGCCCTGCTACGAGGGCTCGGGCGTTCAGCCGGTCTGGCAGCGCCTCGGGCTCGATATGTGCCAATCCCTTTACTCCGCACCAGGTCAGGTCACAGCGCCGTTCTACAGCTACCAGCACACCGACCAGGTCGTTCCCGGTGAGGGGTGCCCGGCCGACCAGCAGGGCACGGTGATCAGCGGACTCGCGTTCCAGAGCACCTCCGGTGACCCCTACCCGCCCGAATACGACGGTGCCCTGTTCTTCGCGGACTATGACCGGGGGTGCATCTGGGCGATGGAACGCAATGGGTCAGGCCTCCCCTCTCCGGCCAACATCAAGACCTTTCAGCCCAACGCGGCCAATCCAGTCGACCTGCAGATTGGCCCGGGTGGAGATCTGTACTACGTCGACTACGTCAACGGAGAGATTCACCGCATCCACTACGCGCCCACCGCCAGCGGGATCCTGCAGGCCTCCCAGTCGAGCGTGGCGAGCAGGCACAAGCGAGGCAGCCATGAAATCTTCGCCACTCCATAGCGGACCTCGGCACCGGTGGTGCGCCCTTGGCGTCGTCGTCGGCTGCGGTCTCACCCTCGCCGCCTGCGCGGCGACCACCGATCCGGCCACTCGGACCGGTTCCTGGACGGCGAAACTGAACGCGCACGGACACACTGACAGCACCCCCGCGCATTACTACTTTCAGTTCGCACAGAGCCAGGCGGACCTGGGTACTCCGAACGCGAAGCGCACCCCGGTCCGCCAGATCGGCCCCGGTATCCGAGGCTCCAACGGGACCGACATTCCGTTCTCCGAAGACGTCGCCGGCCTCACCCCGGCAAGTCGGTACTACTTCGAGGTGTGCGGCGGCGACGGCCAGCTGCAGCCTGACGCATGCGGCGGCGTTCAGTCGTTCAGCACTCAGCCAGGCCTGCCTGGCCTGTCCGTCTCAGTCGGCTACGCCAACAACGAGAACGGGCCGTCGAGTACGCCCTTCCCGGCTGATTGGGGCAACTCCTCAGGCTCGGTCACGTTCATCGGGGGACCCAACAACGGCGTGTGGGACTCCGGCGGCCTTCGTTTCGACAACGCCACCGGGGCACCGATCCGGCTCGACGGCGTCACCGTGACGATTGGCAACACCACTTTCAACGCGTCGCAAAGCCTGTGGCCGTCGGCGCAGCTGGTCGTGCCCGCGGCCGGAGCCCTGATCCTGGCATCTCCGCCCGGCGCGGATCCAGGCGCGGGCAGTCACTTCGACACCTCCGACTTTCACTGCTTTGGACCGTCGCCGCCGCCGCCGCCGATCCCGAACATCGTGGTCACCTACCAGGGCCAGCAGGTCACGTTCTACGACAACAGCGGCGTGCTCACCTTCGATTGCGGTCCGGAGACCCATCCGTGGCAGCGAGTCGACGTCGCCCGCTGACCGTCGGCGGCCGCGGTCCCGAAGCTGTTGGGGCGCGGTTCTGGGCGACGCGTCGCGCGGCATGCCCGAGGCGATCGCTTGTGATGCCTGCGCCGAGGTCACTGCCATACGATGCGTCGAATGATCGCACCAGGTGACACCGCTCCTGACTTCACGCTGCCCGACCAGTCTGGCCCCCCGTGACGCTGTCGGAACTACGCGGCCGAAAGGTCGTCCTGTATTTCTATCCCAAGGCGGACACGCCCGGATGCACGACGCAGGCCTGCGGCGTGCGCGACCACCGCGCCGACTATGACGCCGCCGGCGCGGTCGTGCTCGGCGTCTCGCCCGAGGCTCCGAAGAAGATCGCCAAGTTCGATGACAAGTACGGGCTCGGCTTCCCGCTGCTCGGGGACGAGGACCACGCGGTCGCACAGGCCTACGGCGTCTGGGTGGAGAAGTCCATGTACGGACGCACCTACATGGGCAACGAGCGCACGACCTTCGTGATCGACGCCGACGGTGTCATCACCGAGATCCTGCGCAAGGTCAAACCCGCCCAGCACGACGATCTCGTGCTCGGCGCGCTGGCCGGCTAGAGACGGAGGCGAGAACGCGTGGGCGCCGGCCGGGCGGCCAGACAGCGACCGGCAGCTACTGGAGCCCCTCGCGCGCCTCGCGCACGAGAGTCACGGCTTCAGGGAAGATATGAGCCATGACCGAGCGCAACTGCTCGGCCTGCTGCTCGGTGGTTCCCTGGATGTTGGCGCGGTTCATCGCCGCGACCGTCAGATCGACCGCGAGCTTGATCGCATTGTCGGCCCAGGCGAGCTTCTGAGCGCCCTGCATCTGCTCGGCGAACTCGCCGAGCCTGCGCTGCAGGTCGTCCGGGTCCCCGAACATTCCTCCGAATCCGCTGCCTTCCATATCTCAATGGTAGCTCGCTGCCTGCCCAAAAGCTGGAAGTCCCTGTCGTCGGCGCGCGGGACCCCATCGAGCGGCCGGCGATCACCGGCGGTGAGGAGTACGACCACGGCGCGGGAACGTACGGGCGCCGGGGCACTCCGTCTAGCATACGGCGCCCCATGAGCACCGATGCGACAACTGTCACCCCCGAGGAGCAGCTGGCCTACGAGTCACGGGTGCGCGCGCGCCAGACGGTGGTCGCCGTCGCCGCCGGCGTGCTGCTGGTCGTGGCCGCCGCGGTGCAGCTCGGCGGGGCTCACACGAAGGTCGACGAGCTCACCACCGACCTGATCGTCGCCAATCAGCGCTTCCCGCTCGATCTCATCTCGTCGGCGATCAACGGGCTCGCCTCGCTGGCGATCGCCTGGACGCTCAGCTACCTGTGGCGCTGCTCGAACGCGCGCAGCAAGGAAGTCCGCGGTTACGTGCGCTCGATCGCGGTCGCGGGCGGTGTGCTCTCCGCTGTCACCGGCGTCATCTACGCGATCATCGTGGCGATCAAGGTCCACCAATTCGTGACCACCGGGTCCCAGACCTACGAGGAGGCCAACCGTCTGACCAGCTCGTCGGGCCTGATCGTCCTGCAGCTGATCGGGCAGGCGGGCGCGCTGCTGCTCGCCGTCGGCTTCGTGCTCGTGTCACTCAACGCGATGCGCCAGGGCCTGCTGACTCGGTTCATGGGTTACCTGGGCATCTTCGCCGGCGCGCTCGTGCTGTTCCAGATCACACAGATCCCGATCGTTCAGGGTTATTGGCTGGCCGCGGTCGGCTACCTGATCTCCGGCCGCTGGCCGACCGGAACCCCCCCGGCGTGGATCTCCGGCCGGCGCGAGCCGTGGCCGCCCTCGTCGGAGATGCGCGCTCGCAAGGTCGCAGGTGCGGGACGTGCGGGTGCCGGGCGCGCGAGCGCGGGACGCACGCCCGAGCCTCAGCCGGCCGTCGGGCCCGGGCCCGGGCCCGATGCCGGTCGCACCCGGTCGGCCACTCCCAAGCGCAAGCGCAAGCGCCGCGGCTAGCGCGACCCGCGCCCGCGCGCGCGCGCCCGCCACAGCGAACCCCTGCGAAGGGCGAGCGGCAGCCGCTGGTCGGCGTTGTGCGCCGTTCAGCCCCAAAAGTGGTCCGTTGGCCGATAACCGCTTGCCCCAGGCCTCCCCAGCGGCGAATTTCCCCTGCGCTCGTACCAACGACAGCAGGAGGAGAGATATGGAAGCTGGCCGCTTGCCGCGTGAAGCCGACGTTGCTCCGGCCCCTGACCCTACCGGTGGCCGGTCCGCCGGCTGGACCCCGGCGGATCCCGGGCCGCTCGGCCTGGCCGCGTTCGCCGGGACCACGTTCGTGCTGAGCATGGTCAACTCCGGCCTGGTCGGTGATAAGACCTTGGTCGGAGGCGGGCTCCTGCCCTTGATTGCCGCGCTGGCACTCGCTTACGGTGGTGCCGCTCAGCTGCTGGCGGGCATCTGGGAGTTTCGTACCGGCAATACGTTCGGCGCTGTCGCGTTCTGCTCCTACGGTGCGTTCTGGATCTCGTTCTACTTCGTGGTTCAGGCAGCCGGATCGGTGGCCAAGACCGAGCTGTTCAGCGGGCTCGGGCTGTACCTGTGGATGTGGGGGATCTTCACCACCTACATGTTCGTCGCCTCGCTGCGGACGACCGGCGCGGTCGCGCTGGTCTTCCTGCTGCTGGCGATCACGTTCATCGTCCTCGGGATCGGCAACTCTTCCCTGGCCGGCGGGACAGCCGTGACCAACGGAACCATCAAGCTCGGCGGCTACCTCGGGATCGTCACGGCGATCGCAGCGTGGTACGCGTCATTTGCGGCGGTGATCAACTCGACCTTCGGTCGGGTGGTGGCGCCGGTGTTCCCGCTGAGCCGCGGCGTCGGTAGTGCCGCTCGGCTTAGCTGGGGTACAACTAGCTGGATGAGCCGCGATTCGCGGCCAGCGCGGGCGCCGGTGATCGATCTCACCGGCGCCCGGACGCTGACCGCGAGCGGGAGGTGAGCACCAAAGGAGAGGCTTCACATGGCAGACACCGCATCGACCTCCAACCGAGCGGGAGACCTCGAACAGCAACTCGAGGGGATGCTGGACATCGAGAGCTTCGATCCGCCCGAGGGGTTCCGCGAGCACGCCGTGCTCAGCGACCCGGCGATCTACGAGCAGGCCGACGCCGACTGGAAGGGCTGGTGGTCAGAGCAGGCCCGCACTCTGCACTGGTTCAAGGAGCCCACCCAGGACGTGGACGACTCCAACCCGCCGTTCTACAAGTGGTTCGCCGAACGGAACCACCAACGTGTCCTACAACTGCCTGGATCGGCACGTCGAGGCCGGCCACGGCGACCGGGTTGCCTACCACTGGCACGGCGAGGGGGGCGAGACCCGCGCGGTGACCTACGCCGACCTGCTCGCCGACGTCCAGC
Source organism: uncultured Solirubrobacterales bacterium (assembly GCA_963763715.1). Lineage (GTDB taxonomy): Bacteria > Actinomycetota > Thermoleophilia > Solirubrobacterales > Solirubrobacteraceae > Palsa-465. The sequence goes on from CAVXPV010000020.1 coordinate 148,710, forward strand.
GGCTGGCCAACGCGCTGAAGGATCTCGGCATCGCCAAGGGCGACATCGTCGGGATCTACCTGCCGATGATCCCCGAGGTCGTGGTCGCGATGCTCGCCTGCGCGCGCATCGGGGCGCCGCACAATGTCGTCTTCGGCGGCTTCTCGGCGGACTCGGTCAAGGAGCGGATGGAGTTCTCCGAGGCCAAGGCGCTGATCACCGTCGACGGCGCCCGGCGCAAGGGCAAGACCGCCCCGATCAAGCAGCAGGTCGACGCCGTGATGGGCGACCTCGAGACGCTCAAGCACATCGTCGTGGTCAAGTCCACGGACGCCGAGTGCGAGATGACCGAAGGACGCGACCACTGGTATCACGAGATCTGCGAGGCCGCCGACCCCGAGTGTCCCGCCGAGGAGCTCGAGGCCGAGCATCCGCTGTTCGTGCTGTACACCAGCGGCTCGACCGCCAAGCCCAAGGGTGTGCTGCATACGACCGGCGGCTACCTGACCGGGGTCAGCACGACCCACCGGCTCGTGTTCGACCTAAAGCCCGAGGAGGACGTGTACTGGTGCGCGGCCGACGTCGGGTGGATCACCGGCCACTCCTACATCGTCTACGGGCCGCTCGCCAACGGTGCGACCTCGGTCATGTGGGAGGGCGCCCCCGACTATCCCCACAAGGGGATCTGGTGGGAGCTGGTGGAGAAGTACAAGGTCAACATCCTGTACTGCGCCCCGACCGCGATCCGGGCGTTCATGAAGTGGGGGACCGAGCACATCGAGAAGTTCGATCTCAGCTCGCTGCGCCTGCTCGGATCCGTCGGCGAGCCGATCAATCCCAAGGCATGGCTCTGGTACCACGCGGTGATCGGCGGTGAGCGCTGTCCGATCGTCGATACCTGGTGGCAGACCGAGACGGGGGCGATCATGATCACGCCGCTGCCGGGCATCGTGTCGGCCAAGCCCGGCTCGGCGACGCGCCCCTTTCCGGGGATCTCGGCCGAGGTAGTCGACGAGCGCGATGGCAAGCCGATCGACTCAGGGCAGGGCCTGCTGATCCTCAACCGCCCCTGGCCCTCGATGCTGCGCACGCTCTACAAGGAGGACGACCGCTTCGTCGAGACCTACTTCGCGAAGTTCGGCAAGGAGACGTATCTGGTCGGCGACGCCGCCCGCAAGGACAAGGACGGCTACTTCTGGATCATCGGGCGGATCGATGACGTGGTCAACGTCTCCGGCCATCGCCTCTCGACGGCGGAGGTCGAGTCAGCGATCGTCTCCCACGGCAAGGTCGCCGAGTCGGCGGTCATCGGTCAGGCCGACGAGGACTCCGGACAGGCGATCTGCGCGTTCGTGACGCTCGAGGGCGATCTGGCCGGCTCCGACGCGCTCGTCGAGGAGATCCGGGCCAAGGTGGCCGATCGGATCGGGAAGTTCGCGCGTCCCAAGCGGATCATCTGGGCCGATGACCTGCCCAAGACCCGCTCGGGCAAGATCATGCGCCGTCTGTTGCGCGACATCGCCGAGGGCCGGGCGCTCGGAGACGTCACCACGCTCCGCGACCCCGACGTGATGGCTCAGCTTGAGGACAAGATCAAGGCCGAACAGGCCTCCGAGTCCTGACCGGACCCCGCGGCGAGGCCATCGGGCCGCCGCGGGCCGTCACACCGCCAGCCGCCGCGCCAGCGCGGCGGTGTGGCGGCGGGCGACCGGGACTGTGCGCCCGCCCGGGAAGCTCAGCTCGCCGTGCCCCCGATCTGCGGGCGCAACTCGGTTGCGGCCCGCAGGTTGGCCACGAACTGACGATGCACGCGGACGAAGCCGTAGGGTTCCCAGCGGCGCTCGATGTCGGTCAGAGTCGCCCGCAGCAGGAAGCGCTCGGCGCCGGCCACGACGTGCACGAAGTCACCGTAGCTCTGCAGATATTCGATCCGCGAGCGCGGCAGCAACCGGGTCCCACCGCCGTGCAGGTTGGCTACCGCGACGGTCTCGTCGTCCTCGTGCGCAGGACGGGCGTGGGCCGCCGCAGCGCCGGCGGAGTATTCCCCGGCAGCCACCGCCGCGGCGATCCGCTCCACCGCCTCCTGGACGCGCGCGCGGGCGACCGGCTTGCGCAGATAGTCCAGCGCATGCAGCTCGAATGCCTCGACCGCGCCGCCGTCGTGCGCACTGACGAAGACCAGCTGGGGCGGACGGGCAAAACGGCGCAGCACGCGCGCGAGCTCGAGCCCGTCGAGGTCGGGCATCCGGACGTCGAGGAAGATGCCGTCGTAGGCCTGGCGGGTGATGCGGTGCAGCGCCTCGTGGCCGTCAGCGGCGCATTCCACCTCGCGCACGCTTGGCGAGCCGCGCAGAATCCGGGCGAGGTCCTCCAGCGGTGAGCGCTCGTCGTCGACGGCGAGCAGGGTCAACCGCTCGCTGCTCATCCCCCCGCTCCCGCCAATGCACGCACCGTCATCGCCGGCTCGCCGGTCAGGTGGGGCACGCTCATCGTCACCGTCGTGCCGTAGCCGAGCTGGGACTCGATCCGCAGCCCGTAGCGCTCGCCGAACGTCGCTCGCAGCCGCGCATCGACATTGGACAGCCCGATCCCGCCGCCCGCGCCGGCCAGCACCGCCTTGACACGTTCGGGCCCGATCCCGCTGCCGTCATCGCTCACGCGCAGCTCGACATCGCCGTCACGAACCCGGGAGGAGATCGTCACCCGCCCGCTGCCCGCGCGACACTCGACGCCATGGCGAACCGCGTTCTCGACCAGCGGCTGGATCGACAGCGCGGGCACCACGGTGGGCAGCGTCTCAGCCCGGACGTCCACGGTGATGTGCAGGCTGTCGGGAAACCGTGCCTGCTCGAGGCGCAGGTAGCGCTCGACGTGGGAGAGCTCCTCCTCGAGCGTGACGTAGGAGCGGCCGTCGCGGAACAGGTAGCGCGTGAACTCGGCGAAATCGATCAACCGCTCCCGGGCGTCCTCGGGCTCGCGGTGAATGTCACCGGCAACGGCGGCCAGCGCGTTGTAGATGAAGTGCGGGGAGATCTGGGCCCGCAGCGCGCGCAGTTCGGCCCGGGCGAGGCGTTCCTCCTGCTCGTGCACGACCGACAGCTCGAGCTGGGCCGAGACGAGGCTCGCCGTCTCGGCCACGACGCGCAGCACATCGCCGCGCGGACGACCCTCGGCGCGATAGAACGCGATCAGCGTTCCCGCGCGGCGGTCCTGCACGATCAGCGGAGCCAGGACCGCGCTGCGCAGCGGGCAGGACGGGTCTGAGGAGATCAGGCGGGGGACCACGTGCAGCCGGTCGTCCGGGGTCCGGGCCAGCAGCCGCGACAGCAGGTCACCGGGCCGGACCTGTTCGCGGCCCGCACCGTCGATCGCCAGCACGGTGCGGGGGTCCGCGAGCGCGACGGCGGCGGCCCCGGTCAGCGCCCGCAGGTGGGGCACGGCGTCGGAGGCCGTGCGCGAATGCAGCCCTCGGCGCAGGTGGGGCAGCGTCGAGGTGGCGGCGTGCAGCGCGGTCTGCATGCCGACGGCTTCGGGCGCGCTGGGAGTGCGGCGCGTGCGGTACAGCGACAGGGCCACCGCCGCTACCGCGACCGCTGCAATCCCCGCTAGGACTGCTCCTCCTGCCAACACAATCGTGACAAAGCCTACTAAGTGGTGCGAACGGACACGAACTGCTCCTGGCTGCCACCCCATCGGTCATGATGAGCCGATGAGCCCGGTCACGTCATACCAACAGGCCTGCGCAGACCATCGATGGGAGGTCCCGGAGCGCTACAACATCGCCGCTGACGTCTGCGATCGCCATGCGCGAGGGAAGCTCGCCATGATCCACGAGGACTTCCGCGGCACGGTCCGCGAGGTGCTCTGGGGTGAGCTGCAGGACAACGCCAACCGGTTCGCCAACGTGCTCACCGGGCTTGGGGTCGAGCCCGGCGACCGGGTGGCGATGCTGCTGCCGCCCACCCCAGAGACGGCGGCGGCGTTCTTTGGGACCTGGAAGACCGGAGCGATCCTGCTCTCGATGTCGGTGCTCTACGGCGATGACGGTATCCGCCATCGCCTGACCGACTCTCAGGCCAAGGTGCTGGTCACCAATGCCGCCAACGCCGACCGGATGGAGCGCTCGCTGGTGAAGCATGTCGTCATTCTCGACGACGATCTGCTCGGCCAGGGCGCGTCCCACTTCACCACCCTCGACACCGCGGCCGACGACGCCGCGCAGCTCTACTACTCGTCGGGCACGACCGGGCTGGCCAAGGGGATCCTGCACGCCCACCGTTACATGCTCGCCCACGAGGAGTTTGTCTACTGCCACGACATCCAGGACGGCGAGCGCTTCCACGGCATGGGGGAATGGGCGTGGGCAGCCGGCATCGCGCCGCTGCTCGGCCCGTGGCGCTTTGGCGCCGTCCAGGCGGTGTACCAGCGCGAAGGTGGCTTTGACCCCCACAAGCAGCTGGACTTCCTGTCCCGTCACGAGGTGACCAACGTGTTCGGGACCCCGACGGCGATCCGCTCGATGATGAGCATCGGTGACGCCCGCACGCGCTACCCGCAGAAATTCCGGATCGTCTGCTCGGCCGGCGAGCCGCTCAATCCCGAGGCGATCCGCTGGGTGCGCGAGCAGTACGGCGTCACCGTGCTTGACTACTACGGTCTCACCGAGTCCTATCCGCTCTGCGCCAACTTCCCCTTCATGGAGGTGCGCGAGGGCTCGATGGGCAAGCCGATGCCCGGTTGGGAGGTGGCGATCCTGGATGAGGACGAGCGCCCGGTCGCTCAGGGCGAGCGTGGTGAGATCTGTCTGCGCGCGCGCTCCAACCCCCATTATCCGCTCGGCTACTGGAACCGCCCGGAGCAGGACTCGGCCGAGGCGTTCGGCGGTGAGTGGTTTCACACCAAGGACGCGGCATCCACCGACCCCGACGGCTACTTCTGGTACGAGGGCCGGGCCGACGATGTGATCATCGCCGCCGGGTACCGGATCGGTCCCTTCGAGGTCGAGTCAGCGTGCCTGGAGCATCCCGCGGTGGCCGAGGCGGCGGCCGTGGCCGCGCCCGACGAACGGCGGGGCAACGTCGTCAAGGCGTTCATCGTCCTCGCCGACGGTCACGAGCCCTCAGACGAGCTCGCCGCCGATATCAAGAGCCACGTGCGTGATCATCTGTCGGCGTACGCGTATCCGCGGCTGATCGAGTTCGTGCCGGATCTGCCCAAGACGCTGACCGGCAAGATCCGGCGGATCGAGCTGCGCCAGCAGGAGCAGGCGCGCGCGCGGGGCTGAGCGGGCCGGGCCGCTGGGCCGACCCGTGGCCGGTCAGCCGCCGGCCCGGACCTGGGTGCGCATCTCGGACAGGATGCGCTCGAGCCGGGGCTCGGTGTCACGATCGACGTGGGTCATCGCGCCGGCCACCGCCGGGTGCACAGCGGCGATCTGGGCGTGCATCTCGTGGGCGACTGCCCGGTAGCTGGGATGGCCCTCGCGGCCGGAGCGCAGCTCGATCAGCTGCATCGCCTCGCGCGCGTTAAGGTCCAGGATGTAGCGCAGCCGGAAGCCGAGGCACAGTGCGTACGGCGCGCAGGCGGTCAGCCCCGTGTCACTGAGCCGCGTGTACTCGGTGCGCGAGATCTCCAGCGCGCGCCGGTACTGGTCGCCGACCCCGGCCTCGTGCACCTGAGCGGGGACGCCCGCGCCGAGATCCGGTGTGAGGGCCTGCCACTGGACGGTCAGCATCCGGTGACGCTGAAGGTCGCGAAAGGCGCCGTAGTCAGAGACGATCTCAAAGCGGTAGCGCACCGCCTCAAAGCCGCGCCCGGGACGGTGGCGGCGGTTGGCGCGCTCCCCAACCAGTTCGGCGAGCATCGCGCCGCGCTCGGGCGCGGCCAGCGCCTGCACCGCCTCGCGAGTCGAGGTCTCCGAGCCGGACGCGGATTCGAACAGCAGCGCAGCGAGCAGTTCCTCCTCATCGCCCTGGACCGAGAGCAGCCGGACCGAGGGGCCGGCTGCGGCATCGTCGGCGCTCGGCTCGCCCAGGCCGAGCCGTTGCGCCCAGCGCCTCCCCGCAGCCGAGCGCGACTCCAGGTAGGAGACCCACTCGCCACCGCGATCGGGGCGATCGACGCGCGTCAGGAAGCTCGGCATCACTTCGCGCAGTTCCTGCAGGATCATCGTCCCGTAGCTGCGGGCCTCCGGCAGCGGATGGGCGAGGAGATGGAGGATCAGCTGCTCATAGGTCTGCCCACTGGCGTAAATGCCCATATGCGACAAGGAGGCGGCCGGCAACAGCCCCCGCAGTAGGTCCAGAGCCTTGGCCTTCACGGCCCGGGCGTGGGCGGCCTCGAGCTCGTCGCTGCCGCGCGGATACCGGTCAGCGGCCCAGCTCAGCAGCGCGGGCAACGCCGCGGAGTAGATCGAGAAAAGCGCGTCCATCGCCCGCCGGTACTCCGGTCCGAGCTCATCGTCGGCGTAGTAGCGATAGCCGGGCCCCGGCTCGCTTCCGGGCATCGGGCTGTCGTAGGCGATGTAGCGCGTGGACTGCTCGAGGTAGGCGGCCAGCCGGGGGCGCTGGAGGATCTTGGTCAGCACGTTGGAGACCCACTCGCAGGCGACGTGGGCACCGCCTAGCTGGGCCACCGAGTCGTCTCCATAACCGAGGAAGATCCGCTCGTAGAGGGCTGCGGCGCGCTCCCCCTCGGCCGCCTCGGGGGTCTCTCCGGCGGGCGGCAGATCTCCCGCGAACTCGTCCACGAGCAGCCGGCGCAGTGTGCCCGGGTAGCGCGAGTAGCGCGCGAACAGAGCGCCCTTGAGCGTCTCGGGCAGGTTCACGAGCGCGAACACCGGCCGGTCGAGGTTCGTGCAGTGGCCGCTCAGCAGTTCGCGTTCGGCATCGGTGAAGCTCTCAGTCGGGTACCGCACGGACGGTCGATCGTAGCGGCGGCCCCGGCCGGTTATGCTCGATCGTGATACGCATGCGTACCAGCTCCTCCGACCACGTCGACGTGCTCATCATCGGGGCGGGCCTGTCCGGGATCGGGGCCGCCTGCCACCTCGAGCGCCGCTGCCCGGAACGGACCTACGCGCTGCTCGAGGCGCGCGCCGCGATCGGCGGCACCTGGGACCTGTTCCGCTATCCGGGGGTGCGCTCGGACTCCGACATGCACACCCTTGGCTACTCCTTTCGCCCCTGGACCGACGACCGGGTGATCGCCGACGGCCCATCGATCCGGCGCTACATCCACGAGACCGCCGCCGCCTACGGAGTGATGGACCACGTCCGCCTCGGCCACCGGGCCACCACCGCCCAGTGGTCAAGTGACACTGCCCGGTGGACGGTGACCGCGCAGCGAGCCGACAGCGCCGAACCCGTCACCCTGACCGCGTCGTTTCTGCTCATGTGCAGCGGCTACTACAACTACGACGGGGGCTATCAGCCGGAGTTCGCGGGCCGTGAGGACTTCGGCGGGACGGTGATCCACCCCCAGCACTGGCCCGAGGACCTGGATTACGGCGGCCGGCGTGTGGTCATCATCGGCAGCGGCGCGACCGCGATCACGCTTGTGCCGGCGATGGCGGATACCGCGGCTCACGTAGCGATGGTCCAGCGCTCCCCGACCTATATCGTCTCGCTTCCCGCGGAGGACGCGCTGGCCACCGGCCTGCGCCGGCGGCTGCCCGCGATGGCCGCCTACCAGGCGGTGCGCTGGAAGAACGTGGCGCTGCAGACGATCAGCTACAAGCTGTGTCGCCGCTTCCCCGGCGCCGCCAAGCGCGTGATCCGCAAAGGCGTGCAGCGCCAGGTCCCCGACAGCGTCGACGTGAGCCGGCACTTTCACCCGCGCTATGACCCCTGGGACCAGCGCCTATGCGTCTGCCCCGATGGTGACTTTTTCACCGCCCTGCGGCGCGGCACCGCGTCGATCCACACCGATCAGATCGAGCGCTTCACCGCGACCGGGGTCCGGCTGGGCAGCGGCGAGGAGATCGAGGCCGACATCGTCGTCACCGCGACCGGCCTGCAGCTGCTCGCCCTCGGCGGTCTGCACATCACCGTCGACGGCCGGCCGCTGAACGTCCCTGAACGCCTCACCTACAAGGGGCTGATGCTCGACGGCCTGCCCAACGCGGCGATGTCGATCGGCTACACCAACGCTTCCTGGACGCTGAAATGCGACCTGACCTGCGAATACGTCTGCCGGGTGCTCAACCACATGAGCGAGCACGGGTACCACACCGCTGTCCCGGTGCTCGCCCCTGGGTCGGTGACACCGGCGCCTTTGCTGGACCTCGCCTCCGGATACGTGCAGCGATCCCTGAATCACTTCCCGCGCCAGGGCAGCGAACCGCCCTGGCGACTGCGCCAGAACTACGCGCGCGACGTGGTCGCGCTGCGGCTGGGCGAGATCGATGACGGGGTGCTGCGCTTCACGCGCGCCGGGGACGGTCCCGTCGCTGCTCCCGCGCCGCGTGCGCGGGACAGCGAGCCGGTCCCGGCTGCCTGAGCAGCCCGCCCGCCGTCAGCCCGCGCTGCGCGGGTCGCCCGTCGATTGAGAGCCCTCGCCTGACTGCCCGTCGGAGGGGTGCTCGTCGGCATCGGAGCGCTTGCGAGCGGCCTCGCCGCCGCTTGTGCCTTCGCCGCCGCCCTCCTGGCCGGGCGCCTCTTCGCCGTTCTGGTTTGAGACCGAGCCCGGGAGGGGCTGATTGGTGGTGTCACGTTCGTCATCCATAGGCGAGCGCTACCCGGGCCCAGTCACCGGCTAACCCTTAGCGCGGACTGGTCATGCGCTGATCGAGTGGGTCCGTGCTCGCCTGGGCGCGCAGCGCTCTGCCGATGACCAGGCGCTGGATCTCGCTCGTCCCCTCGAAGATCGTGTAGAGCTTGGCATCGCGGTACCACTTCTCGACGGGGAAGTCCTTGATGTAGCCCCATCCGCCCATCGTCTGGATCGACTGCTCGCAGGCGCGCACGGCGACCTCAGAGGCCTTGAGCTTGGACATCGATCCCTCCGCGTTCTCGAACGGCCGGCGCTGGGCGGCCATCCAGGCAGCGCGCCATGTCAGCAGTCGGGCGCCGTCGATCTCGGCCGCGATGTCGGCGAGCGGGAAGGCGACTCCCTGGTTTTCGATGATCGGCTGCCCGAACGCCGCTCGTCCGACGGCATAGTCGCGGGCGAACTCCAGCGCGGCCCGCGCGATTCCGATCGCCTGGGCGGCCACCATCGGCCGGGTGCGTTCAAATGCTCCCAACGCGGCCGAGCTGCGCCGCTGAACGGCGGCCGCCGGGCCGCCTTCCTCGGCGGGGGCGATCGGCCTGGCACCCTGCTCGGACTCGCGTCCCTTCGCGATCCGCTCCTCGAGGCGCTGCTGGCCACCGAGCAGATGCTCGGCCGGCACCCGGCAGTTCTCCAGGACGATCTCACCCGTGTGCGACGCGCGGCACCCGAGCTTGTCGAGCTTGCGCAGCATCGTCAGCCCGGCTGTCCCCTTCGGCACGATGAAGACCCCCTGCCCGCGATGCCCGGCCTCGGGGTCGACGGTGGCGACCACCACGTGCACGTCGGCGATCCCGCCATTGCCGATGAACACCTTCTGACCGTCGAGCACCCAGTCATCCCCGTCCCGGCGCGCCTGCGTCTGGATCGAGCGGATGTCGCTTCCGCCGCTGGGTTCCGTGACGGCCAACGCGGCCAGCTTGATGTCCCCCGGCGTTCCGAAGCATTCCGGCGCCCAGCGGGCCAGCTGCTCGTCGGTCGCGGCTTGGCGAATCGCCGCGAGTGCCAGGGCGGGCATGACGACCGAGAGGCCGATTCCGGCGCACCCCCAGAACAGCTCCTCCATCAGGATCGGCAGCGAGAGACCGGTGGGATCGATCGACAGCTGGGCGTAGAGCTCCCAGCCGTAAAGCCCCTGACGGGCGGCCTCCTCGATCACCGGCCACGGGAACTCCTGCGCGCGGTCGTACTCCGACGCGACGGGTCGGATGACCTCCTGGGCGAAGGTGTGGGCCTTGTCGCGCAGCGCGATCTGGTCTTCGGTCAGATCCAGTGAGAAGCTCATCGGTCTGACCTCACCGACGCATCGTCGTCTGAGTACCCCTCAAGCGATTTCTTCATCGTGGCCAGCGCATTCCATGCGCTGGGGAAGCCCGCGTAGACGGCGACCTGACGCAGAACCTCACGAATCTCCTCCTCCGAGGCGCCCTGCCGACGGGAGGCACGGACGTAGACGCCGAGTTGCAGCTGCTGGCCGAGTGAGGCGAGCATCGCCACCGTGCACAGCGCCCGGGTCTTGGCATCGAGCACGTCCCCTGAATAGACCTCGCCGTAGACGAAATCCATGATGTAACGATGAAGCTCCGGATCGAGCTGCTCCAGGTAATCGTCCGCCCGCGGAACATTCTCCGGGCCGAGGAAGCGACCGGCGACGACTGCTCCTGGCTCGCTCATGACTTCTTCTCCTGCGCGCTGAGGTAACTCGCGGGATCGAACGTGACCCGGATACCGGTCGAGGCGAACTTACCCACCATTTCGCCGTCGGCGAGCACATCGGCCTCGGCCCACACCAGCCGGCCGCCCGCCCGCACGACGCGTGCCTCCGCGCGCAGCGTGTCGATCTTCTGAGCGTTCACAGGCCGGATGAAGCGCGCGAAGATGTCCACAGTCGTGATCGCGCTCTTCTGGATCTCCTCGTCCTCGAGCACGGAGGTCGTCGCCGCGGCCATCGCCGCATCGGCCAGCACGGTGACCACCCCGCCCTGGATCACGCCGAGCGCGTTGCCGAGGTCGTCCCGTGCCTTCATCTCGTAGGTGGCCTCGCCGCGGCCGAAGGCGACGAGCTCCATGCCCAAGGTATTCGACACCGGCGAGCGCAGCTCCCCGGATCGGGTCTTCTCCAGCATCTGATCAACGAAGTCGTGACCCATTGTCTCTCCTGTTCTAGTCGTGGTTACTGGCGCGTAACATTACGAGAGGGTAACCTACCGGGGAGAGATGAGCAAACCATCCGGTAGATCCGCCTCCGGCGAGCGGCTCGGACGCGCTGACCGCGAACGCCTGATGCTCGACGCCGCCGGGGAGGCGTTCGCCACCCACGGCTTCCACGGCAGCTCCATGGACGAGATCGCCGCTGCCGCCGGCATCACCAAGCCGATGCTCTACCGCTACTTCGGCTCAAAAGAGGGTCTCTATGTCGCCTACCTGCGGATGACCGGCCGCGAACTGATCGAGCGAGTGCGCGCGGTGGACTCGGTTGGCCGGTCACCAGAGGCGCGTCTGAACGCCGGCCTGCGTGGCTTTCTCACCTATGTCGCAGAGCACCGGACCGGTTGGAGGGTTCTGCATGGGGAGACCTCGGCCCCCACCGACGCGGCGATCGCGCGGGAGGTGGCCGGACTCCGGCAACGCATCCTGCGGCTGCTCACCATCCTGTTTGGAGATGAGGCCTTCGCGCACGCCTTCACCGGGGCGGCAGAATCCGTCGCCACCTGGTGGATCGATGATCCGAACCGGTCCATCGATCAGGCCACCGACTGCCTGATGGGCATCGCCGCAGCCGGTCGGCCCGCGCTGCGCGGACCTCCGTTCCACTGAGAGCCCTGGCCGTTCCGGTTTGAGACCGAACGGGTAGGGTCGCGGCATGGCCGATCTGGAGGGGACGCGCTCGATCGAGATCGCGGCATCGCGCGAGCGCTGTTTTGCGATCGCGGCCGATCTGGATCATCTCCCCGAGTGGCACGGCGCGATGACCGAGGTCCAGGTCCTCGAACGCGATGATGACGGGCGCGGGACGCTGGTGGAGAGCGAACTGGATGCGTCGGTCACGCGTGTGCGTATGCGCCTGCGTTTCCGCTACGACGAGCCGGCCGGGCTGCGCTGGACCCGCGAGGGTGGCGATCTGCGCTCACTGGAGGGCTCGTGGCGCTTTGAGGAGCGCGACGGCGGACTGACGCTGGCGACTTACACGCTCGAGATCGGTGTCGGCCGGCGTCTCGCCATCCTCGTCCGGACGGTACGCGGGCCGGTGCGCGACCGGGTCGAGAGGCTATTGACCGACCGCCCGGTCGAGGGGCTCAAGGCGCGCGCCGAGACCACCGGCGGCGCCTAGCCCCCGGGCGATGTCGGGTGGACGGCGAGGCCCGGATTCGGCGCCGCTCAGAGCCCGATCAGAGCGCGGCCCGCGTGGGCAGCGAGATCGAACAGCGGCGAGGGGATGATCCCGAAGACGATGCTGGCCGCGGCGAACACGACCGCGATCACCGTAGCCTCGATCGGCGCGCCCGCCGTGGAGATCGGCGTCAGCGTCTGATCAGAGCGGCCGTCGAGCACATCGGCCTCGGGCGAGCCACCGGCGATCGGCGCCAGTCCCGCTGGGGCGATACGGGCGCCGGTGCGGGGTGCCGGGGCGGTGCTCGGGCTCATCCAGATGACGGCGATGATCCGCAGGTAGTAGCCCAGCGAGATCATCGAGCCGATCACCAGCACGATGCCCAGCCAGGTGTAGTTGCCATTGATCAGGGCGTGGATGAGCTGGAACTTGCCGATGAAGCCGACCGTCCCCGGGATCCCGGCGAGCGCCAGCATTGCGATCGTCATCGGCCAGGCGAGCAGCGGGCGCCGCGCGCCGAGACCGGCCAGCGAGGCGATCTCGTCCCCGTCGGCGCGCTCGGCCTGGGCGGCGACGATGACCGCGAAGGCTGCCATGTTCATCAGCAGGTAGAAGATCAGGTAGAGCACGGTGGCGTCGACGCCGAGCCGGCTGGCGACGACGACCCCGGCGAGCATGTATCCGGCCTGGGCGACGCTCGAGTAGCCGAGCATCCGCTTCAGCGAGGATTGGCCGAGCGCTCCGACGTTGCCGACCACGATCGTGATCGTCGCGATGGCGGCGAAGGCCGGTGCCCAGGTGGCGTGGGTGCCGAGCACAGCGGTGTCGAAGAAGCGCAGCACCACGCCGAAGGCGGCCGCCTTGGTGGCGGTGGCCATGAACGCGGTGACCGGGGTCGGGGCGCCCTCATAGACGTCCGGCGTCCACTGGTGGAACGGGGCGATCGACGCCTTGAAGGCAAAGCCGACCATGACCAGGGCCAGCCCGGTCAGGAGCAGCGGATCGCCGAGCAGGCCGCCGGGGATCCGGCCGGCGTGGATCGCGGCGGCGATGCCCTGAAACTGCATCGCGCCGGTGGCCCCATAGATGAGCGCCAGTCCGTAGAGCAGCGTGGCCGAGCCGACCGATCCGATCACCAGGTACTTCAGGCCGGACTCGAGCGAGCCCTCGCGAAGGAATTCTGACGCGCACAGGACGTAGAGCGGGATCGAGAGCAGCTCAAAGCCGATGAACAGGGTGATCAGGTTCTGCGAGGAGACGAGCACGGCCATGCCGAGCACGCTGAACAGGAGCAGTGTGTGGTACTCGCCGTGGCCGGCGGATTCGGCCGCCGCGCTGCGCAGCGAGAGGACGACGGCGGCGATTCCGGCGACCGCGAACAGCATGTCGAGGATCAGTGCGAGATCATCGATCGCCAGCGCGCCGGAGATGATCGACGCCGGGTGGTGAAAGCGGGAGATGGCCAGCCCGAAGGAGGCGCCGAGCGTGATGATCGTCAAAAGCGGCACGATCCGCGAGCGCACGAAGCCCGCCCGCAGCAGCCCGATGACCATGACCACGAGGGCGCCGACGCCGATCACGAGCAGCGGCGAGAACGACAGCCAGTCGATGTGGGGTCCGGTCACCTTGCCGAGCTGGTTGGTGGCGCTTGCGACGGCGTTCATGGGTGCGTGCTCGCGGTCAGGGGGGCGTAGGCGGGGCGGCTGAGCGCCGAGGCGAGCCGCTGGGCGGTCTGGGCCGGAATCACGTCGGCGCGGACGGCGCGCTCGGAGCGGCTCAGGCCAAACTGGGGATAGAAGGCCAGCACGAGGATGACGGCGACGATCGGCACGATGGCCAGCGCGTCGCCGAGCCCGATCTCGCGCGACTGCACCGCCGGGCTGACGCGGTTGTGCATGGACTGGATGTAGAGCCGTAGCGCATAGACGGCAGCACCGACGACACCAAGCGAGGCGATCATCGCCATCGCCAGCTTGGCCTTAAACAGCCCGAGCAGAATCAGGAACTCACCGGCGAAGTTCGAGGAGCCGGGGATGGCCAGCGTGGCCAGCGACACGATCAGGAACAGGGTGGCGAGGATCGGGGCGCGGAAGGCGATGCCGCCCATGTCCTCGAGCAGCTCCGAGCCGCCGGCCCGCGCGGCAAGCACGGCCACGAGGAAGAACAGCGGTGCCGAGACGAGCGCGTGATTGACCATCTGCAGCAGCGCGCCCTGCACGCCTTGGGACTGCAGCGAGAAGATGCCCAGCGTGATGAAGCCCATCTGGGCGACACTCGAGTAGGCAATCACCATCCGCGCGTCACGCGTCGTCATGGCCACGCCGGTCGCCCACAGGACCGACAGCAGCGCGATCACGAGCATCAGCGTCTGGTAGTGCGCCGAGGCGTAGGGGAAAAGGGGCAGCACGATCCGCAGGAATCCGTAGGCGGCGACCTTGGAGAGAATCGCCGAGAACACGGCCACGGCGGGGATCGGCATCGTCTTGTAGCCGTCGGGCAGCCAGCCGTGGAAGGGAACGAGCGGCATCTTGACCACAAACGCGGCCGCGAAGCAGAGGAAGATCCAGTTCTGGGAGCTGCGCGACAGCGGCAGTCCCTTGAGCGCCGAGATCACGAAGGTGATCGGCGTGTGGTGGTCGCCGGCGGCGATCACGCCGGTGGCGATCGCCGCCACGAGCATGAAGAAGGATCCGATCAGCGTGTAGATGACGAGCTTGGTCGTCGCCCGCACGCGATCCTCTCCGCCCCAGATGCCCGACAGGAAGTAGAACGGGATCAGCATCAGATCGAAGAAGGCGACGAACAGGATCAGGTCCTGGGCGCAGAAGGCCCCGAGCACCGCGCTCTGGGCCAGGCCGAGCTGGAACACGAACAGGCCCGCGTGCTCCCACTCTCGCGTCGCTGACCAGATCAGGGCGGCGGAGAAGATGACCGTGGTGACCAGGATCAGCGCCACGTTGAGTCCGTCGAGGCCGAGCTTGTAATGGATGCCCAGTGACTGGATCCAGACCGAATCCGTGACAAATTGCAGGTGGGTGCCCCCGGTGTCAAAGCGGGCCACGAACGAGATCGCGACACCGATCGTGACCAGGCTGCCCAGCGCGCCCAACCGGCCGGACAGACGCGCCGGGATGACCGCGGCGATCAGACCGATGACGGCCGGCAGCCAGATGAGGATCGACAGACTCATGCCGCGGAGATCAGGAAGTAGAGGGCCATGCCACTGATACCGACGAGCATCGCCGCGGCGTAGTAGCGCAGGAAGCCGGTCTGCAGACGGCGCACCGCCGCCGACAGGCCACGGACCACGCCGATGGTCCCGCCGGTGACCCCGCCGGCTACGACGCCGCCCTCGAGCACGGTGCCGGCGAAGCGCCCGAGCCACTGAGCGGGGCGCACCACGCTGAAGTCGATCAGCTCGTCGAAGTACCACTTGTTGGAGAGGAAGCGATGCAGTCCGGCAAAGCGGGTCTGCAGCCGGGCCGAGGCGCCCTCCTGCACGACCCAGATCCGGTAGGCGATCGTGATCCCGGCCAGGCCGATGACCGCGCCGATGATCAGGCCGACCCAGGCCGAGCTGTTGCCCGGCTCCAGATGGGCGAGCCGCGAGGTCGCGAACGTCGGCTCGAGAAAGCGTGTGACGCCGTTG
Source organism: uncultured Solirubrobacterales bacterium (assembly GCA_963763715.1). Classification (GTDB taxonomy): domain Bacteria; phylum Actinomycetota; class Thermoleophilia; order Solirubrobacterales; family Solirubrobacteraceae; genus Palsa-465. Next base: position 164,438 of record CAVXPV010000020.1, read on the forward strand.
TCGACGCCGGGGATCTGCAGCGCGCCGCCGACGATCGCCAGCAGGGCGAGGATGCCCATCGGGATCTTCATGGCAAGATCGCGCTCGGCGATGTGGTGCTCGGGACCCGGGAAGCCGACATCGGTGTCTTCGACTTCGCCGTTGGCGGGATTCGTCGGGGTCTCGTGGTGAACCATGTGCCCCATCTCGAGTTCGCGGGCCTCCTCACAGGGCTCGCCGAAGAAGGCGCGGAAGATCATTCGGAAGGTGTAGATGCCGGTCATCAGCGCGCCCGCATAGCCGAGGATGCCGAGGATCTCAAAGCCCCCGCCGCGGTGATCGAGGTAGGCGATGATGTCGTCCTTGGACAGCCACCCCGAGAAGGGGGGCAGGCCCGACAGCGCGAGGCCGCCGATGATGAAGCAGGCGAAGGTGAACGGCATCGCCTTGCGGAAGCCGCGCATGCGGTCCAGTGACTGCTCACCGCCCATCGCGCCGATCAGCGAGCCGGCGGCCATGAACAGCAGCGCCTTGAAGAAGGCGTGGGTCATGAGATGAAACAGGCCGGCCGAGTAGGCGCCGACCGAGACGCCCATGACCATGTAGCCGATCTGGGACATCGTCGAGTAGGCGATGACCCGCTTGAGGTCGGTCTGCACGATCGCGATCGTGGCCGCGATCAGCAGGGTCGCGCAGCCGACGATCGCGCCGACGTCGGCGGCTGTGGTCGCCACCTCGAACAGCGGGTGCATGCGGGCGATCAGGTACACGCCCGCGGTGACCATCGTGGCGGCGTGGATCAGCGCCGAGACGGGGGTCGGACCCTCCATCGCGTCGGGCAGCCAGGTGTGCAGCGGGACCTGGGCCGACTTGGCGAACGCCCCGACCAGCAGCAACAGGCAGCCGGCCACGAGATCGGTCGAGTTGTGGGCGAACACGTGGGGGACGGCGGAGAATGTCTTGAGGTAGTCCAGCGTGCCGGTGTGGCGGAAGATGAAGAAGGTGCCGAGCACCAGCCCGACGTCGCCGAGCACGTTGATCACGAACGCCTTGAGGCCGGCCCGGGTTGCCGTGCTGCGCCGGTACCAGAACGAGATCAGCAGGTACGAGGCCGCCCCGACGAACGCCCAGCCGACGATCAGAAGCAGGAAGTTCCCGGCCATGACGAGCAGCAGCATCGAGAAGACGAAGAAGTTCAGGTAGGCGAAGAAGCGCGCGTAGCCGCGGTCGGACTTCAGGTAGGCGATCGAGTACAGGTGGATCAGGGTCGAAACGCCGGAGACGACGAGCGCCATCAGGATCGAGAGTGGATCGACGAGAATCGACATCTGGCCGTCGACCCCGACCGTCGAGGCGTAGTTCCACAACGAGGAGACCACCTGCCGCGAGCCTTCGGGGCGTCCGAGCAGGCTGATCAGCGCGCCGACCGCGCTGGCGAACGAGAGCAGGATGGCCAGCGTGCCGATTGCGCCCGCCACCGACCCGCGCTCGACACGGAAACCGAGGCCGATGACGATGCTCCCGACAAGCGGGAAGAGCAGGATCAGCCAGCCGTAGGTGGTGGTACTCATGCTCCGATCAGCCCCGCAGCTCGTTCAGCTCGTCGACGTTGACCGCCATCTGGCGCCGGTAGATGGCGACGATCAGCCCGAGGCCCACCGTGACCTCACAGGCGGCGACAACCATCACGATCAGCGCGAAGATCTGCCCGTCGGCGCCGCCCCACAGACGAGAGAAGGCGACCAGCGCCAGGTTGGCGGCGTTGAGCATCAGCTCCAGGCAGAGCAGGATGACCAGCGGATTGGGTCGGGTGAGCACGCCGGCGGCGCCGATGCAGAAGATGATCGCCGAGACGGCGAGATACCAGCCGATGGCCATTACCAGCCTCCCTGGCCGCCGTCGGAGGCGGCACCGGACGCGGACTGCTCGGTATCGGTCTCGCGGTCGGCCTCGGTGGCGAAGCCGCCGCGCACACCGGTGCTCTCGGCCATCGTGCCGGTCAACAGCGAGCGGGGGGTGAGCAGACGCTGCGCGAACGCGTCGTCAGGACCCTCCAGGCCACGCCGGCGGCGGGCCAGCACGACGGCCCCGATCGCCGCCACCAGCAGCAGCAGCGAGGCCAGCTCGAACGGGAACAGGTATGTGGTGAGGAACAGGCGCCCGATCTCCTTCGGGGTGCCGAACCCGAACACGTATCCGGCGCCGTCCCCCGAGATGCCCTTCAGCGCGGTGCCGAGCATCGCGATGCACAGCTCGATCGCCAGTGCGAAGGCGAACAGCGGCCCGATGAAGCGCAGCGAGCCGGCGCTGCCGGGGAAGCCCGCCGTGGGCTCCTCGGCGCCACCGATGTAGGCGACGACGAACACGTAGAGCACCATCACCGCGCCCGCGTAGACGACGACCTGCGCGGCGGCGACGAACTCGGCCCGCAGCAGCAGGAACAGTGCCGCCAGTGCGATCAGGTGCGTGACGAGCGCCAGCACGCTGTAGAAGGGGTTGCGGACCATCACGACCCCGATCGCGCCCGCGATGGCGCCGATCGCCGCGATGAAGAACAGAACAGCGGACATCTGCCCGAGCCTCTACTCGCCCTCGCGCCGCAGCGGCGTGCGCTCGATCGGCTCGGCGAGGAGCATCTCCTTGGTGAAGATGAGGTCCGAGCGGGTGTAGTCCGACATCTCGTAGTCGTGGCCCATGGTGATCGCATCAAACGGGCAGGCGACCTCGCAGTACCCGCAGAAGATGCAGCGGCTCAGGTTGATCTCGTAGACGGCCGCGTAGCGCTCGCCGGCCGAGACGCGATGCTCGGGCGTGTTCTCGGCCGCCACGACGCGGATGCAGTCGGCCGGGCAGGCGGCCGCGCACAGCGAGCAGCCGACGCACTTCTCCAGATGCGAGTCCTCGAAGCGGTGGAGCTTGTGGCGGCCGCGGAAGCGCGGATAGACCGGGGTCTTCTGCTCGGGGTACTGGATCGTCGTCGGACCTTCGACCACCCGCGCAAAGGTCGTCTTGAGTCCGCGCAGGGTCTCGCCGAACACGCGGTAGGCACCGCGCGCGGCGCCGGCGGCGGGCGCGCGGATCACCTCGATCACGTCGGCTCCAGGGTCATAGGGGGGAGTCATGAAGGGTTCCTCTCATCGCGGCTCATGCGACCACCACGATCGCGGTCACGAGCAGGTTGAGGGTGGCCAGCGGGAGCAGGACCTTCCAGCCGAAGGACATCAGCTGGTCGTAGCGCAAGCGGGGCAGGGTGGCGCGGATCCAGATGAACAGGGTGAAGACGAGGAACATCTTGGCCAGCACCACGATCGGGTCGACCCAGCCGGGGGGATGGATCCCGAACGGCAGCAGCCAGCCGCCGAGGAACAGCGTCACCGCCATCCCGGAGACGACGATCATGTTCGCGTACTCGGCGAACAGGAAGGCGACAAACGCGGTGCCGCCGTACTCGGTGAAGTAACCGCCGACGAGCTCGGCGTCGGCCTCGACGAGGTCGAACGGGGCGCGGTTGGTCTCCGCGAACGATGCCGTCATGAAGATCAGAAAGCCGACGAACTGCGGGATGAAGTACCACATGCCGCCCTGCGCGTGGACGATCCCGGTCAGTGACAGGGTGCCCGCGGTCATCAGTACGCCGACCAGCGCCAGACCCTGGGAGACCTCGTAGGAGATGAGCTGCGCCGCCGCGCGCATCGAGCCCAGGAACGAATACTTCGAGCCCGAGGCCCAGCCGCCGAGCATGATCCCGTAGAACGAGATCCCGCCGAACGCGAACACGAACAACGGCCCGACCGACACGTCGATCCCGTACAGACCGACTCGTTGGCCGAATACGTGCTGGACGTCGCCGAACGGGATCAGCGCCAGCGAGGCGACCGCGGTGAGGATCGCGATCGCGGGGGCGATCCGGAACAGATAGCCGATCGACGTCGAGGGCCGAAACGGCTCCTTGGTGGCGAACTTGAGGATCTCGGCGAGCGGCTGCATGAGCCCGAAGGGTCCGACGCGGTTCGGGCCGTAGCGGTTCTGGAAGCGGCCGAGCAGCTTGCGTTCGTAGATGATCAGGATCGGCAGGACGGCGAAGATCACGCCGAAGATGACCAGGGCCTTGATGATCTGGACCCACCACGGCTCAAAGAAGCTGACCGACGCGCTGGTGATCACGGCCGGATCACCTCGATCAGCGGCTCGGTGAGTGCGTTGGCCGACTGCTCGGAGAGCCCCTCGGCGAGGAACGCCGTGCCCGCGGGCACGCCGGAGCGGATCGTGGCGGTGGCGCTCACGCGCGTTCCGTTCTGCGCCACCTGCACGGTCTCGCCGTGGGTGACGCCCAGGCGCTGCGCGTCCTCGGGGGAGAGTTCGAGGCTCTGGCCGACCGCGAGGTACTTCAGCGCCGGGGAGATCTCGACCTCGGGAGAGGCCCACAACGGACGGTAGGTGCCCAGCCGCAGGTGTCCGTTGCTGAGGCCGGGCGACGGTGCCGCCGGGGGGCTGGGCGCGGGGGTCTCGTCGGAGTCGGCACCCGGGAACGCGGAGGCGCTCTCGGCCGCGGGCCAGCGGATGCCGTGACCGGCGATCGCGTCAAGGGTCAATCCGGCGTAGAACGGGATCGCATCCACGAGCTGGGCGAAGGCATCGGCGCTGCGGTCCACGCCGAAGTCGCCGCCGGCGCGGCGCTCGAGCTCGGCCAGCACGGCCCAGCCGGGCTGGACCTCACCCGGATGGGCGATCGCCATCCGCAGTCGCTGCAGGCGGCCGTCCGGATGCACGACCGTGCCCTCCTTCTCGGCGTGCGACTCGGCCGGGAAGATGACGGTGGCGTGCTCGCGCAGGCCCTCGGTCATCACTGCGGCGTGCGCGACGACGATCGTGGCGCTGCCCAGGGCGGCCTCCCACAGGGCGCGGTCGGGCTGGTCACGCAGCGGGTCGGTACCGAACAGGTACAGCGCGGTCAGCGCGCCGTCGGCGGTCGCTCGGGCGATGCCGGCGGCGTCGCGGCCGACGGCGTCACCGGTCAGCGGGGCAAAGCCGGGCCCGGCGTCGGGAACGGCACCGACCTCGCGCAGCCCGCGGCCGTTGGCGCCGGTCGGGATCTCGAGCAGGCCGGCGCCGTCGCGGCCGCTGAGCCCGAGTCTGCCGGCGATCCGCAGCAGCGACTGGGCGGCGGCCTCGCCGATCCGCTCGCTGTAGACGATCACCACGTCCTCGCCGCGGTCGCGCAGCAGCGAGACCAGCTCACCGTGGCCATCGGATGCGCCGGCCAGCGCGCCCTCGAGCTCGCTCAGGAAATGGGCCTCGTCACCGGGGGCAAAGCGCGTGCTGACGGCGGCGTTGGCGTCCAGCGTGCTCGGCCGGGCCGAGGCGATCGCCAGCGCCACGCCGTTGCGGCGTACGCCCTTGCGGATCCGCAGGTCGAGGATCGCGGCGTCGTCGAGCGGCTCGACGCCGACCAGCAGCACGGTGTGGGCGAACTCGAGGTCAGGCACGCTGGCCTGCAGGCCGGGGGCCGACAGCGCGCGCATCGTCGCGGCGGTGACGCCGGCGCCGGTGCGGCTGTCGATGTCGGTCGAGCCCAGACCCTCGCGGACGAGGCGCTGGAGCAGGAAGCCCTCCTCGTTGGAGGTCTGGCCACCGGCCAGCGCGCCGACCCGGCCGTGATGACGGCTCAGACCTGCCGCGGTGGACAGCGCCCGCTCCCAGGAGACCTCGCGCAGCTCCCCACCGTCGCGGACCATCGGGCGTGTGATCCGCTCGTCGACGTGGATCGCCTGGTAGGCAAAGCGCCCCTTGTCGCACAGCCAGCCGTCGTCGACACCGTCGTGGTCGCGGGCCAGGACGCGCATGACGCGGTCGTCGCGAACGGTGAAGGTGACGTTGCACTGGGCCGGGCACAGGGTGCAGATGCCGGCCGCACCCTCGATGTCCCACGGCCGGGCGCGGAAGCGGTAGGGCTGGGAGGTCAGCGCGCCGACCGGGCACAGCTCGATGATGTTGCCGCTGAACGGGGCGACGTAGGGATGTCCGTCATGGGTGCCGACGAACGTCTCGGCGCCGCGCTCGGTGAAGATCAGCTGGTAGTCCTCGGAGATCTCCTGGGAGAAGCGCACGCAGCGGTAGCAGAGGATGCAGCGTTCGCGGTCGATCGCGACCAGCGGCGAGAGCGCGAGCGGCTTCTGGAAGTGGCGCTTGGGCTCGATCATCCGCGAGCGGCCAAGGCCCCAGCCGAAGGTGATGTCCTGCAGCGGGCACTCGCCGCCCTTGTCGCAGACCGGGCAGTCGAGTGGGTGGTTGACGAGCAGGAACTCGACCACCGCGTTCTGGGCGGACTTGACGCGCTCGGTCTGGGTGTGGACGACCATGCCGTCCTTGACCGGGGTCGAGCAGGAGGTCTGCAGCTTGGGGATGCCCTCGATCTCGACCAGGCACATACGGCACGCGCCGACCGGCTGTCCGAGCTTGGGCTCATAACAGAAGTAGGGGATTTCGACGTCGCCATGCTTGGCGGCGTCAACGAGCATGGCGCCCTCGACGGCCTGCACTTCGCGGCCGTCGATGGTCAGCTGGATGGTCTTCTGCTCGGGGCGGGGCATGTGCGCGGGGGTGAAGCTAGTGGACCGGAACGGGACCGGCGTGTTCGTCGGCGACACCGAGCGCGATGACGTCCTCGAACGCGGCGAGCTCGTTGCGGCGGCGGGCGTCCTCGATCTCGGCTTCGAGTTCGGCGCGGAACTTCTTGACCATCGAGCCGATCGGCATCGCCATTGCGTCCCCGAGCACACATAGGCAGTTGCCGATGATCTGCTCCTGGATCGAGGCCATGATGTCGAGGTCCATCGGAGTCGCCTCGCCGGTGTAGATGCGCGCGAGCATCTTGTGCGTCCAGTTGGTGCCCTCACGGCAGGGCACGCACTTGCCGCACGACTCGTGCGCGTAGAACTTGGCCAGCTTGAAGGCGGTGTCGAGCACGCGGCGCGACTCGTCCGCGACGATGATCGCGCCCGACCCGAGCATCGTCCCGGCCTTGGCCAGGCTGTCGAAGTCGTAGGGGACGTCAAGATCGTCCTTAGTCAGGACCGGCGAGCTCGAGCCACCCGGGAACCAGAACTTGATGTCCTTGCCGCTCGGCGGGCCACCGGCGAGGCCGTAGATGATCTCCCGCGAGGGGATGCCGAGCTCGATCTCGTAATTGCCGGGCCGTTTGACGTCGCCCGAGATCGAGACGAGCTTGGTTCCGGTCGAGGTCTCGGTGCCGATCTTGGCGTACTCGGCCGCGCCCATCCGCAGGATCGCCGGGACCGTGGCCAGTGTCTCCACGTTGTTGATCAGCGTCGGGCCGTGGTAGAGGCCCTCGATGGCCGGAAACGGCGGCTTCAGGCGCGGGTTGCCGCGCTTGCCCTCCAATGAGTCGAGCAGGCCGGTCTCCTCGCCGCAGATGTAGGCGCCGGCGCCGCGGTGCAGGACGAGCGGCAGGTCCATGCCCGAGCCCAGGATGTTCTCGCCGAGATAGCCCGCGGCGGTCGCCTCGGCGATCGCCGCCTCGAGGATGTCGGCCTGGTGCTGGTACTCGCCGCGGATGTAGATGAAGGCACGATCGATCTCCCCCGCCCAGCAGGCGATCGCGATCCCCTCGATCAGCATGTGCGGGGACTTCTGCATCAGCTCGCGATCCTTGAACGTGCCCGGCTCGGACTCGTCCGCGTTGCAGACCAGGTACTTGACCATGTCCCCGTGGGGCAGAAACGAGACCTTGCGGCCCATCTGAAAGCCCGCGCCGCCGCGGCCCCGGATGCCCGAGTCCATGATCTCGGCGAGCACGGCCTCGCGTTCCATGGACAGGGCCTTGCGCAGCTGTTGGTAGCCGCCCCGCCGCTCGTAGACAGCCAGCGTGGCCAGCCCCGGTTCGTCGATGCGGTCAAACAGGATGGTCGGCATCAGGACTCCTGGGAGGGGGCGGCGACGTTGGGATCGACGGAGCGGCGAAAGCGCAGCTGCTTTGCCTCGAGCACCGGCCGGCCGGCCCGCAGGTCGGCGACGATCTGCTCGGCGTCGGCAAGCTCGAGCGGCCCGACGTACTCGCCGTCGATCGAGGCCATCGGCGCGATGTCGCACGCGCCCAGGCACTCGAACGAGCGCACGTCCAGGTCATCGGCGCCGCCGGCGGCGCGAACCATGGCGTCGAAGAACTCGTCGGCCCCCAGCAGCGAGCACGAGATGTTCGTGCATACGTAGAGGTCGTGGTGGTGGGGGCGGGGCTCGAGCTCGAGCATGTCATAGAAGCTCGCCACTGAGGTCAGGTAGGCGGGGGTCAGCGCCATCACGGCGGCCACCTGATCGATCGCCGTCGGCGAGCAGTAGCCGTGCACCCGCTGGGCGGCGTGCAGCGCCGGGATCGCGGCTGAGCGCCGGTCGGGGTACTTGGCCATTGCGGCCTCGATCTCGGTGCGCAGTGTCTCCGGGACCGGGGTCAGCGCCGGATCGGGGATCACGGCGGGCGGCTTGGTCAGATCGACCGCGTCGTCCCAGCCGGGGACGCGCGAGCCGTGCTCGAAGCGCGGGACTCGATCCCGCCCACCCGAGCTCATCGGCAGCGACCGTGGCGGGTGAGGGCGCTCATCGGTCGATGCCGCCGAGGATCGGGTCGAGCATGGCCAGCGTCGCGATGAGATCCGCGATGTAGGAGTCCTTGACCATCGGCGCGAGGGCTTGCAGATTGACGAAGCTGGGGTCGCGCATGTGCACCCGGGCCGGCTTGGCCGAGCCGTCGGCGCGCACGAAGCAGCCGAGCTCGCCGCGCGGGCCCTCGATCGGGTAGTACGCCTCGCCGGGCGCGACCCGGAAGCCCTCGGTGACGAGCTTGAAGTGGTGAATGAGCGCCTCCATCGAGGTGGCCAGCTCGTGGCGCGGGGGCAGCGCGACCTTGCGGTCGGGGGTGATGAACGGGCCCTCGGGCAGGCCGTCCAGCGCCTGGGAGATGATCTTCACCGACTCATAGATCTCGGCGTGGCGGACCCGGTAGCGGTCGTAGTTGTCGCCGACGGAGCCGACCGGGATCTTGAAGTCGAAGTGGTCGTAGCTCGAGTAGGGGGCGGCCTTGCGCAGGTCCCAGGGGTTGCCGGTTGCGCGCAGCAGCGGGCCCGTCACCCCGAGTCCGAGCATGGTCTGCTCGTCGACGATGCACGTGTCGCGCAGGCGTTCGAGCACGATCTGGTTCTTCTCCAGCAGGTCGGCGTACTGGTCGGCGCGGGTAGGCATCTCGTCCAGGAAGGCGCGCAGCTTGGCGGCAAAGCCCGGGGGGATGTCCTCGAAGACGCCACCGACCTGGAAGTAGCGGGTGTGCATCCGCTGGCCCGAGGACATCTCGAACAGGTCGAGGATCGTCTCCTTCTCGCGAAACGCGTACCAGAACATCGAGATTGCGCCGAGGTCGAGCATGCTCGTGCCCAGCCAGACGAGGTGAGACATGAGCCGGTTGAGTTCGAGGTGGATGACCCGCAGGTACTGGGCGCGCGGGGGCACCTCGACGCCCAGCAGCTCCTCGACGGCCCCGCAGTAGGCCATCGCGTTGAAGTAGTAGGACACGTAGTCCATCCGCTCGACGACCGGGATCACCTTCCAGTAGGCCTTGTCCTCGGCCGTCTTCTCGATCCCCGTGTGGACGTACCCGATGATCGGCTTGACGTCGCGCACGACCTCGCCCTCGAGCGTGGCGATCAGCCGCAGCACCCCGTGCGTGGCCGGGTGGTGGGGGCCGATGTTGAGCGTGAGCAGCTCGCGGGTCTCGTGCTCGATCGGCTCGGAGGAGAGGGTGATCGACTCCTCGCGCTTGCGGTAGTCGTCGGCTATTGCCATTCGCCGTAGCCCGTCTCGTTATGGGTGAACAGCACCGGCTCGCCGCCGATCGGAAAGTCACGGCGCTGCGGGAAGCCCTCGTAGTCCTCAGGCATCAGGATCCGCCGCAGGTCGGGGTGGCCATCGAAGATCACCCCGAACATGTCGAACACCTCGCGTTCGGGATGGTTGGCGCCGGGATAGAGCTCCATCACCGTCGGCACGTGCGGGTGCTCGATGCCGACCCGGGTTCGCACAGTGAGTCGATCGACTTGGTGCATGTCGAGCAGCTCGTAGAGCACGACGAGGCGCGGCTCCTCGGGGTAGTAGTCGGCACCGTGCAGGCTGGCCAGGAAGCTGTAGCCCTTGCCGTGCAGCGTCTGCAGCACCGCCGGGACGTGCGCGGGGGCGATGTCGAGCACCGCCCGGTTGCGGGCGAAGTCGGTACCCAGCACCGACTCTGCGTTGGCGTCGCGCAGCTCGTGGGCGGTCAGCTCGAGCCCGGTGGCGTCAGGCACCGGGGGTTTCTCCGCGCGGCATCACGTTGATGGCCGCATCCTGGCCTGGGTCGGTCCGTTCCCGATGCCCGGTGCCCAGGATCTCCTCGGTGCCCTCGGCGTCGTAGCGCTTGCGCCACCCGTCGGGCTCGTGGCCGTGAACCTTGTCGCGCAGGCGCAGGATCCCGTGGGCGAGGGCCTCGGGCCGCGGCGGGCAGCCGGGCACGTGGACGTCGATCGGCATGAACTTGTCCGAAGGGACGAGCGCGTAGTTGTTGAACACGCCCATCGAGGAGCAGCAGGCGCCCATCGAGATCGCCCACTTGGGGTCGAGCATCTGGTCATAGAGCCGGCGCACGACCGGTGCCATCTTGGTCGAGACGCGGCCCGAGAGGATGATCAGGTCGGCCTGGCGCGGGGAGGCGCGCAGGGCCTCGAAGCCGAAGCGCGCGATGTCGACCCGCGAGGCGACGATCGTCATCATCTCGATCGCGCAGCAGGCCAGCCCGAAGGTGAGCGGGAAGAACGAGTTGCCGCGCGCCCACGAGACGGCCTTGTCGAGCGTGGTGGTGAGCACCCGCTCCTCCAGGTAGGCCTCGAGATCCTCGTTCTCGAGCTGGTTGTCGAGCATCTGCTTGGCCACCAGCTGCCGGGAGCGGAACTCCGACGGGGCGCGTGACATCGAGCGGCTCGCGCTTTATTTCCATTCCAGGGCTCCTCGCCGCCACACGTACACGAAGCCGAGCATCAGCAGGGCCACGAACACGATCGTCTCAGACAGCGCGAAGGTGCCGAAGGCCCGCAGCTGCACGGCGATCGGGTAGATGAAGATGACTTCGATGTCGAACAGGATGAACAGCATGGCGATCAGGTAGAAGCTGATCCCGAAGCGGAAGCCGCGCTGGATCTCGGAGGGCAGGCCGCATTCGTACGGCGTGTCCTTGCTGCGATTGGGCCGGCGCTTGCCGACGAGGAGGTTCAGGACCGAGAAGAGAGCGCCGATCGATCCCCCGAGCACGAGGAAGACGATCGCCGGCAGATAACTGCGAAGCACAAACGCGTTTATACCACTCGGCGTTCTTGGCTTGTAACAAGTTGTTACTTGTGCGAAATGCGGCAAGAGGCGGCCCGATCGGGCCCGGTCGGCCCCAGCCGGGACAATGGCGCGGTGACGATCGTCCATCTCGTGGTCGGCGTGCTGAGCATCACGTCTCGTCGCCGCGGCGGCGCTGTGGGGCGCATGGTGCTGGTACCGGGTCGACAACAACCCCTGGTTCTGGCGCCTGTTGCGCGCCGGGCAGACCGCCGTCGTCGTCGACGTCGCGCTCGGCGGCGTCCTGTTGATCATGGGCCGCAAGGAGCCCAGCCTGCACCTGCTCTACGGCCTGCTCCCGCTCGCCGTCTCCTTCCTCGGCGAGCAGCTGCGGATCGCCTCGGCGCAGATGGTGCTCGACTCCCGCGGCCACGAGACGGCGGCCGAGGTCGGCCAGCTGCCCGAGGACGAGCAGCGCGTGGTCGTGCTGACGATCGTCCAGCGCGAGCTCGGGGTGATGGTGCTGGCGGCGATCGTGATGGTCGCCCTGCTGGCGCGGGCGGCGGGCACGGCGCGGCTGACGACGTGCCCCCCGCACGACCGGCGGCGCAGCGGCCACGCTGCGTGGAGCACCGCGCTGAAGTTCGCTCCCGGCATCACGACCGCTTCCGGCAGCCGGGCGCTTGGCCGGCGTCAGACCCCGGCGCCGGGCAGCCCGTGATAGCGGCCCGCGTACCACAGCAGCGGTTCGCCGCTGCCCAGTCCCATCGCCGTGACCTGGCCGATCGCGATCGTGTGGTCGCCGCCGGCGATCAGCTCCTGCAGCGAGCAGACCGCCCAGGCCAGCGAGCCGTCGATCACCGGCACTCCGTCCTCGTAGCGGTGGGTGACACCCTCGAGCTTCTCGGACTCGGGCAGCTTGGAGGCGAACACGCCGGCGAGGTCCTCCTGGCCGGCGGCGAGCAGATTGATGGCAAAGCGCCCGGCCTCGCGCACGATCGGCAGGGTGCGGGCGCGGTTCTCGAAGCAGACCAGGGCGAGCAGCGGGTGCAGTGACAGCGAGCAGATCGCGTTGGCGGTCATCCCGCCGGCGCCCAACGGCCCGGCGCTGGTGACCACCGCGACCCCGGTGGCGAAGCGGCCGAAGACCTCGCGAAACAGCTCGGGATCGGGCTCGGGCGCCATCGCTGGCTGTTATAGCGACGACCGCGCCGGCGCTGCGGGCCGCAGCCAAGAGAGAAAGAGCCCCGGCGACGACACCTCTGGTTGCCGCCGTAGGAGGACGAACGCGCTTTTGAAGGTGGCGAACGTCTTAAAGCCGACGCCGGGGCTGGCGGTGTCATTCGCCGCCAGCCCGCGTGCCTCCTTCCGCCCGAGGAGCCGAATTTCCCGCGTCAGCGCCCGACGGTCAGCGAGCCGTACGCCCCGAGCGCCTGGTCGGAGAGGACGGTGGAGGCCATCACGTACCGGCCGGGCGTCAGGGTGGCGATCAGCTCGGCGCTCTGGCCCGGGCCGGATCGGCTGGGTTGAGGCCTCGGGGATCCCGTTGTAGGAGATCACCAGGTTGTGGTTCAGGCGCCCGTAGTTGTGGACGAAGATGGTCAGCGTGCCCGCGCGGGCGCTGACATTCTGGGGGGCGACGCGGTACTCCGAGAGCGCGACGTGGAGGATGCCGTTGGCGCTCACGCGGGTGCTCGCGCCGCACCCTGCGAGCAGGCCGGCGACGGGAAGCAGCGCTGCGGTCAGCAGCGCCCGGGGGGCTCGGGGTACCAGGGTCCAGATCGCGATCCGATTATGATCTGCCGCGGAATGAGTCGGCGGCTACGCGTTCTCCTCCTGGGCTTCGCCGCGGTCGCGGTCGCCGCGCTGGCGTCCGCGTGCGGTACGCAGACGGTCAGCGTCCCCACCACCGCGGCCGATGCGCCGCTGCATCACGGGGCCGAGCTGTTCTCCCAGCGATGCTCGGGCTGCCACACGCTCAACCAGGCCGCCGCTCACGGCTCGGCGTCCAATCCGCGCATCGCCCAGTCCAACAGCGGCCCGAACTTCAACGTTCGCTGCGAGCGGCCCGTCACCCGGGTGCTGTACGCGATCGAGAACGGTGGTTTCTCCGGGGCGTACATGCCTCAGAACATCGTCGTCGGCCAGGACGCGATCGACGTAGCCAAGTTCGTCTCCACCTACGCCGGCCGGCTGGCACCCAAGATCACCGGTTCGCAGCGCTGCCAGACGCAGACGATCGGGACGCTCCCGGTCGCGTCGGCAAGCGCCACCACGAGCGCAGCGGCGAGTGTGACCACGGCGGCCGCTGCCCCGGCGGCCACCACGCCCAAGGCGAAGGCCGCCAAGGGCAAGCACAAGCGCACGCACGCCTAGATGGTTGATTTCACCCCATCTAGCAGTGCTCGACATCAGGCTCATCCGGCGCGACCCCGAGGGGGTGCGCGCGGCGCTCGCCCGCCGTGGCCCCGGGGCGGCCGAGGGGATCGACGCCGTGCTCGCCCTCGACGAGCAGTGGCGCGCGCTCACCGCCGAGGCCGAGGCGCTGCGGGCCGAGCAGAACCAGGCCAGCCGCGGCCTGAAGGGCGCGCCGAGCGAGGAGCAGCGCGCCGAGATGGCCGCGCGGGCCGGCCGCGGCCGCGCGCTCAGCGACGAGGAGACCCGTCTGCGGACCGAGCGCGATCGCGCCCTGGCCTCGTTGCCCAACCTGCCCGCCGCCTCGGCGCCGGACGCCGACGAGGTGCTCCGCGAGGTCGGCGAGGGCGCGGCCAGCGGCCGCGACCATCTCGAGCTGGCCGGCGAGATGATCGACATGGAGCGCGGCGCCCGACTGTCGGGGTCGCGCTTTGCCTACCTGCGGGGCCCGCTCGTGATGCTCGAGCTCGCGCTCGTGCGCTACGCGATGGAGAAGCTCTTCGTCGAGGGCTTCGAGCCGGTGATCCCGCCGGTGCTGGTCCGCGAGGCGGCGCTCTACGGGACCGGCATGCTGCCCGACACCGAGCAGCAGATCTACCGGCTGCCCGAGGATGACCTGTTCCTCGTCGGCACCTCGGAGGTCGCGCTGGCCTCCCTGCACCGCGACGAGATCCTCGCCGCCGAGGACCTACCGCTGCGCTACGCCGGCTTCTCGAGCTGCTTTCGCCGCGAGGCCGGCGCGGCCGGCAAGGACACCCGCGGGATCTTCCGGGTGCACCAGTTCGACAAGGTCGAGATGTTCAGCTTCGTCGCCCCGGAGGACGCCGAGGCCGAGCACGAGCGACTGCTGGCCATCGAGGAGTCGATCATGGCCGACTTAGCGGATCCCCTACCGGGTGGTCGCGATCGCCGTGAACGACCTCGGCGCGCCGGCGGTCAAGAAGTACGACGTCGAGGCGTGGCTGCCCGGTCAGGGCCGCTACCGCGAGCTCACCTCGTGCTCGAACACGACCGACTTCCAGGCCCGCCGGCTCGACATCCGCTACCGGGGCGAGGACGGGCGCCCGGCCACCGTCAACACGCTCAACGGCACCGCGGTCGCGGTCGGACGGACGATCATCGCGCTGCTCGAGAACGGTCAGCGCGACGACGGGTCGGTCGTGCTGCCGCCGCCACTGGTCGCGCTCGGCGCTCCCGCCGAGCTGCCGCCCGCGGCGTGAGGATCCGGCGCGCGCTGAGGCTCAGACGGCGCGCAGCGGACGCGGCGCGGAGTCCTCGAGCACGATCAGCGCCGCCCGCGGCGGCCCGCAGGTGGCGATCCGGGCGCGCATGCGCACACCGAAGGTGTTCCACGGCCGCACGACGCGGCGCGAGGTGGCGGGGTCCTGGCCGTCGGCAGCCTGGGCGATCGCGGCCGCAAAGCCGGTGGGTCCCTGCGCCTCGGCGTCGGCGGGTACGAGCAGCTCGGCGACCGGCTTGTTGATCGCCTCCTGCTCGGTCAGGCCGAGGAAGCGCTGGGCTTCCCGCGACATCGCCTGGATCAACAGCGAGGAGTCGACGACGAGAAAGGCGTCGCGATCGCTGGGGATCGCGTCTTCACGGGCCTCGAGCATGAGGCCCAGTCCGCAGGACGGACAGACGCGCGAGTGCGGAGGCGGCGGGCCTCCGTGGGGTGAGGGGGCGGCGCAGTTGCCGCAGAACCAGAGCCATGGGACCTCGTGTCCCAGGCCCCCCTCAACGAGTATCAGTGCAGGTCGTTCTCTCACCGTCATTGGTGTCCAGTATGGAGTCTTCCATGCCTCCAGACTGCTCCCGTCCGTGGGAGTGTAAACGGACTATCGGCCGCCAGGCAAGAAACCTCGACCGAACAAACGTCCGCAGGTCACCCGTGGTGGCTGGACGAACGATTGATCGTCACGGATGGGGCTCATCACTTCAGGTCATGGTGAGCCCCCCGGCCCCGCAGTCAAAATCGGTAACCCCCGCTTCTCGCCTCGTGGCGCCGATCACGCCGTTGGTGGCATTCGAGCTTGGGTTGAGAACTTCGGCCGCAGGACCGGCACCGCGATCGACAGTACTCCGATTACGGGAGTTTTGCGGAAATCCCAACAATCGGCGCAGCGTACGCTCCGCACGCGGGACATCCGCTCGCGCGCCGTTCACGGACGCGATCGGAGGCCGTCGTGGCAGCGATGCGCCAGGACACTGACGGAGAGGGGGGGATTCGAACCCCCGAACGAGGTAACCCCCGTTACGCGATTTCCAGTCGCGCCCGTTCAGCCACTCCGGCACCTCTCCAGGAGCCGTCGGACAGCCTAGCGCGAGCGTCTCGCCGGGCCGGAGCGCCGCGACAGGCTGAAGCGCGGCGCCGAAAAGCCGGCTAGATCTGCCAGCTGCCGTCGCGCAGCAGTGCGACCTCGGTGCCGTCTCGGCGACGCCCGGTCACCGAGACCTCGTCGCCGCCGATCATGAAGTCGACGTGGATCGAGCTCTGATTGACCCGCGGCAGATCATCGGGGTCGCGGACGCCGAGCTCATAGCCCTGTCCGAGCGCGATGTGGCTGGCCGCGTTCTCGTCGATCAGGGTGTCGTAGAAGACGGTGTCCAGGGGGCCGATGCGGCCCTCGCGGTCCACCAGCGCAACCTCACCGAGGCGCGCGGCTCCCTCGTCGTGCTCGGTCAGCCCGCGGATGAGCTCGGCGCCGTGATCGGCCTCGACGGCCACGGCGCGGCCGTCCTCGAAGCGCACCTGCAGCCCGGTGACGGTGGTGCCGGAGGTGAACAGCGGCTTGGTGGCGGTGACGAATCCGTGGACCCGTTCGGGGTCGGGCGTGGTGAACACCTCCTCGGTGGGGATGTTCGGAGCGTGCACGATCCCGTCAACGGTCTCGAAGCGGGCGGCGCACCAGTGGCTGGACGGCAGCAGGCCGACGGTCAGATCGGTCCCGGGCCCCTCGAAGTGCAGTGCGTCGAGGCCGAGCGCGTCCAGCGTGGCGGACTTGGCGCCGAGGTCATCGAGCCGGTTGATTCCAGGCGGCGATCGGATCGGGCTCGTCCAGGCGGCAGATGTGGACGATGTCGCGCCACAGCCGGTCGAGCGCCTCGCGGCGCCGAGCTCCGGGTGCACGAGCTGCGCCCAGTCCAAGGTCGGGCAGGGCACCGCCGTCCAGTTGGTCGTGCGGTCGTCGATGATCTGCATGGATTCGGGCAGCGACGGCAAGGTGTCGCGTCCGAGCAGGGCCGGGTCGATCCCCTCCAGGACCCGGGGCGCCGCCGGACCGGTGAGCGCGATACGGGCGCAGTGATGTTCGCCGAGCGCGCGGGCACGAGCCCCCATCCAGGGCGGGATGAAGCGCAGCGTCTCGGGGTCGGCGTGCAGCGCGCGCGAGCGCTTGAGGTGGACGTCGAACACGCTGAGGTCCACGAACAGCGCTCCGCGCCGGTACGCGGATTCGGCGATCGCGCGGGCGAGGTCCTCCTTGCCGGGCTCCGACGAGATGGCCAGGATCTGGCCTGACTGCAGGTTGGCGCCGAACGCGACCACCAGCTCGGCCAGCGCCTGCACATGCTCGTGATGTCTGCCTGCGGTCTGCGTCACGGCGTTTCCGTCCCCCAGCGTCGGTGGTTTAGCTTTGTGAAGTTTTACTGAGCAATGAGTATTCCTGGATTGAGGATGCCCGACGGGTCAAGTGTGCGCTTGACCGACCGCAGCAGCTCGACGCCCAGATCTCCGAGTTCCCGCGCCAGCTCCTCACGGTGGTCACGGCCGATCCCGTGGTGGTGGCTGATCGATCCGCCGTGGGCGAGGATCGCCGCGCCGGTGGCGCGCTTGGCCGCTCGCCACTGGCGCGCGCGGGTCCTCGGCCTGGGCGCAGGCGACGGTGAAGTACAGCGACGCGCCGGCCGGATACACGTGGGAGACGTGACAGAGGATGATCGGCGGTGTGCCGGCCGCGGTCAGCGTCTCGCGCAGCGCCACGATGACCGCGGCGTAGAGGTCGGGTACCGCACGCCAGAAGGCAACCGTCTCGAGCGTCTCGACCAGGGCGCCGGCGTCGAGCAGGGCATCGCGCAGGTACGGCCCGCGGTAGCGCTCGCGTGCCCACCCCTCGCCTGCCTCGGGATCGATCACCCCGCCGGCCGCCTGGAGCACGGCGCCGGCCCCCGCTCGACGTGTGCGGACCTCGGCGCCTCGTACCCTCGTAGCCGGCGATGGCCAGGCAGCCGGTCGCCGCCGCGGAGCCGATCGCGTCGGGGCGGGCGAGCCCGATCGCGGTCTCGGCTTCGTCTGAGAGCCGGAGCACGGTCGGCACCGGTCCGTCCTGGGCGAGGCGACGGAGCGCGGCGCAGCCGGTGGCGAAGTCCGGCAACCGCCAGCCGTCGTAGATCCGGGCCTCCGGAACCGGCCGAACGCGAACGGTCAGCTCGGTGATGACCCCGAACGCGCCCTCGGAGCCGAGCACGAGCTGGCGCAGATCCGGGCCGGCGGCGGACTTGGGGGCGCGGCCGAGAGCGAGCTCGCCGGACGGGGTGGCGACCCGCAGGGCGGTGACGAGATCGTCAAAGCGGCCGTAGCCGGCCGAGGCCTGGCCGCTGGAGCGCGCCGCCGCGAAGCCGCCGAGGCTCGCGTACTCAAACGACTGCGGAAAGTGGCCGATCGTGTAGCCGTGCGCGCCGAGCCGCGCCTCGGCGTCGGGCCCGCGCAGCCCCGGCCCGAGCCGGGCCAGGCGGGATTCCGTGTCAACGTCGTGCAACGCGTCCAGGCGCACGAGATCGAGCGCGACCCAGCCGGCAAAGCCATCGGCGTCGGGCGTCACACCGCCGACGACCGAGGTGCCACCCCCGAACGGGACCACCGCGACCCGGACTTCGCTGCAGATCGCGAGGATCGCCATCACCTCGGTGGCGCTCCCGGGCGCGAGCACGAGATCGGGGGCGGGGAGGGGGGCGCCGGCGCGCAGGGCGAGCAGGTCCAGGGTCGAGCGGCCGAGCGCATGGCGGGCGCGCGTGGCGTGGTCGTGCCGGGCGTTCGCGATGCCGACCGTCGCGCTGAGGCGGTCTGCTACCGGGGCCGCCAGCCGCGGCGCGGTCAATGTCAGCGCCTCGATCGTGCGCGGGGCCGGCGTCGCGCGGGTGATCCCGAGGCCGGCGCGCAACAGCTCGCGGACGGCTTCGGGCAGCTCGCTGGCCCGCGCCGGATCGCCCCACCCTGACCAGGACAGCTCAGCGGGCATCGCGCCCCCGCGATCGCGTCATCGGCGGGACCGTATCCGGTCGCCAGGGGTGTGCCTAGGTGCGCACGCCGCCCACTGGCACCGCGCTCGCGCCTCAGCCGGTGCTGCGCCAGTGCGGGATGGCCAGCGCGATCAGCCGCAGTCGACGCTCGGTGAGGGCCGAGATCTCGGCCTCCGCCTCGCCCGTCGGCCGGTCGGCGGGAGCGCCCGCGGTCGCTTCGAGCATCGCCTCGATCGCGGCGATCATCACGTCGACGAACAGACCCGAGAGCATCAGCAGGTCATCGGTGCTCCAGTCACGGAGAACCGGGAAGCGCGCCAGATCGGTGGCCAGTTCGGAGGCGAAGAGTCGGATCTCCGTGCGGATGGTGTGCCGCAGGACCGTGTTGTCGGATGAGCGGACGAGCGCGAGGAAGGCGAAGTGGCGGCGGTGCTCGCGGACGTGCGTGAGCAGGATCTCCACCGAGCGCGAGATGACGCGATCGGGAGCGACGCCGCCCTCGCGCGCATCGCGCAACATCGCCCGCAGCGTCCGCACGGACTCCTGGACGAGTTCGAGCCCGAGCTCGTCCATGGTCGCGAAGTGGCGATAGAAGGCGCCCGGCGAGACGCCTGCAGAGTGGGTCACCCGGCGCAGGCTCAGGCGGTCGAAGCTGATCCCCCTGCCGAGGGCATCCAGGGCGGCGTCGAGCAGCGCCTGGCGGGTGGTCTCGCGCCGCTCCGATTGTGAGCGCCGAGCCGGTGCCGTGGTTCGGGGTGTTTGTGTACGTCTGTTCACCGTCATGTGTGAAGCTGATCACAGGATCCATTGAAGCCTTGCAATCAGAGCGAGGCTAGCGTATCCATACTTAGTGAACAGTCGTATACCAAGTGTGAGAGAGAGATGACCGCAACCGTTTCTGCACCCCTTCCCCGGCGGGCCGGCGCCCGGCTGCTGCGCTCCGGGCTGGTGGACCTGCTCCTCGGGCCCCATGGAGTCGACCGCTACCTTGAGCTGATCTCCCCGGCGGGGACCGTCCGGGAGGCCCGGGCCGAAGTGACGGCGGTGCGCCACCAGACCGCCCGCAGCGTCACGCTGACGCTGGCGCCCAACGCCGCCTGGGAGGGTTTCGCGGCCGGACAGTACGTCCGGGCGGGCTTTGAGATCGGCGGCGTGCGACGAACCCGCACCTACTCTCCGGCCGGTTCCGAACACGCGAGCGGTCTTGAGCTGACGATCACCGAGCACCCCGGTGGCGCGGTCTCACCATGGCTGCGGCAGGGCTTGAGGCCGGGCGCGATCGTCCACCTGGCCGCCGCGCAGGGCAGCTTCGTGCTGCCCGCTGACCGCCCCCAGCGGCTCGTGCTGATCAGCGGCGGCAGCGGGATCACTCCGGTGATGGCGATGCTGCGCACCCTCGTCGACGAGGAACACCGTCACCCGATCGGCTTCCTGCACTTCGCCCGGACGGGCGCCGACTGGCTCTACGAGCCGGAGGTGCGGGCGCTGGCCGGCCGGGGCGCGGCACCGATCGACGTGCACTATCGCCACACCCGCGGCCGGGGGGCGCAGCCGCGCCTGGACGCCGAGGCCATGGCCGGCCTGGTCGGAGACCCCTCCGAGGCCCATGTCGCGGTGTGTGGGCCGCCGGCACTCCTGAACACGGTCCGGGCGTGCTGGGCGGCCATCGGTGGCGACCCCGAACGGCTGTTGGCCGAAACCTTCACCGCGCCGCGCCTGACCGTGACCGGCGATGCCGCGCGCGGAACGCTGCGCTTCGCCCGCGCCGGCCGCGAGGTCGCGATCGGCGCCGGAACGCTGCTCGAGCAGGCCGAGGCGGCCGGCCTCGCCCCCGCGTTCGGCTGCCGCATGGGCATCTGCAAGACCTGCACCTGCCGCAAGTCCGTGGGCGCGGTGCGCAACCTCCGCACCGGAGAGGTCTCCGAGGAGGAGGACGAGGACATCCAGCTCTGCGTGTCGGTCCCCGCCGGGGACGTCGCGCTGCAACTCTGAAACCCAACCGGGAGGAATTGACAATGAGTCCGATCACCCACCTCACCGATGCGCAGGTGCAAGCGCTCGGCGACGAGCTGGACGAGCTGCGCGGCCGAGTCATCATGGACCTCGGCGAGCGCGATGTCACCTACATCCGCCGCATCATCGCCGCCCAGCGCGGCCTCGAGGTCGGCGGCCGCGCGCTGCTGTTCGCGGGGGCCCTCCCTCCGTTCTGGCTGGCCGGCACCACCGCACTGGCCCTCTCCAAGATCCTCGACAACATGGAGATCGGCCACAACGTCATGCACGGTCAGTACGACTGGATGAAGGACCCGGCCCTGGATTCGGCGGCGTTCGAGTGGGACACCGCCTGCCCCGGTGACCAGTGGCGCCATTCCCACAACTACATGCACCACACCCACACCAATGTGCTGGGCAAGGACCGGGACATCGGCTATGGGGTGCTTCGCATGTCCGAGGAACAGCCCTGGCGCCCCCGTGACCTCGGCAATCCCGTCGCCGCCACACTGCTGGCCCTGTTCTTTCAGTGGGGAGTGGCTCTGCACGACCTCGAGATCGAGCGGATCGAGGCGGGCGAGATCGGCTGGGCCGACAAGCGCGACATCCTGCAGGCGATCTGGCGCAAGGGCCGCCGCCAGGTGCTCAAGGACTACGTGCTCTTCCCGGCGCTGGCCGGACCCGGAGCGCCGTTCGTGCTCGCCGGCAACCTGACCGCGAACCTGACCCGCAACGTCTGGTCGTTCATGATCATCTTCTGCGGTCACTTTCCGGAGGGGACCGAGGAATTCACCGAGGACGAGGTCGAGGGGGAGACGCGCGGCGGTTGGTACGTGCGCCAGATGCTCGGCTCGGCCAATCTGACCGGCGGGCGCCTCTTCCACCTGCTCAGCGGCAACCTCTCACACCAGATCGAACATCACCTGTTCCCCGATCTGCCCGCCCACCGCTACGCCGAGATCGCCACCGAGGTCCGCGACATCTGTGAGCGATACGGGCTGCCCTACAACAACGGCCCGCTCGGTCGCCAGTTCGGCTCCGTGGTCAGGAAGATCGTCCGGCTCGCGCTCCCCGGCCGCGGGCGTCCGGGTTCGGAGATGACCGCCGAGCCGACCGGCCGACCGGCCCCCGAGCCGACGGCACCGCGCGCCGCGCACGCGCCCGACGGTGACCGCACGCCCGTGTTCACCACCGCCTGACGCGCTCAGGGCGCGGTCGACCAGAGGCTCCCGAGGTCGTGAGCGCCCGCACCGCGCAGACTTCTTCCATCGCCCTGCCCATCCCGGACGATCGTGCTGGGTATGCATCGCCCCAGGCCACAAACCCAGCACGCCGGGGAGCAGTACTCGGAGCGTGGGAAGAATGCTCGTCGCCGGCCCTTCGCGGCCGGGCGTCGGGGGTCGCGCCGAGCACGCGGCCTGACGCAGACCTCATCGCCGGGCGCGTACTGTTGCGGTGGTTGCGCCGGCGACACCACTCCAGACGGGAGAGACCATGCGCGAAGGATTGATGATGGACGACTACCCGCTCTCGCTGACTGCGGTCGTGGAGCGCGCCGAGCGCTTCAATGCGGACCGGGAGGTCATCTTCCGACGCCCCGACCACAGCGTCGGGCGCACGGATTTCGGCACCTGCGCGCAACGGGCACGGCGCCTGGGCTCGGCGTTGACTGAGCTTGGCATCAGCACCGGCGATCCCGTGGCGACGCTGATGTGGAACCAACCCGAGCACCTCGAGCTGTACTTCACCGTGCCGTCGATGGGCGCGGTCCTGCACACCCTCAACCCACGCCTGCATCCTGACGAGCTCAGCTTCATCGTGCAGGATGCCGAGGACGTCGCCATCGTGATCGATGAGTCGCTGCTCGACGTGTTCGAGAGCTTCCGCGGCGCCCGTGAGTTCGCCCACGTGATCGTCGTGCGTCGCGATGATGACCTGCCCGACGGCGCGCTCGACTACGAGACGCTGATCGCCGGCGCGGAGCCGATGGCGCTGGCCCGAAGCGGACGAACGGCGCGCGGCGGCCATGTGTTACACGTCGGGCACGACGGGACGGCCCAAGGGAGTCGTCTACTCGCACCGCTCGCTCGTCCTGCACTCGCTGGTCGCGGCCCTTCCCGACGTCAAGAACATCTCCCGCCGCGACACGCTGCTGCCGGTCGTGCCGATGTTCCACGCCAACGCGTGGGGGCTCCCGTACGCGGCCGCGTTGACCGGTGCCGCGATGGTTCTGCCCGGCCCCCACCTCGACGCCGAGAGCGTGCTCGACCTGCTCGCCTCCGAGCACGTCACGATCACCGCCGGGGTGCCGACGGTGTGGATGGCCGTGCTGCAGGCGATCGACGCCGAGCCCGACCGCTGGGATCTGAGCGCGCTCAAAGCGCTCGTGGTCGGGGGCTCGGCAGCGCCGCGCAGCCTGCTCGAGGGCTTTGATCGCCACGGGCTGACGATCGTCCACGCCTGGGGCATGACCGAGACCTCACCGCTGGGCAGCGTCTGCCGGCTGCCGCTCGATCTCGACGACGCCGACGACGATGCGCAGTACACCTACCGGGCCCGCCAGGGCATCGCCTCGCCGTTCGTCGAGATCCGGGCCCGCGGCGACGACGGTGAGCTCGTGCCGTGGGATGACACGGCGATGGGTGAGCTCGAGGTCCGCGGCCCGTGGGTGGCGCGCGCCTACCACCGCGGCCAGGGCGAGGAGAAGTTCAGCGACGACGGCTGGTTCGCCACCGGGGATGTGGTCACGATCGATCCGCGCGGAAACCTGAAGATCTGCGATCGCTCGAAGGACCTGGTCAAGTCCGGGGGCGAGTGGATCTCCTCGGTCGACCTCGAGAACCTGCTCATGGCTCATCCGTCGGTCGCCGAGGCGGCGGTGATCGCGATCCCCGACGACCGCTGGGGGGAGCGACCGCTGGCCGTGATCGTCACGCGCGACGGCGCAGAGGTGGGCGCGGACGCACTGCGCGAGCATCTCGCCGCTCAGTACGCCAAGTGGCAGATCCCGGACCGCTTCGAGTTCATTGATGAGATCCCCCGCACCGCCACGGGCAAGTTCAAGAAGACCGCGCTGCGCGAGCAGTTCGTGGACGCGAAGGTCTGACGTACCCGCGCCGCCGCGCGTTCACCTCAGTCGCTGCTTCTGAACCTTGCCGAGCTCGTTGCGTGGCAGCTCGGCCAGGAAGTGAACGGTGCGGGGGCGCTTGTGCGGGGCCAGCTCGGCCGCCACGTGGTCGGCGAGTCGCGTGGGCCGTCGCCTCGGCGCCCGTCGCGCAGCACCACCCAGGCGACCACCCGCTCTCCGAGGTCGGCGTCCGCCTCGCCGGTGACGGCGGCGTCCTCGACGCCGGGATGCTCGCGCAGCGCCGCCTCGATCTCTCCGGCGCCGATCTTGTAGCCGCCGGACTTGATCAGGTCCGTGGCCCGCCGGCCGACGATCTGGAGGTAGCCGCGGCGCGTCGCGCGTGGCCATGTCCCCGGTCGCGAACCAGTCCCCGCGCATCGCCTCGGCGGTCGCGTCAGCGCGGTTGAGATAGCCGGTGAACAGATTCGGCCCGCGGACCTCGATCTCACCGATCGTCTCCCCGTCCGAGTCACCGATCGGCACTCCGTCATCGTCGACGAGCCGCACCTCGACCCCGTCGACGGCCGGCCCGACCTTGCCCGGAGCCGGTTCGCCGTCGGCCCGCAGGGCGGTGTTCATCAGCGTCTCGGTCATCCCGTAGCGCTCGAGCACGCCCCGGCCGGTCAGTGCCTGCAGCCGCTCGTGTTCGGCCCGCGGCAGCGGTGCGGATCCCGAGATCGAGCAGTCGCGCGCCGGCCAGAGCCTCGGCGAGCTCGGGGTCGACCTCGGCGGCGTCGGCCAGGCGCCGGTACATGGTCGGCACGCCGAAGACCATGGTCGCGCCGTGGTGGGCCAGCGCGGCGCCGATCGCGTCCGCCGAGAAGCGCCCGATGTGGACGGCCGTCCCGCCGCGCCGCAATGGCCCGAGGATCCCGATCACGAGGCCGTGAACGTGAAACAGGGGCAGCCCGTGCGCGACGATGTCGGCGTCGGTCCACGCCCAGGCCGAGGCGAGCGCGTCGAGGTTGGACGCGATCGCGCGCCGCGGCAGCACCGCGCCCTTGGGGGGGCCGGTGGTGCCCGAGGTGTAGACGATCAGCGCGGGCGCCTCGGGGTCGGCCGGCTCGGGCCGCCGGGTCGGATCGGGATGTGGCCCCGGCGCCGGCCAGGAAGGTGTCGAGATCGACCGTGATGACCGGGATTCCCCCGAGCGGCTCGGGCGTTGTCGTGCCCGGCGCGAGCAGCAGCGCGGCCGGGGAGGCATCGTCGCGCGACGTGGGCGAGCTCGCGGGCGCCGGACCGGGGGTTGAGCGGAATCACCGGAACTCCGGCTCGGAGTGCGCCGGCCACCGCTACGCAGGTCTCGATCCGAGCCTCGGCGATCACCGCGACGCGCTCGTAGCCGGCCACCGCGGTGGCGACCCGAGCGCTGAGCGCGTCGAGCTCGGAGTAGCTGAGCGTGCGATCTTCGAACACGAGCGCCGACCGCGCGCCCGGGGCGCTGAACGGCAGCAGGGAGGTCATCGGATGTCCATCGCCGCGCGAAGCCGCTCGCCGTCGAGCCCGTGGGCGAGGACTCCGTCGGGTCCCTCCAGGGTGCGTGCGGCGAGCATCGCGTTGACGATCGCCTCCTCGGTCGCCTCGACGGTCGCGTCATACAGGCCGGTGATGTACGCGTCGGAGAACATGACCACCGGGACGTTGACCGGCACGGGCTGTCCGATCGTGCCCGGACTCATGCCGCGGTTGCCGGTGGCGAAGCAGAGGAACAGGTCTCCGCTGGAGTGCTCGCCGACCCCGCCGGTGCGTCCCACGCCGAGGCCGGCCCGCTGCGCCAGCCGTGTGCACTGGTGGGGCAGCAACGGAGCGTCGGTCGCCACGATGACGATGATCGAGCCCGCCGCCCGGACCGGCGGCGGCGGTCGCGGGAGGGCGGGGGACATCATCGAGGCGGCGCCCGACGGGGATGCCGTTGACCGCCAGGCGCTCGCGGCGGCCGTGGTTGGCCTGGACGAGCACACCGACGGTGTGCCCCCCTTCGGCGGCGGGCCGCACTCGCGAGGCGGTGCCGATCCCGCCCTTGAAGCCGTGGCAGATCATCCCGGTGCCGGAGCCGACCGCGCCCTCCGGGACCACGCCGCCGGCCGCGGCGGCGATCGCCTCGCGCACGTGTTCGGCGCGGACGTGAAAGCCGTTGATGTCGTTGAGCACGCCGTCCCAGGTCTCGGCGACAACGGGCAGCGACCAACCGAGCTCGCCGGCCGGTGCGGTCGAGCCGGCGATCATGTCCGCGATCAGCGCGTCGCGCACGATCCCGACGCTGTGGGTGTTTGTCAGCCCGATCGGTGAGGTGAGCATCCCGCACTCACGCACCCATTCCAGCCCGGTCATCTCGCCGTTGCCGTTGAGCCGGTGCGCACCCGCGAACACGGGCTCACGCCACACGTCCCCGGGGGGCAGCACGACCGTGACCCCGGTCCGGACCGGTCCCCGTCCGGGTACGAGCGGACCGGTGCCCTCGATCAGGGTGCGGTGTCCGACCCGGAGCCCGGGCACGTCAGTGATCGCATTGACGGGTCCCGGCGTGCCGTCTCCGATCGCGATTCCGTGCTCGCGCGCCCGCATCGCGAGAACTTTAAAGCCCGTCCGCCCCGCCGGTCAGCGGAAGCTTCGTGGTCCGGTAGCTGCGGGCGCCGATGCTGTCGACCACGGCCTGACCCAGGGTGGTTGACGACCAGGGTCCGCCGGCTCGCGCCCGGCTCGGTTTCAGGTGGTGAACACGGAATGCGGCAGGGTCATGCCGACGTTCCACATGCCGGCGTCGACCAGCTCGAAGATCTTCAGGTCACCGGCCAGACTGCAGAGCATGTAGGCGTCCTCGGGGTCGAGCCCGTGCTCGGACTCGATCCAGGCGACCATCGACCGCACGGCGAGTTTGGCGCCCTGCATCAGGTCCGGGGCGATCCCCATCGTTCCCTGGTGCCCGGCGCCCTCCACGCTCGGCGTGAGCGCTCCCGCAGTTGAGAAGCACGGCCCGGGGATCGTCCGTGGCTCGACGGTGAAGCGCAGCGTGGCCGTCATGTCGCACTCGAGCGCGGCCACGCACACCTCACCGTCGCCCTGCATCGCATGCGGATCGCCGCAGGAGAACAGCGCGCCCTCACACCACACCGGGAGCCACAGGGTCGTGCCGGCGGTGAGATGCCGGGTGTCGATGTTTCCGCCGCCCTTGTGAGGCGGGAAGGCCGACGCGACCTCGGACCCGTCCGGGTGGGTGCCCATCGTGCCCAGGAACGGGGAGAAGGGGATGCGAACGCCGGGCACGAGCTCCGCGCTGTCCCCGTTGCGCAGGTCAAGGGTGCGCAGGTACTCGCCCGCGAAGTCCTCCGGGAGCGTGCCGAGCTCGGGCAGGATCACGCACCAGCCCCAGTCGCCCGGGGTCAACTCGAGGATGTCCACGCGCAGCGTGTCACCCGGCCGCGCGCCCTCCACGTAGAGCGGGCCGAGCAGGTTGTACAGCGTGTCAAAGTCAAACCGCGTGTCCGCGAAGCTGTCGCCCTCCTTGACCTGGCCGTGGCCGGCCATCAGCAACTCGTAGCCGACCGTGTCGCCGGAGCTGATCCGCAAGCTCGGCTCAAGCGAGTTGTCCCACGCGTGATGGATTCCGGCCGGATCAATGATGTGCTCCATGTGCCGCTCGCCTTCCGTCGTTCTCGTCGCGTCGGTCACCGCCGCCGCGCGCTTTCGGTCGTGACCCCGGCCGACCGGGGCGACAAGCTATCGCGTGAGCGATTTCCGATGCGTGAATTTCCGCAATGATGCCGAGCATGAAGCGGAGAGCGATCGTCCTGATCCTGGCCTGCACGTTGGTGGCGCCTGCCACGGCCGGCGCGGGCGGCGCCGCGAAGTCCCTCACCGGCACTGACCCGATCACGCTTGCCGATCCCTTCCTCGGCACCGCCTCCGGTGGTCCTGACTTCGGAACCGGCGGCGGTGCCGGCAACACCTACCCGGGCGCCACGCTGCCGTTCGGGCTCGTGCAGTTCGGCCCCGATACGTTCCCTGACCGCGACACGCTCGGTGGCGGATATGCGTACCGCGATCGCGTCATCCGCGGCTTCTCGGTCGACCACATCTCGGGCGCGGGCTGTGCCGCCGAGCAGGACTTCCCCGTCACCGCGGTCACCGGGACGATGGCTGCCTCGCCGGCGATCGCCGGTAGCGCCCGGCTGCGCCCGCGCTTTGAGTCGCGCTTTGACCATGCGCACGAGGCGGCGGCACCCGGGCGCTACGCCGTGACCCTCAACCCGGGCGGACCGCGCGCGATCAACGCCGCGCTGACCGCGAGCACTCGCACCGCGGATGCCCGGTTCGCCTTTCCGCAGCGCGCGAACGCCACCGTGCTGGTCAATGCCGGCGGCAGCGCGATGGGGGACACGCAGGCGGCGGTGGCGCTCGATCCGTCGCGTCGCGAGATCACCGGCAGCGCCCAGAGCGGCTGGTTCTGTTATCAGCCCGGGCGCTATCACGTGTATTTCGCCGCCCACTTCTCGCGGCCGTTTCGTGCCTCGGGTGCCTGGCGCCGGGAGCGCCTGCTGCCCGGCGCACGCGGCGCCTCTGACCGGGTGTCGGCCGGAACTCCGCCGCCGACCCCGCAGTCCCTGGACGGCGCACCGGCCCCGCTCAGCGCTCCCTCGACCGGTGCTCAGGCCGGCGCCTACGCGAGCTTTGCTCCGGGCCCGGCGGTCACCGTCGAGATCGGGGTCTCCTACGTGTCGGTCGCCGGCGCGCGCGCCAACCTCGCCGCCGAGGCCGCCGGCCGGTCATTCGATTCCCTGCGCACGCGAGCCACGCAGAGGTGGCGGAGCTGGCTGGACCGGGTGCGGGTGTCCGGCGGGCCACGCCGCGAGCAGCGCCTGTTCGCCACCCAGCTGTACCACGCTCTGCTGATGCCGAACACGCTCAGTGACGTGACCGGCCGTTACCCCGGGATGGACGGCCGCGTCCACCGCACCCACGCGACCGAGTACGCCAACTACTCGGGTTGGGACATCTACCGCAGCCAGTTCCCGCTGCTGACCATGCTCGCCCCGCGCACGGCGAGCGCGATGGCGGCCTCGCTGCTCGACGAGGGCGCCCAATCGTCCGGGCAGCTGCCCAAGTGGTCTCAGCTGAGCACTCAGAACGACATCATGGTCGGGGATCCCGCGGACCTGATGCTCTCCGATGCGTGGGCGTTCGGTGCCCGGCGCTTTCCCGTTCGCGCGGCGCTGGCCGCGATGGTCCATGGCGCCTCCGTGCCCGGTCAGAGCACGAACAACAGCTACGTTGAACGCGCCGGTCTGGCCGACTACCTGCGCCTCGGTTACGTTCCCGCCGAGGACGACGTCAACGTGGCCACCCAGACCTACGTGCATACCGCGGTGTGGGGTGCAGTGTCGACGACGCTGGAGTACGCGCTCGCCGACTTCGGGATCGCTCGGCTCGCCCACAGCCTCGGCGCCGAGCGGATCTGCCGCCGATTCGCCCCGCGCGGCGCCAACTGGCGGCGGGTGCTCGACCCGGCGGCCGGCTACGTCCGGCTGCGGGCTCGCGACGGCGCGTGGGCAGCACCGTTCTCACCGCTGAGCAGCACTGGCTTCGCCGAGGGTGACGCCGCCCAGTACACGTGGGCGGTGCCTCAGGACGTGGTCGGGTTGACCACCGCGCTGCACGGTGCGGCGAGGGTACGGAGCCGACTGGGCGCCTTCTTCACTCACCTCAACGGCGGCCAGACCAGCCCGGATGCCTTCCTGGGCAACGAGCCCACGCTCGACGTGCCCTACCTGTATGACTGGCTCGGACGGCCGTCGGTCGGCGCAGCGGTGATCCGCCGAGCACTGCTGTCCCTGTACGCGCCACGCCCGGCCGGCGCCCCGGGCAACGACGACGGGGGTGAGATGGCGTCCTGGTGGGTGCTGTCGTCACTGGGGCTCTATCCGGCTGTGCCCGGCACCGACGTGCTTGCGCTGACGGCACCCCTGTTCCCGCGCGCCACGGTCCGCCTGCCCGGCGGAACACTCGAGATCAACGCGCCGGGGGCAACCGCCCGGTCGGTGGCGATCCGGTCCGCCGCCGTTGACGGCCGTCCGCTGGCTCGGACCTGGCTGCCGTTCGCACGGCTGCGCCACGGCGGCCAGCTCGATGTCGTCGTCGGTCATCGCGTTGGGAGCTGGGGAACGGCGGCGAGCGCGCGTCCTCCATCATTCTCCCCCGCGGCCACCTGCGCCGGCTGATCGAGAATGCTCCGTGGCTCGTACCGAGCTAGATGATTGATTCCACGACCCCGCGTGCCGGATAAATCCGGATGATCAGCGCCGGATCGACGTCCTCGGACTCGCCGATACCTCCAGTATCGACTTCGCCCTGCGTCCTCGACCGGCTTGATCGGAGGGCGGGATCATTTTCCCCGGCCCTCACGCGGCCGTGGAATCAGCCATCTAGGTGGTGGATTGCCGCAACGGCCCGACGCTGCGCACCCAGATCGCCTCGAGCGTCTTCAGTACGGCGGCCGGATCTCCGCGCGGCTCGCGGCCGAGCTGGTCGAGCAGGTATCGCTCGTTCATCAGGTTCAGCGCCCGGGACAGTCCCTCGGTGTCGCACGGCGCGAGCTGGCCGCGCTCCACCATCGCGTCCAGCCCCTGAGTGGTGAGCGTGAAGAAGACGTTCATGAAGGCGCTGTACCCGGCCTCGATGCGCTCGTCGGTGACCGCCGCTTCGGCGACCGCCGAGACGAGCGGCCCGTGACGGGAGAAGAAGCTGACGATCCCCTCCAGCCCCTCACGGGCGGCGGCCGGGAAGTCCTCGGTGCTGCCCTTCAGCCACTGCTGGGCGATCTCGAACAGTTCACCCCCGACATCCTGCAACACGCGCAGGACGAGATCGGGCACGTCATCGAAGTGTCGGTAGAAGGCGGTCCGGGTCAGCCCGGTGCCCGCCATCACTACCTCCACCGACAGATCGCGGTACGGCCGTTCGCGCAGCGCCTGCTCCGTCGCTTCGAGGATCTCGCGGCGGGTCTGCTCGCGCTGTTCGCGCATCCGCAGCCGCTGGCCCGTGGAACTCACGCTCTCAGTGTACCAGCGAGTGACACTCTGTTTGACATGGCGTCACGCAGTCCGCTATAACCCTCGATGGTGTTTGACACCATGGCTCCCTCCCCAGCGGGCTCTCCCGTCGCTCGTTCGGCGGCGCCTCCGCAGCCACGAAGTGGGCTCGGCGTGCGCATTGGGGCGCGGTTGCTGCGGTGGGCAGTGGTGCCCGCGGCCGTGCTGGCCACGGCAGCGACCACTGCGCGCGCCGAGTCCTTCCCGGTGGCTCGGTCACTGGCCATCTCGCCGGCTCCGGGGACGCCGGACGCGTCTCCAGCGACCCAGGTCAGCATCCTCGGCACGCCGGCGGCATCGATCCGGTCGGTCACGGTCACCGGGTCGGTCACCGGGCATCATGCCGGCCGTCTGCGGGTCTACCGCTCGGCGCCGGGGGCGAGCTTTCTTCCTGCACGGGGGTTTGCCCAGGGCGAGCGGGTCCGGATCCGGATCGTCATCCGCGGGCGCCGGCCGATCGGGGAATCATTCACGGTTGCGCATCTCGGCGTGATCGGCCCACCGCTCAACCTGCCGGTCACGCAACCGGCCAAGCTGCAGCACTTCGTCACCGCGCCGCTGCTGATACCCCCGCGCATCACCGTCAACCGATCGGCGCCGGCGCTGGCCGGGGACATCTTCCTGACGCCGCTGCCGGCACCGATCATCCATCCCGGCAACGTCAATGCGATCAGCATCCATCCCGTCGGTCCCGGCGGTCCGATGATCATCGGACCCGACGGGCGGCTGGTCTGGTTTCACCAACTCGCTGCCCCGCTCGTCGCCGCCGCCCTGCAGGCCGCGCAGCTGGGGCGACGCCCGGTGATCACCTGGTGGCAGGGGACCGTCTCGACTTCGGCGTTCGGCCAGGGGGTGGGGATGATCGCCGACCGGTCCTACCGGACGCTGAGGGTCGTGCACGCCGGTAACGGCTATCAGGCCGATATCCACGAGTTCCTGCTCACTCCGGATGGCCACGCATTCATGATCGCGACCTCTCCGGTCCGGATCCACCTCCCTGGCACCCCGGCCGGCGCCCTCTCGCCGCTGCAGGACTCGATCGCGCAGGAGATCGACGTGCGCACCGGGCTGGTGCTGTGGGAATGGCACGGCTACGGTCACATTCCGCTGCGCGACTCCGACGTGACCCCGATCACGAGCCCCGTCTACGACGCCTACCACTTCAACTCGCTGCAGCCGCTGCCCGGCGGACGCGTGCTCATCTCCGCGCGCGACACCTCGGCGATCTACGCCGTCGACCAGGTGGGTGGCCGGATCGCATGGACGCTTGGCGGGCGCGCCAGCAGCTTCCGGTTGGCGCACGGCGCTCGGTTTCACTTCCAGCACGACGCCCGGATGTTGGCGGACAACCGGATCGCGTTGTTCGATGACGAGGCCGGGCCACCCGACTATGCCCGCGCCTCCCGTGGGCTGGTGCTCGCGCTCGATCACCGCCGGCACATCGCGAGCGTGGTCCGGCAGTATCACCGCGGCGGCCCGTCGTTGTCGCGCAGCGAGGGCAGCCTGCAGAGCCTTCCGGGGGGTGGGGCGCTGGTGGGATTCGGGGCCGCGCCGTGGATCTCGCAGTTCTCGCCGTCGGGACGGCTGCTGTTCGACGCCTCGCTGCCCGCCGACGACGGCAGCTACCGCGCGCTGCGCTTCGCCTGGCACGCGCACGCCCCGGGCCGCCCGGTCGCGGTCGCGCGGCGTGCCGGCCGCCGCGCGGCCCTGTTCGTGAGTTGGAATGGGGCCACGGAGGTGGCTCGTTGGCAGGTTCGCGTCCCCGGCTCGGACCGCCCGCTGGCCACCGTCGCCGACCGGGCGTTCGAGACCCGGGTGGCGGTGCCGCTGCGGGCGGCGTATGTGATCCGCGCGCTGACCCGGGACGGACGTGTGCTCTCGACCTCGACGACGGTGGCCCTGCCGTGAGACGTGGTGTCCTGCTCATCGCCGCCGCCCTGGTCGTGCTCGCCGCTGGGCCGGCGCCCGCCGCGGCGGTGGGCGCCGGCGGCATCCACAAGATCCGCCACGTCGTGGTGATCATGCAGGAGAACCGCTCGTTTGACAGCTACTTCGGCACCTACCCCGGCGCCGACGGGATCCCCATGCGCCACGGCCGACCGAGTGTTTGCGTCCCGGACCCGCGGCGCCATCGCTGCGTGCGGCCCTACCACGATCCCCATCTCGTCAATTACGGGGGTCCTCACGACGCGACCGCCTACACCGCCGACTACGCCAACGGGGTGATGAACGGCTTCATCCGCGCTCGCGAGAGCTGCCAGCTGGTCTTTGACAAGACCGAGTGCAATGCGCGGCTGCGCGACGACATGATGGGCTACCACGACGCCCGCGAGATCCCCAACTACTGGGCCTACGCGCGTCACTACGTGCTCCAGGATCACATGTTCGAGCCCAACGCGTCCTGGAGCCTGCCCGCCCACCTGTTCCTCGTCTCGGAGTGGTCAGCGCTGTGCACCTCGCCGGGAGACCCCTTCAGCTGCCAGTCCAACATCGAGGACCCAGGCCTGCCCGCGGACTTCGGAGCGGCTCCGCATACCGCGCCTGACTACGCCTGGACCGACCTCACCTACCTGCTGCACCGCGACCATGTCAGCTGGGCCTACTACCTCAGCAAGGGACCCGAACCCGACTGCGAGACCGCGCAGATGTTCTGCACCTATAAGGAGCAGGATCCGCGCACGCCGGGGATCTGGAACCCGTTGCCGAGCTTTGACACGGTGCGCGAGGACCACCAGGTATCCAATGTCCGCGGCACCCCGTCGTTGTTCAGCGCGTTGCGCACCAACCGGCTGCCGGCGGTGTCGTGGGTGATCCCCAACGGAATCGTGTCCGAGCACCCGACGTCCTCGATCGGCACCGGCCAGGCCTACGTGACCCGGGTGATCAACGCGATCGGCCGCAGCCGGGCCTGGAAGAGCACCGCGATCTTTCTCGCCTGGGATGACTGGGGAGGGTTCTATGACCACGTGCGGCCGCCGGCCGTGGACCTCAACGGCTACGGCTTCCGGGTGCCCGGTCTGGTGATCAGCCCCTATTCGCGTCGTCACGTCGTCGATCACCAGCAGCTGAGCTTCGACGCCTACGCGAAGTTCATCGAGGACGACTTCCTCGGCGGACAGCGGCTGAACCCGCGCACCGACGGCCGCCCGGACCCGCGGCCGACTGTCCGCGAGAACGTCCCCGGTCTGGGCAACCTGGTGCGGGATTTCAACTTCAGCCAGACGCCGCGTCCCGCGCTCATCCTCAATCCGCGCCCGCACCTGTCATGAGCACGATCGAGCCGACCATGGAGCAGCTCGCGGCGCTGCGGGCGAGCACTGACGAGGGCCCGGTGGTGATGCTCAACCTGCTGCGTTTCCGCGACCACGCGGCCGGAATCGACGCCGAGGAGGGGATCACCGGCGCGCAGGCCTACGCGCGGTACGGCACCGAGGTCACGCGCTTTCTCGCGCGCGCGGGGGGTCGCGTGCTGCTCGCCCTGTCACCCCACGAGTCGGTGATCGGCCCCGAGGGGGGCGAATGGGATCTCGTGTTGGCTGTGCAGTATCCGTCCCGGGCGGCCTTCCTGGGCATGATCGCCGACCCTGAGTACCTGGCCATTCACGGTCACCGCGCCGCGGGGGTGGCGGACTCGCGCCTGGTCGCCTGTGCGACGCTGCCGGTCTGAGCAGCGGCCGCTCAGCGCCCGAGCCAGCGCGCCGGGTTGGCCACGAAGATCGTCTGAAACACGGCGTCGTCCATCACACCCTGCTCGCGCAGCCACGGAAGCACCTCCTCGAAGATGAGCGTGAACGACCAGTTGTGGATTGCCGGGGACTCGCGGAGCTGTTCGATCACCTCGGGCGGGAACCAGTCGATCGTCGCGCAGTGGTCCTGGGAGATGACGATCTGCTCGGCGTGCCCGCGGCGCAGCAGTTCGGCTGTCGTCGCGTTGCGCTGGTCCATCGGGAGGTACATGTCCAGGCCGTAACGATCCAGGCCGACGTAGACGCCGGCGTCGATCAGACCCTGGATGTAGTCGACGTCGGCGGTGTCGCCGCAGTGCGCGATCTGGATCTTGCCCGGGTCGACTCCCTCCTCGAGGAAGATCTCGACCTGGCGCGGGCCGGTGCCGGCGCCCGGCATCGAGTGGGCCATGATCGGCGCCCCGGTCTGCAGGCTCGCGCGCGCACACGCGCGATGGACCTTCTCCACGTTGGGGGTCACCCCGGCGGCGTCGGCGGCGCACTTCAGAAACGCCGCCTTGAGTTCGGTTCCCTGGGTGCCCTGCTCGATGTCGGCCACGAAGTGCTCGGCGATCTGGTCGGCGTCGCGGTTCTCGAAGTAGTGGGGGAGGAAGTCATAGGTGTAGATCCCGGTGCAGAAGGCGAGGTTGACCCCGGTCGCGTCGGAGACGCGCTTGATGAAGCGCACGTCACGGCCGCCGAACATCGCCGTCGGGTCGACGATGAAGGTGACGCCGTGAGCCTTGGCGGCGTTGACCTGTGCGAGCGCCGCCTCGAGCTCGGCTGCCTCGTCATAGCGGCCGGGCCAATTCTCGGCCACTGCCTCGTCGCGGAAGCGCACGTGTTCGTGGATCAGCGTGACGCCCATGTCAGCGGCGTCGATGGTGCCCTGTACGGTCTCGACGGTGCTCATCGCAGCGGCTCTCCCCACTCGGTTTCGCTCTTTCAACTGGGCCTTGAGCACCTTGCCGCCGGGGTTGCGCGGCAGCGGCTCGGAGCGCAGGCTCACGAACTGCGGGACCTTGAAGTCGGCGATCCGCTCGCGAACGTGCGCGATGATCGCCGCGATGTCAGTAGTTGCTCCGGCGGGCACGATCACCGCCCCGACCTTCTCGCCCATCATGTCGTCGGGCACGGGGAGCACCGCGGCCTCGCCGACCCCGGGAGCCCCGGCGAGCGCCGCCTCGACCTCGATGCTGTAGACGTTCTCGCCGCCGCGGTTGATCATGTCCTTCGCGCGGTCCACGATGTAGAGCAGGCCGTCATCGTCGATGCGCCCGAGGTCCCCGGTGTGCAGCCACCCGTCGACGAAGGTCTCGGCGGTCGCCTCGGGCTGGTTCCAGTAGCCGAGCACGACGTTCTCACCGCGCACCAGCAGCTCGCCGACTCCGGTCTCCGCGTCGGGTTGAGCGATCGCGAGGTCGGTGACCGGCATCGCGAAGCCGACACTGTCGGCGTGCTCGAGCGCCTCCTCGTGGGGCAGGAACGAGGTCAGCGAGGAAGTCTCGGTCAGCCCGAACCCGTTGCCGACGCGCGCCTTCGGGAACGCCCGCATGATCGCGTGGACGCTGTCGGCGGCGATCGGCGCGCCCCCGTAGGAAACCCAGCGCACGTGGTCGAGGTCGGTCTGCGCGAACATCGGATGGCGGGTGAGGGCGTGGTAGATGGCTGGCACCGAGGTGAGCATCTGGATGCCCTCCTGGCTGACCGTGGTGAGAAAGCCCTCGAGGTCGAGCGGATTGGCGAGCACGAACGTGCGCCCCCCGAGCTCGGTCATGACCAGCAGCTGGGCGTTGCAGCCGGTGACGTGAAACAGCGGCACGTTGATCAGCGTGGCCAGCGAGGCGCCCTCGTCGCGGTCGAGCCCGACGCACCGGATCGCCGACTCGACGTTGGCCAGGAAGTTGGCGTGCGACATCATCGCGCCCTTGGGAAAGCCGGTCGTGCCGCTCGTGTAGAAGATCGCCGCCAGCTCGCCGGGCCGCAGGTCGGCGGTGATCAGCGGCTCGCCGTCGGGGAGCGCCTGCTCCGGGCTCGAACCCGTACACCGCTCCGGAGTCCGTGCGGACGTAGTCGACCTCGGATGTCTTGAAGCGCGTGTTGACCGGAACGGTCACGGCGCCGGCGATCTGCGTGCCCCAGAACGCGAGCACCCAGTCGGCGCCGTTGGGCAGGCGGAGGGTGACCCGGTCACCACGGCTGACGCCGGCCTCGCGCAGCCCGCCGGCCACCCGCACCGCGCGCTGCCACAACTCACCCCAGCTCAGCGCCGGGCCGCCGATCTCGACGAGCGCCGTCGCGTCCGGAGCCCGGTCGACCGTTGCCTGGAGCATGTGGACCAGGGATGACGGACGCTGTGCATACCGCGCGATGCCGTCCTCGCCGCGCACGACGCCCTCGCTGCTGTACGGGTTGCGGCCCCGTGGGGCCGGTGTCGCTGGCACCCGTCGCTCCTCTCCTTGATGCTGCTCGTCGGGTCCGCGCATCCTATGCACCTCGGGCACGATCAGCTGTCAAAGCCGAGTCCCAGCCGATCCAGGATGCGCAGCCACAGGCCGCGACGGCCCGAATGCCGATCCGCGGCGGCGAGCCGGTTGCGCGTGAGCTGGATGACCGCGGAGCGCAGGGGCTCGGGCGGGAAGGGCACCGGGCGCGTGCGTGTGAAGCGCAACGCCGTGGCCTCGGTGTCGTGGCCGTCGAGCAGGTCCAGCGCGACCTGGGCGCCGAACCGGCTGGCACCGACCCCGAGTCCGGTGTAGCCGGCCGCGTAGGCGACGCGGCCGCCGTGGGCGACGTCCGAAGAACACCGAGAAGCGGCTGCAGGTGTCGATCGCCCCGCCCCAGCGATGGGTGAAGCGCAGCCCCCTCAGCTGGGGGAAGATGGTGAAGAAGTGCTGCGACAGCCGCCCGAAGCTCGCCGCGTGATCCTCATGGCGGGGGCCGACCGGGCCACCGTAGCGGTAGACCGCGTCATAGCCGCCGAACAGGATCCGGTCATCGTGGGTGAGCCGGTAATAGTGAAACTGGTTGGCTCCGTCAGCGAGACCCTGGCGACGGCGCCAACCGATCTCGCCGAGCTGCGCAGACGACAGCGGCTCGGTGACCAGCGCGTAGTCATAGACGGGGGCGATGTAGCGGCCCAGCGAGGGCAGGACGCCCGTCTCGGCGCCGGTGGCGACGAGCACACGCCGTGCGCGCACGCGGCCGTCGGCGGCCGCGACGCCGATCCCGGCACCTTCCGGCGCCAGTGAGTGGACGGGACTGTGCTCGAAGATCCGGACCCCGGCGGCCGTCGCCGCACGGCGCAGGCCATCGGCGAGCTTGCCGGGGTGAACGAGTGCGGTCCCATGCGGGGTCCACAGTCCGGCGAGATACGTGGGCGAGGCCACCTCGGCCTGAATCGCCTGGCGGTCCAGCCGCTGAGCCTCCTGTCCGAAACGCTCCATCAGCGCGGCCAGCTCGTCGAGTTCGGTGACCTGGTGTGGCTCGAGCGCGACGTCCAGCCCACCCGTTGGCTCGTAGTCGGCGTGGATCGAATGCCGCTCCAGATCCGCGCGCAGGGCTGCGAAATTCTCGCCGCCGAGTCGCACGAGGGCCGGCATCTCATCGGCGAAACGACCGCAGCCGTTGGCCAGGCCGTGGGTCAGTGACGCATCGAGAAAGCCCCCGTTACGTCCGCTCGCGGCCTCACCGCAGCGCTTGGATTCCAGCAGCACCACGCTGCGCCCGGGCGCAGCGCGGGTAGCGTGCAGAGCAGCCCACAGGCCCGTGAAACCCCCGCCGACGATGCACAGATCGGCGTCCACGACGCTCTCCAGCCTGCGATGGGGATCTCGCCCCGGCAGGTCATCGAGCCAGAAGGGCCGGGTCGACGCGTCCGCGAACGCGCGAAGCTCGACGGCGGTGGGCGGGCTGGTGGGCCACGGAGGCGTCACCGGGCGGACTCTACGTTCCCACCTTCGGCGTCGGCGGGCACCCCGGCGACGGTCTCAGCGCGACCACGCTCCACGGGTGGGCCCGGGCCAACAGGATGCCGTGAGATCGGAGCCCGAACGGTCTGTGAATCGCGAACAGAACGACGGGCGCCCGGCGATGGACATCGCGCCTCGGACGAAACCCGATCTGACCGACTGCCCGGTCAAGGTCCCACGCCAGCACCGACTGAAAACCGAGGTCGATGCTCGGGGCGCCGCACGCGAGGATCCGCTTCCGGCCGCCGGCCTCGGCGATGGCCCGACTCAGACCGCGATCCAGTCCGGAGCGTGTCCGTTCGCCGTTGACCGCGTTGACCGCGTCAATGATTCGCAGGCGGCCGTAGAAGCTCGTCCCGAGGACCGCGACGAGCAGGGCAACGGCGGCGATCGGCCAGCCTCCGGACCTCAGCCGTCGCCGCCCCCAGGTGACGGCCTGCCCGGCGCCCCCGCCGGCGAGCACGCACAGGCCGCCGGCCGCCGGCAGCATGAACCGCTGAAGCCCCGGAAAGCCCGCCACTGCCATCGCGGCGGTGGCGGCAATCCACCCAGCCCCGACGGTCGCGAGGATCACCGCCAGCCGGCGTTCGGGCGTGGGGCGCCGCAGCGCGAAGGCCAGCCCGGCGAGTGCGGCGACCGCGACCGGCCAGCTCAGGATCGTGGCACCCCGCAACGCGACCGTGATCGGATCGCGGGTTGCGCCAGGAGTGTGGAAGACAGCATCCTGGGATCCGAGCGCGACGCCCGTCGAGATGTATGGAGGCAGCAACCACAACAGCGCCAGGACCGCGATGCCCCCTGTCTCGAGCGTGCGGGCACCCCGGTCCGTGCGCCATAGCCACCCTCCGTAGAGGACCAGTAGCAACGCGGCTTCGGGACGCATCAGCGCTGCGAGCGCGAGCAGTACGAACGCCAGCCGTTGCCGGCCGCGCACGTGACCTTCGGCGGCGCCCAGGACCAGCGCCACCGTGGCCGGCTCGACGTTGCCGGTCAGCAGGTAGTCAAACCAGTTGCGGCACAGCAGAAGCACACCGACGGCCACCGCGCCCCCGACCGCTCCGCCCAGGCGGTGCCCGAGCCCGTAGGCCAGCCACAGGGCCGCCAGTCCAGCAGCGCAGGCGGCGATCAACCAGAGCGTCGGCGCCGCCCCCCCGGTAAGGGCGAGCGGGGTGGTCACCAG
The DNA here is from genome assembly GCA_963763715.1 of uncultured Solirubrobacterales bacterium. Lineage (GTDB taxonomy): Bacteria > Actinomycetota > Thermoleophilia > Solirubrobacterales > Solirubrobacteraceae > Palsa-465. The sequence continues at coordinate 204,505 of CAVXPV010000020.1, forward strand.
CCACGGCAGGGGCTTCCAGGTTGGTGCCCCGATCGGGTCCAGCGCCAGGTGCACGGTCTGCCGGCCCCAGACCAGCCACCCGAACGGGTCATAGGAGGGGACCATGTCCAGCCCGAGCTCCAGCGCCGCCGCGGCGAGAACACAGCTCAGGGTCCCGATCAGGGCCGCCGGCGGCCGACGAGACGATGCCTTCACCGAGTCACCGGCGCTGAGCGTAGCTTCGCGCCGCCGGCCCTGCCGCTGGCGGCGCGATTAGCATTCCCGGCAGCGTGCTGATCTTCGCCACCGCCATCGGAGACTGCGGGCTGGACTGGGGCCCGGGCGGCATCACCCGCGTGTGCTGCCGGGTGACCCGGGCTCAGCCGCACGCGCCGCCACGAGCTCGGCTCGGCCCCCGAGCCGGCGCGCGCCGCGGTGCGGGGCATCGTCGCGCTGCTCGACGGGGAGCCCCGGGACCTGCGCGAGGTCGTGCTCGACGAGTCTGGGCTCGAGCCCTTCGCCCGGCATGTCTACGCGGCGACGCGCGCCATTGATCCGGGCGCCGTGGCCACCTACGGCGAGATCGCCCGGGCGGTCGGAGATCCGGGCGCCGCCCGGGCGGTCGGGGCGGCTCTGGGCGCCAACCCGTACCCCGTGATCGTGCCCTGCCATCGGGTGCTGGCCGCCGACGGCGCCCTGCACGGCTTCTCGGCCCCGGGCGGGATCACCACCAAGCGCCGGATGCTCGAGCTCGAGGGCGCTCCGGGCTTTGCCCAGACGACCCTGTTCGTCTGATCACACGGTGGCCGCAAGCGGCGCGGCGAGGTGATGACATACGCGCCGTGGCCGACCCGACCGACACCGCAGCCGAGCGGGCCGCAACCCAGGTCGCAGCCGTCCGCGACGATCCCGCTGCGCGCCTGGCGCTGGCCGCCGCCACCTACCAGGGACCGACCGGGCGCGCGCCCCAGCACCTGCCCTTCCGGCGCGCGGCGATGTCGTTCATGCGCTGGGAGGCGGACCGGGGCGTGCTCAACGCGATCGAGGCCGACCCGCCCGGCAGTCGGTGGTGGCGAGCGCTCAACGAGCGGTTGCTGCGCGACGGGTGCGAGGCGGTCGCTCGCGCGGGCGGGCTGGGCGGAGAGATGTCGTCCCCCACGATCGGTCTGTGGATGGCCTTCATCGCCGATCCGACGGCGCGGACCTGGTACCGGGCGCACAACGCGAGCATCGTCGCCGCCTACCTCGATCACGAGCCGCTGGCTCGCGCCGAGAGCCGGCCCGAGCGCTTCTTCCTCAACGTCGTCCTCCTGCGCGTGCTCTATGCGCACGCGCTGGTCTCCGCGCCCGATCTGGCGCTGGGTCGCTTTGCGCCGCTCGGACGGGTGCTGGGCGATCCCCGGCTGGGGATGGCCGGGGCGTTTCTCTCCATGGGGCGGGTGCTCCCGACTCGCTACCCGCTGTCGGATGACGTCGAGGTGTATCGGCGCGACGAACACAGCCTCGGCCGGATGCTCGACTACGCCGTGATCGGATCGCGGCTGCCCGGCCTGTACGAATGGTCAGCCTCGGAGCTTCGCCATCCCGGGCTGCGCGCGTTGATCCGCGACGGCAGTCCCGCGTATGTGTGGCCCGACTCCGAGCGTGACGTGTGGGAACCCCCGCCGCTGCCGCTGACGGCGGCCGCGCTGCGCTCGGCGACCGCCGCTCGCTTCCGGGTTCGGTCATCGTGCACGAGGCGCTGAGGGCCACTGCAAACCCCCGCGGCGCAGCGCTACTCGGTTGCCAGCGCGGGCTCGGCAGCCCGGCGGGCGGGGCGGATCCGCCCTGGGAGCACGGTCGCGGCCACGACCAGGCCGACGGCGAAGATGCCCGCTGCCCACCAGAACGCGGTCGTGTAGCCATGCACCATGGCCACCGCCGGCAGCACCCGGTGGCCCGCTGCGTAGCTGGCCGCTGAGCTGGCGAACAGGGTGCTGAGCAACGCCGTGCCGACCGAGCCGCCGACCTGCTGGGAGGTGTTGACCATCGCCGAGGCGATGCCCGCCTCCTGGCGTTCGACCCCGAGCGTCGCGGTCCCGAATGCCGGCGCGAAGATGCAGCCCATCCCGAAGCCGATCACCAGCAGGCCCGGAAGCACCTCGGTCACGTAGGACCCGCCCGAGGTCAGCCGGGTGAACAGCACCATGGCGATGATCCCGAGGGTCATCCCGAGGACGATCAGCGGCTTGGGCCCGGTCTTATCCAGGATCTTGGTCTGCACCGTGGTCGCGGTGACGACGATCATCCCCGTCATGGGCAGGAAGGCCAGACCGGTGGTCAGCGGCGAGAAACCGAGGTTCTGCTGCATGAAGTAGGTCAGGAAGAGAAACACGCCGAACACCCCGGAGCCGGCCAGCGCGATCGACGCGTAGGCGCCACCCCGGGCGCGGTCGGTGACGATGTGCAGGGGCAGCAGCGGGTCGGCCGTGCGGCGCTCGATCAGGACGAAAGCGGTGAGCAGGACGACGCTGGCCGCGAGCGAGATGATCGTCGCGGGCGCCGACCACGAGTTGGTCTCGGCGTTGGAGAAGCCGTAGACGACGCCGAACAGGCCGACGGAGGCGACCACGACGCCGGGCACGTCAATCTTGGGGCGCTGAGGATGGGCCTGGTTGACGAGCAGGCGCAGCGCCAGGATCGCCGTCGGTACGGCGATCGCCAGGTTGACGTACAGGCACCAGCGCCACGACAGCGCCTGGGTCAGCGCGCCCCCGAGCAGCAAGCCGATCGAAGCGCCGCCGCCGGCGATCGCGCCGAAGATGCCGAACGCCTTGGACCGGTCCGGCGAATCGGCAAAGGTGACGGTCAGCAGCGACAGCGCCGACGGGGCGAGCAGCGCGCCGAACAGCCCCTGCAGGGCGCGCGCCGCCGACGAGCATCGCGAACGAGGTCGCCAGGCCACCGATCGCCGAAGCGATCGAGAACCCGGCCAGGCCGGCGATGAACGTCCACTTGCGGCCGAACAGGTCACCGAGCTTGCCGCCCAGCAGCAGCAGGCTGCCGAAGGCCAGCGCGTAGGCGGTGATGATCCACTGTCGACTGTCGGTGGAGAAGTGCAGCGCCCGTTGGGCGGAGGGCAGCGCGATGTTCACGATCGTCGCGTCGAGCACGACCATCAGCTGCGCCACACCCAGCAATGCGAGCACCGCCCAGCGGTTCGGTGCGGCGGGGCTGCTCGTCTCGGCGTTCATCTGGACTCCTGGGGGATCGGGGGGGTCTCACGTGCCTCCCCACCCTCGCCAGAGACCATAGCCAGGCTCATCGCCCCTTCGGCGCCCGGCGGCGCTCAGGCGAGCGACGGTGGGCGGCGCTGCGCCCACGGGAGCGCGAGCTCGAGCTGGGCAGCGAGGCGGATCAGCACCGCCTCGTCGGGAGCGAGCAACTGCACGCCCACCGGAAGCCCGTTGACCTCGCCGAGCGGCAGCGAGATCGCCGCCCACCCGGTGGCGTTGGCCAGGCGGTCCAGCCGGTGGCCGCGAACTCGACGTCAAAGAACGCGTCCACGCTGCCGCGCGACGCCGACAGCGTCCCCGGCGGCGGGGGCAGCACGTTGAGGGTCGGGCACAGCACGACGTCGGCGGTCGCGAACAGCTCCGCGGCCCGGCGGGTCTGGGCCGTGCAGCTCGTCGATCGCCGTGGCGTGATGCACCGCCCTCAGCTCCAGCCCCTCCCTGACCATGTCCCAGGTCACCGGATCGAGCTCGTCGGGCTCGGGCGCGCGGCCCAGCTCCGAACACAGCCAGCCGAACGTGACGGCGTTGTCGACGGCGTGGATCACCGCGATCGCGTGGCGGACCGCCTCGGCGTCGATCTCGACCGCGCCCGGCGTACGGCGTGCCCGAGGCCCTCGAGCACCTGCGCGGCCTGATCGGCGACCGCCTGCACCCGGGCGTCGACCGTGCCCGGGAACGGGGGATGGGTGGCGGCCAGAACCCGCACCGCCCGGGATCGGCGCCGACCTCGTCGGCGAACGGCCGCTCGGGCGGCGGCGCCGTGTACGGATCGCCCGGCGCCGTGCCGGTGACCACATCGAGCAGCAGCGCACTGTCGCGGACGGTGCGGGTCAGTGCGTGCTTGAGCGCGAGGCCGTCCAGAGCCTGCCCGGCCGCCGGGCGCCCACGAGCTGCGGCCGCGGCGGGGTTTGAGCCCGACCAGCCCGCAGCACGAGGCGGGCATCCGGATCGAGCCGGTCCCATCCCCGCCCGAGGCGGCGCCGATCAGCCGGGCGGCGACGGCCGCCGCCGAGCCCCCGCTCGATCCCCCCGGGGAGACGTCTCGGCGCCACGGGTTGAGCGTGGGCCCGAACAGCGCCGGCTCGGTCGCGCAGTGGTTGCCGAACTCGGGGGTGTTGGTGCGGCCGCAGATGATCAGTCCGGCCGCGCGGTAGCGCTCGCACGCTCCAGGCCGTGAAGGTGGCCACGTGGTCGCGCAGGGCCCGCGAACCCATCCGCTCCGGGGCCCCCTGGTCGGATTCGCCGAGGTCTTTGAGCAGGAACGGCACCCCGGCCAGCGGCCCGTCACCCAACGGGGCCCGCGCCGCCGCCCGCGCCGCCTCGAACTGCTCGTGGACGAGCACGTTGAGCTCGCGCGCGCCGTCCAGGGCGTCGATCGCCGCGTCGACGAGCTCGAGCGCCGAAACCTCCCCGCTCGCGGACGAGCAGCGGCCTGCTCGGTGATGTCCAGGGCCATCAGCTCAGCCGGCATCAGACCCCCGTGCTCCGCGGCCCGGGCCGGCGTTGGTCCCGCGGCGCTCAGTCGTCGTGCATGCCGCACTGGTGACCCTGGGGCGCGGGCACGTCAAGAGCGGGATTGCGGTCGAAGAAGCCATTGGGCTTGAGCATGAAGCCGATCGTCCCGACCGGCATCACCGGCCAGTCCTCGGGACGGGGAATGTGATGGTGACCCATCGTGTACCAGAGCACGATGTCGGTGTCCTCGGTGCCGCGGTCGGCCTCGATCCAGGCCGGCAGCCCGTCGCCCCCCGGGATGCTGGTTGGGGTACTCGCCGGCCGCGAACCGCTGGGCGGGGTCATACGGGGTCACCCACACGTGGCCGGTGATGAAGCCGGCCCGCTTGGCCACCGAGGAGGCGGGATGCACGAAGCTGCCGGAGTTGCCCCCGGGTTCGAGCTTGTAGGCGACCGGGGTGCCGAGCCCGTTCTGAGCCGACGGATTGACGATCTTCCAGTACCGCGCCGTCGCCGGATCGAGCATCCGCGCCATCGCCACATATCCCACCGAGAAGATCGTCAGCGCGACGGTGGCGAGCAGGAAGCCTGCGGGCGCCGCTGACCCCGCTCCGGAAATCGCCACCGGAACGTTGAACAGCATCGCCGTGATCGGCCGCCCCGGTCACGATCATGAACAGGACGCTGGGCAGGCCGACTGCGTTGGAGGCCAGCCGGCCCGGTTCCCGGACGGTTGCTGACGTCGCTGTGGTACTGCCGGGGCTGGCTATCGATGCCATCGACGGGCCTCCTGGACGGGCAGCGCCCGTCAGCTCGTGGTCGGGAACGGGAAGGCGCCGAAGTCTGGTTGCCGGCCTCGAGGCTGTCTTTGGCCCGACGGCAAGGAATCGTTCGCGCGGGCGGCGGCTCGCGCGCTTAACCGCGTGGGAGCTGGCCCGGGGCGGGCCCGGTGGACAGGCCCGGAGCGCCATTCCTGGCAGCACCATGGCATGCCGTTAGGATCCTGCCATGCACCGTGTCGTCGTCCTGGCCCTCCCCCAGGTCGTCGCCTTTGACCTCGCGATCCCGGCTCAGGTCTTCGGGCATCGCCGCGAGCGCGACCGGTACGCGTTCGTGCTCTGTGCGCAGCGGCCAGGCGCGGTGGCCACCACCACCGGCTTCACGCTGCACGCCGATCACGGCCTCAGCGCGCTCGACTCTGCGGACACGGTGATCGTGCCCGGGTTCATGCCGACCGATGACCCGCCCGCTCCGGTCACGGCGGCGCTGCGCCGCGCCCACGCCCGCGGGGCCCGGATCGCGTCGGTGTGCGTCGGCGCCTTCGCGCTCGCCGCCGCCGGCCTGCTCGACGGGCGCGCGGCGACGACGCACTGGGACCACGCCGACGATCTCGCCGCCCGCTTCCCCGCGGTCCGGGTCCGGCCCGAGGTCCTCTACGTCGACGAGGGCCAGATCCTGACCAGCGCCGGTATCGCGGCCGGGATCGATCTGTGCCTGCACATGGTGCGCAACGATCACGGCGCCGCCGCCGCGGCGGAGGTCTCGCGCCGGATGGTGGCGGCGCTGCACCGCCCCGGCGGGCAGGCCCAGTACATGCGGCGACCGCTGCCCGACAGCGGGCCGAACCTGGCCGCGACCTGCGACTGGGCGATCAGCGAGATGCATCGCCCGCTGACCGTGGAGGAGCTCGCCGCGCCACGCCGGGCTACTCGGCGCGCAGCTTCGCGCGCCACTTCGTCGCCGAGACCCGGATGACCCCGCTGCGCTGGCTCAATGCCCAGCGGCTGCTCGAGGCCCGGCGACTGCTGGAGGCGACTGACCTTCCCGTCGAGGAGGTCGCGCACCTCTGCGGCCTGGGCAGCGCGGCCAACCTGCGCCTGCACCTCGCCCGGGAGGCATCGACGACCCCGACGGCGTACCGCAACGCCTTCCGAGGTAGCCCTGAGACCAGCCACCACTAGCCGAGGAGAGCCTGCATGCCTGACACCTGGACCCAGACCATCGTCACCACCGATACCGCGTTGCGGCTCATCGCGATCGCCCTCGCCGAGGGCGAGAAGGCCCGGGTCAAGGTGTCGGCCACCGTCGTGGACCCGGCCATGGGTCTGGTTGCGTTCGCCCGCGCCGACGGCGCGACCCCGCACAGCGTCGAGACGAGCCGCCGCAAGGCCAACACGGCGGCGTCGACCCGGCGCGCGAGCGGCTGGATCCCCGCAGAGCTCGAGCTGATGTTGCCGATCGCGGCCGGCAACCTGCTCACCAACGTCACCGGCGGCGTGCCGCTCGTGCTCGACGGCGAGCACGCGGGCGGCCTCGGGATCGCCGGCGGCACGCCGGCCCAGGACGCCGAGATCGCGCAGGCGACGCTTGACGCAATCGCCGGCCCGGCGTGAGCGCGCGGAGCGCACCGTGGACGTGACCATCCGGCCCTTCGCCGGCGCCGACGACGCGGAGGCGTTTCGCCGTCTCAACGAGGAGTGGATCGCGCGCAGCTTCGCGCTCGAGAACGAGGACCGCCGCCAGCTCGCTGACCCGGTCGGGGTCTACATCGAGCCCGGAGGCCAGATCCTGATGGCTGAGTTCGATGGGCGGCCGATAGGCTGTGTAGCGATCGTGCCGGACGGGACCGGCGCGTTCGAGCTCTCCAAGATGGTCGTATCGCCGGAGCTACGGGGCTGTGGAACCGGGCGCCGATTGCTCGTCGCGGCCATCGAGCACGCCCGCGGCCTGGGGGCGAGCTCGCTGTTTCTCGGCAGCTCGACCAAGCTGCCCGATGCCGTCCATCTCTACGAGTCCGCCGGCTTTGAGCACGTGGCGCCCGAGACGTTGCACATGCCCTACGCCCGCGCGAGCGTCTTCATGCAACTCGTTCTCTAGACCGAGACGGACTCCGGAACGGCCGGGGACGCCCGCGCCGCGCGAGCATTAGGAGTGCCTGTTAGGACTGAGAGGCCCGATGCGCACCGCCCGCCATGCCGAGCGTCACCTCAGCTATCGCTCGAATTGGTTGCGCGCCGCCGTCCTGGGCGCCAACGATGGCATCGTGTCCACGTCCAGTCTGGTGCTCGGCGTCGCCGCCTCGGGCGCAGGGAGCAGCGCGATCCTCACCGCGGGCATCGCCGGGCTGGTCGCCGGAGCGCTCTCGATGGCGGCGGGCGAGTTCGTGTCGGTGAGCTCCCAGCGCGACACCGAGCGGGCCGACCTCCGCGTCGAGGCGCGCGAGCTGCGCGAATACCCCGAGCACGAGCTCGAGGAGCTGACCGGGATCTACGAGGGCCGGGGCGTCCCGCGTGATGTGGCGCGCGGACGTCGCGATCGCGCTCACCGAGCACGACGCGCTCGGGGCCCACGCCCGGGACGAGCTGGGGCTCGAGGACGAGCGCCAGGCTCGTCCGCTGCAGGCCGCGCTGGCGTCGGCGGTCTCCTTCTCGGTTGGTGCGGTGCTGCCCGTCCTGTCGGTGGCGCTCGCCCGTCCGGGGCCGGATCGTGGTCTGCGTCGTGGTCACCGTGCTCGGGACTGGCCGGTCTCGGAGCGCTCGGGGCACGGCTCGGCGGGGCCGACATGGCCCGCGCCACCGCGCGCGTGGTCGGTTGGGGCGTGCTGGCGATGGCGGTCACCGCCGGGATCGGCAGCCTCTGTCGGCGGCAGCGCGGAGGCTGAGGCGCTTCCGAGCGGCGCCAGTGCTCACCGCAGCGCGTCGAGCACCGCGCGCAGCGGCGACGGGATCTCGACCGGCCGTCGCGTCTCGCGGTCGACGAACACGTGGACGAAGTAGCCGCTGGCGGCCGGCTGCGGGTCACCGGCCGTGAACAGCCCGATCTCGTAGCGCACGCTGGTGCGGCCCAGCTTGCTGACGCCCAGGCCGGCCTCGACGGCTTCGGGAAAGGTCAGCGGCGCGGCATAGGTGCAGTGCGACTCGATGCAGAGACCGATGACCGAACCATGGTGGATGTCCAGCACGCCGGAGGTGATCAGGTGGTGGTTGATCGCCGTGTCGAAGAAGGCCAGGTACTCGACGTTGTTGACGTGACCGTAGACGTCGTTGTCGTTCCATCGGGTCGGGATGGTCAGCCAGGACCGGTAGTCGGAGCGTTCCATCACCGGCGCCTCAGTCGAAGATGACGACTTGCCGCACGCCCTCGCCGCGGCTGAGGCGTTCGAACCCGGCCACGAGCTCGTCCTGGCGCAGGCGGTGGGTGAGCAGCCGCTCGACGGGGAGCTTGCCCGCGCGATGCAGGGCGATGAACCGCGGGATGTCGCGCGACGGAACACACGAGCCCAGGTAGGAACCCTGCAGGTGGCGCTCCTCGGCGGTCAGCGTGACCGCCGGCAGCCGCAGCTCGGCGTCGGGATGGGGCAGCCCGACGGTGGTGGTCGTCCCGCCCCGGCGCGTGCTGCGGTACGCCTGAGCCAGCACATCCGCGTTGCCGACCGTCTCGACCGCGTGCTCGACGCCGCCGCCGGTCAGCTCCCTGATCTGATCGCTGACGGTGTCATCGGCGGCGATCGCGTGGGCGGCGCCGAGCTCGTCGGCGAGAGCGAGCTTCTCGGGCATTCGGTCCACGACGATGATCGGCCACGCGCCGGCGGCGAGGCCGCCGAGCAGGGCGGCGAGCCCGACGCCCCCGAGCCCGAAGATGGCCAGGCTCTGTCCCGGGGAGACTCGCGCGGCGTTGACGACCGCGCCCACGCCGGTGAGCACGGCACAACCGAACAGGGCCGCGAGGTCCCACGGGCAGCTCCGGATCGATCCGGACCAGAGAGTGCTGGTCGACGACGGCATGGTCGGCGAAGCCCGAGACCCCGAGGTGATGGTGGACGGCCCGGGTGTCGTCGAGACAGGCGCGCGCTCCCGCCCAGCAGCGTGCCGGCCGTGTTGGCGGCCGCGCCCGGCTCACACAGCGCCGGCCGCCCCTGGTCGCAGGGTCCGCACGCTCCGCAGCTGGGCACGAAGGTCGCGACCACGTGATCGCCGACGGCCAGCCGGTCCACGCCGGCGCCGAGGGCGATGACCTCGCCGGCGGCCTCGTGGCCGAGCGCGATCGGCATCGGCCGCGGCCGGGAGCCGTCGATCACCGACAGGTCCGAATGGCACAGCCCCGCCGCCGCGACGCGCACGAGCACCTCGCCGTCACCGGGGGCGTCGAGCCGCAGCTCGCGCAGCACCGGCGGGCGCCCGCGCTCCTCCAGGACCAGGGCCGTGGTGTTCATCGCTCCACAGCATGCCGAAAGCCGGCTTGCGGCGGCGGGCCGGGGCTGCTGAACGGGAAGCGCACCGGCCCCGGGGGGACACGGAAGTGGCGCGGCCAAGCCGGGGTCATGGCCGCCGGATCGTCACCGCGCGGCGGGAAGCGGTGCGGATCGGCGCCGCTGGGGGACCGTCCGAGCCAGGCGGCGGCCGCGAGTTGCTACATCTGACCCATCGCCCGCAACCTCGTCAACCTGAGCGCAGTCGCCAAGGGCTACGGCAGCCGGTCGGTGCTCGACGGCGTGACGCTGGGGGTCAGCGAGGGGGAGCGGATCGGTGTCGTGGGAGCCAACGGGGCCGGCAAGTCGACGCTGCTGCGGCTGATCGCGGGGACCGAGCAGCCCGACGCGGGCGCCGTGATCCGGACCAGCGGCGTCAGCGCGGAGCTGGTCTCGCAGCAGGCCGATCTGGATCCCGGGTCGACGATCGGCGAGGAGCTGGTCGGGAACCGACGCCGAGCACGAGTGGGCGGGGGATCCTGCGTTTCGGTCGGTGCTCGAAGGACTGCTGGGCGGGGTGACGCTGGCCCGGTTCGCTGACGGGCTGCAGACCGGCGATCGCCAACCTGTCCGGAGGGCGAGCAGCGGCGGATCGCGCTCGCCAAGTCGCTGCTGGACTCCCCGGATCTGCTGCTTCTCGACGAGCCGACCAACCACCTCGACGTCGAGGTGATCGACTGGCTCGCGCATTTCCTGGCCGCCCGCAGGGGGACGCTGCTGGTGATCACCCACGACCGGTGGTTCCTTGACGCCGTCTGCACACGCACGTGGGAGGTGGCCGACCACGGCATCCTGCAGCACGAGGGCGGCTACTCCGCCTACGTTCTCGCGCGCGCCGAGCGCGACCGGCAGGCTGCGGTTCGCGGGGACAAGCGCCGCCAGCTCGTCCGCAAGGAGCTGGCGTGGCTGAGGCGGGGACCGCCGGCGCGGACCTCCAAGCCCCGGTTTCGGATTGACGCCGCCAACGCCCTGATCGCCGACGAGCCGCCGGCCCGCGACACGGTGGAGCTGCTGCGCTTCGCCACCGCCCGACTGGGAGACCGTGTGTTGGACGCCGTCGAGGTCTCGGTCACCCTCGGGACGCGGCGCCTGCTCTCAGACGTCACCTGGCGACTCGGTCCCGGCCAGCGCGTCGGACTCGTCGGCGCCAACGGATCGGGCAAGACCACCCTGATCCGGCTGCTCGCCGGCGATCGGCCGCCCGACTCCGGGTCGGTGGAGCGCGGAACCACGGTCCGGCTGGCCGAGCTCTCGCAGGACACCGCCGAGCTGCCGAACGGCCTGCGTGTGCTGGAGGCGCTCGAGGAGGTCCGCGGCCGGGCGACCAGCAGCGCCGGCGAGGAGCTGACCGCCAGCTCGCTGGCCGAGCGCTTCGGCTTTGGCGGCGAGCGAATGTGGACGCTGACCAACGATCTGTCCGGCGGCGAGCGCCGGCGGCTGCAGCTGATGCGCCTGTTGATGTCCGAGCCCAACGTCCTGCTGCTCGACGAGCCGACCAACGATCTGGACATCGACACCCTGACCGCGCTCGAGGACCTGCTCGATGGCTGGCCGGGCACGCTGTCGTGGTCGTCTCGCACGATCGCTACTTCCTCGAGCGGGTGTGCGACGACGTCTATGCGCTGCCCGGCGACGGCAGCCTGCGTCACCTGCCCGGTGGGGTGGAGCAGTACCTGCAGCTGAGAGCGGGCGAGGGGCCGCAGTCCAAGCCGCTATCCGTGGCGCCCCGGCGCGCGTCGGTGGTCCGCCCCGCCCGGTGCCCAGCGGCAGGCTGCACGCCGCGAGCTGACCCGGATCGAGCGCCGGCTGGAGAGCACGGAGCAGCGAGTCGCCGAGCTGCAGAGCGCGATGACCGTCGCGGCCACCGACGCCGTCCGGCTGCACGAGCTCTCGGGCCAGCAGACGACGCTCAGCGCCGAACGCGAGCAGCTCGAGTCCCGATGGCTGGAGCTCTCGGAGGAGCTCGAGGGCAGCCAGCCGGGGAAAACGCCCCCACCGGAGCGGACCGCCTAGCCCACGCGCCGATCCTGCCAGATCAGCGATCCACCCTCCACCGACACGGTCACCGTGTAGGCGCCGGGCATCGGCCGCCGTCCGTTGGCCCTCAGGATGAGCGTCTGCGGTGTGGTCGCGACCCGCGGTAGGTGGGCGCGGGCGACCACCTCACCCTGCCGCCTCAGGATGATGCCGACGTCCCGCTGCGTCCTGCCGGGCGCCCACACCCGCACCGCGATCCCGCGCGCGCGGGATCGCAGGCCAAGCCAGCTGAAGCGCAGCAGCTTCGACTGCGGCACCGGCGTCGGAACGAGCGAATTGCCGGGCGTGATCGAGGCACAGCCGTTGACCGCAGGCTGTCCGTTCAGCCGCTGTTCGAGGAAGGCCGCCGCTTGGGGTTCGAAGGCCACCGCCGCGATCGTGTGGGTGTCGCCGGTGTACTCGTGAAACTGCACCGAGATCCCGCGGCGGCAGTACTCGTAGGCCAGCTGCCGGACATCCCGGCTGATCATCACACCGTCACCGGTCCCGTCCGCGTTGCCGACGCCCAGCAGCATCGGCATGTTCGGTGTGCCGCTCCGGCCCATGATCAGGTGGTCCCCGACGGAGACGAAGCTCGGAAGCTCTTTCAGGACGTCGGCGTACTGCGGCTTGAAGAGTTTCTGGTAGGTCAATCCCGGATAGCGGCCGAGGAACTGCGCAATGCACGCCCGCTTCACCTGGCCAGTCAGCTGCAGGCCTTCGCGTGACAGTGCGGGCCGCAGATTCAGGCCGACCGCCCGGGCAGTCGCGACGGTGCTGGGCGGAATCGTTGAAGCCCAGCTCGGGCTCCCGTTGATGTAGGTGAGGTTGTGCAGCAGGTCGACCGGGACGCCCCCCGCCGCCGTGGCCACAATGTGCAACGACGGTGCGTAGCTGTGAGCGAGCTCAGCGGCGAACTCGGTGGCGATCGATCCCCCGGAGTAGCCGGTCATGCCGACCGGCGTGGTCCTCGCGCGCAGGTGCAGGTACCGCTCGGCGGCCCGGATGCTGTCGAGGGTGTCGTAGCCCGACTCCTGCCCGGCGGTCCAGTCCAGGCCTTCCCCCTCGTAGTCGGGGACGAGGACGGCGTAACCGCTCCTCACGTAGTTGAGGATGAAGCTCAACTGGGAGCGGGTGACGTCACCGGCTGGGCCGCCCCCCTGCAGGGTGTAGGACGGATCGCACTGCGCGCCGAGCGCGTCGTATGCGGACTGATACGAGACGATCTTCGTCGGGGTGAGGGCCGAGGTGGTCGAACGGATAAGCGTCGTGACCGTGACGGTGGGCTGACCGAGCTCACCGCTCGTCCGGTACAGGATCTGCGTGGCGGTGACGGGGGCGCCCGCTCCCGCCACTGAGACCGTCCGGGTGCGCAGCACGGTGCCCGGCGCAATCTTCCCCAGCGGGTGGGAGTAGCGATAGAACGGGTCCTGTCCGGGGGCTACCGGGCCAACAGCGGCCGCGGCGGTGACGGCCGACACCAGCGCGGTAGCCACCAGCGCGATCCCCAGCGTGGCGGCGCGGGTCAACCGTGGAGCCGCCGGCGTCACACCGCAAGCTCGCCCTCGGTCACCTGCCGATTTCGCGATCATCGGGCCCTCCTCCTCAAGAACGGGATCGGCCGAATCCTAGGCGAACTGGACTGTCGAATTTGGTGTCCTCGCCCAACGCCGAGCGGTTTCAGTCGTCGCGGCCCCTTAAGGCGAACCCCCGGCGTGCTTCCCGCCGGGCTCGAAGTTGTCAAGCGCGTACCGCTCGTGCTCGCTGGGGGCGTCGGGCGTGGGGGATCAGCGACCCGGCGGACGGAAAATCCGGAGCGGGCAGCTTGACATCTCAATCGCATGTCAGCGCCGTCGATAGGATGGCCGCAACTGCATGAGCCATGCGTCCGCGAGCCCCGAACCGCCGTCGAGTCCGGTGGTGTGAGCGACAAGTCGGAAGGATTGGCCGGACAGTTGTTCCGTAGCCACCGTTTAGCGGCCGGGTCGAGAACCGAAGCGGGAAGGAACGACCGGTCGGCGTGGCTGCGCGGCGCGGCTGCGCTCGGCCTGTATGTCGTCGCGTCGGTGTTGTTCTTCGGCCGGCAGGCGCTGTCAGATCCCTCTCATGTGTGCGCGTGCAATGGCTCGCCGGATACGGCGGCCTACATGTGGGGGCTCGCGTGGTGGCCGCACGCGATCGCGCATGCGATCAACCCGTTCATCAGTACCGCGATCTGGGCCCCGGACGGGATCAACCTTGCCGCGAACGCCGCGATACCCGCTCCGAGCCTTCTCATGGCCCCCGTGACTGAGCTGTTCGGGCCGATCGCTTCCTACAACGTGCTCAGCCTCGTGTGTCCAGCGCTTGCTGCCTGGTTTGCGTTTCTGCTCTGCCGCTACGTGAGCCGGAACTGGTGGGCGTCGCTGGCCGGGGGCTATGTGTTCGGCTTCTCCACCTATGAGATCGCTCAACTCACCGGCCACTTGAACCTGGTGTTCATCTTCCTGGTCCCCGCCGCTGTTCATCTCGTGTTGCTGCGCCTGGACGCGAGGGTCAGCCGACGACGGTTTGTGGTGCTCCTCGCCATCGTGCTGCTGCTGCTCCTGGGGAGCTCGACCGAGATGCTTTTCACCCTGCTCAGCGTGGGCGCGTTGACGCTGCTTCTCAGCTATCTGCTGGCCCCCCGATGGCGGCCGGTGATCCTGGCGCTGGTGCCCGAGCTGCTGGTCACGGGAGTCGTGGCGTGTGTGGTCGCGAGCCCGTTCTTGTACTACGCCGTGAAGGGGCTAGGGCCAAACCCGACAGCGAATTGGACCGAGGTCGCGAACCTGGGGTCAGCCGATCCCCTGAACTACCTGCTCCCGACACCGGTCACGTGGCTGGCCCACGGCCTTGACACGTCGCTGGCCTTGAAGTTCAACCACGGCAACTTCTCAGAGAGCGACGCCTACGTCGGGCTTCCCGTGCTGGTCATCCTGGTCATGTTTCTCTACACGCGCCGACGTGATCCGCTGGGGCGCGTGCTGTTGGCGGTCTTGGTAGTGGTGGTCATCGCGTCCCTGGGTCCGCACCTGCATGTCGCGAACCCCGCTCAGCCCGCGAACGGCACGTTCGTCTACCGACCATCGATCCCGCTGCCGTGGCTGCCGCTGACCCACCTGCCGGCGTTCAAACAGATCAGCCCCGTGCGCCTGACGATGTACGTCGCTTTGATCTGCGCGGTCGTCGTGTCGCTGTGGCTCGCGGCTCCCGGACGGCTCCGATGGGCGCGATGGTTGCTCGGGGCGGTGGTCGTCGCGTCACTGATCCCGAACCTGTCTGAGCCCTACTGGCACGATCGCCCCCACATTCCCGGGTTCTTTGCCTCCAACACCTACCAGCGATACATGACCCCGGGAGAGCGGGTGCTCATCTTCCCGTTTGGCGTCAACGGCAACAGCATGCTCTGGCAGGCCCAGACCCACTTCGCGTTTGAGATGACCGAGGGATACATCGGCATCGCCACCCCACCCAGCTACTACGCCGAGCCGATCGGCCGCTACATGCAGTACGGGTCAAAGTTCCAGCTCCCGCTCGCGCAGGTCGGCCCGCAGCTCAAAGCGTTCATCCGCCAGCGACACGTCCAGGCCATCATCATCGACACCTCCGCACCCACCGCTTGGAGCCTGCTCGTCCCGGTCACCCTCCACCTACATGCCATCGCCATCGGCGGAGTCCAGCTCTACCGCGTCCCGGCGAGCTGGCTGACCAAGCTCTGAACTCGGCACGGCAAAGTCCTGCGCCGCCGACAAAAAGCCTGACGGTCCGCCTCGCTTCGATCTCGTCGATCTGGAGCCCCCAGTGCAAGAGCGCTGTGGCAAATCCCCGCGCGCCCTCCGTCGTCGGCATGATCGCCCCGATGAGCATCGAGAAAGCTCAGATCGTGACGCGCAATGACTGGGAGGTAGAGCGCACGCCGTCGGCACCTATCGCACTGATGACCACGCTGTAGACGCCGGGCTTCAGCTGCCCGCCGCTCGGCAGGGTGCCGTGGAAGAGCAGCGTGTTGGTTCCCGCATGGGCGCGAAAAGTCAGCCGGCCTCGGCTCACGTACCTGGTGCACGTTGGCATACGCCTGTTGCGGCTGGTTGCTGCGGCGCAAACGCCCCGGTCACGCCGACCTTTCACCGGTTGTGTGAAGTCCAGCCGTACAGTCGCCGGCTTCCTGAGCACGAACCGGAACTTGATCTCCGTGCCGGTCGGCGTGCTTCGAGTCGGCGTCGGCGTGCTCGGAGTCGGCGTCGGCGTGGTGCTCACCGGAGAGACAAACGGACGATATCCCTGGAACCGCAGGACACGGACGGCGGTGCCCCCGTCAGTCTGGCTCTGTGTGATGGCGACCTCGGCGCTGCCGGCGACGTCGGTGATGCCGCCGGCGTACGCAGTCTGGTTCGGGTCAATGTTCAACACGCCACCGACTTGATCCCAGCTTGCGCCATTGAACTCCCTCACGTACACATGGTCCAGCTCCGTGGCGTTGGCGTACGGACGGCTCGATTCGTCCCACACGACCCAGGGGATACCTCCCACGCTCGCGATATGGGCGTTGCGCGCGGCCTCGTTCATGTCAACGTTGAGCGCGGGCGAGGTGACCCAGGAACCGTTGGCGCTAAAGTTGGATATGCGCAACAGCTGCGAGTGCAGATTGGTTCCGGCCTGTGACCAGGCGATGAACGGAACGCCGCCGACGCTCGCGATGTTCGGCAGACCACGGCTGGAGTTGAAGGGTCCGGGCACGTTTGACCAGTTCCCGTTGATCAGCGTCGCGACCTGCACTCCGCTCAGGGTCCTGTAGGCCAGCCACGGCACACCGTTGACGCTCGTGAGGCTGGGGTAGCCGTCAGTGGAGCAGTTCGTGCAATCGGAGATCGATCCCCCGACGTAAACCCAGCTGTTGCCGTCAAATCGCGCTACCCACAGCTTGTCGCCACCCTCCTGCCACGCCGCCCACGGCACGCTGCCAAAGTTCGCGATGCTCAGGCTGTACGCGTTGATCGTCTCGTTGTGGTTCAGTGACCCGCCCACGGGCGTCCAACTGGTTCCCGCATAGCGCACGACGTGCACCTCGGCGGTGTGGGTCGGGCCACTGCGATATTCCACCCACGCGACGTACGGCAGCCGCGATGAGGTGATGCTGGCCCCCCCGATTTGCGGAGTGGTGTTCAGCGGCGCTGAGACGTTCCATGACATCTGCTGCGGAGAGGACACCTGGATCGTTTGTGTGGATGTGGAGGGAGGCGCGGGCTGGTCTTGAATGAGGCCGACGAATGGCGTGCTTCCGTCCCCGTTGATCCCAAACGCCAGCGCGTTGGTCTGGTTAACAGGGCCCGGCACTGGCTCGACCCAGGCTGCCGACGCCGAACCGGCAAGAAGCAACGCCCAGGTGATCACCACCGTCGAGGCAACGCTCGTTAGCTGTAGCTGACGACGCAGCCCAATCGAGCTACTCGATGGCTTTGGGTACATGACCGGCCCCCCTTGATTTCCGGAGCTCGCTGCCCGGTAATCCTCGGCAGCCAGCGCTCGTCATGAGCGGCGTCTCTGTCGCTGAACAGACAATCGACGGAGGGAGACCGCTGCCAACGAGTCGGCTACCTGCGCAAAAAGAGTCCGAAGCAGCGGCGGAAAAGCCGGCAACTAGCGACCCTACTCGCCACGACTTTGCAACGCAACGCGCCTTTTGTAGCCGATCTGTGGAAACCCGCGACCGGTCATCGCTGCCCGGCGACGTGCCGATGGCCGGGATGAGGCATCGACACGACGGCCGACTGACCGCAGTCCTGGTGGGCGCGGTGAGCCCCGTGGCGGCCAAGAGGCTTCGTGCTCATCGCTTGCGGTCCGGAGGGTGGGCTGTGCGGGCGCGCTGCGCCAGCCCTAAGGGCGACGCAGCGCGCTGACCTCGTGTCAGTGGTTCTCGGTGATGTGGCGCCCGTGGTGCTTGACCTGGTGCCAGTGCCGCGCGTACCAGGCCGCCCGTCGCTTCAGCAGGGCCCTCACGGCCGGTTCCTGGGCGAACCGGGCCTCCTGGGCCTGCGTCAACCGGGCGGCCGATGCCGGCTGGCCGACGGCTCGGTCCAGGTTCATGAAGTAGTACGCGAAGTACACCGACTGCGTGACGAGGGTCGCTCCCTCAGTGTTGAATGGAACGTGGCCGGCGCCCTCTAGCGGCTCGAACACGATTGGTACTCCGGCCGTCTGGAGGTCACCGGCTGTCTGCGCTCCCTTGGCGAAGGGGACCGTCTGATCGGCCGTCCCGTTGAACATCAGGACCGGGGCGTCGGTTGGGTCGTACAGGCCGGCGAAGCTGTGTGGCAGCTCGCCGGAGATCGCCATTGCCGCCTGAACCTGTGACGAGTACCCAGGGTTGCCGTCGGTTCCGGGGTCACCGGAGTTGACCGCGACGGCCAGTGCGGTCACGGCGCCGGCTGAGCCGCCCTCGACGGCAATCCGGGTCGGGTCGACGCCGTACTGCGTGGCGTTGGCCCGAAGGAAGCGCACCGCGGCCTGCGCGGCATGCTGGGCGGCGAACGCGGCGTTGATGCAAGTCTGCGTGGGGGTTGGATCCTTTGAGCAGACGTCCGTCCCGGCGAGCAGCGGGTAATTGATGGACACCGCGACGTAGCCGCGCTGGGCGAACGCCTTGGCCAGGGTCACCATTGCGCCGTTCTTCGAGTTTCCGCCTCGGAAGCCGCCGCCGTGGACGAGAACGATCGCCGGGCGGCTGGTCTGCGTGTCCCCGGTTGGGGTGTACCTGTCGAGCGACCACGACTGGGTCGTCCCGGACACGTCCGGCGCGGTGGCGTACGGAATCCCATCCGTCTCGGTGAAATTGGAGAAGATCGCGTCCCGGTAGCGCAGCGGCGCAATACCCGCCGGGGCCGGCAACGTGCAGCCCGCGAGCGCCACGATGAGCGGCACCGCGAACACGAACAGCGCGACGCGCCGTCGACCGGTTCGGACCGCGCAGGGGACACGCCGGGCACCACAGATGGTGTGAGCAGCCATACGACCTCGCGTTAGCGTTGGGATATGCCGGATAGAACCGCGCAGCGAGCCAACAGTTGCGCTGCTCGTCAACTTTCAGCAGCCGCTACGGACCCAAGCGGCTGCCAAGCAGTGACGCCGGACCGAACGACGGGTGGCCCGCGCCGATCACAACGAGCTTCGCGCTTTGACGCCGCGAGAGCCACCGGTCGATCGTTGTACGGCGCTCGAACGGAGCGGTGGCGGTCGTGTCCGGGGTGAGCGGTGTCAGGGATGACTATCTGAATATGGCATCAGTTATGGCCGGCACTTCGTTCCCGAGCCGTCCTGGCTCCTCGCGGCGAGCGCATGGACCCAACCGAGCCGCGCGCCTATCGCCGCTGGACAGCGTGACGACTGTGCTCATCCGGTCGCGGCGCTGCTCCGGTGGAGGCAGGTCGCTCGGCCGTGGGGTGCGACGCACGTGGGTGGTTGCGTCATGCTTGACCACGCCTCTTCGTTGAGAATAGGGTCGCCTTCTGCGGCGGGATCACCGAGAGGCCGCATCAGCCAAGGGGGGGCCATGCTGTGGGCGCGGAGGCCGTGGCGTTACGCCGCGACAATTACTGTTGGACTGACGTTCAGTTTCCTTGGGCTGGCGCTCGGCCTGAACCGTGCCCAGGCCGCGACACCGACAGCAGGCGATCTTGTGATCCAGTCGATCACGCCGAGTCCGACGCATGTGCCTACGACCGGCGGCGACGTGACGTTCACGATCGTCGCGCAGAACAACGGAACGGTGGCTGAGCAGCCCGCGATCAATCTCAACGCCGGGCAGGGGGTGTCGACCTACATCTCCCAGGACTGCCCGGGGGCGACGAGCGTGCAGGGGTCTGTGAACTCGGGGTGGATCTGTGACTACCCGCCGCTGGCCCCCGGAGCTACCGTCACCGCTACAGTCGTCGCTCATATCGGCCCGGGGTATGAACTGCAGGCATTCAACGAGGCCTGCGTTGCCCTGGCAGATCAGGTCAGTCCCACGAACCATTCACCGGTAGGGGATTGCCAGACCGCGAATGTGACGATCGATCCCAACCTCACAGGGGTGGGGCCTATTTCGGCCGACTTCGAGGTCGACTCGATCACGCCAAGCGTCGACCACGCCAAGCCGGGGGACATCGTGACGTTCACGACCGTCGTATCCAACCACGGCCGTGATGCGGGTTTCCTGTTCGTGCTCCCGGGCATCGTGACAAGCGACCTCGTCGGCTTTAGGGCTTCTCCCCTCTTCGAGTCACACGCTCAATGCGGTGCTGTCAACGGGCCGCCGCCAACGCCGACCTACGGAGGGCCCAGCGCAGATGGAGGTGCGTGCGAATACACCCCGCTGATCGCACCCGGCGATACCGTCATCGTCACGCACACGGACATGGTGCAGGGACCGGGAATCGCAGCCGACACCGCCTGCGCGCAGATCGACCCGCTCGCGCAATCGCACGAAATCAACACCGGCTCCGGGTGGCCCTGTAAGACAGCGGCCATCACGGTTGACAACAGCGCCAGCACGACGACGACCCCCAGCCCGCCAGCAGGTTCAATCCCACCCCCGACCCCCGCTGAAGGAGCGACCAACCCCAGCAGCTCAACACCCTCGCCATCGCCGATCACCACCGTCCGTCCGGTGTCGCGGCCCAGCACATCCACGTGTCCCACGTACACGCAACGTGCCGATCGACGCAGCTGGCAGTACACGATCCTGACCCACCAAAAAGTCACCTGCAGCCAGAGCCGGGCATTGATCCACCGCGCCGACCACGCCCTGCAGCGCTCGGGCGTCACCGTCCAGGTCTCATCCTGGTCATGCCGGCGGGAACCGACGCGCTCGCGCGGAGTCACGTGGCTCGATGACTGCAACCAACCGCGAGGCCCGCTCCTCATATGGACCGAACGACGCGGCCGCATGGACGCCATAGAAGGACGGCACTTCTCGGACCCAAGACAGGTTGCGTTTCGGCCAAAGGCCAACGAAGCAAACCGGTTCCCCACGCTCGATTCGAACGCCAGAAGCTTCGCGTGCCGCCGTCAACATTCGAGCGGCTGGAGACCTCGCGGTGGACACTCGAGATCGGCAGCGAGAGACAGGCACTGCCGACACAGCTCGGACGGAACGTTAGGCGATGATTTGGACGGCAACCTGCGACCGCCAAGGTGATTCGCTCCGGATCAGTTATGCCCTTCCAAGAGGCTTTCGTAGTACCAAGGCCCAGTAGGCCGTGTCCAGACAGCGCTCCGGATGATTGGTCAAGCTCGTCGCGCCGTGCGTCAGTCGCTCCACCGACCGAACAGGGGGGCGATCTGTGCTCGGTGCGGGGTAGAAGTTGGGTGGCCGCCAACCCGCTGGAGCCCTTCAGGCCCGGTTAGCGGTCCCGGCCCCCGATGAAAGGGGACCGGACACCCGATCGAAAGCCCCTAAAAGAGCGGCGAAAAGCGCTGGATTTAGACGGAGAGGGGGGGATTCGAACCCCCGATGGACTACAAGCCCATACCGGTTTTCGAGACCGGCGCATTCAACCGCTCTGCCACCTCTCCAGGCGGACGCGACAAAGTTAGACGACGGCGGCGGCGGACGCGGGCGGCACGGGACGACGTCACGCGCCGGGCCAGCCGTCGGGTGACTCCGGTCGGCCTGCCCGGATCAGCGCCGGGAGGCGAAGAAGGCGCGCAGCAGGTCGGCGCACTCGCCCGCCAGCAGGCCGGACTCGACCTGGGGCCGGTGATTGAGGCGCGGCTCGGCGAGCACGTCCAGGACGCTGCCGGCCGCCCCGGCCTTGGGGTCGGTGGTCCCGATCACGACGCGGGGCACACGGGCCAGCACGATCGCGCCCGCGCACATCGCGCAGGGCTCCAAGCGTCACGTACAACACGGAATCGAGCACCCGCCAGCTGCCGAGCACCCGGGCCGCCTCGCGCAGGGCGACCATCTCGGCATGGGCCGTCGGGTCACCGCGCAGCTCGCGTTCGTTGTGGCCGGTGGCGATCACCTCGCCTCCGTGGACCACGACCGCACCGACGGGGATGTCCTCGTGATCGAGCGCCCGCGTCGCCTCGCGCAGCGCGAGACGCATGAAGTACTCGTCGCGGGGAGAGGGAGCGCGCGCGCGACCGTCGATGTATCGGTGGTGATGTCGGTACCGTTCGTGCGGGGCAACTTCGGGTACGTCCGATGATGTCTTAAGCCCTCAGTTGGTGGCGTGGCGGCCAGGGCCGCGCCTGATTTCCCTCGCACACCGTGTCCTATCGGCTCTCCACATCGAGCTTGACCCGTGCCGCCACGGCGGCCGCGGCCGCGCTTGCCCTCAGCGCGGCGCTCGCCGGGGGCTCACCGGCGGCCGCGCGCGTCTCGCGGGTCACGACCCCCACCCACCCGGCGTCGACCCACCGGCACCCGCCTCGACGCCGCTCGCGCGAGCGCGACGATCCGCGAAGCCGTTCCCGCCCCGGCCTGGGTTCCCCATGAGGTGCTGGTCGGCTACACGCCCGGGCCGGCGGTCGCCGCCGCGGTCACGATGGAGCGCCGCATGGGGGTCCGCGCCGTCGCCGGGGCTGCCGCCCGGCCCCCGCTCTCGTCTGCTGCGTCTGCGGCCGCGGTGACACCGTCCAGGCCGCGATCGCGCGCCTGCGCCGCCTGCCCGGCATCGCCTACGTCAAGCCCAATTACATCGCCCACAGCGCGGGCGCCTTCTACCCCAACGATCCCGGACGGCTGGGCCGGCCCCAGGGATGGGAGAAGCTGCAATGGAACCTGCTGCCGATCACCGGAGTCGATGCCCCGGACGCGTGGGCCCATCTGCTGGCCGTGCACCGGCCCGGGGGACGCGGCGTGACAGTCGCCGTGCTGGACACCGGAATCGCCTATCGCAACTGGAAGCAGTACCGCCAATCCCCGGATTTCCGCGGCACCCACTTCGTCTCGCCGCATGACTTCGTGGCCAAGAACGCCTATCCCCTGGACCGAAACGGCCACGGCACGTTCGTGGCCGGGGTGATCGGCGAGCAGACCAACAACGGCGTCGCGCTCACCGGGCTGGCCTATGGCGCCTCGATCATGCCCGTTCGGATTCTCGACGGCAGCGGCCTCGGGGACGAGGCGACGATCGCCAA
Organism: uncultured Solirubrobacterales bacterium; assembly: GCA_963763715.1. Lineage (GTDB taxonomy): Bacteria > Actinomycetota > Thermoleophilia > Solirubrobacterales > Solirubrobacteraceae > Palsa-465. The sequence continues at coordinate 227,623 of CAVXPV010000020.1, forward strand.
GGGCATTCGCTACGCCGTCAGCCATCACGCGCAGATCATCAATCTCAGCCTCGAGTTCCTCCCCAACGAGGTCACCTCGGCGTCGGACATCCCCGAGATCGTCAGCGCGATCAACTTCGCCCGCGCCCGCGGCGTGATGGTCGTCGGTGCGGCGGGCAACGATCAGAGCAACCAGATCGCCTTTCCGGCGCGCACCCACGGGGTGGTGTCGGTCGGCGCGACCACCAAGGACCTGTGCCAGGCCGACTACTCCAACAACGGCGCCACCCTCAGCCTCGTCGCCCCGGGTGGCGGCAGCGACGCGATCATGCCCACCGATCCGCTCTGTCATCCGGACCGCAACCTGCCCTCGATCTATCAGCTCACGCTGACCTCGGCCCCGCACTGGGGCCGGTTCGGCTACCCCGGCTACTACATCGGGACCTCGATGTCGGCACCGGAGGTGAGCGCCACCGCGGCGCTGGTCATCGCCAGCGGCGTCATCGGCCGCCACCCGTCGCCGGCCCAGCTGCTGGCCCGGCTCCAGGAGACCGCCACGCCGCTGGGCGGCAGCCGGCCCAACCCCGCCTACGGCTACGGGATCGTCAACGCCGGCAACGCCACCGTCACGTATCCGCTGATCAGCGCCGCCGGCCGCCCCAACGCCTCCGGGCGACCGCGCCCACCGGGGCCTGACTCCGGCCACCGCCGCGGGCCGGCGAGCGGGTCAGGTCGTGCGGACGATCATCACCGAGCAGGGCGCGTGGTGCGAGACCTTGTTGGGGACCGACCCGAGCAGGAACCGCGTCGCGCCGGTCATCCCCTTGTTGCCGACCACGATCAGATCCGAGCGCTGCTCCTCGGCGACATCGATGATCGCGTCGGCCGCGTCCCCGACCCGCGCGACGGTGTCGACCTCGGCCACGCCGGCGCTCCGCGCCTGATCGGCGGCGGCCTGCAGCAGGGCGAGCACGTCCTCACGCGGGTTGACCGCCCACTGCACGTCGGCGGGGGCGGCCAGCGCGCTCCTTGCGCAGGCGCCCCTCGGGCACCGGTTCGTAGGCGCTGACGATCGTCAGCCGCGCGCCCGAGCGCCTGGGCGATGTCGATCGCCTCGCCAACGGCGATCCCCGCGGTCTGCGAGCCGTCGGTGCCGACGATGATCGCGCGGATCATGCCGCCACGATACCGCGCGGTCTCAGGCCAGCCGTGTGACGGCGATCACGATCCCGGCCAGCACGAAGACCACGATCAGGGCCTGGGTCCAGAAGAAGATTCGCGGCATCGCGGCTCCAACGCTAGCGTTCCCCGGCCGCGGTCGGCGCTTCCGGGGTTCAGATCGGCGCGGCGCAGATCGTCGAGCAGGCCGAGCACGCGCGGTGGCCGGCCGGGCTCGAGCAGCACGGCGCCGCCGGGCCAGTAGGGATGCGGCGGCTCTCCCCGGCCGGCCAGCAGGGCCTCGTACTGCCACGAGCCGGTGTTGATGATCCGCGCGCCGCCGGGGCGCGACCCGCCAGGCCCGCGGATCGTCGTCCGTCACGCGGCCCGAGCCGGTGGACATGGCCGAACAGCACCCATTCGGCCTGCACACCGAGGCCGGTGATCACGCGCGCGATCGCCGGGCAGCGCGGCACGGCGCATCTGCAGGTCGAGCGCGGCGGCGATCAGCGGCGCCATCCGCGGGCGCAGCAGCAGCGGCGGAAGGTCGAACAGGATCATCTCCCGGGCCCGGCGCCGAGCGCGTCCCAGCGTTCGCCTGATCGGCCCGCGGGGCCGGCGGGCACGGCCGGAGAGGACGGCGCTCGTAGCCGGCCGGATGCTGGGGCCGGGGTGCCTGGCGGCGTAGCAGGCCGACCGCCGACTGCGGGGTGAGATGGCGGTCGGCGTACTGACCGTGGATCGCGTAGACGCCGTCCTCGAGCCACACTCCCGGGTAGCTGACCCGGACGGTGGCGGGGCTGAGCGCGGCGACGACCCGCGCGAGCCCCGGGGACGCGTCGGGGGGCACCGCGTCGGCGAGCCCGAGGGCATCGCCGCGGGCGCGAACCCAGCGGCGGATCAGGTCATGGTCGTGGTTGCCGGGCAGCAGGACGATCTCGCCGCCGGCCATGCGCGCTCCGATCGCGCGCAGGACCGGCTCGGCCATGCGTCAGCGCAGCTCGCGGCGTGGCGGCCGTGGAACTCGAGCACATCCCCGAGCAGCACGAGTCTCTGCACGCCGTCCAGCGCGGCCAGCAGCCGGCTCAGCGCGATCTCCTGGCGCAGCACGTCGCGACGCCCGCGATTGCCGAGATGCAGGTCCGAGATGACGAGGGTGCGCACGGCGCGGCCACGATAGCCGTCCGCAGAACGACCGACGGCCGGGGAGGTCCCCGGCCGTCGGCCGTTCAACTTCAGCTCGGGAGCGCTAGGCGGTGACGAGCGTCTCGAAGTGCAGCGCGGCGCCGCGAGCGACGACGAGCACCGGCGAGACGTGCCTCCTCGATCGCGTTCTGCGAGCGGGAGCTGATCGATACGCGGCCGATCGGGGCGTCCTGGCGGGAGCCGACGACGAGCAGATCGACGGCGTGAGCGCGATCGACGACGGTCGCGTCGAGCCGGCCCGCGATCGAGAACGCGGTCTCGATCGCGGCCTCGTCAGCGGAGCCGGGGAGCACGCCGACCGTGGCGATCTCGCGGTGACCGGTCTGGTACCCGGCCGGGGCCAGGGCGACGGCGGCCGGTCCGCGCTCGAGCAGCGTCTGGGCCGAGCGGCCGATCGAGACGTGACCGTTGGGCGAGCGGTACTCGGCGCCGAACACGACGATGTCGGCCTGCTCGCTCTGGGCCAGCCAGGCCAGCCCCTCGCCGGTCGAGCCGCTGATCACGATCCGGCGCTGGATCGCATCCTGCTCCAGCCAGCGCGCGCCACGCTCGAGCAGGGCGTCGGCGGCGCCGGCGTCGAGCTGCTCGTGCTCGGGGCGGTCACGCCGGGCATGGCGGACGTAGGCGAGGGTGAGGCGGCTGCCGAGCTCGCCGAGGACGCGGCCGAACATCAGGGCGTCGTGGTCGTTGAGCGAGTCGTCGTAGGAGATGATCGCGTGTGGTGCCATCGGAGAGCTCCAGAGGTGGAATTGCAGGAAAGGTCGGGCTCGCAATGCGAGTTCTCCACACCATCCCACCGTCCTGCCATCAGTACTAATGAAGTTGTTCATCCTCACGATAAGATTTGCTAATGCTCAATCTCGGACGCCTTCAGATCTTCTGCGAGGTGGTCGCCCGGGGGTCGTTCTCCGTCCGCCGCCGAGGCCCTCGCCTACACCCAGTCGGCGGTCTCGCAGTCGGTCGCCCGGCTGGAGGCGGAGACCGGTGCAACGCTGCTCGTGCGTGACCGGCGCGGGGTACGGGCCACCGCGGCGGGGCAGACGCTCGTGACCCATGCCGAGGGGATCTTCGCGTCCGTCGAAGCCGCCGAGGCGGACCTTGCGTCGGTGCTGGGAATCCGATCCGGCCGCCTGCGCGTCGCCTCGTTCCCGTCCGCCGGCGCGACCCTGATGCCGCTGGCGGTCGCGCGCTTTCGCCAGGCGCATCCTGACGTCGCGATCACCCTCGCCGAGGGTGAGCCCGAGCAGATCGGACCGCGGCTGCGCGCGGGAGAGTTCGATCTCGCGCTCCTGTTCGCAGTTCCCCGGCGTGCGCGAGCGTCCCGCCACCGGCCTGCGCTCGGTCGCGCTGCTGCGAGGACCCGATGCATGTCGCGCTGCCCGCCGAGCACCCGCTGGTCGGCAAGCCGGCCCTCAGCCTGCCCGATCTGCGCGACCAGCAGTGGGTGCAGACCTCGGCGTCGAGCCCGTGCGCGCGTCATGTCGTGCGCTCCTGCCTGGCCGCCGGTTTCGAGCCCTACGTGGCCTTCGAGTCAGACGACTACGACACCGTCCAGGGCCTGGTCGCGGCCGGGGTCGGCGTCGCGCTGATCCCGCGGCTGGCCCTCACGCGAATCCACCCGGGCATCGTCGTCCGTGCCCTGGCCCCCGCGAGCCCGGCGCGCAAGGTGACGATCGCGACGATGAGCGGGCCCGGCGTCGCCCCGGCCGCACGCGCGATGATCACGGTCCTGCGCGACGTGGCCCGGCGCTATCTGGACAGCTCGCCGGCCTGAGCGAGGAGCGCGTGGCGGGTGAACGTTCCTAGCCGGCGCGGGCGGCGACCTCGCGGGCGAGCTCGTCGGCCTGGTGACCCATCACGATCGGCCGGATCGCGCGCTCCAGCGGCCGGGCGAGGAAGCCGATCGGGCCGGGATCGACGGCCAGCTCGTAGGTGGCCCGGGTCCGTTCGGGGCCGAGTGACTCGAGCGCCAGCCACCGTCCATCGCGTCCAGGTCATCGGACTCCACGAGCGTGTAGCTCATCCGCTCGGGCTCGCGGTAGCTGAAGCGGACCCGGACCGTGACCGTGCGCAGCTTGGCGTCGTTGTCGGTGTCGGCGACCAGTCGCCCGCCCGCGCGTCGTCGCGTTCGATCACCGTCACCCGCTTGAGCGTGCGCTGCCACTCGGGGGCGCGCTCGACGTCGGCGACGACCGCCCAGCAGCGCTCGATCGAGAACGGGATCTCCGCCTGGCACGAGCCCGACAGGCGCGTCATCGCCGGGCCGCGAAGTCGGCCACCGGCATTAGCTCACGCGGGGACGGATCGACACGCTGCTGATCCCGCCGCTGGCATCGGTCAGGACCACCCCGAGCGAGGCGCCGTGGACCGAACGGGGTCTGCGGCCGGCCGCCACCGTCAGCCCGCGCGGGCCGACGAGCACCGTCACCGCACGCTGCCGTGCGCCGCAGCGTCACGAGCAGGGAGCGTCCTGCGCTGCGCGCGCGGAACGGGACGGCCGCGAGGGCCCGAGGACACGGCGACGCCGCGCGTCGAGGTCAGCGACAGCGACGGCGGCAGCGAGAGCGAGACGCTGGACACGGGCGGGGAGCCCGCGCCGGCGGCGACGGTCACCGACAGCACCGGTGCGCCTGCGGCCACGCCGGTGATCGACGAGTCGCGGACGATCGCCGGCGTGCCGATCGTCCAGATGAACCGCTGGCTGATCACCGAGCCGCCGTCCTGCGCGGTGAGCTGGACGCGGTAGCGGCCGTGGCGGCGCGGCACGCCGCTGATCAACCCGGAGCCCGCCGCCAGCCGCAGCCCGGGGGGCAACCCGTGGGCGGCGAGCTTGACCGGAGCGCCCGGCACGTCGGCGGTGTGCAGTCGCAGGGCCACGGTCGCGTGGGCGGCGGCGGCCTGCGCGCCGGGGTTCTCCAGTCGCAGCGCGTTGGCGCACAGGCCGGCTGACCAGCGACGCGGCGTTGGGGGTGCCCAGCCCCGAGGCCTCGTCGTACCCGGGCCCGGCGGCATAGCGTCCCGCCGTTGGTGCCGCTGAAGTCGTTGTTGCCGCCCTGGACGTCGTTGAAGTTCGCGCCGTAAGCGCTCCCGGCCGCGCGGTACAGGGCGGGGAGCGCGTTGCCGAGCGAGCTGCGGGCACAGCCCGGTGAGGAGTCGGCGAGCGCGAACAGGGCGGCCCAGACCGGAGCGCCGCCGCTCGTGCCGCCGATCACCTGCCAACCGGCCGGCTGACCCGGGTCGGCGTGGTCGCCGTTCCAGTAGATCAGGTAGCCGGTGGCCGGGTTGGCGTCCATCGAGACGTCGGGCACCTGGCGGCAGTAGCCGCTCGATGCGCCGCAGGCGGCTTCCGGTCGGGCCCGGCGTTGAGCACCCCGAGGCTGCCCGCGGCGGTCCGCTGGGCGGTCGGCATCGCCCAGAAGTTGGAGATCCCGCCTCCGCCGGCTCCGGGCTGCAGCACCGCGCCGGCGGCGGTGCCGGCGTCGTTCCAGACGCTCTCGGCCGGCCGCGGGCCGAGCGTGGACAGCGTCGTGCCGCCGACGCCGGTGACCAGCGGCTGGCTGGCGGGGTCATCGACCGCGAGCTGGGTCTGGGGCAGGCCGCTGCCCGTGTTGCAGTCCTCCGAGCCGCTGTCGCCGGCGGCGGCGACGATCGTCTGGCCCTGGATCGCCGCCTGGGCGAACAGGGTGTTCTCGGCCTGCGCGTCGGTGGCGCCCGAGGGCGGCCTCGCACTCACCCCAGGAGACGCTGACCACCTGGGCGAGGTCCTGGTTGATGATCGCCGCGAAGGTGTCATAGGGCCCCGAGCCGGGATTGCCCGAGTTGGAGTTGGGGCCCTCGTAGACGAGCACCCGGGAGGACGGAGCGAGGCTGATGAAGTTCTCGATGTCCAGCGCGGCCTCGCCGCTGCCTCCGCCCGCGCCCGCCCCTCCGTCGACCCGCACGTACCCCAGATCGGTGTGCAGGCCGTAGCAGGACTCGTACGCGGCGAGATCCGATCGGCGCGACGGGTTCGAGCTCGTACAGGGCCACCGTCGTGCCCGCGCCGCGGTTGCCGGCGCCGTAGGGCCCGGAGAAGCCGTAGGCGGAGGCGATCTGGTCGGCGGTGTAGGCGCTCTGGGCAGCCGCGGCCGCGCGTGCGCTGTCACAGGCCTGCGGGCCGCCCGTGGCCACGTGACCGGCGGCCAGTGGTCGCCGCGCCGCCGGGGCGCGCAGCAGCGCCGGCACCACGCCGGAGGACGCCGGCCGTTGCAGGAGCGGCCGGCGCGCGACCGTGTCCAGGCCGACCAGCGACTGAACCGCGCCGGCGACGGCATCGGAGACCACCGGCGCGGCCCGGGCCGCCATCGCCCGGCGCCCGCCGGGCAGCGCGATCCGCCGCAGCGAGATCCCCAGCGCGCGCTGCAGGCCGTCCGGCGGTCGCGGCAACGGGGATCGAGAGGGCGCCGGCGCTCAGCGGGCCCGGGGTCAGTCCGCGCGAGCGCAGCCAGCCGGCGCACGAGCGCGATCCGCGGCGGGTGTCGGCGCCGAAGCGGGCCGCGAACTGCGCGGGGGTCAGGTAATGGCGGTAGACGGCCGAGCCCGGGGTCGAGACCGCGTGGGCATAGGCCATGAGCGCGGCGGGATCACGCGGGCGCAGGGTGACGGTGATGTGCACGGGTCTGTCCGGACGGCGCCGGGCCGATCACTCGCGCGCTGTGAAACGACGCCGAGGCGCCGGCGACGGCCAGCGTCGCGCCCGACGCGGAGCCGGCGGCCCCCGCCAGCGCGGCCGCCATCACCCCCGCGGCCATCGCGGCTCTTGCAATTGACCCTGCCATCAGCGCTTGGGGAGGCTAGACGGTCACCGCGGCGAAACCGCCGGCTAGCGCGATGCGAGGCGGGACTGCAGGCTGCGCTTGACGGCCGGCCACTCCTCATCGATGACCGAGAAGTAGGCCGAGTCCCGCCGCCCGGCGTCGCGCACCACCATGTGCGTGCGCAGGATGCCCTCAAAGGTCGCGCCGAGGGCCAGCAGGGCCCCGCGCGAGCGCTCGTTGCGGGCGTCGGTCTTGAACTCCACGCGGCGCAGGCCGACGCGCTCGAAGGCGTGCTCGAGCAGCAGCAGCTTGGTCTCGACGTTGACCCCGGTTCCCCAGGCCGGGCGCGTGACCCAGCTCCAGCCGATCTCGGCGCGGAGATGCTCGAAGCGCAGCTCGAGAAACCGGGTGGAGCCCAGGACGCGGCCCGAGTCGGCGGCGAGGATCGCGTAGGGCACCGCCGCTCCGTCCCGGGCCAGGGCCAGCGAGTCCGTCAGCCAGGCCGTCAGGGCATCGTCGGAGGAGGCCATGTCGACGGGCATCCAGGCGAACATGTCCGAGTCGGTCGCCGCCGCCCGCAGTCCATCGAGGTGAGTGGCGGCGAGCGGCTCCAGATGAACCAGCCGCCCCTCGAAGACGTCCGCGCAGGTCTGCGGCGGAGAGGGCTGCGGGGCTCATCGCGGCGACATTAGACGGACCCCAGTGCTCCGGCCCGCTGGGTACGATGACCCGCATGGGCGCCACCGCTGACACCCTTTCGTTCCCGGTCGCCGATCCGTTCGCCGACGCGATGGAGAACCACCGCCGCGAGCTGACCGGCTACTGCTACCGGATGCTCGGGGCGGGCTCGGAGGCCGAGGACGCCGTGCAGGAGACCTTCCTGCGCGCGTGGCGCGCGCGTGAGGGGTTCGAGCGTCGCGCGACGCTGCGCTCCTGGCTGTACCGGATCGCCACCAACGTCTGCCTGGACATGCCCCAGCGGCCCCAGCGACGCGCCCGGCCGATGGATCTCGTCTCGCCCGCCACGACCGAGACCGCCGTGCTCGGGCTGCGCTCCGACGACACCTGGGTCCAGCCGATCGCCGACAGCCGGGCGATTCCCGATTCCGATGACCCGGCCGAGCTCGCCGGGCTGCGGGAGTCGATCCGGCTCGCCTTCGTCGCCGCGCTGCAGCACCTGCCACCGCGCCAGCGCGTCGTCCTGATCCTGCGCGAGGTCCTGCACTGGCACGCCGCGGAGGTCGCCGAGCTGCTCGACACGAGCGTCGCGTCGGTCAACAGCGCACTGCAACGTGCGCGGGCCACGCTGGACCGGCTCGAGCTCGAGAGCGACGAGACCGCGTCTGGACGCCGACGACGAGGCGTTGCTGGCCCGCTACGTGGCGGCTTTCGAGGCCTATGACATCGAGACCTTCGTCAGTCTGCTGCGCGAGGACGCCGCGTTCTCGATGCCGCCTCACGCACTCTGGCTGCGGGGTCCACTGGAGGTCAGCCGCTGGATGCTCGGTCCCGGGATCGGCTGCCGCGGAAGCCACCTGATCCCCCTACGCGCCAACGGCTGTCCGGCCTTCGCCCAGTACAAGCCGGATCCGGACGGGGGTCATGCGCCGTGGTCGATCCAGGTCGTCGAGCTCAAGGGCGGCGCGGTCACGGCGATTCACAACTACCTCAACACCGAGCTGTTCGCCGAGTTCGGGCTGCCGCCGCGGCTCGAGTCCTGATCGCCCCGCGCGATCCTCTGCTCAGCAGACGCCATGCCTCGCTTGCTCGTGATCATCGCCAGCACCCGTCCCGGCCGGGTCGGGCTGCCGGTCGCCAGTTGGTTCTCGGAGCGCGTCGCCGCCCACGGCGGCTTCGAGCTCGAGGTCGTCGATCTCGCCCGGTTGGAGCTCCCGTTCCTCAATGAGGCCAAGCATCCCCGCCTCGGCGACTACCGCTACGAGCACACGCAGGCCTGGAGCGAGATCGTCGCTCGCGCCGACGCGGTGGTGATGGTGACCGCCGAATACAACTACGGCTACCCCGCGCCGCTGAAGAACGCGATCGACTACCTGCACCGCGAGTGGCTCTACAAGCCGGTCGGGTTTGTCTCCTACGGCGGAGTGGCGGCCGGGACGCGCGCCGTGCAGCAGCTCAAGCAGGTGGTGACCGCGCTGTCGATGACACCCTCCGGGCCGTCGGTCAACATCCCGTTCGTGGCTCAGTTCGTCAAGGACGGCGCGATCGAGCCCAATGACACGATGACCGAGGCGGCCGCGACGATGCTCGACGAGCTGATCCGCCTGGACTCGGCGCTCCGCCCGTTGCGCCAGGCCTGATCGGGTCAGCGCCCGGCAGCGGCCGGCTTGCGCGTGTACATCGCGTCGTCGGCGCGCGCCAGCGCGGTCCGGATTTCCTCGCCGGGCTCGGCGAACACGCAGGCGTCGCGCGACCTCGACCAGCACCTCGTCGCCGGCGGCGTGGCCGAACGCGTCATTGACCTGCTTGAAGGCATTGATGTCGATCACGGCCAGCAGCGCCTTGGTGCCGTTGCGCTGCTGGCGAGCGAAGGCCTGGGCAAGACGGTCGGACAACACGATCCGGTTGGCCGCACCGGTGAGCGGGTCGTGACAGGCGAGTTCGCCGAGCTCGGTCGCGACCTGCGTCAGCTCGATCTGCGTGCCGGCCTGCTCGGCGAGGTCTTCGATCAGTGCCGTCTGCACGTCGGTCAGGTCGCGAGCCACGGTGTCAAATGCGCACAGAGTGCCGACGACCACGCCCTCGGAGGTGCGCAACGGGACGCTGGCGTAGAAGCGCACCGGTTCCGGGCCCCGCACGAACGAGCTGTAGCCGAAACGGCTGTCGTCGGTGGCATCGGCGCAGACGATCCGCTGATCGTCATCGACCACGAGCCGGCACATCGAGTCCTCGCGCGGATGGGCGCCGAGCGGCGCGCCGATTCCGGCGACCCGATGCTGGGAGACATCGTCCAGGATGTGAACCGCCGCGGCATTGGCGCCGGTGACGTACGCGGCCAACCGGCACAGTCCGGTCAGCCCGGGGTCACCCGAGCGCGAGAGTGCGCCGAGGCGCGAGATCGCCTGACCCCGCCGCCTGGTCACGGTTTCGTCGATCAACATCGCTCTCTCAATCGGCACGACCCGGGCCGGTCTTGAGCGAGTCAGTGGGCCCCGCCACCGAGGAACGACTCGACGAACTCCGGACGCTCGGACAGCTCATCCGGGCTGCCCTCCATCCGCACCTGGCCGCCGCCGAGGACGTAGGTCCGGTCAGAGATCTCCAGCACGGCGCGCGCGCGCTGTTCGACCACCAGCACCGAGGCACCGGTGGCCGCCAGCTGGCGGACGTGCTCCTTGAGCACCGTCGTGGCGATGATCGGCGCCAGGTTGGCGGTGGGCTCGTCAAGCACGACGAGCGCCGGCTGGAGCATCAGCGCCCGCCCCATGGCGAGCATCTTGCGCTCGCCGCCGCTCAGCTTGCCGGCGCGACGGCCCGCCATCCGCGCGAGCTGGGGAAAGACGCCCATCACGTGCTCGACGCGGGCCGGGACCTCGCGCTGCTTGAGCAGGTACCCGCCCATGTCGAGGTTCTCGCGCACGGTCAGAGGAGCGAACACGTCATCGATCTGCGGGACGTAGCCGACGCCGATCCGGGCCACGTTCTCAGCCGCCCAGCCGGTTACGTCGCGATCGCCGACCAGGACGCGGCCCGAGAGGACCTCGACCACGCCGACGATGCTCTTGAGCAGCGTGCTCTTGCCCGACCCGTTGGGGCCGACGATCGAGACAACCTCTCCGGGTGCCACCTCGATCGACACCTCGTGCACGACCGGGCTGCCGCCGTAGCCGGCGGTCAGGGCCTCGGTGCGCAGGGCGATCCCCGCCACGCGCCCGGGCAGGGCGGCCACGGGACTCAGATCAGCCGACAAGATACGCCTCCACGACCTCTTCGGTAGCGCGCAGGTCGGTCATCGTCCCCTCGGCGAGCACGCGGCCCTCGGCGAGCACGAACACGGGGTCACAGAACTCGTCCATGATCGACAGCTCGTGTTCGACCATCACCACGGTCGTCCCCTCCGCGCAGAGGGAGACGAGCATCATGCCGATCTGATGCGCGAGCCGGGGATGCACACCGGCCATCGGCTCGTCGAGCAGCAGCACGTCGGGCTCGGTCATCAGCGCGCGCATGATCTCCACCAGCCGACGCTGACCGCCGCTCAGCTCTCCCGCGTAACGATCAGCGAGCGACGTGAGACCAAAACGCTCCAGGGTCGCCTTGGCGCGCTCGATCCCCTCGGCCTCCTGCGCGCCCCAGTGGCGACGGCCGAGCATCGCGCCGCGGAAGCTCTCACCGCGCTGATTGGGGATCGCGGTCAGCAGGTTCTCCATCACGGTCAGCTGCTTGAACTCGCTGGCCAGCTGGAACGTGCGGACCAGCCCAAGGCGCGCGCGGCGGTAGGCGGGCAGGGTGGTGACATCGTCTCCCCGCAGCAGGATCTGGCCTTCGGTCGGCGCCAGCGTTCCGGCGAGCATCGCCAGGGCGGTTGACTTGCCCGCCCCGTTGGGTCCGATGATCCCGGTCAGCCGTCCGCGCTGGAAGGCCATCGACACCCGGTCGACTGCGCGCACACCCTCGAAGCTGCGGCTCAGCCCGCGGCATTCGAGGATCACCTCAGCGGGTGCGGCGGGCTCGTGAGCGAGGGCCGGGGTCGCCGGCGCCACGCCGGCAGCCACGGCGCCGGCGCCGACCGCGTCCGCGCCATCCGCGCCACCGCGCCGGCGGGCGAGTCGCCCGTCACGCCCTCACCGAGGATCCGCCGCCGGCGCTCGGGCAGGATTCCCTGGGGGCGGAACCAGAGGAAGACGAGGATCAGCAGCCCGATGATGACCCACTGCAGGGCCGGGATCAGGTTCGGGTTGCCCGGGACCGGAGGGATGTAGCGGGTCGCCTCCTCGAAGGCCACCGGGACCAGGAGCGCCCCCAGCATCGCCCCGCGGTGGTTGCCCAGGCCACCGATGATCACCGCGGCGAACAGGACCACGGTCTCGGCGTACCCCCACGCCTGCGGGTCCCAGAGGTTGATGAATCCGACGAGCACCCCGCCCGACAGGCCTGCGATCGCCCCGCCGATGATCAACGAGGAGGTCCGCAGCGAACGGAGGTTCTTGCCCAGCGAGTCGGCGACCACGTCGTTGTCGCGCATCGCTCGCATCGTCCGGCCGAACGGAGACTCGGTGATCCGGGTCACGAACCAGTAGACGGCCAGCGCGAGCACGACCGCGCCCGCTCCGTACACCCACTGATAGCCGGTCGATTGGGGGTTGAACGAGTTCTGCAGGGGGGAGGGGACGAGGGACAGGCCGGCCGCCCCGTTGAACAGCGGCGTGTAGTTGGTGACCAGCAGGTTGAACATCACCGCGGTGACCAGCAGCCCGACGGCGGCGAAATCCCCGCGCAGCCGTTTGCCGACGATCGCCGCGAAGGGAATCGCGAGCAGGCCACCGACGATCGCCGCCCCGATCCAGGGCAGCGGGAAGGGCAGGTTCAGTCCGCCGATGTAGGTCTGAAAGCCGCCGTTGGCGCTGGCGTCCGGAAGCGACAGGACGCCCGCCGCATAGGCCCCGGCAGCTTGGAAGATGATGAAGCCGAAGTTCGTGACCCCGCCGACCCCGAACTGCTGGCTGAGTCCCAGGCAGGCGATTGCGTCGACCCCTGCGTAGACCAGCAACGTGGTGATGTAGTAGACCACGGCGTCAGGCCCGGGCCCCGAGCAGACCGTTGGGGCGGACGGTCAGCATCGCCAGCAGGATCACGAAGGCGATCACGTCCTTGTAGTCGGAGACGATGACCGAGGCGCTCGCCTCGGTGGCCACGCCGATCACCAGCGCGCCGAGCATCGCCCCGTAGGGCTCGCCGGGTCCCCCGAGGAACACCGCGGCCAGGATCAGGACCAGGAACACATCGGTGCTGGTGGCGCCGAACGTGCCGGAGTTGATCGCGAACGTGGCCCCGGCCAGGCCGCACAGCGCACCGGTGATCAGCCACGTCAGGCTCACCACGCGGTCGGTCCGGATCCCGCAGTTGCGGGCCAGGTTGCGGTTCGCCGCCGTGGCCCGCATCGCCTTGCCCAGCCGGGTGAAGCGGATCAGCGCGTGGACGAGCAGCATGACCACGATGCTGAGCGCGATGATCACCAGCTGCACCACGGTCAGGACGATCGAGCCCGCCTTGATCGTCGCGCCCTGGCTCATCACGTAGGAGACGTTCGTCGGCCCGGCAAGTGCTTGGGTGCCGAACACCAGGATCAGGGTCATGCCCAAGGACACGATCACCATCGCGATCGGCGAGGTCCCGCGCCGTTGAAACGGCGTATAGATGACGTTGTTGAGAAACAGCGACAGGACCGCACCGGTCACGATCGAGGCCAGGACCGCGATCCAGATCTCGACTCCGTGCTCATTGAGCAGGTAGGCGGCGTAGGCCGACACGATCATCACGCCGCCGTAGGCCAGGTTGAGGACGTTGGTGACGGCGAACTGCAGCGTGAATCCGACCGAGGCGAGCGCGAGCACCGCCGCCGCGACAACCCCGAATCCGACCGATTCGACGAAGATGCTCACGCGTTGAACTCGATCAGAGCCCGAGCGCCCGGAGCTCGGCGGTCGCCAGGTTGGCCGACACCTTCACCGTCCCATCGGCGGTGTAGTTGTCGATCTGGAAGATCCCCGTCGAGTCGTGGTAGGCGTCGAAGCTCGTCGGACCGCCGGGTCCCTCGTAGCGGATCTGCTTGCCCGCCTTGAGCGCCGCGGCGCCGTCGGCGAACGAATGGACGATGGTGGCTCCGGGAACTCCGTTGCCGATCTTCTCGATCCCGGCCTTGAAGACGGCGGGGGAGGTGCTCTTGGTGGAGATCATCGCCAGCGCGGCGAGGTTGATGCCGTCGTACAGGTGCACGGCGCCCGGAGCGGTCAGATAGGTCGAGAAGTCGCCGGTCGAGCCGACTTTGCCTTTCTCGGCGTTGATCGCCTTCGAGAATGCGTCAAACGCCGGCCCCGACGTCTCGGTGACCAGGTTGTCGGCCGAGAACACGGGGGCCAGATTGGCCCCGCCGACGGCGGCCGACACGGACTTGAACCAGTCCGGCGAGATCGTCGCCGAGGTGCCGATCACCGGGACGATCTTGCCCCCGTTGAGCTGCTTGACCTCGCTGAGGAATGAGGCCTCGGTCGGGCCTAGGGCCTCGGTCAGAATCGCGTCGGGCTTGGCCCCTACGATCTTCGCCGCCTCGGTCCGGAACGTGTTGGCGCTCAGGTCCAGGGTCTCGTTGGCGACCACGGACATGCCCGCCTTCTGGATCGCGGTCAGGGCCGGCTTGACGAACGTCTGCGAGCCGATGTCGTTGCCGAAGGCGAGGGCGATCTTCTTGTACCCGCGGCGCTTGGCGATCGCCACCATCGCGTAGGACTCCGACAGATCGGGCGGGACCAGCCGGTAGAAGTAGGGGAACTTGACGCTGTCGAACTCTGACTGCCCGGTCATGCAGAACGAGACAGTGTGGTTGGCCGCGAAGATCGGCACCACCGAGGCGGCCTCGTCGGACGTGCAGCCGATGATCAGTCCCAGATTCGACGTGGACGCGTACATCTGTCGCACGGCGGGCACGGCGTCGGCCGGGTCACCGCGTGTGTCGACGGCCTTGCAGGCCAGCTTGTGCCCGAGCACCCCGCCGGCCTGGTTGATCGCATTGGTGGCCGCATCGCAGGAGACCAGGTAGGTCGGGCCGAGGGCGGCGTCGGTCCCGGTGAAGGGCGCGACGTCGGCGATCTGCAGCGTTGACCCGGAGCTCGCGCCGCCGCCGCTACCGCCCCCGCCGGAGCCTCCCGAGCTGCTGCCGCAGGCGGCCAGCACCAGTGCGGTGATCAGGGTGATGGCGAGCAGCGCCGCGCGCCGTACCGATGAGATGTTGATCGTATGGGGCATGTCTCTCCTCTTGCACCAGCAATCGCTACAACGTTGCGGTTTGTGCCATGGGTGGAACCCAGGGCCAGCCTGTCGGGTCGGGCTCCTCGGCCACGATCCGGTTGGCGATGCGACCGAGTCCCTCGATCTCGACCTCGATCAGATCGCCGGGGGTCAGCCACACCGGTGGGGTGCGGGCGAAGCCGACCCCCCCGGGCGTGCCGGTGGCGATCACGTCACCGGGCCGCAGGGTGGTGAACGAGGACAGGAACTCGATCGTCCGCGGGACGTCGAAGATCATCAGGGCGGTGCTCGCCGACTGCATGACCTCACCGTTGAGGGTGGTGGTGAGCTGAAGGTCCGATACGTCGATCTCGTCGGTGGTGACCACCTCGGGACCGATCGGCATGGATCCATCGAAGTTCTTGCCCGGCGTCCATTGGGTGGCGGCGCGCTGCCAGTCCCTGGCGGTGCCGTCCATGACCACGAAGTAACCGGCGATCGCGTCCAGCGCGTCGTCGGCCGAGATGTAGCGCCCGCCCCTTCCGATCACGATGCCGAGCTCGCCCTCGTAGTCAAAGCGTGAGCTCAGGCCGGGCTTGAGCAGATCCACGTAGGGGCCGGCCAGCGAGTCCGCGCCACGGACGAATATCTCGGGCCATTTGGTCGGCTCCCGGCCGCCCTCGATCGCGTGCGCGACGTAGTTGACGCCGAGGCACAGGACCCGGCGCGGGGCAGGGACGCAGGCGGCGTACTCGTGCTCGGCCAGTGCCCGGCCCTCGCCGTTGGCGGCGTCCCGGACGCGCGCCATCGCCTCGTCACCACCGTCGAGCACGGTGGTCAGGTTCGACAGGCGTTCATCACCGGTCGCCGTGGCCACGTCGACATAACCGCTGGCTCCGCGCACGTGCAGGCGTGGGCCGTCGGCGGTGGTCACCGAAGCGAGTCTCATGGGTCCGTCTCCTCTCTCGGGGTCCGAGTATCGAACTTTGGTTCGATTTGTCGGATTGGTTGCAACCTACACAAGGGCCACCAACGCGTCAACCCTCCTTGAGAAAGTTGCCATCGATGCGCGAAAAGGTAGGATTGGTCGACACATCTGGCCGCAGTCTTTTGGCGGCCCCGGGTAGCCGTTGTCAGGATGTGGACCAATTCGATGGCTCATTCGCACGCATCTTCCCCCGCCCTGGGCGCATCCTCCGCGCCGAGTGCGGCCGGGCGCCCGCCCGCCTACAGTCACGAGCTCGCCGAGCTGATCCTGGCGCGGATGGCCGAGCCCGGCGAGGACCGTTCCGGAAGACTTCCGACCGAGCGCGCGCTCGCGGCTCAGTTCAGCGTCACCCGCACGATGGTGCGCCATGCATTGGCGCGGTTGGAGGCCGAGGGGCGGATCTCGCGAGAGGTCGGGCGCGGGACGTTTCTTCGCCCGCGGGATCAGACCACGGCGGCCAACCCCCGGGGCCCGCGTCGCAACGACGCCGAGGGGGTGGGTCCCGCGGATGTGATGGCTGCGCGGCGGGTGATCGAGCCGCAGGTGCTGCCGCTCGTCGTGGCCTGGGCGACGCAACGGGACTTCGAGGAGTTGCGGCGCTGCCTGCAGGGTGGCGCGACCGCGGGCAGCGCCGCCGAGTTCGAGGCCTGGGACTTCGCGCTGCACCACGCGATCGTCGCCGCGAGCCGCAACCAGCTGCTGGTCTCCATGTACGAGGAAATCGAGCGGGCGCGCAAGGGCGAGATCTGGGGCAACCTCAAGCGGCGCAACGACTCGCGCGAGCGACGGGCCGCCTACCAGGCCGATCATGTCGAGCTCGTCGCTGCGCTCTGCGAGCGCGAACTCGCTCACGCCATCTCGGTGATGGACGCGCACCTCGCCCGCGTGCAGGCCAACCTGCTCGAGGCCGTCGCGCCGCGGTCGACTTGACCCCCGGACCACACGCCGTCCGATGAGCCTGCTGCACGCGGTGGTGATCTTCGTGGCCGGAATCGCCGCGGGGACGATCAACACCGTGGTCGGCAGCGGCACCCTGTTCACCTTCCCGGTGCTGCTGAGTGTCGGCTATGCGCCCGTGGTGGCCAACGTCTCTAACACCGTCGGGCTCGTACCCGGGTCGCTGAGCGGGGCGATCGGGTACCGGCGCGAGCTGGTGGGTCAGCGCACGCGTCTCGCCCGGCTGGCGCTCGCCTCGATGAGCGGCGGAATCGTCGGCGCGGTTCTGCTGCTGACCCTGCCTGCATCGGCGTTCAAGGCGATCGTCCCGGCCTTCATCGTGATCGCGCTCGTGCTGATCCTCGCCCAGCCGCGCCTGGCGATTCTGCGGGGTGGTGACAAGCGCACCACGCGCCGGCGCCACGCCGGTCCACTGGCCACCCTCGGCGTGTTCGCAGCCGGCGTATATGGCGGCTACTTCGGGGCCGCCCAGGGCATCCTCGTGCTGGCCATCCTCGGCCTCTCGGTCGACGACGAACTGCAGCGCCTCAACGCCCTGAAGGTCGTGCTGAGCGGGCTGGTCAATCTCGTCTCGGGCATCGTGTTCGTGTTCGCCGCCCACATCGCCTGGGCGCCGGCGGGCCTGATCGCGGCCGGCTCGGTGCTGGGCGGCATCATCGGCGCCCGGGCCGGACGGCGGCTGCCTCCCACGGGGTTGCGCGCGGTCATCGTGGTCGTAGGGATCGTGGCCATCGTGCGGCTGCTGGCTTGATCGCACGTCCCGATCGGAGGCAGCGGCTGCGCTCGGGGCCGCGCCGGCCCATGCGTGCTGCGCCGCGCGCGTGTAAGCGCGCCGAGGATCTGCGCGAGGGCCGCGCTGGGCGCGCAGCGCAGGGCGCACGAGGCGCGGCGGCGCGGCCGCCAACCGCGGCCAGGCGTCAGTGCGGCGGACGGCGCCGGGTCGGCTCGCGATGCGGCGGCTGGTGCGGTACCGGGGGCGGGTTGACCCGCTGGATCGGCCGGGACACCGGGCTGTCGCCATTGACGGTCACCGCCTCGCCGTGATGGTGCAGTTCGATCGGCTCGCCGTCCAGCAGTGAGTAGGTGGCGTGATCGTGGTCGACCTCGACACGCAGGCTCGAGCCGCGCACCATCAGCCGGAAGGCCAGCCGGGTCAGCGAGCCGGGCAGCCGCGGCGTGAAGCTGAGCACCCCGCCGTGGTCGCGAAAGCCGCCGAAGCCGGCCACGGCGGCGATCCAGGTTCCCGCCACCGAGGCGATGTGGATCCCGTCAGCGGTGTTGTGCTCAAGGTCGCCGAGGTCCATCAGCGCCGCCTCGGCGAAATAGTCGTAGGCGAGGTCGAGATGACCAACCTCGGCCGCCATGACGGATTGGATACAGGCCGACAGTGACGAGTCGCGAACGGTGAGCGGCTCGTAATAGGCGAAATCGCGCGCCTTCTGCTCGGGCGTGAACGCGTCCCCGCAGGTGTACAGCGCCAGCACGAGGTCGGCCTGCTTGACGACCTGCTTGCGATACAGCTCGAAGTAGGGGACGTGCAGCAGGAGCGGATAATCCTCGGCACCGGTGTCAGCGAAGTCCCAGACCGCGTGAGAGGTGAAGCGCTCAGACTGGGGATGGACCCCGAGCGTCTCGTCGTAGACGATCACCATCCGCTGCGCCGCGTCGCGCCAGCTCGCCTGCTCCTCGTCGTTGACGCCGAGTGCGGCGGCCTGCTCGGGGTTGCGCTCCGCGATATCCGCCGCGGCCCTCAGATTGCGCTGGGCCATCAGGTTGGTGTAGACGTTGTTGTCAGCGATCGCGCTGTACTCGTCGGGCCCGGTGACGCCGTCGATGCGGAAGTTGCCGGCCGGATCGTGATGACCGAGCGAACGCCACAGCCGCGCGGTCTCGACCAACAGCGGCACACCGGTCTCGCGCTCGAACTGCTCGTCGCCGGTGGCGGCCAGATAGCGCGACACGGCGGCCGCGATGTCTGCGTTGATGTGAAAGGCGGCGGTGCCGGCCGGCCAGTAGCTCGAGCACTCCTGGCCGCCGATCGTCCGCCACGGGAACGCGGCGCCTCGCAGCCCCAGCGTCCCGGCCCGCGCCCGGGCCATGTCGAGCGTCTGCTGGCGCCAGCGCAGCGCGTCGGCGGCCGCGCGCGGGGCGGTGTACGTCAGTACCGGCAGCACGAAGCTCTCGGTGTCCCAGAAGGTGTGCCCGTCATACCCGGGACCGGTCAGGCCCTTGGCGGCGATCGCGCGCTGCTCGCCGCGGGCGCCGGCCTGCAGGGTGTGAAAGAGTGCGAAGCGGATCGCCTGCTGCAGCTCGGCGTCACCGTCGAGTTCGACGTCGGAGCGAGCCCAGAAGTCGTCCAGATACGAGCGCTGGTCGGCCAGCAGTCCGTCCCAGCCCCGATGCCGCGCGGCCGCTCCCGCGGCGCCGACCTGGTCCTGCAGGGCGGGTACCGAGCGCTGCCCCGACCAGCCGTAGCCCAGCAGCTTGACGATCCGCAGCGGCCGCCCCGGACCGAGATCGGCGGTCACCTCAAAACGGGCGACGTCCTCGTAGGCCTCGGAGTGGGTGTGCAAGCCGTCCGGGCCCTCCACCAGATGATCCATCACGGCGGCGATCCGCAGGCCGGATTCGCGCGTGCGGTGCACGAGCATGCCGCCGTCGTCGCGATGCCGGAAGAGCTCCGAGATCAGCGGCGCGGCCAGCGCGGCGGCCGCGCGGGGATCGTCGCTGACCGCCGGGCCGCCCTCGTTGGCGACCAGCTCGGACTGCACGACGACCGGGAACTCCTCGTCAACCGGTTCGACGACGTACTCGATCGCCGCCACCGCGCGCTGGGTCAGTGAGACCATCCGGGTGGAGCGCACGCGCACGCGCCGGCCGGTGGGGGAGACCCATTCCACATGACGAGTCAAGGTCCCCGCACGGAGATCGAGCACCCGATCATGGGAGACCAGCGTGCCGTAACGGAGATCGAACGGTTCGTCTTCGACGAGCAGCCGGATGATCTTGCCGTTGGTCACGTTGACGACCGTCTGGCCGTCCTCGGGGTAGCCGTAGCCGGCCTCGGCGTAGGGGAGCGGGCGGGTCTCGAAGAACCCGCCGAGATACGTGCCGGGCAGGCCGTAGGGCTCGCCCTCATCGAGGTTGCCGCGCAGCCCGAGGTGCCCATTGGCCAGCGCGAACACCGATTCGGTCTCGGCCAGCGTGTCGAGATGCAGCTCGGTCTCGCGGATCGCCCACGGCTCGACCGGAAAGGCCGGGCGCTGGATCACGAGCCGGTCAGGAGCTCGTCAAGGTCGGAGACCACGACACTCGCGCCGTGCTCGCGCAGCGCGGCGGCCTGGCCGACCCGATCCACGCCGACGACATAGCCGAACTTGCCGGCGCGCCCGGCCTGCACTCCGGCCAGGGCATCCTCGAACACCGCAGCGTGCTCGGCAGCGACACCGAGGGCCTTCGCGCCGGCCAGAAACGTGTCGGGGTGAGGCTTTCCCTTGAGGTGCTGCTCGTCGGCGGTTGCGCCGTCGACGCGGGCCTCGAACAGATCCTCGATGCCGGCGGCGATCAGCACGTCGCGGCAGTTGGCGCTCGAGGACACGACGGCGCGGCGCAGCCCGGCGTCGCGCGCCGCCTTGACGAAACGGACCGAGCCGTCGTAGGGCGCCACACCGTCGCGCTTGATCATCTCGAGCACGAGGTCGTTCTTGCGGTTGCCGATCCCGCAGATCGTCTCGGCGCTCGCCGGATCGGACGGATCACCCTCGGGCAGCTCGATCCCGCGGGACTTCAGGAAGTTACGCACCCCGTCGTAGCGGGGCAGGCCGTCCACGTACTCGTCATAGTCGGCGTCGGCGTCAAAGGGGGTGAAGCCGTCGCCGTCGCGCTGTTTGAGGTAGGCGTCGAAGGTCTCCTTCCACGCCTTGTCGTGGACCTTGGCCGTCTGGGTGAGCACGCCGTCGAGATCAAACAGCAGCGCGGTCACGCTGTCGGGCAGGCCGAGCACACCTCACACGCTAGCCGACAGGCCGACCCGGTCAGTCCCGGTGAACGTCCTCGTGGTCGGAGAAGTAGGGCTCGGAGGGATCGGAGACCTCATGACGCTCGATCAGCGCCGCCAGTCGCTCGAGCGGCTCGATGATGTCGTCGCGATCGGCCTTGCGCTCGACCGCGAGCCGGACCGCGGCAATCTCCCGGGCCAGGAACTCGGTCTCGGCCAGCGAGCGGGCGTTGACGTCACGGTCGCGTTCGATCTCGTACTTGTCGCGGTCGGCCTGCCGGTTCTGAGCCAGCAGGATCAGCGGCGCGGCGTACGCGGCCTGCGTCGAGAAGCCGAGGTTGAGCAGGATGAACGGGTATTTGTCCCAGTGGTGGGTGAGGCCGATGACGTTGAGGATGATCCAGACGATCACGATCAGCGTCTGGGCGACGAGATAGCGCCCCGTCCCCAAAAAACGGGCGAGCCGCTCGGCGAGCCGGCCGAAGGAATCGGGATCGACCGAGGGGCCGCCGGGGGTGCCGCGGGGAGTGCTGAGATCGTCGTGGCGGGCCATGATCAGTGCGACTCGGTGAGCGAAACGCGCCAGTCGGAGGGCAGCAGATGGTCGAGCACGTCATCGATGGTGATCGCGCCGACGAGCCGTCCCGAATCGTCCACGACCCCGAGCGAGACGACGTCGTAGGCGGCCAGCTGGACGGCGACATCACGGTCGCTGGCGGCGACGTTGACCGGCTCGACATCCTCCTCGACACAGCGCCCGAGCGGCTTTGAGGGGTTCTCACGCAGCAGCCGCTGGATGCCGACGTTGCCGAGGTACCGGCCGGTCGGGGTTTCCAGCGGGGGACGGCAGATGTAGACACCGGCGGCTAGCGGCACCGGCAGCTCGGGATCCCGGACGCGGGCCAGCGCCTCGGCGACGGTCGCGGTCGGGGCGAGGATGATCGGCTCGGGGGTCATCAGGCCGCCGGCGGTGTCGTGCTCGTAGCTGAGCAGCCGCCGCACCGGCTCGGCCTCCTCGGGATCCATTGCCTGCAGCAGCTCGGCGCGTCGAATGTCGGAGAACTCGCCGAGCAGGTCCGCGGCGTCGTCAGCCTCCATCTCGTCGAGCACCCGGGCCAGGCGCGTGGGATCAAGGCCCTCCACGAGCCGCACCTGCTCGTCCTCGGAGAGCTCTTCGAGCAGGTCAGCCAGGCGGTCGTCCTCGAGCTCTGAGGCCAGGATCCGCCGGCGGCTGAGGGGCAGGCGGCGGATCGCAGCGGCCATCTCGGCGGGGTGCAGGCCGCCGAGCTCAGCCGCCTGGCGGTCGAGCGGGCGGTCCGAAGCGAACAGCTCGCCCGCCTCTGACCAGTCCAGGATCTGCGGCGCGCGGCGCAGGCCGGGGACGCGACGGCTGGCCAGCGCGACGGTGACGACCTCCCAGGCGAACGGCTCGGGGGCGGGCGTGATCCCGACGTCGACCACCCGTGCGCCCTTCAGGCGGGTGCCGATGATCTCTCCGGCGAGCAGCCGCTCTCCCTCGCGCAGCTGGAACTGGCGCAGGTTGACCGACCCTCGACGCAGCCGAGCCCCGTCGGCGCCGATCTCGCCGATCCGCCCGAGTCCGACGAACACCCGCCGGCGCTGCACCCCGACCACGAGTCCGTGAATCCGGGGCGGCTTTGACCCGAGGTCCACGACCGCGTCGACGACCCGCCCGACCTCGTTACCGTCAGATCCGAGCAGGGGCAGCCGCGTCAGCCGCGAGACATAGACGATCCGTCGATCCATGCCTTCATGGTACGGGGGGCTTCAACGCTTGGACACCCAGTAGAACTCGGCGCCGGCGGGGATCGGTACCGCGCTGACAGCCAGCGCGGCGCGGACCGTGACCGGGTCGGCGTCCATGATCTCCAGCACCTCGGCGGTGGCCAGCGGCGCCGAGGCCCAGGCGAGCAGCTCGGTGACCGAGTCCGGCGGCGCGGTTCGGGTCAGCTCGGGTGCGAGGTTCGCGATCACGGTCTCGTAGACCGCGGCCGGATTGAAGCCCGGCACGCTGGCCGATCCGGTGCCGTCTGACCGCCGGAGCTCGTAGCTCGGCGCGGTGTAGCGGCGCGCGTGTTCTGGGCCCCCGAGCTTGTGGTCAAGCGCCCGGGCGGCGGGTGTCGGCGCACGAGCGGCGGCGATGTCGCTGGCGAGCTCGGCCTCGGTATCGGGCTCGGCACACCAGTTCATCAGCAGCGCGGGGTCAAGTCCCGCGTCCTGCGCTGCGGCGGCGATCAGCGCCGGATCGTCGAGCAGCCCGCCGGCCATCGTGAGCACCCGCAGCGCGCGCAGCAGCGCCTCGGCCGACTCCGGCGTGTGACGGCGCGCGGCGACGACCGCGCGGCAGGCCGGCTGCGACGAGGCCGCGCGCGGGTACGGTCCGGCCGCGATCGGCATCCCGTGCCGGCGCTGCAGGCCCGGGGCGCCCTGGGCCAGCTTGTCGGCCTCCCCGTCCTCGAGGGTCAGCACGATCATCCGCGGCCGCCACGCGAGCGCGTCACCGAACAGCCAGCGCAGCCGCCGGCGGACGGGTTCGGCCGAGAACGCGAACGGGCACGCCGGATCGGTATAGAGGTCGATCTCGACGGTGGCGCTCATTGCAGCGGGATCTCGGGCCCGGCGTCGGCCTCCTCACGGGCTGCCGAAGATGCGACGCCCGCTCTCGTCGATGGCGACGTCGTTGATGCTCGCCTCGCGCCGGGTCATCAGCCCATGTGCATCGAAGTGCCACAGCTCGTTGCCGTAGCTGCGCCACCATTGGCCCGACGCGTCCCGGCACTCGTACTGGAAGCGGACCGCGATCCGGTCGTCCTCGTAGCACCACAGGGACTTGCGCAGCGCGTAGTCGCGCTCGCGCTCCCACTTGGCGGTCAGGAACGTGACGATCTCGGCCCGGCCACGCACGAACTGGTCTCGATTGCGCCACACCGAGTCCTCGCTGTAGGCCAGCGACACCTTTTCGGGATCACGGCCGTTCCAGGCGTTTTCGGCGGCCTGCACCTTCTCGGCCGCAGTCTGGCGAGTGAACGGCGGTAACGGCAGGCGGTCTGCCATCGGGGGTCCTTTCCGAGGGGATCGTGCAGGCGAACATAGGCTAAGGTCGCCGCGTGTCCACCCTCCGTCGCTGTGGCGCCGTGCTCACCCTCAGCCTGCTGCTCGCCGCCTGCGGTGCTGGCAGCAGCGCCGATGGCTCGCACGCCGCGCAGACGCTCACGCGAGCGTTTCACGCCCTGGCCAGCGGCGACGGCGCGACGATCTGCGGCCTGGCCACGCCAGCCGGCCAGCGCTCACTGGCCTCGGCGGTTCCCGGCACAAGCTGCGCCAACGTGATCAAGCTCGTCAGCGCCCACCTGACCCCGGCCCAGAAGGCGGCGCTGGGCAGCGTGCACGTCAAGAACGTCTCCGTGACGGGGCGCGAGGCGACCATCAAGGCCGCGGATATCGTCAGCCGCCGCGGGTCCCTGCGCGGCTTTCTGAGCGTCAAGTCACCGCCGACCCGGCTGCGCAAACAGACCGACGGCACCTGGAAGATCGAGGGGTAACGAGCATGGCCGACGCGATGACGCGCATCGTGTACACGCAGACCGACGAGGCACCCGCGCTGGCCACCTGGTCGCTGCTACCGATCATCCGTGCCTTCGCCGGCGCCGCCGGGGTCGACGTGCAGTTGCGCGACATCTCCCTGGCGGGGCGGATCCTCGCCCAGTTCCCGGACCTGCTCAACGACGAGCAGCGGGTTGCCGACGCGCTCAGCGAGCTCGGCGAGCTGGCCACCACGCCGGCCGCCAACATCATCAAGCTGCCCAACATCAGCGCCTCGACGCCTCAGCTCAAGGCGGCGATCACCGAGCTGCAGGCCGCCGGCTACCCGCTTCCCGGTTACCCTGACGAGCCCGCTGACGATGACCAGCGCGACGTCCGGGCCCGCTATGACCGCGTCAAGGGCAGTGCCGTCAACCCGGTGCTGCGCGAGGGTAACTCCGACCGCCGCGCGCCGGCCGCGGTCAAGAACTTCGCTCGCAGCCATCCCCATTCGATGGGTGACTGGTCATCGGAGTCGCGCTCGCACGTCAGCACGATGTCCGAGGGTGACTTCCGCGCCACCGAGGCCTCGGTGACCGTGAGCGCCGAGGACACGGTCCGGATCGAGCACGTCTCCGCGGACGGCACGGTGAGCGTGCTCAAGGCGTCGACCCCGGTGCTCGCCGACGAGGTGCTGGATGCCTCGGTCATGCGCCGGGCGGCGCTGGAGCGCTTCCTCGCCGAGCAGGTGGCGCAGGCCCGCGAACAGGGCGTCCTGTTCAGTGTCCACCTCAAGGCGACGATGATGAAGGTGTCCGATCCGATCATCTTCGGACACGCGGTCCGCGCCTTCTTCCCATTCGTGTTCGGCCCCCACGCCGAGGACCTGCGCGCGCTCGGGGTCAGCGCCGACAATGGCCTGGCCGCCCTGGAGAGCGCACTGGAGACGGCCGACAGCTCGGTGGCCGCGGTGATCCGGGCGGCGATCACCTTGGGCTACCGCGAGGGGCCGGCGCTGGCGATGGTCGACTCCGACCGCGGGATCACGAACCTGCACGTGCCCTCCGACGTAATCATCGACGCCTCGATTCCCGCCGCGATCCGCACCTCGGGCCAGATGTTCAACGCGGACGGCGGACAGCAGGACACCAAGTTCGTGATCCCCGATCACTCCTACGCGCCGCTCTACGCCGAAACCGTGGCCGACTGCCGCGAGCACGGAGCGTTTGACCCCGCGACGATGGGCACGACTCCGAACGTCGGCTTGATGGCCCAGAAGGCCGAGGAGTACGGCTCGCACGACAAGACCTTCGAAATCGTCGCGCCCGGCCGCGTTCGGGTGCTCGATGGCGCGGGCGCCACCCTGCTCGAGCACGACGTCGAGCCCGGCGACATCTGGAGGATGTGCCAGACCAAGGACGCGCCGATCCAGGACTGGGTGCGCCTGGCCGTCGCTCGCGCCCGGGCGATGGGCGCCCCGGCGGTGTTCTGGCTCGACGAGACCCGGCCCCACGACGCGGAACTACTGGCCAAGGTCCGTCCGGCGCTTGCGGCGCTGGACACCGAGGGTCTGCAGATCGAGATCATGGATGTGGCCGAGGCGACTCGGTTCACGCTGAGGCGAGCGCGCAACGGCGAGGACACGATCTCGGTCACCGGCAACGTCCTGCGCGACTATCTGACCGACCTGTTCCCGATCCTCGAGCTCGGCACGAGCGCCAAGATGCTTTCGATCGTGCCGCTGATGAACGGCGGCGGACTGTTCGAGACCGGCGCCGGCGGCTCGGCGCCCAAGCACGTGCAGCAGTTCACCCGTGAGAATCATCTGCGCTGGGACTCTCTCGGGGAGTTCCTCGCGCTCGCCGTCTCGCTGGAGATGTTCGCCGAGAAGACCGGCAACACACGTGCCCAGGTGCTCGCTACCGCGCTGGACCGGGCCACCGGCCGGCTGCTGGAGGAGAACCGATCGCCGTCACGCAAGGTCGGCGAGATCGATAACCGCGGCAGCCATTTCTACCTCGCGCTCTACTGGGCCCAGGCGCTGGGAAGCCAACAGGACGACGTCGAACTCGGCGAGCGCTTCGGCCCGCTCGCCGAGGCCCTCGCCGACGGCGAGGAGGCGATCGTCGGCGAACTGGCCGCCGTGCAGGGCTCGCCGGTCGAGGTCGGCGGCTACTACCGGCCCGATTTGGCCCGAGCCACCGAGGCGATGCGTCCGAGCGAGACGCTGAACGCCGCCCTCAGTCAGTTCGAGGGCGACGGAGTCTGATCCGATGCCCGAGGCTCCGCTCGAACCTCAGGCCGCGGGAGGACAGCGGCCGGCCGGAGAGGGGTGGTTCGTCCTCAACGCTCGCGAGGCGACGTGGATGAACGGTCACTTCGGCGCCTACACGCGCTTTGAGGGCGATACGCGGTTTCCGAGCTTTGGCATCAACATCGGCGTGCTGGCTCCCGGCCAACCCGCCTGCTGGTATCACGGTGAGGACGAGCAGGAGGACTTTCTCGTGCTCGCCGGCGAGTGCCTGCTGCTGATCGAAGGGGAGGAGCGCCCGCTGCGTCAGTGGGACTTCGTGCACTGCCCGGCCTGGACCGAGCACGTGTTCGTCGGCGCCGGCCAGGGACCATGCGCGGTGCTGGCCGTCGGCACCCGGCTCAAGGACGATGTCGTCTACCCGGCCACTGAATTCGCCCAGAGCCACAGCGCCGCCGCGCCGCTCACCACACGTGACCCCGACGAGGCCTACGCGGGCCTGCCGGCCGACGCCGAGGTGCAATACGACGATGGCTGGCTGCCCGGCTTGCAGTAGACGACGTCTCTGGGCCCAACGTCGAGGAATTCGTCTCCGTCAGCCCAATCCTCTCGGTGCCGATCGCCTCGCGGGCGAACCGGGCCGTGCCCATCTCGCCCATTCCGAAGTCGGGCGCGAGGTCATTGACCTCGGAGAGGTTGACCTTCACGTCCGTGCGCATGACGCATCGCCTACCCGCGTCGCTTGGCGCCCATGGAACGCCTCGACGCCGTGGTCAACAACGCCGGCGTCGTCGCCGGCTCGGTCGGGCGATCCCGCTCGCCGACCTGCGCCGTCAGCTCGAGGTCAACGTCGTCGGCCAGGCCGCCGTCACCCAGGCCGTGCTCTGACGGCTGCTGCCGACGCCCGTGCTGGACCGGACGCCGGCCGTCGGAACCGGCGTCCCGCGCCGCGCCGGTTAGCTACGCCGCCGGCGTCGCGGGCTGCAGGGCGCGCGGTAACGAGCGGGGCGCACGGAGCCCGGCTGGGGCTCCGTCCGGGGCCGGCGCCACATGGGGACGGATCGCCGACAGTACGCAGGCCTCCTGGAGGATCCGCTCGGTGTGCACGTTCACGAACCCGGCCTCGCCCACGATCCGCTCCCAGGCGGTCACCGGCAGCGTCTTCTCCTGGATGCGCAGGGCGAAGCGGAACACGTTCTTGAGGATTCGCCACCAGCCCGCCGGCCCGCGTACCACCATCGCGCGCAGCTTGGCGGTGATGATCGCGCGGTCGTCCTGGCTGGATCCGCGACCGAACATCATGTCTCCGATCACGAGCTGGCCGCCGGGCTTGAGCCAGACGAACGCGTCGGCGAGCAGCGCCCGCTTGTCGGCGTCCCCAAGGTGGTGCAGCGCGTAGTTGGTGACGATCAGGTCCATGCTCTCCGGGTCGAGGTCAAGGCCCTGGATCGGGGTGGTGAGCAGTTGGATGTTGGTCAGCCCGGCCGCGGCGGCCTTCTCGCCGAGCATCTCCACCGCCGGCCTGTTGACGTCAACGGCGAGCACGCGCGCACAGCGGGGGGCAAGATCGAGCGTCACCTGACCAGAGCCGCAGCCGAGGTCGATGGCCACCGTGTCGGGGCGGGTCTGGCGGCGGTCCAGCACGGCCTGCACGACACCCGTCAGGCCGCTAGAGCTCTGCTCCTCCCAGCGGACGGGTGCGCCGGCGCCACAGGGCCCGTTCCCATCGGCTGACAGGGACTGCCGCGGGGAGAGGCGCCGCGCGCGGGCGACGATACGGGTACGAGTGCCATCCATCGACCCGGGATAATCGGCGGCCGCGCTAACCGAGCGTAAGCCGACGATGAGACAGGCCACACCTCCGCCGGCGGCTCGCGGCCGGCCTCGCGCCGGGTCCGCCGCGCCCAACTCGCCCGCGCGGGCCCAGCTATGGCCGCCGCCGGCTGCTGGCCGTGCTGCTCGTGCTGGCGGCGGTCGGTGGTGGTGACCTGGTCGCAGGAGCGTTCGGAGCGGGTGAGCACCGCCGGTGTCGGCCGCGCATCGGTGACCGCATCCAGCGGGACGGGGCGGCCTGGTACGTCGCGTCGGTCGCCCCGACACGGCGCTCCGGGGGCGCGGCGATCAGCCCGGCGTCGGCCTCGACATCGACCGCAAGCTCGGCCGCGGCTCGTCCGGTCTCGCCCTTCCGGGTCGGGCTCGCCGCCCTATCCGTACTCGAGCCCTCCACGCCCGCGCTGGCCAACGCGCAGACCGCGACCGGCGCACCCGCACGCGCTCTGCCGACCGTGGTCCGCTACCCGGCCCAGGGCAGCGCCGCCCGCGGTCCCGCTCGCGGCCTGCCTCCCGCCGCGGCGGGCGGGCCCTTCCCGCTGGTCGTCTTCTCGCAGGGCTACGACTATCCGGCCGAGGGCTACGCGGGCCTGATGCAGTCACTGACCCGGGCCGGTTATGTGGTCGCCGATCCGACCTATCCCGAGACCGATCCCTCGACCCCGGGCGGCCCCAACGAGTCAGACATCGTCAACCACCCGCGCGACCTGCGCTACGTGATCACCGAGCTGTTGGCCGCCGCGCGCCGTCCCTCGAGCCGGTTGCACGGCCTGATCGACCCGACCGCGATCGCCATCGCCGGCCAGTCCGATGGGGGAGACGTCACCCTCGCGACAGCCGCCAACACGTGCTGCCGCGACCCGGGTACGCGCCGCGGTGATCCTGTCCGGCGCTGAGCTGGCCGCCTTCGGAGGCGCGTACTACGGCAGTGGCAGCCCGCCGCTGCTTGTCACCCAGGGCGATGCCGACCCGATCAACGTTCCCGGATGCAGCGTCGGGCTCTATGACCGTGCCCCGGCGCCGAAGTACTACCTGGATCTGCTCGGGGCCGGGTCGCACCTGCTGCCCTACACGGTTCCCGGGGCGACCCGTGACCACGTGTCGAGCACGATCATCCACTTCCTCGGCGCCTATCTGCATCACCGCCGCGGCGAGCTGGCGGTGATGCGCCGGGTCGGGACCGTGCCGGGGCTGATGACGCTGACCTCGGCCGGTTCGCTGGGCACCCGCGGGACCGGCTGCCCCGGTGCCCCCTGAAACGTAGGCCCGGGGTGCCGGGCCGGCTGTCGGGGATCCCTAGGATCGGTGGATGGATGCCTCGTTGAACCCGGCTCTCGCCGAGGCCCGCTACTGCCCCCGTTGCGGGCGGGAGGCCGCGGTGCAGTTCCCGCGCCGGATCGCCTGCGAGCACTGCGGCTACGCCGCCTACTACAACCCCAAGCCGGTCGCCTGCGCGATCCCGGTCAACGCCGATGGGACGGTGATCCTGTTGCGCCGTGGCTTTGCGCCCGGCCGTGGGCTGTGGACCTTCCCCGGAGGCTTCGTCGACCTCGGGGAGTCCGTGGAGGACGCCGCCCGGCGCGAGGTCGATGAGGAGCTCGGGATGGCGATCGAGCTCGGCGCGCTGATCGGCGTCTACTCGCGCGGCGATGACCGGATCGTGCTGATCGTGTTCGCCGCGCGCGCCCTCGGCGCGCCCGCGACGAGCCCCGAGGCGGTTGAGGTGCGGGCGTTCGCGCTCGCCGACATCCCGTGGGACGAACTTGCCTTCTGGTCGACGGAGCGCGCGCTGCGTGACGCCTTCCCGTGCGTGCGCTGACGCTCGGGCGGCGACGATGACGGAGACCGGCCCGGCGATCGCCGGCACGATCGACGACGTGCCACGCGGGACGTTCGTCTTCGGCTACGGATCGCTCGCGATCGTGCCCGATCTCGTTCCCGGGCGGGCCGTGGCCGCGGACGGTTTCGTGGCCGATCTGGCGGGCGTCGAACGGGTCTGGGGGGTCGCGATGGACAACCGCCGTGACCTGCCCGGCTACAAGTACTACACCGACGATCGCGGCCGCCGACCCGACGTCCACGTGACCTACCTCGACATCCGCGACCAAGCCGGCGGCACGGTCAACGGGGTGTGTCTCCCGGTCGACGCCGCCGGCCTCGCCGCGCTCGATGCGCGTGAGCGCAACTACGAGCGGGTGGACGTGTCCGATCGACTCGGGGTCGACGGCGTGCGGGTCTGGGCCTACGTCGGAAGTCCGGCGGGCCGCCATCGGCTCGCCGAGGGCCGGACGCGGGGTTGCGCGGTGATCGATGCCCAGTACCTCGGGCTCGTCCGCGACGCTTTCTGCCTGCTCGGCCGCGCCGAGTATGAGCTGTGCGCGCCGTCGCTGGATCCGGGGGGCCTCGCGGTTGTCGCTCTGACCCGCGTGGACGTGCCCCGGGCGGCGTCGGCCTAGCGCGGGCGCGGCGGCACGCGACCGCCGACGCCGGGGTCGCAACCGTCCTCGACGTCGCCTCGCTGTTTGCCTCGTCGGTGATCGAGGCCAGCCTCCGGCGACGTGCTCACGACATCGTGCTCGGCGTGACCCACATCGTCACCACGGAGGTCGTCGTCCCCCGCCGGGCCACGCTGCGCGAGCTCTACGGCAGCCTCGTCCCGCTCGGCGTCGCCCGGGATGGCGAAGGGGGCCCGATCGTGTGTCCGGCCCGCGACGTGTGGTCGGGCCCGGGACCGCGTCACGCTATTTGGGACCCGTGACGAGCTTGACGCCGTCGGGCGGCGGTCGCAGGCGAAGCACGCAGGCGCGATGCGAACCCCGGCTCGGCGTCTGCTCGGCGCGGGCCGGCGGGTGGCAGGCCATCTGATGAGCGACGAGGACCGTTCGTTGCGGTTCGCACTCGGGCTGCTGGTCGTATCCACGCTCGTGCTCCACCTCGGCTACCGGACCCCAAACTGGTCGTCGGGACCTGAGCTTGCTCAACGGTCTCTATCTCACCGTCGAGACGATCGCGACAGTCGGGGTTCGGGGACTTCTCCTTCTCGACCCAGCCGGTGTGGATGGAGGCGTTCGGGATCGTCGTCGCGATCGCCCGTCAGGGCGCCAATGACGCCTTCGAGCATCCGCCGAGGCGTGGCACCCGGCTCGTGGCCGGCGACGATGCCTACCTTGCGGGCCCGTACGAGGAGCTGCTCAGCGTGCTCAAGCGCGAGCGCGACCTGGCCGAGGGCACCGGTGAGTGAGGCTCACTCGCCTTCGAGGACGATCATCGTCGCGCCGCCGCTCAATGACTGCTCCTCTGTCGGGTGCGACGAGCCCATAGGTGGGAGCCGGAGCGATGCCGTGGAGACTCAGCGCTCGGTCGGACCGTTGCTGCGGGCCCTCTCGCGCAGTGGAAGCAGCGCCCAGAGAAGGATCAGCAGTCCGGCCGAGAGGACCGGCGCGATGACGACCACCGGACCAGCGAAGAGCACGTCGGTGATCAGCACCATCACGCTCACCAGGGCAACGGCGAGCGCCGCCAATCCCGCGATCACGCAACGACTGCCGAAGCTGACGATCCGCTGCTTGTCGTGGTTGCGGAAGTTGAGCCGGTGATAGGCCGACGGAGCGATCAGCAACGCGATCGAGACCAGCGCCGTTGAGAGAGTGACGAAGTAGGTGTCACGCTGAAAGGCGGTGGCGTGATGGAAGCGCTGCTGGAAGGGCACGGCGAGCAGGAACGCGAACAGGACCTGAACCCCCGGGAGCGCAACCCGGAGCTCGTTGAGGAGCTCGATCAGCTCGCGGTTGGAGCGCGCTTTCGGGGTTTCGTCCGACACGGGCGAGGAACGTAACAGCCGCGGCCACGCCGGGTGGCGGGCGACGGCGGCCGTCCGTCCGTCGAAAAGGTCACACCTCGCACGCCAAAACGCCACAAGGCGCGCAGATATGCCATCGGGCGCGCTGAAATGGCCACGCGGCACAGCCATGGCTATAGGCTCGCGGCCGAATCGGGCCGCCGTGGTAGGCACTGTGCCTGAGCGCCGCGCGGGGACCTGGACCGGGTCAACGGGCCATTCGCCCCCTGAGAGGAGTCACCATGACACCTGTCGTCCAACTCGACCCCGACTTCGTGTTTGAGGCCATACCTCCTGTCGGAGACCCGGCCACCGCGGACGTCGCCACCGCTCACACCGTCGGCCTGACGCCGGATCCGCTCGGACCTCTGGTCGAGCTTCCCGGCACCTGGACGGGCAGCGGCTTCAACGCGATCTGGCGGCCGCATCATCCGGCCAACCCACAGGATCGCTTTCTCGAGCTCAATCTCACCACCGAGACGCTCGTGTTCTGAAAGATCAACGGCGCGATTCCCAACCGGGGACTGCAGATGCCCGACATCAACATGTTCGGCGTCACCTACCTGCAGCAGATCGAGCAGACCAGCGACCACGCCGGGCTGCATATCGAGCCGGGCATCTGGGCCACGGTCCCGCAGACGACCGATCCCGCCGAGCCGCCGACGGTCGTGCGGATGGCCTCGATTCCCCACGGGACGGTGATGCTCGCCCAAGGCGAGGCGCAGGTCCTGGCCGGCGGCCCGCAGCACATCCCCGACAACAACATCCTGCCGTTCTTGCTCGGCAGCCCGGCGCCGGCCAACGGAGACTTCAACCATGTCGCGCAGACCTTCACCGAGCTCGACCTCGGGACTCCGACGGCGTTCCGCTTCGCGTCACCCGGGGTGACCCAGGCGATGGTCCAGAACCCCAACAGCGTTCTGCAGCAGGCGCTCGCCGCCTCTCTGCAGGGGACGACCATGAAGCGCCGCACGTTCCTGCAGGTGTCGACCACCCAGCATCCGGTCGCCGGCGGCGGGGGGACCGCCAACACCGCGTTCCTCGCCGCCGGCTCGGTGGGGGGCAACGCCAAGGCGGTCGAGGTCGACGCGACGTTCTGGATCGAAACGATCGCCGGAACCGGCGGTCAAGCCGACATCCACCAACTCCAGTACACGCAATTGGTGGAGCTCGACTTCAACGGCATCCGGTGGCCGCACGTCACCGTCGGCACCCTGCGCAAGCAGTGAGCGGGTTCACGGCGCCGCCCACGCGCGAGGGAGAGCCGGTCCTGCACTTCCGAGCGCGGCGCACGCTCGACGGTGCGACGGCGTGGTGGAGGACGCCGATCAGAACGTGGCGGTGTCGATCACGAACCGGTAGCGGACGTCGCTGTTGAGGACCCGCTCCCAGGCGGTGTCGATCTCGTCACCGCTGATGACCTCGATCTCGGCGCCGATGCCGTGCTCGGCGCAGAAGTCGAGCATCTCCTGGGTCTCGCGGATCCCGCCGATGGCCGAACCGGCAAAGCTCTTGCGCCCACCGATCAGGGAGAAGACCTGGACGGGCAGCGGCTCCGGCGGCGCGCCGACGTTGACCATCGTGCCGTCAACCCGCAGCAGCGAGAGGTAGGAGTCGATCGGCAGCTTGGCCGACACGGTGTTGACGATCAGGTCGAAATGACCCCGGAGCTTCTTGAACGTCGCCTTGTCGCTGGTCGCGTAGAAGTGGTCGGCGCCGAGCTTCTTGCCGTCCTCCTCCTTGTTGAGCGTCTGCGAGAGGACGGTGACCTCGGCGCCCATCGCGTGAGCGATCTTGACGCCCATGTGGCCCAGGCCGCCCATGCCGACGATCGCGACCTGCGTGCCGGGACCGGCGTTCCAGTGGTTCAGCGGGGAGAAGAGCGTGATCCCGGCGCAGAGCAGCGGGGCGGCGACGTCGAGGCCGATGCCCTCGGGGATCCCGACCACGAAGTCCTCATCGACGACGATGTGGGTCGAATAGCCGCCGCGGGTCGGCTCGCCGTCCTTGCCGATCGCGTTGTAGGTCCCGACCATGCCGGGGATGCAGTACTGCTCCTCGCCGGCCTGGCAGTTCTCGCACTCACGGCAGGAGTCGACCATGCAGCCGACGCCGACCCGGTCGCCCTCGGAGTACTTGGTGGCCTCGCTGCCGACCGCCTCGACGGTGCCGGCGATCTCATGGCCGGGGACGAGCGGGAAGATCGCCTCGCCCCAGTCGTTGTGTGCGGTATGGATGTCGGAGTGGCAGATGCCGGCGAAGGCGATCTTGATCATCACGTCCTTGGGACCGAGATCGCGCCGCTCGATGGTCGTCTTCTCAAAAGGCTCTTTCGGGCCCGGTGTGGCGTAGGCAGTGACTTCGCGCATCAGATGGAACTCACTTTGTTTCGGGGACGGGGGCTGGGGAAGCCGACTCTCACCCTAGGAGGTGCCGAGGAGGCGCGGGGACCACGGTAGGCTCGCGGACATGGACGACGTCCTGGTCCGGGCCGTCGAGTTGTTGGCGCCAGGCGAGGGCGAGCAGCGCACCGGACACCCGTGGGACCTCCCGGCGGTCCAGGCTCTGGCCGGAGGCCTCGATCTCAACGGCGCGGTGACATATCTGATCGGCGAGAATGGCAGCGGCAAGTCGACGTTGGTTGAGGCGATCGCGATTGCCGCCGGAATGAACGCCGAAGGCGGCTCATCGGGGTTTGCCTTCGCAACCCGGAATTCCCACTCGGAGCTCGGACACTCGCTGCGGCTGATCCGGGGTGCGCGCCGCCCGCGAACGGACTTCTTCCTGCGAGCCGAGAGCCTGTTCACGGCCGCCACCTACCTTGAGCAGCTCGACGACGGCAGCTCACTGGCCGCCTACGGCGGTCGCTCGCTGCACGAGCAGTCCCACGGCGAGTCCTTTCTGGCCGTGGTCCTCAACCGCTTCGGGCCGGGCGGGTTCTATCTGCTCGATGAGCCCGAGGCCGCCCTGTCGACCCAGAACTGCCTCACTTTGCTGCGGCGCGTTCACGAGCTCGTGGCCGACGGCTCGCAGTTCGTGATCGCCACCCACTCCCCGATCATCCTCGCCTACCCGGGCGCGAGCATCTACGTCTGCAGCGAGGACGGCATCGATACGGTGGCCTTCGCGGATGCCGAGCCGGTGCGTCTCACCCGGCGCTTCCTCGATGCGCCCGAGCGGTATCTGGGCATGCTGCTCGACGACGAGCCCGAGGCCCCGACGTGACCGCTGAACGAGCGGCGATGAGTGACCCGGTTGAGCCGTCGCGGCCGGGAGCGTAGGCGGATATCGTGGGGGCATGCCGTCCCCGCCCGATCCGCGGGTCGACGCGTACATCGCGTCGCTGCCCGACTGGCAGCAGAGCATCTGCCGTGAGGTCCGCGAGCTCGTTCACGGCGCCGATCCCGAGGTGCAGGAGACGATCAAGCGCACCGATCGGCCCTACTTCGTCCTGGACGGCAACGTCTGCGCGCTGCTCGCGGCCAAGGACCACGTCAACGTGTTTCTCTACGACGGCGCGATCGTCCCCGACCCCGAGGGCATCATCACCGGCGGCCACGAGAACACGACGGCCCGCACCGTCGCCATCACGCGCGGCGGAGACGATCAACGCTGACGCTCTGGTCACCATGTTCCGGGCGATCATCGCCAACAACCGGGCGGGAGGCTGGCGCAAGCTCAAGCGAGCGTGATGCCGGGCGCGCTCACGCGGCAGCCCGGCCCGGCGCACGCCATATGATGCTGCTGAGTCTGGTGACAACACCGTCGTCCGAGGGAGACCAACATCCGGGGTGTTCGATGACCTGTCGTGGGCTCGCGGCGTGACGCACGCGATCAGTTCGACCGCGCCGCCCCCGGGCGCTTCCCTGCTGCGCGTTTCCGGCCTCGGTGTCACGTTTGGTCCGCTCACGGCTCTGACCGACGCCGAGCTGACGGTCGGGGAGGGCGAGCTCGTCGCGCTGGCCGGGGAACCCGGGGCGGGAAAGACAACCCTGGTCCGCTGTATCGCCGGCGACATCGCCCCGTCGGCGGGCCGGGTGACGCTCGCCGGAGAGCCGGTCCCGGCGCTCGCCGGAGGCACCGGACGGCGGGACATCGGTGTTGTCTGGTCAGATCTGGCGCTGTGCGAGAACCTCGATGTGGCCGGCAACCTCCTGCTCGGCCAGGAGAGCCGGCGCCTGATGTTCTCCCACTCGCGGTTTCACGCCGCGGCCGCGGCGCTGCTGCGTGAGCTGGAGATCCCGGTGCGGGATACGACCCAGATGATCGGTTCGCTGTCACCCGGGCAGCGCACACTCGTTGGAGTCGCCAAGGCGCTCAGGCAGGGGCCGCGGCTACTGGTGCTCGACGAGCCCACGGCATCGTTGGGCGTGCTCGAGGCGGGACAGGTCGAGGAGCTGATCACGAGCCTGCGGGCCAGGGGCACGGCGATCCTGCTCGCCACCCGTGACATCGACCAGATGTTCCGCCTGGCCGACCGGATCGTCGTCCTGCGTCGCGGGCGGGTGGTCGGCAACCTCAGCCCGTCGGGGACCCATCCCGACGACGTCGCCGCCCTGCTCTCGGGGCAGGAGATCGACTCCTCGGCCCGCGGCCAGCTGTCGCGGCTGCACGGCCTGGCCGGGCGGCTCGTGTCGGCGGATCCGTCGTCGAGCCTGGCCCTGATCCTGTCCGCGCTCGGCGCCGCGCTGGGCAGCGAATCGGTGTGCATCCACGTCGTGCGCGGCGGGGCGCTGGTCTGCGAGGGGTCACTCGGCTTCGCGCCCGGCGCAGATCGCGCGCTGGTCGCGGCTTCGAGATCGGCGCGGCCGGGGGCCCGGCCGGGCGCGCCGCGGCTCACGAGCAGCTGGTGGTCGAGGAGGATCTGCGCACCGACAACCCGTGGGCGCGCTTCGGCGAGGTCCCGGGCTCGCCCGGGTTCGCGAGCTCCTGGTCGGTTCCGGTGATGGGGCCGACGGGGGCGAGCGCGGTCATCACCGTGTTTCGACCCGAGCCGGGTCCGCCGCAGCGTGACGAGCTCGACCTGCTCACCCTGTACGCCGGGTACGTCTCCAGTGCGGTCGAGCGCGACCGGCTGCTCGATCAGGCCACCGCCCGCAACCGCGTGCTGGAGACGATCCGCGAGATGCTCGAAACGCTCGCCGGTCCGGTCACGGTCACCGACGGGCTGGTCATCGCGCTGCAGTCGCTGCGGCGCGGCCTGCGTGCCGACGAGGTCGTTCTCCTCAGCCGCCACCACGGGAAGCGAGACGGTCTGGCGGGGCTACGCCGGGCCGCAGGGCAGCGAGCCCGACGGCGATGTCCGAACGGCTGCGCACGGCCGCGCAGGAGGCGGTCGACCGACGCCCGGCGTGACGGATCGGCGCGCGGCGTGGGCGGCGACCGGCAGGCCCGGATGCTGGCCGTCCCGTTCGTGGCTCCGGCCGGCCCGACCGTGCTGCTGGCCAGCTGGGACGCGGTTCGCGTGACCGAGGAGGAGACGGCGCTGATCGAGAACGCCGCGCACTCGCTGCGGCTGGCGCTCGAGCGCGAGGAGGCGGGGCTCGCGCATCAGGAGGCGGTGGCGCTGCGCCGCTCCCGGGAGCTGCAGCGCGAGTTCCTGTCCCGGCTCAGCCACGAGCTGCGCACGCCGCTGACCGCGATCCGGGGCTACGCGTCGAGCCTCATGCAGCCCGACGTGACCTGGGACGGCGATTCCCAGGAGCGCTTCCTGGATCGGATCGCCGCCGAGTCAGCGCGCCTCGGGCGGCTGGTCGACGATCTGCTCGACTTCTCCGCGATCGAGGCCGGGGTGATGCGGCTGCAGCCCGACTGGTGTGACCTGCGGCTGGTCATCGAGGCCGCCGTGTCGTGCCTGCCCGACCCCGAGGGGCAGCCGAGTCTCGGTGGACTGTGACGCGGCGCTGCCCGCGGTCTGGGCCGACCATGACCGGCTCGAGCAGGTGTTCGTCAACCTGCTCAGCAACGCGGTCCGCCACAACCCGCCCGGGACGCGGGTGACCGTGCTCGCCGCCCCGTCCGCCGCCGCCCCGCCTCGTCGGCCGTCGACTGCGCACAGGCTCCGGCGCGAGGTGGAGATCCGGGTCGTCGATGACGGTTCGGGCTTCCCCGAGGAGCTCGCGCGGGCGCCGTTCGAGTCACCGCGGCGCCAGCGTTCGCGCAGCTCGGGCGCGGGCCTGGGCCTGTCGATCGCCCGCGGCATCGTGCACGCGCACGGCGGTCAGCATCGCACTGGAGCCGGTGGCGGCCGGTACGTCGTTCGCCATCCGCCTGCCGATCGAGGGCGACGGCGCCCCGGAGGCCGGGACCGACGCCCACGACGGCACCGGACCGGTGACGCGCCGGTGCCGGCCGGCGCTCGGCGGCTCGTCGCCGCCGAGCCGGCAGTCCCGGTGGCCTGAGCCTCGATGTCCGAGACGGTTCCGAGCACGCGGGCGCTGCTGGTCGAAGACGACCTCAACATCGTGGACCTGATCCGCTCCAACCTCGCCGTCCGGGGGTTCGACACCGTGGTCTGCACTGACGGACTCAAGGCGCTGCGGCTGCTGGAGACCGAGGAGCCCGACATCGTCCTGCTCGACCTCAACCTGCCCGAGGCCGACGGCTTCGATCTCTGCCGCCAGATCCGTGAACGTCCGCGGTCGCGGTGATCGTGGTCTCGGCCCGAGGCGGGGAGCGCGACAAGATCACGGCGCTGAACATGGGCGCCGACGACTACATGACCAAGCCGTTCAGCGTCGAGGAACTGCTGGCGCGCATCACGGCAACGCTGCGGCGCACCCGCGCCGCCGGCAGCGCGGAGCCCGGGCCGCCGCTGATCATCGTCGGGGATGTCGAAATCGATCTCGCCCGCCAGCAGGTGACCCGGCTCGGCGATCCGGTCCATCTCACGCCCACCGAGTTCGCGCTGCTGCGCGAGCTGGTCATCAACCGGGGCAAGCTGCTCAGTCACGCCCACCTGCTGCGGCGGGTGTGGGGGCCCGGCTATCAGACCGAGACCGAGTACGTGCGCGTCTACGTCCGCCGCCTGCGCGCCAAGCTCGAGCTCCCCGATGCCGAGCCGATGATCCTCACCGCTCCGCGGGCCGGATATCGCTTCGTCGCCGGCTGACCGGCGCCGCCTGAGCGCGTTTATCCCATGTTTACGCCCGCGGGCCGGATGTTAACGCCTTATTCATGCTCGTCCGCTTAGCGTCCGCGGTCACAGTTCGTTTCCCTGCGAGAGCCTCTGTGCGGTCGGCTGGTGTGGGCGACCCCAGCAGCTGTCGCGTACGGAGGAGAGAGAGGTTGATGTGCACTTGCTGAGAAGCAGGTCGCTCGTGGCTGCGCTTGCCGTCACGGCGAGCATGGCTGTCGCGGCTTGCGGCAGTTCATCGTCCAGTTCGAGTTCCACCGCGTCCTCGAGCGCCGCCGCCAGCTCGTCCACCACCGCCAGCAGTTCCGCGGCGGCGGCGGCCCCGAGCGTGTCGGCATCGTCGTTCACCAATGACTTCTCGGCCATGGCGGCCCTGAAGTCGCTCGGTTCCTCGGGCAAGGGCAAGGTCGCAGCGATCCTGCCCGACACCACGAGCTCGACGCGGTACGTCGAGTTCGATCAGCCGGACATCAAGCAGGCTCTGGCCGCCGCGGGCGTTCCGTCCTCGGACGTCATCGTCCAGAACGCCGGCGGCAGTGACTCGACCATGCTGACCGATGCCCAGAGCGACATCAGCAACGGCGCCACGGTCCTGCTGGTCGACCCGATCGACTCCGGTGTCGGTACGTCGATCGAGAACTACGCCAAGTCGCACGGCGTCAAGGTCATCGACTATGACCGCCTGACGCTGGGTGGAAGCCGCTCCTACTACGTGAGCTTCAACAACGTGCAGGTCGGCAAGGTCATGGGCCAGGGTCTGGTCACCTGCGCCGCGGCGTGGCACGTGTCCAAGCCCAACGTCGTCGTCATGCACGGTGATCCCACCGACAACAACGCGACGCTGTTCTACACCGGGTACTACAACGGGGTCCTGCAGCCGTTGTTCTCCTCGGGCAAGTGGAAGGACGTTGTCAATCCTGCCGGAACCTGGGATCCGCCGACGGCGCTGACCAGCTTCCAGCAGGCCTACACCGCCCATCCGAACATCAACGCCGCCCTCATCCCCAACGATGAGAACGGCGCCCCGATCATCACCTACCTGAAGACCAAGGGGATCAAGCCGCAGACCTTCCCGACCACCGGGCAGGACGCGACCCTCACGGGCCTTCAGAACGTGCTCACCGGGTACCAGTGCGGAACGGTCTACAAGGCCGTGTACAAGGAGGCGCAGGCCGCCGTCGCGCTGGCCGTCTACCTCCGCGCCGGCAAGACGCCGCCGGCCGCGCTGGCCAACGGCACCACGATGGACACCAAGGCCAAGGTCTCGGTGCCCTCCGTGCTGCTGGCTCCCGTGTGGGTCACCAGCAAGAACATGAAGGACACGATCATCAAGGACAAGTTCGTGCCCACCGCGCAGCTGTGTGCGGGTTCGTATGCCTCCGCCTGTAAGAAGGCGGGGATCAGCTAGGCCCAGACGGGCCCTGGCAATCGCCCGGCGTGCCCGTCCGCATTTGCGCGGACGGGCACGATGGGCTGTCCATTGGTGAAATCATGAGCACTTCAGACAATTCGGCCGTGATCGACGGCGCCCAAGCTCCGGCATCCCGCCCCGACGGGCCGCTGCTGTCGCTGAGAGGGGTCAGCAAGTCGTTCGGTCCCGTCAAGGCGCTGACCGGCGTTGATCTCGATGTCCCGCCCGGCCAGGTGATGGCGCTGGTCGGCGACAACGGCGCCGGCAAGTCATCACTGATCAAGACCGTCTCGGGCCTGTGGTCCCCCGATGATGGGGAGATCCTCTGGGAGGGCAAGCCGGTCCACCTGCACGGGCCCAAGGACGCCGAGGCGCTCGGCATCACCACCATCTACCAGGACCTCGCCCTGTGCGACAACCTGGACATCGTCCAGAACATGTTCCTCGGCCACGAGAAGCTCCGCCACCGGATGCTCGACGAGGCGACGATGGAACTGGCGGCCCGCGGGACACTCGAGGATCTGTCGGTCACCACCGTGCGCTCCATCCGTCAGCCGGTCGCCTCCCTGTCCGGCGGGCAGCGCCAGTCCGTAGCGGTCGCCAAGGCGGTCATGTCGCAGGCCCAGCTCGTGATCATGGACGAGCCAACCGCCGCGCTCGGGGTCGCGCAGACGACGATGGTGCTGGAACTGATCAAGAAACTGTCAAGTCGTGGCGTCGCCGTGCTGGTCATCTCGCACAATCTCAATGACGTGTTCGAGGTGTCCGACCGAATCGCCGTGCTGTACCTCGGCCGCCTGGTCATCAACGGGCCAGCCGCGGACTTCGATCGTCAGAGTGTGGTCGAGTACATGACAACCGGGGCCGCTGGGCCCCCGTCGCGGGGCG
>CAVXPV010000021.1:0-60398 GCA_963763715.1 uncultured Solirubrobacterales bacterium
CATCGCGGCGGGGCATCAGGCGGCGGCCCGGATCTCGTCCACGAACCGATCGAACAGGTACAGCGCGTCGTGGGGTCCGGGCCCGGCCTCGGGGTGGTACTGGACGGTCGCGCCTGGCACATCACGCAGCATCAGGCCCTCGACCGTGCGGTCGTAGAGGTTGATGTGGGTCAGCTCGGCGACCCCGAAGTCCGTGTCCCAGCGCACCGGCCGGTCGTCCTCGATCGTCCGTGCTCCGCCCGGGCCGAGCACGGCAAAGCCATGGTTCTGACTGGTGATCTCGGTGCGCCCGGTGGTCAGATCCTTGACCGGGTGGTTGGCGCCGTGGTGGCCGAAGGGCAGCTTGTAGGTCTCCAGGCCGATGGCTCGGCAGAGCAGCTGATGACCGAGACAGATCCCGTACACGGGCAGCTTGCCGACGAGCTCGCGCACCGTGGCCACGATGTAGTCCAGCGCGCCCGGATCTCCTGGTCCGTTGGCCAGGAAGATCGCGTCGGGCGAGTCAGCCAGCAGCGCCGTCGCCGACGCCGTGCACGGGTGCAGCTCGACGGTTACCCCCCGTGCGCGCAGGTTGGCCACGATCGAGGCCTTCACGCCGGTGTCGATCATCGCGATCCGCACCCCGGCTCGGCCCCCCCGCCCGGCGGCGGACCGGTCGGGCCGAGCAGGACCGGTGCCTCGGGGGTCACCTCGCGGGCGAGGTCGCGGCCGGTCATGGCCGGCTCCGCCTCGATCAGATCCCGGGCGTCGGCCTCGCTGCACCGGACCGGGAACACGCCGCCCCGCATCGCCCCGCGGTCGCGCAGGTGGCGCACGAGGGAGCGTGTGTCCAGGTCCGTGATCGCCGGCACGCCGCAGTCGGTCAGCCAGCTCAGCCAGCCCGCCTCGGCCCCCGGGGCGTCCTCGCGGTCCACTCCGGCGCGCATGATCACCGCGCGGGCGTGGATCCGGTCTGACTCCATCGCCTCGGCGCTGACCCCGTAGTTGCCGACCTGCGGGAAGGTGAAGACGAGCAGCTGACCGGCGAAGCTCGGATCGGTCACGGCCTCCTGGTAGCCCGCCATCGAGGTCGTGAAGACGATCTCGCCGACCGCGTGCGTGTCGGCACCGCAGGCCAGGCCGTCGAACCGGGTGCCGTCCGCGAGCAGGACGTAGGCAGTGCTCGGCGTGTTCATCGCCCGCTCAGCGTCCCGGCCTCGGCG
Source organism: uncultured Solirubrobacterales bacterium (assembly GCA_963763715.1). Lineage (GTDB taxonomy): Bacteria > Actinomycetota > Thermoleophilia > Solirubrobacterales > Solirubrobacteraceae > Palsa-465. Next base: position 1,203 of record CAVXPV010000021.1, read on the forward strand.
AGCACGGTCGCCCGGAAGGCGATCGCGCCCGCGGCGAGGGTCAGCTGCACGCGGGCCTGCAGCGTGCGCCCGTGAAAGCAGCAGTTGCTCGAGCGGCTGGCGTAGCCGCGGGCGCCGACCTCCCAGCGCGCGTCGAGATCGATCATGCACAGGTTGGCCGGCTCGCCGACGGCGATCCTCGGGGTGGCAAGGTCATACAGCGCTGCCCCGTCGGACAGCCGCGCGACGAGGATCTCGAGCTCGAGCTGGCCGCTCAGCACCAGCTCGGTGTAGAGCACCGCGAACGCGGTCTCCAATCCGTCGTGCCCATCGGCGCCGCCTCGAAGGGCACCTCCTTCTCGTGATCGGCGTGTGGCGCGTGATCGGTGGCCACGCAGTCGATCACGCCGCTGCGCAGCCCGTCGACGAGCGCCCGGCGGTCGGCCTCGGTACGGAGCGGCGGGTTCATCTTGAAGCGGCTGTCGAGGCCTGAGGACCGCCTCGTCGGTGAGGGTGAGATGGTGCGGGAGGCCTCGCCGCTGACCCGGCCTCCGGCCGCCTTGGCGGCGGCCAGCGCCTGCACCGACTCCACGCAGGACAGATGCTGGAAGTGCACGCGCGCGCCCTCGTAGCCGGCCAGGGCGCCGTCACGGGCGACCATCACCGATTCAGACAGCGGCGGGATGCCGGCCAGGCCCAGACGCGCCGAGACCGCACCCTCGTGCATGACCCCATCGCCCGACAGGGTGGGGTCCTCCTCGTGCAGGGCGATGATCCCGCCCGCCAGCCGCTGGTACTGCAGCGCCCGGCGCAGCATTCCCGCCGAGACCACGGGCTTGCCGTCATCGGTGAAGCCGATCGCGCCGGCATCGCGCAGGTCCGCCATCTCGGTCAACTCGTCACCGTCCAGGCCGCGGGTGATCGCGGCGAGAAAGCCGGTCGGCACGCGCGCCTCGCGGCTGGCGCGGTGCACGAGCGAGCCCAGCACGGCGGCGGTATCGACGGTCGGCGCGGTGTTGGGCATCGCCACCACCGCGCAGTACCCTCCGGCAGCGGCACTCGCGGTCCCGGTGTCGATGTCCTCCTTGTACTCCTGCCCGGGGGTGCGCAGGTGGACGTGGGGGTCCACAAAGCCGGGGAACACGTGCCGTCCGCGGCCCTCGATCGTGGTCGCGCCGTCCGGGGCGATGAGGGTCTCGGGGTCGGCCGAGCTCAGCCACCATCCCGCCCCGCACGAGCAGATCATGGCGTGAAGTCGAGCCCGGCGCGGGGGTCCAGCACGTGGGCGCCGCGGATCAGCACGTCGGCGGCCGACAGTTCACGGGCGTACATCCGCTGGACACTCATGCCGCGGCCACCGGGACGAGCATCGGGGAGCCGACCAGCAGCTCGTAGAGGACGGCCATCCGCACGGCAACCCCCGCCTTGACCTGATCGCCGATCAGGGCTTGGGGGGAATCGATCGTCTCGGCCGAGAGCTCGACCCCGCGATTGACCGGGCCGGGATGCATGACCAGCTGCCCGGGGCGAAGCCGGCGTTCGTTGATCTGATAACGCGCCGCGTACTCGCGCAGCGAGGGCACAAACGACTGCGCCATGCGCTCGTGCTGCATGCGCAGGACGTAGACCACATCGGCCTCGCCGAGACGCTCGAGCGTCGGGACCGCCGTGCAGCCCAGGCTCTCGATCTCGCGCGGGATCAGCGGCGGCGGGCCACAGACGGTGACCGTGGCGCCCATCCGCGTGAAGGCGAGGATGTCCGAGCGAGCGACCCGTGAGTGCAGGACGTCGCCGACGATCCAGATCCTCGTCCCCTCCAGTGAGCCCAGATGGCGGCGCAGCGTGAACACGTCGAGCAGCGCCTGGGTGGGGTGCTCGTGCTTGCCGTCACCGGCGTTGATCACGGCGGCCGGGGTCCAGCCGGCGACCAGCTGGGCGGCCCCGGCGTGCGGGGAGCGGATCACGATCGCGGCCGGGTCATACGCCGACAGCGTCTGGACGGTGTCCTTGAGCGACTCACCCTTGTCGACGCTCGAGCCGGCCGAGCGGACGCTGACGACGTCGGCCGAGAGTCGCTTGGCGGCGAGCTCGAAGCTCGAGCTGGTCCGGGTCGAGGCCTCATAGAAGAGATTGACCACCGTGCGCCCCCGGAGCGCGGGCACCTTCTTGATCTCGCGGCCGGAGACCTCCGCGAACGATTCGGCGCGGTCGAGGATCCGCTCGATCCCGACTCCGGTCCAGGTCATCGATCGAGATCAGGTGGCGGGGGATACCGCCCCGCCCACCCGTCATCGGGTCACCGCCGTGGCGCGGTCATCGACCGGGCCGATCGTCACCTGATCGGTGCCGTCGATCTCCTGCACCCGGACGTTGACCCGTTGATCCTGCGAGGTGGGGATGTTCTTGCCGACGTAGTCGGGGCGGATCGGCAGCTCCCGGTGGCCGCGGTCGACGAGCACCGCAAGCTGCACCCGGTCGGGGCGGCCGAAATCGAAGATCTCGTCGATCGCCGCACGGACCGTGCGGCCGGTGTAGAGGACGTCGTCGACGATCACGATCGTGCGGCCCTCGATCGGAGAAGTCGAGCTCGGTGGCGTGCACGACGGGCGCGCTGGGCCGGAAGCCGAGGTCGTCGCGGTAGAAGGCGATGTCGACTGAGCCGAGCGGGATGTCGGCCGGGACCAGCTCATCGATCAGGGCATGCAGGCGCCGCGCGAGGTGCGCTCCGCGGCGGTGGATCCCGACGATCGCGATCCTCCCGCCGGGGTTCTTCTCGACGATCTCGTGGGCGATCCGCACGAGTGTGCGGCGGAGGTCATCGCGATCGAGGACGATCGTGGCGGCGGTGGTCAACGGGGCTCCTTCCTGGCCTCTCGGGACCGGGTTAAAGGTGCACTTCCAGACTGAGCCCCAGGCTAGCAGCGGATCCGGCGGTCAGGGATCCGCCGAGCCCGGAGTTTGCGAGCTTCGCCGCAGCTGGGATCACGCCGAGGCGCCGGCGTCGCCCTCGTCAGCGACGGTGACGGGGTCGCCATCGGCGATCACGCGATCCTCCCAGCGGTGCAGCTCTGCGCGGCCGCGTTCGGTGACCGGGATCTCGACGCTGTCAAAGTCGCGGGGGATCACCGTGCGCGGGAAGATCGCTCGCGCCTCGTCGCGCAGCAGGCGCGGCGGATGGCGGGTGGAGACGTGGTTGAGGGCGAGCAGGCCGACGCCCGCATCGCGGGCCAGCGTGGCCGCCTGGGCGGCGGTCGAGTGTCCGGTCTCGCGGGCGCGGTCACGCTCCTCTTCGGCGAACGTGGCCTCGTGGACGAGCAGGTCAGCGGCGTGGGCGGCGATCGCCAGCGGCTCGCACGGTGTCGTGTCCCCGGACAGAACGAGCTTGCGTCCCGGCCGGGTCGGGCCGAGGACCTGTTCGGGGGCGATCCCGCGGATCGTCTCACCGCGCTGGACGCGGCCGAACTCCGGACCTGGGACCAGGCCGAGCCGTTGCGCCGCCTCGGGGTCGAATACGCCCGGCCGGGGATCTTCGTAGATGGCATAGCCATAGGCGGAGCCGCGGTGCAAGACGGGCACGGGCGCGATCCGGTAACCGTCCCGGGTGAGCTCGTCGTGGGGCCCGAGCTCGACCACGTGCAGCGGATAGCTGACCCGGCCCCCCATCCGGATTACGAGGGCAATCAGCGCCTGCAGTCCGGGGGGGCCCATGGATGGCCAACGGGCGCTCGCGGCCCCGCAGATCGAAGGTCTTGAGCATCCCCGGCAGCCCGAGCCAGTGATCGGTGTGAAAATGGGTCAGGAAGATCTCAGTGAGATCGGTCAGCCCGACCGAGCCCACGAGCTGGCGCTGGGTGCCTTCGCCGCAATCGAACAGGATCCGGTCCCCCCCGCGGCGGACGAGCAACGACGGTAGGCCGCGACGGGCAGTCGGCACCGAGCCGCCGGTGCCGGCGAAGAACAGGGACAGGTCCATGGGCGCGCTGAGTGTGTCAGTCAAGCGTCAGCGGGCGAACGCTCCCGACCTCGCAGGCGCTCCTCGGGCACCCGGGCGGCGTCCCCTGCGGAGGTGAGTACTCGAGATGATCGCGATCTCCATTAAGCTCCGTCCCGATCGTCCCTGATCCACTCAAGCGCCCGTAGCTCAGGGGATAGAGCGTCCGCCTCCGGAGCGGAAGGTCGCACGTTCGAATCGTGCCGGGCGCATCAATGAAAGCCCTGCAAGTCAGGGCTTTTCTTTTGCCTCGATGGCCGCAGGATTGTCACGCAGCACGCCCAAATCGCCGCTGGTGCCCATTGGTGCCCAATGCACGCCCTCCACGAGCGCCCGTAGCCGCTTGCGTTCACCCAGGTCGGTCGCCATCACGTGCGCGTAGATCCGCAAGGTCGTACTGACGTCCGCGTGGCCCATGAACCCCATGACGCGCGGGAGCTCCCACCCGCAGGCGAACAGGAGCCCGCAGCACGTGTGCCGCAGCTTGTGCGGGGTCAGGCCCTGCGGCAGCGGAGAGAGGCCGGCGGAGCCCCGGCGCTCGTCAGCGAAGCGCTACAGCGCGCTCGAACACGCGCTCTCGGAAGTTGTCCTGGCCCTGCCGGCGGCCGGTGCTGGTCGGGAACACCAAGTCGTCGAGCTTGGCAGCGGGACACGCCGCCTTGTAGGTCGACAGGGTGTCGCGCAAGGCAGGCAGCAGCTCGACGCATCGCACGCCGGCAGCGGTCTTGGAATCGGACACGAACAGGCGGCGGGCCGCAAGGTCCACGTTTCGCCAGCGGAGCGAAAGCATCTCATCCAGCCGAAAGCTGGCGAACATGAGGGTGGCGATCATCGCCCGGCGGGCAACGTGGCGCCGGTCGGCCCTCGAGCCGGCGTCCAGTTCGCCAGCAGCATCGAGCACCGTCTCGATCTGGTCGGAGCGGTCAAGCCAAGGGGCGGCTGGCTTGGCTGCCTTCAGCTTCCGGTTCCGAGGATTCACCCGCAGCGGGTTTCGCTGGATCATCCCGTACTCGTCCGTGACGTCGAGGATCTGTCCTAGCCTGGTGAGCGTCTTGTTGATTGACGCGGCTGAAAGTGGCTTGGGTGGCCGCTGGCGGGCTATCTCCCACCGCCTGCCCGGGTCGTCTTCTCGGGCCAACCGCTGTTCCCAGACAGCAAGCGCCTGCACCCGACGGCCGGATTCGTGCACCTTCTCGTTGCGGTAGCGATCGACCTCCGCGACGGTGATCTGCGACAGGTGGTGCGCGGCGAAGAACGGCAGGAGATGACTCGATAGCTGCCACTCGTAATCGGCTCGCGTCTTCTCGCGAAGCTCGCCCCGTTTCGCCGCCCACCACTCCGACGCGAATACGTGGAACGTCACGTCAGCGTCTGGTGCCGGCGCGGGCTCCGGATGCACGGGCCTCCATACGCCCGCCTGGACCTTGGCAAGCTCGGTCGAGATTGCCGCTTCTGCGCGCTTGTGATCCCAGCCGTCGGCCTCGGTGCCGAGGGTGATGTACTTCCGTTCGCCGTACGCCCGGAATTGAGCGCGTAGACACGCCCGGTCGAGCGCTCTCGCACGATCACTTGGTCGTCGCTAGCCGCGCCACGCTTTTACCGTCCTCCCTTATGACCGAGTACCCATGTCAACCTGCGGGACGCCGATCGGCGACACCGGGATTTCCCACAACGTAAACGTAGGTCCCTTGAGACAGGGGATACGCTGCCCAAACTGCGACACGAAGCTGGTTCGCAACCCAGAGTCGCAAGTTGCTCGATTGCGCGGCTGGAGAGCCGCAGAAGACGAGGACCCAGCAGAGGCTTGATCGGGGAGCCTGATGGATTTGGCCGACTTAACGGCTCGTCCTCGTAGAGCCAGCGTTTCGCGGTAGAGGTGGTCCGCTCTGTCGCGGTCTTGACGAGTGATGCAGGCATCAGGCCCGACCTTCTTTGGCCTCGCGGAGAGTCGTGACCAGGCAAAGGACCGCGGCCGCGAGCTCGTCGGGACGCGTCCGGGCGTACATCGCCGCGGTCCCCCACAACTGTGCGGGCCGTTCGAGGGGCTCAAGGGAGCCCAGAAGGGACGCGCCGATCGCGAGTTGCGTTTGGACGTCGTGGTCGATGTGCCTCTCGAAGTCCGCCGCTAGGGCCTGCGGAACGAAGACCGAGGCGAGGTTGAGACGCTGGATTGATGACTTCGCGTCGATGACTTCGCGTCGATGACTTCCGCCCGACTTTCGGGCGGAAGTGTCTGCGACCAACCGATCTCGTCGAGGATCGACCGTCGAGGTTTTCGCTGACGCCACAACCTCATCGTCGTGCGAGCGCCTTGCGGGCCACGGTCATCGCCACAACCGTCGCCCAGAATCCCGGCACGCGGCCAGCATCTCGCGGCCTTGAGCGATCTGGTTGCTTGGCCCTGCGCGCGACGCGCCCGGGGATTACCCGACGCGAGCGCGCTGACGTCGTTGCCGAGAACCGGGCGGCCCGGTAGAGCTGCGAAGTGAGAGACCGTCGTCTAGCCATCAGCTCGTCTTCCTGGCGTGATTGCATCGCAAAATGCAGGGTGCGGTCGTGTCCAGAAGTAGGTTCGCGGCGGCGGCACGCTCCAGATGCTCATGAGCATCGGTCAGCAGGTGCACCAAGGGCCGCGGCCTGAGCCACGGACGGCGGGTCGCGGCCCTGCCACATCTGGCCATCAGGCGGCGTCCTTCAATCCGAGATCGCGTTGGACGTTGCATGCCGGTGAGCGAGTTTAAGGTTCGGCAGCTCGTGTCGGCCACCGAGGGACCTCGGCTGCACATGGTCGATCGACAGAGCCCGAGCACTACCCTTTAGCGGCTCGTTCGGGTTGATCGGCTGCGCGACAGATCCAGCAGGTAAGGCCGTCGCGCTCGACCAACTGGCGTCATTTCGACCGACGGGCCTTTGTGCTCAGCGGTCCTTGCACGCCTGTTGTGCTTCAGTCAACGTCGCCTCCTCCCGGCCGATCGAGGCCGAGCAGATACGAGGCCGAAACGCCGAACCGCTCGGCGAGCGGTGCACGGGTGGCTGGGGGGATCGGCTGATCGCCGCGCTCCCAGCGTCGGATGGTGCGCCGGTCCACGCCAACCTCGCTGGCCAGCTGGACCTGCGTCAGGTCCTGCGCGATTCGCAGGCGCCCCGGGTAAGGAGGGCGAACCGGTCGAAGCTCAATGACATTGTCACGACGTCACCGGGGACTCGTCGGATGGACACTGCGGACTCCTTCTCGGTTGGGCTCCGAAGGGTGCCGATTCCTGACGAGAAGGCGGCCACCGAAATCAGTAGCGTGCCTGACGCGCCGCGAGCCTGTAATTCCGGTGCCATGCCCCCGGCCGTTAGCGCGGTGCGGGGGCGCTTATTAGCTTGGCGGGCATCCTACGCTCGCTCGCGGCGGATCGCAACAAACGCGGTGGTCGCGTCATCCGCAGTTTCCTGGCGCGCTGCGGTTTTCCGAAGCTCTCCGTGGGTACGAATAACTCATGGACGGGGACAGCCTAGAACCCGAGGAAATCCAGGAGTTGATAGCGCAGTACAGGCAGCTGCGCCATCTTCTGGACGCGCATCAGTGGAACGGTGCGGCTTCGAAGCCGGGCGGGCGGGCTGTGTCCTGAGTGCCTTGGTTCACGACGCGTCGGGCACCGCGGTGGGTGCGCGATCGACGAGCGCCCTTAAGGCGCCGAATCCGTCCCGACGCTTTACCCCTTCTCGGCCGGTCACTGAAGGTGCGAACTAGCGCTCAGGCAAGCGCCGTCCGCGCCAACTATGCGAACATACGTTCGTGATCTACTCGTTCAGCGTCACTGAGCACGACCAGAACCGGCCGTGGATCAGCATCAACCAACAGCGCCACAGCATCGAACTCGCCGAGACCGTGCCGTTCTTTGCTTGGGCTGCGGAGAATTGGCCGGCGGATCGCTTCACGGTCGTGCTGGACCCATGGTCGCTTTCGGACCGGGAGCCTTCCGCGAGGCCCGACTGAAGCAGCCTCCAGAGTTCTCAACGTCCGCCGGTAGCGTTAAATCTCTGTTAAGCAGGGCTTCTATAATCCGTCGGGCAAGGATGCCACCGGCGCGCACTGCCCGCCCTTAGTGCGCGCACACCGGAGGCCCGCGACCTTTGCCCCCTAGCTTGGTCGCGGGCCCCAATACTGCCCGCCCTAAAGCTGCGCGTCGCCCATGACGCTAGACACCACCGCCACGCATGAAGAGCCGAGAAATGGTGGTTTGGAAGAAACTAGAGGCGCGTCCGGACGGACCAACGCTTAAGGCGAACCCAGTTATGGCCGATAAGAGGGGGTATGTGGTCCCGCATGGTGCTCGCCGGTTTGCGCTTCAGTGCCGGTCGCCTCGCTTCAAACTCTGGTCAGACGATGGCTGAGTACGCGATCCTGATCGCGGTCATCGCCGTCATTGTCGTGCTCGCCGCCACGTTGCTGGGCGGCAACATCAGCAAGCTCTTCAGCTCGACCAGCACCCACCTCTAACCGGATATCGGACAGCGCGAGCGGACCGAGGTTGGCGGGTTCAGACCCCTGCTCCCCGCGGTTACCGTTCAAGCGGTGCCGGAGGCGCGCCCGCGTATCCGACCCTCCTACGCGCGTCCACTGCCAGGTCCCGCGGTTCCAACCCGCGGTTGCGGGACCGGTGCCGTTCTTCCCACCGCAGTGAACCCGCCGGACGCACACGGAGGGGCACGCCCGCTCCGACTAGCTCACCTCTGCCAGAGCCGCAAGTCCTCGGCTGACGGCGCGCAGATAATGGGGGCTGCGCCCCGTCGAGAGATGAGACGGACCCTTGGCTGCGTCAGGCTAAAGGATCACTGTCCTGGACCGATAGTGGCGTAGGGACCGCAACCCCGGAGGGCCCGTCTACCCGCCACTGTGAGACGGGCCCTCCACCCACCCTGGCCTCAGCGTCTGCGACGACCACCGCCGCGACGCGCGTTCCTGCGGTCCCATAACCACCTGAGAGTCAGAAACTCGATAAGGCGCTTAAGCATGTGAGCCTCTCCTTCCGGGTTAAGACCGTTCTACCCGCGACTGCCCGGCTCGACCCAACGAGCGCCGGCAGTCGCGGGGGGTGAGCCTCGACGGTGCTCGGGACAGCGCGGCTGAGTCTGAGATTCGTCCGCAGACCGCGCAGGCGTGTTTCATGGCTCGTTGCTCCGGAGTGCCTCGGCGAGCTCGCTTGAGGCTACGGATAGGCGATCGAGTGCACGGCCGAGCTGCGCCGGGTCGTCAAGGGCGGACGCGGCTTCGGCCATGGCCGCGCCGAAGGTCGCCCACGCGGTGATGGAGCCCTCGTCGACCTCGGCGGCTGGCGCCTCGTGGGCTTGCGACCCGGCCTCAAGGAAGCGGTCGAGCTCCGACTGGCGGATGCAAACGCGCCGGCTCCCGACCCGGACGGCTGCGAGCTCCCCGCGGCCGACCATGTTCCGGATGGTCTGTTGGTTCAGCTTGAGGGCAGCGTCCCGGCAACGAGAGCACCGAACAGCGTCTCGCTCATGACGCTGCTGTCGGCCCCGATAAAGACGGGATAGACCGAGCACAACCCGGCGGCGATCATTGCCGCACGACGCCCGCTACACGACGGGCAAGCAGAGCCACGAGCAGCACCGTGACCGTGCCCGTGATCACGTTGAACATCCGCTGAGCGTTCACCGACGCGACCCCGATTTTGGACCGCCCGGCCAGGACGAACGGAAAGAGCGGAGGATGCTCAGCCGTCGCCACGCTCACGTGACCAGCGAGACCAGCGAGACCAGCGAGACCAGCGAGACCAGCGAGCGGCGTCACATACCCCTGACCATGAGCCAGCTGACGACCCGCTGCGTAAAAGAACGAGTCGTCACCGAAGAAACCCAACGGCGGTGCGTAGCGCAACGCCCAGACCGTCCGTACCGCGAACGCCAGCACCAACATCCCACAAAGCAGCAATCGGCCTGACCGGCCCACGAACCTGAGCTCTCAATCGGACGAGACGGCCGGGCGGTCGAAGCCACTACGTCGATCCCTTCGACCGGTTCGGCACCGGAATCGCTAGCGCCCGTCGCCGCACCAGCCCAGCCTAATACGAACAGACCCACCTGGCCGCTCGCTCACCGACGGCGAACGCGCAGCAGTCGTCCCGTTTTGATCCGAGAGCGGAGAGTCAGCGCTGCTCTCGTCGACACGCGCGCCGTTCTTCCAGCGCGCCGAAGCCAAATGAGCTTTGGCTTAGCTTACGCTTTCTCGTGAGGTAGCTGCAGTTCGTCGTCGCCCTCCAGCACGTCCTGCTGCTGGTCAGCTGGTTCGTTGGACTCGAGCTTGTCCGCGTCACCTGACACGTCGTCCTTACGACCCTCCTTGTAGGCGTGTAGCGACGTATCCGGCGTGGTCTCCTCGTCGGCCTTTGTCTTGCCATCCTTATCGGGCATGAACCTCTCCTCGGGTTGGGTTACCACTGTTTTGGTACCCGGTAGGAGGCGAAAGATGCGCGTGGCGGATGAACTGACCCTCAAGGCATACGACGGAGCGCTCGGAGACCATTCGTCTAGTAGGCCAGTTCTTCGACCGCCAGAAACCAGGGTGCAGTTGCGACGGCCTGGACGATGGCGGGGGCTCCTGCCGTGCAGTCTGCGTAGAACCCAAGCGTGTGCGATCCGGCAGACGGCGTGACATAGCCGGAATAGCTAGCCCGACACGACTGGCTTGCCACGGGCGTCGGCCAAGTGAAGTCCCAGTTTGTACCCAGTGTGCCGCCGAGGTAGTGCGCTCCGTCAACGGTGGAGACTGCTTGGAGAGCGCCGCCGGTGTTCGACCTGCCAGCGACGAATGAGAGCGGTCCGTCGCCGCCTCAAGGTCCTCGCGAGTCGCCGCGCGTTCAGCGATGGCGACGATCGCGTTCGCGATCGGGGCCAGGTCCAGCGCCTTTGTGCCCTCGATGTCGGCAAGCCGCGCTTCGAGGTCAACCAACAGCTCAGTCGCGTTCGTTAACGCTGGGTCGCGGTTACCTCGCACTCCACTGATCCGACCGAGGTCATCACGGACAACCTCGACGCGGTGGCCGTCACCGTGATCGAGCGCGCTGAGACGACCGTGACTGTCACGCTCAACCGCTGCAGCGACGGCGCTCACGCGGCCTCCTCCGCGAACGCGAGCGGCATCAGCCCGAGTCGCGCAACCGCTCGTCAACGACCGCGATCAACTCGACCCTCGCCGGATTCACATTTGAGCGATCCGCCTCGCGCTCAGCCTCGAGACGCCTGAGGTTCTCCTCGTGGGCACTCGCAAGCCCCTTGTTGAACGCAGCCGACCTGGGGCCGTTGTCGCCTGGCAACGGCCGCTGTGCCGCCCTCCTATAACTCCAAGCGCCTTCCTTGTCGACCCTCCCTACAACTTCGCCCACTCGCCAAAGTCATCGCAAACTCGGCTTCGATGTGGGCGTGATCGTGAGCACCCGCCTTTGACCGGCGCCGGACCGGTTCCCGAAGGTCAGCGCTCGAGAGCCACTCGTCCCTCGGCAGCGTGTCAAAGAAATCCATTCTCAGTTCCTTTCGAGGGTGGTGGGCAGGGCGCCCAATGCTTTGCGTGCCCACTCGTCGACAGCCACGTCCATAAGCACGCGATCGGCGTGCTCAAGTTCAACCTCGAGCGTTTCGATTTCCTGCGTGGTAGGCAGTGCATCAGCGAGCCGCCGTTCGACCGCGTCGGCCATGTATTCCAGCGCCTCGAAGTGGTCGAGTTCACCCCGCTCGATTGCGATCAGCAGATCGTTGAGAATCATGCCGCCCGGCCGCCGGCCGCCGGCCGCCTGCGCTGGCGCTTGGCGATATCCGCGAGCAAAGCTGACTGCCGATGTCGGCGTGAAGACTCGACTTGGAGTCGAGCCTTGACGACAGGGTCCGCCTGCCGCCGCGGCTCGAGGCCCGCAGATGAGTCAGCGGCCTCGACTCGCAGGAAGCCCCGCAGGGCTTCGATCTCACTCTCGCTGAGCCTCCCAGCGCGCGCACCCGCAACCATTGCGCGTAGGCGGGCGCGGCTCTCGATCGGCTGCTCCATCGCCATACGCTGCGCAATCTCGATGCTCGTCGTAGGCGATGCCGGGTAGGTCACCGCGCTGACGTCGCTCACCTCGGCGAAGCTGTGAATTGTGCGCTGAGTCAGATCCTTTGACCACTTGTCGCGGGCAACCCGGAAGCTGATACTCATCGCGTCGCAATCGCCTCGCTCGATTGCGACCGCCAGGTCGTATGAGGTCGTGCTTCGCGAGTCGAGACGCGCCTCAAAGGTCAATGCCGTAGGAGTGTCAAAGACGGTTAGCGTTCTTGACGCGGTACGTGCCAGCGCCAGGCCCGTGTGATTGATCAGAAAGCGAATGTCGGCCCCTCGAGCGAGAACATCCGTGGCTGCCCCAGGCTCGATTGTTTCCTCAAACTCGCCCAGGTGGTCCAAAACGGAGTAGCTCGTCGCGTACACGGCCGGCTTGCCCGAGACGACGATCTCGTTGCTGCTAGAGCCAGCTCGGGCCTCAAGCCCGGGCGTGCCGTAGTGCCTGATCTCAGGGGTCAACGGGAGCGACCGACGTCGCTCCTTGCGACGACTGTTCTTAGCGACGCTCATGATTGAAGCTCGGACTGTGGGCCAGTCGCTGCTGGTCGCGGTCCGGTCGGGAAGCTGATGCCGGGCACCATCGGATCCGGTGTGGCGGTGAAGAACGGCCAACCCGAAGACGGCCCTTCGTTTCGGGAAAGACCCGCTGGTCGGATCAGCTGCGCTGCCGGGGCGAATCCTCGCGCCGGGGTCGACTTGCGTGGGCAGGATGGTCACTGTCAAGACTCCTGGTCTGGCGTTGGAAAACTGCTTGGATGCGGCCTCACACCGAACAGCGACAAGCCGTGCGGTCGCGTCGGAACGGGCCTCGGAGGCGTCGCGGTGATCTGCGCCAGAGCGGCAAGGCGCTCCTCCGCGGTCGGCGGCGGCGTCGGATGAAAGACCGTGGCGCCGGGACCGATCCCAGCCCACGGACGCGGACGATCCGGTGGCGGCATGAACTCGTCGAGCCAGCTCATGCGTCGTCCCCGTCCGGGGTTTCTCGTGCAAAGCGCGCGTTCTCGACCAAAACGCCGAGCAGACCCGCCTCGAGGTCGAGCGCTCGTGCGGCGACATCGACATCGACATCGACATCGAGTTCATCCACCGCGATCGTTGCAAGGCCAGATAACGCATAGGTCGTCCGCCCGCTGCCCTTCCTGAGCCGCAGCCGGACCGAGTCCACGGGCTCGTCGTCGTTAAGCGGAACCTTCGGAAGTCCGCCGGCTCCAGTGCCCGATCAAGACGCTCCTCAAGGCAACTGATGCACAGCGAACCCGCGACGTTTCCGGCCGCAGCCCAGACCGCGTCGAGGACCATAAAGTCTTCAAACGGGTGGGTCGCGATCCGACAGTCACCGCACGGGCACGGCGACTCAACGCAATCCGACACGCTCACCACCACCTCGCCCGCGGCTGACCCAGCCAGTTGCCCGGGTCCACGCGGGTCACGCTCGGCGCCTGACGATTGCCCCGCGAGCTGTTGCATCGATAATGGACGACGCGGAGGTTGCTCTGCGCATATGGCGCGCCACCTCGCGAGAGCGGGACGATGTGATCCACACTCGAGCTCCAGGCTGTTCTCGGAGGCGCGTCGTGCCACAGCGGACGCCGGCAGATCGCACAGACCTGCGCACCGCGCAAAGCCTGCTTCCGCGCCAGCTTCCAAGCGTGGGTGTCGCGAACGCTCTTGGGCTTCACAACCGCCCCTTTGCGGCTATTTCAACTCGGGGGGAAATTCGCCACGGTCAGGGTGGTGCGCGACGGCCGGAAGTTGGAACCCCCCGCCCCACTAGCCGCAGGCAGCTTTCGCGCGAAAACGCCTATGAACGGCGGGGAGAATCTCCAACCGCGACTGGCGGGGTCGGCGCTGGGCAAGGCGGGAAGATTCGGTCCCCCGGATGCTGCGGAGCGCATGGCCCTACCGTCTCCTCGCTGGATGGGGGCGGCGGTGCGGCCCTAGGGGCTTGTTCTGACGCTCGCGTTCGGCGGCGGCAATGGCGATCTCGACGACGGTCACGTGCGAGAGCGTGTGCGGGTCGTCGCGGTCGGCTAGTAGCTCGTCACGGGTGGCGCGCAGGCCGGCAAGACGCTGCTCGGTTGCTGTGCTGATTTCAAGCCGAACCGTCATCGCGACAGCTCCTGCTCGCAAGCCAACATCTCCACATCGATCGAATCCAGCTCGGACCTGAGCTCGGGGTCCCAGCGCGCATCGACATACAGCCGTCGCCGCTGTTGGATCAAGTCAACGAGCCGGCGCTTGGCGTCAACCTTTACTGCTTCATCTTCTGATTTCGCAACAGACATCTCCTTCAAGTCTGAGAGTGATTGCGGCGCCCGTGCCTGATGTGTCACACACAAGCCAACGCCCACGTAGTAGCGGCTGTCTCTGTTGCGGCCGGTGTCAACGCCGCGGGTCCGAAGTGCCACTGTCAGAGCCTTGCTGCGCATCTTGGGCTCATCACTCCCGGCCGCCCATACGTTGAACGCAGCGGTCAGATCGGCGATGGTCGTGTTGGACCGTTCGTCGCGCTCGCAACGCGTGGCTAGGAACAGGGCGACACTCGCACTCTCGTTACGAGAACGGCTCATAGCGTGCCCTTGATCGGCAGAAGCCCAACTGCGTCAGCGGTCGACCGACGCTGAGGCGGCCTCGCTTGGTCGGTTGCCTTGACAGTCGCTGGTTGTTCGAGCTGTCCAAGCGGCCGCGGGAACATCAACCGTGGTCGCGGTCCGTCGCCAAGCCGGAGCGCGCCGAGCGCGTCAGCGTTCGCGTACACGTAGTCCCGGCTGCGACCGATCCGCTTCGCCAGTTCGGTCGCGTCGATCAACTCGCTGGCGTAACGTGCAGCGATCCGATCAGCAATGAGGTCGGCCAGCTCATGCAGCTGATGAGGTAAAGGCGTGCAGTCATGCCGCGGTCTCCTCTGAGAACCGGAGCCAATCACGTAGACGGTGCCCTTGGCCGTGAATAGCGCACCACTCATTGAAGGCGGCCATCTTCTCTTCACCAGCCGAATTCTCATCAGCAAGCCCGCCAGCCACCGCGGATTCCGGCGAAGCCGGGTCCGTGCCTGCTGGGGCAGGATCTGACCTAAAAACATCCACTTCAACTGCATCTACTTCGTGGTGCGCTGGTGCACCGCAAACCCTGTCCTCAGCGCCCGCAAATGGGTCTGCGTCCGCCCGCAAACCCCCCTTCGGGCTGAGCTTGCAGGCGTATGTGCTCCCCAACCGGGGTTTGGGGTGTATAGCCGCCCTCTAATTCGGCTACCTGCTGCCAAAGCCGATCTAGGCAGTACCTGTTCGGCGCTCGTCCGGTCGCCCGCGCCTTCCCGGGTTGACGTCGAGTGATGAGCTCCTTTGCCACGAGCTTGCTGCTGGCGCGCTTGACCTGATCCTATTGAGTTGACGGCGGCGAGAATGAACTCAAGCCACTGCTCGCAGACCAGGCGCTCGCGACCGCACCACTTCTCGATGCCGGCGACCCTTCCCCGATCATCTCTCGGACCGAGGAGAACTCGGTGCCCCGCGCCGGCTCATCTTGGGTGTGCACGTGACCTCCGGTTCGCCGGTAGGGGGTCGTCTTGGGCTCTCCGCGAGTCTCGCTCACCGAGCGGACGGCTACCGGCTGTCGATTGGGCACCAGCCCGTTTCTGGTGCCCAAATCCACCCGAATCGGTGCCTAATCGGCCCAAATCGGACCAGCGCAGATACGCCTGTTGCGCCGGAACCCCTAGGGCTTACCGCGTCGGCGGGGTCTCCGGATGCAGTCCTCCGGAGCGGAAGGTCGCACGTTCGAATCGTGCCGGGCGCATGCCGCGCAGCAGAGTCGTCAGCAGGGGGACCCGCCGACCCGGTGACCCGACAACGTTCCCGTGAGACCGGTGGCGATTCCCGGCGTCGAGCACAATCCCGTCAATGGGATCCGGGCTGCGACGACGCGCGGCGATCGCGGCCTGCGCCGCCGTGAGCATGGTCGCGCTCTGCGGCGCCACCGCCCGCGGGTCTGCCGCGGTCCGCGCCGAAGCGCGTCCGGCGGGTTCGCAAGCGGCGACGGTCTCCGTGACGGCGACAGCGATCACGCGGGCGATCAGACCGGACTTCCTCGGTCTCGCCCTCGAGTTCAGCACGGTTCCGTACTGGGTCGGATCCGGCAGGCCCGACCCGGTCCTGGTCAGGCTGATCCGCAACCTCGCGCCGGCCGGACGCCCGATGATCCGGATCGGCGGCCTGAGCACCGACCGCTCGTGGTGGCCGGCGCCGGGCGTGAGCCGGCCGGCGGGGGTCACGTACAGCCTGACGCCCGACTGGGCGCAGCGCCTGACCGCGCTGGCCCGGACGCTCGACGCGAGGCTCATCCTTGGTATCAATCTCGAGGCCGACAGTCGTCGGGTCGCCCAGGCCGAGGCTCGGAACTTCGTGGCCACGATCCCACGGCGCTATCTCGCCGCCCTGGACATCGGCAATGAGCCCCCGCTGTACACGAGCGTTCCGTGGTACCGGATGCGCAGCGGCGCGCTGTTCCCCTGGTATTCGAACGTCGGAGCGGCTGTGTTCTCGCGTGGCGTGAGCTGGGGACCGCGCGCCTTCCAGCGCGACTATGCGCGCACATTGGCCGCCATGCCCCGGATCTCGATCGCCGGACCGGACACCCAGCGGCCGTCGTGGTTTGCGGCCTACCGGCGGTTCCTCTCGCCCCGCTCGCGAGTGCGGATCCTCGCGTCGCACGGTTATGGCCTCAACAGCTGCGTCCTGCGCCAGGGCCGGCCGGCGTATCCCTCGCTGTCCCACTTGCTCAGCCGGTACGCGATCGACGACCTCCTCCCCGGGCTGACCCCGTACGTGGCCTTGGCCCACCGCAACCACGCCACCTACCGGATCGACGAGATGGGTTCGATCACCTGCAACGGCCGCACCGGCGTCAGCGACACGATGGCGTCCGCCCTGTGGGCGGCGAGCGCCCTGTTTCAGGCCGCCCGCGACGGGGTCGACGGGGTCAATCTGCACACCTATCCCGGGCTGCCCAACGCGCTGTACGACATTCACGGCTCGGCGGGCGAATGGTCGGCGGCCGTGCATCCCCTCTATTACGGCGCCCTGCTGTTCGCACGCGCCGCGCCGGCAGGATCGCGCCTGGTCACGGTGTCGGCACACGGACCAACGTCCCTGCGGGCGTGGGCGACGACCGGTCCTGGGCGGGCCCGCCACGTTCTCCTCGTCAACGTCAGCCCGTCCCGATCGGCGGTGGTGCGCGTGCGGGTGCGATCTGACCGGGCCCTCGGCGTCGCGGGTCAGGTGCAGAGGCTCTCAGCCCCCGGCGTCGGCGCGGACGCCCCGATCGACTTGGGCGGCAGGACCTTTGGGGCGGTCACGCTGACCGGATCGCTGAGGCCTGCGGTGCGTGCCCCAGTTCGGGCACGCCGCGGGACCTTTCGGATCTCGGTGCCGGCGGGGTCAGCCGCCCTGCTCACACTGACGGCACCGGACAGGCACTGAGCGCGGCCAACGTCCCGGCGGAAAAACGTCCCGGCGGACAGGTGGGCGACTCCCGCCGGGACGACGGCACTGTCGCCCCCACTTCATAACCATGATTTACCCACTTTTGGCTGTTCGAAACACTAAGAGACCCTTAAGTGGGCCGCTCACCGGTGCCACAGGGGATTTCCTCCCGCCGACCGCCGGTTCGTCGCGTCAGGACCGTCGCCAAGCTGCAAAGATCGTGTCACCAAGCCCGAGGGAGGAGACCTGATGAGCGACACCACTGAAACTCCGGCGGTGCACGGCACCGTCGCGACCCTGGCCGGCATGGCCGGAGAGCGCTTCGGTGACCTCGTCGCGGCCAGCCACAAGGTGGACGGCGAATGGCGTGAGATGAGCTTCGCGCAGGTCAGCACCGCAGTGGACGAGATCGCACTCGGCCTCGTGTCCCTCGGGATCGAACCGGGTGACCGGGTCGGGATCCTCGCCGACACTCGCCTCGAGTGGACGCTGGCCAGCTATGCGATCTCCGCCGCCGGGGGGGTCGTGGTACCCGTATACCCGACCAACTCGCCCAAGGAGTGCGCGTGGGTGCTGGGCAACTCGGGAGCCTGCGCAGTGGTCTGCGAGAGCCCGGAGCAGCGAGCCAAGATCGACAAGGTCCGCGCGCAGCTGCCGCAACTGAGCACGATGATCGGAATCGAGCGCGACGCCGGCGAGACCACGCTGGAGGCAGTGCGCGAACTGGGCCGCGACGGCGACCGCTCAGAGCTGGAGCGCCGCCGGTCGGCGGTCAGCCGCGACGACGCCTACACGATCATCTACACGTCGGGAACGACGGGAAACCCCAAGGGAGTCGTGCTCACGCACGGCAACGCGATGTCGGTCGGCGAGATGGTCGCCAAGCTGGACTTCATCTCCCCCGGCGAGCGCACCTACCTGTTCCTTCCGCTCGCTCACGCCTTCGCGCTCACCTCTCAGCTGGCGTCGTACGAGCTCGGCACGACGATCATCTATTACGGAGGTGACACCAAGCGGGTGATCGAGGAGCTCGTCGAGACCCATCCGACCTATCTACCCTCGGTGCCGCGCATCTTCGAGAAGCTCTACACGGCAGCGATGAAGCTTCAGGAGCAGGCCAGCGACGAGGATCGGGCCCGGTTCCGTGCGGCGGTCAGCCTCGGCGTTGAGGTCCACCGGCGCCGGCAGCGTGGTGAGGACATCCCCCAGGAGATGCAGACCGCCTTTGAGGCCGCCGACGAGCGTCTCTTCAGCCGGGTTCGCGGGCTGTTCGGTGGCGAGATCCGCCAAGCGGTCAGTGGCGCCGCCCCGATCGCCGCCGAGATCCTCGAGTTCTTCTACGCCTGCGGCGTGCCGGTACTCGAGGGCTGGGGCATGACCGAGACGACGGCCGTGGGGACCGTGGGGACGCTGGAGCATTTCAAGTTCGGCACCGTCGGCCGCCCGATGCCGGGTGTGGAGGCCAAGATCGCCGAGTCGGACGGCGAGATCCTGCTCACCGGTCCGAACGTCTTCCGGGAGTACTGGGACAACCCGGACGCCACCGGTGAGACACTGGTGGACGGCTGGCTGCACACAGGGGACGTCGGCGAGATCGATGACGACGGCTACCTGAAGATCACCGGGCGCAAGAAGGACATCATCATCACGGCCGGCGGCAAGAACCTGACTCCCGCCAACCTCGAGAATGACCTCAAGCAGTCGCGGTTCATCAGTCAGGCGGTGATGCACGGCGACCGGCGGCCGTATCCGGTTGCGTTGATCACGCTCGACCCCGAGGAGATCGTGCCCTGGGCCAAGGAGCAGGGACTGTCCGAGGATGTCGGCGAGCTGGCCGAGACGGAGCAGGTCCGCGACCTTGTCCAAGCCGAGCTCGATCGCGCCAATCAGCACTACGCCCAGGTTGAGCAGATCAAGAAGTTCACGATCCTGGACCGCGATCTCTCGATCGAGGACGGCGAGCTGACCCCGACCCTGAAGGTCAAGCGCAACGTCATCAATGAGCGCTATGCGGATCGCTTCGACGCTCTCTACGGCACGCGATAGGCGGCGCCGCACGCGGTGAAGGGACCACAGGTCACGCCCCCGGGGCCTGCGTGCGCTGGGCTCCCTGCGGGTAGAGAGGAGGCGATGAAGGTTCTCGTTCGCACCGTTGCCCGGGCCGCCGACTGATGGGGGCCACCAACCCCCGACCTGACGAGCCTGGCCTCGCCACCTCCCCCGCGGTCGAGATCTCAAACGCCATCTCCCGGTTGCACAAGCACTACGTGGGCCGCGGGCCGACCAACGCGCGCACCACGATCGACCAGAACCTCGTCGTCTGCCTGATCGAGGGCGGCTACACCCGGGCCGAGCAGACCCTCGAAGCCAATGACAACAGCGATGTTGTCGCGGCGGGCCGGCTCGGTTTGCAGGACGCGATGCGGGAGGAGATGATCGCCGCGGTCGAGCTCGGCATCGGTCGCCGGGTGCACTCCTTCATGAGCGCCAACGACCTGCGGCGCAACCTCCAGGTCGAGGTCTTCGTCCTGCGCGACGAGGAACCGGCCTGATCCATCCGGCGGCCGGGTAACATGCCCGCGTCCGCGGCGGCCGGTCGACACCGGGCGGCGGACCCAGCAGCACGAACGATGGGAGGCTCCCGGCGCTCACGCCGGCGCAGACCGTCGCATCCAGACATCCGTACGGAGGATGCGCATGCGCAGGCCGACTCATCACCTGCTCGACCGTTGGGGCCGCCAGCCGTGAGCTCCAGGCGCGGCGAGCTGAGGGGGCGCGATACGGAGAGCTTGCTGGCCGGCTATCGGGTCAAGGCCGATCCGGTCGTGCTCGAAGAACTGGTGATCCGCTTTGAGCCTCTGGCCCGCAGCGTGGCTCGCCGATATCACGCCCGCGGCGAACCACTCGAGGACCTCACCCAGGTCGCGATGGTCGGGTTGCTCAAGGCGATCGAGCGCTTTGACCCCGATCGGGGCTACGCGTTCTCCTCCTACGCGATGCCGACCATGCTCGGCGAACTCAAGCGCTACTTCCGCGATAGCGCCTGGGCCCTGCACGTGCCCCGCGGCGTCAAGGAGCGGGCGGTCGAGCTGGCTCGCGCCACTGACGAGCTCTCATCGCGGCTGGGCCGCTCGCCCTCATTGACCGAACTGGCCGAGGCGCTCAACGCGACCGAGGAACAGACCCTCGAGGCGATCGAGGCGTATCACGCGCGCCACGCTGCACCTCTGGACTCGGGGCCCAATGACGACGATGCCGCCGTGCTCAGCCCGGCGCAACTGCTCGGAGCCGAGGACGAGCGTCTCGAGCAGGCCGAGTACCTGAGCATGATCGCCGCCGGCGTCGAGACCCTGTCGGACACCGATCGCCTGATCCTGTTTCTCCGCTTCGGACGCGACCTCACGCAGTCGGAGATCGCCCGGCGAATCGGCACCTCCCAGATGCAGGTGTCACGGCTGCTGCGGGCGGCAATCGAGAAGCTGCGCCGAGCCAGCGGCGAGGAGCCCGACCCCGACCGCTGACCCCGGGCGGCGCGGGTCGTTGCCCGGGGCCTACCGATTGTGGCCGTCGACAGCCCGCTGCAGCTGCGCCTTGTTCATGCGCGAGCGACCCTTGATCCCCCGCCGCCTGGCCTCGGCGTAGAGCTGATCTCGGGTCCGCCCGCCCGGTCCCGTGCCCGAGCGCAGACCGCCGCGGCGTCCAGAGGAGATGTCATCGGTCGATGTCGGGGAGGCCTGACGGGATTCGCCCGCCCGCGCCCGCGCCTTATTGACGGTCCGCGCGGCGATCTCCTCGGCCACCGCCTCGCTGCGTCCCTGCTCACGCACCGACGCCTTGATCCCTTCGTACTGACGATCGCGCTTGCTGCCCGGCTTGACTCCGCGCGGTGGCATGACGGCCTCCCTGACTTCGACGCTGTTCGTTTCGGCCTACCCCGGCGGCCGACTCGGCAACCGGGCTCGGGTCAGCTGTGGATGACCGTCGGCGTGCCCGGTGGCACGTGACGGATCAGCCAGGAAGCCTCGGCGATGGTCAGGCGCATGCAGCCGTGGCTGACCGGCAGGCCGATCGAGCTCGTCTCCGGCGTGGAGTGGATCGCGATGCGGTTCCCGCCGGTCCAGCCCTGAATAGCGTGCGGGGAGGTCGCGCTGAGGGCAAGGATGCAGCAGCCGTAGGGGCCGGCGGGGTTGCCGGTGCGCAGACGGTCGGTGACCGCGAAGCGCCCGGTCGGCGTCGGTGACGCCGGGGCGCCGATCGCCACCGTGTAGCGCCGCAGGACACGTCCATTGTCGCGGACCGTGACCCGGCGACGCGAGAGCGACACATCGATGCGCCACTGGACCCGGCTCAGGGATGCCGCCGCCGCCGGGATCCAGCCCACGCGCCCGTTGCCGGCCAGCGGATGCAGGACGCCCAGCCACCGGCCCGACGACCGCACCACGAGCAGCTCCTGCCGGGAGCCGAAGGGCGTGGTGATCGCCAGCCGGCCGTAGGCATGACCGCCGGGTCGGGTCAGTAGCGAAACGGGTCGGGTCAGGGTGGCGACCAGCGCGCCGCGGAGCGTGGGCCTGCGGACGAGGTGTCCGGAGGTGGCGGTGGGAGCCGTGACGGCAGGGGTGAACGGTGACCGTGCCGTTGCCACCGGCCGCGTTGCGTCGTACCGCCCAGCGACAGCCCGATCGCGATCGGCACGAGCGGCACCGCGCACCCGATGAGCGCGAGAGCGAGACGGGGTCGGCTGCGGAGCGGGTGCATCACGGCTGATTGTCGCTGATTCGCGCCGTCAGCTCGGGGCCCAGCAGGACCTTCGCGGGTGACAGCGCACCGTTGGCCGCGCTCGGTGCGGGGCTGGCCCGGATCGAGCTCGCGTGAGCGGGACGAGATCGTGATCGCCGACACCACCGCTGCGTTCGGTGCACCCGCGGAGCCCGCGACGACGCGGGGCGCCACGGCCACGCGGGCGCCGCGGCCACGCGGGCGCCGCGGCCACGCGGGGCGCCTCGGCCCGCCCGATATCCTGTAGGGCATGTTCGGACTACGCGCAAAGACAGCCATGGTCGATCCCGCCGCCGCCCTGCCGGGCCGCGACGAGGAGATCCCCGTCCCCGAGCGGCACGCCGTGCTCGGGACGCCGATGAAGCCCCCGTTCCCGGTGGGCATGCAGCAGCTCGTCGTCGGCATGGGCTGCTTCTGGGGGGCCGAGCGGGTGTTCTGGGAGGCGCCGGGCGTCTACACCACCGCGGTCGGGTACGCCGGCGGAACGACCCCCAACCCGACCTACGAGGAGACCTGCAGCGGCCGGACCGGTCACACCGAGGCGGTCCTGGTCGTCTTTGACCCCGCCAAGACCTCCTACGAGGAGATGCTGCGGCTGTTCTGGGAGGGCCACGACCCGACCCAGGGCATGCGCCAGGGCAACGATGTCGGCACGCAGTACCGCTCAGCGGTGTACTGGGATTCCGAGGCCGCCCACCAAGCCGTCGAGAGCACTCGCAGCCGCCTTCGCCGCGAAGCTCGCCGAGGCCGGCTACGGCGAGATCACCACCGAGCTCGCCCCGCTGCGCACCTTCTACTACGCCGAGGACTACCACCAGCAGTACCTGCACAAGAACCCGTTCGGCTACTGCGGGCTGGGCGGAACCGGCGTCAGCTGCCCGATCGGGCTCGCCGCGGGCTGAACGGACTCGGCGCCCGCCGGCCCGGCGGGTGGGGCGTCAGCCGCCGTGACAGCGAGTGGCGTCAGCCGCCCGCGACGGCGGGCAGGATCGTGATCTCGTCCCCGTCCTTGACCGGCGTGTCGAGGCCCTCGGTGAAGCGGATGTCCTCGCCGCCGACGTAGACGTTGACGAAGCGGCGCAGCCCACCGTCCTCGGCGATCCGGCTGCGCAACTCCCCGTAGCGCGCGTACAGGGCGTCGAGCACCTCGCCGACGGTCGCGCCGTCCACCGAGGCGGTGGACTCGCCGCCGGTCGCCTCGCGCAGCTGGGTGGGGATCTTCACACGGACGGACATGGCAAAGATCCTATGCGAGAGCGCCGACGCGGGCGTTGGCGGCTCTCGAAGGCCTCGACGTTGGGGTCGATCTCCCACGTCTCGAAGGTCCCCCGGGCGACGTCGAGCGTCTTGAGACCCTCGCCGGTGATGTAGATGACCACCCGCTCGCCGGGATCGATCACCCCGCGCTGGGCCAGTTTGGCCAGCACCGCGGTGGTCACGCCGCCGGCGGTCTCGGTGAAGATGCCGGTCGTCTGCGCCAGGAGCTTGATGCCCTCCCGGATCTCGTCGTCGGTGACCATCTCGATCGTGCCCTCGGTGCGGCGCGCGAGCTCCAGCGCGTAGGGGCCGTCAGCCGGGTTGCCGATCGCCAGCGACTTGGCGATCGTGTCGGGCTTGACCGGGCGGCAGAAATCCTGGCCGTCGGCGAACGCGCTGGCCACCGGCGAGCATCCGGTCGCCTGGGCGCCGTGGAAGATCGGCAGCTCGCCCTCGAGCAGCCCGACCTCGATCCACTCCGAGAAACCCCGCGCGATCTTGGTGAACAGCGAACCCGACGCGATCGGGGCCACGACCCGGTCGGGCATCTCCCAGCCGAGCTGCTCGGCGGTTTCGAAGGCCAGGGTCTTTGAGCCCTCGGCGTAATACGGGCGCATGTTGATGTTCACGAACGCCCACTCGTGCTCGCCCGACAGCTCGGTGCACAGCCGGTTGACATCGTCGTAGTTGCCCCGCACCGCGACCAGGTTGGTCCCGTAGATGCCGGTGGCGAGGATCTTCTGCTCCTCGAGGTCGGCGGGGATGAACACGTAGGACTCCAGCCCGGCCGCCGCCGCGTGCGCGGCCACCGCGTTGGCGAGGTTCCCCGTCGAGGCGCACGCGATCGTCTCAAAGCCGAGTTCGCGGGCGCGGGCCAGGGCGATCGAGACGACGCGGTCCTTGAACGAGTGCGTCGGGTTGGCGGCGTCGTTCTTGACCCACACCTCCTCGAGTCCGAGGCTCTCGGCGAGGCGATCGGCCCGCAGCAGCGGGGTGAAGCCCGCCTGCAGGGCGTTGGGAGGCGGGACGGAGACGGGCAGGAAGTCCCCGTAGCGCCACAGCGAGTGGGGGCCGGCCTGGATCCGGCGCTTGAGCTCCGCCGGGTCCGCGCCGTCAAAGGACGCGTAGGCGACCTCGAGCGGGCCGAAGCAGCGCTCGCACACGTAACGCGCGTCAAGCGGATAGGTGGTCTGGCATTCCTTGCAGCGAAGCGACTCGGGCGGCATATATGAAAAACCTCCGCCGGGGTCTGTGGTCAGAGGTTCGAGAAACCGCCCTTCCACATCTCCCAGGCCTTTGATGTTGGAGCCTGATGGAATTGGCACCGTTCCCTTGCGGGCGGTTGCCGGGGTTTCGTAGGGCCATTCCCTCCACCCCTCTGGATGCGTACTGCTATGTGGCGTCGCAATATATCGGACCCCGCGGCCGGGCCGGAAACCGGTCGCCGACGGCGGCGCCGGACAGGCCTCGGCAATGCTGAGACCCGATCCGCGTAACGGACGCTCACAGCTGGTGTTGAGGATCGTCGATGGCGACCGCACCGACGGATCCGCTCGAGCGCCTGGAGGCCATGGTCGCGCTCGAGGACCGATCCACCCCCGCACGGCGGATGCTCGTCATCGTCAACCCGTACGCCACCACCGTCTCGGACCGCCTCAAGAATCTGGTCGTCTACGCGCTGCGGGGCCGCTACGAGGTCCACGCCGTGGACACCGAGGCCCGCGACCACGCCACCGAACTGTGCCGGGAGGCCGCGCGGGACGGCTATGACGTGGTGGTCGCGTTCGGCGGCGACGGCACCGTCAACGAGGCCGCCAACGGGCTGGTCGGATCCGAAACCCCGCTGTTCCCGCTGCCCGGCGGCCGGACGAACGTCTACGCGCGGATCCTCGGGATCCCGGTCGACGTGGTCGACGCCACCGAGCATCTGCTCGGACTCGCCCACGACTGGCGCCCGCGGCGGGTCGGGGTCGGCCAGGTCAACGACCGCTACTTCCTGTTCTCGGCCGGCGTCGGGCTCGACGCCAGCGTGGTGGAACGCGTAGACGCGCATCCGCGTCTGAAGGCGCGCGCCGGCGAGTGGTACTACGCCTGGACCGGCGTGCGGACCTTCAACCGCCACTATCTGTGGCACCCGCCGCAGCTGCAGGCCCAGACTCGGCGACGAGACGGTCGACGGTGTCACGGCGATCGTCCAGAAGGCCGAGCCCTACACGTACTTCGGAGACCGGGCCGGTCAACATGAACGAGGGCGCGTCGCTGGACCACGGGGATCTCGCCGGCGTCGTACTGCAGCGTGCCAGCCCGATCGACATCCCGACCATCACCTGGCGCATGCTCTCGCGCCGGGCGCGCCTGGGCCGCCACCGCCGCGTGCACCCGTTCGAGGGCGTGCCGGCAGATGCTGGTCAGCACACGCGACGGGCGTCCCCTGCCGCTGCAGGTCGATGGCGACTACATCGGCGAGGTCAGCGAGGCGAACTTCGTTGCCCACCCCGAGGCGATGCTCGTGATCGCCTGATCGACGATGATCTCGGTTGTGTGGTCGCATCCCCGCACGGGCCGGCCGGCGCGCCGTCGGCTGATCGCCGCGCTCGCCGTGGCCGTCGCCCTGGTGGCGGGGACGGGCGTCGCCGGCGGAGCCAGCTCGGTTCGTGCGGCAGCCGGACCGCCCGGGGCCGCTGGCGCCCCCGGCGCCCGACTCGCCGGCTGCCGAGTGCTGCCCGCTGACAACCCCTTCAACCAGCGCGTCGACCGGCTGCCGGTGGCACGGGACTCGGCGCCGCTGATCGCCCGGATCGGCCTCGACGCCTCCGTCCACCCGGACTTCGGCACCGTCTACGCCGGGCGCACCGAACGGCATCCCGATCACCGTCGTGTCCGATCCCGCGACCCGCCGGCCCGGTTCGCTTCACCTATGCCTCGGAGTCAGACCGTGCCCGCTACCCGCTGCCCCGTGGCGTCGGCAATCGAGGGCGGCCCGCACGGCCGCGGCGACCGGCACGTGATCGTGCTCGATCGCAGCACCTGCACCGACTATGAGCTGTATGCCGCCTACCCCCACGCGGGGTACTGGACGGCCGGCTCGGGCGCGATCTTCCCCCTCAACAGCGATCGGCTGCGGCCCGCCGGGTGGACATCGGCCGATGCCGCCGGGCTGCCGATCCTCCCCGGACTGGCACGGTACGCCGAGGTCGCGGGCGGAGCGATCGACCATGCGCTGCGCTTCACCGCCCCGTGCACCGGACCCCGGTACGTCTACCCGGCCCGTCATGACGCCGCCACCTGCGGCGGCGCCTCGGCCCCGCCGATGGGGCTGCGGGTGCGGCTCAAGGCGGCAGTCAACATCTCCCGGCTGCCCCGGCAGGCCCGGATCGTGGCCACCGCGCTGAAGCGCTACGGGATGATCCTCGCCGACAACGGCTCGCCGTGGTACATCTCCGGCGCCCCGGATCGCCGCTGGAACGACGCGCGCGCTGCACCTGCTCGGCGGGCTGACCGGCCGCGACTTCGAGGTCGTCGACACCCGCACGCTGCCGCACCCCGGCCTCGCCGGCCACCCGTAGGCCACGCCGGCCACACCGGCCACCCGGCACACCGGCCACACCGGCCACACCGGCCACGCCGGTTACGCCGGGTAAACCGGGTAAGCCGGTTGGCAGGCGAAACGACCCCAGAGACTCCGGCTTGTCTGCCAACCGAGTTCCGGGGCAGCTCGGGACCGCGCCGGGCAACCTGACGACCGACCAACGGGGTGAAAAGCCGGCCGCCCGTGGCTCTGGAAGAGATGCGCACGGGCCCGTCCGCTGACCGAGGCCAACCGCCGGACGCTCGCGCTCGCGGCCGAGCACCGGCTGATCCTGGCTGCCCACGTCGCGGCTCTGCTCGGAACCTCGCGGACGGCCGCTGACCGGCGCCTGCGCCGGCTGGTCGCGTCGGGCCACCTGCGCTCGGACCGGCCGCTGACGAGCGGACCGCTGGTTTCAGATCGAGCGCCGGGGCCTGACCGCGATCGGCAGCCGCGCTGCCCGACCCCGCAGGCCGCCAACGCCGACGGCAGCGATCATGACATCGGCCTTGCCTGGCTGTGGCTGGCCGCCCACCGAGGGGCGTTCGGGCCGACGCGGGAGATCTACTCCGAGCGCCGGATGCGCTCCGAGGACGGGCGGCACCGGCCCGAGGCGATCGGGCCCGAGCGTCACGCGCGTGCGGCTGGCGGGCGTCGGTCCCCACGGGGGCGAGCGCCGCCATTACCCCGACCTCGTCCTCACTACCGAGACCGGCCATCGGGTGGCGATCGAGCTCGAGCTGACCGGCAAGGGCCGGCGGCGGACCGAGGAGATCCTCGGCGGGTACGCGTTCGATCACCGGTCGACGCTGTCCTCTACCTCGTCACCCGCCCGAGGACCGGCCACGCGATCGAGCGAGCGGCGGCCAAGGCCGGGATCGCCGACATGGTGCACGTTCAGCGGGTCAGCGTTCGGGCCCGGCTCGGGTGCCCGGGCCAGCCTGGCCGCCCAGCGCATCGACCGGGAAGGACGCGGACCGGGCCGCCGCCGACGCTCGCAGCCCGAACCAGGCGCTGGGCCGATGACCCCGGCTCCCCGCCCCCGGCGCAACCCCTACTGGACGATCCCGGCGCTGCTTTTCGTGCTGTCGGTTCCGCTGGCGTGGTCCGTGGGAGTGTGCGGCGTCGTGATCGCGGTCCGGGCGGGGGTCGCGCTGGCCCGCCGCGGGCTCGCCCGGCGGGCGCTCCGGCGCGGCGCCGCCGACGGGCGTGACAGCGTCGCGCTCGGCACCGACGGACAGGGCCGGCCGGTCACGCTTCAGGAGCGTCAGCTCGCCGCCCACGGGCTGATCGTCGGGGCCAGCGGAGCGGGCAAATCCACCACCCTGCTCGGGATCCTCAGCGAGCAGATCATCCGCGGGCGACCCGTGGTGGCGATCGACCTCAAGGGCTCGCCCGCCTTCGTCGCGCCGCCTGCAGGCGGCCGCCGCGGCCGTGGAGCGCCCCGTGCGGATCTGGACCCCGGACGGTCCCGAAGCCTGGAACCCGCTCGCGGTCGGCAACGCCACCGAGCTCAAGGACAAGCTGATCGCCACCGAGCGGTTCTCAGAGCCCCACTACCAGCGGGCGGCTGAGCGCTACGTGCAGACCGCGATCCAGTGCCCTGCACGCCGATGGGCGCGCCGCCGACCTGCCCTCCGTGGTCGCGTTGATGGACCCGCGGCGGCTGTCGGTGCTCGCCCGCCGCCTGCAGCCCGCGATGGCCGATCGCGTTCAGGACTATCTCGGCTCGCTGACCCGCGACCAGCTGAGTGCGATCCGCGGGTTCGGCACGCGGCTGGCACTGCTCAGCGAGGGGACGGCCGGGCCGTTCCTCAGCCCCCCACCCCGCCGCCGCGACGCCGATCGACCTGCGCCGGGCCCTGACCGGGAGGAGATCGTCGTCTTCAGCCTCAACTCCGGACGTTACGGCCAGCTCGCCGCGCAACTCGGCACGCTGGCGATCCAGGATCTGGTCAGCGCCACCGGACATCGGCTGCAGACCGCCCCGGAAGCGCACCCGCCGGCACTGGCGACGATCGCCGTTGACGAGTTCTCGGCGCTCGGCTCTGACCAGATCCTGGCCCTGCTGGCTCGCGGCCGCGAGGCCGGCGTCAGCGTGCTGCTGGCCACCCAGGAGCTGTCAGACCTCGAGCGCGCCGGCCGGGGCTTTCGCGATCAGGTGCTCGGCCTCACCGCGCTGAAGATCGCCCACCGCCAGGACGTGCCCGGCTCGGCGCGCACGTTCGCCGAGATGGCCGGCTCCGAGCAGGTGTGGGAGGAGACCCACGCGATCACGTCCCCGTTCGGCTCCCGGGCCGGGCAACCGCGGTAGCGCCGGGCCGTGTCGCGACTGATCGTGCATCCTGACGAGATCGCGCGTCTGCCGACCGGCGAGGCGGTGATGCTGAGCAAGACCCCGGTGTCCAGCGTGACCCGGGTGCGGGTGAACCCGGCGCCGCGACCGCCGGCCCTGTTGCCGGCGGCCTCACTCACCCGGGCGCCCGCCCGGCGCGATCAGGATCCGGGGGTGACGCGGTAGGCGTCGAACACGGCGTCGATGTTGCGCAGCCGGTTGATCGCCTGATCGAGCGTCCGCGTGTCCCCGACCTCGACCAGGAAGCGGTTCTTGACCATCGGGTGGTCGACGGTGCCGTGGATGTCCAGGATGTTGATCCCGGCCTCGGCGAAGGTCCGGGACATGTCCTCGAGCAGGCGATGGCGGTCCCAGCCGTCGACGGCGATCTCGACCCGGAAGCTCGTGTCCGCGTCCCCGTCCCAGCTGACCGGGGTGAAGCGGTCGGGATCCTTCTTGAGCACGGCGACGTTGGGACAGTCGTCGCGGTGGATCGTGATCCCGCGACCGAGCGAGATGTAGCCGACGATCGGATCGCCGGGCACCGGCCGGCAGCATTTGGCCAAGCGCAGCATCACCTCGTCGACGCCGTCCACGGAGATGCCGTAGCGCGAAGATGACGTCGTCGGGCGGGTCCGGCGCCGGTTGGTCTGCAGCAGATCGTTGGCGGCGGTCTGCTCGGTCTCCGCCGTCTCGCCCTGCTTGAGGCGCTCCATGACCTTGTTGACGACGACCTTGGCCGAGATCTTGGCCGCGCCGAGCGCGACGTAGAAATCATCGCCCTTGCGGAAGCCCATCTCGCGGATGACGTCGGCCAGCAACGGCGAACCGACCAGCTTCTGGGCGGGCAGCCCGGCGCGCTTGAGGTGCTCCTGGAGCAGTTCGCGGCCGGTGTGCTCGGTGTCGCGCCGGGACTCGGCCTTGAACCACGCCTTGATCTTGTTGCGCGCGCGCGTGGTCTTGACCAGCGCCAGCCAGTCGCGGGACGGACCCCGCTCGCGCTTGGAGGTCAGCACCTCGACGATGTCGCCGGAGCGCAGCTGGTAGGAGAGCGGCACGATCTTGCCGTTGACCTTCGCCCCGACGCAGCGATGTCCGACATCGGTGTGGATCTCATAGGCGAAGTCCAGCGGCGTGGCCCCCGCGGCCAGTGACTTGACCTCGCCCTTGGGGGTGAACACGAAGACCTCATCCTCGAACAGGTCCACCTTGAGGGTCTCCATGAACTCCTTGGGATCACTCGTGTCCTGCTGCCAGTCCATGAGCGAGCGCAGCCACTTCAGCTTGCCGTCCGAGTCGCGCAGGCGACGCCCGCGATCCTCCGCGGTACCCGCGCCCTCCTTGTACATCCAGTGGGCGGCGATCCCGTACTCGGACAGGTCATGCATCTCGCGCGTGCGAATCTGGATCTCGAGCGGCCGCCCCTCGGGTCCGATCACCGTCGTGTGCAGCGACGAGTACATGTTGAACTTCGGCATCGCGATGAAGTCCTTGAAGCGCCCCGGCAGCGGCTTCCACAGCGAGTGGATCACGCCGACCGCGCCGTAACAGTCCTTGACCGAGTCCACGATGACCCGCATCGCGGTCAGGTCATAGATCTCGTTGAACTCGCGTCCCTTCTTGGTCATCTTGGCGTAGATCGAGTAGAAGTGCTTGGCGCGGCCGAAGATCTCGGCCTGGATGCCGATCGCATCGAGCTCCCGGGCGACGTACTCTCCGGCCTGGTTGACGTAGCGCTCGCGCTCCTCGCGCTGCTGGGCGACCAGGGACCTGATCTCGTTGTATTTGCGCGGGTGCAGCGTCTGGAAGGCGAGATCCTCGAGCTCCCACTTGATCGCGTGGATGCCGAGCCGGTGGGCGATCGGGGCGTAGATGTCCAGCGTCTCGCGCGACTTGTCGATCTGCTTCTGCTTGGGCATCGCGGCGATCGTGCGCATGTTGTGCAGCCGGTCGGCGAGCTTGATCAGGATCACGCGGATGTCACTCGACATCGCCACGACCATCTTGCGGTAGTTCTCGGCCTGGGCCTCGTCACGCGACTGGAAGGTCAGCCCGGTCAGCTTGGTCACCCCGTCGACGAGACCCGCGACCTCCTCGCCGAACATCGCCGACACCTCCTTCAGGGAGGCGCTGGTGTCCTCCACGGTGTCGTGCAGCAGCGCGGCACACAGCGTCTCGGTGTCCAGTCGCAGTCCGGCGCACACCTTGGCCACCCCGACGGGATGGGTGATGAACTCCTCGCCGGATTTGCGCCGCTGGTCGGCGTGATGCACGCACGCGTAGACGAACGCGTCCTCGACCCGGTCGGCGGTCGATCGGAACCGCGGTCTGCTCGGCGTGCTCCTCGACGATCGCGAACAGGTCGGCGAGCATCTCGCGCTGATCAGCGGTCAGCTCGGTCCGCTCGATCAGGGTGCGGACCCTGGCCTCGGTGACGCTGTCGACGGGCGTGTGATCCGGGGCGATCAGGGTGGCCCGTGCCGCCGCGATGCCGACCGCCCGCCGGCGCGCCCGCTGACCCGGGGAGCCGTTGGTCACCCGGCGCGCCTCGCCGCGCCGCGCCGCCGCTGCCGCCCCCATCGCCCGCGCTGCCCGCGCCGCCCGGCGCAGGCGCGACCGCGGCCGGCTTGTTGCGGCTCAGGCGCTTGGCGGAGGTTTTGCGCTGCTCAGGTATCGCTGGCCGTCCTCGTATCGCGTGGCGTAGGCCCGGTACGACGGCGAGCGCTCGAGCTTGGTCGGCGCAGCGCCCGCGATCGCGAGGGCCGGCAGAGTCCGGTCGAGGCTGACGAGCTCCAGCTCCGAGAGCACCCTCACGAGCCGTCCGGCCACTCGGGCCGGGAGATCGTGCGGTCCGTCGCCGCGGAGCAGGCGCTCGAGCTCCTCGCCGGTCGCCCGCCCCCGGGCCCGGAGGGCGCGGTAGAGGGCGACGAGCGACGTACGCAGGCGGTACTCAAGCTCGTGCATCTGCACCGTGAAGCGTAGCTCAGGCTCGCCCCAGGCCAGCGACGTATAGCCCGTACCCGCGGTCAGAAGCTCGGCGCGGGCTGGGCTGGAGGGGGGATCAAGGGCCACGACGTGCGCCATTGCGGCCGCGAGCGTCGGGCGCGGACTCCAGCGCGTCGTATCCGACAGAGCAAAGCCTCCGGCCCGATCGCGCAGACCCGGCAGGCGGCGCGCGACGTTCGCGGTGACGGCCAGCACCCGCCCTCCGGCGGCGACCGCGTCCCCCAGGACGGCTAGCGGGCTGAGCCCGCGGCGGTCGAGCGCGGTCCGCCGCTCGCGCCCCGGCCCACCCCGGGCCGGGGCCCGGTCCGCGACCGCGCCCGGCGTCGGGACCCCGGCCACGAACTCGGCCCAGACGGCGGCGAGGTAGTCCTCGGTCTCGCCGAGCACCGTGATCTCACCCGGGGCACAGGGCCGCTCGTGGCGGAGCACGAGGCGGGGCTCGACCGCCCCCTTCCAGGCGTTGCGCTCCAGGCGGAAGGTGGCGTCGCGAGGCCGGTCCGGGTCGCCGGCGAGCCGTCCGTCACAGCCGAAGGCGACCGCGCGGGCCCGAGCCCCGCCCGAGCAGACCGAGAACCGCGCGTGACGACCCTCCCCCATCGGCCGCACGTCGGCGAACCGGGCTCCGGGAACGAGCAGCCGCGGCGCCGGGTTGCCCATCCCGCAGGGCTCGAGCTGGGCGAGCTCCTCGGCGAGGGCGAGGCCGAGGTCGACGCCGGAGGCGATCGCGTCGATCCGCTCCTCGGGCTCGAGCAGATCCGGGGTGAGCACGGCGGCGGCGTGGGCCTCGAACGCCTCCCGGAAGGCGTCGACGCGCTCGGCGTCGATGCTCAGTCCCGCGGCGGCCCGGTGACCGCCGAAGCGCTCCAGATGCTCGCCGGCCGCGGTCAGTCCCGCCAGCAGGTCAAAGCCGGGGATGCTGCGCCCCGAACCGGTTCCCGAATCGCCGTCCAGCGCGATCAGCACCGCGGGACGGTGATAGCGCTCGACGATCCGCGAGGCCACGATCCCGACCACCCCGGGATGCCACTGCTCGGCGGCCAGCACGTAGGCCGGACGGGCCCCGAGGGCGGCGACCTGGCGCTCGGCCTCCCACAGGATGCGCTGCTCGACCGCGCGCCGTTCGACGTTGAGCGCATCGAGCTCGGCGGCGATCGCCCGCGCCCGGTCGGGGTCCTCGGTCAGCAGCAGTTCGAGCGCCACGTCGGCCCGGCGCAGGCGCCCGGCGGCATTGATGCGCGGCGCCAGCCGGAAGCCGAGCGTGCCGGTGTCCAGTGCGCTGGGGTCAGCGCGGCTGACGGCGATCAGCGCGCGCAATCCCGGCTTGGCCGTGTTGGCCAGGGCGGCGAGGCCGTCACGGACCAGACGCCGGTTCTCGTCGACCAGCGGGACCAGGTCAGCCACGGTGGCCAGGGCGACCAGATCGAGATCCTCGGCGACCGTGCCGGCGCCCGAGCGCCTCGGCGAGCTTGTGCGCGACGCCGGCCCCGCAGAGGCCCGGCGAACGGATAGTCACACAGCCCCGGATGGACGATCGGGCAATCCGGCAGGAGCCCGTCGCCGCGGGGCGCATGGTGATCGGTGACCACCACCTCGATCCCGGCGGCGTGCGCGGCCTGCACCGCCTCGACCGCGGTGACCGCGCAGTCCACGGTGATGATCAGGTCGTTCCGAGCTCGGCCAGGCGCTGCACGGTGGCGACCGACAGGCCGTAGCCGTCCTCGACCCGACCGGGGAGGAACCATCCGACGTCGGCGCCAAGGCTTCGCAGGCCGCGGACGAGGATCGCCGTGGCGCAGACCCCATCGACGTCGTAGTCACCGTGCACGACGATCCGTCCCCGGGCGGCGACCTGTCCGCGGATCAGGTCCAGTGCCGCGTCGAGGCCGGAGAACGCCTGCGGCGCGTGCACCACCCGCGCGGCGAGGAACCGGCGGGCCTGCTCGGGCTCGCTCAGCCCCCGGCGAACGAGGATCTGCGCGAGCACGTGGCCGATGCCGAGTTCGCGCTCGAGCCCGAGCGCGGCGTCCAGTCCGTAGCCCGCGAGGGCGAACCGGGGCACCGCGACGGCGGCCGCCGCGGTCGGCTCGACACGGGTACTTCCGGGGGCTCAGGGGCGCGCGCGGCTTGGTCAGGAGCGGGCGCCGGGGCCGCGGACGCCGGCGGATCGGCGAGCAGCAGGGTCTCGGCCATCCCGGACACGGTAGGCCGCGGGCCAGACGGATCCGGCGATCAGCGCTTGTAGCCGAGCTGGCGCAGCACGCGGTTGAGCTCACGGACGAACGTTCGCGCCGCCGACGCCCGCCGGGCCGGCGCGCAGATCCCCCTGGGCCAGCTCACGTCTGCAAGGTTGCCTGCACGAGCGAGTCATGCCCGAGCAGCTCCTCGTCTCCCGCCCAGGCCGCGATCAGGCCGACACCGTTGGCGAGATCGTGACGGAACAGTCTCAACCAGCGGGCAGCGTCGGTCCGGATCAGACCCGGATAGGCGCGGGTCACGTCGACGAAGCGCTGAGGCACGAAGCGCCAGATCTGGATCGGCTCGCCCGAATCGGCGCCGTCGGTGAAGGCGTATTTGAACCCCGCGTCGGCCGACAGAAGCCACATTGTGTGCCGCACATCCGTGCCCTGACCGGCGCGTCATAGGCGGTCTGGCCGCCCGTGACGATTCTCAGATGGGCGCCGGTGACACCCGGGAGCGCCCCGCGGTAAGAGAAGATGGCAGTGATGCCGCGGGCGCTGGCGGTCTGGGTGTGCAGCGCGGCGGCGAGCGCACCGCCGCCCGCGGCGGCGCAGACCAGTGCGGTGAGGAGCGCGACGATGAGCCGGCGCGACACGACGGCGCAGACCTAATGGGCCGGCTCGCGGCGCGCACGGTCGGCGCGCTCGCGGCGGATGCCCTCGCCGTAGACGAGCGCCATGCCGATCAGGGCGCCGGGGATCGCCTCGAGCGCGGTCGCGACGTCGGTTGCGTGGCGGCCGGGGATCACGAAGCCGTTGACGATGAAACCGAACGCGGCGGCACCGATCAGCGCGCCGATGAACGCGCCGACGATCCCGCCCCAGGAGCGGTCCGGCAGCCAGATCGTGAAATGCCAGAGAGCCAGGCCCATCATCACCCACGCGAGCATTCCCATCAGCGGGGCCTCCCGTGGCGCTTGTTGCGGCTCTTCTTGGCGGGCCGGTTGGGCTTGGGGGCCTGCGGGGCCATGCCGTCGTTCTCGGCCTCGTCGGGGGCCCGCTGGAAACCGTTGCCGGCTCCGTCCCCGGGCCGGCCGCCGGCGCCGAGGGTGCCGGCGGCGTCGCGGGCGCCGGCGGGCTGGCCGGCGGCGTCGCGGGCCTGGCGGCCGGGCCTGACCACGGGCGGTCGCTCGACCCGCGCGACGGGTCCGGCCACGGGCGGCGCGTCGAGGGACGGCGGGTCAAGGTCGAGGTCCCGCGGCTGGCGCGGTCCTCCTCGAGGGCGAGGTCGCGCTTCATCTGCTCAAACTCGGCCGCCGACACGTTCTCTGACTCCGGCGTGGTCAGACGGCCGGTGCGCCGGCGCGCGCGATCGCGTGCCGGATCGATGTCCGAGCCGACCGACGCGTAGGCCGAAACGCTGCCGTGCTCGGCCAGGATCCGGTCGTGGCGATGGCGATAGACCGACTCGCGCTCCTTCCAGTGCGTGAGCACCGGCGAGGCGATGAAGATCGACGAGTACGCGCCCGAGGCGACCCCGATCATCAGCGCGAACGCGAAGTCCTGCAGCGTCGCGCCGCCGAACAGCAGCAGCGCGATGATCGGCATCAGCGTGCAGGCGGTGGTCGCGATCGACCGCGTCAGCACCTCGCTCATCGAGCGGTTCACGATCTGCGAGAACGCGGCCCGCGGCATCCGCGGGATGTTCTCGCGCACACGGTCGAACACGATGATCGTGTCGTACAGCGAGTAACCCAAGATGGTCAACAGCGCCGCGACCGTCGACGTCGTCACCTCCCGGCCGGTGAGCGAATACGACGCCCGCCGTGATCAGCAGATCGTGCATCAGGGCGATCAGCACCGGCACCGCGAACTTCCACTGGAAGCGCAGGGCCACGTAGGCCGAGATGACCAGCAGCGACGCGATGATCGCGATCACCGCACTATTGGCGATCGTGCGCCCGAAGCTCGGGCCCGATCGTGTTGGAGTCAATCGGCGTCTTGAGGCCGAAATGCGACTGCAGCGCGGACTGAACCCCGGTGACCGAGCTCAGCTTCTTGGCCGAGATCTGAAAGACATGCGCGCCCAGCGCCGGATTGGCGACCTGCTGGACCTGGGCGTCGGGCGCGCCGGCCGCGCTCAGCACCGCGCTGACCTGGGCCTGGCTGGCCGGCTTGACCAGGTTGGCGGTGATC
Source organism: uncultured Solirubrobacterales bacterium (assembly GCA_963763715.1). Classification (GTDB taxonomy): domain Bacteria; phylum Actinomycetota; class Thermoleophilia; order Solirubrobacterales; family Solirubrobacteraceae; genus Palsa-465. The sequence goes on from CAVXPV010000021.1 coordinate 38,063, forward strand.
CGGGTGCCCGAGGTGAAGTCGATCCCGAGGTTCAGCCCCCGCCCGCCGATCGCCAGCGCGCCGATCAGCAGGATCACCCCCGACATCGAGAAGAAGTACTTCGAGGCGCCCATGAAGTCAAAGCGCCAGACCCGCGGCGTGTCCCCGACCCCGAGCGCCGACCGGCGCCCGATCGTGCGCGAATCACCCATCGACATCAGGATCGCCTGGGTCGCCAGCACCGCCGTGAACAACGACACGATCGTGCCGATCCCGAGCACGAAGGCAAAGCCCTGAACCTCCGCCGTGGCGAGCACGAAGAGGATGAACGCGGTCATGATCGTGACCACGTTGGCGTCGATGATCGCCGTCAGACCCTTCTTATAACCGGTCGCGATCCCGCTGCGGATCGAGCGCCCAGCCCGGATCTCCTCCTTGACACGTTCGAAGATCACGATGTTCGCGTCCGCGGCCACACCGATGGTCAGGATCAGACCCGCGATCCCCGGCAGCGTCAGCGTGATCGGGATCAGCTTGATCAACGCGTAGAAGTACAGCGAATACGTGATCAGCGCCGCGACCGCGATCAGCCCCAGCACCCGGTAGTAGAGGATCAGGAAGATCGCCACCACCAGCAGACCGATCGCGCCCGCGACCAGCCCCTGATGCAGCGACTGCTTCCCCAGCGTGGCCGACACCTGCGACTCGGAGATCAGCTTCAGATTGATCGGCAACGCCCCCAGACGCAGCTGGGTGGCCAGATCCTGGGCGGACTGGATCGTGAAGCCACCGGTGATATCGGCCCCGCCGCCGCCCGTGATCCCGTCCGGATAGGTGTGGAAATCGATCTGCGGGACGGTGATCAGCTTGTTGTCCAGCGCGACCGCGAAGTGCTGGTTGAGGCTCTGGTGAAACGCGCTGACCAGCTGGCCGCGGTGGGCGATCGCCGCGGTCACGTTCTGGAACGCGTTCTGGCCGTTGCCGGTGAAGGAGAACTGCACGTCGGGCTGACCTGGTCTGGTCGGTGCCCTGCGCGGGGTTGGTGATGTCCGTGCCCTGCAGCGCGACGTTGTCGCGCAGGACGTAGAACTCCTTGGCGGCGTTTCCGAAGCTGACCGCGGGATTGAAGCTCGCGTCGGCGGCCTGCAGCACGACGGTGCCCTGCTTGACTTCGAGCGTCTGCCCATCGGACAGCTTGACCCCGGCCGGCAGGCTGGCGGCCAGGTCCTGCTGCACCTGGGCCGGCGAGGTCCCGGGCTTCTCGGAGACCGGCTGCTGGGAAAGCAGGCAGTGCACGCCGACGGCGACGGTGCCGTGATGGTCCTTGGCGGCGGTCGCACACGCGGCGCTGCCCGGGGCGCCGAACACGAAGTACTGGGAGCCGAAGCGGGCGTTTGACTTCGAGGCGCTGTAGGGCTGGCGGGACGGCGAGCTTGACCGCCTGGTAGAGCGGCAGACCCCCGGCCCCCGTCTGCCCGGGCTGCGCGGAGCCGAGGCCCTGGCTGATCGTCGTGGCGGTCGGTGTCCTGGGTCTGGAGCAGGCTGGCCGCCGTCTTGCCCGACGGGGTCAGGACGTTGCCTCCCAGTCATAGAAGAACAGACGGGCGGTCGTCCCCACCTCCTGCTCGGCGCGTCTGATGTCCGTGATCGACGGCAGGCCGACGGAGATCTGGTTGCCGCCCGAGGTCTGGATGACGGGCTCGGTGACCCCGAGCTGGTCGACGCGCGAGCGCATGATGTCGACCGCGCGGGCGAGCGCGTCCTGGGTGACCGTCGGGGTCTGGGCGGTCGGCTCGCCCTGATAGACGAGCTGCACGCCGCCCTTGAGGTCGAGTCCGAGCCGGGTCGGCTGGGTGAACAGCACGAATACCGACGCGGCGATCAGGCCCGCGACAATGAGCAGCACGAAGCCGTGGCGCTGGCGGTCAGACATCAGCAGCGGACGATGCTAGAGGACCAGAAACCGGCGCCGGGGGACCCCGGGCGTCAGCGGTGAATGCTGGGGGTCAGGACGAGCAGCAGGCCGCCCTCGTCGTCGTCGTAGGCCGGGAACAGATCCGCGACCGCACGGGCGGGCAGGTCGTGCTCGGCGTTGACCTCGCACCGGCTTGCCCTGGACGCGAACCTCCCATTCCAGCGCGGTGCCGACGTGGTCGGTCCCGTCATCGAAGCGCAGACCGAGCACATCGCGCACGGGACGGCCGATCGCCTGTTCGGTCCGCAGGCCGGTGAGCTCGAACGAACCGCGGCCGCAGTCGACGATCCGGCCGCCCGAGTCACAGGCGAAGAAGGCGGCGTTGGGCGCCGGGTAGTAGTCGTCGAGCAGCTCGAACAGGTAGGCAAAACCGCATTTCTCACAGCCCCGGGCATCGCGGCGAAAGCCGGCGGTGCGGTCGGTGCCCATCGTGCGCTGCCCGCAGTGGGGGCAGATGAAGTAGTGCTCGCGGCTCATCTGACGCCAGGATAGAGCGCCGAAATGCCTACAGCAGGGAGCCCTGGCCGGGCGGCTCGAGACCGAGATGCAGCCAGGCGCGACGGGTGGCGGCGCGACCGCGCGGGGTGCGCTCGATCAGCCCGCGCTGCAGCAGGTAGGGCTCGTAGACGTCCTCGATCGTGTCCGACTCCTCGCCGACCGCGACCGCGAGCGTCGAGAGTCCGACCGGGCCGCCGCCGAAGCGATCGCAGATGGCGCGCAGGATCTCGCGGTCCAGGCGGTCCAGGCCCTCGTGGTCGACCTCCAGCAGGTCCAGGGCCTCGGCCGCGATCTCGGCGCTGACCACCCCGCTGTAGCGGACCTCGGCGAAGTCACGAACCCGCTTGAGCAGCCGGTTGGCGACCCGCGGCGTGCCCCGGCTGCGGGCGGCGATGGCCTCGGCGCCGCCGGCCTCGATCTCGACGTTGAGCAGCTGCGCGGAGCGCAGCACGATCCGGCCCAGGTCGGCGGCCCCGTAGTGCTCCAGGCGATGCTGGATCCCGAAGCGGTCGCGCAGCGGCGTGGTCAGCAGTCCGGACCGGGTGGTGGCGCCGATCAGCGTGAAGGGCGGGAGCGGCAGCGTGACCACGCGGGCCCCGGCGCCCTGGCCGACGGTGATCGGGAGCTGCCCGTCCTCCATCGCCGGGTAGAAGGTCTCCTCCAGGGCGCGCGGCAGCCGATGGATCTCGTCCACGAAGAACACCGATCGCGGCTCCAGCGCGGTCAGGAACGAGGCCACGTCGCCCTTGCGCTCCAGCGCCGGCCCGGCGGTCTGCACGAAGCTCACGCCGAGCTCGGAGGCGACGATCTGCGCCAGCGAGGTCTTGCCCAGCCCGGGCGGGCCGGCCAGCAGCACGTGGTCGAGCGCCTCGCCGCGGCTCGCGGCGGCGGCGATCGAGACCGCCAGCTGGTCCTTGAGGGCCGCCTGGCCGACGAACTCGTCCAGCCGCCGGGGGCGCAGCGAGCGGTCGAGCTCGACGTCGTCGTCGGGGATCTCGTCGGGGTCCTGCACACGGATGCTCATCGCCGCGCGCTCCGCAGGGCGTGCTGAATGAGCTCCTCGGTGCTCTCGCCGTCGGCACCGGCGAGCAGCATGTCGATCTCGGCCGTCGCGTAGCCGAGGCCGAGCAGCGCCTCGCGGGCGAGACTGGCCGGATCATCGCCGCGGCGCACGACGATCGCGCCGGCCTCGAGCACCGTGCCGACCTTCTCGCGCAGTTCGACCACGATCCGCTCGGCGGTGCGCTTGCCGACCCCGGGCGCGGCCTGCAGCGTGCCGACGTCGCCGGCGGCGACCGCCGCCAGCAGCGTCCGCGGCGGCGCCCCGGAGAGGATCGCCAGCGCGACCTTGGGCCCGACCGACTGGACCGCGAGCAGCATCAGGAACAGGTCGCGCTCCTCCTCGGTGGCGAAGCCGTACAGCGCCAGCGCGTCATCGCGGACGACGAGATGGCTGTGCAGCACGACCGGCTGGCCGATCGCCGGGACGGCGTTCAGGGTCTGAACCGAGACCGACAGCCGGTAGCCGACGCCACCGCAGTCGACCACGACATGGTCGGCCCGGCGCACCGCCACCGTCCCGGAGACGAGCGCGATCATCGCCGGGCCCCCGCGGTGGCGGCGATCGCCGCCGCGGGCACTGGAGGCCGCGGCCACGGCCCCGGCCAGCGGGGCGCGGTTGAGGTCGCAGATCGCCACCGCGAGCGCGTCGGCGGCGTGATCGGTGGCGGGCGCGGCTGGCGAGCCCGAGCAGGCGGGTGGCCATCCGCGCCACCTGCTCCTTGCCGGCGCGACCGTGGCCGCAGACGGCCGCCTTGACCTGCTGCGGGGTGTAGGCGCGTGAGGGGATCCCGCGCTGACCGGCGGCGAGCAGGATCACCCCCCGGGCCTGACCGACCGCGAACGCGGAGCGGACGTTGACCCCGAAGTACAGCTCCTCGATGGCCAGGGCATCGGGGCGGTGGGTGTCGAGCAGCTCTCCGACCCGGGCGTGGATGTCGGCCAGCCGGCGCTCGATCGGGACCCCTGGGCGCGTCGAGATGACGCCCTCCTCGAGGGCGTGAAGGCGCGAGCCCGAGCTGCGGACGAGTCCGTAGCCGGTGTTCGCCGTTCCCGGGTCGATGCCGAGCACGAGCATGCGGTGATCATTCTCCGCGGCTGCCCGGACGCCTGCCCAGCGCCCGGCGGCGCGGCGCCTCCCGGGCCGGCCGGCCGGCGGTCCCGGGCTGGGCGATCTCGTTGCGCGCGGCGCACGAGCAGCGCAACCTCGGGCCGGTTCTGCTGTTCTAGCTGCTGTCAGACCGACCGCTACATCATCTCGGGGGATCGGGACAGTGAGCAGCCGGCGCTGGTCGCTGGGCGTCGCCGTGGGCGCACTGCTGATCGCGCTGGCCCTCGCCGCCACGCCCGCTGGGGCGGCGATCCGCCGTACCCCGACCCAGGCCCCGGCCAACACCGTCGTCGACGGCCCCAGCGCCGCGATCGTCGGCCTGTCGGGGATGGCCATCGCCCGGGACGGCACCGGCGCGCTCGTCTACCTGCGCAACGACACCGGGGCCGCGCACGTGTTCGTCTCGCTGCTGCGCAACGGCGTCTTTGCAGCCGCCCCAGCAGGTCGACACCGGGCTGGGCGGCCCCTCCAGCCAGCCGGTCGTCGCGGTGACCAACAACGGGCTGACCCAGATCGCATTCATCAACGCCGGAACGCTCTACACGGTGGGCGCGGCCAACGTGCTCTCGCCCTTCACCGCGCCGGTGGCGATCGCCGGCGGGGCCAGCAATCCCTCGCTCTCGCTGAGCACTTCGGCAAGGGCTATCTGGCCTTCACGCGAATGCGTCCACCGCGCCCGGGCGGCCACGACGTCCGCTACGCCGCGCTGCTCGTCGGGCCAGTGGACCCTGTCGAGCTCCGCGCTGGACCAGAACCCGGCCGACGATGCCGGCGCCGGAACCGCCCGCCCTCAGGTGGTCTGCGCCGGAGACGGCACCGGAATCGCCACCTGGGGCGAGAACGGCCACATCTTCACCCGGCGGGTGCTGGGCATCACGCCGAGCACGACCGTCCTGCAGGCCGATCCCTCGAGCTTCGCCGGGCGTCGGCCGAGGTATCGGCCGACCTTCCCGTGGTCGGCGCGGGCGGTGACTCCTCCTACGCGACGGTCGCGTTCCACGAGATCCTGGGCAGCGGCGGCGCGCGCCAATCTCGCGTGCTGGTCAACCGCCTGCATGCCTCGCGCTTTGACGGGGTCAGCGGCGCCGACGACCTGACCACGCCGGGCGGCGAGGGCGCCAGCAGTCCCGCCCTGGCCGTGACCGAGTACGGCTACGGGCTGATCACCGCCGCCGCCGACACCTCGCATAACCTGTTCGCCACCGCGGTGGGGTCCAACGATCAGCCGGGCGGCTCCAGCCAGGTCAACTCGCTGGGCCAGGCCAGTCGCTCCGGACGCCGTGCCCGCGACGGCCGGCACGGTCTCGACGCTGATCGCCTGGCAGCAGGACAGCGGCGGCGGTGCCCCGGCCGAGATCCGGATCCGCTACGCGCCCGATGGGGTCGACCTCAACCCCGAGCAGGTCGTGTCCACGCCCGACCTCGGACCCACCAACGCCGCCCAGGGACTGGCCGCCGGCGGGGATATCTCCGGTGACGCCGCGATCGCCTGGGTGCAGGGCAGCGGCGCCGGCACCCGGATCGTCACCGCGCAGCTCTTCCAGGGCCCGCGCGGCTTTGCCCCCGCCGCCGCATCGGCCTACGCGACGACCGCACAGCCGCAGTTCAGCTGGTCACCGGCGGGAGAGCAGTGGGGACCGCTCAACTACATCGTCAAGGTCGACGGCAACACCGATCGGCGGCACCCAGGCGACCTCACTGGTGCCCGCGGCCCCGCTCCTCCAGGGCCGCCACACCTGGCAGGTGTCGGCCACCAACCTGGCCGGCCTCACCGTCTCGCCCGCCCCGCGACGGTGTTCGTGGACTCGGTGGCCCCCAAGGTCAGCGCCCGGATCACGCGGCTCGCACTACCTCGGAGCGACGCTGACGCGCGGCGGTCACCGCGTCTGACACGCCGCCGCTGCTGCCGGCCGCCGACGGCTCGGGCGTCAAGACGCTGACCCTGAACTGGGGAGACCGCACCCGGACCGTCGACGCTCGGGCGCCTGTCGCACGCGGTGCACGTCTACCGGCGACCGGCCGCTACCGGCTGACGATCACCGCGGTCGACCGAGCCGGCAACCGGACGCTCGTGACCCGCACGGTGACGGTCAAAGCCAAGCCGAAGCCCAAGAAGAAGAAGAAGAAGGGCCGCCGTCACGCGCCGATCATCCGCCACGCCCGCCGCGGCCGATGAGTCGATGGACCCGCTCAGCGCCCGACGCAGGCGGTGCTGTGGTGCAGGTTGGGATCGGTCAGCCGCAGCACGCGCCAGCCCGCCACCGCGGCCACCTTCTCGTGACGCGTGAGCCGCGGGTCGACCGGCGCGGGCGCGCCGTCGGTCCGGTTGTGGGGGCCGATGAAATCAACCCCGGGGGCCCGCAGCTTGGTGCCGACCCGCTCCAGGGTCACATGCAGCTTCCAGGCCAGGGCGGTCTGGACGCCGTGGTTGACGGCCGCGACACTGGACAGGCACGGGAACACGCCGGCGTGCCCGCCGGCGGCGGCGACCGCCCGATCAAGGCTGTCGAGCGTCGCCACCGCGGCGTTGGCAGCCGGAATCGCGTCACGGGTCTCGGCCCAGCGCACGGTGCGTGAAGGGGATCGAGACGGCGATCAGGATCAGCGCCGTCGCCCCGGCCACCAGCCCGCGATGGGCGCTCAGGGCGTCTCCGGCGAGCCCGGCCAGCCAGGCCACGCCCACTCCGCCGAGCACGCAGGTCAGGGCGGCGGCGGGCAGGAAGAAGCGCTCCAGGCCGGGATAGCCGTCGAGCGTCATGCCGACCACGACCACCCACCAGGCCACGATCGCCGCGCCGATCGCGAGCAGGATCCGATCGCGCCGGCGCCACCAGCCGATCGCGATCGCGATCACCGCGCCGATCAGGGCCGGCAGCACCTGCTCGTCGATGCCGCGCGCGAGCACCGTGTGCAGACGGCTGGAGCCGAGGTGACCGTTGTAGGAGGCTGCGTGGCTGGCGGCCAGGAACGGCTGGCCGGTGCTGACCCACGGGGGCACGAACCACAGGAACGGCAGCACGAGCAGGCCGGCGAGCACGAAACGCGCGCGCACGGCCACGTGTTCCAGCCTGGCTCGCGGAACCACAGCCAGAGGGCGAACAGGCCGATGAACGGCCACCATTCGGGGCGGATCAGGCCGGCGGCGACCGCCAGCACGTAGGCCTGCGCGCGGTGACCGGCGAGCAGGCGCTCCACGGAGCCGAGCGTGACCCCGATCAGCACCACCTCGGAGGTGCCGCGCAGCCAGTAGTACGGCCAATCCTGGGTGAAGATGACCCCGATCACGGCCAGCGCGCCGGCGAGCATGCCGATCGTGCCGCCGCCGGCCAGCCGGTGGGCCAGCCGCCACGCGAAGTACAGCCCGAGCAGTCCGCCGACGCGCGCGGTGATCACCCACAGGGTCGGGGCGGCGCCGCCGAACAGCCCCCATACACTGGTGAACAGGAACGGCAGCGGCTTCCAGGACGGCCCGCCGCTGATCAGGAAGCTGAGATGCGGATCGGTGAGCTCGCGGCCCCACACGATCCACGAGAACGGGTCGTAGCTGGGCACGGTCGGCAGCACGGCCGCCGACAGCGCCGCGAGCACGACGCAGGCCCCGACCGCGAGTCCGATCGGCGAGCGCACCGCGCGCAGAAGGAGACCATGCGATGAGACACCGGAGCGAGACTCAGGACCGCCGGGGCCGGCCGTGGGCGGCCGCGACTGCGGCGGATCGACGACTGGCATCGGCGCGCGATATTAGCGGCGCCACCGCCGGTCGCCCCGCGCGCGCGGCGCGCCATAACCTGGCGCCAACTCGTGCGCGTCGCCGGACTGGCCGCGCTGCTCGCCCTGCTCGCGGGTGCCCCGGCCCAGGCTGACCTGAGCGGGCCCTACGTCCCCACCGCTCCGACCAAGGGGGCGCTCTACCACGACGGCCAGGACGATCGCTACCTGCTCTCGGGCCAGTGGCTGTTCCAGGCCGACCCCGGCAACGTCGGCGTCAGCCAGGGCTGGTGGCGCGATCGCGCGAGCACCACCGGCTGGAATGGCGTCACGCGTGCCCAACTCCTACAACGCCGGTGATCTGTCGGCGGCGAGCATGACCGGTTCGGTCGGTTGGTACCGGCGGGACTTCACGCTCCCGCCGGGGGCCTTCGCGGGGTCGGTGCCGGCCCGGTTCCGCAGCTGGATCGTGCGCTTTGAGTCGGTCAACTACGACGCCACCGTGTGGCTCAACGGGCGGCGCATCGGCCGTCACGACGGTGCCTATCTCCCCTTCGAGTTCGCGCTCACCGGCGTCCGGGCCGGCGTCAACCGGCTCGTGGTGCGCGTCGATGACCGCCGCACCGGCGCCTCGTTGCCGCCCGGGCCCTCGGGGGGGTGGTGGAACTTCGGCGGGATCCAGCGCGAGGTCTACCTGCGCTCGGTGCAGCGCGCCGACCTGTCGCTGGTCCAGGTCCGCCCGATCCTGCCCTGCCCGACCTGCGCGGCCACGGTCAAGGAGCAGGCGACGGTCGTCAATCCGACCGCCGCCCCGCAGACCGTCGCGCTGACCGGCGCCTACGGCAGCCACCACCTCAATTTCGGCGCCCACACGATCCCCGCGCACGGGACCTGGATCGCGACCGCTCAGACCACGCTCGCCACCCCGCACCTGTGGGCGCCCGGGGACCCGTTCCTGTACCCGGCGACGCCTGAACCTGACCGACGCCTACGGCCGCCATCTGGAGGGCTACTACACCGACAGCGGGGTGCGCTCGGTCGCCGTCAGCCCGACCGGCCAGGTGCTGCTCAACGGCCGCGTGCTCAACGCCCGCGGCTTCAGCATCCACGAGCAGGCCATCGACACCGGCTCGGCGCTCAACAGCGGTGAGCTCGCCCAGCTCGTCGGCTGGGCCCACCAGCTCGGCGCCACGATCCTGCGCGCGCACTACCCGCTCAACCCGCAGATCGAGCAACTCGCTGACCAGGACGGGATCCTGCTGTGGTCAGAGGTCCCGGTCTACCAGGTCAACAACACCTACCTCAGCCAGCGCACCTGGCTGGCCGGAGCCCACGCGATCCTGCGCGAGAACATCCTCGTCAACCAGAACCACCCGTCGGTGCTGCTGTGGAGCATCGGCAACGAGCTCGGCACCCCGCCCACCGACGCCGAGGCCAACTACATCGCCGGCGCGGCCGCGCTGGCCCACCAGCTCGATCCCACCCGGCCGGTCGGGATGGCGATCTCGGACTGGCCCGGGGTCGCCTGTCCGAGCGCCTACGCCCCGCTGGACGTGATCGGCTACAACGACTACTTCGGCTGGTTCGACGCCGGCGGCGGCACCACCGACGATCGTGACGCGCTCGGCCCGTTCCTGGACAGCCTGCACGCCTGCTTCCCCAACAAGGGGCTGATGATCACCGAGTTCGGGTTCGAGGGCAACCGCTACGGGCCCGTCGACGAGCGCGGGACCTACGCCTTCCAGGCCGACGCGGCGCGCTATCACCTCGGCGTGTTCGCCTCCAAGCCCTACCTGTCGGCCGCGATGTGGTTCGCGATGCAGACCTTCGCGGCGCATCCCGGCTGGACCGGCGGCGATCCGCTCGGCAATCCCCCGTTCGTCGAGAAGGGGGCGCTGGACCAGTTCGGCAACCCGACGCCGCTGTTCAGCGTGCTGCAGGGCATCTACAGCGCCACCCCCCAGCTGGGCCCGGTGCCGACGGGAGCCGCCGCCCGGCGGCGCGAGAGCCCGCGGGCGCGCCGCGGTCGCCCCACCGCCGGCTCACCGGCTCAGGGGCGGCCGGGCCGCCCTGCTACGGGCGGCTGAAGCGGCAGCGAAGTAGGGTCGCGATCACGCGCAGCCCATCGGCGGCGGTGAGCTTCTTGCCCTCGTCGTTGGAGCGCGCCCGGTAGTGGACGGGGACCTCGAAGATCCGCTCGTGGTGCTGGACGAGCCGGGCGGTGATCTCGGGCTCGATCGCGAACCCGGCCGAACGCAGCGAGAGCCTCCGGAACAGATCGGTCCGGATCATCTTGTGGCAGGTCATGATGTCGTGCAGGTACACGTTGTAGAGCACGTTGCAGGCCAGCGTGACGCCCTTGTTGCCCATCACGAACAGGAACGAGTGGCTCGTGTAGCCATCGAACGCGCGGACGCCGAACGACGCGTTGGTGCGCCCGTCGAGCAGCGGCGGCATCAGCAGTCCGAGGTCGGCGGGGTCGTACTCGAGGTCGGCATCGAAGATGCACGAGAAGTCGCCCCGGGCCTGGGCCAGCGCGGTCTGGATGGCCGCGCCCTTGCCCTGGTTGTGGTCGTGCTCGAACAGCCGCACGCGGTCGTCCCACTGGGTCGAGCGCAGGATGTCGCGCGTCCCGTCGGTCGAACCGTCATCGACGATGATCAGCTCGAACTCGCTCGGGAGCTCGGTGGCGAGCACTTCGGCGATCGCGCGCTCGACGCGCTCGCGCTCGTTGTAGACGGGCATGAGTATCGAAAGCATGGGCAGACTCGTTCAATGCGGAGACGTTGACGAGCGCAAAGACACGGCGCGGCGCTCGTGAGGAGGCACGATCCTAGCGTGCCCGTCGGCGATCGGACATCATGCCCGCGTGGACTTCGCCGCGGAGGGGCTGCTGGACGATCTCGAGGGCGAGGCCCGCGCGGGACGCGAGCAGCTGCTGACCCGGCTGGTGGCCGACGGGTTCGAGCTCGCTGACCTCAAGCGCGCGGTGGCCGAGGACCGGCTCGTGCTGCTGCCGGTGGACCGGCTGCTGGGCGGCAGTCATACCGCCGAGGAGGTGCAGGCCGAGACCGGGCTGCCGGCGGACACGATGATCCTGATGCGCCGGCTGCTCGGGCTGCCGACCCCCCAGCCCGGCGACCGGGTCTTCTCTGACGAGGACATCAGCGCGGCCCGTGCCGCCCGGCGGTTTCTCGACGCCGGCTTCAGCCAGGACGCGATCGCCGAGATCACCCGCGTGCTGGGCGAGGGGATGGCGCGGCTGGCGGCCACGATCACCGCCGCCTTCGCCGAGGCGTTCCTCAGCCCCGGTGACAACGAGGAGGCGGTCGCGGCTCGCTTCGAGGCCCTGGCCCAGGAGCTCACCCCCGTTTCGAGCCCGTGCTGGTGGCGGGCTTCACCGCGCAGCTGCGCGACAGCGTCGGGCGCGGGATGCTCGGCCGGGCCCAGCTGGAGGCCGGCGACGTGGCCGGCGGGCAGGAGCTGGCGGTGGCGTTTGCCGACCTCGTCGGCTTCACGCGGTTCGCCGGGCAGGTCGAGCTGCGCGAGCTGGGCAGCGTGGCCGGGCGTCTGGCCGGACTTGGCCGCCTCGGTCGCCACGCCTCCGGTGCGCCTGATCAAGACGATCGGCGACGCGGCGATGTTCGTCAGCCCCGATCCCGCGGCGCTGATCGCGGTGGCGCTGGAGCTTCGTGGACGCCGTCGAGGAGGCCGGGTTGCCGAGTCTGCGGGCGGGGATCGCCCTCGGCCCGGCGGTGGTCCGGGCCGGGGACTACTTCGGCAACTCGGTCAACCTGGCCAGCCGGGTGACCGGAGTGGCCCGGCCCGGAAGCGTGCTCTGCACCCAGGAGGTGCGCGACGCCGCCCCGGACGCCTTCCACTGGTCGCCGGCGGGTCGCCACAAGGTCAAGGGCGTCTCGGCCGCGGTCAGCCTGCACCGGGCTCGTTCGCTGGACACCGACGCCGCCGCGCCGAGACCCGAGACGGGCCCGGCCGGCGACGAGCCGGAGTCAGACCAGCAGACCGTCGTCGGAGCGACCTAGGAAACGCCGTGGAGGTCGATCACGAACACGAGGGCCGAGTTAGCCGGGATCCCCGGCTGAGCCTGGTTCTTGTAGGCCAGGCTGGCCGGCACGATCAGCTCGCGCCGGCCGCCGACCTTCATCCCGGGGATGCCCTGCTGCCAGCCCTGGATGACCCCGCTGAGCGGGAACGAGGACGTCGTGCCGCGCTTCCAGGAGGAGTCGAACTCCTTGCCGCCCTTGTAGAGGACGCCGACGTAGTTGACGGTGACCGTCGAGGTCGCGGTCGCTGCCGGGCCGGTGCCCTTGATCAGGTCCTTGACGACGAGCTTGGTCGGCGCCGGGCCCGAGGGCGGGACGACCTTGGGCTTGGTCTTCAGCGCCGCCGGGAGCGGGGTGCTGCTCGTGCTCGTCGCGCTGGCCGTGGTGGGTGTGGTGGCGCTCGCGCTGGCGGAGGTGACGGCGGCCTGGGTCTGGCCCTGGGAGGGCGCCAACTGGACGCCGGCGGCCGTCGAGCCGCTGGAACCGCAGGCCGACACCGCCATCGCCACGGCGACGAGCGCGCCGGTGAATGTGAGTGATTTACGCATGGAGGTGCCCGAGGGTAGCGAGCCGGCTCAGCCGGCGATCCGCTCGAGCACATCAGCGTCGACGTCGAAGTTCGCGTGCACCGCGCCGACGTCGTCGGACTCCTCGAGCGTGTCGATCAGCTTCATCAGCCGCGTTGCGTCGGACTCGTCCACGGGGACCCGGACCTTCGGGCGCTGGGTCACATCAGCCGATTCGATCTCCACGCCGGCGGACTGGAGCGCGTCGCGCACCGTGCCGAGATCCGCGGGCCCGGTGATGATCTCGTAGACGTCCTCATCGGGCGCGATGTCCTGGGCGCCGGCGTCGATCGCGGCCATCAGGTCGTCCTCGTCATAGCGCGCCGCGTCGACGACGATCACGCCCCGCTTGTCGAACAGGTAGGAGACCGAGCCGGGCTCGCCGAGGTTGCCGCCGTGCTTGGACAGGGCGTGGCGGACGTCGGCGCCGGTGCGGTTGCGGTTGTCGGTGACCGCCTCGATCAGCAGCGCGACCCCGCCCGGTCCGTAGCCCTCGTAGAGCACGTTCTCCAGCGCGTCGGCGTCGACGCCCTCGCCGGTGCCCTTGGCGATCGCGCGCTCGATGTTGTCCTTCGGCATCGAGGCGTCGCGGGCCTTCTGGATGGCCAGGGCCAGCGACGGATTGCCGTTGGGGTCTCCCCCGCCCTCACGTGCCGCGACGGTCACCGCTCGCGCCAGCTTGGTGAAATGCTGGCCGCGACGCTGGTCGACGATCGCCTTCTTGTGTTTGATCGATGCCCACTTCGAATGACCTGACATGGCCTGGACTATAGGCCCAGGCCGAGTGCCGTCGGGTGATCGCGGTACCACCCGATCGCCCGCGCCAGGCCCTCCTCGAGCCCGACCGGGCGGCTCCCTACCGGTCTCCAGCAGCCGCCAGATCGCCAGGTAGGCGGGCGCCGGTCCTCGACGAAGGGCTCGTCACGCCCGGGAGATCCATCAGACCGGATCACCGGCGGGCAGCGAAAGAAGCCACCGGTGATCCAGTGGTCTCACGGCGACGGATTATCAGGCATCATCCCGACAATGAGCGAACCCCTGGATCCGACCGTCTTCAAGGCCTATGACATTCGCGGGCTCTACGGTGAGCAGCTCGACGCCGCCGGGGCACACGCCATCGGCCGTTCCTTTGCGCGCGTGATCGCGGGTCTGGCCGGAAAGCGGGTCTCCGAGCTGACGCTCGGCCTGGGCCGGGACATGCGCCTGTCGGCGCCAGAGATGGCCGGGGCCTACCGGGACGGGATGATCGCCGAGGGGGCGACCGTGCTCGACGCCGGCCAGGTGGGAACCGAGATGCTGTACTTCCTGGTCGGGTCCCGGGATCTCGACGGTGGCCTGATGTGCACCGCCTCGCACAACCCCAAGGCCTACACCGGGGCCAAGCTCGTGGGGCGGGGCGCGCTGGCGTTGTCGGGCGACTCGGGCATCGGCGACGTGCGTGACGGCATCGCGGCCGGACTCGGCGCGGCTCCGGGGGGCGGATCGGTAGGCGAGGTCGATGTCGCCGACGAGTTCCGGGCCGCGGCTCTGCGGTTCATCGACCCAGCGCGGATCAACCCGCTCAAGATCGTCGTCGACGGCGGCAACGGCATGGCCGGACCGATGGTCGGACCGATCCTCGAGGGCCTCGGGCTGGACCTCGTGACCGCCTACTGGACGCCGGATGGCAACTTCCCCGATCACGAGCCCAACCCGCTGCTGCCCGAGAACCGCGAGTTCATCATGCGCGAGGTGGTCGCGCAGGGGGCTGACCTGGGGATCGCCTGGGACGGTGACGCAGACCGCTGCTTCTTCATCGATGACACCGGGGCCTTCCTCGATGGTGACTTTCTCACCGCGCTGCTCGCCGAGGCGATCCTGGGCAAGAACCCCGGCGAGACGATCCTGTATGACGTGCGCGCCAGCCGCGCGGTGCCTGACACGGTCGCCTCGGCGGGCGGTACCGCGCTGATCAACCGCGTCGGTCATGCGTTCTTCAAGACCCGGATGCGCAGCGAGGGCGGCATCTTCGGCGGTGAAGTCTCCGGTCACTACTACTTCCGGGACTTCTACTGCGCGGACTCGGGGACGCTGCCCGCGCTGCTGCTGCTCGAGCTGATCTCCCAGCAGAACGCGTCCCTGTCCTCGCTGGTGGATCGCTACCGGACCAAGTACTTCATCTCCGGCGAGATCAACAGCGAGGTCTCCGATCCGGGAGCCAAGCTCGAGGAACTGGCCGAGCGCTACTCCGACGCGACCCAGAGCCGCCTCGACGGCGTCTCGATCGACTACGCGGATTGGCACTTCAACGTCCGTTCCTCCAACACCGAGCCGCTGCTGCGGCTCTGCCTGGAATCCCTGCGCTCGCGCGAGGACATGGAGGCCAAGCGCGACGAGGTGCTGAGTGTGATCCGGTCGTGACCCCGGCCGGGGAGACGGCCCAGGGCCCGGAGCTGTTGCAGGCCAGCGCCGAGGCCGGGATCCACCGGATCGCCCTCCCCACCCCCTTCGCCGTCGGTCGGGTCAACTGCTATCTGATCGAGGATCAGCCCCTGACGCTGGTCGACACCGGCCCCAACTCGGGCAAGAGCCTGGACGAGCTGGAGCGAGCGCTCGCCGCCCTCGGTCACACGATCGAGGAGCTCGAGCTGGTCGTCATCACCCATCAGCACATCGATCACCTCGGCCTCACCGAGGTGATCGTGCGCCGGTCAGGAGCTGAGGTCGCAGCTCTGGACCTGCTCGCCGGCTACCTCGAGCGCTTCGGCGCCGGGGCCAAGGCCGACGACGACTTCTCGATGGGCATCATGCGCCGCCACGGGGTCCCGGACGACCTCGCCACGGCACTGGCCACCGTCGGAGCCGCGTTTCGCGCCTTCGGCTCCAGCGCCCCGGTCACGCGACCGCTCGCGGACGGGGACGAGCTGGCGCTCGCGGCGCGCCGGCTGCAGGTGCTCCACCGGCCCGGCCACAGCCCCTCGGACACCCTCTTCTGGGACGCCGAGCGCGGGATCCTGCTCGGCGGGGACCACCTGCTGCCCCATATCTCCTCCAACCCGCTGATCAGCCGCCCGCTCGACGGCTCCGGAGACGCGGATCGCCCGCAGGCCCTGATCGGCTACATCGCGTCGATGCGCCGCACCCGCGAACTGCCGGTCAGAATCGTGCTTCCGGGTCATGGCGATCCCTTCGCCGACCACGCGCGGCTGATCGACGAGCGGCTGCGGATGCACTCTCGCCGAGCCGACAAGCTGCTCGGCATGCTGGCCGCGGGACCGCTGACCGCGTTCGAACTCGCCCAGCGGATGTGGGGCAACATCGCCGTCACCCAGGCCTACCTGACCCTCTCCGAGGTGCTCGGGCATATGGACCTTCTCGTCGCTGACGGTCGGGCCGCCGAGGACCGGCACGACAGCGTCAGCCACTTCCGGGTTACGTAGTTTCCACGGATCCGCTCCGGAGGGCTCGGCGCCGATGCAGTGACTGGACATGTCACGCCGTTCTGCCCAGCGCGCGTCCGCGCGCCCCGTGTCCGTGCCCCCGGGCTCCGAGCAACCAGGGCTCCTGCACCGCATTCCCGCGATCCTCTACACCGCCGACGCCGGAGAATCGGGCGCGTGGCACTACGTGAGCCCCCAGATCGAGTGGATTCTCGGCTTCAGCCCCGCGGAGTGGTGCGCGGACCCGCACATGTGGGCCAACCGCCTGCACCCCGAGGACCGCACGCGCGTGATCGCCGCCGAGAGCCGGATCCTGGAGGGCACCCCGTCCACCGGCGCCGCCGAGTACCGCCTGTTGCACCGTGACGGCAGCGTGGTGTGGGTGCGTGACGATGCGCTGCTGGTCGAGGACGAGGATGGTGAGACGCGCTGGCATGGAGTCATGTCCGACGTCACCGAACAGAAAGAGGCGCAGCAGGAGCTCGAGCGCCGCGCCGCCCAGCAGGCCGCCGTGGCCCGCTTGGGTGAACACGCCCTTGAGGGCGCCAGCACCTCGGACCTGATGGCCGAGGCCGTGCGCGCGTCGGCGGACCTGCTCGGAGTCGAGATCGCCGCGGTGATCGAGCTGCTGCCCAGCGGCGACGCCTTCCTGTTTCGCTCCACGCTGGGGCTGCCTGACCCGACCGGGGTCAACGTCCCCGCCGACCATGCCTCCCAGGCCGGCTACGCGATCCTCACCAAGGGCCCGGTGGTCGTCGCCGACTGGGATACCGAGACGCGCTTCCGCCGCTCGCCGATCCTGGCCGATGCGGGCGCCTGCAGCGGCCTGACCGTGGTGATCGAGGGTCGCCGCGCTCCGTTCGGCGTGCTCGGCCTGCACTCCCGCCAGCTACGCGAGTTCCGCCCCGAGGACATCGACTTCGTCCAGGCCATGGCCAACGTCCTCGGCGACGCCTTCGAACGTCAGCTGACCGACGATGACATGCGCCATCGCGCGCTGCACGACGATCTCACCGGCCTGCCCAACCGGCTGCTGTTCCTGGACCGCCTCGGTCAGGCGCTTGAGCGCCTGCGACGCTCAAACGGCCTCAGCGCGATCCTGTTCCTGGATCTGGACCGCTTCAACCTGGTCAATGACAGCCTCGGCCACGCGGTCGGCAACGAGCTGCTGGCGGCCACGGCGCCGCGCCTCAAGCAAGCGGTGCGCTCCACCGACACGGTGGCGCGCTTCGGGGGTGACGAGTTCGGGATTCTGCTTGAAGAGGTCTCCTCCGAGCAGGATGCGATCGACATGGCCGAGCGCATCGCCTCGGTCTTCACCCGGCCGTTCGTGCTCAGTGGCGACGAGCACTTCGTGACCACCAGCATCGGCATCGCCCTGGCCGAGGGCGGCGAGCGGGCCGAGGATCTCGTCCGGGACGCCGACGCGGCGATGTACCGGGCCAAGGAGCGCGGACGGGCTCGGTATGAGCTGTTCGACGAGCGCCTGCGCGGTCGTGCCCTGAGCCGGCTGCGGGTCGAGAGCGACCTGCGCCGCGCGCTCGAGCGCGACGAGCTGACCCTCGACTATCAACCGCTGGTGTCCCTGAGGGATTTCTCGATCATCGGCGTCGAGGCGCTGATCCGCTGGGAGCACCCCGAACGAGGGCGGATCGCGCCAGGTGAGTTCATTCCCGTCGCCGAGGAGAACGGCCTGATCGAGCCGATCGGCCGCTGGGTGCTCGAGCGCGCGTGCCGCCAGGCGGCCGCATGGCACCGCGAGCGTCCCGAC
The DNA here is from genome assembly GCA_963763715.1 of uncultured Solirubrobacterales bacterium. Classification (GTDB taxonomy): domain Bacteria; phylum Actinomycetota; class Thermoleophilia; order Solirubrobacterales; family Solirubrobacteraceae; genus Palsa-465. The sequence goes on from CAVXPV010000021.1 coordinate 56,213, forward strand.
TCCGCTCCGATTTCGATCGCGGTCAACCTGTCCGCGGTGCAGGTCGCCAGTCGGGGCCTGACCGACACGGTGGCCGGCGCCCTGCGCGCGTCCGGCCTGGACCCTGTCTGTCTGGCGCTGGAGATCACCGAGAGCGTGATGCTCGCCGATGCCGATGGCCTCAGCGATGTGCTGGATGGGCTCAAGGCGCTGGGCGTCAAGCTCGTGCTCGATGACTTCGGCACGGGCTACTCGTCACTGTCGTACCTGACCCGGCTTGCCATCGATGTGCTCAAGGTCGACCGCTCGTTCATCGACGGACTCGGAACCGAGCCCGGCGACACCGCGATCACCGAGGCGATCATCGCCATGTCCCACGCCCTGTCGCTGCGCGTCGTCGGCGAGGGTGCCGAGACCGGCCTGCAGGTGGCCGAACTCAATCGCCTGGGCTGTGACTACGTGCAGGGCTATCACTTCTCCCGGCCCGTGTCGGCGTCCGCCATCACCGCGATGCTGACCTCTGGACCGGACTGGCTGCCGGCGGCGCCGCTGCGCACCAGCCGACGTCAGCGGTAGGCGCTGGCGCCAGGCCGCATCGGCGAGACGGTGGCCATCCCGCATTCGGCCGCTCCCTCGGGGATCGTCGTGCGGAGGGTCGCGGTGTCATCGGGCGGATAGACCTGTAGTCCGTGTGCGGTCGTGCAGCCGGCCGGGGAGGCGCTGCCGTGCGTCACAGCCAGGCGGAACGACGCCGACGCCCCGGGAGCGAGCACGATCTCGATGACCGGGACGGGGCCGAAGAAATCGTCGGTGACGCGTTGTGAGCGGGTGGGCAAGCCGCCGCCGGAGGCATCCAGGAACTGCACCCCGGGGTAACCGAACGTCCGGCACGGTGCCGAGCCCGTGTTGCGAACGGCGAACCCCAGCTCACCGTGGCCGGTCGCCCCCTGCTGGCCCAGGAAGCGCAGCGCAAGCCCCCCCGCCCGGCAGGCCGGCGGCCCGCTGGGCGAGGCCGTCGAGGCGGTGCTGCTGGTCGAGGCGACGGTACTCGTGATGGTCGTCGTGGCGACGGTTCGGGTCCGGGCGGCGGCCCGGGTGTCCGCGTTCTGCGTGCCGGTGCCGTGCCGCTGGTTCCACAGGCGGCGAACGCCATGGTCGCGGCGAGCGCCGCCGCGACACGGATCGTTGCGCGGTGCAGAGCGGGACGCCGCATGGGCGACAGTGTGCCCGATCGACGGCGCGATTCCTGCGATCCGCGTGTCACCATGACGGCGATGCGCCACGCCCACGCTCCCGGAACCCAGCGACCCCGGCGCCGGCGCCACGTCGATTGGGAGCTGGTCGTCTGCGGGCTGTGCGGCCACGTGCTGGTGGGCCTCGATGCGCAGACGCCGCGCGCCGAGGACGCGCTGCTGGTGCATGACGAGGGGGACGTGCGCTGGCATCGCTGCCTGCGTTGCGACGCCTGGCTGGGCCTCACTCGCCCCGATCCGGCCGCCGACCCGCATCCACCCGATCGCGACGAGATCGTGCTGCCGATTCGCGGCAAGGCGCTGCGCGACAAGATCATCCTGCGGCTGATCGCCGTGGACCGGGCGCTGCACTTCCTGGTCCTCGGCCTGCTCGGGGTGGCGGTGCTGCTGTTCGCATCCGATCGCACCTCGCTGCGCGCGGGTTTCTACCGGGTGTTGACCGCGCTTCAGGGCGGCGTGGCCGGCGGGCCCGTGCAGACTGCGGGCCACGTCGGCATCCTGCGCGAGCTCGACAAGCTGTTCACGCTGCGCGCGGCCGCCCTGCGCGAGGCCGGCCTAGCCGTGCTCGTCTACGCCGCGCTGGAGGGTGTCGAGGCCGTTGGCCTGTGGTACGCCCAGCGCTGGGCCGAGTACCTGACCTTCCTGGCCACCACCATCCTGCTCCCGCTGGAGGTCTACGAGATCATCCACAAGGGCACCCCCCTGAAGGTGATCGGCTTCATCATCAACCTCGCCGTGGTCGTCTATCTGCTCTACCAGAAGCGTCTCTTCGGGCTGCGCGGCGGTGGCGCGGCCGAAGCCGCCGAGCGCGCCGCCGACGGCGGCTGGCCGGCGATCGAACGGGCCACCCCGCGCACCGCCGAGGCCGTCAGCTCATGACCGCCACCCGGGGCGCGCGGGCAGCCCGCACGGCGGCCGCCTCGTGAGCGCCGACCCGCCGACCCCACCCGACCCCGCTCGACGAGACGGCCGTGGCGGCCGAGCTTGACCGGGTCGGACGCGAACTGTGGGCGGCGTTCCCGTCGGCGTCCCGCAACCCGGTCAAGGCGCTCGATGCCCGAGCGATGGAGCTGGCCCAATCCGATCGCGAGCTGCGCGCGGCCCTGTTTCGGTTCGTGGACGTCGTTCCCGCCTGCCGGTCACTGGATGACCTCGCCCGTCACCTGACCGCCTTCCTGGACGAGGTCGCCCAGACGCCACCACCGATCGCGGTGGCGATGCGGATGTCTCACACCCGTGCCGGACGCACCGCGCTCGGCGCCGCGGCCGCCGGCGGCGTACGCCACCTCGCCCACCGATTCATCGTCGGCGAATCCCCCACCGCCGCGCTGGGCGCGTTTCGCGGCCTGTGGGAGAAGGACATCGCCAGCTCGGTGGACCTGCTCGGCGAGGCGACCGTGACCCAGCCCGAGGCCGACCGCTACGCCGCGCGCTGCGCCGAGGCGCTGGACGTGCTGGCCCCCGCCACCCAGCGCTGGCCGGCCCGTCCCCGCCTGGAGTCAGACGGCTCCGGGGTGCTGGCGCGCACCAACGTGTGCGTGAAGATCTCCGCGCTGACGCCGCTGCTGCGCCCCGACGCCCCTGCGCTGGGCCAGCGCGACGCGGCCCAGCGACTGCGCCCGCTGCTGCGCCGGGCCCGCGACGCCGGCGCGCACCTGCACATCGACATGGAGTCGCTGGACTCGCGCGAAGCGGTGCTCGAACTGGTGCTCGAACTGCTCGACGAGGACGAGTTCCGTGACGGGACCGTCATCGGGGATCGTCCTGCAGGCCTACCTGCGCGACTCGCCCGAGATGCTCGCCACCGTGATCGACTGGGCGCGGAGCACGGCGCGCATGCCGCCACTCACCGTCCGCCTGGTCAAGGGCGCCTACTGGGACCACGAGCTCGTCCAGGCCCGCCAGCACGGCTGGCCCGTGCCCGTCTTCGAGGACAAACGCGACAGCGACCGCAACTTCGAGACGCTCACCCGCCGGCTGCTCGCGGCCCGGCCGCTGCTGCGCGTCGCGATCGCCTCCCACAACCTGCGCTCGGTCGCGCACGCGATCGCCGTCAACCGGGTCAGCGGCGGCGCCGACGCAGGACCTCGAGCTGCAGATCCTGCGCGGGCTCGGGGATGAGCTGGCCCACGCGCTGGCCGTGTCGGGCTTCCGGGTGCGCGCGTACTGCCCGATCGGCGACCTCGTGGCGGGGATGGCCTATCTGGTCCGCCGGCTGCTCGAGAACACCTCCAACGAGAGCTTCCTCTCCGAACAGGCCCGGGGCACGCCGGTGTCCGAACTGCTCGCCGCGCCCTGAGCGCTCAGCGCGCCGGACGGGCGGGGCGCGGTGTCGGCGGGGCCCGGGGTGGCATTCTGCCTGCGACCCTCGCCAACCAGACTGCGTCGGGCCGGCTGGGGCGGCTGTGGCCCCGGGCGCCCGGCGGGCGTTAACGTGAGGGCGATGCTCGCCCCGTTTGCCAACGAGCCGGTCTTGGAGCTGCGCCGCGCCTCGGTGCGCTCCGGCCTGCAGGCGGCGCTGGCCCGGGTGGAGGCGACGCTGCCCCTGTCCGTGGCCGTGCAGATCGGCGGCGACCGCCGCCACGGCGAGGAGCTCGCCTCCACGGACCCCGGCCGGCCCGATCGGCTCGTGGCCCACGCCGCCACCGCCCACCCCGCGGAGGTGCAGGCGGCCGTTGAGGCGGCCCGCGACGGGCTGAGGACCTGGGGGCAGGCCACCCCCGAGCACCGCGCGGGCGCGCTCATCAGGGCCGCCGGGTGGATGCGCGAGCGACGCCTCGAGCTGGCGGCGCTGGAGGTCCGCGAGTGCGCGAAGCCGTGGCTGGAGGCCGACGGCGACGTGTGTGAGGCGATCGACTTCCTGGAGTACTACGCGCGGGCGGCGATCACACTCGGCCGCGGACGCGAGCTGCTGCAGGTTCCCGGCGAGCGCAACGAGCTGCATTACGGGCCGC
>CAVXPV010000022.1:0-36212 GCA_963763715.1 uncultured Solirubrobacterales bacterium
GGACTTGCCCGATCCCGAGGGCCCGAGCAGGCACATGACCTCGCCTCGGCGGACCTCGAGGTCGATCCCTTTCAGCACCTCGAGGCGGCCGAAGCGCTTGTGCACGCCCTCGGAGAGGATCATCGGAACGCTCATCCGACGCGCCCGGCCCCGCCGCCGCCGCCCCGGCCAAGGGCCTGCCAGCGCGCGGACATCGTCGCCCGCTGGGCCCGGGAGAATCCGCGCCCGTAACGGCGCTCGATGAAGTACTGCCCGACGTAGAGCACGCTGGTCAGGATCAGGTACCAGATCGCCGCCACGATGAGCAGCGGGATCGTCTGGTACGTGGCGCCGTAGATCTGCTCGACCTCGTAGTAGAGCTCGGCGTAGCCGATGAACGAGACGAGCGATGAGTTCTTCAGCATCGAGATGGTCTCGTTGCCGCTCGGCGGGATGATCACGCGCATCGCCTGGGGAAGCACGATGTGGCGCATCACCTGCAGACGGTTCATCCCCAGGGACTGGGCGGCCTCGTTCTGCCCCTCGCCGACCGAGAGAAAGCCCGCCCGCACGATCTCGGCCATGTACGCCGCCTCGTTGAGACCGAGGGCAAGGATCGACGCCACAAAGGTCGTGATCAGCGTGTTCGCGTTGCCGTGCACGATCGCCGGGCCGAACGGGATGCCCAGGGAGATCGTCGGATAGAGGGCCGCGATGAAGTTCCAGAACACGACCTGAACGAGCAGCGGGGTGCCCCGGAAGAACCAGATGTAGAGCCAGCTCGACCCGGCGATCAACGGATTGGGCGACTGGCGCATGACGGCCAGCACGACCCCGAGGAGGATCCCGATGACCATCGCGACGACCGTGAGCAGGATCGTGTCGAGCACGCCGTGCAGGACCCGGGAGTCCGTCATGTACTGCCCGACCACACCCCACTGGAAATTCTTGTCCGTCGCGACCGAGCGGACGAGCGAGGCGGCGATCACCAGCACGATGGACCGAGGCGATCCATCGCCCTGGCCGGCGCACCGGGACGGCCTTGATGTCCTCAGGCCGCCCGGATGCGTCAGTTGAAGGCTCGGAGATGCTCACCTCAGAGCCAGTCTGCCTGGTGTTCGGTTAACTCGTAGCGCCGTTGACCTTGGGCGAACTGGTGGCGCCCGCCTGGACCCCCCACTTGGTGAGGATCTTGGTGTAGGTCCCGTTCTTGATCAGGACCTCCAGCGCGGCCAGCACCGGCTTCTGGAGCCCACTCTTCTTCGCGACCGCGAGGCCGTAGGGAGCGGCCGCGATCGTCGGCCCGACGAGCTTGAACTGCCCGTTTGACTTCTTGACCTGGTATGCGGCGATGGGGGAATCAACGAACCCGAACTGCGCCCGGCCACTGGAGAGTGCGAGGTTGGCCGCGTTCTGGTTGGGGAACGAGATCACGTTGACGGCCGGCTTGCCCGCTGCCTTGCACTTCTTGCCCTGGGTCTGAGCGTCGGTCTGCTCAGTGGTCGTGTTCTCGACCGCGACGCTCTTGCCGCACAGGCCGGCGAGGCTCGAGATCGCCGAGCCGCCCGAGGCCTTGGTGAAGAAGGACTCGCCGGCCGAGAAATAGTCGACGAAGTCCACGACCTTCTCACGCGCCTTGGTGTCAGTGAACGAGGAGGCGCCGACGTCGTACTTGCCGGCCGCCAGGCCCGGGATGATCGCGTCGAAGGTGACGTTGGAGATCGTCGCCTTGAGGCCCATGGTCGCGGCAATGGCATTCATGAGATCCGCGTCCATGCCCACCACGGTGTGGCCGTCGGGGCCGACGAACTCGTTGGGCGCATAGCTGGCGTCGGCGGCGACGGTGATCGTCCCCTTGGACTTGATCGCGCTCGGGACGAGAGCCGCGACGGTGCTGTCGGCCCCGGCGGCGGCGCTCGAACTGGCGCTCGTCGTGGCCGAACTGCTCGCCCCGGCGCTCGACGACGCCGACGACGATGACGAACTGCTGCTGCCACACCCCATGATCGCGACGGCACTGATCAGTGCCACCCCGACGGAGAACAGGCTCCTCCGTGTGTTCATCAAATTCCTCCAAGTCGAAAAGGTCCGCGGAGAATAGGGCGGATCGCAACCCCGCGCGCGCGGGGGTTAACTGGGCGGCAACACGGATAGCCTTCAACGACGATGCAGGTGAGCGTGCGACTGTTCGCTGGACTGCGGGAGCGCGCGGGCGCCGCGGCGATCTCGCTCGAGCTGCCCGATGACGCATGCGTCGGCGATGCGCTGGCCCGGATGACCGAGCTGACCGCCGGCCTGCCGGTGGTGATGGCGGTCAACCGCGAGTACGCCGGCACCGAGCATCCGCTGCGAGCCGGCGACGAGCTGGCGCTGATCCCGCCGGTGTCCGGGGGGTCGACCGGCGCGCTGCACGTGCGTCTCAGCGCCGAGCCATTGAGGCTCGACCCGCTGCTGGCGATCGTGCGGGACCCGCGGGCCGGCGCCGTGACCAGCTTCCTCGGGGTGACGCGCGAGGTGGTAGCGCTCGAGTACGAGGCCTACCCGGAGATGGCCGTGGAGCAGATGCGGGCGATCGTCGCCGCCGCGATCGCCGACCATGGACTGTGTGCCGCGGCCGCCGAGCATCGGACCGGCATCGTCCCCCTGTCGGAGCCGTCAGTGGCGATCGCGGTCTCGGCTCCGCACCGCGAGGCCGCATTCGCCGGCGCCCGGCAGATCATTGACCGGATCAAGGCTCTGGCTCCGATCTGGAAGAAAGAGGAGGGGGAGTGGGTGCAAGGCACCACGCCGAGCTGAGGGCTCTGCCCTCGGTGCACGAACTGGCGGCCAGCCTGGATGCGCCGCACACGCTCGCGGTGGCTGCCGCCCGGCGGGCGATCGAAGAGCATCGGTCGCTCCTGATTGCCGAGGCCGATGCCTCCGTGAGCATCTTCCAGCGCGCGCGCGGTCACCTGGCGGAGCTCGCATCCCCGTCACTGCGGCCGGTGATCAATGCGACCGGCGTGATCCTGCACACCAACCTGGGCCGCGCGCCGCTGGCCGCGTCGGCGCGGGCGGCGGTGGCCCGGGTGGCCGGTTACTCCAACCTCGAACTCGATCTCGAGACGGGGGCGCGCGGCTCGCGCCACGACCACGTCGCCGGACTGCTGGCCGAGCTGACCGGCGCCCCCGCGGCGATGGTGGTCGGCAACGGGGCCGGCGCGGTGCTGCTCGCGGTCGCGGCGCTGGCCGGCGGGGGCGGCGGCGTGATCGTCTCCAGGGGGCAACTGGTCGAGATCGGGGGCGGCTTCCGGATCCCCGATGTCGTCGCTCAGTCCGGAGCGGTGCTGATCGAGGTCGGGACCACCAACCGCACCCACCGCCGCGATTACGAACGTGCGCTCGCCGCCGGACCGCCGGCTGCGGCCATCCTGCGCGTGCACCAGTCCAACTTCCGCACCCAGGGGTTCGTCGCCGATGTGGCCATCGAGGAGCTGTGCGAGCTCGGCGTCCCGGTGATCGACGATCTCGGCTCGGGGGTGCTGACCGGTGGCGCCGGGATCCTCGCGCTCGGTGACGAGCCGGCGCTGGAGCGCTCGATCGCCGCCGGGGCCGCGCTGGTCTGCTGCTCGGGCGACAAGCTACTCGGCGGCCCCCAGGCCGGGCTGCTGGTCGGCACCGAGGCGGCGATCGCCGCCGCCCGCTCGCATCCGCTGGCCCGGGCCCTGCGGATCGACAAGCTCTCCCTGGCCGCGTTGGAGGCCACCCTGGCGCTGCACCGGGACCCAGCTGCCGCGCGCCGGGAGATCCCGGTTCTGGCGATGCTCGACCAAACCGAGGCCGAGCTCGCGCTGCGCTCTCAGCGGCTGTGCGACGGGATCGGCGACGACGCCGAGCTGGTCCGCGTGCAGTCCAAGGTGGGGGGCGGAGCGCTGCCGCTGGCCGAGCTCGAGGGCCCGGCGGTCGCGCTGCGAGGCCAGCCGGCCCCAGACGTGCTCGCGGAGCGCCTGCGCGCCGGCGATCCGCCGGTGATCGCCCGGGTGCACGACGGCCAGCTCGTGCTCGACCCCCGGACGCTGACCGATGCCGAGGTCGCGACCGTGGTCGCGGCGGTCCGTGCCGCGACCGGCGCCGGATGAACGCCGGGCCGCTCACGCTCGGGACCGCGGGGCACATCGACCACGGCAAATCGGCGCTGATCACCGCCTTGACCGGCGTCGACCCCGACCGCCTGCCCGAGGAGCGCCGCCGTGGGATCTCGATCGAGCTCGGCTACGCACAGCTGACGCTGCCCTCGGCGGCCCGGCTGTCGATCGTGGATGTACCCGGCCACGAGCGGTACGTGCGCACGATGGTGGCCGGCGCGACCGGCATCGACCTCTATCTGATGGCGATCGCCGCCGACGACGGCGTGATGCCCCAGACCCGGGAGCACGCCACCGTCCTGCGCGCGCTGGCCGTCGACCCGCGGAGTCGTGGCGGTGACCAAGTCCGATCTCGCTGATCCCGAGGTGGCCATGCTCGAGGCCGAGGAACTCCTCCCCGGAGCCGAGATCGTCCCGGTCAGCGCCCGCACCGGCGCCGGGCTCGACGCGTTGCGCGCCGCGCTGGACCGGGTGGCAGCCGGCGTGCCGCGCCGCGCGGACGCCGGACCCCGGGAGCCGACGCGACTGCACGTCGATCGGGTATTCACGATCCGCGGCGCAGGAACGGTGCTGACGGGCACCTTGTGGTCGGGGGCGATCGCGCGCGGGGACCCGGTCCGGCTTGCTGCCCGGTGACCGGCCCGCGCGGGCACGAGAGGTGCAGGTGCACGGGGCGTCGGTCGACAACGCCTGGGCCGGGCAGCGGGTGGCGGTCAACCTCAGCGGCGTGGCGGTCTCCGAGGCCCAGCGCGGCGACGTCCTCACCGGCACCGGAGGCGCGCTGACCGAGAGCTACCGGCTTGATTGCGAGCTGCACTTCGAGCGCGAGCCTCCGGACACCGGCGTCCGGGTGCAGGTCCACCACGGCACCCGCGAAAGCCCGGCCCGTATGACGTGGCTGGGTGGTCGCTTCTGGCAGCTGCGTCTGGAGACGCCACTGATCGCCCGCGACGCTGACCGGCTCGTCGTACGTCAGATCGCTCCCCCGGACACGCTCGGCGGAGGGTGCGTGCTGGACGCCCATCCTCGCAAGCATGGCCCCAGCCGTGATCTCGTCGCCCGGCTGGAGCGGCTGTCACGCGGGGAGGCCGAACCGGCGGCGGTGTCAGCGCCCGCGCCCGCACCGGCGGCGCTCGAGCCGCCGCCGAGCACACCCCTGACCCCATCCGCGCTCGCGCTCGAAGCCCGGCTGCACGCAGCCGGCTTCACCCCCCCGCTGGACGCCGAGCTCGACCCGGGCGACCTCGCCACGCTGCGCGCCGCAGGCCGGGCGGTCCGGGTGGGGCCCAACCTGCATTTCCATTCCGAGCGGCTGGCCGAGCTGCGCGCGATCGTGATCGCCACCGCTGCGCGGCACGGAGGGGAGATCACGATCGCGCAGCTGCGTGATGAGCTCGGGACATCACGTAAGTTCGCCCAGGGCTTGCTCGAGCGCTTCGACGCCGAGCGGATCACGATTCGCCGCGGCGACGTTCATGTGGTCCGGCGCTCGGTGTTGAGTGACCACCCGGGCGACCGCTGACCGGGGGCGCGACGGCGGGGCTTCGGGCGCACGCGGCGGGGACACGACGGCGTACCTGACCGACGAGGCAGAATCGAGCCGGCGATGAGTGACTCTGGCAAAGTGTTCGGGCGGGCGAGCGGCCCGCTGCCGCGATTGGCCGAGCCGTTCTCGCGCTGGGCGCGGGCACGACGGCTGCGGCGGTTCATCGCCCAGGCCGAGATCGGTCCGCAGACGCAAATCCTCGACGTCGGCTCGGGGAGCCGCGGGCTGATCGCGCAGGCCCCTCAACTCGCCATCACCGGGGTCGACCTCGAGCCACGGCCGGACTATCCGGGGCCGTTCGTTCAGGCCAATGCCAGCGACGGGCTGCCGTTCGCCGATGACGCATTCGATCTCGCCTACTGCAGCAGCGTGATCGAGCACGTACCACCGTCGCAGCGGGCGGCGTTCGCGACCGAGCTGCGACGGGTCGCCCGTGGCTGGTACGTCCAGACTCCGGCGGTGAGCTTTCCGATCGAGCCCCACTCGCTGCTGCCCGGGGCGCACTGGCTGCCGCGGCGCCTGCGCGGCCGCTACTGGAGATTGGGGGCCGGGAGTGACATCGACGAGATCCGCCTGCTGCGCCGGCGCGAGCTCGAAGCCCTGTTCGGCCCCGCACGACGTGAGCGCTTCGGGCCGCTGACCAAGAGCTGGATCGCGCTGCGCCACCCCGAGACTCCGGCGGCCGACCCGGCTGGATCAGAGCCGTACGAGCCCGACAACTTCCTCGATCGCCACAGCCGGCAGTCGACGCTGGACGCCTTCTATGCCCATGAAATGGAGCGCGAGGCGGCGATCCTGGGCGACCGCTTGGCGCTCGAGCAGGGGGAGGTGCTGTCGGTCGGCTGTGGCTGGCACCCGGGACGCCATCTGTTTCCGGCGCCGGCCTTTCGCCTCACCGGGGTCGACGCCGACCCCGTCAAGGTCCAGGGAGTCCTCGCGGCCGGCCGTGCCGACGCCGCGCAGGCCGGGTTTGCCGGCCGACTCGACGAGCTACCTTCGGCGCGCTTCGACGTCGTGCTCTACCGGCTGGTCCTGCACCACATCGCCTATCAGGAGCCGCTGCACCGGGTGTTCGGTGAGGCCGCCCGGCTGTTGACCCCGGGCGGCGCGCTGGTCGCGATCGAGCCGGGGCTATGGCATCCGGTCGGGCTCGGCCTGGCCGCCGCCAACCGGCTCGGCCTGGGGGTCGCCACACACGGGACCCCCGATGACGTTCCGCTCTCGCCCCGGCTGCTCATGGGGGCCGCCCGGAACGCCGGGCTGGAGCCCGAGCTGCACGTGATCACGTACGGCTGGCGGCGGCTACCGCCGGCGGCTCAGCGGCTCATGTCGCGCGTGGACCGAGCCGGAGATCGACCGGGACCTGCGCGGTTCGGCCACACCCTGATGCTGATCGCTCGCCGGCCGTGAGCGGTCGAGCGGCCGGCCCGTACGCCCGTTCGTCGGTACATTGAATGTCATGACTACCAGCCTCGTCACCGGCGGCGCCGGCTTCCTCGGATCCCATCTCTGCGACGAGCTGCTGCGCCGCGGCCATCGCGTCGTCTGCGTCGACAACTTCGAGACCGGTTCGCTGGGCAACGTCGAGCACATCCGCTCTCAGGACTTCGTCCTGCTCAATCTGGACATCATCGAGCCGTACTTCGTCGATGAGCCGATCGACTTCGTCTTCCATCTCGCCTCGCCCGCGTCGCCGATCGACTATCTGCGCCTGCCGCTGCACACGCTCAAGGTCGGCTCCTACGGGACCCATCACACGCTCGGTCTCGCCAAGCGCCATCGAGCCCGTTTTCTCACCGCCTCGACGAGCGAGGTCTACGGGGATCCCAAGGTCCATCCGCAGCCCGAGAGCTACTGGGGCCACGTCAACCCGATCGGTCCTCGTGGCGTCTATGACGAGGCCAAGCGCTACGCCGAGGCACTCGTCATGGCCTACCACCGCCAGCAGGGCGTCGACACCGCGATCGTTCGCATCTTCAACACGTACGGCCCGCGAATGCGCCCGCACGACGGCCGCGCGATCCCGACCTTCCTGCGCCAGGCCCTGCAGGACCGGCCGATCACCGTGTTCGGAGACGGGGCGCAGACGCGCTCGTTCTGCTACGTCGACGACCTCATCCGCGGCATCATCGCGCTGGCCGAATCGGGTTACCACGACCCGGTGAACATCGGCAATCCGGATGAGTTCACGCTGCTCGAGCTCGCCCGTGAGGTGGTGCAGGCGACCGGCTCCAGCTCGGAGATCATCTTCGAGGCGCTGCCCACCGACGATCCTCAGGTGCGTCAGCCCGACATCAGTCTCGCCCGCGAGATTCTCGGCTGGGCGCCGGAGATATCCCTCGCCGAGGGCCTGCGGCGCACGCTCGAACATTCGGGCACCGAAGCGCTGGTCGGCGCCCCCCGCTGACCCGGCTGCGGTTGACGCGCGCGGGTCATCCCCGAAACTCCCGGTACACGCTACCGTTACAGCGGGCAGGGGCAAGGTTTGTCAACTTTTCCTGCACGCACATGCTCGACCAAAACGAGGCCATCTCTCGATCGACCTCCGGCCAGAAGGATCGGCCGAACGGTGACCTGCCCGAGCTCGACGTCCGGCGGCGCCGGCGGTCACTGGCCAGAGTGCTGCTCGAGCGGGGACTCCTGCGCCTCACGGCGCGTGTCGTCAGCCTCCTGATCCTCGACTTCGCGGGGGTTGTGGCCTCGTTGCTCACCGCGATGATCGTCAAGCTCGCGCTGCTCGATCAGTTCAGCCTGCACGAGGTGTGGCGCGAGACCCAGCCCTGGATCACGTTCGCCTACCTGGTCACGGTGTTGATGTTCGCTCGGGTCGACCTCTACGCCGAGCGCGTGCGCCGGCCCGGCTTGGCCCGAATCGCCTCGGCGCTGTTCCAGACCACGGTCATCTCGCTGGTGTTCGCGCTCGCCAGCGGCCAGCATTTCTCCAGCTACTACATCTTCTATAGCTCGCTCATCTTCGGCGTCATATACCTGGCTGCCTTCCGGCACATCTACACCCGGATCACCGGCCAACTGCTCGCCCGAGCCGGGTACCGCCGCAACGCACTTCTGGTTGGCTCCGGGGATCACATCGACGCGGTGGCCCATGCCCTGGGTGGCTCGACCGGTCGGTCGCAGATCAGCCTGGTCGGCTTCATCGCCCTCGTGCCCCGGCCCGAGAACGGCCTGCGCTCGCTGGGCCGCTTCGATCAGCTCGGCGACGTTCTCACCGAGGAGCAGATCGATGACGTGATCATCGCCGATCCCGACTTCCCACCGTCCTCCGCAGTCGAGCTGGTGGACCGCTGCCATCAGCGCGGCGTCAGCGTCCATGTCGTCCCATCGACGATGGAGATCCTCACTGACCGGGCCGAGTTCGTGCCCGGCGTCCCCGTACCCTTGTTCACGCTGCGCCCGCCAGTCTTCGAGGGCGTCGAGTTTGCGGTCAAGCGCAGCTTCGACCTCGTCCTCGCCTCCCTGCTGCTGCTCGTCCTGTCCCCGGTGCTACTCGCGATCGCGCTCGCGGTCCGGCTCAGCTCGCGCGGTCCGATCATCTATCGCTCGCGTCGCCCGGGGATGGCCGGGCGTCCGTTTGACTGTCTCAAGTTCCGCACGATGCTCGATGATGCCGAGGAGTCGCAGGTTGCGCTGGAGGCGCTCAACGAGCTCTCGGGCGCGCTGTTCAAGATCCGCGACGACCCCCGGGTCACCCCGGTCGGCCGCACGCTGCGCCGCTTTTCGCTCGACGAGCTGCCGCAGCTGTGGAACGTGCTGCGCGGCGAGATGTCGCTCGTCGGTCCGCGGCCACTGCCGCTGCGCGACTTCCAACGGCTGGAGGACTGGCACAAGAAGCGTTACCTGGTGCTGCCGGGGATCACCGGCCTGTGGCAGGTGTCGGGACGGTCCGAGCTGGACTTCGATGACCTCGTCCGGCTGGATTTCCTGTATCTGGAGCAGTGGTCCATCTTCCTGGACCTCTCGATCCTGCTCAAGACGATCCCCGCCGTGTTCAGCCGGCGCGGCGCTTTCTGAGCCTGCCTGTAGGCTCAGGCGCTCGATGCCGCCCACTGATCGCTTCGTCATCTCCTTCGCCGCCGAGCCGCCGCAGGAGCCCCTGCCCTACGGGCGCTGGGCCGACACGCTCCGTGAGCACTTCCTCGCCGCGTGCCGGGAGATCGACGCCGAGGGCGAGGACCTGGGCACCTTCGGCGAGGTGGCCTGGTTCCCGGATCGCACCTATGCCGGGCGTACCTACCTCCCGGCAGTCGCCCTGACCAGCACGGGGTATGAGCTGTTCGGGTTCGTCTCCTTCACGGACGGTTCCGGCGACGGCGGCCGCGGCCCGAGCGACTTCGAGGCCCGTGCGGACTTCACCGCCGAGCTGGCCGAGTCAAACCCCGACTGGAAGCTCGACCTCAATGACGATGTCGTCGCCTCGTGGCGCGGCGAGCAGGGCCGCACGGCCGAGATGACCCTCGTGTGGGGGGTCCCGATGATCTCCGGCGGGGTGATGGTCACGGCCGAGCTGGCCGGTCTCGCGGTTGATCAGTGCGCGCTCGTCGACGAGCGCTTTACGCTGCTCGCCCCCGACAACTACCGCTCGGACTACCTCGAGGTCAAGCTGTGGGACAAGCGCGGCTCAGAGCTCGCCGTCGAGTCGCTCTACGTCGACGACGAGGATTCCGAGGAGGAGGCCACCCCCGAGGAGGCCGGCACCGGCGACTGACCACGCGTGAGCGCGGCCGGGAGCTGGGTGCGGATCTCCTGGTCGGTGAGGGGGTAGTGGCAGGCGGCGATCCCGATGCCGTGGCCCTTGGTCTCCAGCGGTGGCTCGTCCTGGGAGCACTTGTCCTGGGCCTTGGGGCAGCGGGTGTGAAAGCGACACGCCGACGGCGGGTTGGCCGGCGATGGCACGTCCCCGGTCAGTAGCTGGCGCTCGCGCTTGTTGCCGTCAGGGTCGGCGACGGGCACCGCGGACAGCAGCGCGCCCGTGTAGGGGTGATTGGGATGGGAGTAGAGCTCTCGGGCGGGGGCGAGTTCGACGACCTTGCCCAGGTACATCACGGCGACGCGGTCGCACATGTGCTTGACGACGGACAGATCGTGCGCGATGAAGATCAGCGTTAGGCCGAGCTCGCGTTGGAGGCCGCGCAGCAGGTTGAGCACCTGCGCCTGGATCGACACGTCCAGCGCCGAGACGGGCTCGTCGGCGATCAGCAGTTTGGGTTCCAGCGCGATCGCGCGCGCCACCCCGATCCGCTGGCGCTGGCCGCCGGAGAACTCATGCGGGTAGCGGTTGTAATGCTCGGGGTTCAGTCCGACGCGATCCATCAGCTCCTGGACACGGCGTTTGCGCTCGCCTTTGCCTGAGTGAAGGCCGTGGATCACGAACGGATCAGCGATGATCGAGCCGACGGTCTTGCGTGGATTCAGGGATGAGTAGGGGTCCTGGAAGACCATCTGCATGTCG
Organism: uncultured Solirubrobacterales bacterium; assembly: GCA_963763715.1. GTDB lineage: Bacteria > Actinomycetota > Thermoleophilia > Solirubrobacterales > Solirubrobacteraceae > Palsa-465. Next base: position 11,117 of record CAVXPV010000022.1, read on the forward strand.
CGATGCATCGCCTTGAGCTGCTCGCGCGACTGCCCGAACACGCTCTCGCCGAGAAAGCTGATCGTGCCCGAGGTGGGATCCATCAGGCGGCACAACAACCGTGCGGTGGTCGATTTTCCACACCCCGTCTCCCCGACGATCCCCAGCGTCTCACCCTCGAGCACGTCAAACGAGACCCCATCGACGGCTTTGACCGCGCCGACCTGACGCTGCACGACGATCCCCCGCTTGATCGGAAAATGCTTGACCAGATCCCGGACCTCCATCAACGCGGTCACGATCTCGGCTCCTCGGTTGCGGGCTCGGAGGCGGACGGTGTCGCGGCCTGCGCACGGGTGGAGGCGTCCGGCGCGACGGCGGGCTCGCTGCTGGCGGCGATCCGCTGCAGCGACTCCATCGGGCGGCCCTCCCGCAGACCCGACCAGACTCGCTCGCGCACCCCGGTCTCCAGCAGGCACGCCACGGCATGGCTGCCCTGTCCGGCCACCGGTTCGAGCCGGGGGTCGATGCGCTTGTGGCTGTCCTGGACGTAGGGGCAGCGGGGATGGAAATGACAGCCGGACGGACGGTTGATCAGGCTGGGCGGCCGACCGGAGATCGGAACCAGCTCCTCCCCCTGTGGCGCGTCGAGCCTCGGAATCGATTTCAGCAAGCCCCAGGTGTAGGGGTGCTGCGGACGGCGGAAGATCTCATCGGTCGACCCACGTTCCACGATCCGTCCGGCGTACATGACCGCGATCTCGTCGGCGATCTCAGCCACCACACCGAGATCATGGGTGATGATCACGATCGCCATCCCGAGGCGCTTCTGCAGATCGTCGAGCAGCGCCAGGATCTGCGCCTGCACCGTCACATCCAGCGCCGTCGTCGGCTCGTCGGCGATCAGCAGTTTGGGGTCGTTGGCGAGTGCCATCGCGATCATCGCGCGCTGGCGCATCCCGCCGGAGAACTCGTGCGGGTACTGATCGACCCGCCGTTTGGGATCCGGGATTCCGACCAGAGCCAGCAGCTCGGCGGCCCGGGCACGCGCGGCCGAGCGTTTGATGTTGCGATGGGCCTGCATCGCCTCCACCAGCTGCCAGCCGACCTTGTAGAAGGGATGCAACGAGGACAGCGGGTCCTGGAAGATCATCGCGACGTCGTTGCCGCGGATCTCCCGCAGCTGATCGTCGTTCATCGCGACCACATCCCGCCCCTGGAACATGATCTTGCCGCTGATATCCGACCCTCGGGTTCGGGTCAGACCAAGCGCGGTCAGTGACGAGACGGTCTTGCCCGAGCCCGACTCGCCGACGATCCCGAGCGTCTTTCCCGGCTGCACGTCGTAGGAGATTCCGTCCACGGCGTGAACGACCCCGTCATCGGTGCGAAATGAGACCCGAAGATCCTGGACGCTGAGCAGCGGCCCCGAGTCGGGGCGGGCGGCCGGCTGCGGCTGGGCGGCAGTGGCGCTCATGAGTACCGGACCCGCGGATCGAGATATGCATAGGAGATATCGACCACGATGTTGGCCACGACGATGAACAGCGCGGCCAGCAGCACCGTCCCCTGCACGATCGGAAAGTCCGAGCTGATGATCGCGTTGTAGTTGAGCCGGCCGATGCCGGGGATGTCGAACACCGTCTCGGTGATCACCGCCCCGCCGAGCAGGGTGCCGACGTCGAGACCGAAGATCGTCACCACGGGAGTGATCGCCGAGCGGACCCCGTGGCGCCAGATGACCCGGCGCTCCCGCAGACCCTTGGCCCGCGCGGTGCGGATGTAGTCCTCGCCCATCGCCTCGATCAGGCTCCCGCGCAGCAACCGCGAGTAGATCGCCGCCGAGGTGCCGGCGAGCACGATCCACGGCATGATCAGGGAGCCGAACCACGTCCCCGGATCGACCGTCAGGCCGACGTAGGTGGCAGCCCCCAGGAACACGTGATATCGCCCGATGTCCTGGGCGAACAGGAAGAGCATGACGAGCCCGAACCAGAAGACCGGCATGGACACGAACACGAGTGCGATGCTCATCGCGCCACGGTCGAGCAGGCTGCCGCGCTTGATCGCCGAGATGATCCCGATCAGCACGCCGGCGATCAGCCACAGCAGGGCCGCGCCCACGGTGAGCGACAGCGTCGCGGGCAGCCGGTTGGTGATCAGGCCGAGCACCGAGGCGCCGGAGTAGAAGCTGTAGCCGAAGTTGAAGTGCAGGATGATGTTCTTCATGTAGTCGAAGAACTGCGTGTACACCGGCTTGTCGAGCCCAAGTTCGTGAGTGATGTGCGCGACGATGAACGGGCTGGCGTTGCGACCCGCGCGCAGCTGCGCCGGGTTGGCGCCGGGCAGGACGTTGAAGAGCAGGAAGGTGAGGGCGCTGACCAGCATGACCAGCACGATGCCCCACAGGATGCGTCGGATGATGTAGGCGGTCATGGCTCTCGGTGAAGGTCGGGTGAGGTACTGCAGGGGCCCCGCCGCGACTGCGGCAGGGCCCCATCAATCGGTCGAGCGGCCTCTACTTCAGTGAGGTGAAGCTCAGATCCCACGTCCCGGTGTTCCACAGCTGGTTCACACCGGCGACGTTCTTTGACTCGATGTTCGGCTGGTTGTCAAAATCCTCGGGGATCGCGACCGCCTGGTCGACGAGCATCTTGTCGATGTTCGCCCACGCCTGGGCACGTGCCGTCGGATCGGTGACCAGGGCCGCCTTCTGCATCGCCGTGTTCACCGCCGGATCGTTGACCTGACCCCAGTTGGAGTTGTTGGTCGGGACGATGCCGGGACCGTAGAACGGCACGTACAGCACGGTCAGACGGATCAGCGAAGTCACGGACCCAGCCAACGGCCGGGCACGCGTCGATCTCCTGCTTGGGTACGCCGCAGTACTTGCCGTACATGACCGCCTGGTCAACGAGGCTCACGTGGGTCTTGAAGCCCAGCTGGGTCATGTCCGAATTCAGCAGCTGCGTGATCGCCGGATCGTCACCGCTGCTGGTGGAGACGATCTGGACGGTCTGGCTACCGGTGTACTTGCCGCTCGGGAAGCCGGCCGCCTTCATGTACTTCTTGGCCACGGTCAGATCGCCGCTGACGTTCTTGTTGAAGTCCGTCTGCGGACCGGGGAAGCCACCCGCCTGGGCGAAGCCCGACACGCCCGGGTAGATGAAGTGGGTCCCTGGCTGACCGGTCAGCGAGCCACCCTTGAGCTTGATGATGCCCGCCCGGTCGAGGTTGGCGTAGACCGCCCGGCGCAGGTTGACGTTCTTGAACACCCCGTGGGCGTTGTTGAGGGCCACGTAGTGGTCACCCGAGCCGGACGTGAACGTGATCTGTGACGGGTACTGCTGATAGGCCAGCTTGACCGTCGGCTGGGACGGGGTGTCCCACTGGACCGCGCTCGACCCCTTCAGCACCTGCTGGCCGATGACCGTCGTCGTGCCGCCGATGTTGAAGTTGATCTGGTTGAGGTACGCCGGCCGGAAGTCCGTCTTCGGATTCCAGCGCGGGTTGCGGACCACAGTCAGTGACTTGCCAACCTGATAGCCGGGCGCGATCGCGCCCGTCTTGGGGTCGGACTTGACCATGTACGGACCGCTCGAGATCAGGAACTTCGTGCCGTAGGTCGTCGGTGAGTGCTTGTCCATCGGGCCCGCAAAGCTCTGCGGCACGGGCATCGAAATGGGCAGGCTCAGCGCCGAGATCAGGAACGCGCCCGACGGCTTGAGCGTGTGGAACACGATCGTGAACTTGTTCGGGGTCTTGATCCCCGCGATCGGCCCACCCTTGTAGCTCGCCGTCGCGCCTGCCAACGGGGCCGGAGCCGCGCTGCCGAAGTACGACGGGAAGTAGGCGTTGCCGACGTTCGGACTGGCCGCACGCTCGATCGCGTAGGCGACGTCCGCCGAGGTGACCTGCGCGGTTGACCGGCGGGCTGAAGTACACGCCCGGACGGATGTGGACGGTCAGGGTCTTGCCGCCGTCGGTGATGCCCCCGTTGGCCGTCGTCGGGATGACGGTGGCGAGGTCGGGGCTCAGCGTCTGGGTGGTGTTCGGCATGTAGGAGAACAGCGGCCGTCCGGTCGCATAATCCAGCCCGTAGTCGAACGTGTAGTAGGACTCACCCGTGTCCAGGTGTTGGAAGTCACCGCTGGCGTAGACCGTCAGCGTGCCGCCCTTCTTCTTGGCCGCGCCGGTGAGAGCCTGGCCGACCGGGTTCTCACCCGCCTTCAGCGGAATCGCCGAAGCACTGGAACCGGAAGTCGAGCTCGATCCTCCCCCGGACGAGCTCGAAGAGCTGCTGGAGCCGCACGCGGCGACGCCAACAGCCAACAGCCCGGTGACCGCAAACGCGGCCAGGCTGCGTTGACTACCCCTCATAGGTTGCCTCCTGTGGTGATTGACAGACACGCGCGGATGGCAAGCGAAAGCGCGCTCACCGAGAGTCTCCGCGTGGGTTGAGCGCGTCCAGCAGGCCGTCGCCGACCAGGTTGAACGCAAGCACGGTGAGCAGCAGCGCCGCCCCGGGAAAGACCATGTACCACCATGCGGTGTTGAAGATGGGGGTCGCGTCGGAGATCATCTGACCCCAGCTCGAGGTCGGCGGCCGGATCCCGACGCCCAGGAACGAGAGCGCGGCCTCGAACAGGATGTTGGTCGGGATCAGCAGACTGGAGTAGACGATCAGGGGCGCCATCAGGTTGGGCAGGATCTCGCGGAACAGGATCCGGCGGTTGGACGCGCCCAGCGAGCGTGAGGCGTCGATGAACTCCTTCTCGCGCAGCGACAGCACCTGACCGCGGGCGATTCGCGCGATGTAGGTGAAGGAGCTCAGCGCGATGATGAAGATCACGGTGCCCAGCCCGGGCTGGATCAGGCCACCCGCGCATCCGCGAACGCCGCAGGCGGCGCCGATGCCGAGTCCCAGGACGAGCACCGGAAAGGCGAGGAAGACGTCAATCACGCGCGAGATGAGCGTGTCCACCCAGCCGCGGTAGAAGCCCGGCCAGGAGCCCCAGGACCGTCCCGATCACGGCCGAGATGGCGGTCCCGATGATCCCGACCTCGAGCGACACCCGCGAGCCGTAGATGACCCGTGAGAAGACGTCGCGACCGAGCTGATCCACGCCGAAGGGGTGTGCTCCGGAGGGTCCGGACGGACTTCCAAACGCGTCCAGGGCGTTGGGATCGTTGAGGTAGGGGCTCGGCAGCCCGAGCATGTCGGTCACCAGCGGCGCGAAGATGGCGACGAGGATCAGAACCAGGATGAAGACCGCGGACACGACCGCGACGCGATCGCCTCGAAAGCGTCGCCAGAACAGCTGCAGCGGCGAGCGGGCGGTGACGTCTCCGGCAACGAGCTCGACGCTGTCGCAGGCCCGGTTCCGACTCGACGATCAGCTCGGCGCTCGCGCCGACACTCATCGAGGCAACGCCTCACGTCGCAGCTGCACAACCTCCATCGACGAATCGAAGCACACGGCTTCCCCCATGTCACCAAACATTAACGCCACCTCAACGAACCATCAGCGGGGTACGCTGCCCGAGCCCAGCCCTCGTAGCTCAATGGATAGAGCACGCGCCTCCTAAGCGCGGGATGCAGGTTCGATTCCTGCCGGGGGCAAATTAGCCGATCGCGACCTCCCATCGCGGCCCTCGAACCCGGACCTGCTCGCTCCCGACGGTGTTTCGCCACGGGCGAACGCGCCCCTGCAAGGTGCTACGTTCGGCGCGATCTCGTGTCCTCGCGCACGCTCGAAGCCGACCCGGGCGCCAGCCCGTCCTCAGGGCCCGCCGGCCCCCCGACCCCGGCCTCGGCCGGGTCGCTGGCGCGTCGGTCACTCGGGCTGGCTCGTCGCCGCCGGGCTGCTCGTGCTCTCGATCGGCGTCGTGCAGTGGGCCCGCACCCGACCGGGCTTTGACCCCTACGGCTGGCTGACGTGGGGTCACCAGACGATCCATGGGTCGCTGGACACCAACGCGGCGCCGTCCTGGAAGCCGCTGCCGTGGCTGTTCACGACCGTCTACGCGCTGTTGGGTCGCTACGAGATGAAGCTCTGGATGATCACCTCGGTGGCGATCTCGCTCAGCGGCGTCGTGTTCGCGGCCCGGATCGCCTACCGGCTCACCGACGCGCCGCCGCAGCGGCGCTGGGCCGGTCTGGTGGCGGGCGCGTTCGCCGGCATCGCGGTGCTCGGCATCCAGAACGACGCGCACTACATCCTCAGCGCCCAGTCTGACCCGATGATCGTCGCCCTCTGCCTGGGAGCGATCGACGCCCATCTGTCGGGCCGGGTGCGCACCGCGTTCGTGCTCGGCGTGCTGGCCTCACTGGGCCGCCCCGAGGTGTGGCCGTTCCTCGGCCTGTACTCGATCTGGGCCTGGCGGGAGCGACCGGAGACCCGATGGGTGCTGGCGCGCGGCTGGGTGGTCATCGCGCTGCTGTGGTTCGGGGTGCCCGCCCTGACCTCTCGCACCCCGTTCGTCGCCGCCGCCAACGCCAACAAGTCGGGGCGGCGGCTGACCAGCAATCAGGTGTTCGGCACCGTCGGACGCTTCCTCTCGATCAGCGAGCTGCCGGTGGAGCTCGCCGCGCTGCTCGCGCTCGGCCTGGCGATCTGGCGCCGCAACCGCACCGTGCTCGTCCTGACCGCGGCCACGCTCGTCTGGGTGGTGATCGAGATCGGCTTCGCCCTGCACGGCTGGCCCGGACTGGTGCGGTACATGTTCGAGGCCGGCGCGATCGTGATCGTGCTCGCCGGGGTGGCCGTCGGCTGGTTGCTGACCAGCGCCACCCGCTGGCCGTCATTGCCCGCCTGGCTGGGCCCGGCGCTCGTCGTCGTGCTGGTGGCCAGCCTCGTCCCGGCGGCCATCTCCCACGCTCGTGACGAACACGCCGACCTGCAGCATCAGCGCAAGCGCACCGACGAGATCGCCGCGCTGACGCCGGCCATCAACCGCCTCGGAGGCGCCGCACGGCTCAACGCGTGCGGCGAGCCACTCACCCGGCTCGAGTACCAGACGATGCTCGCCTACACCCTCGGCATCAACGTCAACAAGATCGGCTTCAAGTTCAGCCAGGCCGTCGCCCACGGCAATCCGATCGTCCTCTTCACCCCCGCCGCGACGGGCATCGGCTGGACCGTGCGCGCGATCCACCAGACCAGCCCCAGCTGCCGCTCACTGCCCCACTAGCTGGCGGCGCGGTGTGTGCGGGACGGGCCGGCCGGGCTCCGCGACGCCCCGGGCGGGCTGGGACGGGCGGGGCCGTGGAAGCAGGACCGAGACGCAAGGTCCGGGACCGGGGACGCGATTTGAGTCCCACGACCGGCCGGCCTGCCCGACGACCGTGCTGGATTGGGCGCGCATACGCGACCACGTCATCCCACAGGTGGTCACCCGCCGCGAGGTCGTGGGACGTTTCGTCCGCCCTCGGCGTCGGGTGGGCCCGACGTCGCGATGCCCGCGCTCCGGGCGCCGCGGGTCAGCCGGCGCGGTCGGGACGCTCCGGGTAGACGTCGTCGATCGTGGTCAGCGCGCGGTAGGGGACCCCGGCGGCGGCCTGGATCGCCTCGGCGCCACCGGCCAGGCGGTCACAGACGGCCAGCACGCCGCACACCTCGTGACCCTCGTCGCGGATCGCCTCGAGCGCCCGCAGCGTCGAGCCACCGGTGGTCACGACGTCCTCGACGAGCAGACAGCGATCCCCGCCGGCCAGCAGCGGGCCCTCGATCCGGCGCGCGAGCCCGTGCGCCTTGGTCTCCTTGCGGACGAAGAACGCCTTGACGTCGGCGCCGCCGGCCAGCGCGGCGCAGGCGATCGGGTCCGCTCCCATCGTCATCCCTCCGACCGCGGTCGCATCCCATTCCGCGGCCTGGGCGGCGACCAGCTCGGCCAGCGCCATGAAGCCGGGGCGCAGCAGGATCGCGCGCTTGACGTCCACCAGGTACTGGGCGACGGCCCCGCTGGTCAGGGTGACCTCGCCGATGACCAGGGCGTGCTCGCGCAGGGCGGCGAGCAGCCGGTCGGCGGCGCGCTCAGCCACGCTCACCGGCCGATGGGCGCTCGCTCACGGGTAGTAGACGTCGACGATGTTGCCGTAGGTCAGCCAGTTGTAGATCGAGATCGCGTCCACGATCGGCACCCGCATGCAGCCGTGGCTGGCCGGATAGTCCGGAGCCGGGTTGTAGCCGTGGATCGCATAACCGCCCGAGAAGAAGCTCGAGAAGTACATGCCGTCGGGCAGGTAGCCGGGGTCGCGCTGATAGACGCGGAAGTGGCCGAGGATCGTCGGGGTCGACGGCTTGCCCGAGCTGATCGGGTAGATCCGATACACCTTCGATCCGTTGATCAGGGCCAGCAGCTGGCGGCCGAGGTTGCCCTCCACGTGCTTGCCGTCCCGGGGATGCAGGACCTTGAACGCGCCCTCGCCGTTGAGCAGCGCAGACACCGTGGCGGGATCGAGTGACTGCGAGACGCCGCGGCCGAGCAGCCGGTGATAGGCGTCGAGCGCCAGCGCCATGTGCTCGTCAAAGACGCCACTGGCGGGCAGATAGAGGTGCAGCGCCAGCAGTCGCTGCTGCATCAGGGCCACGAACGGACCGGTTGAGCCGGGGCCGGCCTGAGGGGTGAGGGCGGCGATGCCCTGGCGGGCGATGAAGCCGAGCATCTGGGCCGTGCGGCGGTGGGTGACCGTGATCCGGACGATGCCCGCGGCGGGGCTGCGCAGGGTCTCGGTGAAGGCCCCGGTCCGGCCGTTGGCCGATGGCTTGAGGCGCAGCCGGTCACGCTTGATCTGATGAGAGCCGACCGCGGTGACGACGCTCACGGTCTGCCCGGGGACGTAGGGAGACGTCACGCCGGTGACCGCGAACGAACGGCCGGGGACGGTGACGGCGTTTCCGTGGACCACGAAGGCTCCCTGAAGCGAGAGGCGAACGGCGGCCTTGGCGGGTGCGGCGGCGGCCGCCGACGCGAGGCCGGGAGCCAGGATCCCCGCGGCCAGCGCGGCGAAGAGAGCGGTGAGGGAGCAGCAGCAGGCGTCGACGCATGGCGCGAGAAAGTACACCAGTCAACGACCGCGGGCGAACTGCGCATGCGTGCGCCCGCAGGCCGCGCGTGACGGCTATCGGATCGGTGCGGTGCGCGCGCCCAGCGGCCAGGTGATCGCCGCCGTCACCAGCCAGGAGCCGAGGATCAGCAGCAGTACCTGCACCGCGGTCCAGCTCAGCTGGTTGACGCCGAGCGCGAGGGCGTTGTTGGCGCTGTGCAGGACGATGCACGGGTACAGCGATCCGGTTCGCCAGCGCACCAGGCAGAGCATGAAACCGAGCAGACCGAGCGGAACGAGGTACTCGATACCGGCGGAGCCCAGGTGGGCGGCGCCGAACAGGATCGCGGTGAGCAGCGCCGCGACCCACGGTCCGAGGTCTCGCCCCCGGACGCTGCAGCGGTATCCGCCGCAGGGTCCCGAACAGGAAGCCGCGGAAGAAGAACTCCTCGACGATCGGAGCGAACACGCAGACAAACAGCGTGGTCCCGATGACGTTGGCCGTGGTGCGGAGATCACCGAGCCCGCTCGGCAGCTTCTCCGCGTCATGCAACGAGAAGACGGCGGCGTAGATCGCCGAAACGCCGAAGTACCCGACGGCGCCGAGGATCACCGCGAGCACGGCGCGCTTGACGCGGACCCGGCGGAATCCGAACTCGCCGGCTGGCGGGCGGGTCAGGCGGGAGGTGAACCAGAGCGCGGCGGCGACGAAGCCGAGGTCGAAAAGGATGTTGCCGAGGATCGTCACCCACCAGCCGGCGTTGGTGGTCGTACCGCCCGTGGCGGCGAGATCGAGCACGGTGACGGCGACGATGCCCAGCCCGATGCCAAGCAGCAGGGTGGCCGGAACCGTCCAGATCGGCCAGGGCGGAACGTCATCGCCGCGGCCGGCCGGCGGGGCCGGAGCGCCCGGGGTCGCGATCGTCGGGCTCTCCATGCCGCAGGAGGTTAGGGCCCTCAGGGCTCCGGCCCGTGCAGCTCGGCCAGCGAGCTGATCGCCCGCACGCCGTCGGGCACGGGCTCGCCGCGGCGGTTGCACCACACCACGGCGATCTGCGCCCGGCGGGCTCCCTCGACGTCCTCGGCCAGGCTGTCGCCGACGTGCAGCGCGGCCGCCGGCGCCACCCCGGCGACAGCCAGTGCGCGCTCGAAGATCGCCGCGTCGGGCTTGGCGGCCCCCACCTCGGCGGAGGTCAGGACGGCGTCCACGAGCGAAGCCAGACCGGTGGCGGCCAGCGCCGCCGGCAGCGAAGCGTCCCAGTTGGAGACGACGATCACGCGTTCGCCCCGCTCGCGGGCGGCGCGCAGGGCCGGCGCCGCGTCAGCGTGGGCGGCGAAGCGCAGGGAGGCCAGCAGGGCCTCGGTCAGGGCGCCCGGATCGGCCTCGGCCGTCGACGGGAATCGCGGCACTCAGCGCCTGCGCGCACCGCGCGTGCAGCTCTGAGACGGTGGCGGCGTCCCGGCCCTCGAGCATGTGCGCGCGGTAGTAGGCGATCTCGGCCGCAAGCCCGCGCTCGGCCTGCTCCAGCGAGATCTCGATCCCCAGCCGGTCGTGAAGCTCGCGCCGTAGGATCGGCGCCGGCGGGCGGAGCTCGATCAGCGTGCCCATGGCATCGATCAACAGCGCGCGACGGGCGGGAGGGCGGGCCATGATCGAGCACGAATCCTCGCAGCCGGCAGGAGCCGGAGGTGGCGAGACGAAACAGCCCTGAAGCTACACTGACGGGTCCGTCCGACGACGGTCGCCGTCGTCCCCCACGCGACCACCGTCACCCAGGCCACCGATTCCATGAGCCGACGCGAACGACAACGCCGCCGCCGGCGCAACCGCGGATCCACGCTGGGGCGCCTCGTCGCCCTGACCGGGGTGCTCACCTTCTGCGCGGTCGCCGTCGGGGCGCTGGCCGTCGTCGGCTGGGTGGTCAACGTCGCGCAGTCGGCGCCGAGCCTCAACGAGCTGCATCCCGCAGCTTCCGGGCTCACCGTCTCAGATCTTCGCCGCGGACGGAACGCTCGCTGGGCTACATCTACTCCCCGGACATCCGCAACCCGATCGCCGGGAGCAGGATCCCCAACATCCTCAAGGAGGCCACGATCGCGATCGAGGACCGGCGCTTCTACCAGCACGGCGCGCTCGACTACCAGGGCATCCTGCGCGCGGCGGTCAAGGATGCGGTCAACGGTGGCAGCCTGCAGGGCGCGTCCACGCTGACCATGCAGCTGGTCGACAACGTCTACATGCCGGCTCGCATCAAGGCCAAGCACGACCTCAAGTACAAGATCGTGCAGGCCAAGCTGGCTGAGCAGCTCGAGGCCCGCCACAGCAAGAACTGGGTCCTGGGCAGCTACCTCAACGACGTCCCCTACGGCACCGTCGGGGGCCAGACCGCGTACGGGGTGGCCGCGGCGTCGAACATGTTCTTCAACACCTCGGTGACCCGCCTGAACCTCGCCCAGGCGGCGCTGCTGGCCGGCCTGCCGCAGTCTCCGTCGCAGTACAACCCGTTCCTGGACCGGACGGCGGCCCTGCATCGTCGCAACGAGGTACTGCAGTCAATGGTGCAGGCCAACTACATCACCCAGGCGCAGGCCGATGCGGCCGAGCACTCGCGTCTGCAGGTCCACGCCAACACCGGCCTCCACCGGGCACCGTCAGCCGTACGTGTTCGACTACATCGCACAGGCTGCAGCCCGGGACCTGTGCCCCAAGACGCCGAGCAACTGCCCCACCCTGACCTCGGGTGGCCTGAAGATCCATTCGACGATCGACCTGCGCAAGCAGGCGCTCGCCCGCCAGGCGATCCTGGCCCACGAGGGAGGGCCCGGCCAGCCCGCCGCGGGGCTTGGCCTCCGTGGATCCCAACAACGGCCACATCCTTGCGATCGCGTCGTCGGCGGACTACCACAACACGAGCTTTGACTACGCGACGCAGGCCCATCGCCAACCGGGCTCCTCGTTCAAGACGTTCGTGCTGATGACGATGATCCACGACTTCCACGGCGATCCCAACCAGACCTACTACAACTCCCATCAGCTCCAGCCGGGATGGCTGCCCGGCTATCCGACGTTCGGGGTGCAGACGGCGGAGCTCAGCTATCAGGGCAACATCAGTGTGGCCAAGGCGACCTGGGATTCGGACAACACCGTGTTCGCCCAGCTCGACGCGGACCTGACCCCCGAAAAGGTCACCCAGACCGCCTACTCGATGGGGATCACGACCCATCTGGATTCGCTTCCGGCGGAGGCGATCGGCGGGCTGCGTCCGGGCGTCACCCCGCTGGAGATGGCCGACGCGTACTCGACGCTGGCCAACGGCGGCTCGCATGTGCCGGCCACGATCATCAACACGATCACATTCCCCGACGGCAGCAGGCGTAACTTCGGGAACCCGGCCAAGACGCGGGTGTTCACCGACGGTGAGGCCTACGCCGGCACCCAGACCCTGCGGGGCGTGATCTCACAGGGCACAGGAACGGCGGCCAACTACGGCTGCCCCGCCGCGGGCAAGACCGGCACCTCGGAGCTCCTGGCCAACGCCTGGTTCGTCGGCTACACGCCGCGGATGACGACCGCGGTCTGGGTCGGCTACCCGCAGGGCAACGTGCCGATGGCCAACGGCTTCGGTGGCACGCTGGCAGCGCCGATCTGGCACGACTACATGTCGGCCGCCTCGAGCGGGTACTGCGGGCAGTTCCCGCTCCCGACCACGCCGTTCAGCCGGCACCGCGTACTTCGGTCATTACGCCACCACGGGAGCGCCGATCACCACGCCGCGGGACACGGCGAAGCCGAACTCCCGCACGGGCGGTGCCGCCGCGTCGGGGACGACCCCGTACAACAACCCCACCCTGTACGCCCAGCCTCCGCAGGGGACCGCCAACGGCAACGGGACCCCCAACGGGAACGGAACGGGCAACGGCAAATCACCGGCCTCCCCGACCGGTGGCGCCGGGGTCAAGAAGCATTAGCGCCGCCGCGCGCGGCTCGGGCCAGCCGACAGGCCGCTCACCGGCTGGTAGCCTCGACACGGTCCGTGCAGTGACGCGTGGACCTGACACGATCGAAGACGCATGCCCAAAGAAGAAAAAGTAGAGCTCGAAGGCGAGGTGGTGGAGGCCCTGCCCAACGCCATGTTCCGCGTCAAGCTCGACAACATGGACCGCGTGGTCCTCGGCCACGTGGCCGGCAAGATGCGCCGGTTCCGGATCCGGATCCTGCCCGGGGATCGCGTCCGCGTCGAGCTCTCCCCTTACGATCTGGATCGCGCCCGGATCGTCTACCGCCACCGCTGAGCCGGCCGGCGCGCTCGTGCGCGAGCTCGAGCTGATCACGGCACTGAACCAGATGCTCTCCCGGACGGGTCCGGGATCGAGCCGAATCATCAGATGGATCGGTGACGACGCCGCCGTGGTCCGGGCCCGCGGCTACGCGGTCACCTCGGTGGACACGATGGTCGAGGATGTTCACTTCCGACGCGCGCAGCTGACCGCGCGTGAGATCGGCGGCCGCGCGTTCGCCGCGGCGCTGTCGGACCTTGCCGCAATGGGTGCCGATCCCGGTGAGGCCTACGTGTCGCTGGCGATCGGCGCCGGTACGCCGGCGCAGGAGACCCGCGAGCTGGTGGCCGGAGTCAGCGCGGCAGCGCAGCGCTGCGGCGTGATCGTCGCCGGAGGTGATGTGACCGGCGCCCCGGTGCTCGTCGTGTCGGTCACCGTCGTCGGCTGGACGGATGAACCCGGCGCCCTCGTCGGGCGTGACGGCGCGCGCGTAGGAGACGTCGTGGTGGTGACCGGCCCGCTCGGCGGCGCCGCCGCCGGCCTGGCCCTGCTCGAGGGACGTGTCCGCGGGGAGACCGTTTCCGAGGAAGTGCGGGCGAAGCTGCACCGCAGCTACGCGGCACCCGAGGCCCGGGTGGACGCCGGACGTGAGCTGGCGCGGACCGGAGCCACGGCGATGATCGATCTGTCGGATGGGCTGGCCGCCGACGCCCGGCATCTCGCCCAGGCCAGCGACGTCGCGCTACGCCTCGAGAGCCGCCGGATCCCACTCGCCGCGGGGGTGACCGAGATCGCCGCCGAACTCGGGCAGGACCCGATCGTCTTCGCGCTGACCGGGGGGGAGGATTTCGAGCTCTGCGCGTGTCTCGCGCCCGCCGATGCGCCGGTCGCCGCGACGGTGATCGGAGACGTCGGTGCCGGCCCGGCCGAGCTCCGGATCGACGGAGCGAGGCAGGGCCTTCGGGGTTACGAGCATTCGCTCTGAGGCGGGGGTGCCCCGGTGGGGCTCGTCCGCTGCTCGGCGATCAGCCGGCGGATGATCGCATCGGCCACGGCCTGGGTGTTCACCCGGTACTCACCGCGCCCGATCTGATCCTGGATCTGGCTCAAGCGCATAGCGCGATTCCCTTCGGCTGTCGTCTCGATGGCGTCACGACGTGGGTTTCGGCACGAGCGCGGGTTCCCTCCATGAGGGTGCCTCAGATTGGACATTCGTCCGTCTGAGCGAAGGGGTGCATCCAAACGCCCGGCGCCTGCGAGGCGACACCGGCTGGGGGTCGCAGGGCGGCAGATGACATCGGCTCAGGCCGGCCCCAGCGGGGTCGCGGACGCCAGACGAGCGAACACGATGATTCGCTGCGCTGCGCTGTAGAGGGGATTGCAGGCTGAGAGGACCAGCCGGTCATAGCCGACGTCGTTGGTGACCCACAGCGCGGTCGGCAACACGATCTGCGTGTGCTGCACCCGGTAGATGAAGCGACCGTAGGGCATCCGCACGGTGATCCGGTCGCCGTGATGCAACTCGTTGATGCGCCGAAACGGCGCCAGGTAGGTCGTGCGATGGCCGGCGATGGCCACCGTCCGTCCCACGCCGGGCAGCGCGGTCGCGGGGTAGTGACCCGGCCCCTTCTCGAGACTCAGCTCATCGGTCCCCTGAACGACGGTGTAGTCGACCCCGATCCTGGGGATCGAGATCGTGCCGATGGCGTCACCCGTCCGAACCTGGTGCGAGAGTCGGCTGGCCAGAAAGGAGACTCGTTCCGTCCGGGTCCGCAGCTGTTTGATCACGCCGACATCGACCGTGGACAGGGGGGCGGTCCGATAGCTGAGGTAGCGATCGTTGACCTGTCCGCGGAGCGCGAGCCCGATCGCTGCCGTGACCGGCTCCTGCCAGACGAGGGTGACGCCGGCGTCAAGCACGAGCAGCAGACCCGCGAGGATCAACACGGAGGAGACGTCCCGGATCAGCCGGCGCATCGGCCTATGGTGGCAGGCCTCACCGCTCAGCGCCGGAGGGCCGACTCGGTACCGCCCAGCGAGCCCGGTCCGGCGTAGCCGACGGGCCCGCGAACGGTGACCGGCTGCTGTTCGGGGCGAGGCTGGCGAGCCAGCGCGACGAGCACGCCCAGCGCGGTCAGCACGCAACCTCCGAACAGGCTCCACTCCAGCACCGCCGCGACTCCGATCCCGTGGCCGGCGATCAGCAGCGTGATCATCCAGACGATGCCGAGCGGGGAGTAGCCCAGCGTCGTCGCGTAGTACACGGTGACCGCCGCCAACGGCAGCAGACCCACCAGGAGCAGGGCGAGCCGGATGGGCAGCCGCAGCCGCAGGTCAGGGCTGAGGGCGAGCAGCCACAGGTGCAGCCCGGGCACGGCGAGCAGGGCCGCATAGGGGTTGGCCAGCCAGAGGAGGATCGTGACCACGCAGGCGACGGCGAGCAGTCCGGCCACAGCGCCCTCAGCTGCCGTCTCACGGCCCGGATCCGGCGAGCGCGGCGAGCGCAGCGCGAAGCCGATCGCGACCGGCCGTAGCGAGATCGTCGCGGCCAGGGCCAACGCGGCAGCGAACACCACCACCCCCCAGCCCGCGCTCGGGGTGGGGACGATCCCCGGGCCCAACGGGCCTGCGGGCGCCACCGTCAGCGCTCCTGCCACTCGGGCCAGAAGTACGACGGCACCCGCCAGTCCGAAGGGAACGGCCGCGGCGAGCACGAGCACGATCCAGCGCCACAGCGGGTGCCCACGGCGTCGGGCGCGCGCCACGCCGTCGATCGTCGTCAGCAGAACCGGGACGATCAGTGCGAGCACGAAGATCGACAGGGCCCAACCCGGCACCACCTTGCCGTCGAGCAGCACATACGGGGAGGAGGCCGGAACCGCCGCGCCGCTGTCCAGCGCGGAGATCGTGGCCAGCACACCACGCCCCAGAGCGGTCAACTGGTCGACTCTGCCCAACGCTCCGGACGGAGGTGAGCCGCGTTCGCCGCTCAGGGAGACGAGTACCGCGGGCACGCCGAGGTCGCCAAACGGCGCCTGCTCGGAGAGCGTCAGGGGGAAGGCCAGATGCAGGTACTGGCCGAACAGGCTCGTCCCCGTGGGGCCGATCGAGGCCTGGCTGCGCAGCTCGGCCCCGATCGTGTTGCGCAGCACCGGCGAGGCGACGTTGGGCGATGTGGACCACGGCACGACGATCGGCTGCTGAATATGCCGGCTGGCGAGATCGCCGAGCACGATCACGGCGTCGATCGGCCCGGCGACGGTGTTGGCGAGCCGGAGCGCCCCGGCCGTCCCCTGGGAGCCGGTGGTCGAGGCGAGCACGACCGTCCGACGCAGCGTTTCACCGGCGAGATCGCGAGCGAGCTCGATCAGGGTCGCGGTGCCCGAGAGCGCAGCCTTGGCCGGCGAGCCGCGCGCGTCGCGGTGAGCGACGATCACCAGGCTCCCAGCCTGGACGCTGCCCGGACGCACAGCAACCACGTTGTCCAGGGTCCGCGCCCCGTCCGCGGTCTGGCCGGTGAACGTGTCCGTGCTCACGGCGAAGCCGGCCCTGCTGCCCCCGCGCAGGCCGGCCGCGACCTGCGTCGCGAGGTCCTGGTCGGCCGCCGAGCCAGGCGAGCGCTGGGGATAGTCCTTGGCCCATTGGGCCATGTTGCCGACCACGTTCTGGCCGTTGAACGCGTCAGGAGCCAGCGGCGAGGTGAGTGCGCTGTGCTGGTCTCCGAGCGAGAAGGCGAGGACCAGGATTGCCAGTACGACTACCGTCAGGCCGGTCCGGTAGATGCGCGGATCGAGCATCGATCTCCTTTATAGCGGCCCGCCACGCGACCGGCGGACCACGACTGCCCACCCGAAACCCGTACCCTTCGCGGGAGAGAGAGCTTGGCTGACCGATCCGCGCGCATCCTGCTCGTCGACGACGAGCAGTCGATCCAGACGTTGCTCTCCTATCCGCTGCGGAAGGAGGGCTACGAGGTGGTCCAGGCGACCGACGGCCGTCAGGCCCTGGAGCGCTTTGCGGAGCAGTCCTTTGACCTCGTCGTGCTCGACGTGATGCTCCCCCACGTCGACGGTCTGGAGGTCTGCCGCCGGCTGCGCAGCCGCAGCTCGGTGCCGATCATCATGCTGACCGCCAAGTCCGAGGAGATCGACAAGGTCGTCGGCCTCGAGCTGGGGGCCGACGACTACATCACCAAGCCGTTCTCGCTGCGCGAATTCTCCAGCCGGATCAAGGCAGCACTGCGCCGTACCGAGATGAGCCGTCCGGCCGAGACCGCCCCCGACGAGGTGCCGCTCGAGATCGGGGCGCTACGGATCGACTTCCCCAAGCGCACGGTCCGGATCCGCGGCGAGGACGCCCAGCTGACCTACGTCGAGTTCGAGATCCTCTCGGCGCTGGCCCGCGCCCCGGGCCGCGTGTTCACGCGTGACATGCTGCTGGCGCGGATCTGGGGGGACTCGGCCTATCGCGATCCGCGGACGATCGACGTCCACATCCGCCATCTCCGTGAGAAGGTCGAGTCCGATTCCAAGGACCCCGAGTATCTGTTCACGGTGCGCGGGGTCGGGTACCGCTTCCGCGACACGGAGCCGTGACCGGTGCCGGGTGTGCTGCGCCTCTCGCTGGCCACCAAGCTGGCGGTCCTGTTCTTCACGATCACGCTGGTCGCGATCGGCTCGCTCTACCTCTACGTCGCGCCCGGCCTGCAGTCGCGGCTGATGAACGCCAAGCTGCATCAGCTCGCGGTGTCGGCTCAGACCCGGTCGGGAGCGATCCGGCGTACCGTCGGCAGCTCGACGGCACTGCCCCGCGTTCACGAGCTGATCGTGCGCACCGGCGGCGTCACCGGCGATCGCGTGACTCTGCTGTCGGTCAACCGAGCGCAGGGGGCTCTGCAGCTGTCGGCCCAGGCCGACTCGAGCAATCCCGCCGCCAGCGGGGCTCTGCGGTTCTCGGTCGCGCAGCGGGCGATCTCGTCGCGCCGGCTGGCCACCGGTACCGAGACGATCGGCGGGGACATCACCGCCGAGGCGGTCGTGCCGATTCTGTTCGCCGGCCGGGTGGCCGCGGTGATCGTCTACTCCTCGCCCGTGGGCGACATCGTGCACACCGTGACTACGGTGCGGCACGAGATCCTCGTCGCCGGCGCGATCGCCCTCGCCCTGGCGCTGATCGCCAGCTATCTGGTCGCCCGCGCCCTGGCGCAGCGCGTCAAGCGGCTCGAACTGGCCGCCAAGCAGGTGGCCGCCGGGCGAGTTCGGCCCACCGATCCCGGTCGACTCCTCCGATGAGCTCGGAGCACTCGCCGTCGCCTTCAACGACATGCAGGCCCAGCTCGAGCAGCTCGAGCTGACCCGCAAGAAGTTCATCGCCACCGCCTCGCACGAGCTGCGCACACCGGTCTTCTCACTCGGCGGCTTCGTCGAGCTGCTCGAGGACGATGACCTCGACGCCGAGACGCGACGGCGCTTCCTCGATCAGGTCCGCGATCAGGTGCAGCGTCTGGGCAAGCTGTCGGTCAACCTCCTGGATCTCTCGCGGCTCGAGTCCGGCTCGCTGGAGCTGCGCCCCGAGGAAGTCGACCTCGGGGAGCTGACCCGCTCGGTCTCCGGGGAGTTCGAACCGACGCTGCACCAACACGACGCGCGGTTGGAGCTGCGGCTTCCCGCCCGCCGGATCGAGGCCCAGTGCGACCCGGTGCGAGTCGCTCAGATCATGCGCATCCTGATCGACAACGCGCTGACCCACACGCCGCCGGGCACGCAGATCGTCGTCACCGCCGGCCGTGATGACGGCCGGATCCGGCTCGTCGTCCGCGATGACGCGGCCGGCATCGACACCCAGACCGCGCAGCGGATCTTCGAGCCCTTCTACACCGCCGATGACACCCAGGGATCGGGGCTGGGACTGGCGATCGCCTCGGAGCTGGCCGAGCGGATGGAAGGCGCGCTGACGGTGCGCACGGACTCCGGGGTCACGGAGTTCATGCTCGAGATCCCCGCGTGAGCCATCCCCGCGAGGCCCCGGCGGCGCGAGCACGCGTCGCGGCCTAGAAGTCCCAGTCGGCCAGCAGCTGCAGCCAGATCTCGCTGCGGGTGGGGAAGGCGGGAATGACATGGATCAGACGGTCGAGCGGGACCTCACCGACGATCGCAACCGTCACGCCATGCAGCCACTCGGCCACGTCGGGTCCCGTGAAGGTGGCACCGACGATGACGCGTCGCTGCTCGTCGACGACCAGGCGCGCCTGCGCAGTGGCGCCCTTGCCGACGAAGCTGCCCCCCGGCGTGCGCTCGGGGTCGGCGTCGACCGCCCGGGCGACCACGCCGGCGGTGAGCGCCTCCTCGAGCGTCTGCCCCACGGCGGCGACCTGCGGCTCGGTGAAGACCACGCGAGGAGCGAGTAACCCGTCCCACTGCGCCCGGGCCGGGCGGTTCATGATCACCGCGCAGGCGATCCGCGCCTGGTACTTACCAGCGTGGGTGAGCAGGGCCCGGCCGTTGACGTCACCGACCGCGAACAGCCAGTCGTGACCCGGCACGCGCATCTGATCGTCGACCCGGACTGTCGCGCCCGGCTTCAGGCCGACACTGTCGAGCCCGAGCCCGTCGGTGTGCGGGCGGCGCCCGACGGCGACGAGCAGCTCGTCGCTGCGGATCGCCTCGCGGTCGTCCAGGGTGACGATGAACTCCTTGCCCTCTCGAGCCGCGGCGGTCGCGGTGGCGCCGAGCCGGACGTCGACTCCCTGCTCGCGCAGTGATTGGGCGAGCTGCTCGGAGGCGAACGGCTCCTCGCCGGTGAGCAGCTGGGGCTCGGACTCGATCAGGGTCACGTCCGCGCCAAGCGATCGCCAGGCCTGCGACATCTCACAGCCGACTGCGCCGCCTCCGAGCACCGTCAGCCGCGCCGGGACGGCCTTGGCCGTGGTCGCGGCCCGGTTCGTCCACGGGGCGATCTCCTCCAGCCCCGGGATCGGCGGGATCACGGCACCGCTGCCGACCGCGAGCACGACCGCGCGCCGCGCCTCGAGCACGTCGTCGCCGACCCGGACCCGGCGCTCCCCATCGAGCCGGGCCTCCCCGCGGACGAGCGTGATGCCGCGGTCCTTCACCCACGGGATCTGGGCGGCATCGTCGAGATCATGGATCACCTCGTCGCGGCGGTTGAGCACGGCGGGCGCGTTCAGCCCGCCGGCCCCGCCGTCCCCGACGCCGGGCACACGACCGAGCTCGGCCAGCAGGGCCCCGGGGCGCAGCAGCGCCTTGGCCGGCATGCAGGCCCAGAAGGAGCACTCGCCCCCGACCAGCTCCCGTTCGATGAGCGCGACGTCGAGGCCTTCAGCGGCGAGCTGGCCTGCGCAGACCTCGCCCGCAGGCCCGGCCCCGATCACGATCACATCGTGCTGGCTCATCGGCGCTGGGCGGATCCGTGGTTCACCTCCGGAACCGTAGTGGACCGGCGATCGCTCTCAGACGACCTCGCGCAGCTTTCCCGTCTCGACCTCGTAAACGAAACCCCGCACCGACGTCTTGTTGGGGATGAACGGCGACGCGTTGATCCGCGCGATCGACTGGCGCACGTCACCCTCGAGGTCGGCGAAGGTCTCCGCGGCCCAATTCGGCCGGATGCCGGTGTCCTTCTCGATTGCATCGCGGAAGTCGTCATCGCGGAAGGTCAGCATCCCGCAGTCGGTGTGATGGATGAGGATGATCTCCTCGGTTCCGAGGAGTCGCTGGGAGATCGCCAGCGAGCGGATCTCGTCATCGGTCACGACGCCGCCCGCGTTGCGGATCACGTGCGCGTCGCCCTCGGTGAGCCCAAGAGCGCCGTAGACATTGAGGCGAGCATCCATGCAGGCGATGACGGCGACCTTCTTGGCGGGGGGCAGGGGCAGGTCGGCCTTGTCAAAGGCCTCGGCATAGCCGGCGTTGTTGGCGATCAGATCGTCGGTCGCGCTCATGCGCTTCTCCTTGCGGGGCTCGGTGGTGATGAGGGCGGGCCCGGCCGGTGGCGGCGCCGGGTCCGGGCTTAAGTGTGCTCACTTGACGAGCGCTCAAACTGTATCAAGTCAATCGATTTTTCGGGCTTTACGCCGGAGTACGCCCCGTTGCGCGGCCCTCGGCAGACGAGGCCACGGGCGCACATGAGATAGTCCTAGACGATGCCGCCCGAGACCCCCCTTGTCCTCGTCTCCAATCGCGGCCCGGTCACCTTCCAACCGGACGGCCAGATCAAGCGGGGCACCGGCGGTCTGGTCACCGCCCTGATCGGCCTGGCCTCGTACCGGCCGGTGACCTGGGTCGCCTCGGCGATGACCGACGAGGACGTAGAGGCTGCCGAACGGGCGGGCGGGCGCCCGTTCCCGGTCAGCACGCCGGACGGTGACGAGTACCGAGTCAAGCTCGTGGCCTCCGATCCCGACGCCTACGAGGGCTTCTACAACATCATCGCCAACCCGATGTTGTGGTTCATCCAGCACTACCTGTGGGACCTCTCCAACGCTCCGGACATCCGCCGCAACGAGACCGAGGCGTTCGAGTTCGGCTACAACGCGGTCAACGAGGATCTCGCCAACGCGGTGCTCGACGAGGTCGCTGACGTCGACGAACCGGTGGTCATGGTGCACGACTACCACCTCTACACACTTCCAGGGCTGATCCGCCGGTCACGACCCGACGCGTTCCTACACCACTTCGTCCACATCCCCTGGAGCCAGTCGGACTCCTGGCGCGTACTGCCCTCGGTGATCCGCCGCGAGATCTACGACGGGATTCTCGCCAACGACATCGTCGGCTTCCACACCCGCTCCTACCGCCACAACTTCCTGCAGTGCTGCCAGGACCTCACCGACTACGAGGTCGACCACGAGGCGGGGATCGTCCACGTCGGCGACCGCGAGGTCTGGGTCCGGGCCTACCCGCTCCCGATCGACGCCGGCGCGGTGCAGGCGGTGGCCCAGCGGCCGGGCGTCCACGAATTCGAAGCCGAACTGCTGCGGCGCCGGCGCGACCACCTGATCCTGCGCGTCGACCGGGCCGACCTGAGCAAGAACGTGCTGCGCGGGTTCCATGCCTTTGACACGTTCCTCGAACAGCATCCGGAGTTCCGCGAGCGCGTCACCTTCATCGCCCAGCTGATGCCGTCGCGGACCGATGTGGCCGAGTACGCCGAGTACCTGGAGCGGATCGAAGCGGTCGTCGCGGTCGTCAATCACCGCCACGGGTCCCCGGACTGGATGCCGATCCAGCTCAAGCTGCGCGATGACCTCGAGGAGGCCGTCGCCGCCTACAAGCACTACGACATGCTGATGGTCAACGCGATGTTCGACGGCATGAACCTCGTGGCCAAGGAGGGGCCGATGGTCAACGAGCGGGCCGGGGTGTCGGTGCTATCGGAGAACACGGGAGCCCACGAGGAGCTCGGCGAGTTCGCCCTGTCGGTCAACCCGTTCGACATCCAAGAGCTCGCAGACTCGATCCACGCTGCGCTGACCATGCCGATCGAGGAGCGCCGGCGCCGGCACGAAGGTCTGAAATCGATCGTCACCGCTCGCAACCCGGGGGACTGGATAGACGACCAGCTCGCCGACATCCGGGCCAAGGGCCGCTCCTGACGGGCACGTCAACAGCCCGGAGCACCCCGGGGCCCTCGTTGCGGCCGACGCGGCGCCGCGAGTGCGTGTCATTTAGCTCCCGGGGGCCGGAACTTAGCTGACACGCAAGCGAAGGCCTGGCTAGCCGAGCGTCCGGCCTTGGCTGAGGCGTTTGATGTACCCCGCGATTCGCTCGCGGCGCCCGACGGGTGACCGCACGCTGTGCAAGCGGTACAGGAAGGCGTAGCGGTCGCTGCCGGTGAGCGTCATGAAGAACGCCCGCGCCGCCGGATTCTCGTCCAGCGCGCGCTCGAGGTCCTCGGGCACGGTGGCGGTGGCCTGCGGCGGGTAGGCGGCGGCCCAGCGTCCGTCGGCGCGGGCCGCCTCGATCTGGCGCAGGCCGGCCGGCTGCATCCGGCCCTCCGCGATCAGCCGCTCCGCCGTCTCGCGGTTGATCTGCGACCAGCGGCTGCGTTGCGTCCGAGGC
The DNA here is from genome assembly GCA_963763715.1 of uncultured Solirubrobacterales bacterium. Classification (GTDB taxonomy): domain Bacteria; phylum Actinomycetota; class Thermoleophilia; order Solirubrobacterales; family Solirubrobacteraceae; genus Palsa-465. The sequence goes on from CAVXPV010000022.1 coordinate 34,502, forward strand.
GTGAACCGCTGCAACCAGTGGTGTTCGTCGCGGCCGCGCTTCTGGCCATCGATCCAGCCGAAGCAGAGCGCCGTCTCCAGCGCCTCAGGGTAGGTCACGCTGACCGCATCGGATCCCCGCTTGGCGATCATCAGCCAGACGCCCGGAGAAGCCGCATGTTCGGCTTGCAGCCAGCGTTCCCAGTCGGCCGCGGTCGCGGCCTCGTGGATGGGGAGCTCCGGAGCGGGTGGGCGGCCGGCCATGGCACCATGTTGCCAACGCCTGGCCCCCACGGCCTTGAGCGTGACAACGGCAACCGCCGCGGGCCGGGCGCGACCGGCGCGCGGCGGGCAATCGCTATAGTCGTCCGCCGTCCACTCAACGGGCGTATCACCATGGCGAAACCCACCCCTCTCTATGACCTCATGCTCGTGATCTCGGCCACCGCCGACGACGAGCGCCGCGCGAAGATCCTCGCCGACACCGAGGCTCAGATCACCAGCGGGGGGGGCACGATCGAGCGCAACGACGATTGGCACACCCGCGCGCTGGCCTACGAGATCCGCCATCAGACCGAGGGCGAGTACCACCTCCTGCAGTTCACCGGTCCGCCCGCGCTGCTCGATGCGGTATCGCACAACCTGCGTATCGACGACGGGATCCTGCGCTTTCGGATCATCAAGGTCGTCCCCGGTACCCCGGCTGCACCCGACGCGCCCCCGGCAATCGCCGCGGCTGCCGTCCCCGCCGAGTCCTGATCCATCCCGGGGTCCGAGACCCGCTGGCTGCCGACGGCTCACGCTGTCCGGTAGGCCGCCCTGGGGAGCCTGAGCGGCGGTCCAGTTTCGACATTCGGCCAATGACGGCCGCCGGACCGACTGCCAGCCTCGTGAGCAACATGGGAGACGCCTGGATCTACACCCGCCGCGCCGACGCGGCCGAGACGCCGAGCCGGATGCTCGCCGAACTCGGCTTCAGCCCCAGGCGCATCGCGATCAACGGGCCGCTGCGCCCGGCCGGCGAGAACGGCACCGAACGGCGCCCTGACCTCGCGCTCGTGATCGACGGGGACGGCGACGTGTCCCCGATCTACTCACGGCTGCGCGAGGACGAGGAACTGGGCACCGTCCCGATCGTGGTCAGCGTGGATCCCGACCGGCTGGCGCTCAGCGAGGAGGTCCTCGGCGTCCACGAGCTGATCGTCTCACCCTTCACCGCCGCCGAGCTCGGCGCCCGGATCGCCCGCGCGCGACGGGTGGTCCGCGGCGTGGAGGGCCACGAGGTGTTCCGCGATGACGGTCTCGAGCTCGACCTCGCCGCCCACGAGGCGCGACTCGAGGGTCAGGCCGTCGAGTTCACGTTCATGGAGTTCGAGCTGCTCAAGTATCTGGCCACCCATCCCGGCCGTGCGTTCTCGCGCGAGGCGCTGCTGCGCAGCGTCTGGGGCTACGAGTTCTTCGGAGGGGCCCGCACCGTCGATGTCCACGTGCGCCGGGTCCGCGTCAAGCTCGGTGACCATCACGCGCCGCGGCTGCGCACCGTGCGGCGCGTCGGGTACCGCTGGGAAGCCTGAGCTTCGGTCCGGCCGGCCCGGCCGGCGTGCGCGCTCCGTCCACTGGGCCCTGGCTCTGCGTTACGGAGGAGCCGGCGCCGCAAGCGCGGGCAGCGCGAGCCGGAGGCGGCGGGGGCCGCGAAATGTCGCCAAACCGTGACCGGTGTGCCCGGGGCGTGC
>CAVXPV010000023.1:0-15247 GCA_963763715.1 uncultured Solirubrobacterales bacterium
TGGGCGCGTTCACGCGGATCGTCAACTCCCCCCGGCGCGGGATCGGTGCGACGTCCATCTCACGGGTGCTCGCCTACGCGAACACCAGCGGCGAGACCGTCTGGGAGCTGGCCGCCGCCCCCGAGCAGGTGCCGGGACTCGGCTCCGCCGCGATCAAGGCGCTGCGCCGGTTCATGGGCACGATGGAGCCGCTGCGCGAGCGTCTGGAGGGGGGTGCGACGATCTCGAGCCTGCTTGGAGACGCTGCGCGAGACCGGCTACCTCGAAGCGCTCGAGAACGAGCGCACGATTGAGGCCCAGGGCCGGCTCGAGAACCTCGAGGAACTCGTCAACGTGGCCGTCGAATACGACACGGCGGCGGATGGCGACGGGACGCTGGCCGAGTTCCTGCAGCAGGTGGCGCTCGTCGCCGACGCGGACGGGCGCACCGAGGATGAGGGCCTGGTCACCCTGATGACCCTTCACAACGCCAAGGGCCTGGAGTACCCGATCGTGTTCATGATCGGGTGCGAGGAGGGCGTCTTCCCGCACTCGCGGGCGCTCGACGAAGGAGGCCTGGAGGAGGAGCGCCGGCTCTGTTACGTCGGCATCACACGTGCCGAGCGCGACCTGTATCTCACCTCGGCTCGCACGCGCACGGTGTTCGGGGCGCGCAGCTTCGGGGCGCCGAGCCGGTTCATCGGCGAGATCCCCGAGCAGCTGACCGACCGCGAGCAGATGGTCCGGCGCGGCTTTGGTTCCTATCGGGCGCAGGCCACGTCATGGAGTGCACCGGGCTCCGGGTCGGGCGGGGGCTGGGAGGCGTCCGAGGCGTCGGAGCGCTCGGCCGCCGCCTACCGGCTCGGTGATGACGTGTCGCACGCCGCCTTCGGCGAGGGCGTCGTCACCGGGATCGAGCCCGGCGGGATCGTGGTGATCCGCTTCCGTGACCGTTCCGAGCGCAAGCTGGTGGCTGATCTGGCCCCGATCTCCAAACGGTGACGGTGGCGGCCGTGACTGGCGAGGAGCCGGCTCGAGAGCCGGGCACGCCGCGGATCTATCGCGGTGAGCTGACCAGCGCACTCGGCGCCCTGCTGCTGCTCATCCTCATGTTCGCCACCAAGTGGTACGGGGTGGCCGGTGTGCCAGATCCGTCCGCCGCCCGCCCGGCGATCTCGACTGCCGAGAACGCCTGGGATGGCCTGTCGCTCGTGCGCTGGGTGATGCTGCTGTGCATCCTCTCCGCGCTCGGGTCCGTGGTGCTACATGCCAGCCAGCGGTCCCACGGGACCCGCACCGACACCAGTCTCGTGATCCTCGCGCTGGGCGGGCTGACCTTCGCGCTGCTCTTCTACCGTGTGCTGCTCGTGCTGCCGCAAGCGAGCAAGGTGATCGATCAGAAGCTCGGCGCCGTGCTCGGGCTGACCTGTGCGCTCGCCATCACGCTGGGCGGCGTTGAGTCCGTGCACGAGCAACGGCGCTTTCAACGCGCGGTCGCGCAGCACCCGCGGCGCCGTCAACGGGATGCTCTGGCGCATGGCGAAACCGCGCAGTAGGGTTCGCGCCAGCCCTCGGCGGCCGCGATTGATCGCAGGAGGGACCGGACATAGCGCGAACTGACACGATGTCCGCATTCAATCTGGGGAGGGCTCATGAACACCACCAATTTCACCCGCGATGACTGGATCATCGGCGGGGTCGCGCTGCTGCTCGTCATCGATCTGCTGTTCCTGCCCTGGTTCGACATCTCAGCGGGCCCGTTCTCGATCTCATTCACCGCCACCGATGCTCCCACCGGATGGGCGGGAACTCTCGCCGTGCTCGCCGCGCTGCTGCTGATCGCCGATCTGGCCATCGAGCGGATGTCACCTCAGACCACGCTGCCGTCGGTCAACGGCAGCCGGCTCGAAACGCGATTCATCCTCGCGTGCGTCGTCGCGGTGTTCGTGTTCCTGAAGTTCGTGTTCAACATTCACTTCAGTGACTTCGGCTTCGGCTTCTGGCTGGGCGTGATCCTCACCGCCGGCCTCGTGTACGTGGCCCTGCAGGCGCGCAGCGGGCACGTCAACGTCGCCACCGGCGCCTGACGGCAGCCAGGTCGGTCATCGCGCTGTCGCGGATGGACCTCCAGATGAGGCGGCTGCGCTTGGGGGAGGTCGTCGCCGCGCTAGCGGCGGCGGTCCTCCTCGTGGACCTGTTCGGATTGTCCTGGTACTCGGTCACCGGTGTCGATGGCCAGTCCATGAGCGGATGGAACGCGCTCTCGGTGCTGCGCTGGGTGATCCTGATCACGATCGTGGCCGCGTTCGCGCTCGCGTGGTTTCAGGCCACGCGGCGGGCGCCCGCGCTGCCGGCGAGCCTGAGCACGATCACGACCGTCCTGGGCACGATCGTCACGCTGGCCCTGATCTGGCGGGTGCTCATCAGCCTGCCCGGGCCCGACGGAGGCGGTGTCAGCACCAGCGCCGACGCCGGCGCGTACCTCGGTCTGTTCTGCGCGCTCGTGCTGGCGGGCGCCGGACTGCGCTCGCTGCGCGAGGAGGATCCGCCCGATCCGGCGCGCAACGAGGCGATCGAGGTCGTCCCGTTGCGCGGATAGCCACGGCAACTCGACCCCCGGAAGGCCCGCGCGGCGGGCCGAACCTAGAATGCCGAACGTGATCGATCGCGATCAGGTTCTCCACGTCGCCCGTCTCGCCCGGCTGAAACTCGATCCTGACGAGGTCGAGCGGATGGCCACCGAGCTCTCGGACGTGCTGGAGCATGTGGACCGGATCCGGGAACTCGATCTCGAAGGAACACCACCGACCTCGCATGCGGTCGATGTCGGCACCGTGACCCGTCCCGACGAGCCGCGACCCAGCCTGACCCCGAGCAGGCGCTGGCCGCCGCGCCGGAGCCGGTGAACGGCGGATTCGGGGTGCCCAGTCCCGGCCCGGCCACCGAATGAACCCGCACGAGCTGATCGAGCTGACCGCGGCGCAGGCCGCGGCCGCGGTCCGAGGGCGGCGAGCTCGACGCCGGAGAGCTGTTCGAGGCCTACCGCGAGCGCGCCGCAGCCGACGAGCTCAATGCGTTCACCTGGGTCGCGGATCGGCGCCCGGACGGTCCTGACGCGCGCCACGAGTCCGCTCGGCGGCGTTCCGGTCGCGGTCAAGGACCTGTTCTGCACCGAGGGCGTGCCGAGCCAGGCCGGTTCGAGGATCCTGGAGGGATACCGGCCTCCGTACAGCGCCACCGTCGTCACCCAGCTGCAGGCCGCGGGTGCGCCGCTGCTGGGCAAGACCAATCAGGACGAGTTCGCGATGGGGTCATCGAACGAGAACTCGGCCTTCGGGCCCGTGCTCAACCCGTGGGACCGAACCCGCGTCCCCGGGGGGTCCTCCGGCGGCAGCGCCGCGGCGGTGGCCGCCGGGCTCGCGCCGTGGGCGATCGGCACCGACACCGGCGGTTCGATCCGCCAGCCGGCGGCTCTGAGCGGCATCGTCGGCCTCAAGCCGACCTACGGCGCCTGCTCGCGCTACGGGATGATCGCGTTCGCGTCCTCGCTGGACCAGGCCGGTCCGCTCGACGCGGACGGTGATCGACGCGGCGTTGCTGTTCTCGGCGATGGTCGGGCGAGATCCGCGCGATTCGACCTCGGTGGCCTACCCCGAGCCCGTGCAGCTGCCCACGGCGGACGACCTCACCGGCATCCGGCTGGGTGTCCCCGAGGATCTGATCGCCGGTGACGACGCGTCGGGTACCGGCATCGAGCCGGGCGTACGAGCCAGCTTCGAGGCGACGCTGAGGCGAGCCGAGGGTCTCGGCGCCACCGTGACGTCCGATCCGATTGCCGCACGGGCCTCACGCCCTGTCGGCCTACTACCTGATCGCGCCGGCCGAGGCGTCGGCCAATCTGGCCCGCTTCGACGGGGTTCGCTACGGGCTGCGTGTGGCCGGCGACGCCGATCTGGAGACGATGTACAGCCGCACCCGGGCGGCGGGCTTCGGTCCCGAGGTCAAGCGGCGGATCATGCTCGGCACCTATGCGCTGTCCAGCGGCTACTACGACGCCTACTACGGGACCGCCCTGAAGGTGCGGACCAAGATCGCCGAGGATTTTCGCGCCGCGTTCGCCGAATGTGATTTCGTGGTCACCCCGACCAGCCCGTGGACCGCCTTCGAGCAGGGATCAAAGACGGCGGACCCGCTCGCGATGTACCTCAATGACTTCTGCACCGTCCCGATGTCGCTGGCCGGAATCCCGGCCATCTCGATTCCGTCCGGGCTGGCCGAGGGACTGCCGGTCGGCTTCCAGCTCGCGGGCCCGGCGTTCAGCGAGAACCGGCTGCTCGCCGCCGCGCATGCGCTGGAGCTCGCGATCGGCTTTGACGGCAGCCAGGCGCGGCGATGAGTCACACCTGGGAGCCGGTCATCGGGCTGGAGATCCACGTCCAACTCAAGACGCGCACGAAGATGTTCTGCGGTTGTGAGCTGTCGTTCGGAGATCCGCCCAATCTCCATACCTGCCCGGTGTGCCTCGGACTGCCCGGTGCGCTGCCGGTGCTCAACGCTCGTGCGGTCGAGTTCGGGATCATGATCGGTCTGGCGCTCGGCTCGGAGATCGCGCCGCGGTCCCTGTTTCACCGCAAGAACTACTTCTATCCAGACTCGCCGAAGGGCTACCAGATCTCCCAGTACGACGTTCCGCTGTGCAGCGGCGGGAGCCTGGGCGGCGTGCGGATCCACCGCGTTCATCTCGAGGAGGACGCAGCCAAGCTCGTCCACGTCGGGGAGAGCGGGCGGATCCAGGGCTCAGATCGCAGCGTGGTTGACTTCAATCGCTGCGGAACGCCACTGGTCGAGATCGTCACCGAGCCGGACCTGAGCTCGCCCGAGCAGGCGCATGAGTTTCTGACCCTGCTGCGCACCACCCTGCGCCAGCTCGGGGTCTCGGACGTCAACATGGACGAGGGGTCGTTGCGGGCCGACGCCAACGTGTCGGTGCGCGCCGCTCGGCAGCGGCGGGCTGGGAACCAAGACCGAGTTGAAGAACATGAACTCGTTCCGATTCCTCGAGCGCGGGGTGCGAGCCGAGATCGACCGCCAGATCCAGCGGCGAGATGAGGGTGAGGCGATCGTCCAGGAGACGCTGCACTACGACCCCGCTTCGGGCCGGCTGACCTCCCTGCGCTCCAAGGAGGAGGCCCACGACTATCGCTATCTGCCCGAGCCCGACCTCTTGCCGCTGTCTGGTCTGCGCGACTGAGCTGGCGGTGGCCGCCGAGGGGCTGCCCGAACTCCCGGCGGCGCGGGCGCAGCGGTACTCCAGCAGCTGGGACTGGCCTCCGGTCGGGCGCGCGAGCTGGCTTTCCGGCGCGAATCGGCGGATTACTTCGACGCGGCCCTGGCCGTCGCCGATCGCGGCAGCGCAGCCAGCGGGCCCGGTCCGGAGCTGGCCACCCAGATCGCCAACTGGATTCCCCAGCTCGTGGAACGGATCGGTTCCGACGCGGATCCGGCCGCCAGCCGGGTTTCGCCCGCCGCACTGGCCACGCTGGCGAGCATGGTCGCCGCCAAGCAGGTGAGCGGCAGCGCGGCTCGGGATGTGCTCAGCACGCTGGTCAGCGACGGGGGAGACCCCCGCGAGATCATCGAGCGCGACGGGCTCGGGCGCGCTGGGCGACGGGGACGGGGACGAACTGGGCGCGATCGTGGACCGCGCGCTCGCTGACGATCCCGGAGCGGCCGAGAAGGTCGCGGCCGGCAACCTGAAGGCGATCGGGCCGCTGGTCGGGTTCGTCATGCGCGAGACCAAGGGCCGCGCCGATGGGGGTGAGGTGCGGCGCCTGATCCTCGAGCGGCTTGCCCGTTGAGCCCGGAACCGCCTGAGCGCGACCCCTCCGCCTGACAACCAGCGCGGCCTCCGACAACGACCAGGGGCGCGAACCAGTCGCGCCCCTGGGGCCGGCTCAGATGACTACGGCGCTCAGTTCTGCTGATCGCGCGACAGATGCCGCACGACGAGGCCGGCGCCGAGCAGGACGGACGCCCCAACGAGTAGCGCAGCGAGGTCGAGGCCGGTGAACGGCAACGTTCCCGACGAGGTCGTCGCTGCGGTGGTGCCGGGACTGACCGTCGGGGTTCCGGTCGTCGCCGCGCCCGTGGTCGGCGCAGCGGTCGTGGTGGGCGCAGCCGTCGTGGTCGGCGCCGCGGTCGTGGTGCTGGACGTGGGGCATGTCTTGCCACCATAGGCCTGGCAGCTACTGCTGCTGCCCGCAGCAAGCGCGACGCTGGGAACTAAGAGAACCAGTCCTACCACCAACGCGAGAAATGTCTTCTTCATTATGGTTATGCCCTTTCTGACGGCGAACAGGCCGCCGGACAGGAGTCCATGACGCCCCTTGACTGCTGGACCCCGGCGATTATACCCATCAGTACCCGAGACCAGCAAGTTTCCAACGCGGTCACGCTTATTTGCCCGCTGCGAGCAGCGATAACGCCTCCGCGTACGTGAGCGGATGGCGGGTGTCCACGCGCTCCACCGCGAGCCGGTTGGCCGGCTGGGTCCGGTCGATCGTCGAGGGCAGAGGTGAAATCCGGACGAGCGACGCCACGCTCGCCGAGGCGCGGAGGCGGCCAAGCCGGATCCAAGGTAGGCAAACCAATCGCCCGGCTCGCGCGCGAGCGACTGCGGAACGGGCGTCGGCGAGCCGATAGCGGCCAGTCTGCAGGGCGATCTCGCCGGCGGTGCGGTCGGATCGGCGTTGACGGGATCGAGGGAAGCGGCGCGGCTCAGATCGTTGAGCGCCGCAGTCGGGTCGGCTCTGGCCGTGTCGGCCGCAATCGACATCAGGCGGGTGGCGAGATACGGCAGGCCGAGCGCCCACTGAGTGCGATCACGGGATCAGTCCCGGCGCCGGCGGCCGCGTCGCCCCAGGGCGGCCATTTCCCTGGGGCCCCACGGCCCCAGGGCGGCGAGGCGTCGACCCAGCGCAGCCCTGCGTCGAGCCAGGGCGCCACGCTCGCCCTCCGGCGGTCCGCTGCCAGCGTGCCGCCGCCGATGCCCGGGGATCCCCGGCACGACGCCGGCGTCGGGTCCGATCGCGATCTCGCGGTCGGCGATCGAGCCGGCCATGCCCAGGAACCCGAGCGCCGGGCCCGACAGCGCGGGCATCTCCCAGAACCAGTCCACCGAGCCGTGGATCAGCCAGACGACGAGCGGCAGCAGAGCCGACCGCGACCAGCGGCCGCGAGCCGGCCGGGTCGCGCGCCGTCGGGCGCGCAGCGCCAGCGCGCAGCGCCGCGGCGATGAAGCCGGCGAAGAGCAGCGAAGCCGACGAGCGCCGGTGTGGGCGAGCAGGCGCATCTCGAGGCTGTGGGTCCAGCTCGGCTCCTCGCCGGTGCGGCCGCGGACGACGTAGTAGTCGGCGAAGTTGTCCTGACCGAGCCCGCCGAGCGGATGGGCGAGGAAGGCATCGAGCGAGACCCGCCAGAAGTCGTAGCGCCCGCTGCCGACATCGGCGAAGTGCGACCCGGTGCTCGACGGCCGGTTCCTGATGGCTGAAGCCGTTCCATTGGCGCACGACGAACCGGACTGGATGTCCATGGGTGGCCGCCACGCACGCCCGCCCACCGCGCCGGCGGAGCGCGAGACCGACCACGGTACCGACGACCCAGCGCCGCCCGTCGCGCAGCGTGCCGCGCGGGCCAGCCAGTCAGCCCCAGGCGAGGAGCGCGCCGGCCACGACCAACGCGGCGCAGCACCAGCAGGCCGGCCCGGCCGGCTGCGCGCCGCGGAGGATGCCGAGCGTCGAGCTCAGTGCTGGAGTAGACGGCGAGCAGGCGGTGCAGGACGACAGCGGCACCGGCGGCACGGGGCAACGGCGAGCGCAATGACCCGGAGGCGGTCTCGCGACGAGCACGATCGTCACCAGCGCGACGAGCGGCAGCGAGAACAGCCAACCACGGCTCTGAACGATCAGCGCCAGCTGCAGATCCGCGCAGGCAAGGGCGAGCAGCAGGCCCCGCAGCAGGACCGGCAGCGCGCCGATGGGCGGCCAGCGCGATGCTGACCAAGGCGCCGATCGTGAACAGCGCGGCGGTGGCGTTGAAGTAGCCGGTGGGTGCGGCCAGCCGGCCGTTGACCAGCAGCGCCCCGACATGTCGTCGATGGCCAGTCGCATCGATGCAGGGCGGCGGCAATCACGCCGACTACCGAGGGCCAGACTGTCAGTGCCATCAGTGCGCTGCCCCGCCCCCAGGGCAGCAGCAGCATCAGCGAGAACAGCAGCAGGTACAGCAGCGCGCGATTGGCCCTTGAAGGGCCACCCCGGGGGCCTGCGCCCAGGTGATCGACAGGTATGACCAGGCGACATAGCGCGCCGAACGAGACCGAGGGCCAGACCGGCGGTCCGCGAGGGAGCGGCAACGTCCGGACGGCGCGCGAGGACCGTCGCGACGCACCATGGCAAGCGACAGCAGCGCGCCCCAGTACCAGGTGTCGGTGTCATAGCCGCCGTTGTGATCGGCCCAGAGAATCAGCAGGCCCACCGCCACGCCCCCCGGAAGCAGCCGCGCGACCGGCAAAGCCGCGCGCCAGGAAACGGCCGGCGGTCGAGCCGGCGACCGAGCGATGGGGTCGTCGGCCACGTCCAGCGGTCAGTCGGCCCGGGGCGCCGCTGGCGTCCGGATCGCGAAGACCTCGCCTGCCATCCAGTCCAATTCCCGATCGGCGAAGTTGCCGGCTGGGCGCACCCGAGCGCGCTCAGACATCCGAAGCCGGTGGGCCTGGGGGCGTGGTCTCGAACTCGCCGTCGGTCATCTTCGGCGACGAACGACGCCGGCCCAATCCGATCCGGGCTCCGCGGGGGCCGGGGGCCTCGGGCAGCAGCGCGCTGAGATCGGCCATCTCCCCGCGGTAGCCGTAGTAACCGTGCTCCTTGTCGCGTACCCCGTTGATCACGAGCCCGACGCCCTTGTTGGGATGGCGCCTGATGATGGCCAGAGTCAGGCGGATCTGCTTCCGCGTGGTCAGGTATGGCCGGGCGACGAGCAGAATGACGTCGATCCGCGGGTTGTCAAGCAGGACCTGTGCGTCCGCGACCGGAAGCAGAGGTGGCCCGTCAATGATCACGAAGTCATAGGCCTCGCTGAGCTCGGTCAGCAGCTCCGCGGTCGCGGGCAAGCGCAGCAGCTCGGACGAGTTCGGGGTGAACGGCCCGCTGGGGAGGATCGACAGGTACGGGATGTTCGCGACGCGCTGCGTCAGCGCGTCGGCGCGGCCCCCCTGCACCAGGACATTCATGAGCCCAGCTCCGCTGGCCGGCAGGCCAAACTCCTTACGAACTCCGGGGCGGTGCACGTCGGACTCGATCAGTACCACCCGCTTGCCGGCTGAGGCAATCGCCCGGGCCAGGCCGCTGGCGATTCGGGTCTTGCCCTCGGCCGAGATGGCGCTCGTGACCATGATGACCTTCATTTCCTCCTTGAGCGAGACGTGAGCGAGACCGTCGCGCAGGATGCGGAACGGCTCGAGCTCAGCCTGACTGGAGCGAGTGCCGGGCCGGGCCCGGCGCCGGACGGGGATCGCGGCCAGGGCCGAGAAACCGTAGAGCCGCTCGATCGCCTCCTCGGTTTTGATGCGGCGGTCAAAAAGGTCGAGCAGAAAGACGAGGAGCAGTCCAGCGACGAGGCCGGCGATTCCGCCGACGACGGAATCGCGCTTGACGCTCGGCGAGGATGGGCTTTGCGGCACCTGCGCGGGTTCGACGACCGACGCGCCCCCGTTGGTCACGGCTTCAAGTGCGATCACCTGCTTGAGACCCTGCTCAAGCGCCGATCGCCCCGGATCGGTGGCCGAGAGGCCGGTCAGCTCAGATTGGAGCTTCGCCTGGCCGGCCACCAACTGCGCTTGAGCGGCGTCAGTGAGATAACCCGTGACAGCCGTGGCAAAGGCGTTGGCGATCTTCGCGGCCCGAGCCGGATCGGGGTCAGTGACCTGAATGGTGACGAGGTCATTGGTCGCCTGAGCGGTCGCTGTCACCTCACTCTGCAGGTCTCCGATCGTGCGTTTGATCCCGAGCAGCTTCTGCACGCGCTGGGCAACGGCGCCCGACGAGACGAGAGCCACATCGTCGCTCTGAATGTGCGCCAGGGTTGTGGAATCGGTGGCCTGCGTCTGGGAAGGGGCGATGATCGCCGGCAGGTTGGAGGGCCGGACGAGCAGCGTCGAGGTTGCCGTGTACTGCTTGACGGCGTGCATCGAGAAGGCCAGCGCGACCGCGAAGCCGACGATCAGGCCAGCGGCCACGAGCCACCAGCGCTCCCGGACGACTCGGATTGCGTTGATGAGCGCGGACGATTCGACCGACGGAGCCGCGCGCTCGTCGAGGGGCTCGGCGGCCATCATCCTCCTAGAGTATCGGCAGCTGGGGCGCCAGCCGGGAGCGCCGCCAGCAGCCGTCCGAACTCGGAGGCGAAGCGGTCCGGAGAGAACCGTTCGGAGTTGCGCCGCAAGTCGCCGGTGTCCAGTGACAGCGCCTCGAAGCGGGTGATGGCGGCCGCCAGCCCGGCTGCGCTCGGCTCGTCGTAGAGAACTCCCGTGCGGCCGTCGAGGACCGAGTCGCGCACCCCGCCCACGCCATAGGCGATGACCGGCAGTCCGGCCGCCTGGGCCTCGACGGGCACGATGCCGAAGTCCTCCAGACCCGGGAAGAGCAGCGCGCGCGCCTGCGACAACAGACCGGGGACGTCAGCGTTCGAGACCTCGCCGAGAAACTCGACGTCGGGCCCAGCAAGAGCCCGAACGCGGTCCAGATCACGGCCGCCACCGGCCACGATCAGCCGCCGTCCGAGCAGCCGGCAGGCGAGCACGGCCGTGTCAACCCGCTTGTAGGGGACCACCCGGCCGAACACGAGGTAGGCGTCCCGGGGGTCCCGCGGCAGGTCCAGAAGCGGAGCCACATCGACCGGGGGATGGATGACTCGGCTCGGGCGGCCATAGACGCCGAGCGATCCGCGCGGCGACATAGGTCGAGTTGGCCACGTAGAAGTCGGGCCCGGCGGCGCGCTTGTGGTCGACGTGGCGCAGCCAGGCGGTGATCGGGGGCAGTGCACGGCGCAGCAGAGGCGGCATCGCCTCGTGCTCCAGAAAGCTGGCGTCCCACGCGTAGCGCATCGGAGTGTGGCAGTAGCAGACGTGGGGGACATCGGCCGGGGTCCGGACGTTCTTGGCCGACGCGTGGTTGGAGGAGATCACCAGATCAAAGCCCGATAGATCCAGCGAGCGAAACGCCACGTCCATCAGTGGCAGTAGATAGCTGTAGCGCTGGCGCGCCCCCGGGATGCGATCCAGGAAGGTCGTGTGCACCGGGTGCTCGCGGATCACCTCGGGCCAGCGCTCACGGTCACAGACCGAAGTGAACACCTCGGCGGCGGGGACGAGATCCAGGATCGCTTCGACCACCTGCTCCGAGCCGCCGGGAATCGTCAGCCACTCGTGCACGAGTGCGACGCGTCCGCTCACCGGCGCAGGCTCGCGCCGGCCGGGTGGGGCCGAGCCGGCGGCGTACTCTTTCGTTTGGTGATTGACCTGCACTGTCATGTCCTACCCAACATCGACGATGGACCGGCAACCCTTGAGGACGCGCTGCGCCTCTGCACCGACGTCTCAGCGGCGGGTACCCGGACGGTCGTGGCAACGCCGCACGTCAACTGGGAATATCCCGAGGTCACCGTGGCCGTCGTTCGTGATCGGCTCCGGTTGCTGCGTTCAGCGCTCGATCAGGTCGGGATTGACCTTACCGTGCTGGGCGGAGCCGAGGTCGCCCTGTCGCGAGCGGGGGATCTGACCGAGGACGCGCTCCGAGAGCTGCGGCTCGGCGACGGGCCCAACCTGCTGCTCGAGCTACCCTGGAGCTCGGCGTCAACCGGGATCCTACAGGCGGTCCGCGGCCTCGCCGGCCGAGGTTTCGGGCTCGTGCTGGCGCATCCGGAGCGCACGCCGATGCTCCGCGATCGCCCTGAGCTGGTTCGCACGCTGGTCGAGGATGGGGCCTACTGCTGCCTGAATGCGGCGTCACTGGCCCCCGCTGCCGATCGGTCCACCCGGTCGGCAGCTCGTCGCCTGCTGGACGCGGGGTTGATCCACGCGATCGCCTCCGACAGTCATGACACCGTGCGACGTCCGCCCCGGCTGGGTGCGCTGCTGAGTGCGGTAGGTATGAGCGACGAGCAGATCGACTACTTCACCGTGCGCTCGCCGGCCGCGATCCTCGCCGGCGAGCCCCCCGAGACACCGCCTCCGGTCACCGGAGGCGGTCCGCGGCGTTGGCTGCACCGGCTGACCGGTTGAGCGGCCGGCCGGCGAGCGCGTCCGTGTATACGGTCTCGGTCGCCTCGGCGATCCGGTCCCAGTCAAAGGCCTCGCGCGACCACGCGCGGGCATCCTCGCCCCGCTCGTGGAGCACCTGGCGGCCCAGGGTCGCCGCGTGCGCCAGCACGGCGGCCAGCGCGTCCGGCGTGGGTTGTGCGCAGATCCATCCCGTCCGCCCCGGGATGACTGCTTCGGTCAGGCCGCCAACGGGATAGACGGCCACAGGACGCGCGAATCCGTAGGCGAGATGGAGAACACCGCTCTGGCTGGCGCGCTGATAGGGGAGGGCAACCAGGTCGGAGGCGGCGAAGAAGCGCCCGACGGCTTCCATCGAGGCAAAACCCTCGTGCACCGAAACCCGGCCGAGCAGCTCCGGTGACTGAAGACGCGAAGCCAGGCCCGCCAGGGCGCCATGGTCCTCACCTGCGATCAACACGTGCCACGGCCGCGCCTGGGCCGCCGCCTGCAGTAAGTCATCCAGCCCCTTATCGGGACGCAGCACACCGAAACTCAGCACGACCAGCGCGCCGGGCGCGATCCCGAGGGCGAGGCGGGCCTGAACCGGGTCGGTCACGGGAGCCGTGGCGGCGACCGCTCCGTAATGCCCGTGCGCGATACGCACAACCTCGCCTCCCGCCCGGTCCTCGTCGGCGCGCGCATGGACGATGGTCCGCCGTGCGAGCCGGCCCAGGACACGGCCGGAGTCCAGCGCCCAGCGCTGGCGCTCGAAGGTGTTGTGCGCGGTGAATACGATCGTCGCGCCGGTCGCGCGCAGGGCCAACGTGGCGACCAGGCCCAGCGAGGTGCGCTCCCATCCCTGCACGTGAACGACTGCGCGTCCGCGGGCGAGCGCCATCAGGCGGGGCACGGCAGCGAGGAAGCGAAGCCCGTTGAGCAGCGGGCCGCCGCCGAGGCGTCGTACGGCCCGAGCCGAACGGGAATGGCCGCGCACGTAGGCGAAGACCGTTTGCACCTGAACGCCCGGTGCCGGCAGGTAGAGATGGTCACGCGCGGTGGCGAGGACGACTGGAATGCCACGACGGGCCAGGGCGCTGACCAAGCACGAGGTGTAGTCGCTCACCCCGCCGCGGCCGCCCTGTTCGACCATCAGCACGCCTCCGGCCCGCAGACGGCGGGCGAGCGCAGGCGCTGAATCGTCCACCGACGAGACAGTATCGAGTCCCGCGCGCTCGCTAGGCTGAGCAGGTGCAGACGGAGATTGCCCCCTGAACGGACATTCCCGTGCCCGAGACGTGACGAGTCCGGACACGCTACGCACCGCTCGGCTGCACGGTCTCGCGCCGACGCCCGAGGTTACCCGGGCCCTGCGGGTCGGTCCCGTCCCACCCGCCCCGGTGCGGATCGCCCAGACGGTGGCGCTGAGACAGGGCCGTTTGAGCTACGAGCGCCACTGGCTGGAGCCGTTGCGGGCCGCCCACCGAGCCGCCGGCATCGCCCCCGGCCCTCCGCGCCTGCTCGTCCGCGCCGATGAATTTCCCTGCGCGCCCGGCTACGACGACGCGCGCTTCGGCCGAGCAATGTCCGAGCGCTTTCATGACGTCATGTCCGGGTCGGGGGTCCGTTATCTGATCGCCGTCGTCCCCCAATGGACACACGACTACCTTGACCCGCGGGCCGAAGGAGGCCGGCCCCTGGACGAGCGCGACCGCGGCTTCTTGACACGGATGCGCGATGACGGCGTGAGCTTCGGTCAGCACGGCCTGACGCACCGGACCCGTGACCCGGTTCCACGTCGGCACTCCGAATTCGGCGGCCTGGCCCCTGCGCGGCTCGTGGATCTGCTGGCTCGCGGTCGGCGAACGCTCACCGAAGTGGGCTGTGACCCGCATGTGCTGGTGCCGCCGTTCAACCGCTTCGAGGCCGGGCAGTGGTCCACTCTGGCCGAGCGCTATGAGATCGTCACCGGCGGTCCCGAAAGCGTGCCGAAGCTCGGCTTTCACGGCGGCCCGCAGTGGCGCGGCGATGCGGTCTACCTGCCGTGCTATGCGCCCTTGTATGGACGGGCGGCGTCGGTGCTCGAGGCGGTCGAGTCCGTCATCGGAGCGCAGGTGGCGACCTGGGTGCCGGTCGTCCTGCATCCCGCCTGGGAGGTGCAGGATGACTTCGCCGCGCTGCACCGGCTCGCCCGCCGCCTGGCTCCCTATTCGGTCTCCTGGGATGAGTTGCGTACGGCGGCGCACGAGAGCCGGTCCGGGACGTGAGCCAAGCGGGCACACCCAGCGCCGGTGGGCCCCTGCGGGGACGTGCCGTGGTGTGTGTGGGCTTCAACGACTGGGATGCGGAGGTGTGGACCAACCAGCAGCATCTGATGTCGCGCCTGGCCGCCGCCGGGAGCCCGGTCCTGTTCGTGGAATCACTCGGGCTGCGGCGCCCCCGGCTCGGCTCCGGTCGCGACCTGAGTCGGATCACGCGCCGGCTGCGCACCGGCCTGGCGGCTCCTCGCCAGCGCGGGGGGGTCACTGTCCTCTCACCACTCGTGTTGCCCCTGCACTCACGTTCGACGGTCAGGCGCCTCAATGCGGCGATCCTGCGCCGCCGGGTGGCACATACCGCGCAGCGGCTGGGGATGCGCCGCCCGGTGCTGTGGGGATACGTCCCCCAGGCAGAGGGCCTGATCGGCGTCCTCGATCCCGAGCTGATCGTTTACCACTGCGTCGATGACATCGCAGCTCAGGACGGGATCGACGCCGCGAGCTTTACCGCCGCCGAGGAGCGCTTCGCCGGCCGCGCAGATCTCGTCCTGGCCAGCGCACCGCCGCTCGCGGACCGGATGCGCCTGCACTCCGGCAACGTCCTGCTCGCGCCCAATGTGGCTGATACCGAGCTCTTCGCGACCGCGCTGGCCGATGGTCCGCTGGATGCGCAGGTCCAGGCACTGCCCGAGCCTCG
>CAVXPV010000024.1:0-27186 GCA_963763715.1 uncultured Solirubrobacterales bacterium
AGCTCGGCGACAAGGGCTGAGCGGAAGGGTTACTCGCTCCAGCGACGGCTGGGGCCGCGCGACGGGCCGGCGCCCCAGGGGCCCAGCGGTCCGCTCAGCGGGCCGATCCCGCCACGGACCGCGTGGATCCACGGCGGCGGGCCATGGCGACGGCGGCCACCGAACATCATCACCAGCAGCATGAGCACGGCCCACAGGACGGTGATCGTCACCACGACCGCCATCGCCACCGCGAGCACCGGGATCATCAGCAGCAGCAGCATCGGGTTGGTGCGCGCCGACGAGACAACCCAGCTCACGACCGAGCGGCGGCGCTCGAGCCCGTTGCCGACCGCGTGCGGAGCCGCGGCAGGTCGGCGACGGTCGCCTCGAGCTCGGAGTAGGTCTTCGCCTTGAGAGCGACGCTGACCCGGTGCTCGAGCTCCTCGGAGGCGATCCGGCCCTCGGTGGACGCGCGGTGAAGGCGATCGACGATCTGATCGCGGTCAGCATCCGAAGCCCGTATCGCACCGTGCCTGCTCATGTAGCGCAGGCTAGCGCCGCGACCGGCCACTGGCAATCGTTCGTGACGTGATTTTCGTGGGCGGTGGCCTCCGGGAATGGCGGAGCTGCTCAGCGGGGCCGGCGCACGCCGACCTCGTCGAGGTGCGCGAGCAGGTCGGCGGGATCCTCGTACACGCGGTAGGCGCCGGCGTAGATCAGCTCCTCGCGACCGTAGCCCCCCGACAGCAGGCCGATGCCCAGCGCTCGCGCTCGCTGCCCCGCCAGCAGGTCCCAGACGCTGTCTCCGACCACGAAGCTGTCACGGATGTTGACGCCGATGCGGTCGGCTGCGGTCAGGAAGAGATCCGGATCGGGCTTGGCGTAGCGCACCTGATCGCGGGTGACCATCGGTCGTGTCGGGCGGCAGGCCGAGCAGTTCCAGCGCCAGCCTGGCGTAGCGCTCGACGCCGCTGGTGGCGATCGCCCAGGGGACGCCGTGCTCGGTCAGCGCGGCAAGCAGATCGGCCGCGCCGGGCAGCGGCGCCACGCTCTCGAAATGGCGGATGTAGGCGTCGGCGTGCAGCCCCGGCAGCCGTGCGAGCGTCGCCTCGTCGAGCCCGGCACCGAGCTCGCGGGCCAGCGCGTTGACGAACAGCCCGCCGCTCATCCCGATCCGCCGGTGCAGCTTCCAGACCGACAGGTTGATGTCCACGCTCTGGAGCGCCTCGCGCCAGGCCAGCACGTGCTGATAGACGCTGTCGATCAGGGTCCCGTCAAGGTCGAACAGGAACGCGGGGGGGGCGGGCTCGGTCATCCCGGGATCATCCTCTCAGGCCCGGCGGGTCACACCCGCGGGGGATCGTCGGCCAGCACCGCGGGCACGATCGCCACGAACCCGAGCACCACGGCCGCCAGCAGCGCGGCCACGCCGATCCCGTGAGCCCATGCAGCGCTGGCCACGTTGAGCAGACCGACGCCGGCGATCAGCAGGGCCAGCGCCCCGCGCGCGGGGCGAATCCCCGCGGTGGCACGCAGAGCCTGGGGTCGGCCGGCGGCGCTCAGATGCGCCGCGCCCTCGTCGAAGCGACCGCTGAGCAGCAGCCCGAAGAGCAGCCCGAGCGAGGGGAACAGCAGCACGCCTCCGGCCACCACGGCGACGATCAGGGTCACCAGGGTGTCATGGGACGCCGCCGCCCGATCGACGCTCAGCCCCGGCAGCAGGGTCGGGTAGCGGGCCAGCCCCCAGCCGGCGATGACCGCCGCGACGGCCAGCGCGGCGCTCACCCGGGCGACCTCGAACCGGCGCGCCCGTACCAGCCCGAGCGTGGCCAGCCCGGCGACCCCCGAGACGATCATCGACGCCAGGGCACCGCCCCGCAGCAGCTCGTCGTACAGCGAGCGGGCGTCGCCGTGGACGACGCCGAGGGTCCCGATCGCCACCGCGCCCGCCAGCGTCCCGGTCACCAGCGCCCGCCGCCGGAACGCCGTCTCGAGCTGGTCATCACCGATCCGGGCGGCGTCGGCGGCGAGATAGACGGCGGCCAGGTAGGCCGCGAAGACGACCGCCAGCACGCCCACCGCCGCCGAGGTCGGATTCAGCCAGCTGGCGAACAGCCGGCCGCTGGCATTGCCCAGCGGAACCCGCTCGGAGGCGATCGCGCCCGCGGCGGCGCCGAGCGCGAACGGCGTCACCAGCGAGGCGATCGCAAATGCGCTGTCGATCGCCCGCCGCCCGCGCAGCCCGTCGGCGCCGGCCCGCAGGGCGTAGGAGGCACCGCGCAGGATGATCCCGAGACCTGCGAGCAGCAGGACCGCCCCCAATGTCGATGCGACCGAGCCGAAGAACGCGGGGTAGGCGGTCCAGGTCACGGTCAGGACGAAGATCAGCCACACGTGGTTGGCCTCCCACACCGGCGCCATCGAGTGATGCGCGTGCTCACGGATGCGCGCTCCGCGCTCACCCCGTCCCGAGAGCAGCAGCCACACCCCGGCCCCGAAGTCGGCCCCCGCGAGCACCACGTAGAGCACGACCCCGGCGAGCACGAAGACCAGCGGGATCGTCCGGAGCATTCGCGTCAGTCCCCGGTTCGGGCCGCGGTCGGCATTGCGGCCGTCGGCATTGCCGCCGCCGGCATCGGGGCGCGGGCGAGGCGGCGCAGGATCCACGCCACCGCCACGGCCAGCGCCAGGTAGGTGACGACGAGCGCGCCGTACCCGACCGGGATCCCGCCGGCTCCGGTGACCGCGGCAGAGGTCGGCATCACCCGGTAGACGACCCACGGCTGGCGCCCGACCTCGGTCGTCACCCAGCCGGCGATCAGCGCCACCGTGGCCAGAGGTCCCGCGAGCACGACTGCGCGGTAGAACCAGACCGAGGCGGGCAGGCGCCGGCGGCGGATGCGAACCACCAGGTAGACGAGCCCGAGCAGGGCGAGCATCGTTCCGATCGATACCATCAGCTGGAAGGCGATCCGGACCACGTTGACCGGTGGCCGTTGCCCGGCGGGGACGGTATCCAGGCCCCGCACCCGCGCGTCCCAGCTGTGGAAGGCCAGCAGCGAGAGCAGGTGGGGGATGGCGATCCCGTATCTGACCTGGTGGCCGGTGTACCAGCCGAGCACGTGCTCGGAGGCGCCGTCGGTGGTGCGGTACAGCCCCTCGATCGCCGCCAGCTTGACCGGCTGATCGACGGCCACGTCCCGGGCCACCCAGTCACCGATCAGTACCTGCACCGGGGCGGCCAGACAGGCGATCGTGAGCGGGATGGCCAGCGCCGCGCGCTCATAGCGACCCCAACGACCGCGCAGACGGCCCACGGCGTAGGCGCCGGCGACCAGGAAGCCGGTGACCATGTAGCCGGCCACGTACATGTGGATCAGCTCGGACCACAGGTACGGGTTGGCGAACAGTGCATGGAGTGGATCGACGTCGATCACATGCCCCCCGCGGAGCCGGAACCCGGTCGGATGGTTCATCCACGCGTTGACCGAGATCACCATGAGCGATCCCGTGAAGCCCGTGATCACCACCGGGATCGCGCTCAGCATGTGGGCCCGCGGCGAGAGCCGATCCCAGCCATAGACGTAGATCCCGAGGAAGATCGCCTCCATGAAGAACGAGAACCCCTCGATCGCGAAGCCGAGTCCGAACACGCCGCCGAACGTCGCCGTGAAGTTCGGCCACAGCAGCCCCATCTCGAAGCTGAGGATCGTGCCGGTGATCACCCCGACCGCGAACAGGGCCACGGCGAGCTTTGACCAGCGCTGGGCGAGCGTGCGGTAGACCGGATCGCCGGTGCGGTGGTGCAGCCATTCGACGAACAGGACCATCGCCGGGAAGGCGATCCCAAAGGCGACCAGCGGGATGTGGACCGCGAACGAGAGCGCCTGCATCTGGCGGGCCTCCAGGAGGTACCGCTGATGGACCGGAGCGAGCGCCGCCGCAAGCGTGAGCATGGCCGCGATCGACGGTAGCGCTCCCGGAGCTGGGACAATCGCATGATGGACCTCGGACTGCGCGACCGCGCCTGCATCGTCACCGGCGGCTCGAGCGGGATCGGTCTCGAGCTCGCCATGCGGCTCTGCCGTGAGGGGGCCCGGCCGCTGCTCATCGGGCGCGGTGAGGACGCGCTGCGCGGCGCGGCCCAGCGCGCCGGCGAGGGGGCCGAGTGGCTCGCCCTGGACATCATCGATCCCGACGCGGGCGAGCGGGCGGTGGCGGCATGCCGGGAGCGGTTCGGGCGCGTGGACGTGCTCGTCAACGGCGCCTCGGCCAGCTCGGTCACGCCGATCGATGAGCTGACCGACGCGGACTGGCAGGCGGCCTGGGAGATCAACGTGATGGCGCCGATGCGGCTGATGCGCGCAGCCCTGCCGGTGATGACCGAGGCGCGCTGGGGGAGGGTGGTCAACATCTCCTCCTCCTCGGGCAAGCGCCCGGGACAGCGCAACGTCGCCTACTCGGTGGCCAAAGCGGCCGAGCTGTCGCTCTCGCGCGCCTACGCCGACGCCTACGCGGCCCAGGGCGTGCTGATCAACGCCGTCACCCCGGGTCCGATCGCGTCGGAGCTGTGGCTCAAGCCGGGCGGTCTCGTCGACCAGACGGTGGCCGTTCGCGGGGGGACCCGGGCGCAGGTGCTCGAGGCGGCAGCGTCGGCGCTGCCACTCAAACGGCTCGCGCAGCCCGGTGAGGTCGCCGATGTGATCCTGTTCCTGTGCTCCGAGGCGGCGTCGACAGTCTCGGGCGCGGCCTGGTCAGTGGACGGTGGGGCCGTCCCCGTGATCATCTGACCGCGCCGCGCCGCGCCGCGCCGCGCCGGGCCCGGCCGGCCCGCAAGCGCCGCCGGGCGGCAACGGGCCCGGAAACGGGAATTGTTCCCACCACCGACGGGTGACTCGTGACGTTGGGATGTTGTCCGTGCCACCGACCGGAAATCTCTCACGCCACTTCCCGGGCGTCGGGTGAGGGGAAGAAATCACCCCGCCAACGACCGCCAACCCCCGCCACGCCACCCCCCAACGCCTGCGAAGTCCGCGGACACCCGCGAACGCCCCCCGATCCGGCCGTCGCGAGTGGCACCTCTCGCACATGGAATCCGGTCTGGCGGCTGCAGACCGTCGCCCACCGGCGTCCTCGATCTCCGAAACAGCTCTGCTACTCCGACGGATCTGCGGCCTTGGTGGCGCTCAGTTTTCGCGCGGCAGCCATGAACGCAGGTCCGGTTGGCAGCACTAGACTCCGAGCCGAAATGGCCCTCGACACCACAGCCATGGGCAAGACCTACGCCCCGAGTGTGTACGCGGTCGGCCGCGAGAAGATCCGCGAGTTCGCCTACGCGGTCGGCGAGAGCAACCCGGTACACCTCGATCCCGAGGCGGCTCAGGAAGCCGGCTATGCCGACGTGGTCGCCCCGCCGATGTTCGCGGTCGTCTACTCGGGCCGTGCGATGGCCCCGGCGATCCTCGACCCCGAGGTGGGGATCGACTTCGCCCACATGGTCCACGGCGGTCAGGAGTTCCGCTGGGGTCCGCTCGTCGTGGCCGGCGATGAGATCACCACCACCGCAAGCGTCAAGGACATCGCGCAGCGCGGCGGGATGGGCTTCTACGTGTTCGAAACGGTGTCGATCAACCAGCGCGACGAGACGGTCTGCACGGGCACCTGGACGAACATCGTGAGGTCATCGTGAAGGCTGGTGACAGCTTCGAGCTGAAGGTCACCCCGGATCGGTATGTGACCGTGCGCTACGCCGGCGCCTCGGGCGATTTCAACCCGATCCACATCGACGAGGAGTTCGCCCGCCAGGTCGGCCTCCCCGGCCGGATCCTGCACGGTCTGTGGACTATGGCGCAGGTCGCCAGGGCTCACACCGAGGCCCTCGGTGGACCTGGCCGGCTCGAGCGGCTCTCGGTCCAGTTCCGGGGGATGGGGAGACTCGAGCAGGAGATCACCGTCTCGGGCACCGTTGACACCGTGCAGGACGGCCGTGCGATGACCAGCGCCGAGGCGACCCAGGACGGCAAGCGGATCATCCGCAACGCCGAGGCCGACCTCCGGGTCGATTGACCCGCCAGTACCGCCGATCACCGTCGATCAGCGCCGAAGCCAAGCCCGCGGGACCCCGACCTACAATCTCGGGCATGTTGACCGACCGCCAGGAGCTCGTTCTGCGAGGCCTCGTTCAGGAGTACCTGGACGCGGGGGCCCCGGTCGGCTCCAAGGCCCTGAGTGCCGCCTTCGAGTGGGGCCCGTCGACGATTCGCCACGAGCTGGCCAGCCTTGAGGAGCTGGGGCTGCTCGCCCATCCCCACACGTCGGCGGGCCGGGTTCCCACCGAGGCGGGCTACCGGTACTACGTGGACCGCCTGCTGCCGGTCGAGCCCCCGACCGGCCCGGGACTGAGCCTGTCGCTGGTCAAGAACGAGCTCGACGAGGCGATGCGCGTCACCACCGAGACGCTGTCGCAGGTCACGGACCTGCTCGCGATCGTCACCGCGCCGCCGATCGAGACCTCGACGATCCGCCACATCGAGGTGCTGGCTCTCCAGCCGCAGGTCCTGATGGTCGTCGTGATCACCTCGACCGGCGGCGTCTCCAAGCGGCTGTTCACCTTCCCCGGCCGGGTTGACACCGGCCTGGCGGACTGGGCCAGCAGCTATCTCAACGAGCGCCTGGTCGGCCTCGGGCTCGGCGCCCGGATGCTCCACTCGCGCCTCAGCGACCCCTCGCTGAGCCCGACCGAGGGGGCGTTCCTGGAGGCGCTGTCCCCGGTGTTCACCGAGCTCGAGGCCTCAGCTCAGGCCACCCTGTACGTCGACGGCACCGCACGTCTGCTCGCCTTCGGGCGGTTTGCCGATGTCTCTGAGCTCAACCAGCTGATGGACATGCTCGAGCGGCGGGTCGCGCTCCTGGAGGTCCTGCGCACGGCGCTGGTGGCGCCGCAGACCGTCGCCGTCCGCATCGGGACCGAGAACGAGGCGCCGGCTCTGCGCTCGCTCGCCCTCGTCGCGGCCAGCTATGGACTGCCGCAACGCAGGCTCGGTTCGGTCTCGGTGATCGGACCGCTGCGGATGGATTACGCCCAGGCGATCCGCTCGGTGCGTGAGGCCGCCGCCCAGCTCTCTACCTTCGTCGCCGACGTCTACGACCCGCGATGAGCGCCGTGCGCGACTACTACGAGGTGCTGGGGGTCAGCCGTGACGCCGCTGACACCGAGATCAAGAAGGCGTTTCGCAAGCTCGCCCGTGAGCTGCATCCGGACGTCAACCGTCACGATCCGCAGGCGGAGGACAAGTTCAAGGAGGCGGCCGAGGCCTACGAGGTCCTCTCGGATGCCGATCGCCGGGCCACCTATGACCGCTACGGCCACGAGGGTCTGCGCAGCGGCGGCTATTCGCCCAACTTCGAGGGCTTCGGTTCGGTGGGGGACATCTTCGAGGCGTTCTTCGGCGGGGGCGGCTTCGGGGGCCCGTTTGGCGGCGCCCAACCCGGTGGGCCCGCGGCCGGCGGCGATGTCGCCGTCAACACACAGATCGACCTCGCGCAGGCCGCCCAGGGCGCCAAGATCGAGGTTGCCTTCGACTCGGTGCAGCGCTGCGAGCACTGCCGTGGCAACGGCGCCGAGCCGGGCACCCCGATCGAGACCTGCCCGCAGTGCCAGGGCACCGGTCAGCTGCGCGCCGTGACTCGGACCCCGTTCGGCCAGGTCGTCCGCGCGACGGCCTGTGATCGGTGCGGGGGGGACGGCAAGATCCCCGCGACGCCGTGCCGCGTCTGCTCGGGGCGGGGGCGAACGGTCAAACCGGTCAAGCTCGCCGTCGATGTCCCAGCCGGGATCGAGGACGGCCAGCGGATCCGGGTCACCGGCCGCGGCCACGCGGGAGACCACGGCGGTCCTTCCGGGGACCTGTATGTCGGAGTCCGGGTGCGCGAGGACCCGCGCTTCGTGCGCAATCAGGATGACCTCGTCACCGTCGTCGATGTCGCCGCCCCGCTGGCGGCGCTCGGCACGACCGTGACTGTGCCCACGATCGACGGCACGACCGAGCTCGAGATTCCCGCCGGCACGCAGCCCAACGAGACCTTCCTGGTCCGGGGACAGGGCATGCCCGCGTTGCGCTCGGGCCGGCGCGGCAACATCCAGGTGGTCGTCAACGTCGTGGTCCCACGCCGCCTGCGGCGCGACCAGCGCGAACTGCTGCAGCAGCTGTCGGCCAGCCTCACCGAGGAGAACCTGCGGACCGAGGACAGCGTCTTCGGCAAGCTGCGCCGCGCCTTCGGCGGCTGAGCCGGCGTGCTGCGCCTCGCCGTGCGGGTCGCGCGCGCCGACGCCGAGGTCGTGCTCGCCGAGCTGTTGGAGCTGGCGCCCAGCGGCGTCGAGGAGACCGCGATCGGTGACGACGTGATCGAGTACGCCGTCTACGCTCCGCCCGGCGAGCTCCCCGAGCTGCCCGACCTCGAGGCGGCCGCCGGGGGCGCCCTGGTCGCGATCTCGACCACGGAGATCGCCGATGACTGGTCAGAGCGCTGGCGCGCGTTTCACCGCCCACTCGTGCTCGCCGGCCGGCTCACCGTGCGACCACCGTGGGAGCCGGCCGGGGCGACCGCGCTGGACGTGGTGATCGATCCCGGCCAGGCGTTCGGGACCGGCGCGCACGCCACCACGCGGCTGTGCCTGGAGCTGCTGCTCGAGTCCGCGCCCGGCAGCTTCGCCGATATCGGCTGCGGCTCGGGAGTGCTGGCGATCGTGGCCGCCCGCCTGGGCTTCGGGCCGGTGCTGGCGCTCGACTACGACCCGATCGCGGTGAGTGCGACGGTGGCGAACGCGTCGGTCAACGACGTCGAGCTGCACGCCGCCGGCCTGGACCTCCGGACCGATCAGGTGCCCGTCTGCGATCTGTGGGCGGCCAACGTGCTCGCCGGCCCCCTGCGCGCCTGGGCCGCGTCCCAGCGTGAGGTAGCTGACCACGTGATCCTCAGCGGTCTGCTGGCCACCGAGGTCACCGATGTGGCCGGCGCCTTCGCCGTCCATGGCCTACGTGAGACCGAGCGCCGCGAGCGCGGCGAGTGGGCGGCGGTTCGCCTGCGGCGCTGACGTCGCCGACGACCGGATGGCTAAGCCGCCGGGCGCGAATCTTGTCCACGCGGCCCATGCTGGTGGAGGCCCGGTCGCGCATCCTCTCTGTTGTCGCTTGTGATCTGCGATCTGAGGAACTCAAAGGAGGTGACAGTTGCCAAACCCACTCGCGATCAGCATGACTCTCGGTGGCCTACTCCTCGACGTTCTCGTACCGCGGCCCAAGCCTCGGGCCGGATATGCGCAAGAGTCCTCTCTCCTCTCTCCGCGTGCCGACCCGAGGACACTGCGGCATGAGCCAACGTCTGAGGGGTACGACAGTCCGCTGGTCGTGAGCGGCTATCGCAGCTGAACCGCAAGCGGGGTCGTGCGTTCCCTTCTCCGGCGCACGACCTCGCGAGCGGTCCGGTCGACCTTCACGGTCCGCCGGGTGTGGGGGCTATCCTGTCAGGGCAGTGACGGTTGCCGAACAGGTGAGAGCAGACATCACCACCGCCATGAAGGCGGGCGAACGAGACCGTGTCGGCGCGCTGCGCCTCGTGCTCTCAGAGCTCCAGAAGGCGGCCAAGGACGGCGGCGACGATGAGCTCGTCGTTCTTCGCCGGGAGCGCAAGCGCCGTCTCGAGGCGGCCACCCAGTTCCGTGACGGCGGCCGGCCCGAGCTGGCCACCAGCGAAGAGTCAGAGGCGGAGCTGATCGCCGCGTACATGCCCGCTGAGCTCGACGACGCTCAGCTCGACGCGATCGTCGCCGCGGCAGTCGCCGAGACCGGCGCCAATTCCCCAGCGGACATGGGTCGTGTGATGAAGGCGGTTATGGCCCACTCCGAGGGTCGGGCTGACGGCAAGCGCGCGTCTGCGCGGGTCCGCGAGGCGCTCAAGTAGTGACATCCAAGGAGGCGGCCAGCTAGTGCGTAAGGCGATCGAACTCGACAACGCCGTCGCCGCCGAGTTGGCGGGCAGTCAGGACGCCGTGCTGCGCAGCCTGGAGGCCCACCTGGACTGTGACGTGTTCCTGCGCGGCAACCGGCTCACGCTCGAGGGCGATGAGAGTGCCGTCGAGGCCGGCCACGAGGTCGTCCGCGAGCTGTCGGACCTGATCGCGCAGGGTCATGAGATCGCTCCGGGCACGATCGAGGCGGTCAGTCGGGCGCTGGAGGCCCACGCATCGCCGTCGCAGATCCTCGATGATGTGGTCTGGCGCCATCGCGCAACCCGCGTCGCCCCCAAGACGGTCAACCAGAAGCGCTACGTCGACTCGATCCGCGAGAACACGATCACCTTCGGGATCGGACCCGCCGGCACGGGCAAGACCTTCCTCGCCGTGGCCCTAGCCGCGGCCGCACTCAGCCGCCGGGAGATCAACCGCATCATCCTCACCCGTCCCGCGGTCGAGGCGGGCGAGCGCCTCGGCTTCCTGCCGGGTGACCTGATGGCGAAGGTCGATCCCTATCTGCGACCGCTGTTCGACGCCCTGCACGACATGCTCGACCCCGAGCGGGTCTCTCAGCACCTCGAGCGTGGGGTGATCGAGGTCGCTCCCCTGGCCTTCATGCGCGGCCGGACCCTCAATGACAGCTTCATCATCCTCGATGAGGCCCAGAACACCAGCCCCGAGCAGATGAAGATGTTCCTCACCCGCCTGGGCTTCAACTCCCGGATGGTGGTCACCGGCGACGTCACCCAGGTCGACCTGCCCCGCGAGCAGGATTCGGGTCTGGTCGTGGTCTCGGACATCCTCGAGTCGGTGGAAGGGATCGACTTCGTGCATTTCGGTGAGGAGGACGTCGTCCGCCACAAGCTCGTCCGGCGGATCGTCGCCGCCTACACCGAGCACTCGCAGCGCTCCGCTCCCGAGCTGCGCGCCCGTCAGCGAGCCTAGGCACACGGTGCTCGACGTCGAGGTGATCGGGATCCAGGCGGTCTCGGCCGAGGGCCCGACCGCGGTCGAGGTCGAGGAGCTGTGCGCCCTGGCGTTCGCCTCGGCGGGAATCGAGGACGGCCACGTCGCGATCGAGTTCGTCGACGAGGACCGAATCCGTGAGCTCAATCGCGAGCACCGCAAGATCGACCGTCCCACCGATGTGCTCTCGTTCGGGGTCGACGAGGACGGTGAGCCGATCGGCCCCCGGGAGCTTGGCGACGTTGTCATCTGCCCACCGCGCACCGAGAACCTGCGGGAGGCGATCGTCCATGGGGCGCTGCATCTCAGCGGCATGGACCACGAGGGCGACGACGGCGAGATGCTCGCGCTGCAGGCCGAGCTGATGCGGTGGGTGAGCTGATGGCCCCGGTCCGATCGCGGGGCGTCCGCGCGCCCGGGACTCCGGCCGGACCGCGGGGCGCCCGCCTGCTCGCGACCCGGTCGGGCTTCGTGGCCTTCGCCGGACGGCCCAACGTCGGCAAGTCGACGCTCGCCAACGCGATCGTGGGCGCCAAGGTGGCGATCGTCTCCGACAAGCCTCAGACCACGCGCCGCGCGATCCGGGGGGTGGCCAGCGGCCCGGACTGGCAGCTGGTGCTCGTCGATCTTCCGGGCGTGCAACGTCCCCGTGACGTTCTGACCGAACGCATGCAGCATCGCGTCGAGCGCGAGCTCGCCGATGCCGACGGCTGTCTGCTCGTCGTCAGCGCCCAGCAGGGCATCGGCCCCGGGGACCGTTTCATCGCCGAGCTGCTGCGGAGCGCCACCGCGCGCTGCCCGGTGACGATCGCGGTCAACAAGATCGACCGCGCTCCCCAGGGGCGGACAGCCGTCACCCTGCAGGACGCGGCCGCGCTCGAGCTCGCCGACGAGATCTTCCCGCTCTCAGCGCGCACCGGCGCCGGGGTGCCCGCGCTGGTGGATCACCTCACGGCTCAGCTGCCGACGGGTCCGTTCTACTTCCCGGCGACCGAGCACTCAGACCAGTCCGAAACGGTTCTCCTGGCCGAGCTTGTGCGCGAGCAGATCCTGTCGCGCACGCGGGAGGAGGTGCCCCATGCGGTCGAGGTCGAGATCCTCGAGATCATCCAGACGCGAGACGACCTGATCCGGATCGAGGCCGTGGTCCTCACCGAGACCGAGTCCCAGAAGGGGATCCTGATCGGTTCCGGCGGGCGCATGATCAAGGCGATCGGGGTCGCCGCGCGCCGATCGATCGAGCGTGAGCTTGCCTCACACGTGCACCTTGAGCTCTCGGTCAGGGTGAGGCGTCACTGGCGCGGCGACGAGCGCCTGCTGGACCGGCTCGGCATCGAGTAGCTACGTCGGTTTGGCCCACGAATAGAGGTTCTGCTACGACATCTGTCGAAATTTCCGCGCAAAAGCTCATGCCGGGCTGTTTGCGGCCGACGCGCGAGGCGATATCCGCATCGAACCGAAATTCTGGCTTAAGGGGGTTCACCACACACGCATGAAACGTCGAGAAGCAGTTGCCGCACTCCTCGCCGGAACGATGATCGTCCTGGCCATGATGGCCGTGTTCGCCACCGAGCTGTCGAACACTCAGGCCAACTCGCGGCGGGCCCTGGAATCCCAGGCCCACCAGCGCGCCGTGCTGGTGTCAAACCTGATCGACACCCTGTTTGGCGCGATCAGCAAGCCGAGCGCCATGACGGTGGCGGCTTACGGGACGCCGCACGTCTCCCGCGCCGTGATGAACCACAACCGGGGCGCCAATCTGTACGTCGCGCTGTTCGACGCCTCGGGGCGCATGCTCGCCGGATCATCCGGCGTGACCGCCCAGGCCCGCGCCGAGCTGACCCCGAAGAACTCCGCGGCCCTGGGCCTGATGGTCGCCGGGCACCCCTGGGCGCTGGGCAACATCCTGCCCTATGGCCAGGGCTCGGTGATCAACTTCGGCGCGCGCCTGCAGACCGCAGCCGGGACGCGCATCATCATCAGCGGCATTCCCACGGCCAATATGTCGCCGTTCCTGCTCGCCGAGCTGAGCCGGATTCCCGGCGGCAAGACCGAGTACCACTCGCTGTTGGACGGCCACGGGACGATCCTCGCTTCCACCAACCCCCGGCGTCCGCCCGGCTACCACTTCCACACGGCCGCCCAGCTGCACGTCCTCAAGCGCGGAGCCGGCGTGATCAACAAGTACTACTTCGACCAGATCGCCCTGCCGAACACGAGCTGGAAGCTGCTGCTGTCCGCGCCGGCGGCGACTTTCTTCGCCAGCGTGTCGGGCTTCCGTCACTGGCTCCCCTGGGTCATCTTCGCCGCGTTCGGCCTCGTCGGCGTCGTCGCCCTGCTGCTCGCGCGACGGTCGCTGCGCGCCAGCGCCCAGATCCTCGAGGCGCGCGACCGGTTGGCGGGCGCCCATCGAGCAGGTCAGCGAGGTCAACGCCGCGCTCGAGACGAGCAACGCCGCCCTGGCGGCCAGCAACGGCGAGCTGGAGCGTCGCGCCCAGGAACTGGTCCGCTCCAACTCCGAGCTTGACCAGTTCGCCTCGATCGCCTCGCATGATCTGCAGGAGCCGCTGCGCAAGGTACGCACGTTCACCGAGCGCATCCGCGAGACCGAGGGCGAGCGTCTCAGCGAGCAGGGGCTGACCTATCTGCGCCGCGCCAACGCCTCGGCCGAGCGGATGCAGCAACTGATCGAGGATCTGCTGCGCTACTCACGGGTCGCCACCCAGGGCAGGCCGTTCAGCCTCGTGGATCTCGGCCGGGTCACCGACGATGTGGTCGAGGATCTCGCGGATGTGATCACGCAGTCCGGGGCGGTCATCAATATCGGACCTCTGCCGGTGATCTCCGCGGACCCGACTCAGATGCGCCAGCTGATGCAGAATCTGGTCTCCAACGCGATCAAGTTCCGTCGCGAGGGCGTCACCCCGCAGATCGACGTCGCGGCCACCCCGGATGAGGGGTGGGTCAAGATCGTCGTGCGCGACAACGGGATCGGCTTCGAACCGCAGTACGCACGAAGGATCTTCCGCGTCTTCGAGCGCCTGCATGGCCGCGGCACCTACCCCGGCACGGGCATCGGCCTCGCCCTCTGCCGCAAGATCGCCGAGCGACACGGGGGCACCGTGTCGGCCGAGAGCGTCCTCGGTGAGGGCTCGGCGTTCACCGTGACCCTGCAGACGCAGCGGACCGAGGCGGTCAGCGAGACCCCGCGTGCGATCAACCGCCCCGACTCCCCGGGGTCTGACGACCGGGAGCGCGCCGGGAGCACTCAATCCGAGGAGTCTCATGTCGCAGTTTGACGCCCCGGCGCGCCCGTTCACGATCCTTCTCGCCGATGACGACGAGGAGGATCGCGAGCTTGCCCGCGACGCGTTGCAGGACTCGCGGCTGGCCAACGAGATGAAGTTCGTCGTCGACGGCCAGGATCTGCTCGACTATCTACGCAGGCAGGGGCGCTGGGCCGGCCCGGAGGTTGACGCCCCGCGGCCCGGGATCATCCTGCTCGACCTGAACATGCCCAAGATGGACGGACGCGAGGCTCTGGCCGAGATCAAGGCCGACGAGTTCGCTGCGCCGGATCCCGATCGTCGTCCTGACGACCTCCAAGGACGAGGCGGATGTTCTCTCCACGTATGACCTCGGGGTCAGCTCATTCATCACCAAGCCGGTCACCTTCGGTGGTCTGGTCGAAGTGATGCGCACCTGGACGCAGTACTGGTTCGAGATCGTCGAGCTCCCGAACGGAGAAGTCCATGGCTATCGACCCCGACTGATCAGGTCCGTGTTCTGCTCGTCGAGGACGACGAGGATGACTATCTCATCACCCGGGACCTGCTCGCGGCCCAGACCGCGAGCGCGGTTCGCGGTCGACTGGAGCCCGGACTACGCGCACGCGCTGCAGACGATCAATGAGCGGCGCCACGATGCCTACCTGATCGACTACCGGCTTGGGGAGCACACGGGGCTCGAGCTGGTCCGGACCGGCTTCGCCCGGCGGCCGTTTGCTCCCGTGATCATGCTCACCGGAGCGGCCGACTACGAGATCGACCTCGAGGCGACGGCGCTCGGCGTCACCGACTACCTCGTCAAGTCAGGACCTGACCGCGGCCGCGCTGGAGCGTTCGATTCGCTACGCGATCAGTCATCAGAAGGCGGTGCGCGACCTGTCGTTGAGCGAGGAGCGCTACGCGCTGGCCGTCCGCGCCGCCAACGACGGGATCTGGGATTGGGACCTGATCGCCAACCGGATGTACTACTCGCCGCGCTGGCACGCGACCCTCGGGCACCCTGAGCACACCCACTCTGACGATCCCGCGGCCTGGTTCGGGCTCGTCCACACCGGCGACCTCGCCCGGCTGGAGAGCGCGATCGAGGCGCATCTCACCGGGCGCACGCCCCACCTGCAATCCGAGCACCGGATCCGCCACGCCGACGGATCTTGGCGGTGGGTGACTGCCCGGGGCGTGGCCATCTGTGATCTCGACGGCCGTCCCACCCGGATGGCGGGGTCGCTGTCGGACATCACCGATCGCCGGATCGCCCAGCTTCGTCTCCAGCACGACGCGCTGCACGACACGCTCACCGCGCTGCCCAACCGCACGCTATTCGTCGATCGCCTCGGCCAGACCCTCCAGCGCGCCGCCCGTGACCTGACGACGGGGTGTGCTGTGTTGTTCATGGACGTCGATCGTTTCAAGCTCGTCAACGACAGCCTCAGCCACGCCGTCGGCGACAAGCTGTTGATCGCGCTCGCGGGGCGCTTGGCGGCGGCGCTGCGGCCCGGAGACACCGTGGCCCGGCTCGGAGGCGACGAGTTCACGGTGCTCCTGGAGGACATCGTCACCGAAGAGGAAGCGACCGCCGTCTCGGACCGGATCCTCCGTTCGCTGGACCGGCCGTTCACGATCGACGGCAACGAGTTGTTCGTGACCGCGAGTATCGGGATCGCCCTCGGCGTCGCCGGCTTCGGCCCGGCGGACCTGATGCGCAACGCCGGTATCGCGATGTACAACGCCAGGCGCCGCGGGCGCTCGCGCTCGGCGGTGTTCGACGAGAGCATGCATCGCAAGGTGGTGGACCGGCTGACCCGCGAGAACGAACTGCGCCAGGTCGTCGAGTGCTCGCTGCTGGACATCCACTATCAGCCGATCGTCGATCTCGCCAGTGGGCGCATCACCGGCGTGGAGGCGTTGGCCCGCTGGCCGCGCGACTGGCCATTCGTCTCGCCGGCCGAGTTCATCCACGTCGCCGAGGAGACCGGCGTCATCACTGCGCTGGGCCAGCAGGTCCTGCGGGCGGCGCTCGCCACCCTGGCCGGGTGGCGCCGCGACGGGTTGGTCGCCGACGACGTGTGCATGAGCGTGAACCTGTCGGGCCGTCAGCTCGACGACCCGGCCCTGGCCGAGCAGGTCCAGGCCGCGATCCAGGAGGTTGCGCTGCCGGCGCGCTCGCTCAAGCTCGAGATCACCGAAAGCACGCTGATGCAGGAGGTCGAGCGCACCCAGCACGTCTTCTCAGAGGTCTGCCGTGGCGGCGTGGGCCTGCACCTTGACGACTTCGGGACCGGGTACTCGTCGCTCACCGCGTTGCACCGCTTCCCGGTCGATGCGCTGAAGATCGACCGCAGCTTCGTGGCCACGATCACCGAGCCCGAGGAGGGCAACGACGTGATCGTCCGTTCGACCGTGGCTCTGGCCCACAGCCTCGGGCTGCCGGTCATCGCCGAGGGCATCGAGTGCCGAGATCAGCTACGCCGTCTGCGCTCGCTCGGTTGCGAGTTCGGCCAGGGCTACCTGTTCTCACCCGCTCTGGAGGCTCGTGAGATGCAGTCCCTGCTCGAGCAGTGGCGGCCGTCGGAGGTCATCGAGCTCGCCGCCGCCTGACCGGGCAGCGGCTCCTGCGCTGCCCGAGACTAAAATCGGCCGGGTGGATGACGGCGAGGTGGCTTTCGACGAGCACGGACTGGTGCCCTGCGTCGTTCAGGACTGGCGCTCGGGCGAGGTGCTCACCGTCGCCTACATGAACGCCGAGTCGCTGCGCCTGACCCGGGAGACGGGGGAGACCCACTTCTTCAGCCGCTCGCGCCAGGAGCTATGGCACAAGGGCGCCACCTCCGGCAACACGCAGGCGGTGCGGGCGATCCGTTACGACTGTGACGGGGACGCGCTCCTCGCCCTGGTCGAGCCGGCCGGTCCCGCCTGCCACACCGGGGAGCGCAGTTGCTTTCACCGGGGCGAGCTTGAGCCGGGCGCGCCGTTCGAGAGCCTCCCCGCGTTGGAGCGCACGGTCGCCGCGCGGGCCGACCAGCGGCCTGACGGGTCCTACACGGCATCGCTGCTCGCGGAACCCGGGAGCGCCGGTGAGAAGGTTCAGGAGGAGGCCGAGGAGGTCGCCCGAGCGGCCCGTGAGGAGTCCGATGAGCGTGTCGCCGAAGAGGCCGCAGACCTGCTGTATCACCTCGCGGTGCTCCTGCGCGGACGCGATCTGAGCCTCGTCGACCCCGAGCGGGTGCTCGATGGCCGTCGCCGGGGCTGAGCCCGCGGCCGCCCCGGGCGGCGGGGGCGGCCGGGGACCGATCTCCCTCCCGGCGGTCCGATCGCTGGCCAGGCGCCACAACCTGATCCCGCTCGCCGAGACCTTCATCGACGACTGCCAGACCCCTGTGTCGGCGTTTCTCAAGCTGCGCGAGGACGGCCCGGCCTTTCTGCTGGAGTCCGCCGAGCAGGGCCGAGTCGGGCGCTACTCGTTCATCGGTTACCGCCCACGCCGGGTGCTGCGCTGGTCATTGGGCGATCCCGGCGACCCGTACGCGCTGGCCGCCGCCGAGCTCGGGCGCTTTGACGCCGCCGAGCTGCCCGGGCTGCCGCCCTTTGCGGGCGGGGCGGTGGGGATGTTCGCCTACGACCTCGTCCGCACCGTCGAGCCGCTCGGGCCGCCCAATCCGGACCCGGTCGGTGTGCCCGACCTCGCGCTGATGCTCACGGACGTGCTCGTCGTCTTCGATCACCTCATGCATACGGTCACCGTGATCGCCAACGTCTACACCGAGGACGACGTCGACGCCTCCTACCGCCGTGCGGTCGAGACGATCGCCGAGGTGCGCTGGCGCCTGGGTGGACCGGTGCCGCGGCCGAGCCGCCCCCCGGTCCTGGATCGGCGCCCGCCGGAGTTCGCCTCCAACATGAGCCGTGAGCACTTCGAGGGCATGGTCAGCCGGGTCATCGAGTACATCTACGCCGGGGACGCGTTCCAGGTCGTGCCATCCCAGCGCTGGTCGGCGCCGATCGGGGTGGAGGCGTTCTCGATCTATCGCGGTCTGCGCGCCGTCAATCCCAGCCCGTACATGTACTTCCTCGATTTCGGGGACTTCGAGATCGCAGGGGCCAGCCCCGAGCCTCTGATCACGGTCACCGGACGCCGGGTGACCACCCGGCCGATCGCCGGAACCCGGCCCCGCGGCGCTGATGCCGACGAGGACCTGGCCATGGCCCAGGAACTGCTCGCCGACGAGAAGGAGCGCGCCGAGCACGTGATGCTCGTGGATCTGGGCCGCAACGATCTCGGACGGGTCTGCGAGTACGGCTCGGTCGAGGTCGAGAGCTTCATGGCCGTGGAGAACTACAGCCACGTGATGCATATCGTCTCCAGCGTCGCCGGGCGCCTGCGGCCAGGCGTGGGTGCACTCGATGCGCTGCGCTCGGTGCTCCCGGCCGGGACCCTGTCCGGGGCTCCGAAGGTCCGCGCCATGCAGATCATCGATGAGCTCGAGCCGGTCAAACGCGGCGGCTACGGTGGGGCGATCGGCTACGCCAGCTACACCGGGGAGCTCGATACCTGCATCCACATCCGCACGGTTGTGGTCAAGGACGGCATGGCCCACATCCAGGCCGGCGGCGGCACCGTTGCCGACGCGCGGCCCGACGCCGAGTTCCGCGAGTCCGAGGCCAAGGCCCGCGCCGTGCGCCAGGCGATCGAGCTCGCGGTCGCGCAGCCCGAATGGCCGTGAGGAGGCTGCCGTGCGCCTGCTCGTGATCGACAACTACGACAGCTTCACCTACAACCTCGTCCAGTACGTCGGTGAGCTGACCGATCCGCCCCCCGAGATCGAGGTGGTGCGCAACGATCGCGCCACCGTGGACGATCTGATGGTCCGCGGCTATGACCGGGTGATCGTCTCCCCGGGGCCATGCACGCCCGATGACGCCGGCATCTCGCTGCAGGCCGTCCGGCGCTTTCCCGAGGCGGGCATCCCGCTGCTCGGGGTGTGCCTGGGTCATCAGGCGCTCGTGCAGGCCTACGGGGGACGGGTCATCACCCATCATCCCGTGCATGGCAAGACAACCCGGATCGAGCACGACGGCAGGACGATCTTCGTCGGCCTGCGCGACCCGCTCGAGGTGGGCCGCTATCACTCCCTGATCGCCGACCCTGAGCTGCCCGCGGTGCTCGAGCGCAGCGCGAGCGCCGACGGAGTGGTGATGGCCGTGCGACACCGCACGCTCCCCGCCGAAGGCGTCCAGTTCCATCCCGAATCCGTGCTCACCGAGCAGGGCCGCGAGCTGCTGGCCAACTTCCTGGGTGTGGCCCGATGAGTGGTCCCGAGCTGCTGACGCGGGCGATTGACACTCTCGCCAACCGTGAGGATCTGAGCCTTGAGCAGAGCGCGGCGGTGCTGGCCGAGATCATGGCCGGCGAGGCTTCCGAGATCCAGATCGCGGCCTTCCTGATCGCCCTGCGCACCAAGGGGGAGACGACCGCCGAGCTGGCCGGCCTGGCCAAGGCGATGCGCGAGCTGGCGACGCCGGTCTCGACCGCGCGCGGCAATCTGCTCGACACCGCCGGGACCGGCGGGGGGCGCCGCACGTTCAACGTCTCGACCACCGCGGCCCTGATCGCGGCCGGGGCGGGCTGCACGGTGGCCAAGCACGGCAACCGCTCGGCGACCGGCCTGTCTGGCTCCGCGGACGTGCTCGAGGCGCTCGGGGCACGGATCGATCTGCGCCCGGAGGATGTGGCGCACTGCATCGAGGCGGTCGGCTTCGGTTTCATGTTCGCGCCTGCCCACCATCAGGCCACGCGCTATGTGATCCCGGTCCGCCGCGAGCTCGCGGTGCGGACGATCTTCAACTTCCTCGGTCCCCTGACCAACCCGGCCGGCGCTCGCCGGCAGCTGATCGGCGTCTCGGATCCCACCTACCTGGAGACGATGGCCGGCGCGCTGGCCCTGCTCGGCACCGATCACGCGCTGCTCGTCTCCAGTCAGGACGGGCTCGATGAACTGAGCATCTCGGCGCCGACCGACGTCGTTGAGGTGACGGGCGACACGATCACCCGCTCAATCGTCGTCCCCGAGGAGCTCGGACTGGCCCGCGCACCCGCCGATGCGGTCCCCGGCGGTGACCCGACCGAAAACGCCGCCATCACCCGCCGGATCCTCGACGGCGAGCTCGACGCCCGGCACGCCGCCCACGGACTCGCCGTACTCAACGCCGGGGCGGCGATCTACGCCGGGGGCGGCAGCGATGATCTCGCGTCCGGGGTCCGGGCGGCTGAGGCGGCGATCGACTCGGGCGCCGCCGCCGACACGCTGGCGCGCTTCGTGGCCCTCACCCGCGAGCTGGCGCCTCAGGTGACGCGGTGAACGCGTTGACGCCGATCCTCGAGCGCGCCCGCGCCGAGGTGGCCCGTCGCCGCGCCGTGCGCCCGCTGCCGGAGGTGCGGGCCGCGGGCCAGGAACGACGGATCTCCGAGGCGGCCGGCGCCACGCCGGTGCGTTCCTTTGCCGATGCCCTGGCCGGCCCGGGCCTGTCCGTCGTCGCCGAGCACAAGCGGCGCTCCCCGTCGGCGGGGACGATTCGCGATGACGTCACCCTCGAGGATGTGGTCGGCGCCTACGAGCGGGCCGGGGCGGCCGCACTGTCGGTACTCACCGAGTCTGAGAGCTTCGGCGGCTCGCTCGACGACCTGGGCCGGGCCCGCTCCGCGAGCACGCTGCCGATCCTGCGCAAGGACTTCATCGTTGACCCCTATCAGGTCGGCGAGGCGGTTGCCGCCGGAGCCGACGCGATCCTGCTGATCGTCGCCGCGATGTCGCCCGGCGAGTTGGCCGACCTGTATGCGCAGGCCACGGAGCTCGGGCTCGACGTGCTCGTCGAGGTCCATGACGGCGCCGAGCTCACCGTGGCCGGCGAGCTTGGAGCGGCGATCATCGGGATCAACAATCGTGACCTGACCACCCTGCAGGTCGAGATCGGCCGCACGCTGACGCTGCGGGCCGAAGTTCCCCCGGTGTGCGGGTGGTCGCCGAGTCGGGTTTTCGCACCCGGGACGAGCTGCAGGCGCTGGCGGGCGCCGGGGTCGACGCGGTGCTCATCGGTGAGGCCCTGATGCGCTCGGCCGACATCGAGGCGGCCTGTCGCGAGCTGATCGGGGTCGAGGCCGCGACTCGGCGCTGACCGGCCCGGGGGCGTGCCCTCGCGGGACTAGGATGATGACCGTGCATCATCCGGCCCCCAAGATCAAGTTCTGCGGCCTGACCCGCGTGCAGGACGCCGAGCACGCCGTGCAGGCCGGCGCTTGGGCGCTGGGCATGATCCTGTGGCCAGGGTCCCCGCGCTACTGCACGCTCGATCAGGCGGCGGAGATCGGCGCCCGCTTCCGCCGCCAGGCGCAGCTGGCCGGCGTGTTCGTCAACCCGACCCTGGACGAGGTGGTTCGTGCCGCGGACGAGGCCCATCTCAGCCTGCTGCAGTTCCACGGTGACGAGGGTCCCGTGTTCTGCGCCGAGGCCGCCCGGCGGACCGGAGCCAAGGTGATCAAGGCCGCGCGCGTGCACAGCGGCGCCGACATCCAGGCGCTGGCCGTCTTCCATACCGACTTCCATCTGCTGGACAGCTACGTCCCCGGCATCCCCGGTGGCACCGGTGAGACCTTCGCCTGGGAGCTGGCCCGCGGCCAGCGCCGGCCTCGTGTCCCCCGAATCCTCTCCGGCGGGCTGACCCCGGCCAACGTCGCCGATGCGATCGCCGCCGTGGGACCCTATGCCGTCGACGTCTCCAGCGGCGTCGAGGTCAGTCCCGGAGTCAAGGATCCGGCACTGATCGATGCCTTCGCCGCCGCGGTCGCCGACACGGCCCTGGTCAGTTGAGCACCATCGAGCACCGCTTCGGCCCCTACGGGGGCCAGTACGTTCCCGAGACGCTGATGCCGGCGCTGGGCGAGCTCGAGACGGCGTGGCTGGCCGCCCGCGCCGACCCGGAGTATCAGCGCGAGCTCGCCACACTGCTGCACGATTACGTCGGACGCCCGTCGCCGTTGTACCGGGCGCGGCGGCTCAGCGAGGTGGCCGGCCGCTCGGTCTACCTCAAGCGCGAGGACCTCAACCACACCGGCGCCCACAAGATCAACAACGCGCTCGGCCAGGCGCTGCTCGCCCGGCGGATGGGCAAGGCCCGGATCATCGCCGAGACCGGCGCGGGTCAGCATGGTGTCGCCACGGCCACCGCGTGCGCCCTGCTCGACCTCGAGTGCGTCGTCTACATGGGCACCGAGGACATGCGCCGCCAGAAGCCCAACGTCGAGCGGATGGGTCTGCTCGGGGCCCGCGTCGAGCCGGTGCAGGCGGGCGCCCGCACGCTCAAGGAGGCGGTCTCGGCGGCGATCCGCGACTGGGTCACCAACGTCTCGGACACCCACTACATCATCGGGTCCTGCGTCGGCCCGGCGCCGTACCCGGCGCTCGTTCGCGACCTGCAGCGGGTGATCGGCGACGAGGCCCGCGCGCAGATCCTCGAGGCCGAGGGCCGCCTCCCGGATCGGGTGATCGCGTGCGTCGGCGGCGGCTCCAACGCGATCGGCGCGTTCGTCCCGTTCGTCGATGATGCCGAGGTGGCCTTGATCGGCGTCGAGGCCGCCGGCGAGGGGATCGACACCGGCCGCCACGGCGCGCCTTTGACCGTGGCCGGGATTCCCGGCGTCCTGCACGGCGCCTACTCGGCGCTGATGCAGGATGAGGACGGCCAGATCCTCGAGGCGCATTCGATCTCCGCGGGCCTGGATTATCCGGGCAGCGGGCCCGAGCACGCCTGGCTGCGTGACCAGGGACGCGCTCGGTACCTCGCCGTCGACGATCATGCCGCGCTCGGAGGCGTTCGCCACTCTGGCCCGTCTGGAGGGGATCATTCCAGCGCTCGAGAGCGCCCACGCGATCGCCTGGACGCTCGCCAACCCGGCCGGCGAACTGGACCTCGTCTGCCTGTCGGGCCGCGGCGATAAGGATCTCGCCGAGGCGCTGGCCGCGCTCGGCGCCGACGCGGCATGACCAGCGGGGTGGCAACGGCCCCGACCGGCCTCGAGCGGATCGCCGAGGCGTTCGCGCGCGCCCGCGCCAACGGCCGCAGCGCGGCGCTGATGCCCTACCTGATGGGCGGCTTCCCGGATCTGGAGACATCACGGGAGATCGGCCTGGCCTACGCCCGTGGCGGCGCCGACCTCGTCGAGCTCGGGGTGCCATTCTCCGATCCGCTCGCCGACGGCCCGGTCATCCATGCTGCCGCCACCGCTGCGCTGACCGCGGGCAGCACGCTGCCCAAGGTGCTGGCGATCGGTGAGGAGATCGCCCGGCACGTTCCGGTCGTCGTCATGTGTTACGCCAACCCGATCTTCGCCCGTGGGCTCGAGCGCTTCCTGGACTCGCTGGTCGCGATCGGGGCGAGCGGCCTGATCGTGCCCGACCTCCCGCGCGAGGAATCGCATGACTGCGCCGCCGCCTGCGCCCAGCGCGGGCTGGCGCTGGTGCCGCTGGTCGCGCCGACCACCCCCGACGCCCGGCTGGCCGAGATCGGGGCCGACGCCCGGGGTTTTCTCTACACGGTGGCGTTCACCGGCACCACCGGCGAGCGGGCCGCGTCGGCGGAGGGGACCGATGCCATCGGCCGGTTCGTGCGCCGCGCCGCGGAGCGGACCGAGGTCCCGGTTGCCGTCGGATTCGGGATCGGCACCCCCGAGCAGGCGGCCGGGGCGGCGGCCGCGGGGGCCGACGGCGTCATCATCGGCACCCGGCTGGTGCGCGAGGCCGCCGAGGCCGCCGATCCGCCGGCGGCGGTCGAGGCGCTCGTCCGCGGCTTCGCGGCCGCGCTGTCGTAGGGGCCTGAGCCGCGGTCGGCGCCCGCCGCGCCGGTAAGATGCCCGGGCGATGGGTCTGATCATCACCGCCACCATCGGCCTCTGCCTGTGGATCATCATCTGGTCGCTCAACGTGAGCGGGCTCGACGCGATCATGCTCGCCATCGTGATGGTTCTGGTGGCGATCGGCGTGCGCAACCTGCTGCCCTTCCTGCCCGGCCGGCGGGACTGAGCTCCCGCCCGCGGGCTCGCTCGTGATGCGTCTCGGTCGCAGCGGCTGCTGCGCCGTGCAGCGGCGTGTGCCGTGCCCCTCGCGCTCGCGCTCAGCGGCTGCGGCACGACGACCACCGGCGGCAACAGCTCGGTCATCGTCACGGGCAGCACCCTGACGATCGATCTCGGCCAGCCCGGT
Source organism: uncultured Solirubrobacterales bacterium (assembly GCA_963763715.1). Lineage (GTDB taxonomy): Bacteria > Actinomycetota > Thermoleophilia > Solirubrobacterales > Solirubrobacteraceae > Palsa-465. Next base: position 24,495 of record CAVXPV010000024.1, read on the forward strand.
CGGCGGCGCGCGCAGCGAGCCCGCGCGCGACGTGCTCGCCGCCGAGCAGCTCGCCTTTCGTGAGAGCGGCGGCAAGGCCGGCCCGTACACGCTGCACCTGCGCACGCTCGGCGGCCGGACGCTGTCTGACAACGCGCGGGCGGCGATCGCCGACCAGAGCACGATCGCCTATCTCGGCGAGCTCGTCCCCGGGACCTCCGAGGTGTCGGTCGAGATCGTCAACCAGCAGGGCCTGCTCGAGGTCAGCCCGCTGGACACCGCCGCCTACCTGACGCAGCCGGTGCCACCCGTCTCCAACTCGGTCCAGACCTTCTACCCGGGGCACGCCACCTACCACGAGACGTTTGCCCGCGTGGTCCCGAGCTCGGCTCTGGAGGCCAAGGCACTCGTCGCCGAGATGCAGTCCGAGCACGTCTCGAGCCTGTACGTCGCCGATGATGGCCAGCGCTACGGGGCCGGCGCTCGCGCTCGAGGTCAGATCGGCGGCCAAAACGGCCGGACTGACCGTGTCCGGCGGCCTCGGCTCGGCTCAGGGCGGCCTTCTTCGGGGGCAGCCTGGCCAGCGCCGCGAGCCGCGCGGCGGCCACGCACTTCTTCGATCAGGCCGCCGCGTCGGGCGCGAGCACCAAGCTGTTCGCGCCGTCGGGCCTGTACGACTCGGCGTTCGCGGCCGCGCTCAGCCCCGCCGCCCAGCAGCGCCTGGTCGTCTCCTCGCCGGGCTTCACGCCGGGCAAGCTGCCGCCGGCGGGATCCGCATTCATGTCGGCGTTCACCGCCGCCTATCACCATGCGCCGGCTCCCCAGGCCGTGTTCGGCTACGAGGCGATGAAGGCCGTGATCGCCGTCCTGCAGTCGGCGGGCCGCAACGCCGCCAGCCGCGCCGTCGTCGTCAACAGCTTCCGCTCGCTCAAGCGGACGGGCACCGCGATCGGTGACTACACGATCAAGGGCGGCGATTCCAGCCTGGCCCCGTTCGTGTTCGCGCACGTGCGCTCCGGAGCGCTCGTCCCGTTCCGGTTCGCCTCGCTGGCCGGTTAGCGCCGGCGCGCCGTCGCCGGCGGGGTCGTCTGCGGCCGCCGGTATTGCGTTTCTGTTACGCGAATGCCGCGTGCGGCGGCGATTTGCGCGCTTTGCGCTTGCTGCAGTCCGAGCGCGTCATTAGTGTGCCCGCACCGGGCAGTCGAGAGCCCGGCCCGACACCTTATGAGGAGGACGTCTATGAGACATCTCGGCAAGGCATGGCGAGGCGGGCTGATCATCGGCTCGATCCTCGCGCTGAGCGCTTGCGGAAGAGCAGCAGCAGTAGCAGCAGCAGTTCCGGAGGTTCCGGTGGTTCGAGCGGGGGGTCGTCGAGCGGTTCGGCGATCGACATCTACTCGAGTCTTCCGCTGCAGGGCGCCTCCACGGCGCAGACCGGTCCGCTGGTCAACGGGATCAAGCTCGCGCTCGCCGAGGCGGGCGGCAAGGCGGGCAAGTTCACCGTCAACTACCAGTCGCTGGACGACTCGACCGCCGCCGCCGGCAAGTGGGACCCGGGCCAGACCGCGGCCGACGCCCGCAAGGTGGCGTCCGATCCCAAGGCCGTCTACTACATCGGCGAGTTCAACTCCGGTGCGTCGGAGGTCTCGATCCCGATCCTCAACCAGGCCGGGATCCCGATGGTCAGCCCGGCCAACACGTACGTCGGCCTGACCACCAAGCTCCCGGGCAGCGCCGCCGGCGAGCCCAACAAGTACTACCCGAGCGGCAAGCGCAACTACCTGCGGATCGTGCCGATCGACTCGATTCAGGCCGCCGCTGACCTGATCGCGATGAAGAACGCGGGTTGCACCAAGATCGCGGTCGCCAACGACAAGGAGGCCTACGGGGCCGGGCTGGGGACGCTGCTCGGTCTGGAGAAGGGCTTCTACGGCGCACACGATCACCAGCAACACCGGCATCGACCCGACGGCGCCGAACTTCCGCAGCTACGCGAGCACGATCCAGGGACAGGGAGCGGACTGCTTCTTCTTCTCCGGAATCGTCTCCAACGGTGCGGTGCAGCTGACCAAGGATGTCCACGCAGCACTGCCCAAGGCGAAGATCTTCGTCCCGGACGGCGCCTGCACGGGCTCCTACACCAACCCGAAGATGGGCGGCGTCCCGGCCGCGATCGATCCGCTGATCCAGTGCACGGTCGCCACCCTGGACCTTGCCGCCTATCCCGGCGGCAAGGACTTCCTCGCCAAGTACAAGGCCAAGTACGGCACGCCGTACCGGACCCGTACGCGATCTACGGCTATGAGGCGATGAAGCTCGGTCTGGACACGATCAGCAAGCTCGGGGCCCAGGGCACGGACAAGGCCGCCGTCCTCAAGGCCCTGTTCGCGACCAAGAGCCGCAGCTCGGTGCTCGGCAACTACGGGTTCGACGCCAACGGCGACACGACGCCGAAGTCCTACGGCCTCTATAAGGTCGATTCCACCGGCAACCCGGTGTTCTACAAGACCATCACGCCGACCAAGACGGTCAAGTAGGGCTCAAACGGATGCCCGTCCGGTGACGGAGATGTGGGGAGGGCGTCGCGTCCGACGCCCTCCCCATGATCCTCCACCGTGGAAGCACAATCTCTCCCCAGCCTTCCCGCTCCCGCGATGCGGCCGCTGGCCGCCGTGCGACGGGTCGCGGGTCGCTGGGGCCTGATCCTCGCCCT
>CAVXPV010000025.1:0-30472 GCA_963763715.1 uncultured Solirubrobacterales bacterium
TACTTCCCTTATACGTAGAACATCCCTGGCCGTTTCAAAGTTCCGGGCGATTAAAGACCGAGACGCCGGCCAGGGGGCCCTTCTTCGGGCGTCCTGCCGGCATGATCGGCCCTCCGGAGTGCGGCCTTGAGCCGGGTGCGCGATCATGGTCGAATGAGCGACGAACCGAGCGAAGGCGTCCTGGGGTCCCTCCCGCGTACCCGGCCGCACCGCCGCAGCGCCAAGCGAGGCCCCGCGGCCGAGCCGACCGCAACGCCGGCGACCCCGGTGACCACCGCCGCAAGTGAGGCTCCGGCGACGCCCCCCACCCGGGTCAAGGCAAAGGCCACGCCCAGCCCGTCGAAGGCCAAGGCCGAGGCTCGGCCCACCGCCGCGAGCGCGGCTCGGGCCACTGCCACTCCGCCCGCCAAGGGGCACCGCTGGCGCCAAGGGCACCCCGGCGGCCAAGGCCAGGCCAAAGCGCACCGGTGGCCGCGACCTCGCGGAAGCCGCGGGCGCGCCGGTGCGCTCGCTGCAGTCCGCCACGGCGCCGCGCGCCGCCGGTGACCGCTCGCGCAAGCCCGGCGCCACATCGCAAGCGCATCATGAGGGCACTTCGCGCACGAGCCGGCCCGCGGTCCCCAGGCGTTCGGCGCCACCCGCGGCCGAGCCGGCAGGCGCCGTTGGAACCGCGGTCCAGGCCGCGGCCGAGCTGACCGAGATCGGGCTCAAGGCAAGCGCGCGTGCCCTGCGCGGCGCGCTGTCGCGCCTGCCCCGCCCCTGACCGCCGTCAGACCCGTGCCGCCCGCGGGCCGCAGCCCGCAGGCCGCGGCCCGCAGATAATCGTCTCGCGGAGTTTCGTATACTGCCGCGCCACCAGCCGAGCGACCGTCCGTCCGCGGATGGTCGACGGGGGAACCACTTGCGGGCCACATCGGCCCGCGGGGCGAATCGGACCCGCTTAGGTCTGTAGCGCGATCACAGCGCGAGCCCGTCAGCTCACCCCGTAGGCACCCAGACACAGGACGGAATGTCAATTGATGCCTCGCCGTGTGATGACGTATGTCGTGCTCGCCCTCGTGGGCCTGCTCGCCCTGCCCGCGGCCGCGCTGTCGGCCAGCGGCGGATCGGGCCTGGGCCCCTCCGGCGGGATCGGCGCACCCAGCGGCCCGGCGCTCCCCGGCGGGTCCAGTCCGGCAACACCCCGGTGACGGCGAGCGGCAACGGGATCACGCTCACCACCAGCGCGTCGGCGCTGCTGCGCAACACCCTCGGCTTCACCGGCACGCCCCGCCAGCGCCGCCGGCCAGACGATCGAGATCGAGCGCCTCGGCCACGAGACCACTGGCAGTGGACGCCCACGGCCCAGGCGACGATCGCTCCGACGGGACGTTCAGCGTCACCTGGGCGACCAACCACATCGGCCGCTTCTCTGATCCGCGCGATCGTCGGCGGGACCGCGGCCAGCGCGGCCAGCGCCCGAGCGCTCCGACCGTCGCGACGACCGTCTACCGCCCGTCGATCGCCACCCTCTACGGCCCGGGCTTCTTCGGGCAGCAAGACCGCCTGCGGCCACCGGCTGACCCGGGCGACGATCGGCGTGGCCAACCGGACGCTGCGGTGCGGCACCAAGGTCGCCGTCTACTACCGCGGCCGGACGCTTATCGTCCCGGTGATCGACCGCGGCCCGTACGCCAACGGCGCCGACTGGGACCTGACGATGGCCACCGGCAAGGCGCTCGGGATGACCGGCACCGCACACATCGGCGCCGTGTCGCTGCCCAGGCGCCCGCCTCGGCGCCCGCGGCGCCGGCACAGTAGCCGGCGCACGCTCCAACCGCGGTCAGTCGCGGTCGGGCCCGTCACGCCTCGGGCGCGACCCGGAGGACGTCGACGCCCTCGGCGGCGGCGGCGAACCGCGCCTCCTCGGCCGCCTCGATCAGCTCGGCGGCGCTGCGGCCGTCCTCGCCCAGGACGGCGACCCCGACGCTGGCGCTCAAGCGGCGCGCCGCGCCAGGGCTCCCGGGCGCGCACCGCGGCGGCGATCCTGGTGCCGAGCGCCTGGGCGCCGGTCCGCCCGGTGTCCCGGGCGATGATCCACGCCCGAGCATCGGACTCGCAGACGAGGATGTCCTGGTGGCGCGCGACCTCGCGCACGGCGCGCGCGAACTCGCCGAAGCGCCCCGCGCGTCACCGCACCGGCGCGATCGGTCTCGACCGCGAGGACGCGGTCGGCGTCCTCGAGCTCGGCCAGCAGCAGCGACAGCGGCGCGTCCGCGGCGGCACGGATCTCGTCCTCGAGGGCGTCCACCCACAGCTCGCGGCCCGGAGCGGGCTCGGGCGCGGGCGCCGTCCAGCGGTCGGCGATCCCATCCTCAGCCGTGGCCCGACCGGGTCCTCGGCCGACGCCGCAGGCCGCACTCGACGGCGGCGCAGCCGGAGCTGCCGGCCGCGTGCGCCCGATCGAGCGCGGGACGGCTCCGGCACGGGCCACCGGCGGGTCGGCCGCGGGGGGCGCGCGGCCGGAGCGATCGGTGCGCGGCGGCGGCCACGCGGCCGGAGCGCCGGCACGGCCGAGATCGGCGGCCGGAGCGTCCCGCCGCCGGAGCCGTACTCGAGCGCCGCCGCGCGCATCAGGCCGGTGACCTGGGAGAGGCGCTCGGCCAGCTCGGTGATCAGGTCCGGATCAGGGTCGCGCAGCTCGGAGCGCAGAGCCGACCACATCACGCTCTGGAGCGCGTCCACGGCCACCGAGGTCGCTGCGGCTCCCGCCGCCCCGGCCAGCTCGCCGACCCGCGCCACGAGCGGCTGCAGCGCCCCTCCTGGCTCCAAACGGCGGTGGTCGGTCTCGTCGGCGATCGCCCGCAGCATCGCCGCGCACACGCGCGGCCCCTCCCGCGTCAGGTCAGCGGCGAGAATCCGCGGGGCGTCATCGAGCGGCGCCCGCTCCAGCAGCGCCAGCAGCCATCCCTTGGTCAGATCCTCGGTCTGCTCGAGCAATGCCTCGATCGGGGCGTCAGCGACTGGTCGCGCCCGGCGACGGCGGGGTGGACCTGTCAGCATCGCCGTCTTGTATCACGAGCCCCAGTCGACTCGGTCACGAAAAATGCAGAAATTCCGACGTTCGCAATGGCCGCCCCGCTGATCACGATCGAGCAGGCCCGCCTGCAGATTCTCGAGCGGGTCCCGGTGCCCGGGGCTGAGCCGGCCCCGGTTCTCTTCGCGCTGGGCCGTGTGCTGGCGGCCGATGTCCTCGCCCACGCCAACACGCCGCCGTTCCGCTCCTCGGCGATGGATGGCTACGCGATCCAGTCGGGCCCGGCGGGACGCCGGCTGACGATCATCGGGGAATCCCGCGCCGGCACCCCGAGTGACCGCGGAACCGGGACCGGCGGAGACGATCCGCATCTCGACCGGGCGGCGGTGCCCGACGGTGCCGATGCGGTCATCCCCCAGGAGAACGTGATCGCGCACGAGGGCTCGATCGAGACCGCCGCCGAGGTGCGAGCCGGTGAACACGTCCGCGCGCCGGGCGAGGACATGCGCGCCGGGGCGCGGATCCTGGAGGCCGGCACCCGTCTGGGGGCGATCGAGCTCGGTGCGGCCGTGACCGCCGGACTCGGTGACGGTCAGCGTGGCGCCGCCGCCCGCACGTGGCGGTGCTCTGCACCGGCGATGAGCTGCGCGCCCCGGGTGAGCCGCTGGGCCCGGGCGAGATCCACAATTCCAACGCTCCGATGCTGAACGGCCTGGCCGCGGGCGCCGGGGCGCTCACGGACGCCGCCGAGCGGCTGCCCGATGACCGCACGGCCACGCGCGACGGCATCGGCCGAGCCCTCGAACGGGCCGGGGTGGTGCTCATCTCCGGCGGGGTGTCGGTCGGGCCCCATGACCACGTCAAGCCGGTGCTGGCCGAGCTCGGCGTCGAGGAGGTGTTCTGGAGCGTGGCGCTGCAGCCCGGCAAGCCGACCTGGTTCGGGGTCGCCCCGGGGGGCGCGCTCGTCTTCGGCCTGCCGGGCAACCCGGTCTCGGCCGTGGTCACCTTCTCGCTGTTCGTCGCCCCCGCGCTGGCCGCGCTGCAGGGTGGCGCACCCGCCGGCGCCTGGAGACCAGCGCGGTGCTGGGAACCGAGGTGCGCCGCAACCCCCGTCGCGAGCAGGCGATGCGCGTGCGACTGGCGCGCGGTGACGGCCCCCCGGTGGCCACCCCCAACGGCGCCCAGGGCTCGCATGTGCTCAGTTCCCTGATCGGTGCCGACGCGCTGGCCATGATCCCCGCCGGTGAGGGAATGCTGGCGGCGGGGACCGTCGTCGGGCTCGAGCCGCTCGCGGCCTGAGGCGACCCGAACGCGTTCAGGTCAGACCGCGCCCGCGCCGCGCGGTCGGCACAATCGGCGCAGATGCTGGCCCCGTTCACCGCGATCGCGGTCGCGGTCTCGCTGCTCGCCGCCTACCTGCGTCGCCGGCGGGCGCACTATCCCGCGCAGACCGCGATCGTCTCCCCCCGCCGTTCGACGGTCGTGTCCGGTGACGGCCAGGTCCGCTCGGTCCAGTCCGCGGACATCACCGTCCTGCCGTCGGACCTGGACCGGATCTGGGGCACGGCCAACCTCGAGAACCTCGCTCGCACCTACTGGCGCTTTCTCTCCCGGGTCACCCTCGGCCTGGTCCGCGTCTACTACGGGCCCGACAGCCGCTCGGTGTGCCTGCTCTCGCCCCGGATCACGCTGCTGCGCTTTGACACGCCCCAGTACACGATTGAGGACGATCACGGGCTTGTCTGCTGGCGGATCCGCGACGGGCTGCTCGTCGCCCGGTCCGGGCGCGGCTCGGGCTTTCTCGCCCTCGACGTCCGCCGCCGGCCGCCGGACGACAGCGGACGTACGCTGCTGCACATCGAGGTCGAGGTCTCGGCCTTCTACCCCTCGATCGCGGTCGGCTTCGGCGTTCCCGTCTACCGGATGACCCAGTCCTTCCTCCACGGCCTGGTCACGCACGCCTTCCTGCGCTCGCTCGGGCGGCTCGATCTCGCTCAGTCCCGGATCGGAGCCCTCGCCCAGCAGATCAGCGACCGCCTGCCGGGCAACTGAGGCCCCCGCCGGGTCCGCTAGCCGTAGCTGATGCCGAGCGCCCGCATCTTGGTGCGGTCGTGGCGGGCGTGGATCCGCCGCACCGTGCCCGATCGGGAGCGCATGACCAGCGATTCGGTGCTGGCCCCCCGGTCGCCCTGGTAGCGGACACCCTGGAGCACGTCGCCGTCGGTGACCCCGGTGGCCGAGAAGAAGGCGTCGTCGCCGGCCACGAGGTCGTCCTGGGTGAGGATCTTGGCCAGGTCGTAGCCGGCGTCCCTGGCTGCGGTGCTCTCCTCGTCGTTGCGCGGCCACAGCCGGCCGAGCAGGCGGCCACCGATGCATTTGATCGCCGCGGCCGAGATGACGCCCTCCGGCGTGCCGCCGATCCCCCACAGCAGGTCAACGGGCGAGTTCTCGCTGACCGCGAGCAGTGACGCGGCCACGTCGCCGTCAGTGATCAGGCGCACCCGCGCGCCGGCGTCTCGCACCTCCTGCATCGCGGCGAGATGACGCTCACGGTCGAGCATCACGACCATCACGTCGCGGATGTCACGGTTCTTGCGCTCGGCGACGAGCTTCAGCGTTTCGGGGAGTGGCCGGTCGAGATCGAGCAGGTCAGCGACGTCGCGGCCACCGGCGATCTTCTCCATGTACACGCACGGCCCGGGGTCGAACATCGACCCGCGCTCCGACAGTGCGATCACGGCCAGCGCGTTGGGCATGCCGAGCGCGGTCAGGCGGGTCCCCTCCAGCGGGTCGACGGCGATATCGACCTGCGGCGGGGTGCCGTCGCCGATCTGCTCACCGTTGAACAGCATTGGGGCCTCGTCCTTCTCGCCCTCGCCGATCACGACCACGCCATCCATCGCGACGGAGTCCAGGACGGTCCGCATCGCGTCCACGGCCGCCTGGTCGGCGCCCTCCTTGTCCCCACGCCCGATCTGGCGGGCGGCGGCCAGCGCGGCCGCTTCGGTGACCCGGACGAGCTCCAGCGCGAGGTTGCGATCCGGCTTGCCGGCGGTGCTCACAGAACCCCCGGGGGCTTGCGACGCGCGCCGCTCATCTGGGCGCGCCAGACGGCGCCGAAGAGGATCAGGAAGTCGGCCCCCAGACCCAGCCACCAGCCACCGTTGACGCTGATCTCGCCGGACGGGCTACCGGGCTTGCCGATCACGCCGAGGTACACGGTGGCCACCAGCGCGACCAGCGCGACCACGGCCGTCAGCTCGCCTCGCGGCCAGGACAGCGCGTGCCCGCGGATGATGATGTAGGCGAGGATCGCGGGGGCGACGGCGGCGAGCAGCAACACGTACCGAACCGGCCCCACGGAGGCCCAGCCGGTGCAGGTCGTGTGGGGCCCGCGACAGGTCCCCAGGGTCGCGTGGCGGTTACCCAGCGAATACCAGGTGAGGAACAGCGAGACACCGAGCAGGATGCCACCGACGATCGCCAGCAGTTCGCCGCGGGTGAGGTCTCGGAAGCGCACCGCGCCGGAGCCTAACCGTTTTCGCCACACTTCCCGCCGTGGAGCTCAGACGGCTGTACCCCGAAACCGGAAGAGTGATGATCGAGGAGCACATCCTCGGATTGCGTCTCGGCGAGCGTGCGCCCGCGGGCCGTGCCCTGACGGTGGCCAACTTCGTCTCCAGCCTCGATGGACGCGCGAGCGTGCAGGGCCGCTCCGGCGGCCTCGGCGATGACGGCGACAAGGCGGTGTTCCGGGCCCTGCGCCGCGCCAGCGACGCGGTGCTGGTCGGCACCGGCACTCTGGCCGCCGAGGAATACGGCCGCATCGTCGCCGACCCCGACGCGCGGCGCGCCCGCGAGGCGCGGGGTGTGGCCGCCGAGCCGCTGGCCGTGACCCTGACCCGGAGCGGACGGCTTCCCGTCCAGATCCCGCTGTTCGCCGAGCCCGAGGCCCGCGTGATCGTGTTCAGCGGCGCCGAGGTCGACCTCGGCGATGCCCAGGCCCGGGTCGAGGTGGTGCGCATGGACCAGGAAGCGCTGGGTTTTGCCGCCGCACTGGCCCACCTCCGCCGCGAGCACGGAGTCCGGCTGGTCCTGTGCGAAGGCGGGCCTGGGGTGCTCGCCGCGCTGCTGCGCGAGACGGTGCTCGACCAGCTGTGCCTGAGCCTGGCCACCAAGCTGGCCGGCGGCGGGAATGCCCCGGCGATCACCAGCGGTCCGGAGCTGCCCGAGCCCGCGGATGCCGAGCTCGAGGAGGCCCTGGAGCGCAACGGGACACTGTTCCTGCGCTACCGGTTACGAAATTGATGGTTTGCGCAGGGCGCGCTGGTGCCACAATGGGTGGTAGTGGACGTCTGGCACGCAGCAGGGATCGCGCAGGCGCAGACGCCCGCCGAGGCGCGGACCGTCACCGCGCTGGCTGAGGCCCGCGAGCGAACCCTCGGTCTGGTCGCCGCCGTCTCCGACGAGGACCTGGAGCGGGTCCACTCCGAGCTGATGAGCCCGCTCGTCTGGGATCTCGGTCACATCGCCGCGTTCGAGGACCTGTGGATCGTCCACCGCTACGGCGGCCGGCCGCTGCTGCGGGAGGGCCTGGCCGACATCTATGACGCCTTCGAGACACCACGCGCCGAGCGCGGCGATCTCCCGTTCCTGCGCCCCTCCGAGGCGCGCGAATACCTCAGCGAGGTCCGTGCGCGCACGCTGGAGGTGATCGGGCAACGCGGGATCGAGGACGGCGTCATCTGCGAGCTCGTGCTGCGCCATGAGCAGCAGCACAACGAGACGATGCTCCAGACCCTCCAACTGGCTCGCCTTGACGGCTACCGCCTGCCGGGCCCGGCTCCGGGCACCACCGGCTCGACGCCGGCGGGCGCCGGCGGGCTGGAGCTGATCGAGATCCCGGCCGGACCCTGCACGATCGGCGCCTCCGCCGAGGGCTTTGCCTACGACAACGAGCGCCCCCGCCACCGCACCGACGTGCGCGGCTATCTGATCGGCCGCACACCGATCACCAACGCGACCTATCTGACCTTTGTGGAAGGGGGTGGATATGAGCGACGTGAGTGGTGGTCCAAGGAGGGCTTTGCCTGGAAGGAGGACTACGACATCACACGACCAGGCAGCTGGACACCCGACCTCCGGGGCGAGTGGCGCCTGAACCGGCTCGAGCCGCTGCACCCCGATCGTCCGGTCGTCCACCTGTCCTGGTTCGAGGCCGACGCCTTCGCCCGCGCCCACGGACTCCGTCTTCCGACCGAGATCGAGTGGGAGAAGGCGGCGACCTGGGACCAGGAGCAGCAGGTCGCCCGCGTGCACCCCTGGGGAGACGCGCCACCGGTCCCGGGCGTGCACGCCAACCTCGATCAGCTCACCCGCGGCACCGAACCGTCTGCGGCATCGGCGGCCGGGGCCTCGCCCTACGGCTGCCTGGCGATGATCGGCGACGTCTGGGAGTGGACCAGCACGGAGTTCGCCGGCTACGAGGACTTTTCCGCCTTTCCCTACCCCGAATACTCCGAGGTGTTCTTCGCCAAGGGGTACCGAGCCCTGCGTGGTGGATCGTGGGCGACGCGTGCGCGCGTCGCCGCCGCGACCTTCCGCAACTGGGACTATCCCCAGCGCCGCCAGATCTTCTCCGGGCTGCGCGTAGCCAAGGACGTCAGATGAGATCGACGTACAGCACCGACACCGTCCAGATCGACTCGTGGCTCACGGAGGACGACGAGCGATCGCTCGCCAACGATGTCCTGGACGGCCTCACCAAGCCATTCAAGGAACTGCCTCCCAAGCACTTCTACGACACCCGTGGCTCAGAGCTGTTTGAACAGATCTGCGAGCTGCCCGAGTACTACCCGACGCGGACCGAGCTGGCGATCCTGCGCAGCCGCGCGGACGAGATCGTGGCGGGCACGGCCGCCGGCGAGCTCGTCGAACTCGGGTCGGGCGCGTCAGACAAGGCCCGGGTCCTGCTCGACGCCATGCGCGATGCCCAGACCCTGCGCCGCTACGTTCCGCTCGACGTGTCGGCCAGCGTCGTCGAGCACGCGGCCGAGGTCCTGACCGATGAATATGAGGGACTCCTCGTCCACGGCGTGATCGGCGACCTCGAGCGCCACCTCGAGCACGTCCCACCGCCCGAGGCGCCGCGGCTCGTCGCCTTCCTGGGCGGGACGATCGGCAACTTTCCTCCCGGGACCCGGCGCGGAGTGCTGGCCAAGATCGCGACCCTCCTCGGCCCCGAGGATCGGCTCCTGCTCGGCACCGACCTGGTCAAGGATCCGGCGATCATCGAGGCCGCCTACAACGATTCGGCGGGGGTCACGGCCGAGTTCAACCGCAACGTGCTCCATGTTCTCAATCGCGAGCTCGACGCGGACTTCCAGCCTGAGGGGTTCGCACACGTCGCGTTCTTCGATCGTCGCCACGAGTGGGTGGAGATGCGCCTGCGGGCGCTGCGCCCGATGTCGGTCCGGATCGCCGACCTCGACCTGCGGGTCGAATTCGCGGCCGGTGAGGAGCTGCGCACCGAGATCAGCTGCAAGTTCACCCGCGAACGGGTCAACGGGGACCTGGACGCCGCCGGCCTCGCGCTGGAGCATTGGCTCACCGACCCCGATGACCTGTTCGCGGTGTCGGTCGTGCGCCTCGCCACCGGATAGCTCCCGGCCCGGGGCGCCCCGGTTAGGGTGTGCCGGCAATGACCGAGGAGCTCTCCCCCGCCGATCGCTCCTCGCTGGCCGCCGAGCAGGGGCCCGTCAACATGGCGGTCGGCGGGCTGATGGTGTTCGGGGCCCAGCCGCCGCTGGACCGGGCGATGGTCGCCGCACGCCTGGCCGAGCGCATCCATCTGATCCCGCGCCTGCGCCAGCGCCTCGAGGAACCTCCGCTCGGCCTGGCCAACCCGGTCTGGACCGATGACACCGGCTTCGATCTGGACTGGCACGTGCGCCAGGCCGGACTGCCCGCCGGGGCGAACGATGAGCAACTCGGGGCGCTGGTCGGGCGCGAGTTCTCCCACCGCCTGGACCGTCGGCGGCCGCTGTGGGAGGTGACCCTGATCGGGCCGCTGGCCGACGGTCGCCAGGCCCTGCTGATGAAGGTCCACCATGCGCTCGTGGACGGGATGGCGGCGCTCGGCCTCGCGGCGCTGGTGCTCGACCCCGGCCCGGAACCGATGATCGTGCCCGGCGCCGGGGCCGACTGGGAACCCGAGCGCTATGACCTGCGCCGGCATATCGGCCGCCTGGCCGGGCGCCCGCTCGCCCGGGCTCCGCGCCGGGTGCTCGATGGCATGACCCGGGCGCTGACCCCGGACCCGCGCCGAACCGCGAGCGACATGCGAAAGGCCACCGAGGTGGCGATGGCGCTCGCCCGGGCGCGGCCGGAGGCACCGATGACCGCACTCAACCGTGCCATTTCCCCCAACCGCCGCTTCGCGCTCGTCACCGGCGAGCTCGTCGCCGTCAAGGCGGCCGGCAAACGCGTCGGCGCGACCGTCAACGACACCCTGCTGGCGATCGTGGCCGGAGCGATCGGCCGCTATCTCGCGGCGGCCGGTCCACGCGCCGACGGCCACGCCGACCGAGCGGTCGCACTGGTCCCGGTCAGTGTGCGGCCGTCGGGGCCGTCCGAGGGCGAGACCGGCAACCGCATCTCGACCGTGTTTGTGGACCTCCCCGTCACCGAACCCGAGCTGGCCACGAGGATCGCCGCGGTGGCCGCACAGACGCGCGAACTCAAGGACTCCGCTGCGGTCCAGGCCGGCGCGCTGATGGTCGGCGCGTCGGGATTCGCCCCGCCGCTGCTCTCCGGGCTGCTCGCGCGCGCCATGGGGTCGGTGCGGGCCTTCAACGTCGTCGTCTCCAACCTGCCCGGCCCGCAGATGCCGTTCTACCTCAACGGTGTGCCCCTGGAGGCGGTCTATCCCGTGGTTCCGCTCAACCCTGCCCACCAGGGCCTGACCGTGGGCATCATCAGCTACGACGGTCGCCTGTGCGTCGGCCTGCTCGCTGACCGTGACCTCGATCCACCGCTGACCGTGGTGGCGGATGCACTGGCCAGTGAGCTGACCGGACTCGCCGGAGGCTGACCGGGCTCGCCGGAGGCTGATTTCTTTCACCCCCCGGTCGGCCCGAGACGCCCGTACCAAAGCGCCGCGACGCACCCCGCCGCGGCGCACCTCCGTCGGTCCGTTACAGAAGCTCGATCAGCATCGCCTGGCCCATGCCGCCGGCCACACACATTGACTCGATGCCGTAGCGCCCGCCCTTGGCGCGCAGACCGTTGATCAGGGTCGTCATGATCCGCGCGCCGGTCATGCCGAACGGGTGGCCGAGGGCGATCGCACCGCCGAACGGGTTGAGCTTCTCCTCGGGGATCCCGAGCTCGTCGCGGCAGGGGACGATCTGGGCCGCGAAGGCCTCGTTGATCTCGACGATGTCGATCTCGTCCATGCTCATCCCCGTCTGCTCCAGCAGCGCCCGGATGGCGGGAATCGGGCCGATCCCCATCACCTCGGGCCGGACGGCGGCGACCGTGGAGGCGATGATCCGAGCCATCGGCTCGAGGCCGAGCTCCTCCGCGCGGGTGTCGGACATGACGAGCACGGCGGCGGCGCCGTCATTGAGCGGACACGAGTTGCCCGCCGTCACCGTCCCGTCGGGGCGGAAGGCCGGCTTGAGCTTGCCCAGCACCTCCATCGTCGTGCCGGCCCGGGGCCCATCATCGTGGCGCACCACGGCCTCATCAACCGGGACCGTGTTGCCCTCGCGGTCGGACTCCTCGTGCGCCGGCACCCTGACGGGGACGATCTCGGCGTCGAAGTGGCCGCTGTCGCGAGCCTCGACGGCACGGGTCTGCGAGATGACCGCCCACTCGTCCTGCTGCTCCCGGGTCACCGAGTAGCGATCGGCGACGTTCTCGGCGGTCATGCCCATCGGGATGTAGACGTCGTACGCCGACCCCTCAGAACCGTCCAGGCGGGGGTTCTTGGCCTCCTCCATCATTCCCGCGCCGAGGCCGGCTCGGGAGACGGCCTCGACGCCGGCGGCGATGTATTGGTCACCCTCCCCGGCCTTGATCGCGTGAGCGGCCATGCGGAGCGTCATCAGCGAGGAAGCGCAGAAGCGGTTGACGGTGCAGCCGGGCACGGACTCGTCGAGGCCGGCCAGCAGCGCAGCGTTGCGCCCGATGTTGTACCCCTGCTCTCCAACCCCGGAGGCGGCCCCCATCAACACGTCGGTGGTCTGGGCGAAGTCCACCTTGGGGTTGCGCTCGATCAGCGTTCGGATCGGCAGCGCCGCGAGCTCGTCGGCGCGCACGGCGCGCAGCGAACCCTTCATGGCGCGCCCGATCGGGGTACGGATGGCGTCGACGATCACGGCTTCGGGCATGCGGGAAGACTCCTGGTTTCGAGACTGAGAGTGGGGAATGCTACGGGCCCGAAGCTCAGAGCAGCGGGATCGCCGCGGTGAGGTTCTCGGGGCCGTCGGGGGTGATGTGGATGTTGTCCTCGATCCGGATGCCCCCGAAGCCGATCATCGCCTCGGCCCGATCCCAGACCACCGCGTCGCCGTACTCGGCGCGACGGGCAGGGTCGGCGAGCAGGCCGGGCACGATGTAGAGACCGGGCTCGACGGTGACCACGTGCCCGGCTTGCAGCGGAAGATCGATGCGCGTCAGCCCCGGGCGGCCACGCTCACGGCCGCGCAGCGCGCCAACCGCATCACGGACGCCGAGTCCGACGAGATGCCCGATCCCGTGCGGGAAGAAGAGGCGGATCGCGCCGCTGCTCACCAGGCCCTCGGGATCGCCGCGCAGCAGTCCGAGCTCGACCAGGCCCTCCGCGAGCACGATCCCGGCCGCGCGGTGCACGTCGAGCCACTCGATCCCCACCCGGCACAGGTCGATCGCCTCCAGCTGCGCGGCCCGGACGACCGCGTGCCACTCGGCGTGGGCGGAATCAAAGCCGTTCCCCACCGGGTAGGTGCGGCTGACGTCTGACACGTAACCGCGGACCTCGCCGCCGGCGTCGATCAGCACGGCCTCGCCATCGGCGAGGGCACGCGAACCAGGCGCAAAGTGCAGTACGGCGGCGTTGGCGCCCGCCGCGACGATCGTGTCGTAACCCACGGTGTCGGCGCCGGCCCGCAGAAACGCGAGCTCGAGTTCGATCTGGATCTCGCGCTCGGTCGCACCGGCCCGCAGCACCGGCCTGACGGCGGCGTACCCCTCCGCGGTGACGGCCGCCGCGACCCGCATCCGTTCGAGCTCGAGCGCGTCCTTGCGCCGTCGGATCGCGTTGAGGTCATAGCGCAGCTCCCGGACGCTCCCCGGATCGCCGGCCAGGCCCTCGGGCGGGGTCCCGAGCAGCGCCAGCGGGCGCCCCGCCCGGATCTCCAGCCACGCATCGAGACCGGTCACGTCCTCGCCCTCCACGGCGACCGAGGGGGCACCCGACCAGAGAACCTCCTCGGCTGTCACCGGGACCACGAAGTCGGTCCAGCCCACCGCGGGGTCAAAGGCGAGCACCCCCCCGGGCCGGTTGCGGTCCGTCAGGTAGAGGTACTCGGTGTGGGCCTGAAAGGGGTAGGTGAGGTCACCCCGGCCGGGCCGGGGGATCAGGCCCCCGGCTCCGACCAGCACGACGGCATCGGTGTGGCTCCAGGCCGCCGCGACCTCGGAGCGCCGCCGCTGCACCGCCCGGGCCAGCGCCGACGGGTCCTCGGCGAAGCTCAGGCCCACGCGCCGTGCCCAGACGTTCCCACAGGGCCCACTACAACCCGAGGCCGCGGACGCCCTTCTCGTCCCAGCCGAGATGGTGAGCGAGCTCGTGGCGGACGGTCCGGGTCACCTGCGCGCGCAGCGCATCAGGATCGTGGCCGAAGTCGCGCAGCAGGGTGTCCTTGAAGATGATGATCCGGTCGTGGAAGAAATCGTGGGCGACCGTGTCACCCTGGTAGAGGCCGTAGGCTCGCCGGCGCCACCCGCCGTCGGAGACGACGATCGCTACGTGCTCGAGCGCGCGGTGGAACTCGAGCGGCAGATCGTCGACCGCGGAGCGGACCAACGCCCGGAAATCCTCCTCCTCGGTGATCGGCTGGATGTCGTCGTCACCGTCCCCGTCCAGCTCGTCCCCGTCGCCCCAGCCGCCCTCGGCCGCCAGGCGCTCGGCGCGCTGGACGAGCGCCTCGAAATCCTCCTCGGATTCGGGATCCTTCCAGCCGCCGAGACGGATCAGGACGAACACGGCGGCCCCTCCGACCAGGACCGCGCCGGCCCCGAACACCGCGAACCCCTGGATCAGACGGATCGGCGGCGAGTCACTGAATCCGGCCAGCACGCTGGTGACGCCCAGTCCAACCGTCAGGGCAGCCATCACGGACAGCAGGATCCGCCGCGCGGTCGGTGGCTGGCCTGACACGGGCTCTACCTCATCGTGCGGGCGATCACGAGGCGCTGGATCTCGTTCGTGCCCTCGTAGATCTGGGTGATCTTGGCGTCGCGCAGCATCCGCTCGACCGGATATTCCTTCACGTAGCCGTAGCCGCCGAGGATCTGGACCGCCTCGACGGTGATCCGCATTGCCGCGTCGGAGCAGAACAGCTTGGCCATCGCCGAGTACTTGCCGATGTCGGGATCCCCGCGATCGACCTTCGCGCAGGCCTGATAGAGCAGCTCGCGACCGGCGGCGCACTGGGTCTCCATGTCGGCGAGCTTGAACTGGATCGCCTGGAAGGCGCCGATCGGCTTGCCGAATTGGCGCCGTTCGCGAGCGTAGTCCGCCGCGTAATCGGTCGCGCCCTGGGCGATCCCGAGCGCCTGTGCGGCCACGCCGAGACGGGAACGATCCAACGTGCCCATCGCCACCTTGAAGCCGTCGTTGACCTCGCCGATGATGTTCGCGTGCGGGACCCGGACACCGTCGAAGATCGGCTGCCCGGTCGGTGAGCCGCGGATCCCCAGTTTGTGCTCGAGCTTGCCGACGCTGAAGCCCGGCCGGTCGGCCTCGACCACGAAGGCGGTGATCCCGCGGGAGTGGCCGGCCGCCCGGTCGGTGACGGCGAAGCAGATATAGAAATCGGCGACCCCGAGGTTGGTGATCCAGTTCTTGGTGCCGTCGATCACCCACTCGTCGCCGTCGGGGACCGCGCGGGTGAGCATGCCGCCGGGATCGGAGCCGGCCTCGGGCTCAGACAGCGCGAAGGCGGGTGACCATTCGCCGCTGGCGCACCGGGGCAGGAAGCGCTCCTGCAGTTCGGCGGACCCGAACAGCTTGATCGGCAGCGTGCCCAGCTCCTGGATCATCAGGATCAGCGCGGTCGAGGCGCACGCCTTGGCGATCTCCTCGACCGCCATGTTGAGCATCAGAGTCCCGGTGCCGGTCCCGCCGTGCTCGGTCTCGAACGGTAGTCCGAGGATGTCCTGTTCACCGAGCAGCGCACGCAGATCATGCGGGTAGGCGGCCTGCTCGTCGATCGCCGCCGCCCGCGGCGCGATCCGCTGGCGCGCGATTTCGCGGATCGTGTCACGAAAGTCCAGGTGCTCCTGGGGGACGGTGTACAGCTCCGAGAGCGCGGACATTGTCCAGCGATCCTACGCCATCAACCGCGCCGCCCGATCGCTCACAGGGCCGCCGGGTGGCGGACCACGTAGCCGCCCCCGTCGCGGAGGTTCCCGGTCGGATTCGTGCGCCAGCGCGGCCCGCTTCCCGAGGGGATGTTCGGACCCCCGTAGTTGGCCGTGTCGAACGCGAGCCCGGCGATCACGATCCAGGTGTGGGAGGCATCCGCGTAGATGGTCACCCACCGGCCCGGCCCGGAGGCTCCGAACGATTCCAGGCCGGTTGAGTCATCCGGCGAGGACAGCAGGCCGGCGCCGTGGAGGGCATAGCTCACCGCGCCCGAGCAGTCGTAGCCGGCAGCGTTGAAATTGGCGTGCCCGCCTCCCCAGACATACGGAGTGCCGATGATCTGATTGGCCGCGGCGATCATCTGCGTGACGGCCACCGGAGCGCCGGCGGGGGCGCTTGCCGTGCCGTCGGGGTTGATCGTCGCCGTCCCGATCGCGCCTCCGGCCATCGCGAAGACAACGGCCTGACGGAGTACGAGCGAGTCAGCGTAGGTGACGGTGCCGTTCGTGGGAAGGCTGTGAGCCGCCTCGAAGCCGACCACGCTGGTCTCGGTACTGGCGCCGAAGCTGCCGTCGACCGGAGTGGAGAAGCCGGCCAGACTCAGATACCCCTGCAGGACCCTGACGTCATGCCCCTGCATGCCCTGATGCAGCGTGCGCTCACCCAGGTGCGCCGAGCCCCCGTCGCGTTTGACCGGGGCGGTGACTCCGTCGTTGCTGGAGCTGCTCGTCGTCGAGCCGGCCTGCCGCGTGGTCGTGCTGCGATGCGTGGCCGTGCTGCGATGGCGCTTGCGGCGCGTGCGCGGCATGCTGGGGATGGCGCTGCCGCCGCTCCCCGCCGACGTCGGCGCTGTGCGGCCGGTCTTGGCGATGGCGAAGCCCGGTAGGACAAACACGGCGGCGAGCAGACAGAGCACGAACGGCAACCACAAACGGGAACGCGACAACGCAAGACCCTTCTCTTTCGGGCGCCTTCGGGGTTAGCTGTCGGGCTCGCGCTGAAAGAGTTGCGCTACGCCGGAAACTCCGGCGATTCGCCCCCGGGACCGTGCTGGTCCCAACGGGTTCCCCGATCCCCGTGACTGGGACACGGAGATTCGGCTGGGTGCTGATGACCGCGGGGACAGTACACAACGTGCAAGATCCCTGCCAATCGGGCTTTCTTTTTCCGCATCGGCAGGAGCACAGATTTTTCAAGCGAACTCGCGCGCGGACCTCGCGACCCGCGCGCAGACGCGTCCACTAGCCTGCGCTCGATGGGCGCCGACTACACCCCGCAGGAGGTCGCCGATCAGATCGCCGTCGGCGAGACGCAGTTGATCGACGTTCGGGAGGCCGATGAGAACGCGGCCGGCCGGATCGCCGGTGGCCGGCTGATCGAGCTCAGCCGGCTCAGCAACGAAGCGGCGAGCATCGATCGCGACCGGCCGGTGATCTTCTACTGCCGCAGCGGCGCCCGCTCGGCGATGGCCGCCCAAGCCTTCGCGGAGGCGGGTTATGACGCGCACAACATGAGCGGTGGCCTGCTCGAGTGGGCCGCGGCCGGCCTGCCGCTCGAGCCCGAGGACGGCACCGTCGCCTAGCGGGGCGCCGCAACTCATTGACAGCGGCCGGGGCTGCGTTTGACCCGCGGCGCGGCCGGAGAGAACTGACGTCATGGAGCCCGAAGAGCACAACGAACACGAGGAGCTGGCCGACGAGTTCGATCGTCGTGCCGACGAGCTCGCGCGGGAGAACGCCGCCCTCGAGACCGAGATCGACGAGGCCCGTCAGGACTGGGAGGCGAAGCGCAACGACCCCGGCGTGCCGGGCGCGGCGCCCCCGCCTCCCGACGACACCGGCTCCGAGCCCCCCGCCGCCTGACTGTGCCCGGTGGCGCGTCGGCGCTGGCCGGCGCGGGCGGGTAAGGCACGTCTAGCGCGGATCGTCGCGGTCCACGTTCCAATAGCGCAGCGCGGTCACGCGCTTTCCGTCCCCGCTCGTGTCGCCGTCAGCGTCATCATCCCCGGGCCAGGGAGCCATCACGAAGCGGACGATCGTGCGCTGACCGCCCTCGTGGTCCCCGTAGAGCAGGTCGACCTGGATCCCGTCGGTACCGGTGGCCGCCCGGCGGACGATGTCGTAGATCGGCTCGGCAGGGTCGCGCAGCGCGCCGAGCCAGTAGCCGCTGTCAGTGGCGGGGATGTAGAGATCGATCTGCTGGCGGCGAAACTGCTCCAGCGGCGGACGCTCATCCACCGCCCGGCCTTCTCGCAGGCTGCCGGCCGCCGGTCGCGGCTTGACCCGCCAGCCGTGAATCACGGCCAGGCCCGAGCCGCCGTTGCGCAGCGCCAGCGCGAGGTAGACGGCCTCGCGGCCGACGGCGATCGCTCCGCCATGGCCATGGAGGCGCAGAATCTGCTGGTCGCCGAAACGCACGAGCTCCGGAGGGTCGTCCTCGCGGGAGGGGGTCAGCACTGGGCGCAGGCCCGCCAGCAGGGATCGCTCGGCGACCCGTGCCGATCGGTTCGCAGAACGAACCGAACTGAACGTCGCCACCGCGAGCACGAGCGTGCCACCGGCGGTGGCCAGAGACGAGATCGTGACCCAGTCGGCCATCAGTGGCCGCCCGTCGGGCCCGGGCCCGGCTGACCCCCAGCCAGGCCCGGGGACCGAAACGCTTTAGAGCTTGTTGACGTTGATCGCCTTCGGGCCCTTGGGGCCGGCCTCTTCCTCGTAGGACACCTTCGCGCCCTCGGCGAGTGAGCGATATCCGTCCGCCTGAATGCTCGAGTGGTGGACGAACAGGTCCCGGCTGCCCTCGTCGGGCGTGATGAAACCGAAACCCTTCTCGTCGCTGAACCACTTCACTGTGCCGGTTGGCATGGGGTGCCTCCTCCTGATCAAAGTGCTGCTCGCGGAGGTGATGACTACCCCGGCGCCTGCACCTGCGTGTCACCGCTGAAACGGATCAGCGGCCCTATTCGGCGGAAAGTAGCACGGTCACGGTCAGCTCACTGCCACCGTGGACAAGGTTTACGCGCTGGACACAGTTGACTGCGCAACGGGCCCCGCGACCGGCACACTGACAGCCATGGACGACCCGATCCCGATACGTGGACGGACGGCAATCCCCCAGCGGGAGGTGCTGGTGCGTGCGTCGCGATCGTCGGGGCCCGGGGGCCAGCACGCCAACACCACCGCGAGCCGGATCGAGGCGGTGTTCGACGTTGCCGCGTCGCCCACGCTGAGCCCCGAGCAGAAGCGCCGCGTGATCGCGCGCCTGGGACCGCGTGTCGTCGCCGTCGCTCAGGACTCGCGCAGCCAGGCGCAGAACCGTGAGCTGGCGCTGTCGCGGCTCGCCCAGCGACTCGCCGGGGCGCTCGTCGTCTCGCGGCCACGCGCGGCCACGCGTCCGACCCAGGGCTCGGTCAAGCGCCGCCAGGACGCCAAGCGCCGCCAATCGCAACGCAAGCGCGATCGCCGCCGCCCCGGCGACGAGAGCTGAGCGTCGATGCGCTGGTACGTCGACGGCATGAATGTGATCGGCACCCGGCCCGACGGCTGGTGGAAGGATCGCGACGCGGCGATGCTGCATCTCGTTGACCTCCTCGAGCGCTGGGCCGCGGCCGAGAACGAAGACGTCGTCGTCGTCTTCGAACGCAAGCCGTCGCCGCCGATCCGCTCCACGGTGATCGAGGTCACGCACGCGCCCCGGCCCCGCCGTGACGCCGCTGACGACGAGATCATGCGCCGTCTGGCGGCCGAGCCGACCCCCGGGCTCGTGCGCGTGGTGACCTCGGATCACTGGCTCGCCGACCGGGCCGGCGCGGCCGGCGCCGGGGTGCACGGAGCCGAGATGTTCCGGGCTCTTTTGGATGGATTCTGAGGGCTGGCACAATCAGGGTTCATGGCCGACCCTCCCAGCCGCCTCCCCTCGCTGCCACGCGAGCGCCAGCCGGTCCCGCCCCAGCCCTCTCCGGGCTGGCGGGTGACCCCTGCT
Organism: uncultured Solirubrobacterales bacterium; assembly: GCA_963763715.1. GTDB lineage: Bacteria > Actinomycetota > Thermoleophilia > Solirubrobacterales > Solirubrobacteraceae > Palsa-465. Next base: position 19,632 of record CAVXPV010000025.1, read on the forward strand.
CCGGACGGACGCGGAGCGTCAGATAAGGACAAAAAGCCGAGCCCGACCCGCTCGCGGTGGTGGATCGCGGTGGTTGTCGTCGTCCTGCTCGCGCTCAATCTGTGGATCTCATCTCAGGCCCTGCAGCCCAACCAGCCGGTCCGGATCCCGTACAGCCCCACCTTCCTGACCCAGGTCCGCGCCGGCAATGTCACGGAGATCTCCTCGACCGGTGACGCCATCCAGGGCACGCTGAAGAAGGCGATTCGCTATCCGCCGAACGACCGCAACGCCGGGACAACCACGAACATCGAGACCCAGGTCCCGTCGTTCGCCAATAACCAGCAGCTCGAGGCCCTGCTGCAGGGCAGCAACGTGACGATCGACGCCAAGGCCCCCAACAGCGGCCCCGGCGTGCTGGAGAGCCTGCTGTTCGGCTTCGGGCCCACCCTGCTGCTGTTCGCGATCATCTTCTTCGTCATGCGCCGCGCCGCGGCCGGCGGCGGGGGCGCCGGCGGCCTGATGTCCTTCGGGCGCTCGCGCGCGCGGCGGGTCGAGGCCTCCGACCAGAGCATCACCTTCGAGGACGTGGCCGGGATCGACGAGGCCAAGGAGGAACTGACCGAGATCGTCGACTTCCTCAAGACGCCCGACAAGTACTTGAAGCTCGGGGCGCGGATCCCGCGCGGGGTCCTGCTGAGCGGGATGCCCGGCACCGGCAAGACCCTGCTCGCTCGAGCCGTGGCCGGCGAGGCCGGAGTGCCGTTCTTTCAGATGTCGGCCTCGGAGTTCGTCGAGATGATCGTGGGCGTGGGCGCGTCCCGCGTGCGTGATCTCTTCTCACAGGCCAAGCAGGCGGCACCGGCGATCATCTTCATTGACGAGCTCGACGCCGTCGGGCGCTCGCGGTCCGCCGGCGGACCCAATGTGTCCGGCGGCCACGACGAGCGCGAGCAGACGCTCAACCAGATCCTCACCGAGATGGACGGCTTCAGCCCACGCGAGAGCGTGATCGTGCTCGGCGCCACCAACCGGCCCGAGGTGCTTGACCAGGCGCTCCTGCGCCCGGGTCGCTTCGATCGGCGGGTCGTCGTGTCACCGCCCGACCGTGCGGGCCGCGAGGCGATCCTGCGCGTGCACACCCGGTCAGTGCCGCTGTCTCCCGACGTCAATCTCGGCGCCGTGGCCGCGTCGACCCCCGGCATGGTCGGGGCCGACCTCGCCAACGTCGCCAACGAGGCCGCCCTGCTGGCCGCCAAGCGCGATCACGAGAAGGTCGCCCGCCAGGATCTCACCGACGCGCTCGAGCGGATCGTGCTCGGCGCCGCGCGCAAGGTCATGATCTCCGAGGACGATCGCCGGCGCACCGCCTATCACGAGGCCGGCCACGCGATCCTGGGCATGCTCACGCCGGGCGCCGATCCGGTCCGCAAGGTCTCGATCATCCCGCGTGGCCAGGCCCTCGGAGTCACCTTCTCGGCCCCCGACGCGGATCGCTTCAATTTTGACGAGCGCCACCTGCTCGCGCAGATCAAGGTGGCCCTCGGCGGGCGCATCGCCGAGGAGGTGGTGTTCGGCGATCTCACCACCGGCGCCGAGTCAGACATCCAGCAGCTGACGCGGATCGCCCGCGGCATGGTCGGACGCTGGGGCATGAGCCCAGCCATCGGCCCCGTCGCGGTGCTGCCCTCCGACGGCCAGAATCCGCTCCTGCCGGGGGTGTCGGAGACATCCGCCGACACCCAGCGGCTGGTCGACTCAGAGGTGCACCGGATCGTCGAGTCAGCGCACGACGAGGCGACCCAGGTGCTGATCGACCACCGCGCCAACCTCGATGCCCTCGTCGCCCAGCTGCTCGAGCATGAGACGCTCGACGAGGCCGAGGCCTATGCGGCGGCGAGCCTGCCGCGCGAGCGCGCCGGCGAACCCCGCCCCGAGCTCGCGCCGGGGCCCAGCGCCGTCTAGCGTCGCCGAGCGTCGGGGCGCATCAGTCGCTCAGGCGGGTCATCCGGGCCAGCGCCTCATGGCACTCGACCACGCGCCGCTTGACCGGGTCGCGGTCCGGCCGGTCATGGACCAGGTCCCACGTGCGGTCAGCGACGTCGCGCGCGTTCTCCGGGGTCGCCGTCTCCCACAGTCGGTCGACGAGCTGGAGCTCGAAGCTCTCGATCTGGGTCTCGGGGTCTCCGGGAGCCAGGCGTGGCAGCGCTTCACCGGTCGCCTCCTTCCACATTCCGGTGGCGACGAGCAGGCGGTTACGGAGCTTGATCTGATCCATGGCGGCCTGCATCCTAGTCTGCCCGTTTGACGGTGGTCAGACGCGCGGAAGTTCCTGGCGGGTGCTGAGCAGCATCGCGAACGGATCGCCCGCCTCGGCGACGCGTGCGAGCACCGCGTCGCCCTCGAAGGTCAGGATTCCGGCGTCCTGATCGTCGTGACAGCGCTGGACCTCGTCCCATCCGACCGGCGCCGAGACGGTGGGGCGCTCACGAGCCCGGATCGAGTACACCGTGACCGTCGTCTTGTGGGCGTCGTTCTGGCTCCAGTCGACGAGCACCTTGCCGGGACGCAGCCGCTTGGTCATCCGGGAGACGACCAGCTCGGACATCCGCGCCTCCATCAGCTCCGCGATCCGCCGGGCGAACGGCTTGGTCTGCTCGTAGCTCGTGGGCCCGTTGAGTGGGACGTAGACCTGCAGGCCCTTGGAACCCGAGGTCTTGGCCACGCTCTCGAGGCCGAGCTGTTCAAACAGCCCGCGCAGGACGAGCGCGACCTCGCAGCACTGCACGACGTCGGCGGGCGCGCCCGGGTCGAGGTCGAACACGAGCATCGAGGGACGCTCGGGATGCGTCGGCGAGGGACAGTGACGTGTGCAGCTCGATGTCAGCGAGATTGGCCAGCCATACGAGCGTGGACCGGTCCTGAGCGAGGGTGTAGTGCACTCCGTTGACCCGTACGGTCTGGACCCACTCGGGCCGGTGCGACGGCGAGTTCTTCTCATAGAAGTACGGGTTCTCGACCCCGTTGGGATAGCGCTTGAGGGTCAGCGGCCGATCGCGCAGATGCGGGAGCACCGCGGGCGCGACCCGCGCGTAGTACGCGATCAGATCGCCCTTGGTGAACCCGGTCTGCGGGAACAGGACCTTGTCCCAGTTGGAGAGCTTCAGCCGCCGCCCGTCGATCAGCACGGAGAGCCCGCCGTCGGGCAGTGCCGAGACCTCCTCGAACAGGTCCTGGGGATCGGCGGAGGTCTCGGCGCTCGCCGTGTCGGCCGTGGGCTCGGACGGGGTCCTGGGCTCCTCGCCGCCGGCCAGCGGGTGATCCTCGCGGACGATCTCGACGGCCGGGCGGTCGTCGCGCAGGCCCTTGTAGGACGGCGCGCGCATCATCCCCTCTGACGTCCACTCCGTAAACTCGATCTCCGCCACCAGCTCAGGTGCGGCGAACTGGGCGTTTCGGGGTAGCTTGGGGACGGGCTCGAACGGGGGCTCGTCGCGCCGCAGCGGCGCCAGCAGCGCAGTCAGCTGAGACAGTGTCCGGTCCGTGAAGCCGGTGCCCACCCGGCCGGCGTAGCGCAGCCGGCCGTCCTCGAAATGTCCCATCAGCAACGCCCCGATGCTCTCCTGCCGGCGCCCCTCGCCGGGGATCCAGCCGCCGATCACCAGCTCCTGGCGACGGGTGTGCTTGATCTTGACCCACGCCCCCGTGCGCCGGCCGGGCTCGTAGCGCGCGTCCGTCCGCTTGGCCAGGATTCCCTCCAGGCCCTGGGCGGCCGTCGCGGTCAGCAGCTGACGGCCCTGACCGGGATGCGCGGCGGGCACCCGCCAGGCCGGGCCCGCCAGCTCCAGGGCCTCGAGCGCCTCGCGCCGCTCGGCGTAGGGCCGGCCCATCAGATTGTGGCCGTCGAGGAACAGCAGATCGAAGATCGCGTAGACGACCGGAGTCGAGGCCGACAGGCGACGGACGGCGCTCGGCGCGGTGACGTGCATCCGCCGCTGTAGGCGTTCAAAGCTCGGCTTGCCGGCGTCATCGAAGGCGACCAGTTCGCCGTCGAGCACCACCTCGCGCATACCGAGGTCACCGAGCACCCCCCGCACCTCGGGATAGCCGGGGGTGATGTCGCGAAGGTTGCGGCTTTCCAGCCGCAGGCGGCCGGGCTGGGCGTAGGCGATCGCGCGTACCCCATCCCACTTGACCTCGAACGACCAGCCGTCATCGCGCGCGGGCAGCGAGCCGGCCCCGGCGAGCATGGGCAGGATCCGGGACGGCATCGGCTCGCGCTGCGGGTCGGCGGGCGGGTCCATGCGGTGGATCATCCAGTCCTGCGGCGCGGTCTCGCCCCCGATCGGGAACAGTCCGTAGCGCCCCGTCAACCGCTCGCCGTGAAAGGTCACCTCGACCTTCTCTGCGTCGAACAGGTGTGTGTCGTAGGTGCCCCGATCCCACACGGTCATCGTGCCGGCGCCGTATTCCCCGGCGGGAATCTCGCCCTGGAAGTCCAGGTACTCGAGTGGATGGTCCTCGGTGTGGACGGCGAGCCGGTTCTCGGACGGGAGCGGCGGGATGCCGTTGGGGATCGCGTAGGAGACGAGCACGCCATCGCGCTCGAGCCGCAGATCCCAGTGCAGGCGAGTCGCGTGATGCTCCTGGACGACGAACCGGGCTCGGCCTCGGTCAGCGCCGCGCGCAGGACCACCGTCCGGCTCGGCGGTGTTGGCGAAGTCGCGCTTGGCTCGGTAGCTGTCGAGTCGGTCTCGGGGCATGGCGACATCTTGCGCGATCGCGCAAGATGTCGCCATGCGGATCGTCACCTGGAACGTCAACTCGTTGCGCGCGCGCCTGCCCCGGGTGCTCGAGTTCCTCGCCGACCAGCAGCCCGACGTCGCCTGCCTGCAGGAGACCAAATGTGGCCCCGACACCTTCCCCGCTGACGAGCTGGGGGCCGCCGGCTATGCGGCGGTGCACAGCTCGGGCGGCCAGTGGGCGGGCGTCGCGATTCTCGCCCGGACGGGCCTGGCGCTGACCGACCCCGGTCTGGCGCTCCCCGACGACGCCGTCCCCGGGGAGGCCCGCTGGTGTGAAGCGACGGTCGACGGGATCCGCTTCGCCAGCGTATACGTGCCCAACGGCCGGACCCTGGACAGCCCCGAGTTTCCGCGCAAGCTCGCGTTTCTCGATGCGATGGCGTCGCGTGCCGCCCAACTGGGCGCCGAGCCGCTGCTGATCGCCGGGGACATGAACATCGCCCCGGCCGACGCCGACGTGTATGACCCGGCCGCGTTTGCCGGCTCCACCCACGTCACTCCCGAGGAGCGCGGACATCTGGCGCGGATCCTCGCCGCCGGCGAGCTCGTCGATGCGTACCGTCAGCTGCATCCCGACGAGCCGCAGTTCACCTGGTGGGACTACCGGGCGGGGAACTTCCACAAGGGTCTGGGCCTGCGCATCGACCTCGCCCTCCTGAGCCGGCGTCTGGTTCCCCGCCTGACCACCTGCGGGATGGTCCGGGACTATCGCAAGGGCACCAAGCCGTCTGACCACGCGCCGCTGCTCGTCGACCTCGCGTGACCCGCGAAACGCGCCTCCCTGATGGCTTCTTCGTCAACTTTTACCCGTACGCGGCATCATCTCCGGCATGGCGCATGTGCTCGTCGTTGATGACGAACCCGCGGTTCGGCGCGCGCTCGAGCGCGCGCTGCGGCTCGAGAATCATGAGGTGACCCTCGCCGAGGACGGCGAGCAGGCGCTGGACGTCCTCGCCGGAGCACCCGCCGACGCGGTCATCCTGGACATCCTCATGCCCAGACTCGACGGTCTCGAGGTCTGCCGCCGGCTGCGCAAGGCCGGTGACCGGACTCCGGTGCTGATGCTGACCGCCCGTGACGCCATCGATGACCGTGTCGAGGGTCTTGATGCCGGTGCGGACGACTACCTCGTCAAGCCCTTCGCGCTGCGTGAGCTACAGGCCCGTCTGCGGGCCCTGCTGCGACGCGTCGGTGACGGCGCCGAGGACGGCGAGGTGCTGCGCTATGCCGACCTCGTGCTCGATCCGGTCGCCCACGAGGTCCACCGCGGCGAGCGACTCGTCGAGCTCTCGCGCACCGAGTTCCTGCTCCTGGAGCTGTTCCTGCGCCATCCTCGTCAGGTCCTCACCCGCACGACCATTTTCGAGAACGTGTGGGGGTACGACTTCGGTCCGACCTCCAACGCGCTGGGGGTCTACATGGGCTACCTTCGCCGCAAGACCGAGGCCGGCGACGAGTCACGCCTGCTGCACACGGTGCGCGGGGTCGGCTACGTGCTGCGGGACTGACCACCCCGTGTCGCTGCGCCGCCGGCTCTCGATCATCGCTGCCGCATCCGTCGCGATCGCGGTGGTGATCGTCGCGCTGGTCGCCTACCTGCTCGTCCGCGATCAGCTGCGCACTCAGGTCGACGTCGCCCTGCAGGCGCAGGCCGTGGCGGTCCAGAACGGGGTTGAGAACGGTGACCTGCATGCGCTTGCTCAGAACGTGCCCGGTCTGCCGGCCAGCCGTGGCGGCTCCGCGCAGTACGTTCAGGTCGTGCTCGCCAATGGTCGGGTCGCCCATCTTGAGGGCGGGCTGCAGCTGCCCGTGAGCCCGAGCGCGATGTCGATCGCCGGCGGTCATGCCGGGGCTCAGATCACCGACGTGCGGGTCGGCAGCGCGCACCTGCGCGAGATCACCTTCCCGGTCACCTTCTCTCCCAACGGTCCGGGAACACCGGGCATCCCCCTCGCCGTCGAGCTCGCCCGCCCGCTCAACGGCGTAGACGGGATCCTCGAGAACCTGCGCCTCGTGCTCGCACTCGTCGCCCTGGCCGGCGTCGCCCTCGCCGCCCTGCTCGGCCGGCTCGCCGCGCGACGGGTGATCTCGCCGCTGGCCGAAGTCGCCCAGGCCGCTCAGCACATCGGCGAGACCGATGACCTGACCGGACGGCTGCGCGTCCACGCCGACGACGAGGTCGGCCAGCTCGCCACGCGTTTCAACGCGATGCTCGACCGGCTCGAGCGTTCACGCGCCCAGCTGGACGAATCGATGCGGGCCCAGCGCCGGCTCGTCGCCGACGCCTCGCACGAGCTGCGTACGCCGGTGACGAGCCTGCGGACCAACATCGAGGTCCTGCTGCAGGGCGGCGAGCTCGGCGCCGAGGACCGGCGCCGGTTGCTGTCCGACGTCGTCGAGCAGAGCGAGGAGCTGACCGCGCTGGTCACGGACCTGATCGAGCTCGCGCGGGGTGATGAGCCCGGCTTTGCCTCCGAGGACGTGCGGATCGATCGCGTCGCCGCGGAGTCGGTGGCCCGCACGCGACGCAACACCCCCGGCGTCACGGTGTCCGCCGATCTGGCCCCGATGACGCTCGACGGGGTCCCCGCCCGGCTCGAGCGCGCGATCAACAATCTGCTCGACAATGCCGCCCGCCACTCGCCGCCGGGCGGCACCGTCGAGATCACCGTCGATGGTGACGGCGTCCGGGTGCGCGACCACGGCCCCGGGGTCGCCGAGCAGGATCTGCCCTACGTGTTCGATCGCTTCTTCCGCGGCACCCATGCGCGCGGACGTCAGGGCAGCGGGCTCGGGCTGGCGATCGTGCGGCAGGTCACCGAGCAGCACGGTGGCACCGCGACCGTGTCCAACGCGTCCGACGGGGGGGCCGTGTTCAGCTTGCGCCTGCCCGTCGTCGCAGCCGGCAACGACGGCGGTCCTCCGGGCGAGCGGCGCGCCGGCCACACGCCGCAGGACACCTCCGTGGCCCCGCCGCAGCCCGCCCGCGCTCGCTGAGGCCCTGACAGCGCTACGTGCCGGTGGGCCGCGCCAGGCGCGCCACCCGGGCCTGGCGCGCGACCGAGAAGCGGCGGCGCAGCAGCCAGAACAGCACCGCGAAGACCGGGGCGACGAACACGATCAGCAGCGCCCGCTGGCTCGGCGCCCCGAACAGGGCCACGACACCCGCCTCGAGCGCGACCGCCGGTATCGCGGCCAGCAGCGTGCTGTGCGAGCGGTAGCCGGTGAAGTGCTCGCGGGCGGTCACCTCCAGCACGCCGAGGCCGATGATCACCAGTCCGACGATCACCACCGGGCCACCGCCGTTGAGAAACCCGATCACGAGCGCGATCACGCCGATCAGCATCGCCAGCTCGGACACCGGTAGAGGGCCGAACAGCCCCTCGGGCCGGTCCCCCTCACGGCCGGTCTGGCGCGATCCCCGGCGCAGTTCTCGCGCCGCGTCCGCGCGGCGCTGCTCGCGCTCCTGGCGCCGGGGCGACGACGCCGGTTGTGCCGCCGCGGCGGCCGTGCGGCGCTTGCGCGAGCGTTGCTTTGCTTTCTGAGAGGCCACGGTTCGGTGAGCATAATGTGCCGACATGGCGCCCCGTTTCGCACGCCTGCTCTGTCTCGTCGCGCTCGGAGCGATGCTGACCGTGGCCGCCGGTGTCTCGCGACCGGGATCAGCGCTGGCCGACGGCGATCCGGCGAGCGACGTGCTGCTCGGCGACAACGTGTTCTACCCCTACAGCCCGGCGGTCCCGCGCTCGCTGCAGCTCACGCTCAACGTCGTGACCGCCAAGGCCAGGGCGCAGGGCTTCCCGCTCAAGGTGGCGCTGATCGCCGCACCCACCGATCTCGGCGTCATCCCGGACCTGTTCGGCAAGCCCCAGTCCTACGCGCAGTTTCTCGATCAGGAGATCAGCTTCACATCGCGGCAGCGTCTGCTCGTGGTCATGGCCGCCGGCTACGGGCTGGAGGGGTTTGACGGACCCGCGCAGGTGGCGGCGCGCGCGCTGCCCAAGCCCTCCGGTGCGACGAGCACTGATCTCGCCCGGGCGGCGCTGGTCGCCGTCCCGCGGCTGGCCGCGGCCGGCGGGCATCCGATCCGGGGAGTGCCGGGCGTCACCGCCCCGGCGGGTGGCGCAGGCTCGAGCAGCGGTGCCCCGCTCGCCATCGGACTCGCTGCCGCTGCGCTGCTCGTCGCCGCGGCACTCGTCGTCCTGCGCCGCCGCACCGCCTCGCACTCCCCGTCCTGACGGCCTCGCCCACGCCAACCGGCCAGGGTCAATCCCAGCGGTGTCGTCCGGCCCGCAGCGCGCGCAGCTCGGAAACCCCGAACGGCTCGGGCTCAACGGGCCGATGATCGAGCTCCTCGCTGAGCACCTCGGTCGGCATCTCCTGCACCGCCACGCCGCCGCGTCCATCGGCCTCCATGCGTAGGATCCGCGAGGCGGGCCCGGAGGCCACGCACGCGTGCAGCGTCTCTCCGGCGAACACGAGCGCGGCACCGTCGTCGGCCGCGTAGCCGCCCTCCAGCCGGCCGCCGGCGATCGCCTCGCGAAACACCGGCAGTCGCTCGGGTTCGGAGTCCAGATGCACCGACAGGCTTCCCGGCAGCAGGCCGAGCCCGGCGACAGCCGCGGGGGCGCCCCCGCTCTCGGTGACACCGCCGCGAAACCAGCACATCGCGCCTGCGCTGAGTCCCGCGAGCACCGTCCCGGCCTCCCACGCCTGGCGCATCGCCGTGTCAACGCCGTGCTCGCGCCAGATCGCGAGCATGTTGCGCATCGAGCCGCCGCCGACGTAGATCGCGTCTTGCGCGAGCAGGTGTTCGTAGGGGTCGATGCGGTCCCGCGCGAGGTGAAACAGCGAGAGGATCTCGGCTCGCACGGCCACGTCGCCGAAGCGCTCCTGGAAGCGTGTCGTCTGCTCGCGCGGATCGCCGCTCGCGGTGGGCAGAAAGCAGATCCGCGGGACGGGTTTGCCGGTCAGCGTGAGGACGAGCCGGTCCAGCGCGGGGCTGCGCTCCTGCATCGTGAAACCACCACCGCCCATGGCCAGGATCCGGCGGGGGTCGTCATCCGGTGCGTCCACCACCCGCCAGGATGACGGACCGGGCCGGTCGGCGCGTGGCCGGGTCTGCTCGGGGCAACCACGCCGAGCCGGCGCTCGCCGCTCAGGCGGCGTCACGCTGCCAGTGCCTCGCCCTCCACCACCAGGGCAGGTGGGGTGGCGACACCTTCCACGCTCGCCGGCATGCCCAGGTAGCGCACGGGGAGCTCGTGCTCGACGGCTCCCCCGAGGCCGTCCGGGCAGACGTAGCGGGCTCGGGCCTCGGGCCGTGAGGAGACGACCTCGGCCAGCTCGGTCCCGACGAAATGCAGCGCGGCGGCGTCCCCGACGCCGTACCCGGGGGCCATCCCGGCGGCGATCGCGTTCATGAACGCCGAACGCCGGCCGGGCTCGTCGCTGTAGTGCACGGCGTTGCTCCAGGGGAGAAAGCCCAACCCCTCCAGCTGTCGCGCCGGACCTTCGTGAAACCCCGACAGGGCGTCTGAGAACCAGCACAGTGACCCGGCCGAGCCCCCGCACAGCAGCACTCCGGCGCGCCACGCCTCGTGGAGCACATCGTCGAGTCCGTGGGCACGCCAGGTGCCCATCAGGGAGACCAGGCTGCCGCCGCCGACATAGATGATGTCCTGGGCAAGCAGGTGCGCACGCGGATCGCCCACCCCCGTCTCGCGCCGGAACAGTGAGATGTGCGAGGGCTCGCACCGCGGGGCCGAGAAGGCCCGATAGAAGCGGACCACGTAGTGGTCGGCGTCACCGCTCGCGGTGGGCAGGAAGCAGATCTTCGGCCGCTCAACACCGCTGAGGGCCAGAACGTGGTCATCGAGTAGCGGGTTACCCCACTCCATCGAGAACCCTCCTCCTCCGAACGCGACGATCTGCGGGGGCCGCACGGGCATGGCCGGTAGCTTGCTGGCGTCCGGGCCGCTCGTCTTTGGCCGCGTGGCCAACCGGGCGTTTCTCACTGTCCAACGAATCGGCCTGCGCGCAGGCCATTTGCCCGCG
>CAVXPV010000026.1:0-131584 GCA_963763715.1 uncultured Solirubrobacterales bacterium
ACCGTCGGCCGGATGGCCTGCGGCTCCGCCGGCACGAGGCCGGCGAAAGGGAACCCGAGTACACAATGGGCTCCGGGATGCAAGACCAGGTCAATCTTCGGCACCGTCGCCGCGTCCCACCCGAGGGGCGCTGGCGTTCGACGGCGTCGAACCTCTGGACACTCTCCGATGAGATTCCGATCGAAGGTGCGCATGTGTTGAGTTTTCAAAGACCGTCGCACCCCTCGAGGAAGGTAGTCCTCCTAAAAGTGGCGCGCCCAGAACCCTGAAGCGGATCCCGGGCGGACCAACGAGTATAGCGCTCGCAATCCGATGTCAACTCGATGCTCGACTGACGAGATTGCCGGCACAGCTCGGCGGTCGCTCAGATAGGGCCTGAACGGAACGGTGCGGTGACGTGGCCGATCGTCGAGTCGATGAGCACGATCTGCTGCGGGTGCCAAGCTTCATTCGCCGTTCCACAAGGGGACCGACTCGACGGGCCGATAAGCGACGCGCGCTGGTGCGCGTGCAAATTCGAGTCGTCATTGCGCCGTTGTGCTCGTAATCCCCGGCGGTGGGGATCACGCGATCCAGCAGCGCCCGCAGGTCGGCGATGCCGCCGGGCTCGTAGTTCGTTGTCACGGCAGCGGTCGAGCCGATGACGAACACCGTCACCACGCCACGGTCGCTGCCCGCGTGGGCGAGGATCCGGTCACGCCCGGCGTGGATATCGATCACCTCGCCTTCGCCCTGGGTCTCGACGCGCAGTCGGCCGCCATGGACCGTCATCGCGCGCTCAGCCGACCCGGACACAGAACAACCGCGCTTGCCCAACTGCGCACGCGCCCGTCGAGCTCGGCCGCGGGGAGATCGAGGCCGTCGTCGCCGCGACTCGCTCCCCGTCGAGCGGACCCGCCCTGCGCGAGGCCTCGGCGCGCCTCCGAGGTCGAGACCCCGAACGCCGCCGCCAGGAGCGCCGGCAGATGCACCGTTCCGTTGGCGGCCGTGAAGGTGACCTCCGCGATCTCGGCGGCAGCTCGTGCCGGATGTGAACCCGGTCGACTGCTCTTCGGCCGCCGTCGCGGCGGCAGCGCCGTGGTAGCGCGGCACGAGCGCACGGGCGAGGCCGCGCTTGGCGTCACGCGGACTCATGCCCGGCGTCCGGGGCTCCCCCACAGCAGCGAGTACCAGTCGGGAGCGAAGCGTCGGGAATGCTGAGCGTCTTGCCGTACATGTCCTCAGGGCGGTCGCTGACCCCGATGTAGTTGCCAAACGATTTGGACATCTTGCGCTCGCCGTCGGTGCCGGTGAGCAGGGGCACGTGAGGATCACCTGCTCGGGCTGGCCATAGGCGCGTTGGATGTCGCGCCCGAGCAGCAGGTTGAACTTCTGATCGGTGCCGCCGAGCTCCACGTCGGCCCGGATCGCCACGGAGTCATATCCCTGGAGCAGCGGATACAGGAGCTCGAGGATCGAGATCGGCTCACCGGCTCCGTAGCGCTTGCTGAAGTCATCGCGCTCGAGGATGCGGGCCACCGTCGCGGTACGCATCAGCGCGAACAGGTCCGCAGCGGACATGTCGAGCCACTCTCCGTTGAAGCGCACCTCGAGTCGGTCGGGGTCGAGCACCGACATGGCCTGGGCCCGGAAGGTGGCGGCGTTGGCATCGATCTCGGCGGGCTCGAGGACCGGCCGGGTGCTCGAGCGGCCACTGGGGTCGCCAACCCGTGCCGTGTAGTCACCGATGATCAGCACCACCGTGTGCCCCAGGTCCTGAAACTCGCGCAGCTTCTGCAGGACGACGGTGAAGCCAAGGTGGATGTCGGGCGCGGTCGGATCGATGCCCAGCTTGACCCGAAGGGGGCGCTCGGCGGCAAGCTTGGCCTCAAGACCTCCCTCGGGCAGGCAGTCGACCGCGTTGCGGCTCAGCCAGGCGGCGCTCGCGCCGGCGCCGGCCCCGCCCTCTGGCCCGCTCAGATCACCCACCCGCGCTGGGCCCGGGAAGGGCTCGGTCGGCATGGCGCGGGGCTCGCGGAGGGGTCAGTCGGCATCGGGTCCAATGCTAGACTCTCGCCGCCGCCCGGGAGGCTTGGTCCGCACGCACTCGAGATGCCGGCGCCTCCCCGATCCGGAGCCCGCATTGGCACCTCGGCCGGCCTCGGAGTCACAACCGTTCGCATGAGCGAAGACGACCACACCAAGCCGCCGAGCCCGGGCTCCTCGGGACCGATCCCGTTTGCTCCCCCACGCCGTCGCTGGCGGCGGGACCGCGGCGGCCGTTCGGCGCGGCCGCGGGTGCGCAAGCTGCGGCTGCTGTCGATCCTGGTCGGGCTCGGCGCGCTCGCCCTCGTCTCGACGGTGTTCGGGATGATGATGGCGGTCGCCTCTGATCTGCCTCAGATCGAGAACCGCCAGCAGTATCAGCACGAGGTCAACTCCTACCTGTATGACGACCGCTGGCGGCCGATCGGCATCTTCGCGCCGCCCAACCACGACGTCATCGACAGCTTCAGCTCGATCGCCCCGGTCATGCGCCACGCGATCGTGGCCTTGGAGGACAAGCGCTTCTGGAGCGATCCCGGAATCGACATCCGCGGCATCGGGCGCGCTCTGCTCAGTGATGTCACCGGTGGCGCGACCCAGGGCGCTTCGACGATCGCTCAGCAGTTCGTCAAGAACGCGCTCGCGCAGGAGAGCAACCGGACGATTCTCGAGAAGCTCCGCGAGGCGGCGCTGGCCTTCCATCTCACCCACGAGTGGTCCAAGCGCAAGATCCTCACCCAGTACCTGAACTCGATCTACTTCGGTAGCGGCGCCTACGGAATTGAGTCGGCCGCTCGCGTGTACTTCGGCAAGGTCCACGGCTTTGATCAGTCGGCTGCCAGCGATGGCAACGTCGCGGGCTGCGGGGATTCAACCCCCTCGGTGCACCGCCCGACCTGCGCGTCGGCCCTGCAGCCATGGGAGGCGGCCCTGTTGGCCGGGATGGTCGCCAACCCGACCGCATTTGACCCGATCGCCCACCCGCAGGCCGCTCGCGCCCGCCGCGATCTCGCGCTGCAGGACATGCTCGCCCAGCGCCTGATCACGCGGGCCACCTACAACACGAGCGTCGCCAAGCAACTCCCCGTCGCCGCCGACATCGAGCAGCCCCAAGAGCCGACGGCGGCGCCGTACTTCACGAGTTGGCTCGCCCCGCAGATCCTGTCCGCGATGGGCCTCGGCCACGGGGTACGCGCCAATATCGCCGAGTATCGCGCCTACTACGGTGGGCTGCGCATCCGTTCGAGCATCGACCTGCCCATGCAGCGCGCGGCCGAGCAGGCGGTCGCGGCCGAGCTCCCGAGTGGCTACGGCTATCCACAGGCCTCGCTGGTCGCGATCGACAACCGGACCGGCGAAGTGCGCGCGATGGTCGGGGGCCCGCTGATCAACGGCAGCCAGGATTACCAGCGCTACCCCTTCAACCTCGCCACCGAGGGCCTGCGCCAACCCGGCTCATCGTTCAAGCCGTTCACCCTCGCGGTGGCGCTGCAGCGCGGCTACGGCCCGGATTCGGTGATCGACTCTCACCCCTTGAACCTGATCGTGCCCAACAGTGCCGGCAGGGAGCACTTCATCGTGCACAACTTCGGCAACGTGTACTCGGGACCGATCACGCTCGCCAACGCCACCGCGGTGTCCGACAACAGTGTGTTCACCCAGGTGGGACTCGCGGTCGGGACCCACCGGGTCGCGCGGATGGCCACGGCGGCGGGGATCCGGACTCCTGTCTCGAGCAACGAGTCGATGATCCTCGGCGGTCTGAAGACGGGCGTCTCCCCGCTTGACATGGCCCACGCCTACGAGACATTCGCCGAGGGTGGCCGCCGGGTTTACAACCCCCGCCTGGGCGCGCCGGAGCAAGGACCGACGGGCCTGGCGCAGATCAACTGCCCGGCCAAGGTCTGTCGTCACCACACGATCCTGGACAAGCCCCATTACAGGCGGGTCATGCCGCTGGCGGTGGCCCAGACGATCCACACGATGCTGCAGGGTGTCGTCGCGCACGGGACCGGCACCTCGGCGGCGATTTCGGGCGTCGACGTGGCCGGCAAGACCGGGACCACCCAGAACTACGGCGACGCCTGGTTCGTCGGCTGGACGCCGCAGATCACCACCGCCGTCTGGGTCGGCTTCCCCAACAAGCTCGTGCCGATGACCACCCTCTACAACGGTGGCCCGGTCGAGGGTGGAACGTTCCCGGCAATCATCTGGCACAACTTCATGACCCAGGCCCTGCAGATCCTCTCGGGTTACCAGGCACAGGACGCCGCCCGTCGCGCGTCGCTCCATCCCGGCAGGGCTTCGTCGACCGTGACCGGCCCCACGACCAGTTACGGAGGGGCCGCCAGCTCGCCGGCCCCGACTCCGGCGCCAAGCGGCACGGCAACTCAGACGACGCCGCCCGCCGGCGGCGGGACGGGGACCGCGCCGAAGCGCACCGCGCCGGCCCCGCGCCCGGCGCCCACCCCCGCACCGACGCCGGCACCGGCCAACCCACCGGCAGGTGGTGGTGGCTCGAGCGGAGCGACGACCGGCAGCGGCGGCGCCGGGCTGGGCGGCGGCGGCTAACCCCCCGGAGCAGAAGCGGCGGTCAAGGCACCACGACGGCCCGGACGGGCGACCCCGAAGGACGAGACCGGGCGCGACAGATAGCGGCTTCCGGCGACGCAGAACCGCCACGGCAGC
Organism: uncultured Solirubrobacterales bacterium; assembly: GCA_963763715.1. Taxonomy (GTDB): domain Bacteria; phylum Actinomycetota; class Thermoleophilia; order Solirubrobacterales; family Solirubrobacteraceae; genus Palsa-465. Next base: position 4,714 of record CAVXPV010000026.1, read on the forward strand.
TCGATCGCCCGGGTGATCCCGATCCGCCGGTCGCTGACGATCTCCAGCTCCGCCCAACGCTCCGGGCGTTGCCCGATCACCACCGGCCCCGTGTTCAGGTCCGTGGCATTGTGCTCCAGCCCGATGCCGAGCGCCTGGGTCAGCTTGCCGGGACCCGAGCAGAGATCGCTGCTCGCGCTGAAGTCCGCGCCGTGTGCGCATCGCCTCCAACCCGGTCAGCGGCTCGAGCGCGCGGATGAGTACGGCCGCGCCCACGTCCTCGGGCTCGCAGACCGCGTTGATGAGGGCGTGGATGCCGTAGGAGCGGTACACGTAGGCGATCCCGGCCGGGGCGAACAGCGTGCTCGTCCGCGCGGTCAGGCCGACGTAGGCGTGGCAGGCGGCCTCGCTGTGGTGGTAGGCCTCGGTCTCGACGATCACCCCCGAGCAGCCGTCGTGCTCGAGAACGCAGCCGAGCAGATCCGTCGCCACCTCGACGACCGGGCGGTCGTAGAAGGCGTCGCCCTCACGCCAGCGCGGCGCGCGGCTCGCTGCACCTGCTCGCGAACCCGGTGCAGGCTTGTGCCGCCCTCCGACACCTTGGACTCCAGCCAGGCGCCGGTCTCGAGCACGCGGTAGTACTCGTCGTCGAGCAGCGATGAGGCTGCGGTCAACTCGGCCGGGGTCAGCTCCGAGAGCTGCTTGCCGGCGGTGACGGCCTGGCGGACAAGGCCGGCGACGACGCCATGAGCCTCGCGAAACGGCAGCCCGCGCCGCACGAGCAGGTCCGCGATGTCCGTGGCGGCGAGGAACTCATCGGTGGCCGCGGCAGCGAGTCGCTCGCGGCGGAAGCTCATCGTCGCCACCATCCCCTGGGCCGCCTCGAGGCTCAGCTCGAGCGTGTCGCACGCGTCAAAGAGCCGCTCCTTGTCCTCCTGCAGATCCTTGTTGTAGGTCAGTGGAAGGCCGTGCATCACGCCGTACAGCGCCATCAGATCCGCCACGATCCGCGGCGCCTTGGCCCGCAGCAGCTCGGCGGCGTCGGGGTTCTTCTTCTGGGGCATGATCGACGAGCCCGACGCCCATGCGTCGGAGACCTCGCAGAAGCCGAACTCCTCGCTTGACCACAGCACGATCTCGGCCCCCAGCCGCGAGAGATGGGTCGCGCAGGTGGCGGCCGACGACAGGTAGTCGAGCACGAAGTCCCGGTTGGACACCGCGTCCACCGAGTTCTCGGCCACGCCCGCGAAGCCGAGCTCGGCTGCGACCGTGGTCCGGTCGGTATCGAAGTTGACCCCGGCCAGCGCGCCCGCCCCCAACGGCAGCTTGGCGGTCGCCGCGATCACCGCCGAGAAGCGCCCCGCGTCGCGAACGAGCATCCACACGTAGGCGAGCAGGTGGTGGCTGAGGTAGATCGGCTGGGCCCGCTGCAGATGGGTGTAGCCGGGCATCGGCCAGTCCAGGTGGCGTTCGGCCACGTCGATCAGGGTGCCCGCCAGGCGCACCACGCGCTCACGGGCGGCACCCGGCGTGGGCGCGGACGAACATCGCCATGTCGGTGGCGACCTGATCGTTGCGCGAGCGCGCGGTATGCAGACGGCCGCCCGCCCGCCCGGCGATCTCGGTCACGCGCCGTTCGATCGCCATGTGGATGTCCTCATCGCCGTCGGCGAACGGGAAGCTCCCCTCCCCCAGCTCACGGCGCACCTGCTCGAGCGCGCTCAGCAGCGCGTCGCGATCGCTTTCGCTGATGATGCCCTGGGCGGCGAGCATCCGGGCGTGGGCCACGGACTGGTCGACGTCATAGGGACTCAGGCGCCAGTCGAACGAGATCGAGTCGTTGAGACGGCGAAATGCGTCATCCTGAGGCTCGGCGAAGCGGGACATGCGGCCATTATGGGGCAGCGGCCGCGACCGGCAGCGGTCGGCGGCCGGACGCCGTCACGGGACGGTCGGCCCGCCGCGGCCGGCGCCGGGGTCTCAGCGCCCCAGCACGGACCGCAGCGCCGACACGACCTGCGCGATCTGCGCCTCGGCCAGCCCGGGAAAGAACGGTAGCGCCAGCGGAGCGCGCGGCGACGTCCTCGCAGACCGGGAACTCGCCCGGACGATGTCCGAACTGCTCGCGGTAGTAGCTCATCAGGTGGATCGCGGGCAGGTAGGGCTTGCTCTGCACGCCGTGGCCGGCCAGCCCCCGGACGGTCTCGTCGCGGTCCACCTCCCGCGGCAGCTGCACAACGAACACGAACCATCCCCGCCGGTCGCCGCCCTGATCGGGGCAGGGAAGCTCGAGACCCTCGATCCCGGCCAGCGCCTCGCGGTAGAGGCTCGCGACCTGGGCCCGCTGCGCGAGCATCTCATCGAGGTGCTCGAGCTGGGCCAGCCCGAGCGCGCCGGCGATGTCCGAGAGGCGGTAGTTGAAGCCAAGCCGGTCATGGTCCAGCCAGCCCATGTCGGGCGCACGACCCTGGTTGCGTTCGGAGTCGATCCGCTGCTTGATCGCGCCGTCCGCGACGCACACCATGCCGCCCTCGCCGGTGGTCAGCTGCTTGTTGGGATAGAAGCCGAAGACGGCGGCGTGCCCGCGGGCGCCGACCGCGGTGCCGTCGGCGTGCACGGCCCCGAGCGCCTCGCAGGCATCCTCGACGATCGGCAGGCCCATGGCCTCGAAGGCGGGAAGGTCGGCCGGATAGCCGAAGATGTGCACCGGCAGCAGGGCGCGGGTGCGCGGCGTGACCGCGGCCGCGGCGGCCTGCGGATCGAGGTTGAGCGTGATCGGATCGATGTCCGCGAACACGGGAGTGGCGCGCTCGTAGACGATCGCGTTGGCCGAGGCCACGAACGAGAACGGACTCGTCACGACCTCGTCACCGTCGCTGACCCCGGCGGCGCGCAGGGCGAGATGCAGACCCGCCGTGCCGCTGGACACCGCGCTGGCGTGAACGGCTCCGAGCCGACGGGCGAATGCCCGCTCGAACTCGGGCACGACCGGCCCGAGCGACAGCATCCCCGAGCGCAGGACCGCGAGCACGCGTTCCTCCTCGGCGGCGCCGATCACCGGCTGCGCGAGCGGGACGACCGCCCGCCCGGTGGCCGTCACGAGCCCGCGGCCGGCGCGGCGGGATCTGACGAGCCGACCGGTGCCGAGGCCCCCGCCGCCGAGACGCCGGCGCCGCGGGTGCTCCCGGGCTGCATGCCGAACTCCAGCGAGTCCACCAGCGCCTCCCACGAGGCCTCGATCACGTTCTCCGAGACGCCGATCGAACCCCAGACGGTGGTCCCGTCGGACACGTCGAGCAGCACCCGGGTGACAGCACCCGTTCCCTTGGTCTCATCGAGGATGCGGACCTTGAAGTTGACCAGCTCGATGTCGGCCAGGTGGGGATGGATCTCGACCAGGGCCTCGCGCAGCGCGCGGTCCAGCGCGTTGACCGGTCCGTTGCCCTCGGCGGTGCGCACGTAGCGCTCGCCGTCGACCCAGATCTTGATCGTCGCCTCGGTCTCCACCCGCCCGTCGGCGCGCTTCTCGACGATCGCACGCCACGATTCCAGGCGGAACAGCGGCTCGTACTCGCCGGTCTCCTTGCGCAGCAGCAGCTCAAAGGAGCCGTCGGCGGCCTCGTAGTGATAGCCGGCGTGCTCGCGCGCCTTGACGCGCTCGACGACCTCGGCGGCGGCGGCATCGGACAGGGCGATCCCGGCGTCCTGGGCCCGGCTGAGGACGGTCCCCTTGCCCGACAGCTCGGAGATCAGCATCTCGCGGCGGTTACCGACGATCTCGGGGTCGATGTGCTCGAAGGTCGCCGGATCGGCGTTGACCCCGGCGACGTGCATCCCGCCCTTGTGGGCGAACGCGTTGCGACCGACATAGGGTGCGTCGGGGTCCGGGGTGAAGTTGAGCAGCTCGGCGACGTAGTTGGCCGTCGAGCGTGAGCTCGGCCAGCTGCGGCGTCCGAGACGCAGGGCACACCCAGCTTGAGCTGCAGGTTGGGGATGATCGAGACGAGGTTGGCGTTGCCGCAGCGCTCGCCGTAGCCGTTGATCGTGCCCTGCACGTGGGTCGCCCCGGCGGCGACGCCGGCCAGCGAGTTGGCCACGCCACACCCGGCGTCGTCATGACAGTGGATACCGATCCGGACCCCGGACGGTCCCCAGCGCGGCCATGACGGTGCCCATCGCCGCGCGTGATCGAAGCCGGGAGCGTGCCGCCGTTGGTGTCGCAGCAGACCACGGTGTCGGCGCCGGCTTCGGCCGCCGCGCGCAGGCATCGCAGCGCATAGTCGGGGTCGTCACCGAAGCCGTCAAAGAAGTGCTCAGCGTCGTAGATGACCCGTTTGCCCTCGCCGGACAGGAAGGCGACCGACTCGGCGATCATGCGCAGGTTCTCGTCGCGATCGACCCGCACGACCTTCTCGAGGTGAAGGCTCCAGGTCTTGCCGACCAGCGTGCACACCGGCGCAAAGCATTCGGCGAGGATCCGCAGCGCCGGGTCGGCCTCCGCCCGCGAATCACGCCGGCGGGTCATCCCGAACGCGGTGATCTCCGCGTGGGTGAACGTCTCGGCGGCCAGCAGCTCGAACAGCTCGAGCTCCTTGGGATTCGAGCTCGGAAAGCCGGCCTCGATCACCGAGATGCCGAGCGCATCAAGGCGGTGCGCCAGGCGCACCTTCTCCCCGGCCGACAGCGACATGCCCTCCCCCTGCATGCCGTCGCGCAGGGTGACGTCACAGAGCTCGACCGCGGGCATCGGCACCGTCCCTCAGGCCTCGGAGCGAGCCACCGGCGGGCCGGCCTGCGCGGCCGAGGGCTCGATCACGTCCAGCCATGCCGCATAGCGCGGCTCCTCGCCGCGCAGCGCGCGGTCAAAGACACGCTGCAGCTCTCGGGTGACCTCGCCGGCGCCCGTGCCATCACCGATCGCGTGATCGTCGATCTCGCGCACCGGGACGAGCTCGGCCGCGGTCCCGGTCAGGAAGACCTCGTCGGCCAGCACGAGCTCGGACCGGGCGACGTCACGCTCGACCACCTCATATCCCAGATCGCGTGGCGATCGTCACCACCGAGGCGCGGTTGATCCCGTCCAGGATTCCCGCCGTCTGGGGCGGCGTGAAGATCCGCCCGTCGCGCACCACGAAGATGTTCTCGCCCGAGCCTTCGCAGACCATCCCGTGGCTGTCGAGCAGGATCGCCTCCTGGTACCCGGCCTTGGTCGCCTCGATCTTGGCCAGCACGCTGTTGAGGTACTGGCCGGTTGCCTTGGCGTGCGGGATCAGCGCGTCGGAGGAGATCCGCCGCCAGCTCGAGACCTTGGCGCGGATGCCGGCCTGCTTTGACTCCTCGCCCAGGTAGGCGCCCCACGGCCACGCGGCGATCGAGACCGACACCTCGCAGTCGAGCGGATACAGCCCCATCTGCCCGTAGCCGCGGAACACGATCGGACGGATGTAGCACTGCGTCAGGCCGTTGGCGGTGATCAGCTCGTGGGTGGCGGTCCGCAGCTCTTCGAGGCTGTACGGGGACCGGCATGTAGTAGAGCTCGGCGGAGCGCATCAGCCGCTGCAGGTGGTCGCGATGGCGGAAGATCGAGGTTCCCGCGGGGGTCTCGTAGGCCCGCTCGCCCTCGAACACGCCGGTGCCGTAGTGCAGGCCGTGCGTGAGTACGTGGACGGTGGCGTCCTCCCAGGCAACGAGTTCTCCGTTGTGCCAGATGAGGTCGGCTTGTTCCACGGGGGCTCCTGTCTAGTGGTTCGCTTGCGCTGCCACCGCATCCACGCTCACAGGTGGTGCAGCACTTCCCGGGTGGCCTGCGCGGTGCTCGCGTCGCCCCCCAGGTCGGCCGTGCGCAGCCCGTCGGCCAGCGCACGTTCGACCGCCGATTCTACCGCCGCGGCCTCCGCGTCCATCGCGAATCCGTGGCGCAGCATGAGCGCCGCGGAGAGGAACATGGCCAGCGGGTTGGCGACCCCGCGACCGGCGATGTCCGGTGCGGAGCCGTGCACCGGCTCGAACATGCCTGGGCTGTCCTCCCCCAGTGAGGCGCTCGGGAGCATCCCGAGCGATCCCGTCAGCATCGCGGCCTCGTCGGACAGGATGTCCCCGAACATGTTCTCGGTCACGATCACGTCGAACTCGCGAGGGGTCGGCGACCAGTTGCATGGCCGCGTTGTCGACCAGCAGGTGGTCCAGCGGGGTGTCGGCGAACTCGGCCGCGTGCAGATCTCGCACGACCTCACGCCAGAGTCGGCTGGTTTCGAGCACATTGGCCTTGTCGACGCTGGTCACCCGCCGCCGGGCCGCCCCAAAGGCCACCCGGGCGATCCGCTCGATCTCCATGCGCGAATAGACGCACACGTCGGAAGCCTCGTCAGCAGTGCGCGTCTTCTCGCCGAAGTAGATGCCCCCGGTCAGCTCGCGGACGACGAGCAGGTCGGTGCCCTCGATGATCTCGGTCCGCAGCGGGCTGGCCGGGTACAGGGCGGGGATCGGCTTGACCGGGCGCAGGTTGGCGAACAGGCCCAGGCCCTTGACGGAGCCCGAGCAGACCCTGCTCAGGCCGCGGCTTGGCCGGGTCGGTGGTGTCCCACTTGGGGCCACCGACGGCGGCCAGCAGCACGGCGTCGGCCTCCCGGCAGGCGGAGAGCGTCTCGTCGGTGAGCGCGGTGCCGTAGGCGTCGATCGAGGCGCCTCCGAACAGATGCTCCTCGTAGGCGAAGTCGGCACCGACGGCGCGCAGGACCTCAACCGCGGGCGCGATCACCTCGGGGCCGATCCCGTCACCGGGCAGAAGAATCACCTTGCGGGCCATCGCGGCCCGCCACGGTAGCCGATCGACGGTCAGGGGCGCCGCGCGCTCATGTTCAGCCGCACATAGTCGAGCACGACTGGCGTTTCTGATCCGTTCCATGACGCGCTCGACGAACGGCTCGCGCAGCCATGCCGGCAGCGGATCGAGGTGCCGCACGAGGCACACGGTGGCGATGAAGGCGCGGGGCTCGGCCAGCTCCGTCGGCCGGTCCTCGAGCCAGGTGCGCACATCCGCGAACCCGGCTCGCGACAGCCGATCGGCGGTCTCCTCGGCGGTCGCGTAGTTCCATGGCTTGCTCCAGTCAGCGAAGAACGGTGCGAACGGCTCCTCCCCGGCCACCTCGTCCGACAGCCTCCGGAAGCGATCGATGTTGCCGCGGCCGCCGCACTGGGCCAGCAGCCGCCCGCCCGGGGCGAGCGTGCGGTGCAGCGCCGCGAACAGCGCCTCGTGGTCGGCAAGCCAATGGAAGGTGGCGTTGGAGAAGATCACGTCGGCGGGCTCGGGCAGCGTCAGCTCGGTCAGGTCCTGGCACAGCACCGTGGCCCGATCACCCAGCGCCTGCTGCGTGTGGGCGACCATCGACGGGGCCGCGTCGACCGCGTAGACCCGGCCTCGGGGGACGAGATCGGCCAGCACCGCGGTGATCTTGCCCGAGCCGCAGCCGGCGTCGAGCACCACCTCGTCGCCGCGCAGCTCGAGCCGGCTCAGCTGCTCGGCCGCCCAGGCCTGCTGTGGCGCCGAGACCCGGTCATAGGTCGTCGCGTCCCAATCGCGTGTCCCGCTCATGCGCGCAACGCCGCGCTCGCCGTGCCGACCCCGCTCACAGCGCGCTCGTCACCGGCCCGGTCCGCTCGCGGTCGGACTCATAGGCGGCGATCGCCTCACCCTGCTCGAGCGTCAGGGCGATGTCGTCGAGGCCGTTGAGCAGCCGGTGCTTGATCTCGGGATCGATCTCGAAGCGGGCCGTGCCGCCCGGCCAGCGGACCTCCTGCCCGGCGAGATCCACCTGCGCCTCCCCCGCCTGCGCGATCTGGTCGCACTCCTCGCCGGTGAGCTGGATCGGCAGCAGCCCGATCTTGGTGCAGTTGGAACGGAAGATGTCCGCGAAGCTCGAGGCGATCACGGCCTGGAAGCCGTAGTCCTCAAGCGCCCACGGGGCGTGCTCGCGGCTGGAGCCGCACCCGAAGTTGCGCCCCGAGACCAGGATCGGGTTCTTGGGCAGGTCCCAGCCGGGCTCCTGCGCCCAGTCGTAGAACAGGAACTCGCCAAAGCCGGTGCGCTCGACGCGTTTGAGGAACTGCTTGGGGATGATCTGGTCCGTGTCGATGTCGTCCCGGTCAAGGACGCTGACCCGGCCGGTGATGGTCTCGATCGCGCGCATGCAGGGTTACCTCCGACGGGGCGTCCGCCCCGCGTCGTGATTGTCGTGGCTCGCATCGGCTCGCTCCAGGTCCTGATGTCGACGAAGTGCCCCTCGATCGCCGCCGCGGCGGCCATCTGTGGAGAGACGAGGTGGGAGCGAGCGCCGCGGCCCTGGCGCCCCTCGAAGTTGCGGTTCGAGGTCGAGGCGACTCGCTCCCCGGGCGCCGCGACGTCGGGGTTCATACCCAGGCACATCGAGCAGCCCGCGCCTCGCCAGTCAAAGCCGGCCGTGCGGAAGACCTCGTCGAGCCCCTCGGCCTCGGCCTGGTGCTTGACCTGGGCTGATCCGGGAACCACCATCGCGTACACGCTGTCGGCGACCCGGCGGCCGCGGATCACCTCCGCGGCGGCCCGCAGATCGCCGATCCGGGCGTTGGTGCACGAGCCGATGAACACGCGGTCAAGGCTGATCTGCTCGATCGGCACCCCCGCCTCGAGGCCCATGTAGTGCAGCGCGCGTTCGTCCTGCTCGGAGTCGGGCTGGGGCACTGACTCGCCGACGCCGACCACCATCTCGGGGTTCGTTCCCCAGGTCACCATCGGGCTGATCGCGGCGGCATCGACGACGATCTCGGTGTCGAAGCTCGCACCCTCGTCGGTCCGCAGCTCGCGCCAGTCGTCGGGCACCTCTGCGGGGGCCCCCTCGCGGCCGATCACGTAGGCGAAGGTCGTCTCGTCGGGAGCGATCATGCCCGCCCGACCCCCGGCCTCGATGGTCATGTTGCAGACCGTCATCCGGCCCTCCATCGAGAGGGCCTCGATCGCGGGGCCGGCGAACTCGACCACGTGGCCGGTCGCGCCGGCGACGCCGATCTGGCCGATCGTGGCCAGGATCAGGTCCTTGGCGGTCACCCCGAAGCCGAGCTCGCCCTCGATAGCGGATCCGCATCGACTTCGGCTTGGTCTGGACCAGGCATTGGGTGGCCAGCACGTGCTCGACCTCACTGGTGCCGATCCCGAACGCCAGCGCCCCGAAGGCGCCGTGCGTGGCGGTGTGCGAGTCCCCGCAGACGATCGTCATGCCCGGCTGGGTGACCCCGAGCTCAGGGCCGATGATGTGCACGATCCCCTGGCGTTCTGAGCCCAGCGAGTAGATCGGGATCCCGAACTCCTCGCAGTTGCGCTCGAGGGTCTGCACCTGCACACGCGAGAGCTCATCCTTGATCCGGGCCGCGACCGGGGTCCCGTCGGTGGGGACGTTGTGGTCGGCGGTGGCCAGGGTGCGATCGGGGCGGCGCACCGGGCGCCCGGCGAGCCGCAGCCCGTCGAAGGCCTGCGGGCTGGTCACCTCGTGCACGAGGTGCAGGTCGATGTAGAGGAGACCGTTCCCAGGCGCACCCACTTCGTGGGCGGCCCAGATCTTGTCGAACAGCGATGTCGGCATCGGGGTGCTCAGCTCCTTCTCAGGCCGGCGCTCACGACCGCGAGCAGGACGGCCGGCGTGTCGGCGGGGTTCTCGAAGTGGTGGGGCAGATCGGCGTCGAAGGTGATGCAGTCGCCGGCCGCCAGCTCGTAGCGGGCGCCGTCACAGTGCAGGACCACGGTGCCGGACTCGACCAGCGCGCTCTCCCGGCTGCCGGGCTCGTGCATCGGCGGATCGCCGGGACCCCCGGTGACCGCGCCGGAGACGAGCGTGTGGCGGGAGAGTTCGGCGCGCTGACCCGGCAGGGGCGGGGTGAGGATCTCGTAGCGGTGACCGGCGCCACGCACCGGGCCGGTCCGGCGCTCGGCGGCCCGGACGACGCTGACCGCGCCCTCCTCGTCGAGGCGCAGCAACTGGGACAGGCGGAGTTCCAGGCCGTGGGCGATCCGGGTGGCGATCTGCAGCGTCGGGCTCGTCTCGCCTCGCTCGACCTGGGAGAGCATCGGCGCGCTCACCCCGGAACGGACGGCGAGATCGCGCAACGAGAGGTCCATCGCCTCGCGCAGCGCCCGGATGCGTGGCCCGACGGCGGGAAGGGTGCGCGGACGCGACTCGGTCATACAAGCGTATGTAATCACATACACGGTCGTCCTCTCCGCGTCCCTTGACCGCGGCGCGGAGTGGACGCAACCACCGGGTAGCCTCTCTGGCCATGCGCACCCGCCCCGACGTTCTCGTGCTCGGCGGCGGAGGCGTGCTCGGTGAGGCGTGGATGATGGGCGTCCTGGCCGGAATCGAGGACGGCTCCGGATTTGATCTGCGCGAGTGCGAGTCATTCGTCGGAACCTCGGCGGGCTCGATCGTCGCCGCGCACCTGGTGGCGGGACGCTCCCCGCGGCGGCCCTCCGCGGTGGGCACCGAGCTCGACGTCGCCTCCCCCCAACCCGCGCGGGGGCTCGCCCTCGCGGCGGTGGGTGCGATCAAGCGGGCGGGAGGTTTCGCGCTGGCGGCCAGTTCCACCTTCGCACCACTCGCCCTCGGCGTCGCGGCACCCGGCGGCGCCGTGCTGCGCTCGTTTCTGCTGCGCGGCCTGCCCCGGCCCGCCGGACACCCTGGCCGCGCTGAGGTCCCAGGTGGAGGCGACCGGCGCTCGCTTCGACGGGCGGCTGCGCGTGACCGCTGTGGACCGCAGCAGCGGGCGGCGGGTCGTGTTCGGGCGCCCGGGCGCCCCCGACGCAACCGTCGCCCAGGCGGTTCAGGCGTCGTGCACGGTGCCGTGGTTGTTCGCACCGGTCACGATCGGCGGCCGCGAGTACGTCGACGGTGGCGTCTGGAGTCCGACCAACCTCGATGCCGCCCCCGCCGGGCGTGACACCCACGTGCTCTGCCTGAACCCAACCGCAAGCCTCACCTCCACGCAGACGCTGCTCGCCGTGATGCGCAACGTCTCACGCTCGGCGGTCTCGCTGGAGGGGCTCGCGCTGCGGCGCCGCGGCGCGGCGGTGCAGACCGTCGCCCCCAACGCCGAGTGCGCGGCCGCCATGGGGTCGAACTTCATGGATTCAGAGCCGCGCACCCGCGTCCTCTCAGCCGGGTATCGGCAGGGGCTGCTGGTCGCCGCCGACGGCAGGCGCTGAGCGCTCGCCGCCTGCCCCGCGCCACGGGCCGTCCGCTACGGCGCGCGCACGACCTCCCGAGGGTTGACCTCGGACGCGTCGAGCGCGGCCAGCGCATCACGCCGGCGCACCGCGTTGGAGAGCGCCCGCACGTACGCGCTGGCGGCGGCCTCGAGGATGTCGGTCGACACGCCCTGCCCCGAGCCTGACACGCCACCGACCTCGAGCACGACGGAGGTCTCACCGAGCGCGTCCTGACCGCCGGTCACCGCATCGACCCGGAACTCGCGCAGCTTGGCGTCCACGTCCGTAGCGGCGTTGATGGCATGGAAGATGGCGTCCACCGGGCCGTCCCCGGTGAAGGTGCCGGTCAGCTCCTCGCCGCCGGGCCCGCGCAGAGACACGGTGGCGTGCGGAGGACGGCGCGAGGATGCCTCCACCTCGAACCATTCCAGCGTGAAGCCGGGGACCGCCTCGCGCAGCTCATCGGTGACCAGCGCCTCGAGGTCCATCGCCGTCACCTGCTTCTTCTTGTCCGCGATCACCTTGAAGCGCTTGAACGCGGTGACGAGCGTCTGACCGGACAGCTCAAAGCCGAGTTCGGACAGCGCCTGCTGCAGGGCGTGCCGGCCCGAGTGCTTGCCGAGCACGATCGAATTGGCTTCCAGGCCGACGGTCGTGGCGTCCATGATCTCGTAGGTGGTGCGCTCCTTCAGCACGCCGTCCTGATGGATGCCCGACTCGTGGGCGAACGCGTTGCGGCCGACGATCGCCTTATTGGGCTGCACCGGGTAGCCGGTCAGCCGCGACACCATCCGCGACGTCCGTGAGATCTCGCGGGTGACGGCGCCGGTATGCAGACCGATCGCCGCTTCGCGGGTGTGCAGGAGCATGACGAGCTCCTCCAGCGAGGCGTTGCCGGCGCGCTCTCCGATGCCGTTGATCGCACACTCGACCTGGCGAGCGCCGGCCCGCAGGCCCGCAAACGAGTTGGCCACCGCGAGGCCCAGGTCGTCGTGGCAGTGGACGGACAGCACGATGTCGCGCAGGTCAGGTACCAGCCGGTACAGCGCGGTCAGGAAGTCGGCGTACTCATGCGGGATCGCGTAGCCGACGGTGTCGGGGATGTTGATCGTGGTCGCGCCCTCGTCGATCGCGATCTGGCACACCTCGGCGGTGAACTCGAGATCGGCGCGGGTCGCGTCCATCGGCGAGAACTCCACGTCCTCGACGTACTGGCGGGCATGCGCGACGGCCGCGCGGGCCTGGCCCTTGACGTCCTCGCGGGTGCTCTGCAGCTGGTGCTCGATGTGGATGTCCGAGGTCGAGATGAACGTATGGATCCGCGGACGGGCGGCGTCGCACACGGCGCCCCAGGCCGCATCGATGTCCCCCACGTGCGTCCGGGCCAGGCCGGCGATCACGGGCGGGACGGCGGAGCCGAAATCGGCGCGGGCGATCGTCTGCACCGCCTCAAAATCCCCTGGCGACGTGATCGGAAAGCCGGCCTCGATGACGTCGACGCCCAGCCGAGCCAGCTGCTGGGCGATCTCCAGCTTCTCGGACGTGTTGAGTGAGATCCCGGGCGACTGCTCGCCATCGCGCAGGGTCGTGTCGAAGATCAGTACTCGGTTGGGATCGTCAGGCTTGGTCATGGCGTCGCGTTACTCCTTGGTCTCGATCTGGCTGCTTCTCCTGGGCTTCGGTTCGCGGCTACGTGCGGCCGCCGGCGCGCTATTCCCCCCGAGGGGGGAGGAGGAGAAGTCGCAGGTCGAGGCGAGACGCCATCGCCGGCAAGCCTAGCAACGGACCACCTCGGGTGTGGGATCAGCCCTCGTAGAGGGCATCGATCTCGGCCCGGTACTTGGCCGCGATCGGCTTGCGCTTGAGCTTCATCGTCGGGGTGAGCTCGTCCCCGGCCGGCGGCCAGTCAACCGGCAGGACCGTGTAGCGCTTGATCTGCTCGACTCGGGAGAGGCGGTGGTTGGCGCGGCCCACGCCGGCCTGCACCTCGGCGAGGACGTCGGCCGAACGCACCATCGCCGCCGGGGAGGCGTCCTCGAGACCGTGCCCGCGGGCAAAGGTCGCGCTCGCGTCGGGGTCCAGTACGAGCAGCGCGACGTTGAACGGCCGGCGGTCCCCGATGCAGATCGCCTGCCCGATCAGGGGGCTCGAGGCCTTGAGGTGCTGCTCGATGTTCGCCGGGGACATGTTCTTGCCCGCGGCGTTGATGATCAGCTCCTTTTTGCGATCCACGATCCGCAGGGAGCCATCCGCATCGATGGTTCCAATGTCGCCGGTGGCCAGCCAGCCGTCGGCGTCGATCGTCTCGGCGGTGCGCTCGGGCAGGTTCCGGTAGCCCGCCATCACGATCGCGCCGCGGACGAGCACCTCGCCGTCCGGGGCCAGGCGCAGCTCGACTCCGGGCAGGGCACGCCCCACCGTCCCGTAGCGCGGGGCGTCGGGGTTGACCAGGGTGGCCACGCACGACAGCTCGGACATGCCCCACACCTCGCAGATCGGAATCCCGATGGCGGCAAAGAAGTGGAACATCTCGACGGGAGCCGGAGCGGCCCCGATCACGTACAGCTCACAGCGATCAAAACCGAGACCGGCGCGCAACGGCGCGAGCACCATGCGGTCGGCCTGGGCCCAGGACATCGCCAGCTCATCGGGGACCAGTTCGCCGCCCTGTTCGAGCCTGACCTTGCGCAGACCGAGGGCGATCGCCTCGGTCATCGCGGTGCGGCGGTTGGCGTCCGGCTCGGCGTCGATCCCCGCTTGGAGCGCGGCCTGCAGCTTCTCCCACACGCGGGGAACCGACCCGAACCGGGTCGGCCGGGCGTCGCGGACGTGCGCGAACACCTGAGCGGGGTCCGGACAGGTGGTGATGGTCGGGCCCCACACCATCTGCGCGTAGTGGTTCAGGCCGCGGTCGGCGATGTGCGCGTTGGGCAGGAAGGAGACCACCGAGCCGCCGCCGGTCCGCCAGCGCGTCGCCTCCTCCAGGCCACGGCATTGCGCGAGCTCGTTGGCGTGCGTGAGCTGTACGCCCTTTGGCGGTCCCGTCGTGCCCGACGTGTAGATCAGGGTCAGCACATCGTCGCCGCTGACCGCGCGCCAGGTCGCATCGAAGTCAAAGCCGGTCGCGGCCGCGCCGCAGGCCTCCAGCTCGTCGAGGCCGAGCGCGCCCGGAGCCTCGGCGTCGAGCAGGATCGTGTGGCGTACCGTCCCGGTCTGCCCGGCGGCGGCGGCCATCCGGGCCGCGAAGGCAGCCTCGACGATCACCACCGCGCAGGCCGCGTCCGCGAGCAGATAGGCGATCTGCTCCTCCGAGGAGGTGTTGTAGATCGAGAACGGGGTCGCGCCGAGATGCATGGCAGCGGTGTCGAGCAGGTGGAACTCCGGACGGTTGGTCAGCATGAGGCCGACCGTGTCGCCGGGGCGCACTCCGAGTGCGTGCAATCCCGCCGCGAGTCGTGCCACCCGGTGGCGATATTCACCGAAGCTGATCGAGACCCCGTCCCCGAGGGTCCGCAGGGCGACGTCATCCGACTGCACGGCAGCGGTCATTTGGAACGCCTCGCACATCGTGCGGGCGTCAAGGGCCGCGGGCCGAGTGCGTTCCCCGGCCGGATGCGATGCGGTGCCGGTCATCCCGAGCGCAAGGTCTACCACGTTGCCCGATCGCCGCGGGGCATTTACGCTGCGCAGCGGTGCCTCAGCCCCCGGCCCACCTTTACCACGCGGACCTGCGGTACTACGAGGAACGCGCGTCCGGCCTGCTCGCCTCCGCTCGCGATCGCACCCCGGATGCGGTGGCGGCGTTTGCCGAGGCGGGTGCGCCGCTGACCGAAACCGGCGCTCGCGTGGCGCTGGCCGTCGAGCACGGGGTCGACGACTGGCCGGCTCTGACGCGCGCTGTCGAGGACCTGACCGACCACCCGCCGCCCTTTGCCCGCGCGTATCGCGCGCTCGAGGCCCGCGACGCGCACGCGCTGAGGTCACTCCTGGACGAGACCCCCGACCTCGTCCGCGCCCGCGGCACCAACGGCAACGATCTCCTCGGCATGGCCGGCGCCACGGGCGATGCGCGGTTGACCGAGCTGCTGCTCGTCCGCGGTGCCGATCCGGCCGCGGCCAATCGGCACGGGTGGACGGCGCTGCATCAGGCCGCCTACGGCAACCGGACAGACCTGCTCATCCGGCTGCTCACCGCCGGAGCTCCGCTCACCGTCAGCGCCCGGGGCGACGGCGGGACACCGTTGATCGTCGCGCTGTTCTGGGGCCACCGTGAGGCGGCTGAGCTGCTCGCCGGCTACGACACTGCACCGGGCAACCTCCGGGTCGCGGCCGGGCTCGGCGATGTCGATCTCCTGAGCGGCCTGATCGGCTCCGATGGACAGCTGACGCCGGCCGCCGTCGCCCACCGCGCCTACTATCGCCCCCACAGCGGCCTGCCGGAATGGCGGCCGGGTGACGATCCCCAGGAGGCCCTCGATGAGGCCCTCGCGTGGGCCGCGCGCAGCGACCGCACCGGCGTGCTGACGATCCTCGCCGCGCACGGCGCCGACCTCGAGGCCGACGTGTACCGGGGGACTGCCCTGGCCTGGGCCGCGGCCTGCGGACGGACTGATGCGATCCAGGCGCTGGTGGCCCTGGGCGCCGATCCCAGCGGCCGCAGCAGCTTCGGCGGCCCCGACCATGGCCGCAGCCTGACGCCGCTGCATCTCGCCGCTCAGGGCGGTCGCCTGGAGGCGCTCGCCGCCCTGCTGGAGCTGGGCGCCGACCCGTCGGCGACCGACGGGCTGTATCACAGCACTCCCGCCGGCTGGGCCGAGGAGTTCGGTCAGCGGGACGCTGTCGCGCTGCTGCGTGACAGTGAGTAGACCGTGCCCGCCGCGTTATAGGGCGACGGTGCGGCCGGCGACGAACCCCTCGCTGGAGACGATCTCCGCGACGACCTCGGACGGGACCGGCGTCGTGGTCGTGATCACCATCGCCGCCAGCTGCCCGTCACCCGACGGGTCCGACTCGGGCTGGCGGCCGACGGCCGCCGAGACGATGTTGACGCCGTGCCTGCCGAACACCGTCCCCACCCGTCCAAGCATGCCGGGCAGATCCTGATAGCGGAACAGGGTGATGTGACTCTCCAGCTGCACGTCGAAGCGCTGGCCCCATGCCTCGATCAGATGCGGACGGTTGCGGCGGCCGAAGAGCGTGCCGGCGACGCGCAGCGACGTGTCGGCGCCGTGCACCTCGACCCGGACGAAGTCAGTGAAATCGCGCGCCACCGTGTGCTTGCTCTCGGTCACCTGCAAACCGCGCTCCTCAGCGATGGCCGGGGCGTTGACCGCGTTGACGTCCTCCTCGACGTGCCCATCAAGAACTCCCCGTAGGACCTCGAGCGAGAGCAGACGCGTATCGCGTTCGGCCAGGCGGCCGAACACGTCGGTCCGCAGACCGTCCACCGCGGCGCCGGCGGCGAGGGCGATCGCGATCCGGCCCAGCGAACCGCAGAGCGGCAGGTAGGGGCCGAGCACCTCCATGTCCTCGGGCGACACCGCTGGGACGTTGACCGCGCTGGTCACGACGCCGCCGGTGAGCGCCGCCACGACCTGCTCGGCGGCCTGGTATCCAGCCCGGTCGGTGGCCTCGGCCGTCGACGCGCCGAGATGCGGGGTGACGATCACGTTGGGGTAGCTGAACAGGGGATGGTCGGTCACCGGCTCGGAGCGGAACACGTCGAGCGCCGCCCCGGCGACCTTGCCCGAGTCAAGTGCGGCCTGCAGATCGGCGTCGACCACGAGCGGGCCACGGGCGACGTTGAGGATGCGGACGCCGTCCTTGCACTTGGCCAGCACCTCGGCGTTGAGCCAGCCCTCGGTCTCGGGGGTCTTGGGCAGGTGCAGGGTGAGGAAGTCCGCAACCGCGTAGACGTCATCGGGGCTCTGGGCGGCCTCGACCCCGAGTTCGCGATAGCGCTCGGCGCCGACGAACGGGTCATAGGCGATCACGCGCAGGTTGAACGCCCGCGCACGCTGGGCCACGAGCTGGCCGATGCGGCCGAAGCCCAGGATGCCGAGCGTCTTGTCGTAGAGCTCGACCCCGGAGAACTTCGAGCGCTCCCACTTGCCGGAGACCAGCGAGCTGTAGGCCTGCGGAATGTTGCGGGCGAGCGCCAGCAGCAGCGCCATCGTGTGCTCGGCGGCGGTGATCACGTTGGACTGCGGCGCGTTGGCGACGATGATCCCGCGCTTGGTCGCGGCGGTGACGTCGACGTTGTCGATCCCGACCCCGGCCCGCCCGACGGCGCGCAGGCGCGTCGCCCGCTCCAGGCGCGGGGCGTCGAGTTGGGTCGCCGACCGGATCAGGATCCCCTCGTACTCGCCGATCCGGGCGTCGAGCTGCTCGGGGGTCCAGCCGGCTCCGAGCTCGACCTCGAAATGCTCACGCAGCAGCGCGACGCCGGAATCGCCGATCTTCTCGGCCACCAGCACCTTCATGGCTGCTGCTCCAGGAGCCAGTCGACGCACGCGGTGAACGCGCGGACATCGGCGGGGTCAGTGGCGGGGAACATCGCCACCCTCAGCTGATTGCGCCCGAGCTTGCGGTAGGGCTCGACGTCGACGATCCCGTTGGCGCGCAGCGTGGCGGCCAGGCCGGCGGCGTCCACCGCCTCGTCGAAGTCAATCGTGCCGACCACCAGCGAGCGCTGGGCCGAATCGGTGACGAATGGCGTGGCGTGCGGCTGGGCCTGCGCCCACCCGTACAGATGGGCCGAGGACTCGGTGGTGCGCGCGACCATGCCCGCCAGCCCGCCGTGCTCGAGCATCCAGTCCAACTGATCGGCGAGCAGCAGCAGCGTGGCCAGCGCCGGCGTGTTGTAGGTCTGGTCCTTGCGCGAGTTCTCCAGCGCGATCCCGAGCGACAGGAAGTCAGGGATCCAGCGCTCGCCGGCGTCGGCGGAGATCTGCTCGATACGGTCCACGGCGCGCGGGCTGAGCGCGGCCAGCCACAGACCCCCGTCGGAGGCAAAGCCCTTCTGGGGTGCGAAGTAGTAGGCGTCGCACTCGGCGACGTCGACCGGGAGCCCACCCGCGCCCGACGTGGCGTCGATCAGCACCAGTGACTCGTCCGCGCCGTCGGGCCGGTTGACCGGCACCATCACCCCGGTTGAGGTCTCGTTGTGGGCCCACGCGATCACGTCGGCGTCGGGATCGGCGACCGGGTCGGGCGCTGAGCCCGCCGGGGCGGAGACGACGATCGGATCGGCCAGGAACGGCGCTCCGTGCGTGCAGGCGGCGAACTTGGCCGAGAACTCGCCGTAGGTGAGGTGCAGCGAGCGCTCGCGGACCAGGCAACAGGTGGCGGCGTCCCAGAACGCGGTGGTGCCTCCGTTGCCGAGCACGATCTCGTAGCCGTCGGGGAGCGAGAACAGCTCCGACAGGCCGGCGCGAATCTGTCCCACGAGCGCGCGGACGGGCTTCTGCCGATGCGACGTCCCCATGATCGCGGCGCCGGGGCCGGCGAGCTGCTCGAGCTGGGCGGACCGGACGCGGGAGGGGCCGGAGCCGAAGCGACCGTCGGCCGGCTTGAGCGCCTCGGGAATCTGCAGAACCGTCTGGGTCATGAGGCTCCTTGCGAAGGTAGCGGGATCGACATGCCCAGGCGCGCGGCGAATGAGAGCCGTCGCTTCCCGGTGGTATGGCCCACCTTGAACGCGCCAGTCACGACGGCACCGACGATTGTAGTCGCCCGGTGCCGACGGCTCGGGCGGCGGCCCTACTCGGCGAACTCGGTGTCGATCCAGGCCATCTGGGCGCGCAGCTCCTTGCCCACCGTCTCGACCTGGTGCCCGGCCTGCTCCGCGCGCATGCGCTTGAAGTTCTCCTGGCCGGCGCGGTTCTCGGCGATCCACTCGCGCGCGAAGTCACCGGACTGGATCTCCGCCAGCAGGGTCTTCATGGCCGCGCGCGACTCGTCGGAGATCACGCGGCGCCCGCGGGTCAGATCCCCGTACTCAGCCGTGTTCGAGATCGAGTAGCGCATGCCCGCGATCCCCTTCTCGTACATCAGGTCGACGATCAGCTTGAGCTCGTGCATGCACTCGAAGTAGGCCAGACGCGGGTCGTAGCCGGCGTCAACCAGCGTCTCGTAGCCGGCGCGGACGAGTTCGGTGACCCCGCCGCAGAGCACGGCCTGCTCACCGAACAGATCGGTCTCGGTCTCGTCCTTGAAGCTCGTCTCGATCACGCCGCCGCGGGTGCATCCGATCCCCTTGGCGTAGGCGAGGGCGAGACCGAGCGCATCGCCGGTCGCGTTTTGATGCACGGCGACCAGGCCGGGCACACCGGAACCCTCGAGGTACTGGCGGCGGACGAGGTGGCCCGGCCCCTTGGGAGCGACCAATGCGACGTCGACGTCTGGCGGCGGCACGATCTGCTCGTAGTGGACCGAGAACCCGTGCCCGAACAGGAGCAGGTTGCCGGGGGCGATCGCATCCTTGAGCGTGGTCTCCCAGATGTCGCCGTGCAGCTCGTCGGGGGTCAGCATCATGACGACGTCGCCGGCGCTGGCGGCGTCGGCCGGCTCGGCGACCTGGAGGCCGTGCTCCTTGGCCCTGGCGACGCTGCCCGAGCTCGCGCGCAGCCCGACGACGACCGAGACTCCGGAGTCCTTGAGGTTCAGTGAATGGGCGTGGCCCTGGGAGCCCCAGCCGATGATGGCGACGGTCTTACCGTCGAGCCTGTGAAGGTCTGCGTCGTCGTCGTAGAACATTCGCCCGAGGCTACACGGGGACCGCGGGTGGATGTCCTACGGTCCGCCGAAGCGGCTGCGCAGGGCCATCACGTCGTGGACGTAGCGCCGGGTGTCGGCGTACATGCCGTTCCGGCGCACCGACTCAAGCCCCTGGTAGTAGCCGGCCGCGGCCAGTGACGGATCGCCGCCGGTCTGCCCCAGCAGGGAGTGCAGCAGCAGCACACCGCCGCGGACGTTGTCACTCGCCGAGGCGCTCGAGAGCGGCGGCGGGGTGACCAGGTTCTGCCCGATCCACTGCCATGTGCCGGGTTCGATCTGCATCACGCCGGTCGCCCCGGTGCTCGAGACCAGCCCGTTGTTGAAGCCGCTCTCCTGCCAGCCGATCGCCTCCGCAAGGGACGGAGACACCCCGTTCGCGGCCGCGATCGATCCGACCTCACCGGCGGACACGCTTTCCGCCGTCGGCTGTGCGCCCCCCGCGGGCACGGCGGCGGTGCTGGTGGCCGCCGGAGTCGCGGCCGTCCCCGGTGTCGCCGGAACGCCGACGCCGGGGATCGAGATCGTGGTGCCGGCGATGAGCGGTTCGGCCGGGTCAAGCCCGTTGGCGGCCGCGAGCTGGTCCACGGTCAGGCCGTCGGCGGCCGCGATCGCCGACAGCGTCTCCCCGGCCACGACGAGGTGCCCCCCGGTCCTCACCGGTGCGGCGGACGCGACTTCCGGCGTGGCCGGTTCGGCGGTCGCGCCGCCCGGGGTGGCGACCCCCTGGGGCGGGATCTGCAGCGGCTGACCGGAGATCAGCTGGCTGTCGACCGACAGCCCGTTGGCCGCCGCCAGGGCCGAGACCGAGAGGCCGTCGGCAGCCGCGACGGACGAGAGACTCTCGCCGGCACCGACGACATGTACGAAGGCTGCCGACGCGGTGGCGGGCACGATCAGAGCGGTGGCAGCGACGGCCGCGAGCAGGATTCTAGGGCGCATGGCGCGACAGTGTCCACCGTCTGCGGAGATTGGAAAACTCCTGCAAAGGAGCGCCCAGGCTGCAAGAAAGCTGTCAGTCGGCCGGATGCTCAGGCGCTGGCCACGGCGACCAGCGAGCTGCCGGGCAGCACCACCGAGCCGTCCGGGGCCGTGAACTGTGCGGCCGCGGCGATCACGCGCTGCACCACCTCGGCCTGCGCCGAGGCGTCCAGTTCGGCGTACACCGCGCTGAACAGCGGCGACATCTCGACGGTCTCGGCCACGAAATCATCCGACGTCGCGTATCGACGCTCGAGGGTCACGGGTTTGATCCTCACCTCGGTGAAGCCGGCGGTCTCGAGCAGCTCGGCCAGGCGGCCGGGCGCCGCCAGGGTGAACATCCCGGGCGCCTGCGGGTCGGGTGGCTCGCTGTGACCGAGCTCGATCATCACCCGACCCGGAATCGTCGCCCACGGGTTGAGCTTGGGGTTATCCCAGACCGCGAAGGCGGCGCGACCCCCGGGGCGCAACACGCGCCGGATCTCCAGGGCGGCAGCAGCGGGGTCGACGATCAGCATGATTCCCCAGCGGCACAGGATGGCGTCCACGCTGGCGGCGCTCATGTCGATCCACTCGAGCTCGAGCTGCCGGAATTCGACGTTGGACAGGCCGGCGGCCTGCGCGCGCTCGCGGGCCACCGCGAGCATCGCCTCGGCGCCGTCACTGGTGATCAGGGTGCCGCCGGGAGCGACCAGCTCGGCGGCCATGAAGCCGGTGTCCCCGGGGCCGGCGGCGAGCTCGAGCACCCGGTCTCCGGGCTGCAGGGCGAGCGCGTCGACCATCGTGACCGAGACCGGCATCCCCCAGTCGCGGATCCGGTCGGCGCGATTGCCCCATCCGGTCGCGCTGCGCTCCCACGCGTCTCGGCTGAGCGCGCGTTGCTCGTCAGGGTCCACAGGGGTCATGACAGGCGCGCCACCGAACCGAACATCATCATCGCGGCAGCCTATCCGGATCCCCGCGGTCAAAGGCAGCGTCGAGCTGCGCCTGCATCCGCCGTCCGAAGATGGCCAGCAGCGCGTCGGTGGCCAGCGGCCGCAGATCGTCAACCGCCGCCTCGATCTCGGGCCAGCGCTCGACCGGCATCCCGTCGGCCTGAAACGGTCCCCAGACCTCGGTCACGAACAGGGACACGAATGCCTCGGACACGCCGTCGCAGTGTTCCTCGATCGCCGCGAACACGGCCAGCGCGCCGTCCAGAGAGACGCCGCGAGCGACCACCCGTTCAGCGATCGTCAGCAGCGACGGGGTCGGCGCCTCGAACTGATCTCGCCCCGCGGGACGCAGGACTCCCAACCGCTGGGCGCGGGCCAGCAGCTCCCCGGCCGTGTCCAGGCCGACGCCGAAGCGCCGGCCCAGCTCGGCCGCGGAGATCGTCGCGGGCTGCTCGGCGTCCGGGGACTCGGTCAGCACCTGACGGAAGTGGGCGAGCCGCTCGGCGGTCCCGTTGCGGTCATCGACGAGGCGCTTGATACCGGCCAGGTTGAACCCCTCGTCCTGCAGCTCCCGGATCAGCCGCAGCCGCTCGACGTGTTGCGGGCCGTAGTAGCCGACCCGCAAGCGCACCTGCGGCGCGGCGAGCAGCCCGCGGGCCTGGTGCGCGCGGATGTTGCGCACGGACATGCCCGACAGGGCGGCGAGCTGCTCGATCGTGAGCTCCGCGGCCACGTCGCGATCATACGCCTGATCGATGTCACATCGCCCGATGTGACACCAGCGGAGCTGTCCTCAGGTCCTCGCGACAATCAGCCGACTTGATGGTCCGGTCGGGCGCGCCTGAGGATCCCGGCTCAGCGCAGCTCGCGCCGCAGCAGCTTGCCCGTCGTGCCGCGCGGGAGGGCCGGCACCGACTCAAAGCGTTTGGGCACCTTGAACGCCGCGAGCCGCGACGCGCAGTGCGCGCGCAGCTCGACGTCGCCGGGCTCCGTCGCGCCGGCGGCGAGCACGTACTGGGCAACGACGGCCTCGCCCCACTCCGGATCGCAGCGGCCGAGCACGGCGACGTCGGCCAGCGCCGGGTGCTCGAGCAGGACCGCCTCGATCTCCGTCGGCGCGATGTTCTCCCCGCCCGAGACGATCGTCTCGGCGATCCGTCCCACGATCTCCAGCCGCCCACCCACGTCCAGGCGCCCGCGATCGCCGGTGTGAAGCCACCCGTCGGCGGCCAGGGCGCCGCGGGCCACGGTGCGGCCTCGGACGAGCACCTCGTCGCCGGCACCGAGACGCAGCTCGGTGCCCAGCAGCGGCCAGCCGCGGGTGGCGATCTGCGAGCAGGCCTCGGTCATCCCGTAGCTGGGCGCCACGGGCACCCCGGCGGAGACCGCGCGCTCCAGCAGTGCCGGCGCGATCGGACCGCCGCCGAGCAGCACCCAACGCAGTGTCGGCGGCCACGCGAGGCCGGCATCGAGCAGCCGGGCGAGCATCGTCGGGACCAGCGAGACCAGCGTCACCCGGGCCGCGCGATCCATCAGCGCATCGCGAACCGCGTCGGTCTCAAAGCGGTTGTGCAAAACCACCTCGGTGCCGTAGAGCACGCTGCGCAGCTGGATCGACAGCCCGCCGACGTGGGCCAGCGGCATCGGGCACAGCCAGCGCTCGTCACGATCGAGGCCGAGCGCGAAGGCCGAGCCGATCGCGTTGCCCAGCCAATTGTCGAGGCTGAGGACGACAGGCTTGGGACCGGCGGTCGTGCCCGACGTGAACATGAGCGTGGCCGGCGCCTCGAGCCGCGCCGGTTCCGGCGTCATCGGATCACCGTCGGGGAGCGCGTCGAGGATCAGCCTCGACCCGTCGGTGCGCAGCGCCTGCTCGCCCAGGGTGAGCCGAAGATCGACGGGCACGGCGAGCGCCCCGATCAGCAGGCAGGCATGCAGCGCCACTACGAGATCCTCGCTGCCGAGCGCAAGGGCGACCCGGTCACCACGCGAGATGCCGGCATCACGCAACCCGCCGGCGGCTCGCCGGGCGCCGTCGAACAGCTCGGCGTAGGTGAGACGAAGCCCAGCCGCCCCGCTCGGCGGCGTGCTCAGCGCAGTCCGGGGGCCGTGCTCTCGCGCGGCCCGTGCCAGCCAGGCCTCCATGGCAACCGAGAGATTAGGGCTGCAGGCCGGGACTGCGAACCGGCGGAGCGATGGCACGCCCGGCGGCGCGCTGGCCGTGGCGCCGCGGCCGGCGGACCTTGAGCTCCTCGGCCAGGAAGTAGGACCCGATCACGAACACGGCCGCGACCACCTGGGCCAGGATCGTCTCGACATTGGGGAAGACCGAGAACCACAGACCCAGCCACCCCGGAAGCCTCAAGCCCAGCGGCGTGGTCCCGATCCAACCCGCCTGCTGCAGCTCCTGAACGCTCTCGCCGACCATCACCAGCAGCACGAAGCCGAGCATCACGCCGGTCGCCACGAGCATCTTCTTATACGGCAGCCGGCGCTGTAGGCCAAAGGTCAGGTAGCCGATCGCGGCGACGCCGACCAGGCCGACCGCGACGCCCTCGAGCACGACGCCCGGGCCGTAGCGCAGTCGCAGGTTCTGCAGGAACAGCACCACCTCGAAGCCCTCGCGGTAGACCGAGGTGAAACCGAGCAGGCCAAAGCCCAGCAGCGTGCGGCGAACCCCGGCCGAGGGGCCGTCGGCGACCAGTGCCTTGCGCCGTCGGTTGTGGTGCGAGATCCAGCCCGTCCAGTAGACCTTGTGAAAGAACCAGTTCATGACTACGAGCAGGACCGCGATCGCGAGCAGTCCGGTGGCGGCCTGCAGGTCGAGGCTGCCGCTGCCCACCGCGTCGGTGATGGCGATGGCGATGAACCAGGTCACGATTGCCGCCCCGAAGGCGACGCCGGCGCCGGCGGCGAGCGGTCGCCGGTAGCTCGTGTTGGCGCCCCGCATGCTGGCGGTCAGCACGGCGAGCACGAGGATCGTCTCCAGCCCCTCGCGCAACACGAGGATGCCACTGTCGATGACGACCGCGGTGTGGCTCAGGTTTGCGCTGGGATCAGCCGGGTTGGGCGTGCCGCCCGAGCTGCCGGCGATCAGCCACACGATCAGCCCCGCGAACAGGAGCCCGAGAGCACCGAGGCCGAGTCGCTTTCCGGTGACGATGGTCATTAGGTCACCCTAACAGACCGGCCTCCTGACCATTAGGGTGCCCTAATACCCGCTTCGGCAGGGGCTTTCGTAGAGTGCGAGTCATGTCCACGAGCGCAGACAACCCGAGTGCCGAGCCGGCGCCGATCCGGTGGCAGGCGGCGGCGCAGTACGGAGACATCCGGTACGAGCTCGCCGAGGGCGAGAACGCGGGCATCGCCAAGATCACGATCAACCGCCCCGAGGTCCGCAACGCGTTTCGGCCCGAGACCGTGGTCGAGCTGATCGATGCCTTCGAGCGGGCGCGGGAGGACGAGACCGTCGGGGTCATCATTCTCACCGGAGAGGGTGACAAGGCGTTCTGCTCGGGCGGGGACCAGCGGGTCCGTGGCGAGCGCGGCGGCTACGTCACCGGAGCCGATCCCGCCAACGCCGGGGCCCAGCGCGCCGTTGGTCGCTTCCACGTGACCGATCTGCACGTACAGATCCGGCGAATGCCCAAGCCGGTGGTGGCGATGGTGGCCGGCTATGCGGTCGGCGGCGGCCATGTCCTGCACATCATCTGTGACTTGACGATCGCCGCCGACAACGCCCGTTTCGGGCAGACCGGACCCAGGGTCGGCTCGTTTGACGGCGGCTTCGGGGCGAGCGTCCTGTCGCGCCTGGTCGGCCCCAAGAAGGCCAAGGAGATCTGGTTTCTCTGTCGCCAGTACGACGCCGAGCAGGCGCTCGAGATGGGCCTCGTCAACACGGTCGTGCCACTGGCACGCCTCGAGGCCGAGACCGTCGGCTGGTGTCGCGAGATGCTTGCCCTCTCCCCCTTCTCGCTGCGGTTGCTCAAGGCGAGCTTCAATGCCGATGAGGACGGCCTGGCCGGTATCCAGCAGCTCGCCCACGACGCCAATCTTCTCTTCTACATGAGCGAGGAGGCCGCCGAGGGCCGCGACGCCTACCTGCAGAAGCGGCCGGCCGACTTCTCCAAGTTCCCCCGGCGGGCGTAGGGCGGTTCGTGATGCCGGGCGGGGCGAGGATCTGGATGATGGCCGCGCGTCCGCGGACTTTGCCGGCCGCGGTCGCGCCCGTCCTGGTCGGGACCGCGTTGGCCGGTTACGTCGGTGTCTTTCACTGGCTCCGGTTCGTCGCGGCGCTGCTCGGCGCGATCCTGATCCAGGTCGGCACCAACCTCTCCAATGATTACTCCGACGCTCGCCGCGGAGCTGACGCCGAGGATCGTCTCGGCCCCGTGCGCGTCACCGCCGGCGGGCTCGTTCCCCCGCGGCAGGTCCTGATCGCAACCTACCTCACCTTCGGGCTGGCGGTGCTCGTCGGCGTGTACCTGATCGCAGTCGCGGGCTGGCAGCTGCTGCTCGTCGGGGTTGCCTCGATCCTGGCCGGCGTCGCCTACACGGGGGGACCCAAGCCGTACGGCTACGAAGGGCTGGGTGAGGTGTTCGTGTTCCTCTTCTTCGGGGTGGTCGCGGTGGCCGGCTCCTACTTCGTGCAGGTCCGGTCCCTGAACTGGGAGGCGTTCGCGCTCTCGGTCCCGGTCGGTCTTCTGGCCGCCGCGATTCTCGTCGTCAACAACGTCCGCGACATCGACTCCGACCGCCGGGCCGGCAAACGCACCTCGGCGGTCCGGCTCGGCCGGGCGCGCACCCGGACGCTGTTCGCCGCTGTCGTGTATCTCGCCTTTCTGTGTGCGCCGGTGACCTGGCTGCTCGGCCCGGTGACGGCCTGGGTGCTGTTGCCCTGGCTGACCCTCGGCCTCGCCGTCCCGCTCGTCCGGCTCGTCCGCACACATGCCGATGGCCCGTCGCTCAATCAGGCGCTGGCCAGGACCGGGATGCTGCAGCTGGCCTTCTGTGCGCTGCTCTCGGCGGGCCTGCTGCTCAGCGGCTGAGCTCGCCTCGGCCCGGCTGACCGGCCTCCCGCGCGGTGCGGCGCGCGGCACCGAGGGCCGGCCGCGCCCGCGCCGTCAACCGCCGGCGCAGCCGCCATGGGGCGCCGACGAACGCGCGGTTGGCGACGGTGGCAAAGCCGGCCTCGTCGCAGCGCAGGGCGAGCAGGAGGTGAGCGATGCGGTCGCCCGCCGGGAGGTCTGAGTCGCGCACCGAAACGCAGTAGCAGTGCACACGGCGCCCCGAGGGCGGGATCAGAAGCGCGCCCGCCTCGGCCACCAGCCAGGTCCCCAACGCGCCCCGCTCGAGCACGAGCCCGGTCTCGGTGAACAACGCGAAGGCGTCGCGATCCAGAAGATCGGCCAGCATCCCGAGCGCGCGCTGCTGGGATCCCGTACCCGCGGCGCTGCGCTTGGGACGCACGACGTTGGCCCCGCGCGCCGCGTACAGGGCGGGTACGAGCCAGGCGTGGGCGACGAGCACCAGTCCGAGCGGAGCCGTGATCGGCGCGGCCACGGCCAGGAAGGTCGCGAAGGCGAGAAACGGAACCACCTGGGCCGTGGTTGAGGCCGTCCACAGCCGTCCGTCGCGCTGAAGCGTCCCCGGGTCCACCCGCCGGCGCCAGTAGACGGACGCCACCTCGGGCAGCGGCGCGGCGGACTCCATGCCGGTGGCGATGGCTAGCCCCCGGCGATCGGACGGCGCAGGATGACGAGAGCGTGGTCGTCCGCGGGCAGCTCGCGGACCTGTTCGGCCCGGCCGGCGCCCTGGGAGAGGACGGCGATGTAGCCGGCATCGAGCTCGGCACGCAACGCAGCCTGAGCGGCGGCTGCGGACTTGGTGTCGGCGGAGCTCCACTCGGCCACGACCGAGTGTCCGGTCCGGTCCATGCGAATCAGCTGAGCCATCGGTTCTCCTCGCGATCGGGTCAGCCCCATGCTACGCCTCGCAGGCCGCGGTCCGGCCCGGGCGCGGCGTAGAGTTCCGCCCGTGTTCACCGGCGTGCCGGCCGCCCCCGGGGCGATCGCCCCCCAGCGCCCGTGAGGCTGCTGCTCGAGCCGGTCCGGGCGCGGCTGCGCCGGCCTTTCACCACCGCCCATGGCGAGGTCACCGAGCGTGAGCTGCTGCTGGTCGGCCTGCAGGCTGCCGACGGGCTCACCGGCTGGGGCGAGGCCGCGCCCCTGACCTCCTACGACGGCGTTTCGATCTCGGAGGTCCGTGCTGCCCTCGAGGCGTGCCGGCCGCTGCTCGCCGCTGCCGACCTCGACCCGCCCCCGCAGGTCATCGCCCGGTGTGCCGAGGTGGTCCTGCTCGCGCCCGCGCTGGCCGCACTCGACCTCGCCCTGTGGGACCTCGCCGGGCGCCGGGTGCAGATGCCGGCCTGGCAGTTGCTCGGGGCTCAGAGCGCTCCCGAAC
The DNA here is from genome assembly GCA_963763715.1 of uncultured Solirubrobacterales bacterium. Classification (GTDB taxonomy): domain Bacteria; phylum Actinomycetota; class Thermoleophilia; order Solirubrobacterales; family Solirubrobacteraceae; genus Palsa-465. The sequence goes on from CAVXPV010000026.1 coordinate 33,076, forward strand.
CGGTGCGGGTCAACTGGACGCTGACCGCGGCCGATCGCTCGGGCGCCGCCGAGGAGGCCGCGCAGGCGCGCGCCGCGGGCTTTGACACCGTCAAGGCCAAGGTGGCGATCGGGGACGATCACGGTCGGCTGGCCGCGGTTCGCGCATTCTCGGGGCCGCAGATGAACATCCGGATCGACGCCAACGGCGCCTGGACACCCGCCGAGGCAGAGGCGGCGCTGCGCACCCTGGAGCCGGTCGGGATCGAGCTGTGCGAGGAGCCGGTCTCCGGTGTCGCCGCGATCCGATCACTGACCGGAATGACCCAGGTGCCGCTGGCGCTGGACGAATCCGCCGCCGAGCCTCGCGCGCTGGACGCCCGTGCCTGCGCGCTGATGTGTCTGAAGATCTCGCGCTGCGGTGGGCTCTACGGGCTGCTCGAGACCGCGCGCCGGGCCCGGGCGGTCGGCTACGAGGTGTTCCTGGCCTCGACCCTGGACGGGCCGCTGGGGATCGCGGCTGCCCTGCACGCCGCCGCCCTGCTGGCGCCGCGGCACGCCAGCGGCCTGGCCACGCTGTCCACCTTCGCGGCTCGCGAGAACCCGCTGCCGGCGGCCGGGGGCCGGATCGCGGTCCCGCCGGGGCCCGGGCTCGGCGACGGGCTGCTGGACTGGTATCGCACCGCCGCCTGAGCCGGCGTCACGAGCCGATCAGCCCGGCCACGACCTCCGGCGCCTCGAGGTGGACGGCATGTCCGACCGCGGACACGACGGCGAGTTCGGCCGCCGGCAAGCGGGCTGCCATCTCTGTGGCGATCGCTCGGAACTTCTCGTCGCGTTCTCCGACCATCAGGGTCACCGGGAGCGCAAGGGTGCCGAGCCGGTCCCACAGCGAGGGCAGCGTTCCCGTCCCCAGGCCGCGCAGCGCCGCGGCCAACCCCGCCGGGGTGCAGCGCAGCCGGTCGGCCCGGACCTCCTCGGCGACGGCGGCGGGCAGGCCGGCGAGGACCGGGGTCTGTGCCCAGCGGCGAGCGAAGGCCTCCAGGGTCCCGGCCTCGATCTCGTCGGCCAGCGCGGCGTCCGCGGCGCGACGGGCCGCGCGCTCCTGCGGCTCGGCGAGCCCCGGGCTGGCCCCGATCAGGATCAGCCGCGCGACTCGCTCGGGACGGGCGAGCGCCACGTGCAGCGCGATCCGTCCCCCCATCGAGTACCCGCCGAGCGTGAAGCGAGCCGGAGCGGCCGTGTCAAGATCGGCGATCACCGCCGACAGGGAGACCGGGCGCATGGCGCTCGCGCGACCGTGCCCACGCAGGTCGGGCATCAACGGCCGGTAGCGTTCATCGAGTGCCGCGGCCACGCGGCGCCAGCTGGAGCCGGTGTGCGTGAATCCGTGCAGGAGAACGAGACCGTCGGCCATGCCCCCGAGATCATGACCCCTCACGGATCCCATCTGCTTCTACGCGCGTTCTGCGACGAGCTCGCCCGGTGCGGCGCCGCGCACGCCTGCACCTCGCCGGGCTCCCGATCCTCGCCGATCGTGCTCGCTCTCGCCCGCGAGCCCGCCCTCCACGCCACCTCGCACATTGACGAGCGCTCCGCCGCCTTCTTCGCCCTCGGCGTGGCCAAGGCGACGGGCCGTCCCGCGATCCTCGCCTGCACCTCGGGCACGGCGGCGGCCAACTATGCCCCCGCCGTGGTCGAGGCCGACAACGCGCGGGTCCCGATGATCGTGCTCACCGCCGACCGCCCTCCGGAACTGCGCGACAACGGCGCCGGCCAGGCGATCGACCAACTCAAGCTCTATGGAGACGCGGTCCGCTGGTTCGTCGAGGTCGGTGTGGAGGACGCCACCGCCGGCAACCTGCGCTGGATCCGGGCGCTCGCCTGTCGCGCGTATCAGACCGCGATCGGACCGCACCCCGGGCCGGTGCACTTGAACTTTCCGCTGCGCGAGCCGCTCGTTTCCGACGGGCCGCTCCCCCCGGACCCGGTGCCCGGTCGGTCCGGGCACCGTCCTTGGCTGACGGCCACCCACGCCGACGCCGCGATCGCCGCGCGCGCGCTGCCGCCACGTGGGGTCGTCGTCGCCGGCCGCGAGGAGCGCGACCCGGAGTTCGGTTGCGCGGTCGCGGGCTTCGCGCAGCGGCTGGGCTATCCGCTGCTCGCCGAACCGGGCTCGGGCGCCCGTCGCGGCGCGGCGGCGATCGCGACCTATGACCTGCTGCTGCGCGATCCCGCGTTCACCGCGACAGCCCGTCCCGACCTTGTCCTGCGCGTTGGCGACCTGCCCACCTCCAAGCCGCTGCGCACCTGGCTGGCGGGCCTGTCCGACATCGAGCAGATCGTGATCGACCCCGAGCAGGCCTGGCAGGATCCCGCCGGGGTGCTGTGTGAGCGGATCCTCGCCGCGCCCCGGACTGTGCTCGAGGCCTGGAGCCCTGCCGGGCTGGGCACGGCCGCGGCGGACCCGCGTTGGCTTCAGCTGTGGCGGGCCGCCGACACGAGGATCGCCAGCGTGATCGAGGCCGAACTCGGGGATGCGATCTCCGAACCCCTCGTGGCCCGCCGGCTCGGTGAATGGCTGCCCGCCGAGGCGAACCTGGTCGTGGCGTCCTCGATGCCGATCCGTGACGTCGAACTCTTTCTCGGCACTGGGGATGACCTCCCCCGCGTCCTGGCCAACCGCGGCGCCAACGGGATCGACGGCACCGTTTCGACCGCTCTGGGGATCGCCGCCGCCGAATGTGGCCCGACCGTGCTGTTGATCGGCGACGTCGCCCTCGCCCACGATCTCGGCGGTCTGCTTGCTGCTCAGCGGCTCAGCCTGACGCTGACCATCGTGCTGATCAACAACGACGGCGGCGGGATCTTCTCCTTCCTGCCTGTCGCCACCGAGGCCGACGCGTTCGAGCAGCACATCGCCACACCGCACGGACTGGACTTCAGGCACGCCGCCGCGCTCTACGGCTGCGCCCACGTGCCGGCGACGGACGCAGTCGGCCTCCACGCCGCGCTGGACACCTCGATCCGCGATGGCGGGACGACGATCATCGAGGTGCGCACCGACCGCCAGGCCAACCTGGCTCTCCACCGACGGGTCGCCGACCGGGCCCTGGCCAGCCTCGGAGCTCGAGAGGCCGGGCGGTAGCCGCGTCAGCCCGTCAGCGCGGGCAGCATGACCCCGAGCTTGAGCTCTGATTCGGCCAGCTCCGCAGCGGGCTCTGAGTCGGCGACGATCCCGCACCCGGCGTAACAGTTCGCCACCCGATCACGGAGCAGCGCGCTGCGCAGCCCCACGCAGAACTCACCGTCCCCGCTGGCGTCCGTCCAGCCGATTGGCCCGGCGTACCAGCCTCGATCCATCCCCTCCAGGGCGGGAATCAGCGACAGCGCTCGCGCGGGCTCCGCGCCCACGGCGGGGGTCGGATGCAGCAGCGAGACCAACTCGACCGCGCTGAGCGGCGAGGCGAGCTGGGCCCGGATCGGACAGGCGAGGTGCTGGATGTTGGCCACCCGCACGACAACCGGTTCGGGTGCCGCGGCGACCCACACCGCATGTGGACGCAGGGCGCGGGCGATGCGGCGGGCGACGATCGCGTTTTCCTCGCGGTCCTTATCACTGCGCAGCAGGGCCTCGCCGAGATGGTCGTCGACCGCAGGGTCGGCACTGCGCCGGGTCGAGCCGGCCAGCGCCACGGTCGTGGCGCGGTGACCCTCGCGTCGCACGAGCAGCTCGGGCGTGGCACCTATGAAGGTGGCCGTCCCGCGGCCAACCGCGAACACGAACGAGGACGGGTACGCGTCACGCAGGACGCTGAACACGGCGGCGGGGTCGTGCGACGCCGGGGCACGGACCTCGACCTCGCGGGCCAGCACGACCTTGACCAGCTTCCCGGCCCGGATCTGCTCCACGGCCCGGCTCACCGCGGCCTCGAAATGGGCCGGCGCCAATGGGCTGGACACCTCGAAACGGCCGGTCGGGGCCGGATCGAAGAGCGGTAGCGCCGCACTGCGCAGCGAGGCCAGGCGGCCCTCGACCCGAGCGAGCACGTCCTCGACGGTGTCATCCGGGGCCACGGCGGCGTTGACCGTCAGCCAGCTTGTGCCGGCCCGGCGCGTTAGCGAGAGCTCGGGGACGACCAACGAGGCGGGTGCGAACCCGTCCCAGGCCGGAGCCGCTCCTCCGTCGGGCGCGAACGCGAAGCCGCCGACTGCCGTCAGCCCGCTGCCCGGCGGCCCGTCCTCGCCGACCGTCAGCGCGTCGGCGACGGTCTCCTGCCAGCGGTGCGCAACGGCGGTAAAGCGATCGGGTCCAGACGCTTCGATCGTGGTCACCACGCCCAGGGCGGCCAGCGCGGAGCCGGACCGGTCAGGCTGCTCAAGGCAGAACCACGGTTCGCCGGCGCGCCGCGAGATGGCCACGATCGCGCTGGGGTCAAAGCCCGGCCCGAGCTCTCCGGTGAGGCTGAGAACGATGACCGCTGCCCGCCGGCGTGCGGTGCGCACCGCGGCCCGCACGCCCGATTGCAGGCCGGGCACGCGCCAGTTCTCCAGGCTCGGAGCACCGGAGCGACGGCGACTGACGGAGCGCGACATGATCACCGAGACGTTATCGACGTGTCGGCAACGACCCGCGACAGCGCACGCCCGAAACCGACGGGGTAGGCTTGTCCCTTGATGTCGGTAGGTGCATGCCGATACCACAGCCGAGAGCTTCGCGATGCCTCCATCGCCCTCCCAATCCGCCCCGCGCAACCCTTCCGACCACGGACCACTGTCGGGGGTTTCCGCACTCAGCCGCCGCGTGGCTCGCGCAGCTGGCCAGCGGATTAACGCCGTGCGCCTGCGCCGGCAGGTCACCGTCACCCCCACGGCCGACCTGGCCGCGATCGGAACCGCGTACGGAGGCTGGTCCATCCCGGCGGACCGTCTCTCGGAGAACTCGGTTTGCTACCTGGCCGGCCTTGGCGAGGACGCCAGTTTCGACCTCAGCCTGATCGAGCGCTTCGGCTGCACGGTGCACGCATTCGACCCGGTCCCCGAGGCGGCGCAGTACGCCGCACAGGTGTCCGCGCGCGAGCCGCGATTTCAGTTCGAGCCGGTCGGCCTCTGGTCCTCGGACGGAACCCTGCGCTTCTATGACAACGCCGAGCCCGGCTTTGTCTCACGATCGGCCACGAACATGCACAGCACGGCTGCGTTCGCCGAGGCGCACGTGCGGTCGGTCGATTCCTTGATGACGGAGTTCGGGCACGCGCGCATCGACCTGCTCAAACTCAGCGTCGAGGGATCGGAATACGAACTCGTCGATGACCTTTTGGACAAGCGCCTGCCGGTCAGCGTCCTGTGTGTCGAATTCGCACAGCCGGCGCCGCTCCCGCCGATCCTGCGGCGGGTGCGGGCGCTTGAGCGCAACGGCTACCGGCTGGTCAACCTCTCGCTGCCGCCGTTCAACTGGAAGCTCACCTTCTGCGCTGAGTGACTCAGGTCTCGCCGCGCCCACGCGAGATCGCGATCTCACCCGTGCGTGCCATCTCGATCAGCCCGAACGGCCGGACGAGGTTCTCGAACGCCGTGACCTTGTCATCGGTGCCGGTGACCTCGACCACGACCGAGCGCTTGCTGACATCGACCACCTTGGCGCGGAAGATCTCGCAGATCTGCATGACCTCGGCGCGAGCGGCCGCGTCGGCTGAGACCTTGAACAGGGCCAGCTCCCGGGCCAGCGTCTCCTCCGGCTCGAGATCGCGGATCTTCAGGACGTTGATCAACTTGTGCAGCTGCTTGGTGACCTGATCGATCGGATGCACGGCCCCGTCGAGGGTGAGCGTGATCCGGGACACCGCATCGTCGTCGGTCGGGCCGACCGCGAGCGTGTCGATGTTGAAGCCGCGGCGTGCGAACAGGCCGGCGATCCGGGTCAGGACACCGGGCTTGTTCTCGACCAGGATGGCCAGGATGTGCTTGCGGCCCGTGCGCAGCCCCACGGCGGCGTCGAGTTCGTCAAGCGACAGGATCTCCTTGGTTGCGGGTTCACCCATGACGCTCAGCCCACCATGTCCCGCGCGGCCTGGCCGGCGGGAATCATCGGATACGTGTTCTCCTCGCGCGTCACCCGCACGTCGACGAGCACCGGCCCATCGGTGGCCAGCGCCTCGCGCATGTCACTGACCAGGGTCCGCTTGTCGGTGAAGCGAAAGCCGGTGGCCCCGTAGGCGTCGGCGACCTTGACGAAGTCGGGGTACTTGCCCATGTCCACCTGGCTGTAACGCTTGTCCCAGAACAGCTCCTGCCACTGGCGGACCATGCCCAGGTAGCCGTTGTTCATGATGAACACCTTGATCGCGATGCCCTCCTGGGCACAGGTCGCGAGCTCCTGCATGTTCATCTGCACCGAACCGTCACCGGCGATGCAGACGACGGTCTGGTCCGGGCAGCCGATCTTCGCCCCCATCGCCGCGGGCAGGCCAAAGCCCATCGTGCCCAGGCCGCCGGAGTTGATCCACCGGCGCGGCTTGGCGAAGTGGAAGTGCTGGGCGGTCCACATCTGGTGCTGGCCGACATCACTGGTGACGATCGCGTCGCCGCCGGTGGCCTCGTAGAGCGCCTGGATCATGTACTGAGGCTTGATCTCGGCATCTTCGGAGTCCGTGTAGGCGAGCGGGTGGCGCTCCTGCCAGATCCGGATCCGTGACCACCACTCCTCCAGCCGGGCCGGATCGGGGGCGATCGCCTGGTACTCGGCACTGAGCCGGGCGATGATGTTGCGAGCGTCACCGACGATCGGGATGTGGGCCGGGACGTTCTTGGAGATCTCGGCCGGATCGACGTCGATATGGACGAACTTGGCCCGCGGCGCGAACTCCGAGAGCTTGCCGGTGATCCGGTCATCGAACCGCGCCCCGATCGCGACGATCAGGTCCGCCTCGTCCATCGCATAGTTCGCGGTCCGCGTCCCGTGCATGCCCAGCATGCCCAGCCACTGGTCGTGCGGGGCGGGGAAGGCGCCCAGGCCCATCACCGTGCAGGTGACCGGAAGACGCCCGGCGAGGGCGAACTCGGTCAGTTCGGCCGCGGCCCCGGCGGCGATCACGCCGCCGCCCGCATAGACCACCGGACGGCGTGCGTTGGCCAGCGCCTTGGCGGCCAGGCGGATCTGCTTCTGATTGCCCTCGGTCGTGGGCTGATAGCCCGGCAGATGCACGTCAGTGACCGGCTCATACGGGATGTCCGCACGGCTGAGGTCCTGCGGGATGTCGACCACGACCGGGCCGGGGCGCCCGGTACGAGCGACGTGAAAGGCCTCGTGCAGCGTACGTGGCAGCTCGCGCGGGTCCTGGATCATGAAGCTGTGCTTGACGATCGGCATCGTGATCCCGATCGTGTCGGCCTCCTGGAAGCCGTCGGTGCCGAGCAGATCGGTGCGGACCTGGCCGGTGATGAACACCACCGGCACCGAGTCCATCATCGCGTCGCAGATCGGCGTTACCAGGTTGGTGGCCCCGGGGCCGCTGGTCCCCAGCGCCACCCCGACCTTGCCGGTCGCCTTCGCGTACCCCTCGGCGGCGTGGCCACCGCCGGCCTCGTGGCGGACGAGGATGTGGCGAATGCCGGCGTCATAGAAGGCGTCGTAGGTCGGGAGGTTGGCGCCGCCCGGTAGGCCGAATACGACGTCCACACCCTCTGCCTTCAAGCATTTCATGAGTGCGTCAACTGCACGCATAGCGTCCGCCTCCTTTCCGAGTCCGATGGTCCGGCGCGTACGGGCGCCGTGGGGACCATCCATGGTAACCAAGCGCCCGTGCCGAACCGGCGTGAGCGGTGCGTCAGTGCGTGCCGGCGGAGCGACGGAAACGGCTGGGGTGCATCGCCGCTGGCGCCACCGCCACCTCTGGGAAGGCCAGTTCCTCGCCGCAGTTGGTGCAGACCGCGTCATGGAGCTTGAGCAGCCGCCCGCATCCGGGGCACGGGCGCCGCAGCTCGCGATCATCCCACCGATACAGGATCGCTGCGATCACACCGAGGCCCGGCACGCACGCCGAGACGAGGAACCAGATGAAGAAGGAACCGCCCTTGATCCGGCCGATCACCCCGCCGACCAGGCCACACCAGAACAGGATGATGATCAACTGCATGCCCTGCACGGCGGCCCCGCTACCAGACCAGCGTCTTGACCGCCCAGGCGATCGCGACGACGGCGGCGACAATCGCCACGAAGAAGGCGATCGTCTTGATCACGCCGATGATCAGCCACACGGCGAGAGCCGCCGCCGCGACCAGTACGACCGCAGCACCGACCCGGCGCAGCACCGGGGGCTTTGAGCGGTTCAGTTCAAGCTCATCGCGCATGACTCAAGCGTAGCGCGATACCGGCAGTCCGGTGACGATTTCATATCGTCCGCCGCCCGCGCGCGAGCGGTGGCGCGCGAGCACGCACAGCGCGGCGGGCGCAGCCGGGTGATCAGGCCCGCTGCGCCCGGTCGGCGCGCGCGGCGTCAGCCGACCGCCCGTCGACGCGCAGCCGGGCGAGGCGGAAGCGGCGGATCGCGGGATCCGTCGGCTTGGCGCTCGTCCCCCGTCCGGAGACGACAAGGTGAATGCGAGAAGTGGTTTCCGTCTTGAGCATGCCCGTACTGTGCTCGCCCGCGCCGGGCAATGCATTGGCCGCGCGGATAGTCTCGCGGCGCCCTCTCTGCGCCCCGCGGCCCACAATCGGCCCACTCGTCCAGAAGGACTACGGATTTCGTCCCCTCCGGCCGATGTAGGGGTCAACCGTGAGCGCCACGACCATCATAGATATGGAAAGCTGTTGCACCGGACCGCGCTACAGTTGCGCATCAGCACGCGTGTCGACCCAGATCGGGGGATAGGGCCGTGCGACACGAGAAGGCCGAGGTCGGGGCAACCGATGTGAAACCACCCATGCATCCTATGTTGACACGCGTCAACGCTGCCCTGGCCGCGCCGGTCGGCGAGCGCGAGCACCCAGCTCCGCTGGTTCCGGAGCCGCATCCGCGCCGCACCGCCCTGATGTGGCGGCTGTATCCCCGGCTGCTCGATAGTCGCGATTGGGGCCGCCTGCGGCTGCTGATCGACGTAATCGTGCTCTATCTGGCGGCGACGCTTGCCCTGATCGGTGACGCCGCCTCGCGCTCCACCCCGAGTGGCCGCTGGCTGGCCGCCGCCTTCCCGGTGCTCGTCGTTGTCGCGATCCGAGCCCGCCGGGCGCCCGATGACCGGCTCAATGCCTCCACGTTGGACACGATCATCAATGTCCTCGGCGTCGTCTCGCTGTCGGTCATGCTGATGATCTCGGTCAACTCGGTGTTTGGTGGCGCCCACCTGCTTGGCTTGGCCACGAGACTGTGGCTGTTCGCGGTCGTCTACCTCGGCATCGCACGCGCCTCCCTCGTCTCGGCCCGCAAACACGCGATCCGCTCGGAGGCGTTCGCCGCGCCGACGCTGATCGTGGGCGCCGGAGTGATCGGCTCACATCTTGCCCATCGGCTGTTCGCCGAGCCCAGTTACGGGCTGCGGCCGGTGGCCTTCCTGGACGCCAACCCGCTGTCGGTCGCCGGTGGCTCGGACAGCCCAGCGCTGCCGGTGCTCGGTGGACCCGAGGATCTCGCTGCGGCCGTGTCGACGACCGGCGCGCGACACGTGATCCTCGCCTTCTCCGGTCAGCCGGACCGCGAGCTCGTCGGCACCGTGCGCGAATGCGAGCGGCTCGGCGTGGGAGTCTCGCTGGTCCCGCGACTGTATGAATCGATCAACGAGCGCACGGCGCTCGACCATGTCGGAGGGCTCCCCCTGCTGACGCTCAACTCGATTGACCCGCGAGGCTGGCAGTTCGCGCTCAAGCACCTGATCGACCGCACGGTCGCGGTGCTGGGACTCGCGGTGCTGTCGCCGATCTTGGTGATCGTGGGCTATTCTCGTGCGCACCACGTCTCCCGGGCCGGCATTTTTCCGCCAGCGCCGCGTCGGGCGCGACGGCCATGAGTTCGACCTTCTGAAGTTCCGGACCATGTGGGAGTCCGACAGCAGCCGCGACTTCGTGCTCGAACCCGGTCTGGCGCCGGGTGGCGTGGAGGGCACCGACCGGCGCACCCGGATCGGACGCTGGCTGCGCGATCTGTCAATCGACGAGTTGCCCCAGCTGATCAACGTCGTGCGCGGCGACATGAGCCTGGTCGGGCCCCGTCCAGAGCGCCCTGAGTTCGCCGCGATGTTCGCCCGCGACATCGCTCGATACGACGACCGTCACCGGGTCAAATCGGGCATCACGGGGTGGGCTCAGGTGCACGGTCTGCGCGGCCAGACGTCGATCGCCGACCGCGTGGAGTGGGACAACTATTACATCGCCAACTGGTCATTGAAGCTCGACATCAAGATCCTGCTGCTCACCGTTGCCGAGCTGCTGCGCTTCCGCGACAGCCACGCGGCGCGCCATCGCGACGAAGATCAGCTCGCCCCGCGCGACCTGTCGGCAGACCGCTGATCTGACCCACGGAACGCCGGACTCGACTCCGACGGTGACGTCAGGCCGGGCCGCGGCCTCACGTCAATCCCAGCAGGCTCTCGACGTTCGCCAACAGCCGTGCCGGTGAGTGCAGTTCGAGCGCGTGCGAACGTGCGCTGGACGCCTCCCGGCGCCGTCGCTCGGGGTCGTCACGGTACGCAGCCAGGGCAGCCGCAGTCGCGCGTGGGTCGTTGGGGGGCGAGACCACTGTGCCCTCACCGGGCCGGATGAGATCCACTGCCCCGGGCTCGGCGGTCGCGATGACCGGGATCCCGACGAGCTGCGCCTCGGTGATCACGCGCGGCGCGCCCTCCGTCGGACTCGGTGTGAACGCCAGTGCGTCGCATGCGGACAGGAACTCGTTCACCCGGCCGCGTGGGCTGGTCACGAAGCGCACCCGGTCGCCAACGGGCTGCGCGCGGCGACGCAGCTCGGACTCGGTCTCGCCCTCACCGGCGACCACGAGTACGACGTCTCCGTCCAGATAGGCCATCGCGTCGATCGCTACGTCGATCCGCTTGCGGCGCTGAAATCGTGACAGGCATCCGATCACGAAGGTGTCGGGTCCGGCCCGCCACTCGGACCGCAGGTGCTCGCGGGCAGCCTCATCGAAGGTCAGCCGGTCGACGTCCATCAGGTTCGGGACCACCGTGACGCGGCCGGACGGGACGCCGGTCTCGATGATTGAACGCGCCGTCGCCGCCGAGACGGCCAGGATGCGCTGGGCCCGGCGTGCCGCCAGGGCGTAGACCCAGCCCGCGACGCCGTCACGGAACTGTTGAGGAACCGGGCCCCACTCGGCCCACACCACGACACCGGTGTACCGGCGCGGCAGCAGCGCGCACAGGAGCTGCTCCTTCTTGAAGTGCAGCAAGGTCACCGCCACCGGCGCCTCCGCCCGCAGCGCGCGCGCGAGCCGCCACACGGTCCGCGGTGACGCCGCGGCGACCCTCGCCACGGTGCGGCGCGAAAGCTTGGGACCGAGGTCGACCGGGCGTACGCGAATCCCCCCCGACGCGGCAATCTCCGGCAGGTTGGTCAGCAGCACGACGTCGTGTCCGCGGGACTGAAGACCCCGGAGGAGATCGACGTTCGCGTACTCGGCGCCGCCCCGCTCATTCGTGGTCTGGATGGAGACGATGCGGCCGATGGGCACGGCTCGCCCAGTGTAGCCGTGGAGGCGGGCGGGTTCCGTCTCTGTCTGCCGACGCCGCCCGACGCGGCTCTCATACAGACGTCCACGCTGCTGCAAGCCGATCCGAAGCAGAGGACCCCGCGCCGATGTCACCGGTATGCCCCGCCGCGCGCTCACCGTCCTGGCCATTACCGCCTTGGCATGCCTGGCGCTCGGCGCCACCGCCGCGGCCCATCGCCCTGACCGGGTCCGGCATGCCCGAGTCTCGCTCGCCTGCCCGCGTCATCGCGTCCACCGTGCCCGCAACCGCCGTCACCGGACAGCGCGTCGCGTCACCTGCGTGCGGGCCCCCCGCACCACGCGTGCCGTCCACTCCACGCCCAAGGCCCGCGCGGCCGGTATTGGCCGCGGCAAATCGCCGTCCGCGACCGTTTCGTCGGTGTCGGGTGGGTTGGTGGTGGGTTTGAATGCTGATACGGCGGGCTGGGGTGGGGACAGCACAGCGGGTCGGATTGATCAGATCACCTCTGCCACGGGCACCAAATGGCTGCGTGAGGAGTTCAAATGGGAGACGATCGAGCCGTCCCCCGGCACGTTTGACTTCTCCTACTACGACCACTACATGCTGCTGGCCGCCCAGCACGGACTGCACATCCTGCCGCTGCTCTATGAGACCCCCGCCTGGGCCGGCGCGACCTACGACACCGTCCCCTCTGACCCCACCGCCTACGCCCAATACGTCGCCGCCGTCATCGGCCGCTACGGCGCCAAAGGCAGCTTCTGGACCGAGCACCCCAGCCTGCGCGGCTCGGCCATCCACACCTGGGAAATCTGGAACGAGCCCTACCTCCCGAGCGGCAACAACAACGACTACAACCCGGGCCGCTACGCCCGCCTGGTCAAAGCCGCCGCCATCGCCGGACGCACCAGCGACCCCAGCGCCAAGTTCCTGCTCGCCGCCGAAATGCAGAGCGCCCGCGACACCAACGGCGACTGGCAGTGGTGGACCGACGCCCTCTACCAGGCCGTCCCGGACCTCAACAACTACTTCGACGGCGTCGCTGCCCACGACTACGGAAACAACATCAGCACCCTGAACCCGATGATCACCGGCCAGGCCTACGACAACTACGGCCACATCCGCCGCGTCGAGGACCTCCACCAGCAGTTCCTCGCCCACGGCGCCACCGACAAGCCCTTCTGGATCACCGAAGCCGGCTGGTCAACCTGCAACAACAGCAGCGACTGCGTCAGCGCCACCCAGCAGGCCGCCAACCTCGCCACCCTCTTCGCCCACATCCACGGCACCTGGTCAAGCTGGGTCCAAGGCGCCTTCATCTACCGCTACGGCGACGGCGCACACCCCACCAGCATGCAAGACGGCTACGGCCTCACCAACCTCGACGGCACCCCCAAGCCCGCCCTCGCCATCTTCCAGACCCAAGCCGCCAACAGCGCCACCTGAGCCACCACCCGCCCTCCCCCCCACCCGCGGGAGCCGTCCCTGAGCCCGGGGCCCGGTGAGCTCGGCCTGCTACCGTGCCGCCTGATGGTGACGCGCAGTGCCCTCCGGATAAGGGCCCAGCGTCATCTGGCCGGCAGTGCCCACACCCTGCTCATGCGCTTCTTCACGCTTCGACGGTCACGATGGCCGATCCCCGTTCTTCTGGTGCTTGGCGTGATCATCACGCTCGCCGCCGGCGCGACCGCACGCGGGCTGACGGGACACCGCACCGCGAACGCTTCGGCGCCGCAGGGGACGTCGGCTGCGGTCACATCCCGGCCGATCGTCGGCCTGTCTGAGGGCGCCGCCGGGTGGGGAGGCGCCAGCACCGCCCCGCGCCTGTCCCGAGTGATCGGCGTCACGCGCGCCAAATGGATGCGCGATCCGTTCTGGTGGTATGCGATCGAGCCCCGCCCCGGCCAGTTCAGCTTCCGCTACTACGACCATTACATGCTCGCGGCGGCCCGCCAACACGAGCGTCTGGTCATCCAGTTGGTGGGTACGCCTGCTTGGGCCGGTCCGGGGGGCCCCTTCGCGGTTCCGGCGAACCCGAACGCGTACGCCGCCTACGTGGCCGCAGTTCTGCACCGGTACGGGACCGGCGGCACGTTCTGGCGCCAGTACCCCTCCCTGAGCGCATCGGCGGTGACCACCGTCGAACTCTGGAACGAGCCGTACTTCGACAACGGCAACGCCGGCCGCTATGACCCGGGACGCTATGCCCGGCTCGTGCGCGCCGCGTCGATCGCCGCCCGCCGCGTGGACCCGTCAGCCCGGATCCTGATGGAGGCCGAGATGGAGCCCCACCACTACAACGTGTGGCGCTGGTGGGTGGACTCCCTGTACCAGGCGATCCCAAGCCTCAACCGCTACTTCGACGGAATCAGCGTCCATGACTTCGGCAGCGACGTGACGCACCTCGCTCCGATCGTCTCCGGGCAGCCCTACGGCAACTTCGGGCGCGTGCGCCGGATCGAGGATCTGCGCCGTCAGTTCATTCGCCATCGCGCCGCCGATAAGCCGTTCTGGATCATGGAGACCGGCTGGTCGACCTGCACGGTGCACAGCATCGACTGCGTGACCGCCGCCAAGCAGCGCTCGAACCTGATCACCCTCGACGGCTATCTTCACAGCCGGTGGCGCAGCTGGGTGCAAGCGGCGTTCGTGTACCGCTTCTCCGATGGGCCGCAATCGTCTCAGGTTCAGGACGGCTATGGGCTGATTCACCGCAACGGATCCGCCAAGCCCGCCCTGTCGGTGTTCCGGGCGATGGCGAGCGCCTCGGGCTGACCACCGAGCCGTCCTGCCCTGGGCCGGAAGCGATTGCGTTGTCTTCGTGAAGGCCGTACTGATCTCCCCGCATCCCGGCGTGAACATGGGCGGAGTAGAGCGTTTCTGCTTCCTGCTCGAAGGGGTGCTTCGTGAGCACGGGTGGGACACGGTCACGGTCGGGCCGGAACTCCAAGCGCCCCGGGTGCTGGGTCGCCTGGGCGTGCAGCCCACCCTCAGTGCGATCTCGGCCAGTACACGCGCTCGGCGCCAGCGGCCCGATTTGGTTATCTCCAACGGCTTTCTCGGCGGTCCGACCGGCAGCCGTCGGATTCACGTCTTCCACGGCACGATGATCCGTCACGTCGCCGCCGGGGGCTCCGGGAGCCGGCGCTATCGCCTGCGCCAGGCGCTGGGGGGAGCGCTCCCCGAGGCGCTGATCGCGCGGGGTGCCACTGCCGTGGCCGTGTCGGCCTCGACCGCTGCCGAGCTGCACCACCTCTATCGTCAGCGTGTGGACGCGGTGATTCCCAACGGCGTCGACACCGGGACCTTCGCGCCGGGCGACCGCCGGCAGGCCCGGGCCGAGCTTGGACTCGACCCCGAGGCTCGCCTCGCCCTGTTCGTCGGGCGCCTGGAGCACCGCAAGGGTGCCGACCTGGTCCCCGAGGCGTGCCGGCAGGCGGGTTATCAGCTGGTCGTGGCCGGACCTGAGGCGCCCGCAGACGCACAAGGGCTCGGCACTCTGGCGCCGTCCCGGCTGGCGGTCGCCTACCGCGCGGCGGACTGTGTGGTGTTCCCGAGCCGCTATGAGGCCTGCAGCTTCGTCGTACTCGAAGCGCTGGCCAGCGGCGTTCCGCTCGTCACCACAACCACCGGCTGGATGGCCGATTTCGTCGCGCGGTGTCCCGCGTACGCCCCGCTGATCGTCGCACCGGACGTGGCAGACATCGCCGCGACGCTGCGGTCACTCCCGACGTTGGCGCTTGAGCCGGCCCTCGCGCGGGCCCGTGAGCTGGTCGTGCGCGACAACAGCTTGCAGGCATTCGGCTCAAGCTGGGCGGACTTGGCGTCGAAAGTGATGGCAGCGTGAGAGACGACCGCGTCAGCCTGCTGGAGAACACCCTGGCGGCAACCGCCGCGCAGCTGATCGCCGCCGCTGGGCTCAGCGCGACGGCGGGCTGGCTGATCGCGTCGGGCCGGGGCGGCACGCTGGCCAGCGTGGCGATCGTCGTGGTGGGAGCTCTCGCGTTGCTGCGCTGGCCGGCCCTGGCCATCATCGGCCTGCTGATCGTCTGCCAGGAGCTTGATCCTGCTCAGAACTTCGCGGGCCCGTCGGGCAGCAGCCTGCTGTTCCTGGGTCACCAGCTGTTCTTCACGACGGTCAGCCGGGTCAGCCTGCTGACCCTGACCACGGTGATCTGCTGCGCGCGAATCGCCGTGACCGCGCCCCCCCGCCGCCCGCGCAAGCTCGCCGCGGGACTCGTGTTGCTGTTGGGGGGTTACTACGCCGCGCTCATTTGGGTGGGCGGAACCTCTCTGACCTCTGCGATCAATCAGGATGCGCGTTTCGCGATCCTGTTCCCCACCTGCTTCGTGGTCGGCGCGTGGGCGCGCTCCTCGCCCCAGTGGCAGCGCAACGCGATTCCCGTCCTGCAGTGGGTGTTCACCGCGATGGCCCTGCTCGGCGCCTATCTCACCGCGACTGGACAGGGCCAGGCCCAGACCGGAGTGAGCTTGATCTTCTATGACTCCGCGCTGGGCGCGATTGCCGGCGCGATCGTTCTCGCCGCGGCGCTCGCGCCTCCCGCAATGCGGACCTGGCGTGTCTGGTGGCTGGGAGCGGCCGGGTTGATCGTCGTCGTCCTGTCCTCGCGACGCAATGTCTGGGCCGCGATGATCGTCGCTTTGATCGTCGGCCTGGCCTTCACGCGCAACCGTGCGCGGCTGGTCCTGCGCGTCCTGGCCGGCACCGCCGTCGTGCTTGTCGCCATGGAGCTGCTGCTGCCGTCGGTGATGGCCGAGATCGGCCGACAGCTCGCCGCGATCTGGGCCGCCACCCAGGGCTCCGCGGCCGACGCGAGTGTCCAGGGCCACCTGAGCGACATCTCGATCGGCTGGCACGCGGTGACCGCCTCCCCTCTGTTGGGCGTGGGTCCTGACGGGCACGTCGCCGGACTCGTTGTCCAGGGCGGCGGGCCACTCTACGTGCACAATCAGGTGCTCGAATCGTGGCTGCGTTTCGGCCTGACCGGCGCGGTCCTGGTCATCGTCGTCCAGGTCGCCTTCATCACCCAGGCGATTGGGGCGTTGCGGCACTCGGTCGACGACCTCACCCTGCGCTGGGCGGCGTTCCTACTGCTCATAGCCCCGGTGGCGATGCTGACCGCGCCATTTTTCACCAACACTCAGCGCTGGCCGGCCGTGCTCGGCTTTGCGGCCGGCTTGGTCGGGGCGCGCGATCGCACCGGGCCGCGAGCGCCCGCGTCTGAGCGACACCCGGCGGTGGCTCCGCTGTACCCGCGCCGGCGATCAGCCGCGGCGCCCTGACCAACGCCCCGAGGTTGCCGTGAACTGGGCCAGACGGGCCTGACTGAACCCCGACACAACGGCCACGATCCGAGCCGCCACGAATGCGGCCTGGGCACTGACCGGGCCACGGATCTGCCCGAGTCGGCGCAGCAGATCGGCATGGCGGCGCAGAAACGCCCAGTTATTGCGGACCGCCCACGCCTCATAGCGCAATCGTGACCGCCGTTGCCCACCCTCCCACTGGGACAACTGAAATGACGCCGTGCGCGGCGTCAGCACGCAGCGAAATCCGAGCTCGGTAGCCGCCAGGAAGAGATCCGTCTCCTCCCGCCACGCGTTGCCACCGAACGCGCGGTAACGCAAGCTGGCGAACACCGAGCGGTGGGCGAGGAAGATCCCGTTCAGGAACGGGGTCGGGTAGTCGGCGTCCGGGAACACGCCCGGATGGGTGTCCAGCCCGATCGTCGCCTGCGCCCGGGCCCGGGCGCGAGCCATCGCCTGCGTCATCGATTCGCCGTCGGTCGTCAACCAGGGTGCGCTGACAATCTGCGCACCCTGCTCCGCTGCCACCGCCCGCAGCGTGGTCACGAAGTCCGGCGGCAGCACGCAGTCGTCCTCGGTCATCAGGATCCAGCTGCCGGCGGCGGCCGCAACACCATGGTTGCGCGCCGCCGGTGACCCCTGCTGGGCCTGGACGATCGTCCGCAGGCGCGGATCGGCGAGCTCGGCCAGCCACTCTGCACTCCCGTCCGTGGACCCGTCAACGACAACGACGATCTCGGTCACCCCCTCCAGCTCCAGCAGCGCCGGCAGATTCTCCTGGAGAGCAGCGAGCCGGTTGTAGGTGGGCAGCACGACAGAGACCGTGTCGGGCTCGGCGCTCATGCGTTCGCCGCCGTGTCGCGGCTCAGCAGTGAGCGCAGCTCCGTGACGGTCATCACGCGCAGCGCCAGCACGCACGGCGGGTAGACGACTGCGGCGACCGCGACGCCGATGATCAGGGGCTGGGAACGGACCACCCACACCACGCACCCGGCAAGCGCGGCGGCCAGCACGCAGCGCAGCATCCGGGCCAGCGGCAGACTCAGGGCGAGCCGGCGGTGCACCACGGTGGCGATGCAGCCCATCACCAGGAGCTCGGTCCCGAGCGTCGCCCAGGCCGCCACAGGCGCCCCGTATCGGGGGATGCCGATCGCGTTGACGGCCACGTTGAGGACCGCGCCGGCGCAGGTGATGGCGATGTAGGGGCGCAGCAGCCCATGCAGGATCAGCTGCCCGGTCAGCAGGTAGCCCATGCAGATCGGGATGAAGGCCGGGAGCAGCACCTGAAGCAGCAGGATCGTCCGGTGATATGACGATCCGTACACCAGCGCGGTGATGCCGGGGGCGAGGATCGCTCCAAACAGCGCCACCGGAACGGCGACAGCGAGCAGGATGATGCTGGCCAGCTCAAAGGCCCGACGGGCCCGAGCGGTGCCGCCTGATTCGTGCTCGGAGCTGGCCAGCAGCGGCAGCAGCACGCCGCTGACGGTCATCGGCAGAATCTGGAGGACATCGATCACGCGATACGCGGCGCTGTAGTAGGCAGCGGCGGTCGGGCCCTTGAGATCGAACAGCAGCACGCCGTCGATCCGGTAGTACGCGGTCACGAACAGCCCGGCCAGACCGATCGGCCAGGCGACCCGCAACAGCTCGGTGATCAGGCTCCGTGTGGCGCCGAAGCTGACCTCGGTGATCCGCGCGGCGAGCGCTACGGTCACCCCGGCCTGGATGACCGCCGACCCGAGCATGCCGACTCCGTAGAGGGCCAGGGCGCCGTGGGTGGCGCTGAGGATCAGCACGACCGCCAACCACACGATGTTCTGGGTCAGCGCCGGGATGATCACCAGCTCCGGCCGCAGACGTGCCTGCGCGGCAATCGTGAGCGCCCCGATCGCGCCCAGCGGCATCGTGGCCATGATGAACGCGGCCATCACCCGGGCCTCGGTCCCGGGCATCAGGGCGAAGGCGAGGGCGGTGCTGATCAGCGCCAGCACCGTCCCGGTGGCCAGCTGGGTCACGGCGAGCGCACCGGCGATCTGTGACCGACGCGCCGGTCGGCGAGCCATTTCGCGCACCGCGATCTGGTTGATCCCGAGGTCCCCGAGACTCCCCGCCAGCGCCACGATGGTCAACGCCAGGGACAGCTCGCCGAACTCGGGGCGGGTCAGCGACCGTGCCAGGGTCGCGGCCACGATGACGCCGAGCATCGCGCCGAACACGCGGCCACCGATTTGGATCCCGGTCGCCAGCGTGAGGCGCCGGCGAGACACCGCGACGGTTGTGCCGCTCATGCGCGCAGCATGGCAGAGCCCCCCGCGTCCGCCTGCGCCCGGCGGCGGCGGATCCGGGCGGGCCCCGGGCCGGGCTCGCGCCTACACTTCGCACGCTTGGCACGGATCTGCGCGCTCAACAACTACCCGCTCCTCAAGATGTGGGAGCGCGCCGAGGCCGGCATCAGCCCCCGCCAGCACGCCTGGGGCGTTGATCGGCTCGTCGCCGCCGGTCACTCGGTCGACTTCGCCCCGTTTCATGAGCCCGACGAGGCTGATCTCCTCGATCAGCTGAGCCTCAGGGCCCATGGGCTGTTGGGTCATCTCGACCAGGAGGCCTACGCGGTACGGCGTCTGCGCCGTCATGACGTCCTCTACTGCGCCGATCAGATCGGGCTCTCCGGCCTCGCGCTGGCCCGAGGGGTCCTGCCGGCCACGCGGCTCGTCTCTGTTGTGCACCATCCCCCCGGCCATCGCTTGCGCCGGCTGGCGCTGACCCGCCAGAACGTTCTCGTCGGGCTCAGCGCCGCCGTCTGCACAGAGCTCAGCGATCACGCCGGAACCCGGGCGGCGAGGATCGTGCACCTTGCCTGGGGTCCCGATCTGGAGTGCCCGCTGTATCGGCCCGCCGGGGAGGGCAACGGCGTGGTGAGCGCAGGCAAGTCCAATCGGGATCTGGCCACGCTGGTCGCGGCGATGTCCGCTTGCCGAGCGCCGGGGCTCGTATATGACCTCGAATGCCGCCTGCCGAATGAGGCTGGGACCGACATCCGGATCGTCCGCCCGGGCCGGGGAACCGGCGTGGACCCGGATTCGACCGGCGGATTCACGGCCGCACGGGCGATCGCAGACCTCTCCGCCGCGGCGGTGGTCGCGATCCCGGTCAACGATCCGGCGCGTCTCACCGGGCTCACCGAAGCCGCCGACGCGATCGCGCTCGCCAAGCCGATCGTCGCCACGCGCTCGCGCTATTTCCCGTTCGACATCGAGGCGATCGGATGCGGTATCTGGGTCAAGCCTGGGGACCGTCAGGGTTGGCGCACGGCGCTGGCCGCGCTGCTCGCGGACCCTGACCGGCGCCGGGCCATGGGCTCCGCCGGGCGTCGCTACGCCGAGCGAAGCTGTAACTACAAGATCTTCGGGGACGGCCTCATCGCCGCCGTCACGGCGCCGGATGCGGCGTGACCCATCGCCGCCTCATGGTCGGGCCGGTCATCGCTTGAGCAGCATTGCCTCGATCGCGGCGCCGACCACGGGCCGAGCGAACTCCGCCTCGGCCCAAGCGCGGGCAGCGCGCCCCTGCCGTGTGATGAGCCCCGGATCCTCGAGGTAGGTTCGCAACAGCGCGGTGAGCGCCCCGGGGTCGTTCTCGGGCTCGACGATCGCTCCGAACTCGGGACGAATCAGATCCGCCACGCCCTCGGCGCCGGTGGCCAGGCAGGCGCGTTGCGCAAGCATGCCCAGGATCGTCGCGCGCGGCGCGCCTTCCGTCGGAGACGGGCAGAAAACACTGACATCGAACGCGCTGAGCACGTCGGCCACGTCATCGGTCGGCGTGGGGACGAAGTGCGCGCGATCGCCGAGCGGGGCTGCCACGCGCGCGCAGGTCGGCCTCGGTCTCGCCCGTTCCGGCCATGATCAGATGCACCCGCCGATCGTCGAGGCCGCGGACCCCCTCGATCACCACGTCGTTGCGCTTCTTGGGGTGAAAGCGCGAGATGCAGCCGACCACGAACGCGTCGGCGGGGATCCCGAGCCGGCGGCGGACGGCCTCGCGGCCCTCCGGGCGATATCGGATCTGCTCCACGTCGACCACATTGGGCACGAACCGCACCTTGGAGGGTGAGACGCCGACCGCCTCGACCGACCGCTTCGTCCCCGCCGAGACCGCCATGATCACTTCGGCCCCGGCGGCCGCGGACAGATAGGCCCGGCGGGGCAGTCCATGGCGCATCGGGAACGGGACCGGACCCCACTCAGCCCACCACACGCGCCGGCGCAGACTGCGCGGCAGCCAGGGCACCATCAGCTGCTCCTTCTTGTAATGCACGAGCAGCACGTCGTAGGGCTGCTGAGCCGCCAGCGCGTGGCGCAGCCGCGACACATACAGCGGCCAGGCCAGCATCAGCTGCCTCCAGGTGCGGCGGGAGAGCTTTCCTCCCAGCGCTATGGGCACCGCCTGCACGCGGGTGCTCCGGGCGATGCCCGACAGGTCGGAGAGGATGACCACGTCGTGTCCGCGCTCGGCCAGCGCGTCGAGCATCTCGACGGCGGCGAACTCCGCGCCCCCTGGCGAGGTCGTCGTCATCACGCTCACAACCTTCATGTCCCGATGTCCCCGCTCATGGTTCCAGCAGCCTAACCAGGCTGTCCACCGAGTAGTGGCGCAGCGCGAGCGCCCGGCCCGCCACGCCCACCGCGGCGCCGCGGCCAGGGTCCGTGAGCAGACCCGCGATGGCGCCGGCGAGATCCTCGGCGTCCGCACCGACGAGAAAGTCCCGGCCGGCGACTCCGTCCTCCAGCAGCCGCGCCGCGTGGGCGCTGGCCACGACGGGCAGCCCGTAGGCCAGGCCCTCCACGAACTTCAGCGGTGATCCTCCCCCACGGAGCAGCGGGACGACGACCACGTCGACCCCATCGTAGGCGTCGCGCAGCGAGGGGACGAAGCCGGGCGTCTCGACCCGCGGATCTGCCGGCGGGTGAGCGAGCCCGCGGCCCACCGCTCGCAGGCGCACCTCGGGGTCACGGCGCCAGACGGCCGGCATCACCAGATCGGTGAGCACCCGCATCGCCTCCCGGTTGGGTGCGTAGCGAAAGTCGGCGACGAACAGCAACCGGCGCGAGCCGGTGGCAGTGACGGGAACGATCGCCGCTGCATCGACGACGTTCGGGACATAGCGGGTCACGATTCCGGGCCCGGCGAGCGCGTGAGCGCCCCGCTCGTCGGCACGCGTCACCATCCAGGACTGCGCGAAGGTGCTCAGCACCCGGCGTTCGAAGTGCTGCAGGACCCGGCGGCCCGAGGGGCCCCGAAAGCCATCGGATTCGAGGTTGTGGGCCAGGTACACCACCGGGCGCCGCCGCGCCAGTGGGGTCAGCGCGGCCGCCGGAACGGGCCCGTCAGCGATGACCCGGTCACTGTTCCGCGCCCCGTGAGCGGCCGCGACCAGGCCCGGAGAGACACCCCGAGCAAGATCCGGCGGGGTTCCGCGGCTCAGCGCGCGGCCGAAGGCCAGCGCCCGGCGCAGCCCGCGCTGCGCGGGCAGCGCCGTCAGGGCGACGTTGGCCAAACGCTCGTACTCGGGCGCCGGCTCGTCGCCCCCGAACGGGGCGTAGAGCAGCTCGACCGGTCCGCGCCGGGCCAGCGCGGCCACGACACCGAAGGTCCGCAATCCGGTCCCGCTGTCCAGCCGCGGCGTCGCCGCTGTGATCAATACGTCCGTCATCTATGACAGCGCCGCCGAGATCTCGGCCAGGCGCGAGGACCACGAGTGGTTCGCCGCGGCGGCGCTGAGCGCACGGCGGCGATGTGCGGGAAGCGCGATCGCCGACTCCAGCGCGACCACGGTCGCCTCGACCCCATCGGTCAGGGCGACCCCGTCCACGCCGGCCACCGAGGGCAATCCGGTGGCCACCAGCGGGACGCCGGCACTGAGGTACTCGTAGAGCTTCATCGGGAAGATGCTGGCGGTCAACCGGCTCGCGCGATACGGGATCAGACCCGCCGCGGCGCCCCGGAGCACGGCCGGCAGGTCAGCTTGCCTGCGCGGTCCGAGGAGGTGAACATTCGCGTGAGCCCGCAGCGGGGAAACGTCGGTGTCCGGGTCCCCGAGGCCGATCGGCCCGATCAGGACAACGGACCAGTGCGGACGGGCGACGGCGATCGCGCCGACGAGCTCGAAGTCGACCTTCCGGGCCGCGATTGCTCCGATGAACACCACCCGCGGGGCGGGCAGCGCGGCCACCGCCGGGTCGATCGCGCCGGGGGCCAGCGCGGTCGCGAACAGATCGGTGTCGGCGACGTTCGGGGCCAGCACGACGTGATCGGAATAGGCGGTCATCCGCTTGGCCAGTGGAGTCGCGCTGGCCAGCACGAGATCGGCCTGGCCGGCGAATCGCGCCTCGGCCGCGTCGAAGCTCTTCTCGTCGATGCCCTCCTGGGCGGCGATGTCGTCGACGCAGTGGTACACGACGAGCTCCGGATCCAGCACCCCGATCAACATCTCGGCCTGCGGGACGTATCCCCACAGCACCGGGCGGCGGATCGCCAGCCGCCGTGCGGCGCGGGCGACCTGACGGCGCAGGATGACCGCGTTGAGGCGCCGGACCGCTCGGTTGGAGTGAACCGGCAGCACGAGCGGCGAGAGCACCGTGACACCATTACGACGCCGCGGGGGCGCCAGCCCACTTCGCAGACGGCGCACGATCCGGCTGAGATCACGGCCCGAGCCAAGTTGTGGGCGCCGCAGCCCGAGCGATTCGACGAACAGGACCTCACTCCCGGCCGCGGCCAGGCGCGACATCAGGTGCTGCTGGTTGGTCCACACCTCCGCATCCCAGTCGTTGAAGCCGACGCATACCACGGGCCGCCCTGCGAGGAGGCTGCCTGCGCCGGTGCGCGGGTCGTCCGCGCTCACGATCCCGCTCGGCTCCGGTCAGCTGCCTGCAGCAGGGCGTCCCAGGACTCGGCGTACGGAGCCATCCGGCGAGCGAGCCGATCCAGCGCCGCGAAGTCGTCCTCGATCTCCCACGCCGGGTGCAGGACAACGGGAATCCAGGTCGCGACGCGGGCTTCGATGACCGCCTCCACGGCTGCGAGCGCGGTGCGCGCCCGGGCGTAGAGCGGCGCGTAGCACGGCAGGTAGACCGCGTTTCCCCGCCACTGCGGGCCACCGTGAAAGCCGAGCCTGGGCACGCTCTCCGGACCACCGGTGACGATGTCGTAGCGCCCGGCCAGGGTGGACCACTGCCCGGCGTCGAAACGATTGAACGGCGGCACCAGCACCCGCGGGTCACAGCCCACCGCGGCCATTCGTTGCCGGCCGCACTCCAGCAAATCCGCCAGCGTCCCGGCGTCCAGGCCCCCGAATTCAGAGTGCCGGCGCGGGAGCGCGTCACGGGTGCGGTGAGTCAGGCCGTGCTGGCCGAAGCTCACGCCGTCGTCGCGCATCCGCTCCAGGAAACGGCGGTCGCGTTCGTCCAGCGGCCGGCCTCCCTCGCCCGCCGGGTCAAGGTACGCGTGGGTCCACTGGGGCACGACGGCGATCAGGTATCGGACGCCCGCGCGAGCCATCACGTGGTGAAAGCGTTCGGACATCGCGACGCCGAAGCGGTCGTCGTCGTAACCGTGAGCGCAGGGAAACTCGTCCACGCGGACCAGCAGGCGCGGAGGGCCTTCGGGGATCCCGGCGGCGCGATGAGCCGCCTTGAGGGACCCCAGCCAGTTGCGCTCGTAGCTCAGCCGGCCTCGCTTCAGCGCCACCGTCTGGGCGATCCGCATCGGGTTGGGGGGGACCGCCCGGACCCGCAGGGCGCGGATCACCTCCGGCGTCGGCTTCAGCCCGTGCAGGCACGCGGTGCGCAGGGTGTCCGGGTTGGCCACCGGCCCGTCACGCCTCGGGCAGGAAGACGTCCTGCCAGCGCGCAAAGTCCGTCTGCGCTTGCTCATAGTCGTCTTGACGACCGATGTCCAGCCAATGGTCGGTGCTGCGCCACGCGCGCACGGTCTGGCCCGCCGCGATCAGTCGGAGCACGAGATCCGGGAAGTCCAGGCGCGTACCGGACTCGATGTGCGCGCGGACCCGCGGGGCAAAGCAGTAGACCCCCATGGAGACCTCATAGGACATCGTCGGCTTCTCGATGTATCCGGTCACCTGGGTGGAATCACTCACGTTCTCGCACTGCAGGACGCCGAGGGAGATGTGCGTGTCGCGCTCGTGCGAGGCGATCGTCGCTGCCTGGCCGCCCTGGCGGTGGGCGTCGAGCAGACGCGCGAAGTCGAGGTTGGTGAGCACGTCCCCGTTCATGACCAGGAAGTCCTCGTCAAGTCCCTCGATCAGGCCGAGCGCTCCGACGGTTCCCAGCGGATCGCTCTCGCGGAAATAGTCGATCGGGATCCCGTAGCGGGAGCCGTCGCCGAAGAACACCTCGATCAGCTCGGCGAGGTAACCCGTCGCAATCGTGATGCGATCAAACCGCGCCCTGACCAACTGCCGCACGACGATATCGAGGATCGGCCGATCTCCGACCGGCATCAGCGGCTTGGGGAAGACCGTCGTGTACGGGCGCAGGCGGGTCCCCTCCCCACCCGCGAGAATGATCGCTCGCCTCATCGAGCCGCAAGCCTAACGAGCGCAGGGGAACCGATACTGTCTCGCCGGTGGAGGCATCAGACCCTGCGTCCGCTCGGCGCCTGCGGGCCAGGGGCGTGTTGATGATCGAGCAAGGAGGCCGTGGCGGGGTGAGTGACTACACCTCGTGCCTGGTCAACGGACTGGCGCGGCGAGGCATTCCCGTCGTTCTCGCCACCGCACGGGACCACCTCTACCCGGCGGTGCCGGGCGTCCGCATCGAGCCCATCTTCGCCTACGTGCGCGGCCACTCCCGGCTCGCTCGGGCGTTGCGACGCCTTGGGGTCGGGGCCGCTGCTCAACGGCCTGCGCTTCCTGTTCGCGATCCGCCGCCTGATGACGCTGACCCGCGGCCGCGCCGTCGTCCACGTCCAGGGCTGGGAGCGCACATCGCTGGGGCTGATCGGCACGCTGGCGTTGCGGGCCACGGGCGCGACGATTGTCTACACCGCACACAACACCTTCGAGCGGCGCCGATGGGCGCTGGGGGCCTCGAGGTGCTCGGGCCACTCGCGCGCCGGACCATCGTCCACGCTCGCGATGACGAAGCTCGGGCGGGCGGCGATGTCGTGCGCATCCCCCACGGCCATTACAGCGCGGTCGCCGACACGGCTCCGGTCACCGACCCGGCTGAGGCGCGGGTCGCGCTCGGGATCGCGCCCGACGCGCTGGTCGTGCTCTGCTTCGGCGTGCTGCGACCCGACAAGGGGTTGGATGACCTGCTGCAAGCGGCCGCGCAGGCGCCGGCGTGGCAGGTGCTGATCGCCGGCGAGGACCATGGTGCCCTGAGCGGGCTGGCCAATCGACTGCGCTCACCCGAGCTGGCCGATCGGGTGTCGGTCCACGAGGGTTTCGCCTCCATGGAGGCAGTCGGACGGTTCTTCGCCGCCGCCGACCTCGTCGCCCTGCCCTACCGGCGCGCCAGTCAGAGCGGCGTTCTGCACCTCGCCTACGGATTCGGGCGACCTGTGGCCGTCTACCCGGTCGGCGGCCTGACCGAGGCGGTGATCCCGGGGCGCACCGGATGGATCTGCGCTCAACCCACGCCGGCCGCGCTCACCGCCGTGCTGATGCAGGCCGCGGCGCTGGGACGGGATGTACTCCACGAGCGCGGTGAGGATGCCCGCGCGTGGTCACGCGAGGCGTTTGACTGGGACCGGATCGCCGAGGCGACGGAGACCGTGTACGCAGACGCGCTCGGCGGCCGGCCGGTCACCCCGTCCACCGCCGCAGCCAGTGGCGCGGGCCCCGTCCGGTGACCGGTACCGGTGGCTCGGGGGCCTCGCCGGCGAGGATCGCCGCCGGTGTGCGGACCGTGAAGTAGTCGATCTGCTGATCGCTCATCCCCGCCGCACCGAGCAGAGCGCCCAGACCCGGGGGACGACGGACCGTGTCATGGGCGTCGGAGGCGATCGCGTGGACCAGCCCCGCTGCCAACAGCCGACCGGCCGCCGAGCGGGTGGCCCGATCGGCGTTGGGGGCCAGCGACGAAGCGTTCAGGCAGCAGTAAGCGCCGTCATCGACGAGCGTGCGAACCAGCGAGAGTCGGTCACGGAGCATCGGGGTGCGCTCGGGATGGGCCAACAGCAGGCCGAAACCGCGGCCGGCGAGGCCGCGGACCGCCTGGACGATCCCGGTTGACGCCGAACTCCAGGGCAGCTCGAGCAGCAGATTTGGCCCGTCGCCGAGACGCAGCGCGTGAAGCTCGTCTTCACTCAGTTCCCCGGCCCGCGACAGGGCGACCTCCGCGCCGGAGCGCACCTCGAGGTCGATCCCGGCGTCGTTGAGCGCGGCGCGCAGCGTCCGAACCCGATCACCGATCACGGCTACGGTGACGTCGGGATACTCCCAGTTGACATGCGGCGTCGCGACGACCGTCCGGGTGCCCGCCGCCGACACTTCCCGGCACAGGAGCATCGCGGCCTCAAGGGTTGGCGGTCCGTCGTCGATGTCAGGGAGGACATGACAGTGCAGGTCAATCACGACACGAGAGAGTACGACGCCCGCCTCGCCTCGCCTGCCCCGGGCGCGCCCGTGCCGGTCAACGAGCGCGTCGCCCTCGTTCACGAGTGGCTGACCGTGCCCGGCGGCTCGGAGAAGGTCGTGCAGGCGATCCTGGATCTCGTCCCCGCGGCCGAGGTGTTCACGTCCGTGTACGAACGCGAGCGCTGGCCCGACTTGAGCCGCGAGCACCCGGTTCACACCACGTTCCTGGACCGGATCCCGGGGTCGCGCCGGCACTACAGCTATCTGCTGCCCTTCATGGACCTGGCGTTTCGCTCGCTGGATCTGTCGGGTTTCGATCTCGTGATCTCCTCCAACCACGCGTCGGCCAAGAACGTCCGGACTCCACCCGGCGTCCCGCACCTCTGTTACTGCCACACCCCCATGCGCTACGCGTGGGATGCCAGCTTCTTGGAGCACGAGGCGATGACGCCGCTGCTGCGTCGTGCGCTGCCGCTGATCACCGCTTGGCTGCGCCACGTCGACCGCAAGCGGGCCGCTGGGCCCGACGTGTACGTCGCCAACTCCACCTACGTCGCTACGAGAATCACCCGGGTCTATGGCCGACCGAGCCAGGTCATCCACCCCCCGGTCGAGATTGCCCCGCTGCTGGACGTTCCGCGCGACCCGGGGGATGCCTATCTCGTGTTCGGTCGCGTCGTCCCCTACAAGCGGGTCGACACGGCCGTGCTCGCCTGCAAGCGCCTCGGGCGGCGGTTGATCGTGGCCGGCGGCGGCCGTGATCTGGACCGCGTTCGCGCCCTGGCCGGGCCCGACGTCGAGTTTTTGGGCGAGGTCGCCGACTCTGATGTCCCCGGCCTGCTGTCACGAGCGCGCGGACTGCTCTTTCCGGGGTTGGAGGACTTCGGTATCGTGCCCGTCGAGGCGCAGGCGGCCGGGCTGCCGGTCATCGCCTACGGCGCTGGCGGCGTGCGTGACACGGTCCTCGATGGCCGGACCGGAGTCCTCTACGACGAGCCGACACCGGCCGGACTTGCCGCGGCGATCACCCGCTTTGAAGCGATGTCGCTGGCCACTCCCGAGCTGCGACGCAACGCCGAGCGGTTCTCCCCCAGCCGCTTCGCCTCCGAGTTTGGCCAACTGCTCGGGTCGCTAAGGGCCGGCGCCCCAGCTGCCGATACGCTAGGCGAATGATTCCCGCCGACCCCATCGATGAGCGCGCGGATGCGACGGTCGAATCCTCGGCGCTGATCAGTGCTGTCCGGGTTGTCCGGGAGCGCTGGTGGCTGGTCGTCGCCGGCCTCGTCGTCGGCTTCGTGGTTGCCCTGGCCTTCTCGATGCATGCCGTCAAGCAGTACACGGCGACGTCGACACTGCTCGCCCGGCCATCGAACCTGCCGGCGATCATCGACCCCTCCCAGACTCAGGCCACCGATTCCACCACGCTGGCGCACATCCAGAGCGACGACGTCGCCCTGGTGACCTCGGGCGCGGTCGCCCTGCGGGCCCGGAAACTACTTGGTACCCGAACCTCGATCGGAGACCTGCAGAGCGAGGTGACGGCAACCGCCCAGGCGACCAATGACCTGATCGACATCCAGGTCACCGACCCTGACCCTGCCCGCGCGGCGCGCATCGCCAATGCGTTCGCAACCGCCGTGACGGGGTATCTCACCGATGCTGCCCAGGCTCAGCTCGTGGCCGGCCAGGCCAAGCTTCAGTCCGAACTGGCCGCGCTGCCGGCCACCGATCCGGGACGATCCGCAATTGAGCAGGGCCTGAGGCAGGTGATCGCACTCGAGGCAGTCACCAACGGCGGCGCCTCAGTCGTCGAGACTGCCCAGGCACCAGCCAGCCCATCCTCTCCGAGTGTCAAGCGCGATGCCGTCGTGGGCGGGATCGCCGGCCTGGTCATCGGCCTGCTGCTCGTCTTCCTGCTCGATCTCTTCGACCGCCGCATCAAGACCGAGGAGGCGATCGAACGTCTGTACGGCTTCCCGGCCCTGGCCGCGATTCCGCTCCGGCGCCGAGCCCGGCCCGGCGGTCGTTCCAACCAAGCCGAGCTCGAACCGTTCCGGATTCTGCGCGACGGTCTCGCTCACGTCTCGCTCAAGCAGGACATGAAGATCATCATGGTCACGAGCGCCGTCTCGGCCGAGGGCAAGACCCGGGTGGCCAGCGGTCTGGCCCGGGCGATCGCCTCGGCCGGTAAGCGGGTCGTGCTCATCGAGTCAGATGTCCACCGCCCCGCCGTCCGCAAGGAGTTCGGCTTGCCGGGCAGCGGAGCCGGCCTGATGAACATCCTCGTCCAGGGGGGGCCGGCCAGTGCGCTGACCCAGCGGGTGGCCAACATCCCGTACCTCTCGATTCTTCCCAGCGGGCCGTTCACCCCGAACTCGTCTGAGCTGCTGCGCCTGCCCGCGACCGAGGATCTCCTTGAGGAACTGAGCGACGCCTACGACTTCGTGATCATCGACGGGGCACCGCTGCTTCCGGTGGCCGACGCACAGGTCCTGCTCGACAATCCGCTGATCGACGTCATCCTGCTCGTCGCCCGGCCGTATCTGACGACGCGCGAGCAGATCCGCCTGACGCTGGCCATCATCAAGCGCCATCCCAACAAGGGAGTCGCGCTGGCCGTCAACGGCGTGCGCGACAAGGAGCATGGTTACTACGGCTACAAGGGCGAAATGGCGGATCTCAGCACGCTGATGCCCGAGCGCAACAGCCCGCGAGGCGCCCGCATCGGGTCGCGCCGCCGCCGCTCGTTGCCGAAGATGGCCGATGGCGAGTTCGAGACCGCGGGCCCGCGCCGCACCGACGCAT
This sequence comes from uncultured Solirubrobacterales bacterium, assembly GCA_963763715.1. Classification (GTDB taxonomy): domain Bacteria; phylum Actinomycetota; class Thermoleophilia; order Solirubrobacterales; family Solirubrobacteraceae; genus Palsa-465. Next base: position 63,469 of record CAVXPV010000026.1, read on the forward strand.
GACCTCTGACGTGGCCAACGGCGCCCTGCTGGTCACCGGCGGCGCCGGGTACATCGGCACGCCGCTGTGTCTGGACGCCCTGGCCGACGGGCGGACGGTGCGAGCGCTCGACAGCCTGCTGCACGGGCAGGATGAGATCGCTCAACTGCTGCGCGACGCCGGCGTGGAGCTGATCGAGGGCGACGTGCGCAGCGACTCCGACCGCGCCCGGGCCCTCGAAGGCGTCAGCTCGGTGGTCCACCTCGCCGCGATCGTCGGCGATCCGGCCTGCGCGCGCGACCCCGAACTTGCCGACGCGGTCAACGTCGAGGGCACGTTTACCCTCGCCCGAGATGCCGCCGCGCGCGGGGCGACGCAGTTCATCTTCGCCTCCACTTGCTCAAACTACGGCCGGATGACCGATCCGACCACGCCGATCGACGAGACCGGCGTCCTGGCCCCGGTCTCGCTCTACGCCGAACAGAAGGTCAAGATCGAACGCTGGCTGCTGGAATCCGAGCACGCCGGTCTGGTCCACCACCTGTTTGCGCTTTGCCACCATCTACGGTGTCGCGCCGCGGATGCGCTTTGACCTCACCGTGAACGAGTTCACGCGTGATCTGTGGGCCGGGCGGCGGCTGGAGGTGTTCGGGGAGCAGTTCTGGCGGCCGTATGTGCACGTCCGTGACGCCGGTCGGGCGGTCCGTGCGGTGCTCGATGCGCCGCGCGAGCAGGTCGCGCAGGAGGTCTTCAACGTCGGCCGCTCGGGCGAGAACTACCGCAAGCTTGATCTCATCGAGATCATCCAGGGGGTCACGGACCGCGGCGAGGTCGCCTTCGTCCATCGCAACGAGGACCCCCGTGACTACAAGGTCGGCTTTGACAAGATCCGCGCCACGCTCGGGTTCGAGACCGAGATGACGGTCCCCGACGGCATCGCCGAGGTGTACGCGGCCCTGGAGGCCGGCCGGTTCGAGGACCCGTTCGATGGACGCTACCGAAACATTCCTTAACCGCCTGATCCCGGTCTTCGACCTGCGCTGCACGCAGGAGGACCTCGATGCCGTCGCCGCCGTCCTGCGCTCGGGCTGGCTGACCGCTGGGCCGCGAACGGCCGAATTCGAGGCGGCCTTCGCCGCGGCCCTCGGCAGCCGCTTCGCCGTGGCCGTCTCGAGCTGCACCGCGGCGCTGCACCTGGCGTATCTGGCGGTGGGCATCGGACCGGGGGACGAGGTCATCGTGCCCTCCTACACGATGGCGGCGACCGCCGCGGCCGTCATCTACACCGGCGGAACTCCGGTGTTTGCCGACGTCATCTCCTACGACCACCCGGTGATCGACCCCGACCACGTGGCGTCGCTGATCACACCACGCACCAAAGCGGTCGTGGCGATGCACTTCGGCGGCTATCCGGCTCCCGTTGACCGCCTCTCAGCCCTCTGTGACGAGCACGGCATCGCCCTGCTCGAGGACGCCGCGCATTCGCCGTTGACGATGTTGCACGGTCGCCGCATGGGCACCTGGGGCGTCGCCTCCGCGTTCAGCTTCTTCTCCAACAAGGTGCTCTCATCGGGCGAGGGCGGTCTGCTGGCCACCGATGATCCCGGCATCGCCGCCTTTGCCCGGAGCCGGCGATCACACGCAATGTCTCGGAGCTCCTGGGATCGCCAGAATGGGGCGAGCGCCCACTATGACGTGGTCGACCTCGGGTACAACTATCGGCTCGACGAGGTGCGCTCAGCGCTCTTGCTCTCGCGCCTGGCCCGACTCGAGGATGACGTCGCCCGCCGCCGGGAGATCACCTCGCGCTACCGCCGCGAGCTGGCCGGGATGTCGGGAATCTCGCTGCCGTTCTCTGATGAGAGCGTGGCCGGCTCATCGTGCTACGTGATGCCGGTCATGGTCGATGACCCCGTCCAGCAGGGTCCCCTGCGCATCGCCCTGCGCGAGCGCCACCACATTCAGACGAGCCTGTTCTATCCCGCCGTGCATGAGTTCTCCGCCTATCGAAGCCGCTTCCCGGACGTCGAGCTGCCCCACACCGAGCGCGCCGCGCGCAGCGAGATCACGTTGCCGCTGTTTCCGCATCTGACCGACGAGGACCAGGATCGTGTCGTCAGCGCTCTGGCCGCGGAGCTGACGCAATGAGCTGGACAGTGCCGCTGACCGACCTGAAGATCAGCGAGGACGACGTCGCCGCGGTACTCGAGGTGCTTGCCAGCGGCTGGCTGACCATGGGACCACGGACCCAGGAGTTCGAGCGTCGCTTCGCCGAGCGCCATCACGTCCCTCACGCGGTGGCCGTGTCCTCCGGCACCGCGGCTCTGCACCTCGCGCTCCTCGCCGCCGGCATCGGTCCCGGTGACGAGGTCCTCGTGCCCGCGCTCACGTTCATCGCCGGCCCTGCGGCGGTGCGCTACTGCGGTGCCGATCCCGTGTTCGTGGACGTGTACGGGCCGCACGACCTCAATCTCGACCCGGCGGACGCCGCCGCCCGGATCGGTCCGCGGACCAAGGCGATCCTCGCCACGCACTGGATGGGGTACGCCTGCGATCTCGAGGCGCTGCGGCGCCTGTGCGACGAACACGGGCTGATCCTGATCGAGGACTGTGCGCAGAGCATCCTCGCCCGCGACGACCGCGGCCGACTCACCGGCACCGTCGGCCGCGCCGGTTGCTTCTCGTTCTTCTCCAAGAAGCAACTGTCGTGTGGCGAGGGCGGGATGATCATCACCTCGGACGAGGCGCTCGCGGCTCGAGCGCGTTCGCTGCGTTCGCACGCGATGACCTCGATGACGTGGGATCGCCATCGTGGGCATGCCGAGAGCTATGACATCACCGACATCGGCTTCAACTTCCGCCTGGACGAGCCGCGCGCCGCGCTCGCCCTCAGCCGGCTCCCCCGGCTGGAGGAGGACATCGCCAGCCGTCGCGATCAGGTGCGACGCTACCGCGATGCCCTGGGCGGGCGGCCCGGCATCGGAATCCCGTGGCGCCATCGCGACGTCGAAACCGACTCGCACTTCGGCTTCGTCATCATGCTCGACAGCACGCAGGAGCGCGACCGCGTCGCCCTGGCATTGGGAGATCGCGGTATTCAAACCACCTGCTACCCGTCGTTGCCGAGCCTGACGGCGTATCGGGAGCACCCTGCCGCTCCGCGCAGCGCTGACGTGGCCGGGCGGCACCTGCTGCTCCCCTTGGCCAGCAGCTTTGGTGAACGCGAGGTGGACCGCGTGGTGGCCGAGGTCACGGCGATCGTGGCGCCGGCGGCCGCCCCGGCCGACTGACCGCTGCACGTGACCGACGATGTGACCGTCCCGTCGCCGGGGGGAGCGCCGGTCATCCCGTGGCGCGCTGCCCTTCTCGCCCTTCGGTTGCTCCCGGGGGTCGCGGCCGTCGCCCTGTTCATCCTCTGGGCCGACCACAACGGCGGCTATGACACTGACACCTGGTACTGGGGCGCGCTGTTGTCGCTCGCGCTGGTGACGGTCACGGTGTGCTTCGGGCGCCGGACGTCGCCACTCTCGCGAACCGCTGGTCTCGCGCTCGGCCTGTTCGGGCTCTACGTCGCCTGGTCATATCTGTCGATCACCTGGGCGTCGGCGCCGGGGGTGGCCCTGCAGGGGTCCAACCGCGCTCTGCTGTACCTGCTGCTGTTCTCGCTGATGCTGCTCCTGCCCTGGGGGCGGGTCAGCGCACTGCTGGCGCTGACGCTCTGGGCGGCCGGCATCGGGGTGATCGCGGTCGCGCTCGTCGTCCGGCTGGCCGCCAACGATGACGTCGGCGCAATGCTCGTGGGCGGCCGCCTCGCCTCTCCCACGGGCTACCTGAACTCGACCGCAGCCCTGTTCACGATGGGAGCTCTGGTCGCCACCGCGCTCGCCACGCAGCGTCGGCTGCCCGGGCCGCTGCGCGGCCTGCTGCTCGCCTTCGCCTGCGCCGATCTGCAGCTGGCCCTGATCGTCCAGAGCCGGGGCTGGTTGTTCACGCTGCCGCTCGTCGTGCTGGCGACGATCGTGGTCCTGCGAGACCGCCTGCGGGTCACTCTCTTCGCCCTCGTGCCGCTGATCGGTGCCGCCGCCATCGTGCACCGCCTGCTCGCCGTCTACTCCAGCACGAGCTCGACGCTCGGGGAGACGGCAACGGCGGCGGGCCGGGCCGGCCTGCTGGTGTGCTTGGTCGTGTTCGTGGCCGGCACGCTGCTCGCGTGGGGCGACTGGCTGGCTCGCGGACGCGCGCTGACGCCTCGGCGGCGCTGGATTATCGGCACCCTGGTCAGCCTGGTGACGGCCGGGGGAGCGGTTGGCGGGGTGGTTCTGGCCACCCATGGACACCCGGCAAGGTTCGTGGTGCGCCAGTGGAACGGCTTCAGCCATCCAGGAGCGCGGCTCGAGCAGCGGGTCGCACTTCGGTGATGTCGGCAGTGGGCGCTACGACTTCTGGCGTGTGGCCCTCGATGCCGTCCTCGCCCATCCGGTCGGGGGCCTCGGCCAGGACAACTTCGACGATTACTACATCGTGCGCGCCCGCACGGGAGAGGAACCGAGCTGGACCCACAGCCTCGAGATGCGCCTGCTCGCCCACACCGGCGTGGTCGGGTTCGTCCTGTTCACAGGCTTCATCGTCGCGGCGCTGCGTCTGGTTCTGCGTGCGCGGCGGCGCGCGGACCCGGCCGTCCCGGCCCTGGTGGCGATCGCGCTGCTGCCGTTGGTCGTCTGGTTGATCCACGGGTCGGTGGACTGGTTCTGGGAGATGCCGGCCCTGTCGGGGCCGGCGCTCGCGTTCCTCGGAATGGCAGGCTCGGTCGCCGACGGCGAGACCGACACCGGAGCCACCGGTGACCTCGCGCCTGCGTCCGCCGTCGTGGCGCCGCCACGCTCACGGTCGCGGCGGGCCGTCACGGGACGACGAGTGGCCGCCGGCGCCGGGGTCAGCCTGGTGATCGCGTCGACGGTCGCGCTGGGGCTGCCCTATCTGGCCACCCGCCTGATGTCGCTCGCGTCCGACACGGCCACGGCCAACCCGACCGCCGCGCTCACCGATCTGCGTCGGGCCGCCGCGCTCGACCCCCTCAACTCCGATCCGACCCGCACTGCCGGCGGGATCGCCCTGCAGGTCGGCCGTTATCAGCTCGCCGCGGCCCGCTTCCGCGAGACGCTCGCGCGCGAGCCCGGTGACTGGTTTGCCTACCTCGGGTCGGGACTGGCCGCTTCGGCACTCGGGCAGCGCGACACGGCGCGCCGGGACTTTGCCGCTGCGTACCGCATCAACCGGACCCAATCGGCCGATCGGATAGCGCTCGAGCGCGTGGACACCCGCCATCCGCTCACCTACGATCAGGTGCTGAAGCTGTTCAGCTCTGCCAATTGAAGATCATCAAGATCCATAGCTCTTGTTTCGACGGAGGCCATGGGTATACTGGCTTCGCTGTCAAGGGCGTCATGGACAGATGTCCGGCGGCCTGTTCGCCGTCAGAAAGGGCAAGGGGAAACGAATGAAGCAGACACTTCTCGCAGTGATCGTCGGGCTGGCCATGTTGATTCCGAGCACCGCGCTCGCAAACAGCAGTAGCTGCCAGGCCTACGGGGGCAAGACCTGCCCCACCTCCAACACCACGACCACGGCCCCTGCGCCGACCACAGGCGCCGCGACGACGGTCGCTCCGACGGTCAGCGCCGCCACCACCGCGACGACGACCTCGTCGGGGACGCTGCCGTTCACCGGTCTCGACCTCGCGGCGCTGCTCGTCGGCGCCTCGGTCCTCCTCGGGGCAGGTCTCGTCGTGCGCTATCTCTCGCGCGACCAGCAGAGCTGACCGCCGCAGACACATCTGAGCAAGACCGAGGGGCGCGACAGGTTCGCGCCCCTCGTCGTTGTCGGGCCGCCGCGACTCAGCGAGCGGTGATGCGCTCGAGGATCAACCGCCGGACCTCGCCCCCGTCGGCGCGTCCCTTGGTCTCGCGCATGACGAAGCCGACCAGCGGTCCGATCGCCTTCAGATTACCGGCCGCGACCTTCTCGGCCGCCGCAGGGTCGTCAGCCAGGGCGCGGTCGACAATTGTGCCCAACTCGTCTCCGTCCCCCTCACTGAGTGCGCCGAGCCCGTCACGCTGGATGATCGCGCTGGGGTCTCCCCCGTGGCTGACCAGTGTGCTCAAGACCTCCCGGGCGGCGCTGCCGCTCACCTGCTTGGCGGCGACCATGGCCGCCAGGGTGGCCAGTGCGGACGGCGCCACGCGGCTGGCGGCCGGATCCGCGTCGGATCCGATCCGCTCGACGAGCTGCGGAATCCAGTTGGCGATCTGGGTGGCCGCATCTGGGGCGGCATCGGCGCCCCCGGCACGCACGTTGGCGGCGGCCAGTGCGGTCTCGAAGTAGTCGCCGAGGTCGCGCCGGAAGGCCAGCTCGCGGGCGCGATCAGGGGCGAGACCCAGCTGAGAGGCGTATCGCTGCGCCCGAGCCGCCGGGAGTTCGGGCAGCGCCCCGGCGGCCGCCGCCAGCTCGGCCTCTGAGACCAGCAGCGGCACCAGATCGGGCTCGGGGAGATAGCGGTAGTCGTGGGCCTCCTCCTTGGAACGCAGGGAGGTCAGCCGGCCCGAGGCCGGGTCATAGTGCAACGTCTCCTGCACGATCGCCTCACCGCCGTCGCGCCGGCGGATCTGGCGGTCGATCTCGGCCCGTACGCCGCGCTCGAGGAAGCGAAAGGAGTTCATGTTCTTCAGCTCGGTCTTGGTCCCGAGCCCGGTGCTGCCCGCCGGCCGCACCGACACGTTCGCGTCGGCCCGCAGCGAGCCCTCGTCCATGTTGACGTCAGAAACCCCAAGCTGACGCAGCGTGGTGCGCAAGAGGGTCAGGAACTCGTGCGCCTGTTCGGGCGAGCTCAGGTCCGGTTCAGTCACGATCTCGACCAACGGCGTGCCGCAGCGGTTGAAGTCCACCACGCTGCGATCCGAACCATGAATCCGCCCGCTCTCGCCGACGTGCACGAGCTTGGCCGCGTCCTCCTCGAGATGGACCCGGTGGATCCGCACGCCGCCGAGGCTCCCGCCACTGCACAGGGGGACGTCGTACTGCGAGATCTGGTAGCCCTTCGGCGAATCGGGATAGAAGTAGTTCTTGCGATGAAACACAGACCGGGAGGCAATCTCGGAACCGAGCGCGAGCCCGATCATGATCCCGAATTCGACCGCGCGCGCGTTGAGCACGGGCAGCGCGCCCGGCAGGCCGAGGCACACCGGGCAGGTATGGATGTTGGGCGGATCTCCGAACGACAGCTCACAACCGCAGAACATCTTCGTCCGGGTCTTGAGCTGCACGTGGATCTCCAGCCCGATCACGGCCTCCCAGCTCATCGCCGAGCCTCGCGGCCGTCAAAGCCGATCGCCAGCTCGAGCGCGTGCGCCGCGGCGAGCAACCGGTTCTCGCTGAACGCGGGTCCGGCGAGCTGGAAGCCGACCGGCAGCCCGGCGGCCAGCCCAGACGGGATCGAGATGGCGGGAATTCCGGCCAGCGACATCGGGACCGTGCAGAAGTCATTGAGATACATGGCGAGCGGGTCCGCCGTCTTTGACCCCTGCTCGAAGGCGGTCCACGGGCTGGTCGGCGTGACCACGAAGTCACACTCGGCAAACGCGGTGCGGAAGTCGTCAGCGATCTTGGTCCGTACCTTCTGGGCCGTTCCGTAGTACGCGTCGTAATAGCCACTGGACAGCGCGTAGGTGCCGAGCATGATCCGCCGCTTGACCTCGGGACCGAAACCGGCGGACCGTGTGCGGCTGTACATCGTCTCCAGATCGGCATCACCGGCGACCCGCAGCCCATAGCGAACCCCGTCGTAGCGGGCGAGGTTGGCGGATGCCTCGGCCGGAGCGATCAGGTAGTAGGCCGAGAGGGCATGAGCTCCGTGCGGCAATCGGATCGGCGTCACGGTGGCGCCGATACCCTCGGCCCGCCTCAGGGTCGCCTCGAAGCTCGCCCGCACGCCCGGCTCGATGCCGGTGCCCGACGCGTCGTCACCGGCGATCAGATCCTCGGGCACGCCCAGCCGGATGCCGGTCAGGTTCTCCGCCCTGGGCAGCTTGACGGGCTCGGGGTAGGCGACCGATGTCGAGTCCCGTGGATCTTGACCGACCATGGCCGAGAACAGCAGCGCTGCATCGGTCACCGTCCGCGTCAGCGGTCCGGCCTGGTCCAGCGAGGACGCGAACGCGATCATCCCGTAGCGCGAGCAGGCACCGTAGGTCGGTTTGAGGCCGACGACGCCGCTCAGAGCCGCCGGCTGGCGAATCGATCCGCCGGTGTCGGTGCCGATCGCCCACGGGGCGAGCCCGGCGGCCACGGCGGCGGCGCTGCCGCCGGAGGAGCCTCCGGGCACGCGAGTCCGGTCCCAGGGGTTGAGCACCGGCCCGAACGCCGAGTTCTCGTTCGATGATCCCATCGCAAACTCGTCCTGATTGGTCTTGCCCAGCAGCGGCGCACCGGCCGCCTGCAGATGGGTGACGACGGTTGCGCTGTACGGCGGGCGGTATCCCTCGAGGATCCTCGACCCGGCCTGGCTCGGGACGCCCTCCGTGCAGAACAGATCCTTGACCGCGACCGGAACCCCGCCGAGTGGACTGGTGGCCGCATCCGGCCCGTCGGGACGCCGGTCCGCGACCCAGGTGAAGGCATTGAGCTCGTCGGCTGCGGCGCGCTCCCGATACGCGTCGAACAGCTCGCCGGCGTCAAGCTCGCCACCCCGGACCGCGGCCGCGGCCTGCGCCGCGGTCAGCTCGATCAGCTCGTCCCGCGTCATTCGGTGGCCGGACCGGGACTGGGCACACCGAACCCGCCGTTGACCGGCTCGGGCGCAGCGGCGAGCGCCTGCTCACGGGTCAGGCCGGGACACGGCTCGTCGGGACGAGTCACGGTTCCGACTTCGACCGCATGCGAGGTTGGGGGGGTCCCCTCCAGATCGAGTTCGCGGATGCGGTCCACATGTTCGAGCACGTTTGAGAGCTCGGCGGCCATCCGCTCGACCTCGTCGGGATCGAGTTCGAGCCGGGCCAGGCGGGCGACATGGAGGACCTGGTCGCGATCGAGCACGTCCGCCATTCTAGGTTCGGTCGGCCGCGCAGGCCGTCCGGTGGTCAGGAATTGCGGTGGACGATCCCAATCAGGTTGCCGCACGTGTCGTCGAGCACCGCGGACGTCGCGGGCCCGAGGTCGGTCGGCTCCTGGGCGAAGCGGACGCCGAACGACGTCAGGCGCTCGTACTCGGCGTTGACGTCGTCGACGGCGAAGGACGTGAACGGGATCCCGTCCGCGACGAGCGCGGCCTTGAACGGGCCGACCGCCGGGTGAGCGTCGGGCTCGAGCAGCAGCTGGGTCCCTTCCGACTGCCCGGGAGCCGTCAGCGTCAGCCACCGGTACTCCCCGACCGGGAAGTCCTCCTGGAGCTCGAAGCCGAGCCGCTCGGTGTAGAACGCGAGCGCCCGGTCCTGATCGTTGACGTACACGCTGGTCAGATGGATCCGCACGGCGACCTACCCGCGCAGCGCGACGACTTCGATCGCCGCGTTGCGAGCCGCGTCGGGCGGATCCTCCTCGCGCAGCGACCAGAGCGCCCCCGCGGTGAGGACCAGCGCGCTCAGCAACCCGATGTAGGCGCCGGGATCCGCGCCGATGCCGAGCGACGCGCCATCCGGGCCCGGAAGGCTGATCAGCACGCGCCAGATCAGGCTGAGCGTGGTGATCGCGCCGAGCACGGTGGCGATCACGCTGAGGCTCGACGGGAGGGCCGGCGCACGCCGGGCGGCCTGAAACCAGGCCAGCGCGAGGGCGACGGCCACGGCGAGCAGGATCAGCCAGCGCATCACGCTCAGTGCCTGCCAGCCGGTCGCCGACACGGCGGAATCTGCGGTGACCGAGTACCAGGACACGGCCACGAGGTCCACGAGGAGGATCACCGCCGCGGCGGCGGCGATGATCTCCCCCGAGCGCAGGCGCGAGACGCGCACGTCCATCAGAGCCCGCGTCCGAGCGTCAGTCGGCTGGCCGGCGTCTCTCGCCGGCCTCTATGCGCTGGCCACGCCGACGTGCGTGTGTCGCGCCTGCAGCGCGACGTAGACAAGGCCGGCGGCGAGGATCACGCCCAGCCAGAAGCCGAACCCGAAGTCACTGAAGTGGATGTTGAACACGAACTTCAGGAACACGAACACCGCCGCGACACAGGCGAGGATGAACCGCGTCTCGACCCGGCTGCCGTTGACGGACGGCAAGGTGGTCTGAGGTGACATCCGCTCGACGGCCAGATCGGCGATCAACAGGAGCGCGGCGAGTACGGCGAGGATCCCGGCCCACCCCGACGGAGCGTCGGTGGCGGTCAGCGAGATCGAGAACGGGCCTGCCGAGATGTCGAACCACGGCAGGAACAGCAGATCGATGACGAGCAACAACGCGACCCCGCCGATGATCCAGTCATCGCGGGTGAAGTTGGTGGTATCCATGAGCCCTCCCCAGGTTGAGTGCTGACATGCAGTGTCAGTTCGCGCTATGTCCGGTCCCTCCTGCGGTCAATGACACCGCAGCGGGCCGGCGCCAACCCTACCGCGCGGTTTCGTCACGCGCCAGAGCACCCCGCTGACGCCGCCTGGGGCGCTGGGCGACAGCGCGCTGGAACCGCTGCTGCTCGTGAACGGACTCGACCCCGCCGAGGGTGATGGCCAGCGCGCAGGTCAGGCCGAGGACCGCGCCGAGCTTCTGATCGATCACCTTGCTGGCCTGCGGCAGAACGAGCAGCACGCGGTAGAAGAGCAGTGCGAAGGTCAGGCCGCCGAGGGCGAGGATGGCCAGGCTGGTGTCGGTCCGGGTCCCATGCGAACGCTGGCTGGCGTGGAGCACCACCGAGCCGAGCGCGGCGAGAATACAGAGCAGCATCACCCACCGCACGATCGACAGGCCGTCCCAGGCGTTCTCCGCGGTCGAGATCGCCGGCCGGGCAGCGGACGGATCGGGCACCCCCGCCACCCCGTACCACTTGGTGGCGAACATGAGGATCAGCAGCAGTAGAGCGCCGAGCGCGCTGGTCAGCTCACCGCGATAGATCTGCGGTGCCCCCGGCTCCCGAGGCGGCTCGTCACCGGTCACCGACGTCATGGTCAGCGCTTCGAGATCGGAGCCAGATCAGCGACCAGCTTGCGCTCGGAACGATCACGGAAGCGGATCACCACGATCCCGCCGGGCTCAAGCCCGGTGACGACGCCCTCGCCGAAGGCGGCATGCGTCACGTCATCGCCGAGCCGGTAGGCAGCAGCCGAGCGTTCTGACGCCTCCGAGGCTTCCCAGCCTCCTGCACCCGATCCGGACCCCGGGGAGTTCCACGACGTGGCGTGCGTGCGATAGGAGCTGAAGCCGCGCCTGATCATCTGCTCGCGGTCAGTCAGCTCCTCGGGGATCTCGCCGATGAACCGGCTCGGTGCTCCGAAGCTGCGGGCCCCGAACACCGTGCGCGTGCGGGCCGAGGTGAGATACAGATCGCGCTCGGCGCGGGTGATGCCGACGTAACAGAGGCGCCGCTCCTCCTCCAGACCGCCCTCGTCGAGGGCCCGCGAGTGCGGGAAGACGCCCTCCTCGCACCCGATCATGAACACGATCGGGTACTCCAGACCCTTGGCGTTGTGGAGCGTCATCAGCGTGACCAGGCCCTCGTCGTCGGTGCGCCCGTCCGCGTCGGCGACGAGCGCAACCTGCTGCAGGAACTCGGCCAGGGTCCCATCGCCGTCCGCCGCGGTATCGTATTCGACCGCCACGTTGACGAGTTCCTCAAGGTTCTCGAGCCGGCCCTGGGCCTCAATCGTACGCTCGTTCTCGAGCGCCTCGAGGTAGCCGGTCTCGCGCAGCGCCTCCTGGAGCAGGCTGGAGATCGTCGCGCCACCCTCCAGACGCTCGCGCAGCGGCTCCATCGTGCCCATGAAGCGGCGCAGCGCCTTGATCGCGGCCGCGCCCAGACCGGGAACCTGCTCGGGCGCGGCGGCCAGTTCCCAGACGGTCTCACCACTCGTATTCGCGTAGCCAAGTACCCGTGAGATCGATGTCGCGCCGATCCCCCGGCGCGGGGAGTTGACGATCCGCGTGAACGCGCCCACGTCCTGGGGGTTGGCGAGCACGGTCAGGTAGGCGATCGCGTCCTTGATCTCGGCCCGGTCATAGAACTTGGTGCCACCGATCACCTGGTAGGCGATCTCGGCCCGGACCAACGTGTCCTCGAGCACCCGCGACTGCGAATTGGTCCGGTAGAAGACGGCGATCTCCGCACGGGACGCCCCGTTGTCGACGAGCCGCTGGACCTCGCCGGTCACGAACCGGGCCTCGGCGTGCTCGTCATCGAGCTCGCGAATCTTGATCGGATCCCCGGTCCCGAGGTCGGTCCACAGCGATTTCGGCTTCTGACCCCGGTTGTTGCGAATCACCGCGTTGGCGGCGTCGAGGATCGTCTGCGTCGAGCGATAGTTCTGCTCGAGCTTGACCACGTGGGCATCTTGGAACGTGTCCTCGAACTCGAGGATGTTGCTGATGTCCGCGCCGCGAAACCCGTAGATCGACTGAGCATCGTCCCCGACCACCATCAGATTGCGGTGCTCCCCGGCCAGCAGCTGCAGCCACCGGTACTGGGCATGGTTGGTGTCCTGATACTCGTCGACCATCACATGCCGAAACCCATTGGCATAGCGTTCCCGAACCTCGGGGAAGAGCTCGAGGACGTTGACCGAGCGGACCAGCAGGTCATCGAAGTCCATCGCGTTCATCCGGTGCAGCTCGCGCTCGTAGGAACGGTAGACGTCGGCGACGGTCTGCTCGAAGAACGAGCCGACCAGCTGGGCGTATCCGTCGGCATCGCGCAGCTTGTTCTTGGCGTCGGAGATCTGGGAGCCGATCGCGGCGGGGGTGAAACGCTTGGGATCGATCCCATGCTCGTCCAGGCAGCGCTTGATCAGCCGGCGTGAGTCGGCCGTGTCATAGATCGTGAACTGGCGGGTGTAGCCCAGCCGCTGCGCTTCGGCACGCAACATTCGTGCGCACGCGGAATGAAACGTCATCACCCACATCGCGCGCACTTGGCGACCGACGAGCAATCCGGCGCGATCGCGCATCTCCGTGGCGGCCTTGTTGGTGAACGTGATCGCGAGGATCTCGTTCGGCTTGGCGGCGCCGGTGGCCAGCAGGTACGCGATCCGATGCGTCAGCACGCGCGTCTTGCCCGAGCCGGCCCCGGCCAGGATGAGCTGGGGGCCCTCGCCGAAGGTGACGGCGTCGCGTTGGGGCTCGTTGAGCCCTGACAGCAGGCTCTCGAGCTCGGTGGTCAGCTCTGACATTGGCTGCGGACGACGTTAGCGTTCGCGGCGGCGGGCTCGATCGCCCTGCTGACGGCATCCTGTCGAGCATGGACGACCTTCGCGCAGCGTGTGCCCAGGTGGCCTCAGCGGCCCGCTGGGTCCAGATCAGGACCGAGATGATCGACGCCTACGCCGACTCACTGCCGCTCGCCGCGCCGACGGTGCCCGGTCCGCTGCTGACCGGCACAGACCGCGAGCATGCGGCCGCCGACACGCTCACCCTCGACGCGATCAACTTCGGCTCGGGCTGGTTCCCGACCCTGCGCAAGCGACCCGGGCGGTCCGGTTATGGCACCGTCGCCGAGGCGCTCGGCGCGCACCGCCGGAGTGCCGGGCCGTGGGCCGCGTCAGCACTCGCCACGGTTGACGCGCCCGCGATCGCGGCCATCCTCGGCCAGGCCGGCGACCATCCGCTGATGGCGCTCTATGCAGCATCCCTGCGCGACCTCGCTCGTCGCGTCACGGCTGAGCACGAAGGCCGCTTCGCAGCCCTCGTCGACGCCGCGCAGGGCTCCGCGGTCCGCCTCGCCCGCACGCTCGGCGCGTGGGACTGCTTTGCGGACCGCTCTCGCCTCGGGACCGTCGAGCTCCCGTTCCTCAAACGTGCCCAGATCGCCGCGGCGGACCTGCAGCGGGCGGGGGTCGCCGGTTGGCGGGACCTCGGCGCGCTGACCATGTTCGCAGACAATCTCGTGCCCCACGTGCTGCGCCTGGACGGGATCCTGCGCTTCGATCCCGAGCTCGTGGCCCGGATCGACGGCGAGGAGCTGATCGTCCATGACTCGCCCGAGGAGATCGAGATCCGCGCCTGCGCGGTCCACGCCGTCGAGCTGATCGTCACCGCACGGCCCGGGTCGTGTGCGGCGGAGATCGACCAGCTGCTGTGGGAGCGAGGCGGCGGGGTCCGTTACAAGGCCTCGCCCCGCCACCGCTCTCGCTCCACCGCCTACTGACGGCCGGTTCAGTCGGTCGCCGGCTCGGCGGCCTCGGCTCGCGCGGCCGCGATCGCGTCCGCGCCCGCCTGTCCGACGAGCAGCTCCGGTCGCAGCACACCGCTGGCGATCAGGTCCAGGGCCGGGTAGCGCCCGGTCGCGGCCGACTCGAGGTCGAGCGCGATCACGGTCGTCTCACCGCCGATCGGCGCCGTGGCGGTCGCGATCACGGTCAGCGAGCCACCGTCGACGATGTTGCGAGCGGCACCCAGCGCCTTGCGGGCGACGTGGGGGCTGCACCCATCCAGGGAGTCGATCAGGACGATCGCGTCGGCGCCGCGTGCGGCGAGCCGTCGCGCCTGATCGATGACCGGCTCGATGGCACCGTTCTGGACCTCCTGAGAGCCGCCGAAAGCCACCGCGGCGGCCGGCGCATGCGCGCCCTGGCCCCATTCCGTGATCTCCTCGGGGCGGGCGCCCGCGAGCACGAGCGATACGGTCGGTGGGTCCTCGGTGCCGAGCGCGGCCGCGATTCGCTTCAGCGCCTCGGTCTTGCCGGAACGCGCCGCCCCGACGATGGTCACGCGCGAGCCCTTGCCGAATGGAGTCAGGAACTCGATCGCATTGACCGTCGGATCCTCGGATCCGAGCTTGATCCGGTCGGCCGGAAAGGCGGCGGGGAGCTCGTCATAGCGGACGCTGTCGGCCAGCTCGGAGGCGGGACGGCCGTTGATCGACTCGATCCTGACCAGCGAGGCGAAGCGCTCGGACCGGCGCGGGGCGCGCTTGGGTCCGCTCACGCGGTCGCCGCTGACCAGCTCGCACCGCTTGACCTGCGCCGCGGAGATGTAGACGTCCTCATCGGAGGGCTCGGGCGGATCGACACGCACGAAACCCGACCCACCGGCGAGCAGTTCGACGACGCCCTCGATGCTCGGCTCCTCGCCACCGTGGCGGATCCTCGGAGCCACGATCGCCCTCGCTGTCGCGGGCGGACCGGGAGTTCTGCTCCCCATCGGGGCTCGAGGCCGCGTCGTCGCGCCCCGGGGCACGGCCTCCGCGGCCGCCACGACGGCCGCGGCGCCGCCGGCTGGGGGCGTCGTCATCGTCGTCATCGTCTGTCGGCACCGGACGGCGGGCTCGGCCTTGGCGTCGGCCTGTTGGTCGGCCTTCGCGCTGCGCGGCTGCCTCTCGGATCTTCTCTTGCGGCTGTCTCGGTCGGCTTGGCGGGCGTGTCGGCGCCCTCATCGTCGTCGTCGGCCGTGGCCCGGGCCGGGCGCCGCGCGCGGGGGGCGCGGCGTGGCTTGGGCTTCTCGGCCGGGGCTCGTCGGCGGACGCGTCGGCGCTGACCACGCCGTCGCCACCGCTCTGCTTGTCGATGATCGCGCTGATCAGCTCGGCTCGGCGCAGACGGCGGTAGCCGTCGAGCGAGAGCTCTGAGGCGATCGTGTGCAGGTCGGCGAGAGGGCTGGCCTCGAGCGCGCTGCGGTCAAGTACTGACATGGGTTACTCCTTGCGGTTCGGTGGAATCGGTTGGCACCGATCGCGTTGTGCCAGCGACCGGCGATACCAGAACTCAGGAATCTAGCGGCTGCAGGCGGCGCCGCGCCCGGGTCCGGCCCGTCGCCCTGCTGCCAGCGCACGGTGTCGGCGAGCCGCAGATCGGGCGCGACGTCGAGCTCGCGGCGCAACGCGGAGCGCACGAGGAGGTAGTCATGCGCGGCGGCGACATCGTGGACGCGCAGCAGGTGAGCCCCCGCGTCCACCCCATGCCCGATCGCGGCCAGCGTGCCGGCCAGACGCTCCCGGGGCGCTCGCCCGGTGAGCGCCCCGATGAAATCCTTGCGCGATACGGCGAGCAGGACGGGACGCGCGAAAGCGCGCAGATCCGCGAGCGCCGCCAGCACGTCGATCGTCTGCGCCGGCGTCTTGGCGAAGTCCGGGCCGGGATCGAGCACGAGCTGCTGCCTCGCTGACCCCGCGGTCCACGGCGACCGCGATGCGCTCGGCGAGAAAGCTCGTCACGTCGGCGCGGATGCGCCCGTCGAAGCCGGGATCGAGCAGCTTCTGCTTGGGCCGCACGCGGGTGTGCATGATCACCAGCCCGGCCCCGGTCTGCGCGCAGACATCGGCCAGCTCCGGGTCGCGCAGGCCGCTGACATCGTTGACCAGGCACGCACCCGCCGCGATCGCGGCTCGCGCCACCGCCGGCTTGTAGGTGTCCACCGAGACGTTCACGTCGAGCTCGGCACAGACCCGCTCGATCAGCGGCACGACCCGTTCGATCTCCTCGGCGGCGGCCACCGCCGGGCGATTGGTCACCCCGGACTCACCGCCGATGTCGATGAAGGCGGCGCCGTCGGCGACCAGCGTGTGGGCGAGCGCCACGCGCTCCTCGAGCGAGCGGTGCAGGCCGGCGTCGGAGAACGAATCCGGGGTCGCGTTGACGATGCCCATCAGCATCGGCTCGCCACAGCTGATGTCGCGGCCGACCCGCGCGGAGGATCAGAGGCGTGTCGCTCACGGGCCGGACGGCGGCTCGATCGCCACGCCCTCCGCGGCAAATGCACCGGGTCGGTGCTCTCGAGTCCGATCAGGCCCTCAGCGGCGGCCTCGACCCCGAACGCCTCCGCCTCCTGAGTGATCCTGGGCAGCGTCCCAACCCAGCTCGGGCGCCATCGCCGCCGCGACGCGCAACGGGATCTCACTGTCGGGCGCGCACAGCTCCCGCGCCGCGATCAGGCCCAGGCGCGTGCGGCGCAGCAGCACGTCGCCGACGGTGCGCGCCTGCTCGTGGCGGACCGAGAACGCGGCCTCGGCCAGCAGATCGGGCAGACCCGGCGACGATCGGCTGCGCGAGCTCGCCGCGGCTCGCCGCGGTGTCCAGCACGCGGTGGGCGGCGAAGCCGTAGCGGGCCGCCAGCTGGACGTAGGCGTCCGGGCGGACACCCTCGACCTCACGCAGCTCCGATGTCGCCACGGGTGCGCCGAGCGGGATCTCCTGGGTCCGGCATGGCGCCTGACGACCGTCGCGCTCGACGAGCCGGTCGACCGCCAGCTTGGCCATCCGCCGCCAGGTGGTGAGCTTGCCGCCGGTGATCGTGATCAGCCCGCTGGAGGTCTCGTACAGCTCGGCCTTGCGGGAGATGTCCACCGACTTGCGGTTGTCGCCGGTCGAGATCAGCGGGCGCACCCCGCGTAGGCGCCGGCCAGGTGACCGGGGGTCAGCTCGGTTGCCGAAGAAGGCGTTGACCGCGTCGAGCAGATACTCGATGTCCTGCGCGGCCGGCCGGACATGGCCGATGTCGCCGTCGTAGTTGTTGTCGGTCGTCCCGATCAGGCTGCGCCCCAGCCACGGCAGCGCGAAGATCGACCGGCCACCGCCCGCGGGGACGATCGCGCCCGCGTTGAGCGGCAGATCCTCGTGGCGCAGGGTGATGTGGGTCCCGCGGCTGGGCGCGATGCGGGGGACCTCGGCCTCGGAATAAAGCTCCTCGGGCCGGATCCGGTCCGCCCACACGCCGGTGGCGTTGATCACGTTGGCGGCGCGGATCGGGAACGTCTCGCCGCTCTCGCGGTCACAGACGGTCACGCCGGCCCCGGGGGACGCGCCGCCGAGATCGGTCACCTCGAGGCGGTTGGCGCACACGGCGCCGAAGCGCTCGGCCTCCCCGAGCACGGTCAGCACGAGCCGGGCGTCGTCGGTCTGGCAGTCGTAGAACAGATAGCCGCCGGTCGGGTTACGCCCGGCCAGGGCGGGCAGCAATTCGGTCACCTCGGCGCCCGGAGATGAGCCGGTGGCGCGCGGGGCTCCAATCGTCGGCGGCTCCGTCGGCGCCCCGCCGGGCGCTGCGCCGCGCGCGCAGCGACGGCGCGGCCATCACGTCGTACATGTTGAGCCCGATCCCGGTCATCAGGTCGGGACGGGCGCCCTCGAACGCCGGCACGACGAGCGGCAGCGGACGCACCAGATGTGGCGCCAGGCGGACCATCAGCTGCCGCTCGAGCAAGCGCCTCGCGGACCAGGCCGAGGTCGAAGTTCTGCAGGTAGCGCAGCCCGCCGTGGACGAGCTTGGACGAGCGGCTGCTCGTCCCCGAGGCGTAGTCGGAGCGCTCGACGAGCGCGACGCTGTAGCCGCGGGAGGCGGCGTCCAGGGCGACTCCGGCTCCGGTGATGCCACCGCCGATGACCACGACGTCAAACGGCTCGCGCGCGAGCGCCTGCAGCGCGGACTCACGACTCAGCATGCCGGGCAAGATAGCCGTCCGGCGGATCCGCCGGTCCGGGCGATGGCCACGGCGAGCGCCGCGCGCCCGAGCCGCGCCGGGCGGCTACTGACCGCCGGCCTGCTTGTACAGGCCGAGGATCACGTCATAGAAGGCCGGCGAGGTCTCCTGATAGCCCGGGCAGCAGACGGGGCCGCCGGGAGCGTTGATCCCGATCTCGATGTGTGGTCCGGAGGAGATGCCGACATCGCCGCAGCCGATCTCGGCGATCGGCTCGCCGGCGGTCACGGTCGTCCCCACCGGGACGAGCGCCGGGGCGGCGTGCCCGTAGTAGATGTAGCGGCCGTCGTAGGGGCCGCCGGAGACCTTCAGCACCGGCGCGTCGGGACCGAAGCCGCTGATTCCCTCCTGCACGATCGTGCCCGCGGCCATCGCGACCTCGATCACCTGGCTGCCGCAGGCGCTGCCGACCGTGCTGATGTCGATCCCCTGGTCAAGCGTCCAGGTCTTCGGCGCCAGCACCGCGGACAGCGGCTTGAGCGGGAACACGAGCCCGGCCGCCGGGGTCAGACCGGTGCTCCCGGCCGTCAGCCCGCTGTTTCCGGCCGTCAGCCCGGCCCGCGCCTTGCTCTGCACCGCGGCCTGGAGGGTCGACGCGGTGCGGGTGCCAACCGCCCCGCTGGCGGGCGCGAGATGACTGACGAGCTGAAAGCGGATGACCGCAGCCTTGGTCTGGCTGCCGAAGTAGCCGGTGGTCGGGACGGTCAGGCCCGACGTCGGTCAGCCACGACTGCAGGATCGAGATGTCGTTGCCGCGCTGGCCCTTGCGCAAAGTGCGCGTGAAGACGTGTGTGCTGGTCGACGCCCGCACGATCCCCCTGGGCGCCGTCGGGGCGACGAGACCTGCGCCGCCCGAGGCGGCGAGCGCCGCACTCGCGGACATGAGCGTGGCCGCGAAGGCCGACGAGCAGGCGTGTGGCGAAGAATTCGCATTGCCCGAGAGCGTTCGACGCCGAGCCGGGATCCACCCCGAAATCGGGCCGGGTTGCACACGTTTGCGGTGATGAGGCTGCGAGAAGCGAACACGTCGGCCATCGCCGCTGAGAGCGGCCTTGCAAGACAGTGCCTGTTCTGCCTGCGGGGTTAGCTGACGGGCTCGCGCTGCAGACACAGCGCTTCTCGTGGATCACCACGGGACTCGCCCCAACAGATCGGGCTCCCCGCTCCCCGGGGCGGCAACCGGGGACTCGGCGAGCGGCAAACTATCAGAATCCGGCGACGGCGCGGATGCGCCGGACCGGGCGCGCGGACCTCAGTCGTCGTGGTGGGCGGGGTCGGCGACCCCGGCCTGCCGGCGCTCGTTGATCGTGGCCTTGATGCGTTCGACGGTGTCGTCGGACATGCGGCGGATCTCCCAGTGGGTGAGCTTGATCAGGCGCATCGGCGAGGTGGCGATCACGTCGGCGTTGCGCGGACGCTGCTCGAGCAGACCCATCTCGCCGATCAGGTCACCAGCCTTCACCGAGGCGATCGTCTTGCCGCCCTGGCGGACGTCGGCGGTCCCCTCCTCGATCGCGATCAGCTCGACCGAGTAGTCGCCCTCCTTCATCAGGATCTGTCCCTCGGCAGCGCTGGTCTCGGTCGCGAACGTGGCCAGGCGCTTGGCCTCGGCCTCCGAGATGTGGGAGAAGATCGGTATCGCGGTCAGGCGGTTGGCGTCCAAGGGTCGATCCTCGTTCGGGGGTGGTCAACAGACTGTGGCGCGACTCTAACCGCCCGTCACGACGGGCACCACCGCGGCCCGCGCCGCGGCGACGGCTACAGCGCCTGCACCTCGGCGGTGACCTCGCTCACCGACGCCTTCGCGTCACCGAACAGCATCGCGGTCTTGGGGTCGTAGAACAGCGGGTTGTCGATGCCGGCAAAGCCCGAGGCCATCGAGCGCTTGAGCACGATCACCGAGCCGGAACGATCCACCTCGAGGATCGGCATCCCGTAGATCGGGCTGCCGGGCTCGTTCTTGGCCGCCGGGTTGGTGACGTCATTGGCCCCGATCACCAGCGTGACGTCGGTGCGGCTGAACTCGGGGTTGATGTCGTCCATCTCCCGCAGCAGGTCATACGGGCACGTCGGCCTCGGCGAGCAGCACGTTCATGTGTCCGGGCATGCGCCCGGCGACGGGATGGATCGCGTACTTGACCGTCACGCCCTTGGCCTCGAGCGCGCGCTCGAGCTCGCGCACCGCGTGCTGGGCCTGGGCGACGGCGAGGCCGTAGCCGGGGGCGATCACCACCTGGCGCGCGTAGGAGAGCTGGATCGCCACGTCCGCGGCGCTGGTCGAGCGGACCGTCCCGCCGGTCTCCCCCGCCCCGCCCGTCGGCGCGGCGACCGCGCCGCCGAAGCCGCCGGCGATGATCGCCGGAACCGAGCGGTTCATCGCCTTGGCCATCTGGTCGGTGAGGATCGTGCCCGACGCCCCGACGATCATGCCGGCGACGATCATCACCGGATTGGACAGCGCCAGGCCGGTGGCGGCGGCCGAGAGCCCGGTGAACGCGTTGAGCAGCGAGATCACCACCGGCATGTCCGCGCCCCCGATCGGGAGCACGAGCAGGTTGCCGAGGATCGCCGAGACGACCAGGATGCCGACGATGAAGAGCAGCTGGGAGTGGGTGCCGGCGGCGAGCACGACGGCGCTGACCACGGCGATCAGGAGCAGCACGGCGTTGATCGCCGATTGCCCCGGGAGCTTGATCGGCCGGCCGGGCAGGATCTCCTGCAGCTTGCCGAAGGCGATGTTCGAGCCCCAGAAGGAGATCGAGCCGACGATCGCGCCGAACAGCTCAAAGCCCTCGGCGCGCAGCGGCCAGCCGCCCCCGAAGTGGTGGCGGTACTCGACCCAGGCGATCAGGGCCACGGCGCCGCCGCCGACGCCGTTGAACAGCGCCACCATCTGCGGCATCGCGGTCATCTTCACGTTGCGGGCCGCCGGGACGCCGACCGCGGTGCCGATCACGAGGCCGACGATGATCAGGATGACCGTGCCCGAGCCGTCGAACTCACCGTGGCGCAGCAGCGTGGCGACGACGGCGACGGCCATGCCGACGGCGGCGATCTGATTGCCGCGCACCGCGGTGCGCGGGCCGGTCAGGCCGCTCATGCCGTAGATCATCAGCCCGAAGGCGACGATGTAGGCCGCGTCGATGAAGTCGACGCTCTGCAGGAACACCGTGGCCAGCGCGCTCATTTCGGCGCGTCCTCGCGTGGCCTGACCGGCGGCGTCGCCGTCGGCGTCGGCCTTGGGCGGATCCTTGGCCTTGAACATCCCGAGCATCCGGTCGGTGACCACGAAGCCGCCGATCACGTTGATCGTCCCGAACGCGACCGCGACGACGAGCAGGATCTTCTCCAGCACCCCGCTGGACTCGGACATCAGCAGCAGGCCGCCGAGCACGACGATCCCGTGGATCGCGTTGGTGCCCGACATCAGCGGCGTGTGCAGGGTGTTGGGGACCTTCGAGATGACCGCGTAGCCGACGAAGCCGGCCAGGATCAGGATTGCGATGTCGACGACGAGTCTGTCCATGGTCTGGTCTCCTTGGCCGGTGGCTATGCCGCGGCGGACGCGGCGGCCGCCTTGGCGCCCTCGTGCACGATCTCGCCGCCGCGGGTGATGCACGCGCCGGCGATGACCTCGTCGTCGAAGTCCAGGGCCAGGGTGCCGTCCTCGGCGATCATCAGCCCGAGCAGCGACTGGATGTTGCGCGCGTACAGCTGGGAGGCGTGCTCGGCCATCGTGCTCGGCACGTTGAGCGGGGCGAGGATCTTGACGTTGTGGCGCACCACCGTCTCCCCGGGCTCAGACAGCTCGCAGTTGCCGCCCGATTCGGCGGCCAGGTCCACGATCACCGAGCCGGGCTTCATCAGCTTGACCGCCTGCTCGGTGACGAGGATCGGCGCGCGGCGGCCCGGCACCGCGGCGGTGGTGATGACGACGTCGACCTTGCCGATCGCCTCGGCCATCAGCTCCTGCTGGCGGGCCTGCTGTTCGGCGGTCAGCTCCTTGGCGTAGCCGCCCGCACCCTCCAGGTCACCGCCGAGGTCGAACTCGAGGAACTTCGCGCCCAGCGACTCGACCTGCTCCTTGACCGCCGCACGGACGTCAAAGCCCTGCACGACGGCACCCAGCCGGCGCGCCGTGGCGATCGCCTGCAGACCGGCCACGCCGGCGCCGAGCACCAGCACCGTGGCGGGACGGATCGTGCCCGCCGCGGTCATCAGCATCGGGTAGTAGCGGCCGAGCTCCTGGGCGCCGATCAGCGCAGCGCGGTAGCCGGCGATGTTGGCCTGCGAGGAGAGGGCGTCCATCGACTGGGCGCGGCTGATCCGCGGCACCGCCTCCATCGCGAAACTGGTCACGCCGGTGCCGGCGATCGCCCGCACGCCCTCGCCGTTGGTCAGCGGGCCGAGGAATCCGATCAGCGTGCTTCCCGGAGCCCAGCTGGCGCGGTCTCGGAGGCGTCAGGGGCGGCGACCTTGACGACCACGTCGGCGCCGAGCGGCGTCGCGGCGTCATCGACGAGCGTCGCTCCCGCCTGCCTCGTAGGCGTCGTCGGGGATCAGTCGCGCCCTGGCCGGCGCCGCGCTGCACGATCACCTCGATGCCCTCGGTGTCAGACAGCTTCCTGACCACGTCGGGCACGAGCGCGACCCGGTTCTCACCGGCGGTTGTCTCCTTGGGGACCCCGATTCTCATGCGGCGAGGCAGGCTATCGGTTGCGCCGCCAAAACGCCGGGAACATCGACGTACCGGGCTCGATCGCCCGTGTCGCACGGGGATCAGTCCCATGTCAGGGCGGTCAGCGCGGAGCCGTCGCGGGTACTCCGAGCGCGGCGATCGCGGCGGCGACGAGACGAGTCCCGGCCGTCGCGCCGGCCACGACCCGACGCTAGCGGCTCGCCGGCGCCCGGTCGCTCGCGCGCGCTCGGCCCGAGACGAGCGCGCCGTCGGGCGAAGACCGGACGGCGCCTCGGTGGGGCGAGCCGGCGGGTCGACGCGGTGGCCGCCGGCGCGACGTGGAGCCTGCGCTGACGGGGATCGCCGGAGCGGTGACGGGAGCGATCGGCAGCGGCCGGCCCGCCAGCGCCATCAACGCCTCGCCCGTCACCCACACCGGCGTCTGGGACTGACCGCGGGCGTAGCGGATGCTCCCGTCGGGCGCGAGCAGCGAGAGCAGGTAGGCGTCCGGGGACGGGCGCTCCGGCGCGATGCAGCGACGCCGGCGCGGTCCCGGCGGCGAGCAGCCCCTGGATCGCCCATGCGGTCGACTGGGCGTTGGAGCTCGCCCCCGCCTGGGCCGGGAACCCGCCGTCGCGGTTCTGGGCCGCGCGCAGGTAGGCGACCGCCCGGCCGCGCGCCGCGCCGGCGGCCGGCGGCGCCGGAGAGAGCCTCGAGCACCGCGCCGGTGTCGTCGGCGTCGCTCGGCGCCCCGCCGGCGAACCCGAAGCCGCCATCGCGGTTCTGCTGCGCGCGCAGCCAGCGCGTAGCTGCGCCCGGTCACTCCGGCCCCGGCACTGCGCAGCGCGAGGATCGCGAACGCCGTCAGGTTGACCTGCCCCGCGATCGAGCCGTCGGCCCGGCGCCGTGCTCGCAGACGCGGCGACGAGATCGCGACCGCCGAAGCTGCGCGGAGACGCGCCGGCCGCTCGCGAGGACGAGGATCGTTCGCTCCAGCGCACCGACGTCGCCACCGGCCGGCTCGGCGCGGATCGCATCGATCGCGCTGTGACCGCCGGTGACCCGCCGTCAGCGGGGACCGTCCGGTGGCGGCCAGGCCAAGCGCCGCCCAGCCCGTGAACAGCGCCGCCGAGGGCTGGCCCGCGGCGGGACCGAAGCCGCCGTCGCGGTTCTCGGCCGCGATCAGATAGGCGCGAGCGCGGGCGATCGCGGCGGTCGGGCTGAGCGCCGCCGCATGCCCCGTACGCGGCCGGGAGCCCGCCGCCGCCCGCGCGGGAGCGCCGAGCCGCCGGCGATGCCCGAGCCAGGCCGACGGCGAGGCCGGCCGTGAGCCCGAGCACGAGCAGCGCCGGTGTCGCGCTCCGGGACCGCGAGCCACCGGCCCCGACGCCGGCGCGGGCTCTGACCAGGTGACCTGCAGGCGCCGGGAGAAGCGCTGCAGGGAGCGGATCAGCGCGGGTCCGAAGGCGAGCGCGAAGGCGACGCAGCCGATCGCGTGAACGGCGTCGTAGGCCAGTCCACGTCCGACGTAGAGGCCGAGCTGGGTGAGGCTGTGATCGCTGTAGGTCACCCAGTCGCCGCAGTCCTGCACGACGGTGAAGGCAAACCCGCAGACGCCGCACACGATCGCCAGCGGCCAGCGGCCGATGCGCCGGCCCCAGGTCAGGGCGAGGCCCGCGCCGATCATCCCCGTCGCTCCCCAGGCGGCCATCTGCCACGGGGTCCACGGTCCCTGACCGAAGAAGAAGTTCGAGGTCAGGCCGGCCAGCGCCCCGACCGCGAAGCCGGGGCCGCCGCCGAGCGCGTAGCCGGCCACGAGCACGATGTCGGTCGTCGGCTTGACGTTGGGCACGGCGGCGAACGCGATCCGGCCGAGCGCCGCGAACGCGGCCAGCGTCCCGACCAGGGCGACGATCCGGGCGTCGGGCCGGGCACGCTCATACCAGCCGAAACCGGCCGCCAGCGCGACGCCGAGCACGACCAGGGCCGCGAGCTGCCAGGTCATCGCGGCACCGGGATCCCGGCCGGCTCGGGCGCGGCGCGGTGAGCGCCGCGGCCCCCTGGGCCGGGGTCAGCGCGCCGTGCGCGCCGCCGAGGATGCGGGCGGTCTCGGTGGCGAAGTAGCTGCCGCCGGCCAGGACCTCGCGGGTCGGCCCGTCGGCGATCGGTGCTCCGTCGGCGAGCAGGATCACCCGATCGGCGAACGCGGCCGCGAACTCGGGGTCGTGGGTGGCCACCACGACGGCGCCGGGCAGGCCGCGGAGCAGCTGCGCCGAGCGCGTGGATGCGGGTCCGGTCCATGCCGCGAGTCGGCTCGTCAAGGCAGACGACGGCGGCATCGAGCTCGTCACCGAGCACGATCGCCAGGGCGAGCCGCTGGCGCTCGCCGCCCGGACAGCTCGCGGGGATGGCGTTCGCCGAGCGCGTCCGGGTCCAGTCCGACCCGGCGCAGCGCCGCCGGTGCCGCCTCGTCGCCGACGCGCTCGTGAACGAGGTAGTCGCCGGGGTTCTGCAGCAGCAGCGCGACCCGCCCGGCGGCCCTGACCTCACCGCGCGTGCGGCCGCTCGAGCCCGGCGGCGTGGCGCAGCAGGGTGGACTTGCCGGCGCCGTTTCGGCCCATCAGGGCCACGCGCTCGCCGGGCGCGACGGCCAGCGTCACGTCGCGCAGGATCACCGGCCCCGAGCGCAGCTCGTGCCAGACATGCCGCAGCGACAGCGCCGGCGCGAGCTCGCTCGCGCGCGGTGCCGGCGCGCGACCGCGCCGCGAGCGCGGCGCGCACGCGCACCGCGCGGCGCCCTGTCCCATGGCGGCTCGCGGCCCGTCAGCGCCGTCGCGCCACCGCGGCCGGATCGGGCAGACGGCCCGCGCTGCGCAGCGCGGCGCGAGCGCGCTTGACCCCGGCGACCGGTGCCTCCCCGACCAGGCTCAGCAGCTGCGCGCCGGGGGTCTGCAGAGCCGGAGCGTGACGGCCCGCCCAGGCCAGGAAGGCGGCCGGGCGCGGCGTCACAGACGACGCGCCCGCCGTCCAGGGTGATCACCCGGTCCGCCGCCGGCAGGCAGCGTTCGAGCCGGTGCTCGCAGAGCAGGAAGGCGGTGTCGTGGTCCTCGTTGAGCCGCCGCAGCAGGCCGATCAGCTCGTCGCCGGCGACCGGATCCAGCTGCGAGGTCGGCTCGTCGAGCACGACCAGCGCCGGCCGCCCGGCCAGCGCCGCGCCCAGCGCCACCCGCTGCAGCTCGCCCCCCGACAGCTCGCGCGGTCGAGCGATCCAGCAGCTGGGTGATGCGCAGGGCCAGGGCGATCTCCTCGACCGCGCGGGCGATCGCCGCCGCAGACTCGCCCCGGTTCTCGAGCGGAAAGGCGAGCTCGGCGCGCACGGTGCCCATCAGCACCTGGGTCTCGGGATCCTGGAACAGGCTCCCGACCGAGGCCGACAGCGCGCCCGGCCCGTGGGTGCGGGTGTCCAGCCCGTTGACGGTCACCCGGCCGGCGAACTCGCCGCCGTGGAAATGCGGGACGAGCCCGGCGGCGGCCCGCAGCAGGGTGGATTTGCCCGCGCCCGACCCGCCGGCCAGCACGACGAGCTCGCCGGGCTCGATCGCCAGCGTCACGTCGCACAGCGCCGGGGCGCCGGCGCCGGGATAGGTGTAGGTGACGCGATCGAAGGTCGAGCACGCTCATCGGCCGACTCCCCGCCGGTCGGTGAACGGCGCCAGCGCGGCGATCAGCAGCACCGCGGCGACGGCCAGGACGCCGGGGCCCGCGGGCGCCGACAGGCTCGGGTAGGCGGTGAAGGGCGCGAGGCCGGCCGCGCTGCCGGCCAGCGCGGCCGCCACGACCGCCGCGGCGGCGATCGCGAAGGCGAGGTCGTGGCGCCCCCAGGGCCGTGCGACGCGCGGCGGGCGACGGCCCGAGCCATAGCCGCGGACCTCGAGCGCCGCGGCGACGTCAAGGGCGCGGTCGAGCACGCCGTTGGTGGTCGCGCGCAGCAGCGCCACCCGTGACGGCGGCCGCCCGGGCCGGCAGCGCTGGGCGTCGGCCAGCCGCCGGGAGTCGCGCATCAGGACCGGCACCAGCCGCGTGGCCAGGCTGGCGCTGAGCGCCGACCGGAACGAGATCCGGCGAAACGCACGCAGGACCTGATCGGGGTCGACGGCGGCGGTGTACAGCGCGCCGCACATGATCAGCACCGCCGCCCGCAGACCGAGCAGCGCGCCGGCGACGGTCGCCTCGAGCGTGATGTCGGTGTGGCCGAGGATCGGCAGGTCGCCGAGCCGGACGATCACGGTCAGCCCGTTGCGGGTGACCAGCGCGTTGACGGCCGCGATGACCAGCCCGAAGGGCAGCGCGAACCGCCCGGCCCGGCGGACCTCACGCCCGACCCCGGCGCCGGCGGCAGCACCGGCGGTCGCGAGCGCGA
This sequence comes from uncultured Solirubrobacterales bacterium, assembly GCA_963763715.1. Lineage (GTDB taxonomy): Bacteria > Actinomycetota > Thermoleophilia > Solirubrobacterales > Solirubrobacteraceae > Palsa-465. Next base: position 91,141 of record CAVXPV010000026.1, read on the forward strand.
CGGCTCCGAGCGCGACCGGGTTTGAGAGCAGCAGCGCGGCGAGCACGAGCGCCAGGCAGTAGGCGCAGGCGACCCCGGCGCGCGCGCTGTGCAGCGGGCTTGACCGGGGGCGGAAGATCATCGGCGCGCCCCGCGGCGGCGAGGCCACCGCGGCGACCGTCGCGCGATCACCTCGTCACCCCACGCCGATCGGGACCGGGATCCGGCGCGCGCCGGAGACCGCGAGCGCGAAATGGTTGTGCAGCGCCTGCGGCGTCAGCGCCGCCGGCGGCGGCCGCGACCCCGCGAGCGTCGGTCCCGGTGATCAGCCAGGTCGGGGCGGACTGGTTGTCGGCGGTGGCGGCGACCAGGCCGGACCCGGCGCCGAGCGTGGTCGCGACCGCCCCGGAGGGCCCGAGCAGCTGCAGCTGGGCGCCCCCGTCGGCAAAGCGGGCGTAGATCCCGCTCGCGGACGGGCCGTGGGCGATGATCGTCCCGCCGACCGCACCGGCCACCTCGCGCCAGGTCGCCACGACGACGCCGAGCGTGGCCTGTCCCGAGCCGGTGCCCAGCAGCTGGCTCGCGGTCGGGATCCCGGCCGCCGAGAGCGCGGAGGCGACCTGCTTGCAGGCGGCGTTGACATCGGCGGCGCACTCGATCGTGGTCGGGAAGCGCTTGCCGTTGACGCCGTCGCGAAACGGCTCGGGATAGGCGCCGACCACGGCGGGAACCGACTCGGCGGCGCGCCAGTCATGGAGGTCGAACCAGATGTGGTCACCCTGCGTGCACGGCGGTCGTGGCGGCGCCCTGCGGCGCCTGGACCCCGTTGACGTAATAGAACCAGTCGCGCTGGGCGCTGGTTCCGGCGTGGCCGTTGATCGCCTGCACGAAGCCGCCGCCGTACCGCGTGCTGACCCGGAAGGAGCGCTGCAAGCGCCCGCATGACGGTCTCCGAGCCCGGGACCCGGCGGTCGTTGGCGGCGCCCACCGGGCGCGCCCCGAAGTCCTGGGTCACGGTCAGCGTCACCCCGTGCGTGCCCGGCCCGGGCCCGAGCCCGCAGCCGCCCAGCGCCGCGGCAGCGGCGAGGACGGCGACGACGGCTCGGGCCCGGCCGGGCACAGTGCTGCGATCCACTACCGACCTTGACGGCCAGCGGCGCCGAGCGGATGTACCCGGTTGCGCTCGCGGTGAAGTGCGCGGTCCCGCGATGGGACTCGGTCACCGTGACCAGGCCGTGCGCGTTGCTCGCGTGGCTGGCCCCGGACACGTGCACGCCCGCCACGGGCTTGGCGACACCCTTGGCGTTGTAGGCCGACGACGCGCAGCGTGAACGCCTTCCCGGCGGTGACCTTGCTCGGGCCCGAGAGGCTCAGCGGATAGACGGTCCCCGCCGCGGGCACGGCCGCGAACAGGAGCTGGTCACCGGCGTGCAGCGTCAGGCCGCAGATGCCGGCCGACGCGGACTTGTTGTTGACGAGGATCTCCCAGTAATGGCCGTGCGTTGAGTATTTGTCGGTCTCGCCGAGGATCTGGGTGACCTCGATGCCCAGGCCACTCGCTCGAGTACGTCCCGTTCCACCGGTGGTGGGTGGCGACATCGAGCGCACCGGCCGCATTGGCGGCCGGGCAGGTACCGGCGGGGGCACCGCCGGTGGTGATCGAACCGCTGTGCGTGCGCACGGTGGTCGGGGTCAGGAGGGCGTGCGTGACGCCCTCCACGCGAACCGAGACGGTCGTCCCGGCGGCGCTTGCATGTGGTGCCGGCCGCGGCTGCGACCGCGGTTGGTGCGGCGACGAGCGCGAGGCTCGCACCGGCGAGGGCAAAGGTGCTGCGTACTGACATGAGGGCCACCCCTTTCCACGAGGGCTTTTGGCTGGTGGTCGGAGGCTGGTCTCCTGGCTTACGGGCCTATCCGCCGCGCCTTCCCGGCCGGCTGAGCGCCGGCCAGTGGCCCATCGTGCGTCGGACATCCCCGATCACAGTGGCGGGTCCGCGCCGGAATCGAACCGGCTTCCCATCACCACCGACCTTGAACGCGCTGATCGTAGCGCTCCCGGGCCGCACGCGGAGTTGTCTCGGCCACGCCTCGGCGCGGCGCCGACGCATTTAGACTCCAGCCATCGGTGACCGTCAATCTGACCCGTATCTACACGCGCCTGGGCGACGGGGGCGAGACGCACCTCGGGGACATGAGCCGTGTCGCGAAGACCGACCCGCGGATCGCGGCCTACGGGACGGTCGACGAGCTCAACGCCCAGCTCGGGGTCACCCTGACGGTGGCGGGCCTGGACGCCGGCCACGCCGACTGGCTGCGCCGGATCCAGAACGACCTGTTCGACGTCGGCGCCGACATCGCGGTTCCCGAGGCGCCCGCCCCGACCGAGGCTGACGACGCCGGCGGCCGGACAGACGGCGCGAGCCGGCAAGCCAGCGCGAGCGGCTGCGCGTGATCCCCGAGCAGACCACCTGGCTGGAGGAGCGCTGCGACGAGGTCAACGCCGGCCTGGCGCCGCTGCAGATCCTTCGTCCTGCCCGGCGGGACGGCCGCCGCGGCCCACCTGCACGTCAGCCGGACCGTGTGCCGGCGCGCCGAGCGCCTGGCCATCGCCTGCGGCGAGCAGGTCAGCCCCGAGGTCGTGCGCTACCTCAACCGCCTCTCGGACCTGCTGTTCATCCTCAGTCGCGCGGCCAACCGGGGCGACGAGCCCCTCTGGGAGCCCGGCCGCTTCCGCTGAGACTCCGCGCCGCTGCCGGTTGACGCCGCGTGCGGCGCGCCGAAGCGGCGGTCAGCCTGAGCGGTTCAGCGCCAGGCTCGCGGCGCCGGCGATCGCCCATTCCGCACGCGGCGATCGCCGCGGCACCGATGACGAAGGCCGAGTGCGCGCTCGCATAACCGAGCACGGCATGGGGACGCGCCAGGGCGACGATCGCGACGACGGCGGCCGCGCAGGCCAGCACGGCCCCGACCGGCCGCAGCACGCTGCCCACCGAACTCGCCTCGCGCGGCGCGTCGGCGCCCACGCTCCGGCGGACCGGCCAGCGCGCCTCGGCCCAGAGCAGGACCGCCGCTCCGGCCAGCGCCCAGGTCGCGGCGACGAGGAAGCCGCCGAGCACGTCACTCGGGTAGTGCCAGTGCAGGGCGAGGAACGAGTAACACACCGCGATCGCGAAGGCGGCCATCAGGGCCGCCACCAACGGTCGGCGGCGCCCGGGAGCGGCGAGCACGGCGCACAGGACGAGCGTCATCGCCGCCGTCGCGTGCCCGCTCGGCCACGAGGCGGCGTCGATGAACAGCCCGCTGACGCCGATCGGCCGCGGGGCGGCGAGCAGCGGCTTGAGCAGCTGCGTGGTCAGATTGGCGCCGACCACGATCGCCCCCATCGCCGCGGCGTGCCGCGGCCGGCGCCGCACCAGCGCCACGATCACCGGCAAGGCGACCAGCACCACATAGCGGCTGGGGTTGCACAGGGTGGCGACGAAATTGGGCCACGCTGTCGAGTTGCGGGCGCTGCAGGCCCGTGAAGCCGATCAGGATCGATCGGTCGGCCCGCCGCACCAGGGCGATGTGAAAGGTGGCGAACCAGACCGCGATCAGCGCCAGGGCACTGGCGCCCGCGCCGAGCAGCGCCATGCGAGCACGCTTGGGCATGCCCTCAGGCTACCGCGCGTATGTGTCCGCCCGGTAAGGGTTTTCGCGAGGGTCTAGGTCGTCGGCCCGTCGGCCGTTTCGGGCTCGGCCGGGGTCTTGCGCGTGATCCGGAACTCGGGCGCGGCGCCGGTCCGGCGCACGTGTGAGTAGTGCTCGAGGTCCTCGGGCGAGGCGACCTCGATGCTGAGCTCGTCGGTGATCTCAAAGCGGCCCGACTCGTAGAGCAGCTCCTGGTAGCGCGGGCCGATGTCGTAGCTGTTGCTCCGGGCATCCTCACGATGCGAGCCGGCCGCCTCGATGTCGAGGTCGTGCCCCGCACAGCGCAGCAGCCACCGGCGTCCGCGCGAGAGCTTCTCGGCGGTCAGCTTGACCGGCATCTGGGTCACCTGCGGCGGGCCCGCCGAGGCCGGACGTCTCGGTGCGCAGGCCGGCGTGCCCGGCGACGAGCGCCGCGCACAGCCGCTCCCAGTTGCGGCCGTAGGGCGCCGGGACGATCGCCACCGGACCCCGGGCGCTCGCGGTCTCCGCGGATCGCGCGGGCGACCGGGCCGACGACGACGTGGTCGACCTTGTTGGCGGCCAGCCAGCGCAGCACCGCGACGGCCGACTGATCGAGATGGTCAAGCCCCTCGCGGAGCTCGGCGGTGCGAGATTCGATGCCCGGCGGGCGGTGTCTGAGGAGCATGGTGCAGCGTTCGCTGCGCTGCCGCGGACTCCTTCTCGGCCGGCGACGGCTCAGGCGCCGTGCCGCGAGACGAACGCGGCGATCAGCTGCGCCACCCGCTCGGGCTGCGCTCGCGGCGCCCAGTGCGAGCCGGGGACGCTGTGGCGGCTCAGATCCGGGGCGGCCCGTCGCGCCGCGTCGTAGTAGCTCGGGGAGATGAAGCGATCGCCGTCGGGGATGATCAGCTGCACGGGCGCGTGCGCCGCGGCGAGCGGCGGCGTCCGCCTCCACAGCATCGGCAGGATGTTGCGGCGGTACAGGTTGGCGCCGTGGCGTCCGTCGGACACGAGGCTCGGCGCCGGGTAAGCCGTCGTCGACCGGCAGTCGCTCGAGTTCGACGAGCGCTCGCCGCCAGCGGCCGCGCGCCATCGCCACCCGCCAGCTGAAGGTCGGCCCACCCGGGGCGCACAGCACGAGGATGTACCACGAGCGCCGGGCGTGCGACCAGAATTCCCGCAGCCGCCCGCGCCGCAGCGGCTCGCGGTTGGCGCGCAGGCCGTGCGACAGCGCCGGGCCGGCGATCGGCGGTGAACGAGGCGATCCGGCCGCGGCACCGCGGGCTGGTGGCGAACTCCCAGCCCTGGATCCCGCCCCAGTCGTGGCCGACCAGGTGCACGGGCCGGTCGGGCGAGACGGCCGCGCTGACGGCGAGGAAGTCATCGGTCAGCCGCTCGCAGGTCGTAGGCGGCCAGGCCGCGCGGGACGTCCGAGGCCCCGGCGCCGCGGACGTCGTAGGCGACGAGATGGAAGTCGGCGGCGAGGCGCTCGAGCACCGGGTCCCAGACCGCCGAGGTGTCGGGGTACCCGTGGACGAACACGATCGTGGCCGCGGCCCGGGCGCCGGCCTCGCTGACGGCGAGCCGAGTCCCGTCCGCGGACACCACGGTGCGGCTGTCGGCGCCGGAGAGCACGAGAAGCATGGCAATCTATAGCTCGGCACTCCCATGGACTCCGAGACCCTCACCCGACGGCGGGCCCAGCGCGCCGAGCAACGGCGGCGCCGGGCGCTGCGGCGGCGGCTGCTCGCGGTGGCGACGCTCGCGATCGTGGTGATCGCCGCGATCGTCGCCGTGGCCGGCTCGGGCGGTTCGACGCCGGCGCCCGCGGCCGTCAGCGGGCACGGCTCATCGCGCCGGGACGCGGCACCGCTCCCACCGCCACCGGGTCTCCCCGGCTCGCGACGGCTCGCCGGCGGCGCTCGGCCCCGCGACCGGGACCCCCGGGCACCGCCACGGTGCCGATCCTCATGTACCACGTGATCGCCCCGCCGCCGCCCGGCGCGCCGTTCCCCGGCCTGTACGTCCCGCAGCCGGAGTTCGCCGCCCAGATGCAGGCGCTCAAGCGGGCCGGCTGGCACCCGGTGACCCTCGATCAGCTGCGCTCCTACTGGCGGCACGGCGCTCGGCTGCCGGGCAAGCCGATCGTCATCACCTTCGACAACGGCTACCTCTCCCAGTACACCCACGCCCTGCCGGTGCTCCAGCGCCTGCACTGGGTGGCCGACGAGAACATCCAGCTCTCCGGGCTGCCCCCGTCCCAGGGCGGCCTGACCACCCCGCAGGTCCGGGCGCTGATCGACGCCGGCTGGGAGCTCGACACCCAGGGCATCAGCCACGCGGATCTGATCACGCTCGACGCCGCCCAGCTGCACGACCAGGTCGCGACCGCGCGGGCGATCCTGCGCCGCCGCTATCGCGTCCCGGTCAACTGGTTCTGCTACCCGTCGGGCCACTACAACGCCACCGTGGTGGCCGCGGTGCGCGCGGCCGGCTTCGTCGGCTCGACCACGGTCGTCCCGGGCTGGGCGGCGCCCTCCGGGGACACCTACCGGCTGCCGCGCCTGCGGGTTCTCAGCGGGACGAGCCCCAGCGCGCTGCTGGCCCAGATCGCCGCCGCGCGGGGCTCGACCACGACGCCGTCCGCCTACGGAGGCGCATGACCCGGAGCCGGTGCCGCGCCGCGGGACGCGCCGCCGGCACCAGAGCGAGCGTGACGCGGCCGCCCGGCGACCACCCGGGCCCTGCGCGGCTCGCGACCGGGTCCGTGGCTCGGGGTGGCGATCGCGGTCGCCTCGGTCGCGCTGGCCACGCTGGCCATCTACCCGCTCGCGCACCTCGCCCGCGTCGCGTCGCTCAGCGTCGTCTATCTGCCGGCCGTGCTGCTGGTCGCCACCTTCTGGGGCCTGGGCCTCGGCGTGCTCACGGCGCTGCTCTCCGCCGCCGCCTTCAACTTCTTCCATCTCCCCCCCACCGGCCAGTTCACGATCGCCGACAGCCGCAACTGGGTCGCGCTGGCCGCGTTCGTGATCGTCGCGCTGGTCGCCGGCACGATCGCCGAGCTGGCCCGCGGCCGGGCGCTGGAGGCCGAGCGCCGGCGCGCCGAGGCCGACCTGGCCGCCGCGCTGGCCCGCGAGCTGCTGCTCGGAGCCGACACGGCCGGCGCGCTGGCCACGACCGCTCGCCGGGTCGCCGAGGCGCTCGGACTGCGATCGGCGGCGATCGAGCTCGGCGTCAGCCGCGGTGACCGCCGGCGGACGGCACTCGCGCTCCCCGATGCCGACGGGCACCAGCTGGCCACCCTGCTCGTTCCCGCCGACCTCCCCGCCGCCGACGAGCAACGTCTGCGCGACCAGGTCGTCCCCGCCCTGGCCGCGCTGGTGGCGATCGCCTCGCGGCGTGACGCGCTGCAGGCCGAGGCGGTCGAGACCGCCGCCCTGCGCCGCAGCGATGACATCAAGACCGCGCTGCTGCGCGCCGTCTCCCACGACCTGCGGACGCCGCTGACCTCGGTCGTGGCGGCGGGCCACGCGCTCGGCACCGATTCCCTGACCGACGAGGAGCGACACGAGCTCAGCGCCGCGGTCGTGCAGGAGGGGACCCGGCTGGCGGTCCTGGTCGACAAGCTGCTCGACCTCTCCCGCCTGCAGGCCGGGGCGATCCCGACCCGGCGCGACTGGGTCGCGATCGAGGACCTCGTCGAGTCCGCCGCGGAGGGGCTGCGCGGTGGGCCGGCCGATGTGCGGCTTGTCGTCGACGCCGACGTCCCGGAGCTGCGCGCCGACGCGGCTCAGCTCGAGCGCGCCTTCGCCAACCTGCTCGAGAACGCCCGGCGCTATTCCAGCCGCCCGGTCTCCGTTCACGCGCGTCACGCCGGCGCCCGAGTCGTCGTCTCGGTCGTCGACACCGGCCCCGGCATCGAGCCCGCCGAGCAGGCGCGGATCTTCGAGCCGTTCTACCGCGGCCACACCGGCCACGACGACGGATGGACCGGCTCGGGGCTGGGTCTGGCGATCACGCGCGGTTTCGTGGAGGCCAACGGCGGCACGATCGAGGTCGAGTCGCTGCCCGGCCAGGGCACCACCTTCGTGATCTCGCTGCCCGCCGGCGATCCGGACCGATGACCGGCGGCGACCACCCCGGGCGTCCTCGGATTCTCGTCTGCGACGACGAGCAGCAGATCCTCCGGGCGCTGCGGGTGATCCTCCGCGACGCCGGCTACGAGGCGCTGCCGGCCAGCACCGGCGAGGAGGCGCTCGACGTCGCCGCCGTCGCCCGGCCCGACGCGGCGATCCTCGATCTCGTGCTGCCGGACACGGACGGGATCGAACTCTGCCGGCGCCTGCGCGAGTGGACCGCGATGCCGGTGATCGTCCTCTCGGCGGTCGGTGACGAGGACGCCAAGGTCCGGGCGCTGGCCGCCGGAGCCGACGATTACGTGACCAAGCCGTTCAGCCCCCGCGAGCTGATCGCGCGCCTGCAGGCCAACCTGCGCCGGATCGAGCCCGATCCCGGCGAGACCGTGATCACCGCCGGCGAGCTGTCGGTCGATCTCGCGGCGCGAACCGTCACCCGGGCTGGCGAGCCGGTCCACCTCACCCCGACCGAGTTCGATCTCCTGCGCCTGCTGGCCCGCAACCGGGGCCGGCTGATGACCCACCGCGACCTGCTCGTCTCCGTGTGGGGCGGCGGATACGGCGACGACACCCAGGTCCTGCGCGCCCACATCGCCAACCTGCGGCGCAAGATCGAGGCGCCCGAGGGTCCGAAGCTGATCCGGACCGACCCCGGCGTCGGGTACCGGTTCGTGACCTGAGCGCGACTCTGGTTGAATCTGTCCATGGCGAGCTTCGACATCGGCTGGGAAGGTCGCGATCGTGACCGGTGGGGCCCGGGGGATCGGTCTCGGGACGGCGCAGGCGCTGGCCCGGCGCGGGGCCACCGTGGTGATCGTCGACCTCGACGCCAGCGCCGCCCAGAGCGCCGCCGAGGGTCTGCCGGGCCCGTCGCTCGGCTTCGCCGGCGACGTCACCGACCGGGGCGCGATGCAGCAGATCGTGGCCCAGGTCGTCGAGCAGCGCGGCGGTGTCGACATCGTGGTCGCCAACGCGGGTGTCGCCTCCCGCGGGGCCACCGTCCGGGCGATGAACGGCGAGGCCTTTGACCGCGTCCTCAACGTGGACCTGCTCGGGGTCTACAACACGGTGATCGCCGCCCTGCCCCAGATCGCCGACCGCGGCGGCCACGTCGTCGTGACCTCCTCGGTGTACGCGTTCCTCAACGGCCTCGGCGTCGCTCCCTACGCGATGGCCAAGGCCGGCGTCGAGGCGCTCGGGCGCACGCTGCGGGTCGAACTCGTCCCCCACGGCGCCGGGGCGAGCGTCGCCTACTTCGGCTTCATCGACACGGACATGGTGCGGATCGGGATCGACGAGGACGAGCTCGCCGACAAATTCAGCGACACGCTGCCCAAGCTGCTGCGCAAGCGTCTGACGCCCGGCTCAGGCCGGTGAGGCCGTCGCGCGCGGGATCGAGCGGCGCGCGCCGCGCATCATCGCCCCGCGGCGGTGGGCGGCGTTCAGCGCCCTGCGCGGGATCCTCAACCCGCTGCTCGACGGCTACATGGTCAAGGACGCAGAGGTCCAGACGATCGTCCGCGGGCTCGACAGCCGCGGGGACGAGCCGCAGCCCCTGACCGCCGGATGACCGCTCCGGCGAGCCCCGGCGATTACCGGCTGCACTACGGCACGCACGCCGCCGCCGCCGACGGGCGCTGCGCGATGGAATGGGTCACCCACCTCGCCGGTGAGCCTCATTCCGACCAGCCGCTCTGTGTCAGTCCGGTGCTGCGCGCGATCTGCATCGCGCTCAATGACGGACTCGAGGACGGGCCCCGCCAGCGGCTGCGCCCGTATCTGGCCCGCACGATCGGAACCGCCGGCGACGGCCTGGACCCTGAGCGCGCCTGGCTGGCGCTCGACTGGCTGATTCGCACCTTCGCGCCGACATGGCTCGACGCCGCCGGTGCCGACGACCCCGCGCGGCGCCTCCGGCGGCTGGCGCCGGTGACCGGCGAGCGGTCGCTGGCCGATGCGCTCGTGGCCCTCGAGGCGACACGTCGCGACGCCCGCGCCCTGCGCACCGATCCGCTGTCCTCACGGTTCGATGCGGTCCGCAGCACCGCCCGGGAGACCGCGTGGGCGTGCGCCGGCGCCGCCGCCTGGGCCGCCGCTCGGCTGGCGATCGGCGCCGGGGCCGGGGATCGCGCTCGCGCCGCCGCGCAGGCGATCGCCGCCGATGCCGCCACGGCCGCCGCCCGCGCTGACGTGCGCGGCCCGGCGCCACCCGGCCGCGCAGCGCTCAAGGACGCCGTCCGTACGGCGCTGGCGCCGACCCGGCTGCGTCTTGACGCCTCGGCGATCGAGCTGCTCGAGCGGATGCTGCCGCTCGTGGCGATCGAGCTGCCGCGCGGCGCCGTCTTCACAACTTCTGTATAGCCGCGGCGCGATTCTGCACGCGGCGTTGACGGACGGGGATCCATGCTGATCGCATGGACATCGTCGCCATCGCAGTGGGCCTGCTCTCCTTCGCCCTGCTGCTCGCCCTGATCGCCGGGATCGACCGGATATGAGCGGCTCGGACCTGTTCGGGCTGATCGTCTCCGTGCTCGTCTGCGCCTACCTGCTCTACGCGCTGCTGCGCGGGGAGCGCTTCTAGGGCCATGACCGTCGCCGGCTGGCTCACCATCGTCGTCTTCGTCGTCGTCCTGACGGCGCTCGCGCTCGTCCTGGGCCGCTACATGGCCGCCGTCTACACCGGCGGGCGCACCTGGCTCGACCCCGTGCTGCGCGGGCCCGAGCGGCTGCTGCTACCGGGTCATGCGGGTCGATCCGGCGCGCGGTCAGGACTGGAAGGCCTACGCCCGCAGCGTGATCGTCTTCTCGCTCGGCGGCTGGCTGCTGCTCTACTTCATCCTGCGCACGCAGACGCTGTGGAACTTCACGGGCCTGAACCCGACCGGCTTTCACTCCGGCACCTGGGACGTGACCTTCAACACGACCTCGTCGTTCGTCACCAACACCAACTGGCAGTACTACGGCGGCGAGACGACGATGAGCTACTTCAGCCAGATGGCCGGGCTGACGGTGCAGAACTTCGTCTCCGCCGCGGTCGGCATCTCGGTCGCCGTGGCCCTGATCCGCGGCATCGTCGGCGCGCAGCGGCAAGAGCCTGGGCAACTTCTGGTCTGACCTGATCCGCACCGTGCTGTGGATCCTGCTCCCGCGGCTCGATCGTGATCGCGCTGGTGCTCGTCTCCCAGGGCGCGATCCAGAACTTCTCGCCACTACCTGACCGTCTCCGGGATCACCGGGCTGACCCAGCACATCGGCATGGGCCCGGTCGCCTCACAGGAGGCGATCAAGATGCTCGGCACCAACGGCGGCGGCTTCTTCAACGTCAACTCGGCGCACCCGTTCGAGAACCCGACCGGGTTCACCAACCTGCTCGAGATGCTGTCGGTGCTGGTCATCCCGGCCGCCCTGGTCTTCACCTACGGCCGCATGGCCGGCAACCGCCGCCAGGGCTACGCGATCTACTCGACGATGATGGTGATGTTCCTCGGCGCCGTCGTCGTCGCCTACATCGCCGAGGCCCACGGCTCCCCCGCCCAGCACGCCGTCGGCCTGCACACCGGCGTCATCCCCGGCTCGACCGGCGGCAACCTGGAGGGCAAGGAGCAGCGCTTCGGGATCGCCGGCTCGGCCCTGTTCGACGTCGATCACCACGGTCACCTCGTGCGGCGCGGTCAACAGCGCGATCGAGTCGTTCACCGGGATCGGCGGCGCGGTGCCGTTCGCCAACCTGAGCGCGTCGGAGGTCATCTTCGGCGGCGTCGGCACCGGCCTGTACTCGATCCTGCTCTACGTCCTGCTGGCCGTGTTCATCGGCGGCCTGATGGTCGGCCGCACCCCCGAGTACCTGGGCAAGAAGATCGAGGCCCGCGAGATCAAGCTCGTCACCCTCGGCCTGCTCATCACCCCGCTGGCGGCCCTGTTCGCGACCGCCCTGGCCACCGCCAGCCGCGCCGGACGGGCGTCCGCTGTCGACCGTGGCCACCGGACCACAGCAGTTCTCGGAGACCTTCTACGCCTACCTCAGCCAGGCCAACAACAACGGCTCGGCGTTCGCCGGCTACACCGGCTACATCCAGCCCAACGCCGGCAACCTCGGCGCCCATGGCGTCGTCTTCGCCGATCTCACCGGCGGCCTGACCATGCTGTTCGCCCGCTTCGCCCCGATCCTGTTCGCCCTCGCGGTGGCGGGCTCGCTGGCCGGCAAGCGGGTCAGCCCGCCCGGGCCTGGGCACGATGCGCACCGACAACCCGACCTTCGTCGTCCTGCTGATCGGGGTCATCGTCCTCGTCGGCGCGCTCACCTTCTTCCCCGCCCTGCTGCTCGGACCGATCGTCCAGGGCCTGACCGGACACCTCTACTAGGAGCGTGTGACGTGAGACGCGATCTCATCTCCACCGCGACCGGCATGCTCGCCCTGACGCTGCTGCTGGGCATCCTCTTCCCGCTGGCCATCACCGGGATCAGCCAGGTCGCCTTCCCCGGCAACGCCAACGGCCAGCAGATCTTCCGCGGCGGCAAGCTCGTCGGCTCGCCGGATCATCGGCCAGTCGTTCGCCGACCCGGTCACTCAGGCACGGCAAGGTCGTGCTGGACAAGAACGGCAACCCGGTCACCGTCCCCGATCCCCGCTACTTCCAGACCCGCCCGTCGGGCACGCGTCCCGCCGACAACGCCGCCGGCAGCGCGTTCGCCAACTACGGCCCCAACAGCGTCGTCACCGAGACAGGCGCTGGCCGCCAACCTCAGCGCCTACCTCGCGCTCGAGCGGCCGTATGACCCGGGCCTGACCGTCGCCGCGCTGCCGGTCGACGCGGTCGACACCTCCGCCTCCGGCGTCGACCCCGACATCTCACCGGCCAACGCCGACATCCAGGCCCACCGCGTCGCCGCCGTGCGCCACCTCAGCCTGGCCCGCGTGCACGCCCTCATCAGCGCCGTCCACCCACGGTCGCGGCCTGGGCTTCTCGGGTGAGCCGGGGTCAACGTGCTGGCCCTCAACCTCGCCCTCGATCGCCTCGCCGGAGGTCGCTGATGTCCGTCGCCACCCCCGAGACGCCCCCGACCGTCTCGGCCTCCTCCGAGCGCCGCGCCGATCTCCCTGTTCACCGCCCGAGATCGTCCGCCGCGCGCTGATCGACAGCCTGCTCAAGCTCGACCCGCGGGTGCAGATCCGCAACCCGGTGATGTTCGTGGTCGAGATCGGCGCCGTCATCACCACGGTCAGCTGGGTTCTGCAGGCCGCCGGCGCCGGCTCGATCGGCGGCGGCGCGCACGAACCCGCCTGGTACACGTTCATGATCGCGATCTGGCTGTGGCTGACGGTCGTCTTCGCCAACCTCGCCGAGGCCTTCGCCGAGGGCCGCGGCCGCGCCCAGGCCGACACCCTGCGGGCCACCCGCCAGGAGACCGTGGCCAGGATGCGTGACGGCTCCACCCGCGCAGCGGCCGAGCTGACCCGCGGCGACGAGGTCGTGGTCGCGGCCGGCGAGCTGATCCCCGGCGACGGCACCGTGATCGAGGGCATCGCCTCGGTGGACGAGTCGGCGATCACCGGCGAATCGGCCCCGGTGATCCGTGAGTCCGGCGGCGACCGCAGCGCGGTGACCGGCGGCACCCGCGTGCTCTCAGACCGGATCGTGGTCGAGATCACCCAGGAGCCCGGGCAGTCCTTCCTGGACCGGATGATCGCGCTCGTCGAGGGCGCCTCGCGGCGCAAGACCCCCAACGAGATCGCGCTCGGCATCCTGCTCGCCGGGCTGACCCTGATCTTCATGATCGTCGTCGTCACCCTGCGCCCGTTCGGTCTCTTCTCCGGCACCTCGATCTCGGACACGACCCTGATCTCGCTGCTCGTCGCGCTGATCCCGACCACGATCGGCGCCCTGCTCTCGGCGATCGGGATCGCCGGCATGGACCGGCTGGTGCGGCGCAACGTGCTCGCGCTGTCGGGCCGCGCGGTCGAGGCCTCCGGTGACGTCGACGTGCTGCTGCTCGACAAGACCGGCACGATCACGATCGGCAACCGTCTGGCCTCGGAGTTCATCCCCATGCCCGGGGTCAGCGAGTCCGAGCTGGCCGAGGTCGCCCAGCTCGCGTCGCTGGCCGACGAGACCCCGGAGGGCCGCTCGATCGTCGTGCTGGCCAAGCAGTACGGGATCCGCGAGCACGACATGGGCCAGCTGCAGGCCGAGTTCGTGCCCTTCACCGCCCAGACGCGGATGAGCGGCGTGGACATCGACGGCCGGCAGCTGCGCAAGGGCGCCGGGGACGCCGTGATCAGCTTCGTCACCGACGAGGGCGGCCGCCCGCCGCAGGAGCTCACCGCCGTGCTCGAGCGCATCTCGCGCGAGGGCGGGACCCCGCTCGCGGTCGCCCGCGACTCGCAGGTGATGGGCGTCATCTACCTCAAGGACACGATCAAGGACGGCATGCGCCAGCGCTTTGATCAGCTGCGCGCGATGGGCATCCGCACGGTGATGATCACCGGTGACAACCGGCTCACCGCGGCCAAGATCGCCGAGGAGTCCGGAGTCGACGACTTCCTCGCCGAGGCCACCCCCGAGGCCAAGCTGGCGCTGATCAAGGAGCAGCAGGCCCAGGGCCGGCTGGTCGCGATGACCGGGGACGGCACCAACGACGCCCCGGCCCTCGCCCAGGCCGACGTCGGCGTGGCCATGAACACCGGCACCCAGGCCGCCCGCGAGGCCGGCAACATGGTCGACCTCGACTCCAACCCGACCAAGCTCATCGAGATCGTCGAGGTCGGCAAGCAGCTGCTCATCACCCGCGGCGCGCTGACCACGTTCTCGATCGCCAACGACGTCGCCAAGTACTTCGCGATCCTGCCGGCGATCTTCCTCTTCACCTACCCCGACCGTGCGCGGCGGCCAGGGGCCGCTGCAGCGTGCTCAACATCATGAACCTCGGCACGCAGCGCTCGGCGGTGATCTCGGCGATCGTCTTCAACGCGATCGTCATCCCGCTGCTGATCCCGCTCTCGCTGCGCGGCGTCCGCTACCGCCCGATCGGGGCCAGCGCGCTGCTGCGGCGCAACCTGTGGATCTACGGCCTCGGCGGCCTGATCGCCCCCTTCATCGGGATCAAGCTGATCGACCTCGTCGTCCACAACCTGCTGGGCGCATGACCCGTGGCCGTCGCCCGCGGTCGCTACAAGGTCTTCCTGGGCATGGCCGCCGGGGTCGGCAAGACCTACCGCATGCTCCAGGAGGGCCAGGCCGAGGCCGAGGCGGGCCGCGACGTCGTGATCGGCTACCTCGAGCCGCACGGGCGGGCTGACACCGTGGCCCAGGCCGCCGGGCTGGAGACGGTGCCGCGCCGCCGGGTTCCCTACCGCGACACCACGCTCGAGGAGATGGATCTCCCCGGCGTCCTGGCCCGGCGGCCCGAGCTGTGCCTGATCGACGAGCTCGCCCACACCAACGCCCCGGGCGTCGAGCACGCCAAGCGCTTCCAGGACATCGCGGACGTGCTGGCCGCCGGGATCGACGTGTACTCGACGGTCAACGTCCAGCACCTCGAGAGCCTCAACGATCAGGTCGCCGAGCTGACCGGCACCCGCGTGCGCGAGACCGTGCCCGACGCGGTGCTCGCCTCCGCCGACGACGTGGTGCTGATCGACATCACCCCCGAGTCGCTGCGTCGAGCGCCTGCTGGCCGGCAAGGTCTATCCGGCCGAGCGGGTCCAGAGCGCGCTGAACAACTTCTTCAAGCTCGAGAACCTGTCGGCCCTGCGCGAGGTCTCGCTGCGCCAGGTCGCCGAGGAGATCGAGGCCAAGCGGCTGCCGGCCGAGCTCGCGCCCGCACGCCCGGGCCCGCGAGGATCGCCTCGTCGGCGTCACCACCCCGCAGGCGATCGGCGAGCGACTGCTGGCGCTGGTCACCCCCCAGCCGCGCTCCCAGCGCGTCGTGCGCCGCGCCTGGCGCTCGGCGCAGCGGCTCGGCGCCGAGCTCGACGTGCTCTGGGTGGCCGACCACGAGCCGCGCCCGCGAGGAGCGGGACCAGCTCGACGCGCTGCGGCGGCTGACCAGCGTGCTCGGCGCCCACCTGCTCGTCGAGCCCGGTGACGACGTCGCCGCCGTCACCCAGCGGATCGCCCGCGAACGCGGCACGACCTACGTGCTGATGGGCGCACCCGAGCCACGCGGGCCGCTCCGGCGCCTGACCGCCCCCGCCCTCCCCTTCCGGCTGCATGAGCACTGCTGCCGGGCATCGACCTGCGGATCGTCGCCGATCGCACCCGGCGCGACCGGGTGAGCGAGCCATGATCGCCGGACTGGTCGCGGTCATCGCGCTGCTCGTCGCCGCGCTGGCCTGGCTCGGCTGGCGCCACCGGTCCCGGCCGGGCGCCGCGGCCCGATCGCGCGGCCCGCGGGCTGCGAGCCGGCGCATCCTGTTTCCGTTCGCCGCCTCGCACCTGTCCCGGCGCGCACTGGACGCCGCGCTGCGCCTGGCCCGCGCCGAGGACGCCGTGCTCGTCCCGGTGTTCCTGGCCCGGGTCCCGCTGCACCTCCCGCTCGACGCCCCGCTGCCCCGCCAGTCCGGCGATCGCGATCGGACTCCAGGAGGCGATCGAGCAGCGCGCGATCGCATTCGGCGTGCCCGTCGACGCCCGGATCGAGCGCGGCCGCGACTACCGCCACGCGCTGCGCCAGACGATCGCCCACGAGCGCTTCGAGCGGATCGTGATCGCCGCCGCGGACTCCGACCGCCACGGGTTCGGCCCCGAGGACGTCGCCTGGCTGCTGGCCACCGCCCCGGGGAGATCATCGTCCTGCGCCCGGCCGAGAGCGAGCGGCCGGCGCACCCGGCGGCCCACCGTCCCGCACCGGAACCTCTCGTGACCGCAGGCTAGTCATCGGCGTCGCAGGGCCGCTCGGGCCCGGGCCAGCCCGCGCGCGAGCACGTTGGGCGCGCGCGCAATGGCGCGTTGCTTGTCCTTGCGCTCGGCGGCGCGCTCGGCCCCGCGCTGGAGCTCCTCATTGCGGGCGCGCACGATCTCGTTGTTGATCCGAGAACGGTCGGGATTGAACGACATGGTGTGACCTCGGTCAAGGGTGGGTGGCCCGGCGCTGGCAGCCACCCTATCCCCGCTACTCGTGCAGGCGGAAGGGCAGCGTGGCGACGATCACGTCGGTGCGGGACTTGAGCACCTCGGCGAGCAGACGGCCGCGCTGGTTGTGCAGGATCTCGTGGCGGCGCTTGCGGGGCTGGATCTCGGCGATCAGCACGGTCACCACGGCATCCGAGTCCTCGATCGACTCCACGTAGCGCAGCACGCCGCGGATCAGCGAGCGGTGCTGGTCGATGATCACCTCGATCGGCGGGCCGCACTTCCACTGCGCCCAGTCGCGCTGGATCTGGCGGCGCTCCTCCTCGTCGCCGGCCACGGCGACCGCGACCACCGTGTCGCCGAGCGACATCGCCGCGCTCACCGCGCGCTCGGTGAGCAGGTTGACGGTCGAGGTCGGCACGATGACGATGCTCTCGCGCTTGACCGGCAGGGGCGGCGTGCGCCCGAGCTTGAGCTCGCGGCCGACCTCGCCGTAATAGACCTCGGTGCGGTTGAAGAGCACGATCAGCACCGGGACCGCGACCACCACCACCCACGCGCCGGCCAGGAACTTGGTGGCCAGAAAGCACCACCACCGCGACCGCCGTCATCACCGCTCCGGCGCCGTTGACCGCCGCCCGCAGCTGCCAGCGGGCCGGCCGCTCGCGACGCCAGTGGCGCACCAGCCCGATCTGCGAGATGCGTGAAGCCGACGAACACGCCGATCGTGAACAGCGGGATCAGCTTGTCGGTCCGGGCGCTGACGGCGAGCAGCAGCAGCAGCGCCGCGCCGGCGAGCACGAGGATCCCGATCCGGTACACCGGCCGCTCCGCCCGCAGGTAGAAGGCGTGCGGGAGCCGGTGATCGCGGGCGAGCAGGCTCATCAGCACCGGCAGACCACCGAAGCTCGTGTTGGCGGCCAGGCCGAGCACGGCGGCGACGGCGATGTTGGAGACGTAGAACGGCCAGCCGGTCCCGAACGCCCCGGCGGTGGCCTGGGCGAGCACCGTCACCCCGCCCCGGGGCTCGATGTGGTGGATGTGGATGACCACCGCCAGCCCGATCAGCAGGATCGCGAGCAGGACCCCCAGCGAGATCTCGGTCCGCTGGCCGGTGCGGCTGCGCGGCTGGCCGGAAGGCGGGCACGCCGTTGGCGATCGCCTCGACACCGGTCACCGCCGAGCAGCCGGTGGCGAACGCCTTGAGCAGCAGGATCACCCCGATCGCCTCGGTGGCGTGAAACGGTGCCAGCGCTGCGCCCGATCCGCGCCTGAGTGTGGGAGTTGACCAGCCCGATCACGATCACCGCCAGCGTGCTGACCACGAACAGGAGCGCCGGCCCCATCAGCAGGCGCGCCGATTCGCTGATCCCGAACATGTTGACCGCCGTCAGCAGGACCAGCCCGATCACCGACACGAGCAGCAGGTGATTCGACAGCGCCGGGAAGGCGCTGCCCAGGCTGGCCGCGCCGGCGGCGAGGCTGACCGCCACCGTGAGCACGTAGTCGACCACCAGTGACGCCGCCGCCAGCAGCGCCGGCCAGCGCCCGAGGTTGGCCTTGGCCACGGCGTAGGCGCCGCCGCCGTCCGGATAGGCCGAGATGACCTGCGTGTAGGAGATGACCAGCAGCGCCAGCATCCCGGTGATCACCAGCGTCAGCGGCAGCGTGAAGCGCAGGGCGCTCGAGCCGGCGAGCACCAGCACCAGCATCATCGCCTCGGGTCCGTAGGCGACGCTCGAGAGCGCGTCGAGACTGAGCGCCGACAGGCCGCCGAGCACGCCGAGCTCATGTCCGGCGTCGGCGTGCTTGCCCGCCCGTCGCCGCGGGCGGATCCGGACCGCGCCGCTGCCCCCCCGGCGCGCGCCGCGCACGCGCCCTCCCGCGCCGGCGTGGCCCGTGAGCTCGCCACTGACCGGGCGGCCTGGGATCACGTCGGGGTCTGTGGGGGAGTCGCTCACCGCAGCCTCATCCACACTCTGGCAGCCAGGCTCGTGGCGGGCGCATTAGTGTGCCCGCGGGATGGCGGATCGCGAGAGGATCGAGGCGCGGCTCCAGGCGCTGTGGGAGATCGCCTCAGGCCCGGGCGGCGGCGCTGACCGGCCGGCGTTCTCGAGCGCCGAGGCGGCGGCCATGCGGCTCGTCGCCGGCTGGGCGGAGCAGGCGGGCCTGTCACCGGGCGTCGACCGCTTCGGGAACCTGTGGGCGCTGCCCGGGTCCGAGGCGCGCAGCCCCTGGTCACGGCCGGCTCGCACGTGGACACCGTCCCGGACGGCGGCCGCTACGACGGTGCGCTGGGCACCGTGCTCGGCCTCGAGCTCGCCGAGAGCCTGCCCGGGTGCGGGCTGATGATCTGCGCCGCCGAGGAGGCGCCACGGTTCGGAGCGGGAACGATCGGGTCGCGGCTGCTGACCGGGTCGCTCGACCATGGCTGATCTGGAGGGCCTCCACGACGCCGCCGGCGTGTCGGCCAGCGACGCGCTGGCGCGGCTTCCTGGACGAGCTGTCGGAGCTGCCGCGGATCGAGCCGCCCCTGGACCGCTGGCGCGCGCACGCCGAGATCCACGTCGCCCAGCGCTGGGCGCTGCGGGCGATCGGGGTGGTGACCCGGGTCGCCTCGCCGCGGCGCTACGAGGCGGTCATCCGCGGCCAGGCCGGCCACTCGGGCGAGGTGTCGATGGCCGACCGGCGCGACGCGCTCGCCGCCGCGCGCCGAGCTCGTGCTCGCGGTCGAGACCGCCGCCCGCGCGAACCCGCCGAGACGGTGGCCACCGTCGGCGCGCTGACCGTCTCGCCCGGGCGCGGTGTCGATCATCCCCGGCGAGGTCCGGCTCGGGATCGACGCCCGGGCGATCGACGCCGCATCGCTGGACCGGCTGTCGGCTGCCATGGCGGCCGCGGCGGCCGAGCTGGCCGCGCGGCGCGACGTCTGCGGTCGAGCTCACGCTGACCCGCGACGGGCTCCCGGTCGAGCTGGACCGGGACCTGGTCTGACGCGGCGCTGGCCGAGGCCGATCGGCTCGGCGTCGCCGCGCAGCGCACCTGGTCAGGCGCGGGCCACGACGCCCAGCACCTGACCGCGCTGGCTCCGGCGCTGCTGCTGTTCGTCCCTCTGCACGACGGCGAGAGCCACACCCCCGCCGAGGGCGCCGACCTCGGCGAGTGCCTCGATGCCGCACGGATCGCGGGGGGTGTCTTGCGGGGTGCTCAGGCCTCTCTCTAGAGAGGCGCTGTGGACGCTAAACCGTGATTTTCACCAGTTTCGATCCCAAGCGGCCGCTCGAGACCGGCTGGCCCGACTGCGCGCCGGCATTACGGCTACGCGACGACGGCCGAGCTGCGCGCGGCGGGCCTGAGCGACGACGCGATCTTCCACCGTGCGCGGGTCGGACGCTTGCACCGCCGCTACCGCGGCGTGTACGCGATCGGCTATCCGCGCCTCGAGCCGATCGCCCTCGCCGCCGCCGCCGTCCTGGCCGGCGGCCCGGGTGCGCGCCTCAGCCACGGCTCGGCGGCGGCCCTGTGGGGCCTGCGCCGCGCAGTGGCCTGACCCGCCCGAGGTGACCACCACCGGCGACCGGCGCGGTCCGGGCGTCACCTGGCATCGCACGCACCGTGCTGACGCGCGCGAGATCCGCCACCACCTCGGGATCCGCACCACGAGCGCGGCCCGGACGCGTGCTCGACCTCGCCCCCGGCCTGACCGACCCCGAGCTGGCCCGGATGGTCAACGACGCCCGGATCGCGCGGTGGCTGTACGAGAGCGAGATCCTCGAGCTCTGCCGGCGCCGGCTGCAACCACCCCGGGATCGCGCGCATCAGGGCCCTGCTCGGCGACGCCGACGACGAGGCCCACGCCGGCGGTGACAGCGGCCCGACCCGCTCCGTGCTCGAAGACGTGTTCCCGGCCTTCGCCCGCGCCTACGACCTGCCGCGCGTATCGGGTCAACGCCCGAGTGGCCGGCTTCGAGGTCGACATCCTGTTCGCAGCCGAGCGCGTGATCGTCGAGCTCGACGGCTGGGAGTTTCACCGTGGCCACGCGCAGTTCACCGGCGACCGCGAGCCGCGACGCGGCCACGCTGGAGGCCGGCTACGTGACCGTCCGCCTGACCGCGGCGATGCTCGACGCCCGGCGCACGAGGCCGCCACGGCGCGCCGCCTGCACGCGATCCTCGCCCGGCGCCGCCGCGAGCTCGCCTAGCCGCCGTCGAGCCCGACACGCCGCGAGTCACGACCGCCGCCGAGCAGCACGTGGCCAGCGCCCGCGGCACGTCGGCCGCCGGCACCCCGGCCAGCGACGGATGATCGAGGTCGACCTCGATCGACGGACCCGGCCCGGACAGGCCCAGAGAGCGGCGCCCGGCCGACGCAGACCTGTCCCCACAGGTCGCCGCCCGCCGCCGCCAGCAGCGCGTCGCGGGTCTCGCCGACCCGCCGGGCGGAGGTCTCCATCTCCCGCAGCTCCTCGAAGGGGTCGATCCGGACCTGCTCGTCGGTGCCGATGGCCAGCGGCACGCCGGCGTCGCGGTAGGCCAGCGCGGGCAGGTGGCCGTCACCGAGGTTGCCCTCGGTGGTCGGGCAGGTGACGACCGTCGTCCCGGACCGGGCGAGCAGCTCGCACGTCATCGTCGCTGACGTGGATCCCGTGCACGACGCTCGCCCGCTCGCCGAGAAAGCCGCATCGGGCCAGCAGCGCGATCGGCGAACATCCGTGCTCGTCGAAGCATTCGGCCAGCTCGCGGCGCTGCTCGCAGGCGTGGACATGACGCACGAGCCCGTGCTCGTCGGAGTAGGCGGCGACCTCGGCGATCCATTCGGCGGGGACCGCGCGGATGCTGTGCACGGCGACACCGACCGAGACGCCGTCGCGGCCCGTCCGCCCAGGCCCGCAGCCCGTCACAGCGGGCCAGAAACGCGGCCACCGTCGGGTCACAGAAGCGCCGCTGCCCCGGCTCGGGCGGCCGCCCGAACCCCGCGCGGCCGTACGCGGCCGGCAGCAGCACGATCTCCAGGCCGCACGCGATCGCCGCCTCGGCGAGGGCGATCGCCATCGCGTTGGGCTCGTCGTACGGCGTGCCGTCGGGCTGGTGCACGACGTAGTGAAACTCGCCGACGGTCCCGTACCCGGCCGCCGCCATCTCCCCGTACACCCGCTCGCCGACCGCCCGCATCGACTCCGGGGTCAGCTCCCCGGCCAGCCGGTACATCTCGCGCCGCCAGCTCCAGAAGTCGTCCCCGTCCCCGACCCGCTCGCCGATCCCCCGCAGGCCGACCTGGAAGGCGTGGCTGTGGGCGTTGACCATCGCCGGGATCGACAGGCCCGTCACGGCGCGCACACCCACGCGATCGGCCCAGTCATCGCGCACGAACACCGGCTCGCCGCCCACGAACGCGACCGCCACCGGGTTGCGGCCCAAGCGGTAGGCGATGCTCTCCACGGGCCCGTCGAGCACGAGCACGTCGGCCCGCTTGCCCGGCTCGATCGAGCCGTGCGTGTGCTCGAGCTCGAGCACCCAGGCGGCGTTCAGCGTGCACGCGGCCAGGGTCTCCAACGGGGCTCGAGCCCGTACAGCCGCGCCGCGAGCCCGATCACCAGCCGGCATCGAGACGACCGGCGCGGTGCCCGGGTTGGCGTCGGTGGCCAGCACGACGAGCGCGCCCGCGTCGGCCAGCGCCCGGCCGGGGGCACGGTGCTCGGCCCCGAGGAACTCGGCCGCCGGCAGCAGCACCGCGGCGCACGCGGCATCCGCCAGCACCGCGACGTCGTCGCCGGACGCCACCGACAGGTGATCGACCGACCGGGCGCCGGCGGTCAGCGCGACCGGGACCGAGCCGAGCCGCTCGAACTGCTCGACGTGGGTGCGCAGCGCCAGGCCGGCGGCCCGGGCCAGCGCGCCCATCTCGGCCAGATCGGCGACCGAGAAGGCGATCGTCTCGACGAAGATGTCCAGCGCGCTGACGCTGCCCAGGTCGAGCACCTCGCCCATCATCTCCCCCACCTCGTGCATCCAGCCGGCGGCGTCAAAGCCATCCGGGACGGCGTGCGCCAGCAGCGCGGTCGACAGCGTCGTCTGGGGCACCCGTCGCCCCAACTCAGCGGCCAGCCCCAGGGCCCGGATCTCCCCCTCCCTCGAAAGCCCGTACCCCGACTTCATCTCAAACGTTGTCGTGCCCGAGGCCAGCATCTCGCAGGCCAGCGAGCGAGCCTGCGCCAGCACCGCCTCATCCGAGGCGGCGGCCAGCGCCCGCGCCGAGGCCCGGATCCCACCCCCCGCCGGAGGCGATCTCCGCGTACGGCACCCCGGCGAGCTTCTGCGCGTACTCGCCCGCCCGCCAGCCCGCGAACGGCAGGTGGGTGTGGCAGTCGACGAACCCGGGCACGACCGCGCACCCGGACACGTCAAGCTCGAGATCAGCCGACCGGGGCACGCCGTCTCCAAGAATCCCCTCTGACCACCCCAGATCGCCGCCATCCAGGGTCTGCGGCGCCGAGATCCGCGCCGCGCAGCCACGGCAGCCCGGGCCGGGGCGGGCGCAGGATCTGCTCGGCGCCCCGCAGCGCGACCGAGCTCGCGTTCATGCCGGCCCGCTCACCGAACGTCGGGCTCGGGATCGAGCATCGGCATCCGCACGCCACCGGCGCGCGCGGCGGCCAGCGCCTGCGGGATAGCCCGCGTCGGCGTGGCGCACGACCCCGAGCCCGGGATCGGCGGTCAGCGTGCGCCGCACCCGCTCCCCGGCCGCCGCGGTTCCGTCGGCGACGACGACCTGCCCGGCATGGATCGACTTGCCCATCCCGACCCCGCCGCCGTGGTGGATCGAGACCCAGCTGGCCCCGCAGGCGGTCATCAGCATCGCGTTGAGCAGCGGCCAGTCGGCGATCGCGTCCGAGCCGTCGCGCATCGCCTCGGTCTCGCGCTCGGGGGAGGCGACCGAGCCGGCGTCGAGGTGATCGCGACCGATCACGATCGGCCCCTTCAGCTCGCCCGGAGGCGACCATCTCGTTGAAGCGCACCCCGGCCCGCTCGCGCTCGCCGTAGCCCAGCCAGCAGATCCGCGCCGGCAGCCCCTGGAAGGCGACCCGCTCCTGCGCGAGCGAGATCCAGCGGGCGATGTGCTCCTGATCGCCGAACAGGTCGAGGATCGCCCGGTCGGTGGCGTGGATGTCGGCCGGGTCGCCCGACAGCGCGACCCAGCGAAACGGGCCCTTGCCCTCGCAGAACAGCGGCCGGATGTAGGCGGGCACGAAGCCGGGATAGGAGAACGCGTCGGCGTCGCCGTGCGAGAAGGCCAGCCCGCGCAGCGCGTTGCCGTAGTCGAACGCCTCGGCCCCGGCGGCGGCCAGCGCGCGGATCGCGCCGACGTGGGCGACGGCGCTCTCCCCCACACGGCGGAGGTAGTCGTCGGGATCGGAGCGGCGCAGAACCTCGGCCTGCTCGACCGTCAGGCCGGCGGGGACGTAGCCGTTCAGCGGATCATGGGCGCTCGTCTGATCGGTGACGATGTCGATCGCCACCCCCCGGCGCACGAGCTCGGGGAGGATCTCGGCCGCGTTGCCGGCCAGGCCGATCGAGAGGCCGCGCCGCTCGCGCTGCGCGACCTGCCAGCCGGGCCAGGGCGTCATCCAGCGAGGCGGCCCGCTCGTCCAGGTACCGGGTCTCGATCCGGCGCTCGATCCGCTGCAGGTCGACCTCGATGCACAGCGCGGCGCCGTCGAGCATCGTCACCGCCAGCGGCTGGGCGCCGCCCATCCCGCCGAGACCGGCGGTCACCACGAGCCGGCCGGCGAGCGTGCCGCCGAAGCGCAGGCGGGCGGCGGCCGCGAACGTCTCGTAGGTGCCCTGCAGGATCCCCTGGCTGCCGATGTAGATCCAGGAGCCCGCCGTCATCTGGCCGTACATCATCAGCCCGGCGGCGTCGAGCTCGCGGAACGTCTCCCAGTTGGCCCACTGCCCGACCAGGTTGGAGTTGGCGATCAGCACCCGCGGCGCATCGGGGTGGGTCTCGAACACCGCCACCGGCTTGCCCGACTGCACGAGCAGCGTCTCGCCGTCGCCGAGCCGGCGCAGCTCGCGCTCGATCGTGTGGTAGCTGGACCAGTTGCGGGCCGCCTTGCCGATCCCGCCGTAGACGACGAGATCCTCGGGCCGCTCGGCCACGTCGGGATGCAGGTTGTTGTGGAGCATCCGCAGCGCGGCCTCCTGTGGCCAGCCGCGACAGCTCATCGAGTCGGACGCCATCGTGGCGCCACGCTACTACCGGTAGGGCAGCCGCGTCCCGAGACCGCGCTCGGAGGCGGCGTGGAGCAGCGCGCGACCGAGCGCGATATCCGTGGTCGACAACCCCCGATGCCAGAACACGATCGTCTCGGCATCGGACTCCCGACCGGGCGCGAGGCCGGCCAGAATCCGGCCGAGGTCGGACCGCAGCCGGGCCGCGAACGCCTCCCGGCTCTCGGGCCGGCGCGAGTGCACGCGGATCTCCTCCAGCCCGGGCAGCACCGTGCACAGCAGCCGCACGTTCCAATAGGCGGTGCCGCGGGCGCCGATGTGACCGAGCACCCGGGCATTACGAGGCGCGAGCACCTCGGCGCCGATCGCCGTGACCGCCCCGGTGCGCATCTCGGTGATCGCGGTCGCGTCGATGATCGCCTGCGGCACCCCGGTCATCGGGGATCCATGAGCAGCAGCAGCGCGAGCTCGGACGGGAGCCCGCGCTCGTGGTTGTCCACGAAATCGCCCACCACCTTGACCCCGGCCGACGTCGGGTACGACGCCGCGCAGCACGTTGAAATGACCGGTCGCGCCGGGCGGGAAGATGTGCGTGCGCGGCTCGGGGACGGCTTCGCCGCGCCCCTGGGCGGCGAGCACGTCGCGCACTGCGGCGAGGATCTCCTGGTCGGAGAGCGCCAGCGCCTCGACATCCGCGCCGCTGAGGTAGGTGAACGCGAGTCCGCTCACGTCAGGGCCGCGGCGACGCGGGCGCGCAGCTCGCCCGAGCGCAGCGCCTCCCGTTCGATCCGCGCCACGTCGGGGCCGGGCGGGCGGTCCTCGGTCAACGGCGCGGCACGAGCTCGCGCACGCAGTCATACGCGGCCTGGGTCCCGCGGCCGAGCCGCGGCGCGGCGAGCGTGACCGCCTGCGCGGCGACGAGCAGCTCGATCGCGACCAGCTGGCGCAGCCGGATGATCTGCTCACCCAGCCGCAGCGCGCCCTGGGTCGCGCCGGTGGCGTCGTCCTCGACGCCGTCGGCTCCGACCATCGAGTGGATCGCCAGCGGCGCCGCGCGGTGGCGGATCTCCAGGCACAGGGCCTGACCGGTCTTGGCCAGCGGGGCCAGTCCCGAATCGATCGACTCGCCGGCGATCAGGCTGGCCGGCAGCCCGCTGAGCCGCGTCGTCCGCAACCGGGCGGGACGCTCGCTCAGCGCCGACGCGACCTGGGCCACGGCGATCGCGGCGCTGTCGAGCGCGAGCGCGAGCGCGGGGACGTGGAAGTTGCCGGTGCTGAGGATCTCCCCGGACGTCGGCGAGCACGAGCGGGTTGTCGGCGGCGCCGTTGAGCTCGGGGGCCAGCGCGGCGTCGAGCCCGTCCAGGGCCGTCCGCAGCGATCCGTGGATCTGGCTGGCGCAGCGCAGGCTGAGCGGATCCTGCAGCCGCCGCGCCGCGCCGGGCGCGGTCAGGTCCCCGTCGGCCAGCAGGGCGCGCAGTCCGGCCGCCGACCACCGCTGTCCGGGGGCCGGGCGGGCCTCGACCACGCGCGGGTCCAGCGGGGTGAGGTTGGCCCGAAAGCCCTCCATCGCCAGGGCCGCGGAGATCTGCGCCTCGGCGAGCACGGCCTCGGCGTCGAGCCGGGCCAGTGACGCCGCCGCCGTCGTGACCGCGGAGCTCGAGCAGATGGCGAGACCGTCCTTGGCCCCGAGGATCACCGGCTCAAGGCCGCAGCGCGCGAGCGCCGCCGCCCCGGGCAGCGTCTCGCCGTCGAGCTCGGCCTCGCCCTCCCCGATCAGCACCAGCCCGACGTGCGCCAGCAGGCACAGATCGGCGGCGCCCACCGACCCGCTGGCCGGAATCCGCGGGTGCACGCCGGCGTTGAGCAGGCCGGCGAGACCGTCGGCGACCGCGATCCCGGCACCCGCGCCGCCCGCGCACAGGCCGTTGAGGCGCACGCAGCAGCGCCGCCCGCGTGATGTCTCGGGGAAGCGGTTCCCCGATCGCGGCGGCTCGGGATCGCAGTGTGCGCAGCGAGAATGCCGCGGCATCGGCTCCGGAGAGACGATCGGTCACCCGGGCGCCGAGGCCGGTGGTCACGCCGTAGACCGGAGTCTGCGCCGCCACGGCCTGCGCGACGACGGCCTGACTGATCGTGATCCGGTCGCGCGCCTCGGGCGAGATCTCGACCCGCACCCCGTGCCGGGCCACCCGGGCCAGCGAGGTCAGATCGAGATCGCGCCCGGTGATGCGGACGGGATCATCCATGCCCGCGACCTTAGCCGCCGCGTCTCCGAGGGCGGATTAGAGTGAGCCGACGATGACCGCGGACCGCGCCACCGTCCCCGCCGGCTCGCCGGCACCGGTCGATCTCAACGGCGCCACCCTGACCCCCCGGGGCGTGGCCCGGATCGCCCGCGGCGGAGCCTACGCGCGCGTCACCGCCGAGGCGCAGCACCGCAACGACCGTGCCCGCGAGGCGATCGCCGCCCTGCTCGAGCGCGGCGAGGATCTCTACGGGGTGACGACCGGGGTCGGCGCGCTGCGCGCCTATCGCGTTCCCGAGTCCGACCGCGAGCGCTACTCGCTCGGGCTCCTGCGCAGCCACGCGTGCGGCGCCGGGGACCCGTTGCCGGCCACCGTCGTGCGGGCCGCGATGGCCACCCGGGCCAACCAGATCGGCGCCGGCGGCGCCGGCGTCGCGCCCGAGCTGCTGACGGCGCTGGTCGGCGCTCTGAACGCCGGGCTGTCACCGTTCACCCGCGAACTGGGCTCGCTCGGCACCGGCGACCTCACCAACCTGGCCGACATCGCTCTCGCCCTGCTCGGCGAGGGTCAGATGTGGCGAGGCGACACGCTCGTCGACGCGGCAACGGCGCTGCGTGAGGCGGGCGTCCCCGCGGCGCGCCTGGGGCCGCGCGACGGGCTGGCCTTCATGAGCTCCAACGCGGTCAGCGTGGGCCGCGCCGCGCTGCTCGTCGTCGACGCCCGCCGGCTGCTCGACGCGTGGCTGTCGGTGGCGGCGCTGTCCTTCGAGGCGGCCGCCGCGGATCCGATCGTGCTCGACGCCCGGATCCACTCCTCGCGCCACCGTCCCGGCCAGGCCGCCGTGGCGGCGCGGATGCGCGCGCTGCTCTCCGGGCTGCACGCGCGCACGCGCGATCCCGGTCCGCTCGGGATCCAGGATCCGTACCCGTTCCGAGCCCAGCCGCAGGTCGACGGGGCCGTTCACGACGCGCTGCTCGCGCTCGAGGAGACGGTCGGGCACGAGCTCAACTTCGCCGGCGAGAACGCACTGATCGTGACCGCGGACGGGGTCGCGCTGCCCAACGGCAATCCGCATGCGGCGCCGCTGGCCAACGCGATCGACGGCCTGCGCACCGCGCTGGCCCAGTCCGCGGCCCTGATCGCCGCCCGGGTGAGCACGCTGCTGGACTCCGGGTTGACCGGCCTGCCGCCGTTCCTGGCCCGCAACCCCGGCCCCGAGTCCGGGGCGCTCGTGCTCGAGTACACCGCCCACGCGGCCGTCGCGGAGGTCCGCTCGCTGGTCACGCCGGTCGCCGCCCAGACGGTGGCGGTCTCGCGCGGCGTGGAATCGCACTCCAGCCTGGCGCCGATCTCGGCCCGGCGCGCCCAGGAGACCCTGAGCGCCCTGCGCGTCGCCGTGGCGACCGAACTGGTCGTGGCGGTGCGGGCGATGCGACTGGCCGGCCAGGAGCCGATCGGAGCCGGGACCCAGTCGCTGTGGCGGGCGGCCACGGCCCGGCTCGATCCCGATCTCAGCGATCGCCCGCTGCATCCGGACGTCGAGAGCGCGCGCCAGCTGATCGCCGACTGGGACGTCGAACTCGGCTGAACCGCGGCCGCCGAACCACGGCGCCGACGGCCCTTTCCAGCTCATTTATCTGATATATAACCGCGATCGCCGCGCCCGACCGACCCAGTCAGGAGCAGTCCCAGGAACCTGGTTCGTACTCGGCACCGGCCGAGATCGCGTTCCGGCAGGTGGTCAAGCGCTACCCGGGGCGCGAGCGCGAGGCCGTCTCGGAGCTGAGCTTCGAGGTCGCCCCCGGAGAGATCTGCGTGCTGATCGGCCCGTCGGGCTGCGGCAAGACGACCGCGCTGAAGATGGTCAACCGCCTGATCTCGATCTCCGACGGTGACATCACGATCGACGGCCAGAGCGTGCGCCAGCTCGAGCTCACCCAGCTCCGGCGCCGGATCGGCTACGTCTTTCAGCAGATCGGGCTGTTTCCCCACCTGACGATCGAGTCCAACATCGGCACGGTCCCCCGGCTGCTGGGCTGGTCCAAGGATCGGATCCGCACCCGGGCCGCTGAGCTGCTCGAGCTCGTCGGCCTGGACCCCGAGGGCGACCTGCGCCGCTACCCGGGGGAGTTCTCCGGCGGTCAGCAGCAGCGGATCGGGGTCGCCCGCGCGATGGCCGCCGACCCGCCGATCATGTTGATGGACGAGCCGTTCGGCGCGATCGACCCGATCGCCCGGGACCGCCTGCAGAACGATTTCCTGCGCCTGCATCGCCAGGTCAAGAAGACGGTCATCTTCGTCACCCATGACATCGACGAGGCGATCAAGATGGGCGACCGGATCGCGGTCATGCGCGACGGGCACCTCGTGCAGCTCTCCACCGCCGACGAGCTGCTGGCTCACCCCAAGGACGAGTTCGTGGCCAGCTTCGTCGGCGAGGACCGAGGGCTCAAGCGCCTGCGCGTGCGCACGGTCAGCGACATCGAGCTCGAGCCCGCCCGGTCCGGCGAGGCGACGCCCGCCAAGAGCGTGCGCCCGGACTGGAGCCTGCACTTCGCGCTCTCGCAGATGCTGGCGGACGGGATCTCGCGTCTGGCGGTCACCGACGATCACGATCAGCTGCTCGGCTTCGTGACCGTCGAGGCGATCACCGCGCTCATCGCGCCCGACGGCGGCGCCCCCGCCGCCGCCGGTGACGCGAGCCGCAGCGCCGGCACGCCGCAGGCATGACCATGAGCCTGCTCGGCCTGCATCCCGTGATCGCGGCCGGCGGCGGTCCGGTCATCCCGAACTTCGGTGGCGCGTCGAACTGCGTGGTCCAGAACCAGCAGTTCTGCTTCGGCTGGGTCAAGCAGAACTGGAGCTCGGTGTTCGCAGCCCGCGATCGTCCAGCACATCGTGCTGACCGTGATCGCCGTCGGGGTCGGGATGCTGATCGCCTTCGCGGCGGCGATCATCGCCTACAAGCGCAGCTGGTTTGAGACCCCGTTCTCGCTGTTCTCCGCGTTCCTGTACACGATCCCGAGCCTGGCGCTGTTCGAGCTGCTCGTCCAGATCACCGGGATCAACCGGCTGACGGCCGAGATCGGTTTGGTCTCCTACACCCTGCTGATCCTGTTCCGCAACACCCTGACCGGGCTGCGCGCGGTGCCCGACGCGACGATCGAAGCGGCCCGGGCGATGGGGCTGACCGAACGGCAGTCGCTGCTGCGGGTCGAGATCCCGCTCGCCGCGCCGGCGATCATGGCCGGGATCCGGATCGCCACCGTGACCACGATCAGTCTCGCCACCGTCGCCGCCTACATCGGTGGCGGCGGGCTCGGAGCGCTCATCTTCAACGCCATCCAGAGCGGCTTCAAGACCGAGTTCATCGCCGCCGGCGCGCTGGCCGTCGCCCTGGCGATCCTCGCCGACGTGCTGCTCGTGCTCCTGCAGCGACTGATCACCCCGTGGAGCCGGCGCCGGCTCGCGCCCGGCTAGGTCCGCGCATGTCCAATCCGATCAGCTTCTTCTTCAACAATCTCAGCCTGTTCGGCGACAAGACCGTCGCCCATCTCGAGCTGTCGGTGGTCGCGGTCGCGATCTCGGTTCTGCTGGCGATCCCGCTCGGCGTGTGGCTCGGTCACCTGCACCGCGGGTCGTTTCTGGCCATCACGGCCTCGAACATCGGGCGCGCGCTGCCGAGCCTGGCGGTCATCTCGATCGGCATCGGGATCGTCGGGATCGGCTTCTGGAACACCGAGGTCGCACTCGTGGTGCTGGCCGGCCCGGTGATCCTGACCAACGCCTACGTCGCCGTCGACGGGGTCGACGCCGATGCCGTCCAGGCGGCGCGGGCGATGGGCATGACCGCGTGGCAGGTGCTGCGGCGGGTCGAGCTTCCCCTCGCCATGCCGCTCATCTTCGCCGGCCTGCGGACCGCGTCGGTCTACGTCGTCGCCACCGCGACCCTGGCCACCTTCGCCGGCGGCGGTGGTCTCGGGGACATCATCGTCAACGAGCCGTCGTATGGGACCGCCGGCGTGATCGCGGGATCACTGATGATCACCGTGCTTGCCTTCGCCACGGACGGCGCTGCTTGCCCTTGTCCAGTACCGGGTGACTCCCTACCCGCTCCGCCGCCAGGGCCGTCGGTCCACGGCGGATTCCGTTGTCGAACACATGCCCCGGATAATCCGGGGAACGTCGCTGATTCCATTGAGGAGGAATCCTGTATGTCCGTAGTACCCACGTCTCATCGGGCCCCACGCCCGCGTAAGCGTCGCACCACTCGCGTGGCCGCGGCCGTTCTGACCCTGATCGCCGCCCTCGTGCTCGCCGCCTGCGGGTCGAGCTCGAGCTCGAGCTCGTCGGCTTCGAGCAGCGCCGGCGGCGGCTCGAGCTCCAGCACGAGCTCGAGTTCCAGCGCCGCAGCCGGCGGCTCCGGCGGCTCGCTGACCCTCGGCACCAAGGACTTCACCGAGGAGTTCATCGTCGGCCAGCTCTACAAGCAGGCGCTGACCGCCAAGGGCTGCAAGATCAACTACAAGGAGAACATCGGCGCCACCGAGGTCGTCGACAAGGCCCTGACCAGCGGTCAGATCGACGCCTACCCCGAGTACACGGGCGAGTCCGTGGCCACGGTGGCGCAAGATCAACAAGCAGGTCTCCAGCCCGCAGGAGGAGTACAGCCTGGCCAAGGCGTTCTACGCCAAGCGCGGTCAGGTGATGAGCTCGATCACGCCGTTCTTCGACACGGACGCGATCGCGGTCACCAAGGCGTTCGCCAAGAAGTACGGGCTGGTCAGCACCGCGGACCTCAAGAAGGTCCCGCACTTCACGCTCGGCGCCCGGCCCGAGTTCCTCGGCCGCCAGCAGGGCGCGGCGGGCATGAAGAGCGTCTACGGGGTGAAGAACTTCACCTTCAAGTCGCTCGCCCTCGGCATCCAGTACCAGGCCCTGGACAGCGGTTCGGTCGACGCGATCGACGTGTTCACCACCGACCCGCAGCTGGCCAGCGGCAAGTACGTGGTGCTCAAGGACCCGAAGAACATCTTCGGATACCAGAACATCGCGCTGGTCGTCAACAAGAACAAGGTCAGCGCCTGCCCGAGCCTGCTCAGCACGGTTGACAGCGTCAACAAGCTGCTGACCAACTCGGCCGTGATCGCCATGAACAAGGCGGTCGCGATCGACCACCAGCAGCCGGCCACCGTCGCCGCGGCCTTCCTGAAGGCCAACCACATCTAGCCGACGTCCGTGCGGGGCGCGGGTGGCCAGCGAGCCGCCCGCGCCCGTCGCACGACGGACCGGCCGCACCGGCCACTCGAGAACGTGCCCCGGCGCGCGCTCACTAGGATCGGAGAGTGACCGCCCCGTCCTCCCGTCCGCCGCCGTGCCCGATCGCCGCCGGCGGCTGCTGATCCTCGGCATCTGCTCGATGAGCCTGCTGATCGTCGGGACTCGACTCCACGATCGTCAACGTCGCGCTGCCCTCGATCGCGCGATCGTTTCACTCCTCGCTGTCGGGCCTGCAGTGGACGATCGACGCCTACACGCTGGTCCTGGCCAGCCTGCTCATGCTGTCGGGCTCGACCGCGGACCGGATCGGGCGCCGCCGGGTCTTCCAGCTCGGCCTGCTGCTGTTCTCGCTGGGTTCGCTGCTGTGCGCGCTGGCGCCCTCGCTGAACCTGCTGATCGCGGCCCGCGTCCTGCAGGCGATCGGCGGCTCGATGCTCAACCCGGTCGCGATGTCGATCATCCGCAACGTGTTCGAGGATCCCCGCGAGCTCGCGCAGGCGATCGGGGTGTGGGGCGGCACGATCGGGATCAGCCTCGCGCTGGGCCCGATCGTCGGCGGCGCGCTCGTGGACTCGGTCGGATGGCCGGCCGTGTTCCTGGTCAACCTCCCGATCGGACTGGCGGCGATCGTGCTCACCGCGCTGTACGTGCCCGAGTCACGCGCCGCCCGCGCCGCGGCGCCTGGATCCGGTCGGCCAGATCCTCGTCATCGTCGGCCTGGCCACGCTGACCTACGCGATCATCGAAGGGCCCCGGCGACGGCTGGCTGTCGGCCTCGACCCTGATCGAGTTCGCGCGTCGCCGGGCTCGACCTTCGCCGCGCTGATCGTCTACGAGCTGCGCCGCCGCGAGCCGCTGATCGAACTGCGCTTCTTCTCCAGCGCGCCGTTCTCGGGCGCGAGCATGATCGCGCTGTGCGCGTTCGCCGCGCTGGGCGGGTTTCTCTTCCTCAACACGCTGTATCTGCAGGATGTGCGCGGGCTGTCGCCGTTTCACGCCGGGCTCTACCTGATCCCGATGGCCGGCGTGACACTGGTCGTCGCCCCGATCTCGGGGCGGATGGTGGGCCGGAGCGGGAGCCGCCTGCCGCTCGTCGCCGGCAGCCTGGCCCTGATGGCCAGCGCCGCGATCCTCACCCAGCTCACGAGGAGCACGCCGACCGGGGTGCTGCTGACCTCGTATTTCCTGTTCGGGCTGGGCTTCGGCCTCGTCAATCCGCCGATCACCCACACCGCGGTCTCGGGCATGCCGCCGTCCCAGGCCGGAGTCGCGGCGGCGGTGGCCTCCACCAGTCGCCAGGTCGGGCAGACCCTCGGGGTCGCGGTGCTCGGGGCGCTGGCCGGCGCCGTCGCGGTCCACGGCCGGCTCAGCCCCGGCTTCACGGCCGCCACGCACAGCGGCTGGTGGATCATCGTCGCGCTCGGGCTGCTGATCTTCGTGCTCGGCCTGGTCACCACCACCGGCTGGGCCCGCGGCACCGCGCGGGCCACCGCCCACCGCCTGACCGAGGCCGGGGCGCCGGGCCCACCCCCCATTCCCGAGCCGGCCGCGCTCGCGCGCGGGTGACCGTGGAGCTCGTCCCACCCCCGAACAACGTCACCCTGCGCGCGGGGCCGGGAGGCGAGCCGACCGTCGTGCTCGCCTTCCCCTACGACAAGGAGCTGGTCGACCTCGCGCGCTCGATCCCGCACCGGCGCTTTGACTGGGACCGGCGCGAGTGGTCGGCGCCGGCCGAGGACTTCGCCGCCCTGAAGGTGGCCGAGATCCTGGCCCGCCGGCCCGAGCTCGAGGCCGG
The DNA here is from genome assembly GCA_963763715.1 of uncultured Solirubrobacterales bacterium. Classification (GTDB taxonomy): domain Bacteria; phylum Actinomycetota; class Thermoleophilia; order Solirubrobacterales; family Solirubrobacteraceae; genus Palsa-465. The sequence goes on from CAVXPV010000026.1 coordinate 125,533, forward strand.
GCCCGGGGTCCAGGAATGGCTGGCCCGGGTCCGCCGGCGCTGGATCGGGAGCGTCGCCACGGTGCGCCATGACGGTCGCGGCTGGCTGGTCCTGCGCACGCTGGCCGGACCGGTGCCCACGGAACTGCGCTGAGGTGGCCCGGGAGCATCCCGCCGGGCTGCTCGTTCCCCTCACCCGTGAGGTCGCCGAGGTGCTGCGGGCCGAACGCTCCGCCCATCTGGACCCCGCCGCCGAGCGCTGCCTGCAGGACGTCGAGCATGACATCGAGCCGCCGCCGGCCCGGCTGGTCTTCGCGCGCGGCCTGGACGGCGAGGAGCTCCGTCTCGAGGTGCTCTGGGACCCGGACATCGGGGCGGCGTTCGCCGCAGCTGCCGGGCGCCGAGGGCACGCGCTCGGTGCCGCTGGACCCCTGGCTGGCGGTCGAGCTCGATGCCTTCGTGGCCCTCCACGAGGTGCAGATCAGCGCCGAGGCGGCCGAGGTGCTCGCGGACCTGCTCGCCGAGCACGCCGAGGCCGCCGACCGCGGTCCGGGACTCCCGCGCCGATACGGCCGAGCCGATCCCGGAGACCGCCGCAGCCCTCGGGGGTGAGCTCGCCCCCTTCCAGTGGGCCGCGGTCCGGTACGCGCTGAAGGCCCGCGGCACGTTCCTCGCCGACGAGCAGGGTCTGGGCAAGACCGTCGAGGCGCTGGCCACGCTCGAGGCCGACGGCGCGTTTCCCGCGATCGTCGTCTGCCCGGCGTCGATGAAGCTCACCTGGCAGCGCGAGACCGAGCGCTGGCTGCCGCACCGCTCGGTGGCGGTGATCACCGGCCGCGTCGCGGTGCCGCCGCGCGGCGACGTGACGATCCTCAACTACGAGATCGTCGCCGCTCACCGCGAAGCGCTCGCCCGCATGCGGCCGCGGGCGCTGGTCATCGACGAATCGCACTACTGCAAGAACCCGCACGCCAAGCGCACCCAGGCGGTCCGCACGCTGGCCGGGGCGGTGCCGCGCGACGGCCTGCGGCTGGCCCTCAGCGGCACTCCGGTGCTCAACCACGTCGACGAGCTGATCGCCCAGCTGCGGGTGATCGGCCGCCTGCAGGACTTCGGCACCGGCGCGAGCTTCGCCCGCCAGTTCCGCGGCCAGGTCAGCGAGGAGCGCCTGCACTGGCACCTGCGCCGTCACTGCTTCGTGCGCCGGCGCAAGTCCGAGGTGCTGCCCCAGCTGCCCCCCAAGCGCCAGGTCGTGGTCCCGATGGCGCTCACCAACACGGCCGAGTACCGGCTCGCCGAGCGCGACGTGATCGCCTGGCTGCGGGCCCAGCCGCTCGACCTGTCCACGCTCAACGCGCGGATCGCCGCGACGTTGCGCGCCGAACGGCTCGCGCAACTCGGCACCCTGCAGCGTCTCGCCGCCCGCGGCAAGCTCGCGGCGGCACTGGCCTGGATGGACGATTTCCTGGCCTCGGGCGAGCCGCTGGTCGTGTTCGCGCGCCACCGCGAGGTGCAGCACGCGCTGATCGAGCGCTTCCCGGAGGCGCTGCACCTGCTCGGTGCGGACTCCCTTCCCGCCCGCGAGGCGGCGATCGCCGCCTTCCAGGATCCCGAGGGTCCGCAGCTGATCGTCGGCGCGACCCGGGTCGCGGCGCAGGGCATCACGCTGACCCGCGCCTCCAACGTCGCCTTCCTCGAACTCGAATGGACCCCGGCGATGCATGACCAGGCCGAGGACCGCTGTCACCGGATCGGCCAGCACGACGCGGTGACCGCCTGGTACCTGCTCGCCGCCAACACGATCGACGAGCAGATGGCCAAGCTGATCCAGGCCAAGCGTGCGCACGTCGGCGCCGTCACCGACGGCCACGCCGATGCGGGCGGAGGTCTCGTCGAGGAGGTCATCCGCGAGCTGCGCGACGGCACCCCGTTCGCCCACCTGCGTGCGGTGAGCTGAGCGCGTTGCGAGGGTATCCTCGAGTCCTGAGATGGCCGCTGTCCCCGTCCGCAGCCCCAATGTCCACCCGCGGTGCGTCAACGTGCCCGGGCGCAGCGACGACGGCTTCGACGAGCTCTGCCACCTCGTCGAGGCCGAGAACCCGGATCTCGCGCTGTGCGGCCAGGACGTCACCGGCTACCCGTGGAACCCACCGTGGCCGCGCTGTGAGGCGTGCCTGGCCGTGGCCCGCGGGCAGCTCAACTAGCGCGCCGCGCTCGGTCGCCCCGCTGCGCGGGATTGACCACCGGACCCACGGGTAGACTGCCCGCAGGCCGGAGACCGCATACACAGACAGGGGGAAGGACTTTGCGTATCTGCGACACACGCCGGGCTCGGCGCAGGCTGTTGCGTGTCTCGATCACCGCCGGAGCGCTCGTCGTGCCGGCCGCTGGCCGCCGCTCAGGCGTCCGCGGCGACGCTGGCGATGAGCGCGCCCTGCTACGTCAACGCCAACTCGGCCAAGGGCACGCTGATCGACATCACCGGCACCGGCTACACGCCCGGCGACACGATCGCCGTGCAGGGCACTGCGGTCTTCGGCACCACGACGGCCGGGCCTGACGGCTCGATCAACCTGGTCACCACCGGCCCGATCCTGCCCTTCGCCGGACCGGGCACGCGGCTCGCACGACGCTGACGGCACAGGATGAGACCAGCGGGGCCGGCAGCCTCGCCCAGACCGCGGTCACGGTGGCCAACTTCAGCGTCGACACCGTGCCGGCGGTCGCCAAACCTTCGCGCAAGGTGACGTGGCGCTTCTCGGGCTTCATCCCCGGTCACTCGATCTACGTCCACTACCTGCACAGGGCAAGGTGGTCAACCGGATGGCCTTCGGTACGGCGCAGGGGCCGTGCGGCACGCTCAAGGCCCGGGATAGGTTCTATCCGGGCGGACATCCGCGCTTCAGCACGTACCAGGTCGTGTTCGATCAGGTCAAGCGCTACACCCAGCGCGCCCGGCCGCGGATCTCGACCAAGCTCAGCTTCTTCTGATCCGCCGTCCGCGGTCGTTGCGGTCGCCCCGAGCGGGCGGCCGCAGCGGCGCGCGGAAGCGCAGCCGGAACGCGACCCCGGCGGCCATCCCGAGCACCAGGAAGCCGATCAGGGCCGGGCTGACCAGCAGAAGCAGCGCGATCCCGAGCATCGCCAGCCAGATGACGGGCCGGTAGCGGTTCCAGGTGGCCATGGCCGCGAAGGCTACTCGGGGGACGAGGTCGCGTGGGCCTGCGCTACGAGCTCCGAGGCTGAGCTCGGAGGCGAGCCGGCGCTGAATCGACGCGACGGCGCGGAACGCCTCGCGCAGCTGGGTGCGCCGCAGGCGGCTGAGCTCATCGGGGCTGAGATGGTCATCGGGCTCCTCACCGGCTCGCAACTGCGCGACGCGATGCTCGGCGCGCAGGTTGGAGATCAGCCGATGGGCGTCCTCCAGTGAATGGGCGTCGGCAGCCGGCAGCGTCCCGGCGGCGGCCGCGGCGCGCAGCCGCTCGGTGGTCGACGCACTCGTCACGCCGGCGGCGATGCCCGCGTAGCGGGCGAGGTCGACGATCGGGATCAGGCCCCCGGACTTGAGGTCAAGGCGGCCTTGGTGCTGACCCGAGTGCTCGACCACGAGCCCGCGGAGAAAGCCCGTCGGCGGCCGGTGGGAGAGGGCGAAGCGGGCCAGCAACCGCAGCAGGGCCGGGCGGTCGTGAGCGAGCCGGAAGGTGTCGGCGACCGGGTTGCCGGCATGCACGCCCCACATCGGCCGGCTGTCGATCAGGGTCGAGGTCAGGATCAGCGCCTTGGGCTGCGTCGGGTCGGCGATCCAGCTGCGGGCCAGGTGCTGCCACGAGTCCAGCGAGCGCACGAACGGCGCCGAGGATGCCGACGCGCCGTGCGCGTCGATCGCCAGGCCGCAGCGCTCCAGGCCCGCGGCGACCGCGGTGGCCACGGCCAGCAGCCGCGCCCGCACATCGCTCGTCGTCGGGGCCGAACCAGACGATCGCGCTGTCGACATCCGAGCCCGGGAGCGCCTCGCGCCGGGCCTGGCTGCCGAGCGCCAGCCACGCGAAGTCCAGCTCGGACTCGCCGCACTCGGCCAGCGCGAGCTCGAGCAGCCGGCGGGTGATCGCGTCGACGGTGACCGAGTACACGGCGGTCGCGTTGGCGGCCTGGACGCCGGAGTCCAGCAGCGCGATCACCATCGGCGCCAGCTCGGCGGCCAGCCGGACCAGCTCCGAGACGCTGTGCGCGGCGGCGATCCGGCCCCGCAGCTCAAACGAGCTGCGGGTGCGGGCCGCGATCAGATCGACGTCCTCGATCACCCCCAGCAGCCGCCCGGCCGCCGACAGGACCGGGAAGTGGCGCAGGCCCGCGGTCGAGCATCTCCAGCAGCACCTCGCCGGCGGACCGGTCCCCGGTGCAGGTGTAGGCCGGCGCCGACATCGCCTGCGCCACGGGCGCGTCTCCGCCCAGGCCGCCGGCCAGCAGCGTGCGCAGATCGCGGTCGGTGAGGATGCCGAGCGAGCCGTCGGCGAGTCTGCACGACCGCACAGCTGGCCCGGGCGGCGGTCATCCGTGCGGCCGCCTCGCGGATCGTCGTCTCGGGCGTGACGAGCACCGGCTCTGCGCGCAGCAGCCGCGCCACCGGCTCGTCGGCCCGGTTGCGGGCCGGCTCCTGGGCGACCGAGTGCAGGTCGGTGGGGGCTCGAGCAGCGAGCGGGCGACGAACCGCAGTCCGGCCGGGCCGGTCAACAGCTCCTCGGCCACGTCGGCCTCGATCCGGTAGCAGACCGTGTCCTCGGCGGCGCGGGCCTCGAACCCGGGCGGAAACCCGGACAGCATCGAGGCGTGCCCGAACGGCTCGCCGGCGCCCAGCAGGTCGAGCACACGGCCGTCGGAGACGATCTCCACCGCACCCGAGCGGATGATCCTCAGGTGCGTCAGCGGGCCGGCGCCCTGGGAGAAGATCGTCGTCTGCGCGGGCAGGCGCTCGAGCTCGACAGCCGCCGCCACCCGTTGCACGGTCGCCTCGGGCAGCGTGGCGAACAGCGGCTGGGCGCGCAGGAACTCGGCGGCGGCGAGGACATCCTCGCCGCTTCATGGCGCTGTCCTCAGACGGTCGCGACGGGAGCTCTGCCGCGGCGGCGTCTGCGGCGATCATCTCGGCGCACTTCTCCCCGATCATCATCGTCGTGATGCACGGGTTGATGGCCGGCAGGAACGGGAGGATCGAGCCATCGGCGATCCGCAGGCCATCATGCCCCTGACCCGCAGCCGCGGATCGACGACCGCCATCGGATCGGAATCGGGGCCCATCTTGGCAGTGCACGCCGGGTGGTAGACCGTGTTGTGGGTCCGGTGCATGTAGTCGATCAGCTCATCATCGGTCTGGGCGTCCGGTCCCGGGGCCAGCTCCGCGCCCGCCCACGGCGCCATCGGCGATTGGGCGACGATCTCACGCGCCAGCCGGATTCCGTAGGCCATCACACGCTCGTCATGCCCGTCGGGATCGGTGAAGTAGCGAGGGTCCACACGAGCGCGGTCGCGGTAATCCGTCGTGCGCAGCCGCACCGTGCCCCGCGAGCGTCCGCGGCAGACGTTGGGGGTCAGGCAGAAGCCGTTCTCGGTCGTCGGGTACCCCCAGCGAGCGGTGTTCATGTCAAACGGCACCGAGCCGTAGTGCATCATCAGATCGGGGCGGTCCAGGCCCTCCTCGGAGGTCGAGAACAGGCCGATCTCCCACCACTGGGTCGAACGGCGGATCATCGGCTGCCGGGCGTCCCATTGCACGATGCCCTCGACATGATCGTCGAGGTTGGAGCCGACTCCGGGCGCGTCGACGACGGTCTCGATCCCGAACTCCTGCAGGTGCTCACCGGGCCCGATGCCCGACAGCATCAGCAGCTTGGGGGTGTCGATCGCGCCCGCCGAGAGGATCACCTCGCGCCGCGCCCGGACCGAGGCCTGCGTGAGCAGGTCCGGGGTCAGGTACTCGACGCCGGTCGCCCGGCCGCCGTCGAGCACGACCCGCTTGACCCAGCAGCCGGTGCGGATCTCGAGGTTGCGCCGCGAGTCGCCGAGCGGATGCAGGTAC
>CAVXPV010000027.1:0-128654 GCA_963763715.1 uncultured Solirubrobacterales bacterium
CCGCGAGCGCCGAGCGTGAGGGAGCGCCCGCCGCGTGAGCACCCCGGCCCCCCGCCGGCGCGATCTCGATCGCGACGAGGATCTCGCTCCCGAGGATGGTGCGGCGCGAATCCGCCTGCGTTTCCTGCCTGACGGTGGCGAGGTGCGGGTGCCCAGCGGAACCCCGGTGTTCGACGCCGCGAGCTGGAACGGGATCGCCATCGACTCGACCTGCGGCGGCCACGGCACCTGCAAGAAGTGCAAGGTTCGTGTCGTCTCGGGGGAGATGCCGATCTCGGCCGTCGACCCCCGGGCGTTCACCGGCGGCGAGCTGCGCGAGGGCTGGCGACTGGCCTGCCGCGCCCATGCCCGTGAGGACCTGGTGATCGAGGTACCGCCGTTGCAGACCCGGCCCAAGGCCGCCCTGGCCGGTGTCGGGCGCCACGTGATCCTGCGTCCCTCGGTTCAGAAGCGTCATCTCGTGCTCGAGGAGCCGACGATGGAAGACCAACGGCCCGATCTGAAGCGCGTTCAGGACGCGCTGGACGATCTCGAGCCCTATGCGTCGGTGGGCATGCTGCGCACGTTGGGAACGACCCTGCGGCGATCGCACTTCGACGTCACCGCGGTGGTCTGCGATCAGGAGCTGATCGAGCTCGAACCCGGGGACACGACCGCCCGTCGCTTCGCGATTGCCTACGACCTCGGGACCACGACGGTGGTGGCGACACTGCTCGATCTCGAGACCGGACAGCCAGCCGCCGTGCGCTCGATGCTCAATCGCCAGCAACCGTTCGGGGCTGATGTGATCACTCGCATCTCGGCCACGATGATGGACGCGGCCGCGCTCGGCCAGCTGCGCGCCCGCGCCCACGAAACGATGGCCGAGTTGACCGACGAGGTCCTGTCCGAGGCCGAGGTGTCCCCGCGCGAGGTCTACGAGATCACCGTCTGCGGCAACGTGACGATGATGCAGCTCGCGCTCGGGATTGATCCCGAGCCGCTCTCGATGGCGCCGTTCGTGGTCGCCACGCACAGCTTCCCACCCACGCTGGCGGCTGACTTCGGTGTCGCCGTTCACCCCCGCGCGCCCGCCTATGTGTTCCCATCGCTCGGTGCCTACGTGGGCGGCGACATCGTCGCCGGGATGCTCGCGACCGGCTTGACCCGCGACCGCCGGCTGCGGTTGTTCATCGACGTCGGTACCAACTCCGAGATCGCGCTCGGCTCGGTGGACCGCGTGGTGGCGACCGCCGCCCCGGCCGGGCCGGCCTTCGAGGCCGCCTCGATCCGCTGCGGGATGCGCGCCGCCGAGGGCGCGATCGAAGGCGTGCGGATCCGCGACGACGCGCTGACCCTCGAGGTGATCGGCGACACGAACCCCGTCGGCATGTGCGGATCGGGCCTCGTCGACGCGGTCGCTGAGCTGGTCAGCTGCGGGCTGCTCGATCACTCCGGGCGCTTCGTGCCCGACGAGAGCGCCGCCGAGCTCTGGCCGGCGCTCGCCGAGCGCCTGACCAAGATCGGCGAGGAGCGGGTCTTCGTCCTGCACTGGCGCGGCACCGATCCAGCCGACTCGGTGTTCCTCTCCCAGCGCGACGTGCGCGAGTTGCAGTTCGCCAAGGCCTCGATCGCGACCGGCTGGGAGATCCTGCTGGCCGAGCTCGGCGTCGAGGCCTCGGAGATCACCCAGGTGCTGCTGGCCGGCTCGTTCGGCGCCTACTTGACCCCGCTGAGTGCGGTCCGGATCGGGCTCGTCCCCAAGCTGGCACTGCCCCGGATCGTGTCGGCCGGCAACGTCGCCGGCGAGGGCGCCAAAATCGCGGCCCTGTCGCTGCGCGAGCGCGCCGAGGCCGACTCGATCCTGCGCGAGGTCGAGTACGTCGAGCTCTCGGGTCGTCAGGATTTCAATGACCGGTTCATCGACCAGCTCGCCTTCCCCGGAGCTTGATGAGTCGCGCGATCGCCACCTGCGGCGCCCTGGCCTTCGATGTCCGCGCGATCTGCGCCCGTCGCGGCTGGGACGTGAGCGTGCTGCCTGTCGACGCCCTGCTGCACAACCGGCCCGAGAAGATCGGTCCGGCGGTGGCGGCGCTACGGGCTGAGCATGATGTTGTCGCGGTCGCCTACGCCGACTGCGGCAGCGGCGGCGCGATCGACGCGCTTGGCCTGCCCCGGCTGGCCGGCTCGCACTGCTATGACGTGCTCGCCGGCGGCGAGGAGATGCAGGCCGCGCTCGACGAGGAGCCCGGGACCTACTTCCTCACCGATTTCCTGGCCCGGACCTTCGAGCACACGGTCGTGCGCGAGCTCGGCCTCGACCGCTGGCCCGAGCTGCGCGACGAGTACTTCCGCCACTACACGCGGGTCATGTGGCTGGCCCAGCGCCCGACGCCGGGGACACGCGCGTGCGCTCAACGCGCCGCGGACCGGCTCGGGCTCCCGCTCGTCGAGCGCCCCGTCGGCAACGCGGGCCTGGAGCGCTCACTCGAGGCCCTGCTCGCGACGAGCTGAGCTCCCCGCCGGGGCACGCCCGGGCGCCCCGTCGCCCCCGGCTCCGTCGATCTTGCTCGCTATCCGACCACGATCGACGGATCACCGGCGCCAGCCGCAATGTGGCGCCCGGTCAGCCCGCCGGCTCCACCCGCGGCGCGGTCGCCTCGGCCAGCAGCGTGGCCACATCCGCCACCCGCATCCCGGTGCCCTCGCTCTGCACGCCATCGTCGAGCATCACCGTGCAGAACGGACACGCGACGGCGAGCGTGCCGGCGCCGGTGGCGGCCGCCTCGCGCACGCGGTTGGCGTTGATCGCGTTCCCGCGCTCCTCCATCCACATGTGCGCACCCCCCGCTCCACAGCAGAACGTCTCCCTGCCGCTGCGCGCCATCTCGATCGGCTCACCGACGGCGCCGATCAACTCCCGCGGCGGCGCCAGCACGTCGTTGTGGCGGGCCAGGTAGCAGGAGTCGTGGTAGGTGATCGTCAGCCCGTCGGAGCGCTCGGGCCTCAGGCGACCGTCGGCGACCAGCCGCGCCAGCACCTCGGAATGGTGGATCACCTCGTAGTCGCCCCCGAAGTCCGGGTACTCGTTGCCGAGCGTGTTGAAGCAGTGCGGGCAGTTGGTGATGATCTTGCGCACTCCAGCCGCGTTGAGGGTCTCGACGTTCTGCTCGGCGAAGGCCTGAAACACGTACTCGTTGCCCATCCGCCGGGCCGGGTCCCCGGTGCACGCCTCGCGCGGGCCGAGGATCGCGAAGTCGACCCCGGCGCGCTGCAGCAGCGTCGCCGTCGCCTCGGCGGTCTTACGAGCGCGCTCGTCAAACGAGGACGCGCAGCCCACCCAATAGAGGTACTCGGGGGCGGTCTCCCCCGGCTCGAGGATCCGCACGCCGAGGTCCGCCGCCCAGTCGGCCCGCTCGGACTGGGCCTTGCCCCACGGATTGGAGGAGCGCTCGACGTCGCGCAACATCGGCTCGGCCTCAGACGGGAATGAGGACTCGACCATCACCAGGTGGCGTCGCAGATCCACGATGTGGTCGACGTGCTCGATCGAGACCGGACAGGCCTGCACGCAGGCCCCGCAGGTCACGCAGTCCCACACGGACTCCTCGGGCACCGCCCCGGGGACGAGCGCGGCCAGGTCAAGTTCGGCCACTGAGCCGGGGCCGCCCTCGGCGCCGCCGGCGCGCGCGGTGACCAGCGCCCCGCCGTCGGCGAAGACCTGATCGCGCAACCCCATGATCAGCAGCTTGGGTGACAGCACCTTGCCCGTGGCAAAGGCGGGACAGGCATCCTGGCAGCGACCGCACTCGGTGCACGAGAAGGTGTCGAGCATCTGCTTCCAGGTCAGGTCGGCCGCGGTCCCGGCGCCGAAGCGGATGTCCTCCTCGGGGACGTCCGGATCGTCAAAGTGCAGCGGCTCAAGGCGACCGCCGGCGCCGGTGCGCCCGAACCAGACGTTGATCGCGGCGGTGGCGATGTGCAGATGCTTCGAGCGCGGCAGGTAGGCGAGAAAGACGAGGATCGTCACCACGTGGGCCCACACGAACACGCGCTCGAGCACGCGTGTGACCCCGTCGCGGCCGAACAGACCCGAGACCAGGTTCGAGACCGGCGCGTCGTGAGCCGGCCATTCGCTGAGGCCGAGCGCGATGCGGGTCGCGTGCCAGAGCAGCAGCGTGCCGGCGATCGTGGCGATCAGCGCGAGGATCAGGTCAGCCTCGCCGAGGTGGCTGCCGGCGAAGCGCTGCGGCCGGATCACCTTGCGGATGTACAGCGCGGAGACGACGCCGATCAGCACCAGCACCGCGAACACGTCGACGAGGAGCGCGAACCAGCCCTGGTCACCGAGCCACGGGAAGGTGGCGTGCTTTGAGACCACACCGATCATCGCGATCACGATCGTCGGCCCGAGGACGAGAAAGCCCCAGAAGATGAAGGCGTGGATCAGCCCGGGACCGATCCGCTGCAGCAGCTTGCGCTGGCCGAGGACGATTGTCGCCTCGTTGCGCAACCGGCGCGGGGTGTCACCGGTCCGGCTCACCGGCGCCGCGCCGCGCACCAGCGCGGCGAGGAAGCTGACCCGGCGGGCGAACAGCGTCCCACTCACCGCCAACAGGACGGCGAGCGCGACGGCTGAGGCCGCGACGCCTATGCGCCCCTCACCTTCCTGATCTCCGCGGAGATCGCCGGCACCACCTCGTGCAGGTCCCCGATCACGGCATAGTCGGCACTGGCGAAGATCGACGCCTCGCCATCGGGGTTGATGGCCAGCAGCCGTTTGGCGCCCTTGCAGCCCGCCATGTGCTGGGTGGCGCCGCTGATCCCGCAGGCGATGTAGATCTCGGGCGCGATCTTCGTGCCCGTCTGGCCGACCTGGTCGGTGTGGGGGCGCCAGCCGGCACTCGTCACCGCCCGCGAGCAGCCCACTGCGGCGCCGAGCAGCTCGGCGAGCTCCTCGATCACCGCGAAGCCCTCCGGGGAGCCGACCCCGCGCCCGCCGGACACGACGACGTCGGCGTCCGACAGCGACACCCCGCCCGACGCGGCGGCGACGGTCTCAGAGACGGTCACGACCCGGTCGAGTTCCGACGCGCCGCCTGTGACCGAGACGCCCTCGACCGCAGGGATTGGCTCCGCAGCGACGGCGTGGGCGGCGACCGTGAACAGCAGCGGCGACCCGATCAACACCGCCTCCTCGAGCAGTGACCCGCCCCAGCGAACCCGGGTGACGTCAGCGGCGCCGCCGACCTCGGTCAATCCCTCGCGGCGATTGACGGCCACGCAGTTGGCCGCCATCGGCAGGTTGAGCTTGGCTCCGACGTGCGCGAGCACCTCGTTGCCGCGGTCGTCACCCGGCGCGAGCACCGCGTCGGCCCCGGCGGCGAGCTCCACGAGGGTCTGCGCCCACGCCGCCGGGGTGTACGGACCCTCGATCGCGACCGCGCGGACCTCCCCCAGGCCGAGTTCCGTGGCGAAGGCGACCGCCTGCTGGGAGAGCTCGTCCTCGGCGCCGTGGACGAAGGCGAGAACACCCATCAGACGACCCCGATCTCCTGCAGGATCGAGACGACCGCGGGCGCTGCCTCCGGCCCACGGCCGAGCACCTCGGCCTGCTTGGTCGACCCCGCGGGCACAACCAGTCGGGTCATGTTCAGTCGCGCCTTGACGGCGGCGGCCTCCGAGCTGTCGACCGGCTTGCGCTTGGCGCGCATCCGCCCCGGCACGGAGGGATAGCGAGGCAGGTTGATCCCCTCCTTGACGGTGACCACGGCCGGTGTCGGCACGACGTAGACGTCACGGCCGGCGGCGACCTCCTGTTCACAGCGCAACGTGCCGTCCGCGACTACTTCGATCGATTTGATGCCGTTGACAGCCGGCAGACCGAGCGCGGCCGCGACCCGGACCGCCACCTGGTAGTTGCCGGCGTCGGCGGACTCGGTGCCGAACAGGATCAGATCGAACGGTTCGTCCTGAGCGCGAATCGCGGCCACGATCGCGGCCGCCGTGGCCTGCGGATCGAACTCACCGCCGTCGGTGACGAGATGGATCGCCCGGTCGATGCCGATTGCCATCATGTCGCGCAGCTGCTCCTCGGCCTCGGGCGGTCCGAGCGTGAGCACCGTCGAGCTGCCTCCGTGGGTCTCGACGAGCCGGATCGCCTCCTCGGCCCCACACTCCTCGTGGGGGCTGATCGTGAAGCCGAGATGACGGGTCTGGATCGCCCGCTCGTCCTCGGTCAGGGTCATCCTGCCGCCGGTCAGGGGGACGCGCTTGACGCAGACGAGGACGTTCATGAGCGCACCCGGCTGTTGTCAGGATCGAACACCGCGGTTGAGTCGTTCGAGGCGACCTTCACCGGGTACTGCTCGCCCATGTACTGCACGAGGAGCTCCTCGCCGACCCGCGCGTGCTCGGGTGGCAGGTAGGCCATCAGCAGGTGCTTGCCGACGGACGGGCCGGCGCCGGCGCTGGTCACGAACGAGCGCCGCCCCTTGGCGTCGACGATGCCCTCCCCGTCGCGGGTCAGGATCGGCTCGCCGCCGAGCATGTAGCGCTTGATACCGGAGGTTGAGGTGTGGTCCTCGACGGTCAGGGTGCACATGCTCGCCGCCGGCCGTGCCTCGCGCTGGGCGACGTGGGCGGCCTTGCCGATGAAGTCCTGTTCCTTGACCTTGCCCCACGCCATCCCCGCCTCGACGACGTCGTACTCGCCCTCGAGCTCGGCGCCGTAGGCGCGATAGCCCTTCTCCAGACGCCCGGTGGTGCCGTACACGCCGGCGCCGATCGGCACGGCACCGTGGGGCAGGCCGGCCTCCGCGATGATGTCCCACAGGCGCGCACCCTGCTCGATGGGGACGTACAGCTCCCAGCCGAGATCGCCGACGTAGGAGATCCGTGATGCGATCACGGTCAGCGGGCCGACCTCGATCTGCTTGAAGCGCGCGAACGGAAAGCCCTCATGGGAGACGTCGTCGGACGTGACCGAGGACAGGATGTCGCGGGCCCGCGGGCCCCACAGGCCAAGCGTCGTCCATGCGTTGGTCTGATCGTGGATCTGGGCCCACCCAGCCGAGCCGTCGGCGGGGAGCCGGTCGGCGAACCACTTCAGGTCAGACATCCCCCACGCTCCGCCGGTCACAACCCGGAAGACATCCTTGGCCATGCGCATGATCGTCAGGTCGGCCTTGAAGCCACCGGCGGGGAGCAGGATCGGGGTGTAGACCACCCGGCCGACCGGCACGTCCATCTGGCGCATGGCGACCGTCTGGACGACATCCAGGGCGCCGGGACCGGTGACGTCGAAGATCGCGAACGCGGTCAGATCGGTATAGCCGGCTCGGTCGCGCATGGCCAAGTGCTCGGCGTTGATGATCGGTGACCACCAGCGGGCCTCCCATTCGGATTCGCGACGGGTCACCCGGTCACCGAACTCGTCGAGCAGCTTCGCGTTGGACTCATACCACTGGGGTCGCTCCCAGCCGGCCGCCTCGTAAAAGACGGCGCCGAGCTCCTGCTGGCGCTCGTAGTAGGGCGAGAGCTTGACCCGACGGTCGGACTCCCACTGCTCGGCGGGGTGGATGATCCCGTACATCTTGTTGAAGCCCTCGCCGGCCCGGGCGCGGACGTGGGCGCGGGTCTTCTGGTGGGGATAGACGCGGGCGACGTTGGACTCGAAGATGTCGATCTCCGCCTCGCCGTTGACCATCAGTTCGGCCACGCACTTGCCGGCGCCGGGGCCCTCCTTGATCCAGATCGCCGCCGCCGACCACAGACCGCGGACCTCAGGCATCTCACCGATCAGCGGCAGCCCGTCGTGGGTGACGGACAGCAGGCCGTTGATCGCGTACTTCACGCCCACACGCTCGTCGCCGACGATCTCGGGCATCAGCTCGAGCGCCTGCTCCATCTGGTCCTCGAAGTCGGACTGGGTGAACGGCAGCTCGGTCGGGCTGAGCGCCGACTCCTCGATCGAGGGGATCTCGTCCGCATCCATCATGATCGGCCGGTGGGCGTAGGACCCGATCTCCAGGCTCGTCCCGTCCTGGCGCTCGTACATGTTGAGGTCCACGTCACGGACGATCGGGTACTCGACGAGCCCCTTGGTGTCGGCAAAGCGCGGCACCGGCCCGATGTCGATCATCTGGTGCACGGCGGGGGTCAGCGCGATCCGCGCTCCGGCCATGGCGGCGATCCGAGGGCTCCAGCACCCGCAGGCGATGACCACGCGGTCGGCCTCGATGTCCCCGCGCGAGGTCCGCACCCCGCGGACAGCGCCGCCATGGACGTCGAGCCCGAGAACCTCGGTGTTGGCAGACACGGTCAGGCCGGCCTCCATCGCCCGCTCGCGCATGATCGTGGCCGCCCGCAGCGAGTCCACCACGCCGGCCGCTGGGGTGAAGAAGCCGCCCAGCAGCAGCGCCTCGTTGATGAACGGGACCATCTCCTTGATCTGCGCCGGGGTCAGCAGCGACACCGGTTCGATTCCCCACGTCCGGGCCGAGACGACCCGCCGCTGGAGCTCCTGCATGCGCTCTTCGGTCCGCGCGACCTCGATCCCGCCGCATTCGATGTAGACGCCGAGGTCGTGGTACTGGCGCATGCTCTCGAGCGTCAGCGACGTCATCTCCTTGGAGTGGTCGACCGGGAAGATGAAGTTCGAGGCGTGACCGGTCGAGCCGCCGGGGTTGGGCAACGGTCCCTTGTCGATCAGCGTGATCTCGGTCTCGCCGAGCTGGGTCAGGTGGTAGGCGATGCTGTTGCCGACGATTCCCGCGCCGATGATCACGACACGCTGGCGGGCGGGCAGAACCTTGCTTTCGGTAGCGGACATGCCCCTGATATATCAGATGTTGGTCAGCTTCGCATCAACGCAGGCCGGCCGGTCACCAACTTGACCCGCCGGTGATCGCGGCGCTTATGCGACGGTTGCGGTGGCGGCGCCCTCACCCCCGCCGAACGGCGGATAGGTCTCGGTGATCAGGAACAACAGTGCGTCGGCGCGAGTGGTGTAACCGAGCGCAAAATGCAGCGCGTTCTGCAGCGCCTCGGGCTGGCGGCCGGTGATCACGATTGCAAACCACGAGATGAAGGCCACGAACGACATCACAATCCCCATCGCGTAGCGAATCACCATCGCGAGGATCGCGTAGATCCCGCGGAAGAACACCTTCAGCCGGCTGTAGGAGGCCAGCGGCGGCGCGATTGACACCCGGACCGGATAGGTGGGCTCCGCGCCACCGCCAAAGGGTGGATAGGCGTCGGTGCCGAGGTACAGGTATGCGGCGACCCGGGTGGCATAGCGCAGGTAGCCGCTGACGAATCGGTACAGGCCGTCGGGCCAGCGACCGGTGAACAGCAGCGCGAACCACGCGATCACCCAGGCGAAGAAGAACACGATCGTGTACGCGTAGAGCATGATGATGTGCGGGATGGCCAGCAGCCCCCGAAAGAACGTCGTCAGCCGACTGCGCTTGACGGCGTAGTCCATCTCGAATCCGACCGGATACTGCGTGCCCACGATGAACGCTCCTAGCGTTGTCTCTGGAGTGACGGTGGGCCCGCAGAAGGGTAGGCCCGGCTCCCGCGCTTGCCGGGCAATGTACCAATGCGCCACCGGCGTGGCCACCGTGTTTCTCCGCCGCCGGGTGGGACAGCTCAGGCGGACGTCGACACGGTCCTCGCCGACGCGCACCGCGTGCAGAATGCGTCGGTGACGTGGAAGGTGCGATGCGGGCGGCGATAGACGGCCACCGGGCGGCCATCGCAGACCACTCTTTGTCACCGCCCATTGTGTCGCCGCGCTCGCGGCGGGGGTGCTGGCGAATGCCGTGCGCTGGGGCCAATTGTGATCCAGATGTGCACGCGAGCCGTAAACCGAGCATCAGGGCATATACGAGCCCGACAACGCCCGAAAGGAGCATTCCTTAATGGATCAGTTGAATCTCGAAGCGATTGACGTTGATGGTGCAATTCGCGAAGGTGCCGAAGAGGTTGCCGGCGATACCCGCCTGAGCTTCCTGCGCAAGGGCGCGCTGGCCGGCGGAGCCGTCGTGGGTGGCGGTGCCATTCTCAGCGGTCTCATGCCGTCCCTGGCGGGCGCCAAGGGTGCTCCCCCCACCTCGTTTGGTAAGGGCGACATCGGCATCCTGAACTTTGCGCTCACCCTCGAGTACCTCGAGCGCGCGTTCTACAACGAGGCCACGTCAAAGGATCAGATCAGTGATGCCAAGACGCGGCTGTTCCTGCGGACCGTGACCAAGGATGAGCGCGCGCATGTCGCGTTCCTCAAGAAGGGCCTGGGCAAGGCCGCCATCAAGGAGCCGAAGTTCAACTTCCACGGCACCACCAGCGACCAGCACATGTTCCAGCAGACCGCCTACGTCCTGGAGAACACCGGCGTCCACGCGTACCTCGGGCAGGCCGGCAACATCAAGACCCCGGCGTACCTGCTCGCCGCCGCTTCGATCGTGACGATCGAAGCGCGCCACTCGGGCGCGATCGCGTCGATCATCGGCAAGGACATCGCCCCCAGCGGCCCGTTCGACACCGGCGAGTCCGCGGCGACCATCCTCAAGGCAGTCAGCGGCACGAAGTTCATCGTCGGCTAGTTCGACTGCTTGTACTGCGAGATCACGGCGCTCGTCGCCTGAGTTGACCCGGCGCCCCGGGCGGAGATGTCTCTTCGCCCGGGGCGTTTGTCGTTACGCGCCCGCCACGGCACGCGCGCGGGTCAGGTCAAACCGTCGGGGGTGGTTCGGTCTGACGATCTGGCGCCCTGGCCGGCTCGCGCAGGCTCGCGCAGGCTCGCTTGCCAGCCTGACCGATCTTGGAGCGCGGCGGCCGGCGGGGTTGTAGGACTCCTCGTTGGCCGTCAGCGCCGGCCTCGCCTGTGCTCCTGCACCATGCGGCGGCTCTACTCGTCCTGCCGCGCGGCGAGGAGACCGCACTCGAAGCGGTGATCGCCTGATCCATCTCACCGCAATTCAGGGATCCGCGGGCACGGCTTGGATCCGAGCGCCCGGGCGCCCGTTCTTGAAACGCAGTACCGGCCGCTCCACGATGTAGTAGCTGAGCGCGGCGCACGCCATGGTGATCATCAGCGTCAGGACGAGCACCGCCCACCACGGCCCCAGCCCATGACTAGCCAATGTGCGGACTATGGGTTCGTGCCACAGGTAAAGCCCATACGAGACGAGCCCAAGCCACGCCACCCAGCGCCAGCGAAGGATCGCACGGGGCCACCTGCCCTCGCTCCAGCCAAAGACCGCCGGCAGCACGATCAGAGTGGCGGTTACCCCCCGCAGCAAATGCTGCCAAAACGCCTGAGACAGGGAGTAGTACAGATGCATGGGTGAGGCACTGAGCAGCGCGCACATCACCACATAGGTAATGAGGGCGGCTGCCCAGCACAAGCCAGGACGCTCGGTGACGATCCGCACCGCCTTGGACGGCTCGTGCTGCTGATCAGCCGCTACGCTGGCCACCGCCAGCGCCATGCCGAAAGCGAACCAGTCAAAGTGTGTCAGCAGCGAATTCTGCATCACGGTGTCCTGATCAAGGACCCGCAGCACGAGCGATCCGATCCCCAGGCCGGCCAGAACGATGAGCTGAAGTCGAACGCGGCCGCGAAGACCTAGCCGGCGAGATAAGAATCGGGTAGCGCCAGCGTAGAGGGGGAGTATCGCGTAAAAGGTGACCTCGATACAGAGGGTCCACGCCACCGACAGGCCGGCCAGGTCGGTGTAGGGGTCGTAGACCTGCAGGAACCCGTAGTAGCGCCACCAGTCAGACGAAAAGACCCCCCCAAGACCCGGATACACGGCCAGAACCGTGAGTGCCAGCCAATACGCCGGCACGATCCGCAGGACCCGCCGGCGGGCGAAATCCCACACGCGAGGGCGCGGAGCCGCGCTCATTTCGGCGTTGAAGAACGGTCGATACAGCAGAAAACCGGACAGAACGAAGAAAACGCTCACACCCACATCGAGGTTGCCCAGGAAGGCCCCCCACGAGTGGACCTCGACGGTGCCCGTGGCAATCGTGACGTGGGTGACGATCACCCCAAGGGCCGCCACCGCACGCAGCGAGTCCATGAGCGGAAACCGGGGGTGGCCCGGCGGCGGCGTAACAACGTCGGGCGCCGCAGTGCCGGCTCCCCTCGGAGCCGAACCCGACGCCCCCGCGCCCAGACTCATACCGGGAGTCTAACCACCGAGGCCCTCTCCGACAACACGCCCCGGGGCCCTTCGCAGCGCCAGCAACCTTGAGGGCCCGATGGGTTGACGGCGGGCATCCAACGCTCGCCGTTCGCTCGGGAGCATCTCAACGGCCTTTCCGCTGCCGTGGAGTGGCCAAGCTGACGACGAGTACGGGCACGGCCGGCGGCGTAAGGAGCCCGACGTTTTCTCTGGTCATGGGCGGGTAACCACACGCCATTCGTGGCCACACAACTTACGGAGGTTCTCTTGAAGCGAATCATTGCCCTCGTCCTCGTTTTGGGCTTGCTAGTTCCTAGCGCCGCGCTGGCGGCGAGCTCGGCAACGGTCCCCCAGCCCGTCGCGGTCACTTCGGCGTTTGCCAAGACCAAGTTCGTGTTCGATCTCGGCACCGCAGCATTTGCCATCCATCACTTCATCTACCTGCCGTACAAGAAGGACCACCTCAAGGGCTTCTTTGCCAAGGTCAAAGCGGGGCTGGCAGCGGCGTTTGCCTATAACCGGCTCCAGGCCGCCTACACCGTCGCGCAGAGCGGCGACAGCAAGCTACTCAAGGCAATCGTCAGCCCCCTCAACGCCCTGATCGGCGCGGTCAAGACGATCGCCACAAAGATAAAGAGCGGTGATATCAGCGCCGTGCCCTCGGCCAACAGCGCACTTTCGACCCTGTCAAGCGCTGCCCAGAGCGTCGGTGCTCCCTTCAAGGACGTCGCAACCTCGCTGTAGCTGACCTCGGCCCGCGGGAGGGATCGCCTTACCGCGGGCCGGTCAGGCTGGAAAACGCGACGCGCAGTTTGCTGTGCGACCATACGTTCGTGCCGACCTACTCGTACACCGCCACCGAGCACGATCTCGACCGCCCCTGGATGGCTCACAGCACGGGGCGACACGTCATCGAACTTCAGGCTGGCAAGAACTTCTTCGACTGGGCGAACGAGCAGTCGCCAGCCCCCAGGTTCAGCGTGCAGCTTGATCCGTGGCAGCTGCGGCAGGGCTCCCACCGGTCGTCTGGGATCGTCACCGATAGTGGGCGGGGCAACCCTGAGGGCCCGTTGTCAGGAACTGAACGGGACCCTCCTTCCATCGCGGTTCAGCGTCGGCGACCTCCACCGCCGCCACGCGCTTTCCTGCGGTCCCATAACCACCTGAGAGTCAGGAACTCGATAAGGCGCGTAAGCATCCGAGACAACTCCTTTCGGGTCAAAGAGGTGCTACCCATGACTGCCCGGGCTCACGCCCGAAAAGGCGGACCTACCGGCTATGAGAAACGAGCCGCGTCAGATGAGTCCACACGGGCGTTGCACCCACCATCCAGAACCACGAACGCCCCGGCAATAAAAGCCGAGGCGTTCGCTGATCCCTGGGCCCCCGGAAGGCCAAGTTTCCATAACCTACTGGTTCGCCCGGCTGATTACCAATGTATGCGAGCCTACGTTCGTGCCGATCTGGTCTTCAAACGTCCGGCGGCCCGCGTTAAATCCGCGATAAGCGGGGTTTCTATACTCCGTCGGGCAAGGAAAGCAACCCGCGCGTACCGTTGCCCCCGAGTACGCGCACACGGGGGCCCGCGACCTGCCCCCAAAGCCGGTCGCGGGCCCCATTACTATGCGCCCCGAATCTGCGCGTCGTCCATGACGCCCACCCACTAGACGCGCTGCGACTGTAGGGGTAGTGAAGGATGGAAAGGAATTGGAGGGACCATTTTGCGCAGCGATGGACGCAAAATTCGGCCGAATAGTTTGCCGCCGCCCCTCTCCAGGGCTAAAGGATCACCGGCCTCGACCGATAGGTGCGTAGGGGCGGCAACCCCGGAGGGCCCGTCCACCGCCACTGCGAGGCGGGCCCTCCGATTCTTTTCCTGAATATGCTTCCGATCACAGGGGGGAAGCTCCGCATCCGCCGCGGGGCGGACCTCTCGTCCTCCTTGCAAACCACTTAGGGCCGACGGTCCCATAGATTCTGCAATGGCCTCAGCATGGGCTCGAGGCCGTCCCACCCTTCGCCTGCCGCGACGAGCTCAACACCGGCTTCCTGAAGCGTGCGGTCGTGTTTCCATTCGTTACAGGGAGTACAACACGCCCGCAGGTTCCCGTCATCGCTCTGACCTCCCCGTGCGAGCGGCAACACGTGTTCGACCTTCGGATAGAGACGCTTGATCGCTGGGTGCGTCCCAGCGGGAGGCAAGGCGTGGCTGCGCCACGGCAATGCATCACCGGCAAGTTGCCCGATCAAGGCGAGAATGTGAGCGTCGATCAGAAGGCGCCCGCAGTAGCAGCATTTCCAGTGGTCGCGCCGAAACACTCGCCTCGCGCTATCTCCGATGACTGCCCGGGCGCGCTGGTGATGTGGGATGAACGGGGGGCTCGGGCTCACGCGTGGAGGTGTGGGCTTCGCGACGCGCTCCGGACTCACATCAGCTAGGACCAGCCGCGCCGCACTGGGTTGCCCAATGACGAACAGGCGGCCGGCCTCGCGGATCAGTAGCGCCTCGCGGTCAAGATCCGCTTCGGTGCCGTTCAGCTCCAGCGTTTCAAACATGAACACCTTATCGGACGACCGAGCGCCAAGGTTGAGGCGCAGCATTCCCCCGCCTTGTCCCCTTCCGGTTGCGCCCGAGTCGGAACGGGGGTTAAAGTCGCGGCAGCACACAAATCATGAGATCAGTCCTTGGCACCCAAGATCTGCCGATGCCGCCGGTTGCGATGCGAGCGCTCATCGGGACCACGGACCCCGAAGCGTTCGAGCCCGGGGGAAGCGAGCCTTCCCGACGATCACGCGGCGACGGCAATATGACATGGTGCTCGACTTCGGCTGCGGCTGCGGTCGCAACGCAAGACGCCTCGCGCTCGCGGCCAATCCGATGCCCAAACGGTATGTCGGCTTGGATCTTCACGCCGGAATGATCGAGTGGTGCAACCAGCATCTAGCGCCGGCGCTGCCCAGGTTCACGTTTGCACATCAGAACATCTACAACCCCGGCTTCAACCCCGATCCGACGCTGCCACGAGTCTTGCCGTTCCCAGTGGCTTCTGAAAGCGTGACGCTACTGATCGCGACCTCGGTATTCACACACCTGCTTCAAGACGACGCCGAGTTCTACCTCGATGAGGTCCGCCGGGCGCTGCACCCGGACGGGGTCATGATCGCCTCGTTCTTCTTCTTCGAGAAACGCTACTTCCCGATGATGCAGACGTTCCAGAACGCCCTGTACATCAACCCGACCGATCCATGCAACGCGGTCATGTTTGACCGCGACTGGCTGCAAGACCAGCTGCGCGCGCGCGGACTTGGGATCGCGGCAGCTCAGCCACCCGAGGTTCGCGGCTTCCAATGGTCACTCGAGATCCGTCCTGGCGAAGCCGACCTGCGGTTAGCCGAGGATCGCGCGCCGTTTGGGTCAATCCCACCGCCTGTCAGCACCACACCACCCCACTTGCTGGGCGCTTAGCCGACCCGCACCGGCACGATGCTCAGGAACCGGGCGCCGGACCCGAAGGTGTCCGAGCCGGCCCGCGACCGTCGCTCATCACGTGCCGCCGCGGAAGACGCTGGTCGCGATGGGCGTGCCCAACCCCGATTCAGTCAGCTTTCTCGAGGGCGTGTCGCCCCTTGCCACACCAGGGAGACTGGGGGCGGACGGTAGACGCCGTTCACTCCCGGTCGACCGACCCCGACACTGCTGCATCGTTTAGCGCGCGTTGTAGAAATGGAACGCGTCTACAACAGAGGGCGTGAAAAGGCTGTTGTAGGTCGCTGTGGCGCAGTTAGGTGGCGTTGAGCCTGGGGTGATGGAGAAGCCGATGGGAGGCGAGGTAAAACGACCGCCGGTCGTCGTGTCGATCTCAAAAAGGGCCGTCGCGGGCTGACCGTAGTCGGTCCCAACGGCACCGACCGCCCCTCGTGCTCCGATGAGCGACAAACAGGTCACGGTGCCCGAGAAGCTCGCGTCGAGGTGCGTTGACGAGGGCAGTGACATCGACCCGCCGGGGTTCGCGCCTGATGGGTCGCTGTGCGCGTCGATGAAGCCTTGGTCGTGGCCGATTCGCTCCATAAATGCGCCTTTGACCACATCGCCAGCGGGAGCGGCGGTCTTGAAGGTCAGGGTTTGCGCGCAGATGGGTTGAGTCGCCCCCTGGTCTTGTCCGCACAACCGGACCGAGTACTTGGTGCCGTAGGCCATCGCGCCTCCGATCGGTTCCGGGTAGCGCGCGGTGGTTTCGCTGACGGGTCCGCTAACACCGCCGCCGATGTCTCGCCCGGTGGTGGTCGAGAGGTATTGCGGGTGCGCGGTGGGCCAGAACTGAAAGAACACGTGCGTCGAGCTGCTGGTCGTGCCGTGACCGTGGAGCGTTGCCTGATCGATCCCGATGTTGGTCGCGGGGTCGGTCGAGCCTGAACACGCTGCGAGCGTCAAGGCCGAGGCTAAGATCGTCACGCCGGACACCAGCCGTTTCGTTCGCATCGTGACGATAGTAACCAGCTCGCTCCGCGCGGGTCCAACCAGAAATAGAACCGCCGTCCAACCGAAGGTGGACGGCGGGCCGGGGCGCCACGAACGAAGGTAAGAGGAACCACCCGTCTTTCCCCTCAGATGTACCAGTCCGCACGTCAAATCCCGGCCAGCCGGTCGGGACGACCTGAACTGGTACGGGGGGTACTCCGTATCCGAAATGGCCGTCACTCCAGTATCCCGAAGGGATCACATACCACGCATAAGGAGGTCACCTACAACCCAAACGAAGGACGCGCCATGAACAACTAGAGGCACCCCCGCTCCATGAGCGGCACCCGGTGAAGGCGGCACGACAGGCGGCCAAACGCGCCTTTGACCACATCACCAGCGGGGGCGGCCGTCTTGAAGGTCAGGGTCTCCGCGCAGACGGGTACACGCAAGGGACCACCTACCAAACTTGGCCGATTCAGCAACCGTCTTGCTCGCTCCAACGGCCAGTCGGATAGGTCCCGCCTGCACCCTGGACGGCTGCGAACGGACGGCATGGCCAGAGTCGGACATCGGCCGCTGCTACACGCCGGCTCGTCACCGAGGAAGTCGCCGCCGGGACCGCCGCTGGCATCTGCCGAGTGGACGGGTGCCTCCATCGCGCGATCCGCAATCGAGCCACTTGCGGCGGGCACACCCAGAGAAAAACCGCCGACGCCCCGCCCGCCTACGAGGTGGAGAAGTCCAAGCGCGTCTACGCGAAGCCTGGGCCGAAAGACCCGCGCAACGCCGCGCCCGCGTGATCGCGCTGAGGGCGTGGACAGCGGCCGACAACGCTGTAACCGGCCTGACAGTTCGCCATCCGCCCTTCGACACCGCGATCTACACCGTGATCATCGGCGCCAGCCAATCAGGTACGCCGCCTGGAGCAGCCGAGCAACCTCCACCGGCCGGTTCCGGGCAAGCCGGCCGGCGTCGATCATGTTGATGGACGACCAGCACGGCCGAGGCCACGGCTCGGGCGCAATGCGGTTGCGGCTGGCCCTGATCTTCCGCGCCCCTATCGCCCGAGCCGAGCCCGGGGCGGACGCCAACGACACCGGCGCGACTAGGCTGGCTCGTGCCGTTGGCTTGACCTCGCCAACAGTGCAGGCCGGCTTGGCGGTCTCGCACTTGACTCGTGACCGCATGGCTCTGCTGCGGATGGCCGAGGCGATGCATGCCTGAGCGACGCTCACCTCTCTATCCCCATGAACGACGAAAGCCCTGTAGATACAGGGCTTTCAGAGTACCGCTACCGGGATTGGACCTGCCGGAGCCACATCACGCTCAGGGCCGCTCAGGGACGCTCTGCCCGCAGAGACTGGGGTTTCGCTCGCTGGGCGTGTTGCTTAGGGCCGCTCAAGGACGCTCAGGGACGCAGCCGGTCTAGCCCACGACTAGCCCACGGGATCCCCCAGCGTCGGGAATCTTGGGTGGCAGCGCTTGTCTCTGTGCTCTTCTCCGCTGTCGTTTGAGGGGTCGCGGTGTCTGGTCACAGGAAGCCGTTAAGCGTCGGTGGTTGGGTCGCCCCGTAGCGCTCAGGGAGGGTAGGGTCAACGCTTCTGAGCGAGAGGCGATGGCTGCGCTGCTTACGCGGTTTGCTTTTAGGGGCAGGTTCGTGCCTCGCGCTCGCTGGGTGCTACGCGCAGACCGATCAGCCGACGCAGGTTACGAGCACGTCGGCGCAGCTCAACGCGGTTGGGCGCACCGACAGCTCACCGGCGCACTACTACTTTCAGTACTCGACCAGCGCCAGTGCGTTGGGTACCGGCTTCGGTCTTCAGACCCCCACCCGCACGGCTCCGGCCAACGTGCCGGGCCACGGCTCAAACGTGTCCTTCGGGGAGACCGTCGGCAGCCTGTCGCCGGGGACGGTCTATTACGACCGCGTGTGTGGCGGTGATCAACAGGTTGCTCCGGATGCGTGCGCGGGGACGGGCATGTTCTTCACGGTTCCCAGCGCGGCCCAGACCTACGTGACCGGTACCTACATCTACAACCGCACCGGAGGGTCCGTGCATGCGGCGAGCGGCCCGAACGGGCGGGCCGTCGAAGGCTACGTCAACTCCAGCGATGCCACTACGAACTTCAACTTCTCGGGCAACGTCACGTGTCTGCTGGTCAACGGCAACCAGGCGGCGGTCGGGGCGGTGGGAACCGCCACGTCTTACGCCAACCCAGGGTTTTATGACCAGCCCTACACCGAGCTGCGGACGTTCGTGCGCGACCCATCGACCGGAACGATCACAGTGGGACCCGAGCAAAACGTCCCGGGCAGCACGCCGCCCGACTGCTCCAGCGCTTCCTATGCGGTCCAGTACGCGTACTCGAACAACCTCGTCTTGCATCAAGCCCCGTAGAACCGCGCTGCGGCCGCCTACGTCCGTCGCGGATTAGATACGAACCCACTTGCAGCAGTCTCGGTGCTGCCTAGTTGACTCTCCGGGCAGCGCGGTCGATGAACGCTTGCAGCTTGGCGGCCGTGTCGGCCTCACTGCCGCGCAGGGCGTGGGTGTAGCGGTCCAGGGTCAGCGTCACGGTGCTGTGCCCCATGCGGCGCATGACTTCGCCGGGGTCTACGCCCGCGGCAACGATGGTGCTCGCGTACCCCATGCGCTAACCCACGAGCCTCCAGAACGAGCGAAACCCCCGGCTGAATCAGGAGTTTGTGTATACCGCTACCGGGATTCGAACCCGGGTTTCCGCCGTGAGAGGGCGGCGTCCTAGTCCCCTGGACGATAGCGGCGGGGCTTGCCGCCGGTCATCGGCCCGGGGGCCGGAGCGCCGACAGCGCAGATGAGCTTAGCGCGGTCCCGGGCCACGGCGATTGAACCTTTGGGGCGAGCGCAACCGGCCGGAATCGAGCTGGTGAGGATCGTCTGGGGTTCAGACGCCGGGGGGTCGAGCGCCTCGCGTGCGTATCGGCTCGCAGTTGCTAAGTTCCAGAGCCACCAGCGGCTGTGGTGAAACTGGTATACACGCGGCGTTCAGGTCGCCGTGCCCTCACGGGCGTGGAGGTTCGAATCCTCTCAGCCGCATTGCCAACCCCGAGGCCCCGGTTGGCGCAGAGCTTCTCGCGGGAAACCGAGCGGTCGAAGGTTCACAGCCAGCCGGGCTCCTCGGCCGGTCGCACCGCCTCCCCGCGGTTGCCGTTCGCCGGCACTGCCCGGCGGATCGCGATCGCCAACTCATGGGCGGGGGCGTCCCTGAGCAGGAAGCCCGAGGCACCGCTCTCCATCGCCCAGCGCGAGATCGAGCCGTTGCCGCTGGCCCCCCGAGAGCGCCTTGCCGAGCACGCCGCCCTTCCGCTGAGCTCGACGAGCTCGAGCACCTCGTCGACGCCTCGGCTGCGGACGTCCTAGCGGGCCGCCTGTAGCGCGCCGTAGGACCGGCGCAGGTCGTGCACCTCGATCGCCGGCCCGGGGATGTCACGTGTGAGTTCGCCATGCCCGTCAGCGTAGGTTTGCTCGGGCGCCGCGTAAGTGGCGCGTGACCCGAATCAGACGTGACTTAAGTCACCGGTTCGCGGGCGGATTGAGCGCAGCTCCGGCTCATGTCACGCGTTCCACTGCTCGATCACCCGCGTCTCGCGCTCCCACCCGAGCCGTCCGACACCGACGGGGGCGAGCCGAAAGCGGGCGCCGGCATCGATGTCCATCTCCAGCCAGCGCGCGGTGAGGATCCGCAGCAGGTGACCGTGCGCGAAGGCGAGCGCCGCCCCGTCCACCGCGTCAACACGCTCGAGTACCCGGTCAGCACGAGCGCCCACTTGCGCCGGCGTCTCTCCCCCGGGACAACCGTCGTGCCACAGGTCCCAGTCCGGATTGACCTTGCGGATCTGCGGGGTGGTGAGTCCGTCATATTCGCCGTAGTCCCATTCGACGAGGTCCGCACACGGCTCGGCCACTGACCCGAAGCCGGCCAGCTCGCACGTCTCCCGGGCCCGGATCAGCGGACTACAGAGGACCAGCGCGTAGTGCTCGCCGGCGAGCCGTGGGGCCAGAGCGACCGCGCCCGCGCGCCCCGCCTCGGTGAGCGGGATGTCCGTGCTGCCGGTGTGCCGGCCGGCGGCGCTCCATTCCGTCTCGCCGTGGCGCACGACGACCAAGGGGTCGCGCTCAGCCACGAGGGCTCCGATCCCCGAGGTCAGATCGTCGCACTACAGGTGCTCGATGTCGCCGCCGCTGCGCTCGATCTCGTCAATCTTGGCCCGACGGCGCACGTGGCGCTCCTCGCCCGAGACGACGGCACCGAGGAAGGCGCTGACGATCTCGGCCGCCACCTCCGGGCCGATCACGCGTCCGCCGAGGCAGAGCACGTTGACATCGTCGTGTTCGACGGACTGGTGCGCGGTATAGGTGTCATGGATCGTCGCGGCGCGTATCCCGTCGATCTTGCACGCGGCCACCGACACCCCGGCGCCCGAGCCACAGACGATGATGCCCCGCTGCGCACGGCCGCCGACCACCGCTCGGCCGACCTCTAAAGCCTTATCGGGGTAATCGATCGGCACCCCATTGTCGGTGCCGAGGTCGAGCACGTGGTGGCCCAGCAGCTCGATGTGGGGCAGCAGCCGCTCGCGCAGCGGAAAGCCGGCGTGGTCAAAACCGCAGGCGACGATCATGGAGCGACCTCCGTGGGCGCGGGAGCGGGCGCGTCGGCCAGCTCGTGGACGGCAAGTAGCGCGGCTCCGAGCACACCGGCGCGGACCCCGTGGCGGGCGACCCGGATCAGGGTCCGCCGGCCCAGTCCGGGCACGACGAAGCCGGCCGCGACCTCGCGGGCGGGGCCGAGCAGCAGCTCCCCGGCACGCGCGGCACCCCCGCCGATGACCACCTCCTCGGGGTCGAAGATGTTGATCGCGTTGGCGATCCCGATGCCCATCCGCTGCGCCCACCAGCGCACCGTCTGGGCGGCGAGCTCGTCGCCCTCATGAGCGGCGTCGACCGCTTGGACCCCGGTCACCGGCTTACCGGCCGCGAGCAGCCTGCCGAGCGTCGAGTCCGGATGAGCGTTCGCACACTGACTGGCCAGCGCGTCCAGAGCGTGACCGGCCGCCTCGCGTTCGAGCGAGCCCTCCTGAGGAAAGCGGGTCGGCGCCGGTGCGCCGGCGCCGTCACGCAGGTCGGCGGCGATCAGTGTATGGCCGAGCTCTCCGGCCCCGCCGGTAGCGCCTCGGTAGATGCGACCGCCGAGTACGAAGCCGCCCCCGATCCCGGTGCCGATGGTCAGCATCACGAGATCGCGGGCGACCATCCGCAGGTCCTCGTCATGCGCTTCGGCCAGAGCCGCCACCGTGGCGTCGTTGTCCACGAACACCGGCACCCCGAGCTTCTCGCCGAGCACGTCGCGGAGCGGCACGTCGGCGAGCGGGATGTTGACCGAGGACACCACCCGGCCGGAGGCGAAGTCCACGATCGAGGGCACGCCGATCCCGACCCCGTCGAGCTGGTCCCCGCGCACGGACTGGACCATTGCGGCCACCTGCTCGAGCAGGGCCTCGGAGTCCGAGCGTACGGTCGGCTTGATCTCGGAGATCGCGAGACGAGTGCCGCTGAGCCGGGCCACGGCGACCTTCGTCCCGCCGAGGTCGACCCCGATGACCTCGCGACTCACCGGGCGCGCCCCAGCTCGTCCAGGCCGGCGGCAGCATCTGGGTCGATCAGCACCGTCAGCAGCTTGCTCTCCGGCGCGAGCATCGAGGCCGGAACGTGGGGGCCCGCCTCGGCTCCCGCACCGAAAGCCTCGGCGATCGCGTCCGCCTTGCCGCTGCCCTCGGCCAGGACCACGACATGGCGGGCGCCGGCGAGCGCCGGCAGGGTGAGCGAGACGCGGGGCACGAATGGCGCCAGGCCCGCCTCGGGCACGCCGACAGCGAGCCGGTTGCGAACGAACAGCGATGACTGCTCGGGAAACAGCGACGCCGTGTGGCCGTCGGGGCCAATACCCAGCAGCACCAGATCGAACGTCGGCGGCCCGGCGGCGCGCAGTCGCTGCTCATAGTCGTCGGCGGCCGCATCGGGCCCGAGCTCGCCGTGGATGCGCTCGATATGAACCGGGGTCCGGCCGGCCAGCGGCGCGACCAGCGCGCCCTGGATCATCTTTGAGTTGGCCCGGTCATCGTCGGGAGGCACGCAGCGCTCGTCGCCGATCCAGAACGTCGTCTGATCGAGGTCCAGCCCAACCGTGGAGACGGCATGCACGAAGTGCTCGTAGGCAGCCCGCGGCGTCGAGCCACCCGCCAGCACAATGCTGCCGCCGCGGGTCGCGGCGCCCACCATCAGGGCAGCACAGGCGCGGGCCGGATGTTCGACGACCTCGAAGTTCACGCTCATCGTGGACAGAGCTCCTGGGCGGCCCGCAGGGCCGGGTTGTAGGTCGGGTCGCGCAGGAGGGCCTGGCGGACGCCCTCGCCGAGGATTCCGCCCTCACCGCGCGAGGCACCGAGGATCTTCCACACCCGCTCCTCGCCATCGGCCGTCACTTCGCGCGCGTCGAGCCCGCCCGCACCGCGCTGCAATGACAGCTCCGGGCCGTCCTCGCAGATGACGGTGACCCCGCCCAGACCTGGGGCGCGCTGGGCCTCGGAGCGCAGCCGGACAGTCACCGAGCCACCGTCGCGCCCGACGGCAGCGACGAGATCGCCGTCGGCGCGCGCGGCCACCGGAGCCTGGTCCCAGCCCAGCCGGGAAGCCAGCCACCCGGCCAGCAGCAGCCCGCTGGCGGTCGAACTCTCCTGATGGCGCACCTCGAGTTCGCGCACCCGTGACAGGCACTGCAGCCGGCTGCGCAGATCAAAGCTCGCCGCCAGACGCTCGCGCCACGGGGTGGTCCGCAGCCAGGCCAAATCGACGACGTAGACGTCCGAACACAGGCCGGCTGCCCGCGCGAACGCCTCGGCCGGATCCGGTTGGTCGTCAGAGTCGAGCAGCAGCACGTCGATCAGCGGCAGCAGTCGTCGCACCGCATCGTCATACCCGTGCGGAGACCAGACGACGGTCGGCATCCCGGAGGCGAGCACGGGATCGACGATCGTCTGCAGCGCGCCAAGGTGGCCCGGGCCGAGATCGATCTCGACCAGCTCGCGGATCACCCCGAGCTTGCCGGGGCCGGGGTCCTCGTAGTTGACCGTCGCGGTGGCATCAAGCGTCGTCCGACCGGCCTCGACCACGCAGATCACGGTCCGCGACGCGTGGTAGCGCCCGACCCGTTCCAGGCGGTTGGAGATCTCGCCCTTCCAGTCACGATCGAGGATGACCACCAGGTTGAGCACCCGCGCCGGGGCGAGCTGCTCGTTCTCGGCGTGGCGGCGGCGCAGCAGATCCCGGAGCGCGGCCTCGATCGCGTCCGGATTGGTGTCCTGCGCGGACCAGACGTCCTCACTCACAGGCGTCTCCAGACCTCGCCGGGGCCGAGCAGTGTGTCCGCCTCCACGGGACCCGCCGTCCCGGACTCGTACTGCGGCACGGGGCTGGTGGTGTCGGCCTCCCAGGCGGCGAGAATCGGATCAATGATCCCCCACAGCGCCTCGATCTCGTCATTGCGGGTGAACAGCGTGGCATCGCCGCGCATCGCGTCGAGGATCAGCCGCTCATAGGCCTCGGGGGACTCGGACAGGAACGAGGTCCCATAGCGAAATTCCATGTTGACCGGCCGGATCCGCATCCGCGAGCCCGGGATCTTGGCTCCGATCGAGACCGACACGCCCTCGTCGGGCTGCAGGGTGAAAACGAGCTGGTTGGCCTGGATGCCGACCGAGCCCGAGCTTTGAAACGCGATGTGCGGAACCGGCTTGAGGATGACCGCGATCTCGGTCAGCTTGCGGGCCAGGTGCTTGCCGGTCCGCAGATAGAACGGGACCCCGGCCCAGCGCCAGTTGGAGACGTGCAGGCGCAGCGCGGCGTAGGTCTGAGTCCGTGAGCCATCGGCGACGCCGTTCTCGTCCAGGTAGGCGGGCACCCGGTTGCCCCCCACGACGCCGGCGGCATACTGAGCGCGGACCGCCATCTGGCCCACGTCCTGGACCGCCGGCGGGACGATCGCCTCGAGCACCTTGAGCTTCTCATCGCGCAGGCGATCGGCGTCGAAGGCCGTCGGCGGCTCCATGGCCAGCAGCGCGAGCAGCTGCAGCATGTGGTTCTGGACGAGGTCACGCAGCGCCCCGGCGCCCTCGTAGTAACCGGCGCGCCCGCCGATCCCGATGTCCTCGGCGGCGGTGATCTGCACGGAATCGATGAAGTTGCGGTTCCAGACCGGCTCGAACAGCGCGTTGGCGAAGCGCAGTGCCATCAGGTTCTGGACCGTCTCCTTGCCGAGGTAGTGATCGATACGGAAGATCTGGGGCTCGTCGAAGACCTCCAGCAGCTCGGCGTTGAGCTTGCGCGCCGACGCGAGGTCGTAGCCGAACGGCTTCTCAAGCACGATCCGCACCGACGCGTCGGACGCGTCATTGAGTCCCGCCGAGCCGAGCTTGGCCGCGATCAGGGGGAAGAACTCGGGCGCGGTTGACAGGTAGAAGACCCGGTCCAGGCGCCGGCCGGCCTGCGCGTCG
The DNA here is from genome assembly GCA_963763715.1 of uncultured Solirubrobacterales bacterium. Classification (GTDB taxonomy): domain Bacteria; phylum Actinomycetota; class Thermoleophilia; order Solirubrobacterales; family Solirubrobacteraceae; genus Palsa-465. The sequence goes on from CAVXPV010000027.1 coordinate 25,232, forward strand.
AACTCCTCCAGCGTGCGCCGCAGTTCGGCGTAGACCTCGTCGTCGTCAAAGGAGCCCTGCACGTAGCGCATGTCGTCGACCAGCCCGGTGAGCACCGCCCCGTCGGGGGTACGGCGCGAATAGGACCGGATCGAGTCCAGCGCGGCGTCGCGGAAGTCCTCATGCTCCTGGTCACGGCGGCCCACCCCCACCATCTCGAAGCGCTCGGGGAGCTGGCCCTCGTGGGCGAGGTTGTACAGCGCGGGGAGCAGCTTGCGATGAGCGAGATCCCCGGTGGCGCCGAAGATGATCAGCGAGGTTGGATGGACGGGCAGGCGCTCGAGGCCCTCGACGAGCGGATTCTCGCCGTCCGGAGCGTTGAGCGTCGACGCCATCGGGTCAGACCTTGGGGGCGGTCTTGACCGCGTGGCCGCCGAACTGATTGCGCAGCGCGGCGGTCATCCGGGCGGCGTAGTCCCCGTCCCCACGCGAACTGAAGCGCGCGAACAGCGCCGCGGCCAGCGTCGGCATCGGGATGTCGTGGACGATCCCGGCGTCCAGCGTCCAGCGGCCTTCGCCCGAGTCCTCGACCCAGCCCTCGAGGTTGGCGAGATCGTTGCCGTCAACCTCGAACGCCTTGGCGGCCAGCTCGAGCAGCCACGAGCGGATCACGGACCCCTGGCTCCACAGCTTGGCGATCGCCTCGGAGTCCAGGCCGTACTCGGACTTGTGCATCAGCGCGAAGCCCTCCGCGTAGGCCTGCATGAGCCCGTATTCGATCCCGTTGTGGACCATCTTGACGAAGTGCCCGGAGCCGGGCCCGCCCATATGACCCCAGCCCACCACCGGCTCCCCATGCTGGTCGCCCTGCGGTGCGTGCGGCGCGAGGATGTCCAGGATCGGCGTGAGCACCGCCACCGCCTCGTCCTCGCCGCCGACCATCATGCAGTAGCCGATCTCCAGGCCCCAGACACCGCCGCTGGTGCCGACGTCAAGGAAGTGCACCCCCTGCTCGGCGCACTTGGCCTGATGGGTGATCGAGTCCGTCCACTTGGAGTTCCCGCCGTCGACGATCAGGTCGCCCTCGGACAGCATCCCGAGCAGTGCGTCGATCGTCTCCTCGGTCGCCTTGCCCGACGGGACCATGATCCACACCGCCCGCGGGCTGGAGAGCTGACCGACGAGATCCTCGAGTGAGCCGGCACCGGACGCGCCGTGCTCCTCGGCCGCCTTGACCGCATCGGCGCTGAAGTCAAAGGCGACCACGCCGTGATCTGAGTCCCGCCGGATGCGGGTCACCATGTTGCCGCCCATCTTGCCCAGCCCGACAAATCCGATCTGCACAGTTACCTCCCCGACATCGTGGACTCTTGAGTCAAACGGCGCGAGCCGGCCCTCACGCTCCCTGCGGCAGCCCCATGATGCGCTGCGCCAGCTCGCGGACCGCGGCCGCGGTGTCACCCTGCAGGACGACGCGCTGCGCGGGGAGCTCGTGGGCCCGCAGAGTCTGCAGGTCGCCGGCGGACTGGGCGCCGATCAGGGTCGCGAACGAGTAGTCCGAGCCGGGAATGCTCTCGTCTGAATGCGGCTCGTCGGTGAGCTGCAGGAAGCGCCCGGTCGGGGGCCCACCCTTGTGCAGCTGGCCGGTGGAGTGCAGGAAGCGTGGTCCGTAGCCGTAGGTGACCGCTGCGCCGGTCTTGTACCGGATCGCACTGCGCAGCTCGGCGATCGCGGCGTCGAGCTCAGCCGAGGCGGCGAGGTAGCCCATCACCGCAACGTAGTGCGGCGGCCCGGCGTCGAACAGCAGCTCGCCGAGCTGCTCGTCGCCGGCCGAGGCGATCTCGGGCAGCGACCCAGCCGCGAGCACGCGCTTGGTGGCGTCCTTGGCCTCCTGCACGTTGGGCTGATCGAAGGGATTGATCTCCAGCACCCAGCCGGCTACGGCGACCGCGAACTCGGCCAGGAAGAAGATCCGGCCCAGATCGGCCGCACCGTGGGTGGCCACGGTGATCGTCGGCTGGCCGGCGTCGGCGAGCGCGGTGACCGCGCCATCGCGCTCGGAATCCGGGGCGTCGGCGTCACGCAGGTAAATGAACACACGGTCGTCGCCGTACTCCTCGGGCGTGCCGAGCGGCTCGTCGGCGACGGGCAGCATGCCGCGGCCCTGCTTGCCCGTCGACTCGGCGATCAGCTGTTCGACCCACAGGCCGAAGCTCTCGATCGGCGGTGATACGACGAAGGTGAGCTTGTCGCGTCCGTGACGGGCCAGCTCGCCGAGCGTCGCCCCCAGCCACAGGCCGGCGTTGCTCTGCGTCGAGTCGTAGTGAGCGCACGTCTGCTCGGCGGTCTGGCAGCCGTGCAGCAGAGCCTCGACGCTGATACCCATCAACGCCGCCGGCACCATCCCGAAACAGGACATGACCGAGTAGCGCCCGCCGATGTCGGGCGTGTTGCGGAACGTGCGCCGCAGCCCGTCCCGCTCGGCCAGCGTGTCGAGCGGGCTCCCCGGGTCGGTCACGACGACAAACTGCTCAGGCCCGGCGAACTGGCGGAAGTGGTGGTAGTGCGAGAGCGTCTCGACGGTCCCGCCGGACTTCGAGGAGACCACGAACAGCGTCCTGGCGATGTCGATCGACGCCTGCACGGCGGCGATCTGGTCGGGATGCGTTGAATCCAGCACCTGCAGGCGCAGTCCCTCGGGAATGTCCCCGAACGACCGGCGCAGCACCTCGGGACCGAGCGACGAGCCACCCATCCCGAGCAGGATCGCGTCCGTATAGCCGGCTTCGCGGCACTCGGCCACGAGCTCGTGCAGCGCGCCGATGTGCTCGAGCATCGTCGCCGACACGCTCAACCAACCGAGCCGGTCGCTGATCTCCGGCGTGTCGCGCGTCCCGCCCCACAGCGATGGGTCCTTGTTCCAGATCCGCCGGGCGACGTCCTGCTCGGTGGCGGCGCTGACCCGAGCGGCGACGGCGTCGGCGAGCTCGCCCGGCAGCCGGGATTCGATCGTCGGGGGCCGGCCGGTGATCACGCCCTGACGGCGCTCCTCGATCCCGGCCAGCAGACGGTTCATCGCCTCCTCGAACTGCCCCACACCGTCGATCAGCAGCTGATCGGTGATCGCTCCGAGGTCGACCCCGGCCTCGGCCAGCGCATCGAGGGCCTCCTGCGGGTTGCGCTGGGCGGTCGGACCCGAGACCTTGCCGTGGTCGGCGACGGCCATCAGCGTGTCGAGCGGCATCGTGTTGACCGTGTGGGCGCCCACCAGCTCATCGACGTACAGCGTGTCGGCATAGTCAGGGTTCTTGACCCCGGTCGATGCCCAGAGGGGCCGCTGGGGATGCGCGCCGGCATGACGCAGGGCGTCCCAACGCGAACCGGAGAAGAGCCGTTCGAAGCTCTGGTAGGCACGCCGCGCATTGGCGATCGCGGTCGTGCCCATCAGGCCCTTGTGACCGGCGACCTCGAGCTGCTTGTCGGCCGCGGTGTCGATCCGCGAGACGAAGAAACTCGCCACTGACGCGACGGCCAACGGCTTGTCCTCGTTGAGGCGGCGTTCGAGACCATTGAGGTAGGCCTCGGCGACCCTCTCGTAGGCCTCCACCGAGAACAGCAGCGTGACGTTGATGTTGATGCCCTCGTAGATGGCCTGCTCGATCGCGCCGACCCCCTCTGGCGTGCCGGGGATCTTGATCATCACGTTGGGCCGGCTCACGCGCTTCCAGAAGTCGCGGGCCCCGTCGAGCGACTTCTGCTCGTCATGGGCGATGTCCGGAGCGACCTCGAGGGAGACGAAGCCATCGACGCCATGCGTCTCGTCCCAGACGGGGCGCAGGACGTCACAGGCCATCTGCACGTCCTTGATCGCGATCCGCTCGTACATCTCCTGCGCACTGAGGGACTCGCGCGCCATCGCCGCGATCTCGTCCGCATAGTCGTCAGAGCCGACGATCGCCTTCTCGAAAATCGATGGGTTCGAGGTCACCCCCTTGAGCGAGTCCTCAGCGACCATCCGCGCCAGCTCGCCCTTCTGCACCAGCGACCGCCGCAGCAGGTCCAGCCAGGGGCTGGTCCCCGCTTCGGTCAGCGCCCGCAGCCTGGGGTTGACGTTGGTCTCGGTCGTGCTCATGGGCTCCTAGGCCTCCTTGGCTCGCTTGACGGCGGCACGGCCGAGCTCGGCGACGCGCTCGGCCGTGATCCCGAAGTGCGCGTAGACCTCGGGGGCGGGCCCGGACTCGCCAAACGTCTCCATACCGACGAACACACCGTCGCGCCCGATCCACCGGTCCCAGCCCAGCGGGCTGGCCGCCTCGACGGCCACCCGGGCCCGACACGCGGCCGGCAGGACCTGCTCCTGATACGCCTCATCGGTGTGGGTGAAGGTGTCCATGCAGGGCATGCTGACGACCCGCACGCGGACGCCGTCCAGCGCGTCGGCCGCCTCGATGCACAGTGACACCTCCGAGCCGGTCCCGATCAGGATCAGCTCGGGATCCCCGCCTTCGGGATCGCGCAGCACGTAGGCGCCGCGCTCGATCGCGTCGTCGGGGACGACGTCGGGATCGAGGACCGGCAGATTCTGGCGCGAGAGCGCAAACGCGGTCGGGTTCTGGGTGCTCCGCAGAGCAAAGCGCCAGCCGAGCGCGGTCTCGTTGGCGTCCGCGGGGCGGACGACGTTCAGACGCGGGACGGCTCGCAGGGCCGCCAGGTGCTCGACCGGCTGGTGGGTCGGCCCATCCTCGCCAAGGCCGATCGAGTCATGCGTGTAGACCCAGATCGATGGGAGCTTCATCAGCGCCGACAGGCGGATCGCGCCGCGCATGTAGTCAGAGAAGGTGAGAAACGTGGCACCGAAGGCCCTGAACCCGTGCAGTCCCAGCCCGTTGACGATCGCTCCCATCGCGTGCTCGCGGACGCCGAAGTTGATGTTGCGTCCGGCGAAGCTGCCGGTCTGGATGGTCCCGCCGTCCTCGATGTCGGTATTGGTGGAGGAGGCAAGGTCGGCCGATCCGCCGACCAGATGCGGAACCGCCTTGGCCGCCCATTGGATCACCGCGCCGGAGGCTTTGCGGGTCGCGACCGGATCGTCGGTCCGATCAAAGCGCGGAAGGTCCGCCTCCCAGCCCTCGGGCATCTCCGACGCGTCGATCATCTCGAGCTCGGCCGCCGCGGCGGGGAAGGATGCGCGGTAGGCGTCAAACCGCGTCTGCCACTCCGACTCGACCTCGGGTCCACGCGTGCAGCACTCGCGGAAGTGAGCGAGGGCCTCGTCGGGGACGTAGAAGTGCTTGTCGGGGTCCCAGCCGTAGGCCTCCTTGCTCAGCCGGACCTCGTCCTCGCCGAGCGGCGAGCCATGGGCCTTGAAGCTGTCCTGCTTATGGGGGGAGCCGTACCCGATGTGGGAGCGCACCAGGATCAGCGAGGGCCGGTCCTCGATGGCCATCGCGTCGCGCGTGGCCCGCTCGAGGCGATCGGGCGAGAGATCCTCGCCGACGTTCTCGACGTGCCACCCGTAGGCCTCATAGCGCTTGGCCACGTCCTCGGAGAATGAGTCCGAGGTCGGGCCCGCGAGCTGGATCTTGTTGTCGTCATAGAAGGCGACCAGCTTGCCGAGGCCGAGGTGACCCGCGAACGAGGAGGCTTCCGAGGCGATCCCCTCCTCCATGTCCCCGTCCGACGCGATCGTGAACGTGTAGTGGCTGACGATGTCGTGGCCGTCGCGGTTGTAACGCGCGGCGAGCATGTGCTCGGCCAGCGCCAGCCCGACCGCCATCGAGATTCCCTGCCCGAGCGGGCCGGTGGTGGCCTCGATCCCGGGGCTGTACTTGCGTTCGGGGTGACCGGCGGTGGGCGAACCGACCTGACGGAAGTTCTTGATGTCCTCCAGGGTGAGCGGATACCCGGTCAGGTACAGCATCGAGTACAGCAGCATGGAGGCGTGACCGGCCGAGAGCACGAAGCGGTCGCGGTCGATCCAGTCCGGGTCCGACGGGTTGTGGCGCATGACGCGCGTGTAGAGCGTGTAGGCCAGCGGGGCGAGGCCCATCGGCGCACCCGGATGACCGGAGTTGGCCTTCTGGACGGCGTCGATCGAGAGCGTGCGGATCGTGTTGATGCACAGCTCGTCGAGCTCGTTGGTGTCGCCGATCGCGCTCATCGGCGTGTGGAGCGGTGAAAAGAGGCCAAGAGGCTCAGCATAGTCGGATCTCCTCGTCGGATCTCGGGCGTTCGGGCACGGTGGAGGCGGCTGTCGGCTCAGCCGAACAACACCCCGTAGCGTTCGTATTCCCCGACCGGGACGCGGCGAACCTTGGCCACCGCCTCGGCCAGGGGAACCAGCGTGACCTCGGTCGCGTGCAGGGCGGTCATCGCACCCCAGCTTCCGTTGTGTGCCGCGTCGACTGCGGCCAGGCCGAGGCGGGTCGCGAGGACGCGGTCAAACGCGGTCGGGGTTCCTCCGCGCTGGACGTGGCCGAGCACCGTGGCCCGGGTCTCAAACCGGGTTCGCGACTCGATCTCCCGTTCGAGCTGGTGCCCGATTCCGCCCAGCCGGGGGTGGCCGAACTCGTCCTTCTCCCCGGCGGTGACGCTCATCGTCCCCTCCTTGGGCTGCGCACCCTCGGCGACGACGACGATCGAGTAATGGCGGCCGCGACCGTGCCGGCGGCCGATCAGGCTGCAGACCTCGTCAATGTCGAACGGGATCTCGGGGATCAGGATCACGTCGGCGCCGCCGGCCAGCCCGGAGTGCAAGGCGATCCAACCGGCGCTGCGGCCCATCACCTCCACCACGAGGATGCGATCGTGGCTCTCCGCGGTGGTGTGCAGCCGGTCGATCGCGTCGGTGGCGATCTGCAGCGCGGTGTCGAAGCCGAAGGTCTGGTCGGTCGCCCCGAGGTCATTGTCGATCGTCTTGGGCACGCCGATCACGTTGACGCCGGCCTGCTGGAGCTGATGGGCGGCCCCGAGCGTGTCGTCGCCGCCGATCACGATCAGGCCGTCGAGTTCGTGGCGCTGCAAGGTCGCGCGCACCAGGGCGGTTCCGTCGTCTCGCTTGCGCGGGTTGGTGCGCGAGCTGCCCAGGATCGTGCCGCCGCGGGTCAGGATCCCCCGCGTCGAGTCAACGGTCAGCTCGTCGGCGACATCGTCGAGCACGCCACGCCAGCCGTCGTGGAAGCCGACGAACTGATCGCCATGGGCAATGATGCCCTTACGGACGACCGCCCGGATCACCGCGTTGAGGCCGGGGCAGTCGCCGCCTCCCGTGAGCATGCCGATTCGCACGGCGCAATCCTATGCGCAGCGGGCGCGGCGATTGTGGATCGGTCCACTAGGGTTGCCCGGGATGGCCCCTCACCCCTCCCGCCGCGCCCTCGCGCTCGCCGCGGCCGCCGTCGGCGCGCTGGCCGGCCTCGAGGTCCAGCGGCGCCATCTCGGCCGTCTCGAGCGCGACGGCGACTACGTGGCGCTCAGCGCGCCCCTGGGGGGACGACCGCTCACCGTGACCTCGGCCGACGGCACACGGCTCAACGTCGAGCGGTTTGGACCCGAGGCCGGAACGGTGGTGGTCCTCGCCCACGGTTGGACCGAGCGCCTGAACCTCTGGGGACCGGTGATCCGCCGCCTCGTCGACGCCGGACTGCAGCCGGTGGCGTATGACCTGCGCGGACACGGAGCGAGTGCCGACGCGGTCGACGGGGATTACTCGCTGGAACGCTTCGGCGATGACGTCGAGGCCGTGCTCGCCGCCGCGCTCCCGGATGGGGAGCGGGGCGTGGTCGCCGGTCACTCGCTCGGTGGAATGTCGATCGCGGCCTGGGCCGATCGCCACGACGTCACCCGGCGCGTGCACGCGGCGGCGCTGATCAACACCGCTCTCGGTGATCTCGTGACCGGCCATCTCCTGCTCGGGGAGCTGGCCAAACGCTTTGAGCACCCAGCGCTGAGCCGGCTCCTGATGGGCTCGGGGCTGCGGGTCCCGCCCTTCTCGACTCCCCTCCAGCAGGCCGTCGTCCGCCACGCCGCGTTCGGGCCGACGGCGACCGCGGGGATGGTCGCGTTCTATGAGCGGATGTTGATCGAGTGCGCGCCCGCGGCGCGCGCCGCGGCCGGAATCGCGCTGACCGACATGAATCTATGGGAGGCGGTCGCGCAACTGACGGTGCCCACGCTCGTGGTCTGCGGTGACCGCGACCGGCTCACGCCACCCGCGCAGGCGCGCCGCATTGCGGACTCGCTGCCCGTACCCGCCGGTCTGGTCGTGCTCGAAGCGACCGGACACATGGGCCCACTCGAGCGTCCGACGCAGATCGCCGAGGCACTCGCCGGGCCTCACCTCGAGCGCGGCCCCCACGGCCGGCGCCACCGCCTCGCGCTGACGGCGCCTGTCCCGTGGCGTCGCGCGACCGTCCGCCCCGTCCTGGCCGCCGGGATCCGAGCCAGCCCCGCGAGCCGGCGCTCGTCGTGCGCGCCGGCGGCGACGCGCGCCGCCGGGTGCTCGACGCGCTCTGGCCGGTCGCCCAGAGTGCGCTCGCCGCCGCGCTGGCCTGGTACGTCGCCCACGGTCTGCTCGGCCATCCCCAGCCCTTCTTCGCCCCGATCGCAGCCGCGATCTCGCTGAGCACGAGCCCGATCCAGCGCAGCCGCCGGATCGCCCAGATGGTGGTCGGTGTGCTGCTCGGGATCGCCATTGCCGAGGTTCTGCACGGACCCTTCGGGGACAGCACCCTGGCACTCGGAGCGACCGTGCTGATCACCATGGCCGTCGCGCTCGCGGCCGGCGTCGGTTTCTTCGGCGACGGCATGATGTTTCCCAACCAGGCCGCCGCCTCGGCCGTGCTGGTCGTCACGCTGCACCGTCACGGGACCGGAGCCGAGCGGGGGCTGGACGCGATCATCGGAGGCGCGACCGCGTACCTGATCGGCGTGCTGGTCTTCCCGGCGCGGCCCCTGACGTTGCTGCGTGCGGCCGAGCGCCGGGTGCTCGAGATCCTGGCGCGGCGGCTCGGCGAGGTCGCCGCCCGGCTGCAGGCCGGAGGGCTGCCCGAACCTGACTGGACCCTCGCGGCCGGACATGAGATTCACCAGAGCTTGAGTGCCCTGGCCCGGGCCCGCGCGACGGCGCGGCTCAACGTCCGCGTGGCGCCGCGCCGCTTCACCCAGCGGCGAGCCGTGGACGCGGAGAACCGGCGCACCGCCCAGCTGGATCTGCTGGCCAACGCCGTCATCAGCCTGATCCGCTCTGTCACCCCGCGGGCCGGCGCCGACACGCTGCCCAACCAGGATCTGATCCGCGAGATCACCGTCATGTCCGGGGCGCTGCGCTGGCTGGCGGAGTCGGACCGGCCCTGGCCAGAGACCGTGATGCGCGAGGCTGAGGCGGTCGCGCGCACCGCGCTCGCACACGCCGACGCCCGCGGCGTCGATCGCGAACACGTGACCGCGGCCATCCTCCGGGCCGTGGCCAGCGACCTCATCGCGGTGATCGAGCCCCCGCCGACATGATCGCTGCGACGCTCTGGCAGAGTGGCTGAAATGGCTGCCCTGCCGGTCCCCTCCCCCAGCGTCTGCTACCTGCTTCAGGAGGATCCCGACCTCGCCGAGGCCCTCGAGCCGGCCATGCGGGCGATCGCGCTGGAGACCGTGATCGTGCAGGAGATCCGGGTCGGGGCCGGGCCCTGGCGCAACCGTCGGGTGGCCGCGATGGACGATGGCCTCGGGTTGCTGGTTCTCGACGGTGTGATGCTGCATCGGGTCGGGATCGACCGCCGCTTCGGCGCCGAGCTGCTCGGCGAGGGTGACGTTCTGCGTCCGCCCTACCGCCCCGGTGAGTCGACGCTCAACACGACCAACGACTGGCTTGTGCTCAAGACCGCTCGGCTTGCCGTGCTCGACGAGCAGTTCATTCGTCAGCTGGCCGAGTTCCCGCCGCTGGCCGGGCGCCTGTTCCGGCGCGCCGTCGAGCGCTCTCGCCAGCTCGCCGTCAACATGGCGATCGTCCACCAGGCCCGGGTCGACGTGCGCTTGCACATGCTCTTCTGGCACCTGGCCAGTCGCTGGGGCCGGGTGCGAAGCGACGGCGTCCTGATCCCGCTGCGGCTCACCCACGCGGTCCTCTCCGACCTCGTCGCCGCGCGGCGCCCAACCGTGACCAGCGCGCTGTCTGACCTCAGCCGTCGCGGCGAGGTGCGATCAGTGCCGGAGGGATGGCTACTCTCCGGCGAGCCCCCGAGCTCAGCTCGCCCGGGGGCCAACCCCCGTATCGCCTGATCTGAACCGTCGTTTCGCCTGATCACGTCCCAGCGGCCGCGTGCACATCGATCCCTACATCGTCCTCGGCTCGGCGATCATCGGCCTGCTCGTCGGCATGACCGGCGCCGGCGGCGGCGCGCTGATGACGCCGATGCTGATCCTGCTGTTCGGCGTCAAGCCCTCGACGGCGATCTCCTCGGATCTGGTCGCCGCGGTGCTGATGCGCCCGTTCGGCGCCGCTGTCCACATGCGTGCGGGCACCGTCAACTACAAGCTCGTCAAGTGGATGGTGATCGGTTCGGTGCCGGCCGCGTTTGTGGGCAGCTACCTGCTGCACCTGCTCGGACACGCCAAAACCGCCGAGAAGAACATCCAGCTCTACCTCGGCGCGGCCCTGCTCGTCGGCGCGGCCGCGATGGTGCTGCGCTACGTGTTGGACCGGCGCCGCGGCCCCGGGGGCCGCACCGCGTTCGTGCGCGAGCTCGCGCCGCGGCCCGCCCTGACGCTTGCGCTTGGGGTGATCGGCGGCATCGTCGTCGGCCTCACCTCGGTCGGCTCGGGATCGCTGATGATCGTCGGGCTGCTGTTCGTGTACCCGATGATCGGCGCCAACCAGCTGGTCGGCACCGACCTCACGCAGGCCGTGCCGCTCACGCTGGCCGCGGCGGTCGGCTCGCTGCTGTTCGGCCACGTCGAGCTGTCGGTGACCGGGTCCCTCGTGATCGGCAGTGTTCCCGCCGTCCTCGTCGGCTCGATGCTCTCGTCAAGCGTCCCGGACCGCTACATCCGGCCGGCGATCGCGTTCGTGATTTACGCCTCGGGTCTGAAGTACATCGGCATCAAGACCACCCCTCTGGGCTGGATCCTGTGCGTGACCCTGCTCGTGCTCGGCATCGCCTGGCTGGCGCTGACCCGACCGTGGACGACCTGGGGGGAGCGTCCGGCCGAGGCGGGCGCGGAGACAGCCGGCGGTGACTGAGCGGCGGGCGCCGCTGGGCGAACCGGTCTCGGTCCTCGTGGAGGGCGGCGAGCTGGCGGTGCGCCGCCTCGGGCGCGCCCAGCCGCTCGCCCTCGCAATCCACGGGATCACCGCCAACTCGCAGGCCTGGGTCCCGGTCAGCCGGGCGCTTGGCGCCGCCGTCGGCCTCGCCGCGGTCGATCTTCGGGGCCGGGGGGACAGCAGCGAGCTGCCCGGACCGTTCGGCATCGATGCCCATGTACGCGACATGCTCGCGGTGCTCGACGCGCTGGGGCTCCCCCGGGCGCTCGTCGTCGGCCACTCGCTCGGCGCTTACATCGCCGCCGCGTTGGCGACCGCGCACCCCGAGCGGGTGGCGGGGTTGGTCCTCGTGGACGGTGGCCTGACCGTGCCCGGCTCCGAAGGCGCGGACCCCGAGGTGTTCCTGGAGGCGTTTCTCGGGCCAACCCTGGCCCGGCTGCGCATGACCTTTGCCGACCGCGAGGCCTACCGCGCGTGGTGGGGTGAGCATCCTGCGTTCGCCGCCGGCGATGTCACCGCGGAGGACCTCGCGCGCTACGCCGACCATGACCTGGACGGCACCCCGCCGCAGATGCGCTCGCGCGTCAACCCCGACGTCGTCCGGCCGGACGGCAGCGATCTGTTCACGGTCCCGGGGGCTCGCGCCGTGGCCGGCCCGGCCGCTCTGATCTGCGCAGAGCGCGGCATCGTCGATGACCCGCACCCGATGCAGCCGCTCTCGATCGTGCAGGCGTGGGCCGACGCCGACCCCGTGCACCGTCGGGTGGTGCCGGTGGCCGGGGTCAATCACTACACGATCACGCTCGGTGCCCGCGGCGCGACCGCGGTCGCACGGGAGATCCGGCGCGCCGTCGCCTGAGCGGCAGCGCGCTACAGCGAGCGCAGCGCGGGCAGCAGCTTCTCCTGCGCCCAGCCGATGAACGCCTCCTGTGCGTCGGCCCCGATCTGCACGAGCGCGATCTCGTCGAAGTTCGCGTCCAGAAACGGGCGGATCTTCTCCACGTGCTCCTCGACGTCGGGGCCGCAGCCGAGCTGCGCGCCGACGTCCTCGGGACGGACAAAGGCGGTCGCGGCGTCGAACGACTCCGGGTTGGGCAGATCCGCGTTGACCTTCCAGCCCAGCCCGAACCAGCGAAACTGCTCATGGGCGCGCTGGACCGCCGTGTCACGATCGCGGTCGTAGGCGAGCGCGATCTGCCCGACCCGCGGCTTCCCCCGGCCGCCGGCGGCGTCGAACATCTCGCCCAGCTCGGCCCTGGGCTCGACGGCGACCATCAGGTCGGCTTTGTGGCCGGCCAGGTCACACGAGCTCTTGCCGGAGACGGCGATGCCGATCGGAACCCGTGCGGTCGGCCGGTCCCAGAGCTGCGCCTGCTCGACCTCGAAGTGACGACCGCGATAGTTGACCCGCGGGTCGTCGTCGAACAGCGCCGCAATGATGTCGACTGCCTCGCTGAGCATCTCGTGGCGCACGCCCACCGCCGGCCAGCCGTGCCCGACCACGTGCTCGTTGAGGTTCTCCCCGGCCCCGAGGCCGAGCCGGAACCGGTTACCCGAGAGGATTTGAATCGTGGCGGCCTTCTGGGCCACGATCGCCGGGTGATAGCGCAGCGTCGGACAGGTGACATAGGTCATCAGCCCAATTCGCTCGGTCGCCTGGGCGGCGGCTCCGAGAATCGCCCAGGCGTAGCCCGAGTGACCCTGCTCGCTCAGCCAGGGTTGGAAGTGATCGCTCGTCACCGAGAAATCAAAGCCCGCCTGTTCGGCGCGGACGACGTCACGTACGAGCTGGTCCGGGGCGGCCTGCTCGCACATCATGGTGTATCCGAACTGAGCCATGTGCCCGGCTACGCGGTCGCGCCGGCCGGAGCGACCTGATGCTCGCCCTCGGCGAATTCCTCGACGATCTTTGCGCAGAATGCGGGCAGGTCGTCGGGATTGCGGGACGTGACCAGGCCCTGGTCCACCACGACCTCCTCGTCGACCCACTCGCCACCCGCGTTGCGGATGTCGGTCTTCAGGCTCGGGAACGAGGTGAGCGTGCGCCCGCGAACGAGATCGGCCTCGACAAGCGTCCAGGGTCCGTGGCAGATCACCCCGACGGGCTTGCCGGTCGCGAAGTACTCGGTGACGAACCCGACGACGTCGTCGCTGGCGCGCAGCTTGTCGGCGTTGACGGTCCCGCCGGGCAGGATCAGCCCGTCGTAGTCCGCCGGCGAGGCGTCGGCCACGCGCTTGTCGATCGCGAATGTATCGGCGGGCTCGATGTCGCTGTTCATGGCCTGGATCTCGCCGGTCTCCAGCGAGAGCAGCTCGACGGTGGCGCCGGCCTGCTCGACCGCGGCGCGCGGCTCGGTCAACTCGACCTGCTCAACGCCGCTCGTGGCGATGATCGCGATCGTCTTTCCGGTCAGTGATTCGGGCATGTGACTCCAATCTCGTCGTGTCTTCGGGTCCCCGCAGGGTGGCTACCCCTCTCCCGGGGCGGTAAGCCGCGATCGCGGCCGGCTGCGCCGGCGCCGACGTCGGTCCCCGCCGCCGCGCTTGAACCCACTCGTTCCCGGGCAGTGTCAGGCCAGGCGACCAGGAGGGTGAGGGATGACGGCAGCGTGGATCATCGGTGTGGTGCTCGTGGTGGCGGTGCTTGCGTTCGTGCTGACCAAGTTCGGCTGGGCGATCCGAACCCAGCCGCAGGGACGCTGGCGAGGCCCGGTTCGCAAGCGCCAGTCACCGCGCGGCGGCAAGCGCGGCGACAGCAGTCGCCGGGACCGGTAGCCCGCCCGGCCTGTGGTGGGCCCCGGCCGCTCAGCCGGCGGCGGAGGCCCCGAGCGGTGTCTCATCGAGACGCTCCTCAAGCTCGGCGACTGACTCGTATACGGCCCAGGCGCCGGCCTCGCGCAGCTCCTGAGCGCTGAAGCCGCCGGTGACGACCGCGAGGGTTGAGACCCCCGCGGCCTGCGCGGCCTCGATGTCCCATGGAGTGTCGCCGACCATGACCACCGGGAGCTCGTCGGGCGCCCCGGAGCGGTCCAGTGCGGCGTGCACGAGGTCCGGTGCGGGCTTGGTCTGCTCGACGTCGGCTGAGGTCGTCCAGGCGGTGACGAGCTCGCGGGCCTCCAGCAGATCGACGTAGTACTCGACCTCCTCGGCCTTGGCCGAGCTGGCGAGCACGACGCGATGGCCGGCCTCGATCAGGGTGGCGATCAGCTCGCGCGCCCGGCGGACCGCTCTCACCTCGCCGATCAGCTTCGCGTACTCCTCGCCCTCGGCCGCGCGGATCGCGTCGCCGCGGGCGGCTTCCGTCTCCTCGCCGCAGATTGCCGAGACGATCTGATCACCCCCCATTCCGAGATGGCGGTGGATCAGCCAGATCGGCACGGTGATGTCGAACCGCTGCAGGGCGCGGAACCAGGCCACAGCATGGTGGTAGTTGGTGTCGACGAGGGTTCCGTCGATGTCAAGGATGGCGATCCCCATGTCCAGGACGTACCCGGCCGAGCGGAGTTCTCACATGCGAGTGTGGCGGGCGCAAGGACGGGTAGCTCACCGCATGAGATGTCGACCCTTGCGCTCACGCTCGACGACGGCCCGGACGCTGAGACGACGCCGGCCCTGCTCGACCTGTTCGCCTCACACCGGGCACACGCGACCTTCTTCCCGATGGCCGAGCGGGCCGCCGCCCAGCCGGAGCTGATCGCCCGGATGGTCCGCGAGGGTCACACCGTGGGTGTCCACTGTGTGGCGCACGTGCGGCACTCCGAATGTGATGCCGCCGCGATCCGCCGCGACACCGACCGTGCCCTGACCGCGCTCTGCGCCCTCGGGGCGCACCCGGTGCTGTGGCGCACCCCGTGGGGCGATCTGGCTCCGTTCAGCCAGGCGATCGCCGAGGAGCGCGGTCTGCGGATCGTCGGCTGGGACGTGGACACCCATGACTGGCGCGGTGACGGCGCCGAGGCGATGATCGCGGCGACCCGCCCCGGTCTGTGCCCGGGCGCGGTCATCCTCGCCCACGACGGCCTCGGTCCCGGGGCGCGCCGGACCGATACCTCCGAGACCGTGCGTTACGCCGAGCAACTCCTCAGCTACGCGCGTCAGTCCGGCCTGACGCTCGAGGCCCTGTGACCGTCACCGACCACCGTCAGCACACTGGGTCTGAGCCGCGCGCTCCGCGAGAGCGCCTGATCGCGCTCGCCTTGGAGCGCATCGCCGCCGGAGCCCGGGCGCGCGACGAAGTCGCCGAGGCGCCCTTCCCGGCCGACGCATTTGCTGACCTGGCCGACGCCGGTCTGCTCGGATGGACCGCGCGGACCGGGCGCGAGCGCCCGCCCGCGGCTCGCGAGCTCGCGCTCGTCCGCGCGGTCGCCGCGGCAGACGGCTCGGTGGGACGGATCTACGACGGGCATCTCAACGCGGTCGAACGGCTCACCGTGCAGGGATCGGTGCCGCTGCACGAGCGCGAATTGCCGCGCATTGCCGCCGGCGAGCTGCTCGGCGGGGTCTGGGGTGGTGACCCCGGTCCGGGCGAGGGCGACCCCGCCGCGGTGATCGAGACTCCTGCCGGTCCCGTCCTGCGCGGCGTCAAGACCTTCTGCTCGGGGGCCGGGGGTCTGCATCGCGCGCTCGTGCTCGCACGCTCGCCCGCGGGCGGAGCGCCGCTGTCGGCGTGGGTCGACCTCACCGATCCCGAACGTGTCCGCATCGACCCCACGTGGTATCGCTCCCACGGGCTGCGCGCCTCGGTCTCGCACCGGGTCGTCTTCGTGGACCTCCCCGTCCTCGAGCTGCTGGGCCCGCCGGGTGCGATATCAACGCAGCCCTGGTTCGCGCGTGACGCGCTGCGCACGTCGGCCTCGTGGGCTGGTATGGCCGACAGCGCGGTCGCCGGCGCTCTCAGCGAGCTCGGGAGCCGCCCGGCCACTGGGCCGCTCGAAGGGCTCGCCGCCGGCAGGATCCTCGCCGCTCAACACACCATCTCGGTGTGGCTTGGAGCTGCCGCGCTCGCCATGGACGACCGGGTTGCTGAGCTGCCCGCTGTCGCCCTGCACGGTCGGGTGGCGATCGCCGATGCGTGCCGCACCCTGCTCGACGAGGCCGCACGGGCCTGCGGCTCGCGCCCCTTCGCGCGGGGCGGCACCTTGGACCGTGCCCGCCGCGACCTCGAGGTCTTCCTGCTCCAGCATCGGCTCGACCCGATGCTCGCGCGGGCCGGCGAGGCGGCCATCGCGGGCCACCGGCCATGACGTTGATGGACGCTCAGGGCTTTGAGGCGCTCTACCGCGCGCGGAGCGACCCCTGGGGCTACCGCAGCTCCACCTACGAGCGCGAGAAGTACCGCGCGACCTTGGCCGCGTGCGGACCCGGGCCGTTCACCGCCGCTCTGGAGCTTGGCGGCTCGATCGGGATCTTCACGGGTCTGCTCGCGCCCCGCTGCGACGCGCTCGTGTCCCTGGATGGCGCGCCGACCGCCGTCACGGCCGCGCGGAACCATCTCACCGAGGTCGAGCTGGCCGACCGAGTCGATGTCCGGCTCGGCGCGATTCCGGCCGACCTCCCCAGCGGGCCGTTCGAGCTCATCGTGGCTTCGGAGATCCTCTACTACGTCCCCGATCCGCAGCTCGCCGAGACGCTGGCGCGCCTGGAGCATTGTCTCACCCCCCGTGGCCGGCTCGTCGCCGTGCACTGGCGTCCGGAGGGGCCCGAGCGTCCGCATAGCGCCGCCCAGGTCCACGGTCGGCTGCGGGAGTGCAGCTGGCTGTCGCTGACCGCCGAGCATCCGACCGGCGAGTATCTGCTTGACGTGTTCACTCGCCGATGAGCTCCGCAGGCGCTTATCAGTTCCTGATCATCGGCGGCGGGCCCGCCGCGCTGGCCGCGGCACGCGGATACCGCGCCGCCGGCGGTCAGGGGCGCGTTGCGCTGATCTGTGACGAGCGTCGGATGCCCTACCGGCGCCCGGCGCTGTCTAAGGAGCTCCTGCGCGGTGAGATCGCCGAGACGGAGATTGCCCTGGAGTCCGAACGCCGGCTGGCCGGTGCGGCCGTCGAGCTGATCGCCGCCCGGGCCGTGTCACTGGACCCCGGCGCGCATTCGGTGCTGCTGTCCGGTGGGCGCGAGCTGAGCTATGCGCGGTGTCTGATCGCCACCGGGGCCGAACCCGCGCGGCTGCCTGTGCCCGGCGCCGAGGATGCCGCCGTGCGCACGCTGCGCTCGCTCGAGGACATGCGCGAGCTGCGCTCCCGGCTGGCCGGTGGTGGTGAGGTGGTGGTGATCGGCTCGGGGTTCATCGGCTGTGAGATCGCCGCCTCGCTGCGTGCCATCGGCCACCCGGTCCGCCTCTGCTCCCAGGAGGCGGCGCCCAACACCGAGCGGCTCGGGCCCGACGCCGCGTCCCGCCTGCAAGCCTGGCTGACCCAGGCCGGCGTCGAGCTCACGCTCGGCGCCGAGGTTGAGGCCATCCGGCGCGAGGGGGAGCGGCTCGCGGTCCAGACCTCAGCCGGCGAGACGACCGGCGACGTCGTGGTGATGGCCACCGGCGTGGCCCCGCGCGCCGAGCTCGCCGCGCTGGCCGGTGTGGAGCTCGAGGCGGGTGCGATCCCCGCCGACGCGCAGATGGCCACCGGGCTGCCGGACGTGTTCGCCGCCGGGGACGTCGCGCTTGCCGTCAACGCGACCGCCGGCCGGCGTGTGCACATCGAGCACTGGGGCGACGCGATCGCGCAGGGTGACGTGGCCGGACGGGTCGCGGCCGGAAGCACAGCGCAGTGGGCAGACGTGCCCGGCTTCTGGTCTGAGATCGCCGGTCACACGCTCAAGTTCGCCGGCTGGGGCGGAGAGTTCGACGAGGTCCGTTTTGACCCGTCCGGCGACGGGGCCTTTGCCGCCTGGTACCGCCGCGCAGACCGCGTTGTCGGCGTGCTCGCCCATCGGCGGGATGACGCCTACACACGGGGCCAGGATCTGATCGCAGCCGGTGCGTCATGGCACTGAGGGCAATCGTCGTCGTCCCCGCGCGTGACGAGGCGGGCCGGATCGCGGCCTGCCTGGGCGCGCTCGCGGCTCAGACGATCGGGCGCGATGCCTTCCGGGTCATCGTCGTGCCCGACGGCTGCGCCGACGCCACGGCTCAGCGCGCCCGGACCGCCGGGGACGCGCTCGGACTGGATCTCGTCCTGCTTGAGGGTCCGGGTCACGGTCCCGGTCCTGCCCGCCGTCTGGGCATGGAACGCGCCGCCGCTGACCTGCTCGCCGACGGTCGCCGTGACGCCCTGATCGCCACCACCGACGCGGATTCCGAGGTCGCACCGGACTGGCTTGAACGCCAACTTGCCCATCTGAGCGCCGGTGCGGGCGCGGTGGCCGGGCGAATCGAGCTGATCACCGGCGAGCGGGCGCTGCTGCCCGATGCCGTACTGCAGCGCCGAGAGCGTGACGCCGCCACCCGGCTGCGAGACGTCCGGGTCACTGAGCCGTCCGCCGAGCACCACCACTTCGCGGGCGCGTCAATCGGGGTGAGCGCAGCCACCTATCGTGAGGTCGGTGGCCTGGAGCCGCTCGCCGTGCTTGAGGACGCCGCCTTCGCCACCCGGCTGCGGGCCGCTGGCGTGCCGATCCACCGCGCGGGCGACGTGCGTGTGAGCACGTCAGCGCGCTCCCGCGGTCGGGTCGATCGCGGGCTGTCCGTCGATCTCGCCGTTTCGCTCTGGCGCGAGCGCAACCGCTTTGCCCGCGGTGCGTTCGATGCGGCGCGCCTTGCCGCGGTCAAGTCCGGGACCGAGATCACCGTGATCATTCCCACCAAGCGGTGCGCGGACACGGTCGGCGGTGTCCTCACCGAGACGGTGGGCCCGCTGCGGCGGGCAGGGCTTGTGGACCGGGTGGTCGTGATCGACGCGGCCTCGGCGGACGGCACCGCGGCGCTCGTCGCACGCGCCGGTGTCGAGATCCTTCAGCAGGACGCGGTCCAGGCTGGGTACGGCCCGGCGCTGGGCAAAGGGGACGCGATGTGGCGAGCGCTGTCGGTCACGGACGGGGACATCGTCTGCTTTCTGGACGGTGACACCGCCGACCCGTGTCCCGAGCACCTGCTCGGGCTGATCGGTCCACTGCTCACCCGCCCTGAGCTGGCGCTGGTCAAGGGCGCGTTCGCGCGCCCGTTGAGCGCAGGCGACCAGTTGCTGCCCGACGAGGGCGGCCGGGTCACCGAGCTGATGGCGCGTCCGCTGCTCAACCTGCACGCGCCAAAGCTGGCCGGGTTCGCCCAGCCGCTGGCCGGCGAGTTTGCCGCCCGCCGCGAGTTGCTGGAGGCGATCCCCTTCCCGGTCGGCTACGGGGTCGAGATCGCCCTCCTGATCGACGCAGAGCGCCACGCCGGCCTCGAGGCGCTGGCCGAGAGCGACCTCGGACAGCGTCAGAACCGCCATCAGCCGCTGCGGGCACTGGGCGAGATGGCGTTCGCGGTGCTCGCCGCCGTGGAGCGGCGCCGGCCGAACGGCCGCACGCCCGACTCCAACTCCTACCTGCGACCGTGGGCAGATGGCACAAGTGTCCCGGTGGCGATCGGCGAGCGCCCACCGCTCGCCACCGTTTCCGGTCTCAGGCGCCGGGCGCCTGGGCCTCGCCGGGTGCCGTCTCGGGTTCAGGAGCCGGCCCGGGATCCGGGTTGATCGGGGTGGCGGGCTCGTCCGGGGTGGGGACGGACGGCGGATCGGCGGGATTGCCGGGCGTACCCGGATCGGGGGCGACCGGTACCGTCGGCGCATCGGGCACGATGGGGGTCGGGCTCTCGACGGGCTGGGGGACTTCGAGCAGGGTATGGATCATGGGGTTGAGCTACCCGGTGTCACGAGACTGAACCGAACGGCCGCCCCGTCGCGTAGTCTCCGCGGCTGGCGGCACGGCATGTGCCGGCCCCATTCCCGCAGGAGAGCCGACCCCTGAGCGCGACCACGATCCCTAACTCGCGCCCCGCGCCCGTGCGCGCGGGGATTGCTGTACGCCTGGCGATCGCGCTCGCGTTCGCTGACGCATCCGTCGCGGTGCTCGCGCTGCCCCAGATCGTCGTGCGCCTGCACACGACGATCTCGCACGTAACGTGGGTGATCACCGCCTACAACCTGGCGCTGATCGCCGGCACGCTTGCGGTGTTGCCGGTCGCCCGCGCGCTCGCCTCACGCCGCGCCCTGGTCGCCGGACTCGGCGTGTTCGGGCTCGCATCGCTCGGCTCGGGGGCGGCGGGCAGCCTGACCATGCTCATCGTGTGGCGCTGCCTGCAGGGCGCCGGCGGCGCGTTGCTGCTCTGTTCGTCGTTGCCACTGATCGGAGTCCGGGACGCGGACGGCGCGCTGCGGTCCTGGGCCACGGCAGCCGCCGTCGGAGCCGCAATCGGGCCGGCGGCCGGCGGCCTGCTCACTCAGGTCTTTGACTGGCGGGCGATCTTCCTCGCCCAGGCGCCCATCGCCGCTCTCGCGATCGTCACGGCGCTGAGCGCGCCGGCCTCCTCCTCCGGCGGTTCGGCCCGGAACACAGAGCCACCGGCCGCGCACCCACCGAACCCGGGTCCGAACGCGGTCGCGACCTTCTCCGCCCTCTCCCCGGGCAGCGCCAACCTGGGCCTCGGGCTGATCTCGGCCGGGCTGATCGGGGTCCTGTTCATCGCCTCGGTGCTGCTGATCAACGTCTGGCAGGTGAGCCCTCTCGGCGCCGCCGCGATCCTCTCGGTGATCCCGATCGCCACCGTGCTGACCGAGCGGCTGGCGGCGGCACGGCGGGCGGCGGTCACCGGGCGAGTGGGAGCGCTCGTGCTTGCCGTCGGGCTCGCCGCCCTCGCCCTGATCTCGCACCGGGAGCTCATACCTGCGGCGTTGACCCTCGCCGTGTGCGGCGTCGGCCTCGGGCTCGCCTTCCCCGCCCTGACGAGGGTGGCGCTGTCGACCCGCGGCACGCCGGTCGCCCGGGCCGCCCGGACGGTCGCCGCCCGCGAGGGTGGCCTGGTCCTGGCCCTGGTCCTGCTCACCCCGATCCTCGTCTCGCAGCTGAAGCAGTCGACCAAACGGGCAACGCCACCCATTGTCAGCGCGATCGTCCCGGCGCCCAACCTGACCCTTCCACAGAAGGTGAAACTGGGAGGCGGATTGATTGCCGCCGCCGCCAAGGCGCCGGAGAGCGAGCTGCCCGACCTCGGGCCAGCCTTCAGGAGTGCTGGGGTGGGAGTGAGCCCGGCCGGGCGGGCTGAGCTCGTAGTGCTCCGCCCCCGGATCGACGCGATCGTCCAGCGTGCGGCGACGCGGAGCTTCCGCACTCCGCTGCTGCTGTGCGCCGCCCTGAGCCTGCTCGCGATCCCGGCCCTTTCGCTTGGCGGTCGGCGCTCACCGCAGCGCCAGCGCCGCGGCACCGGCGGCGACGAGGACACTGGCGGCGATCCGGCGTGAGGGCAGGCGTTCGTCGAGGAGGCGGGCGCCGATGACGGCCGCGAACACCACGCTTGTCTCCCGCAGTGCGGCGACCACCGCCAGACGTCCGTGCTCCTGTGCCCACAGCACGAGCATGTAGGCCGCGAGCGAGAGCGCGCCGGCCGCGGCCGCGCGCCGGGCGACACCGCGGCCCGGGCTCCGATTGGCGTGTCCGGTGACAGCTGCGGTCGGCCTCGCCCGCAAGCCGGTCTCGGCGTCGCGCGCGCGGCGCGCACCGGCCGCCCACAGGACCAGCGCCGTGGCCGCGCCCTCACCGCAGAACAGCCAACCCGCATAGCCGAGCACCGAATGTGCGTGGCGCACGCCGATCCCGTCGATCACGGTGTACCCGGCGATGATCAGCCCGGTCAACACGGCCAGGCCCACCGCCCGCGACGAGCGCCCGTGGCGGCCGAGCGCGAGCGCGAGCAGACCGCCGCTGATCACCAGCAGCCCGATCACCTGGGTCGGGCTCAGCCCCTCGCCTACGAAGGCCACCGAGGCGACAGCGACCACCGGGGGCGCCGTCCCCCGAGCGACGGGATAGACCTGGTTGTAGTCCCCGGCCCGGTAGATCGCGACCAGCATCAGGTTGTACGCGACATGCAGGGCGATCGAGCCGCCGACCGCGACCCAGGCGGCACGAGCCGGGGCGACGGCGAGCACCGCCAGCGGTACCGCCAGGGCGGCGGTCGCGACCCCCATCAGGGCCACCAGCCGGGCTCGATCGGTGACCGATTTGACGACCGCGTTCCAAGTTGCATGCAGCGCAGCGGCGAACAGGACGACGGGCACGACCGGCATGTCGGATCTCACCCTAGGGGGTGCCCCGGCCGCCACTCCGTGCCGACGCTCGCTACCGTGCCCGCCATGGCCGATCGCGAGAAGCCCACCGTCGAGGTCCCCGCCGACCAGGCGCCCTCCTATCAGCTCGAGCTCGAGGACATGATCACCGGAGAGGGCGAGGAGGCCCGCTCCGGACAGGTGGTGGAGGTCCACTACGTCGGCGTGTCCTGGTCAACCGGCCGTCAGTTCGATGCCTCCTGGGACCGCGGCGACACCTTCCAGTTCGGCCTCGGCCGCGGTCAGGTGATCGCCGGCTGGGATCAGGGCGTGGCCGGCATGCGGGTCGGCGGCCGGCGCCGGATCACCATTCCCCCGATGCTCGGGTATGGCAAGCGGGGCGCGGGTGGCGTGATCGGGCCCGACGAGACGCTGGTGTTCGTCGTGGACCTGATCGGCGTGCGCTGACGCTCGTGGCTGCCCCGGCGGCCGACCCGCTGAACACCGGCAGGCCGTTCTCAGTCCAGGCGCCGGCGCGCCGCTACGCGCGGGCCGCGAGACGGGCCCGCTGGGGCTCGACGACGTAGCGCGGGTCCGCCGCCGACTGCCGGCCGGCCGCGAACACGCTCCAGCGGGTGGCCATCGCCCCGGCGCACATCAGCGCGCCGGCCCCAACCGCGGCGGCCCGGTTGCGCGCACCGGAGTGCGCGAGCAGGGCGGCTCCGGCGACGATGCTCGCGCGACTCAGCTGAACCAGGCGCGCGGCCGCACCGCTGCGGTAGGTCTCGGCGTGCATGCCCAGGCGCCGGTGCATGACCTCGGTGGTGATCATCTCCGCCACGGCCCCGATCAGAGCCAGGCGCCGCGCGGGTCCTGCGTGGGCGGCCGGCGTGAACGCGGCGCAGGCCCCACCGGCGCTGAGCGCGGCGCCGGAGGCGAACACCATCGGCAGCGTCCACCTCGCCTCGTGCCAGGCCGGCACCGAGGTGTTGACCAGTAGGGCGGCCGTGTAGGTGGCCACCGACAGCCCGCCGAGCGCGGCCGTGGGGCGGGCCACGACCGCGGCCCGGCTGACCACGGCGCGCGAGATCGGGCCGGGAGTGAGGCCGACGGCGTCCAGAGCGGCCAGTCCGGTGGCCGCGGCGGTGCCCGACACCGCCCAGGTCCCGACGCTCATCGGCGAGGTGACCTTGAACATCCGCAGCATTTTCAAAAAGCGGGCCGGGCGTCCGAGATCGGAGATCAGCAGCACCGGGCTGATCGACAAGCCGCCCAGCGCGGTCAGCCACGCCCGCCGCGCGGCCAGAGCATCCCCGCGCAGGTGCGTTGCGTACGCGAGCCCGACCGCACTGCCGGCCATGCCGCCGAAGAAGAAGTAGGTCGGGATCTCCCAGGTCCAGACCGGCGCCTTGAGGATCGGCTGTCCGTGGTAGCCGACCGGGGTCTCGTCGGCGGCAGGGCGATCAGTGCTCATCGCCGTCCGCCCCACGCCGCCCCGGCGATCGCGACCGCCAGGCCGGCCGCGGCGACGAGACTCGCGCGCCAGGTCTCGCCGACACTGCGGACCGGATCGACGGGATCGGGCGGCAGTCCGTACACCTCGGGCTCGTCGAGCAGCAGGAAGATCGAACCCCCACCGCCGATGCCGTCGCCGGGGTCGCTCAGGTAGAGCTGGGCCTGGTCCTCCCCACGTTCCCGCAGCTGCGCGACGCGATCGTCGGCACGCTCGCGCATCACGTCGAGATCGCCGAACTGGATCGACTCGGTCGGACAGGCCTGCGCACAGGCCGGTGTGTGGTCGGCCTTGAGGCGGTCGTAACAGAGCGTGCACTTGAAGGCCCGACCGTCGTCCTGGCGACGTTCGATGACCCCGAACGGACAGGCGGGGATGCAGTATCCACAGCCGTTGCAGACGTCCTCCTGTATGACCACCGTGCCGAACTCGGTTCGGAACAGAGCCCCGGTCGGGCACACCTCCAGGCAGGCAGCGTGAGTGCAGTGCTTGCAGACGTCGGAGGCCATCAGCCAGCGCATGCCGTCCCGCGCGGTGACCGGGGCTCCGGCCTCGATCGCCTCGGCCCGCGCGGCGGCCTCGACCAGCGTCGTGCCCTCGTCGATACCGGCGGGAACCCGCTGCTCGATGAAGGCCACATGGCGCCAGCGGTCGGCGCCGAGCGCCAGCGAGTTGTCGTAGGACTTGCCGCTGAAGCCGTGCTGCTCGGCGGGGACATGATTCCACTCCTTGCACGCCACCTCGCAGGCCTTGCAGCCGATGCACAGGGATGTGTCGGTGAAGAAGCCCTTGCGCGGCTTGGCCTCGGCCGCGTACGCCTCGGGCCAGGTCTGGACGTCGAGCTTCATTGCGTCACCCCGCCGCGGCGCCGGTAGTCCGCCACGAGCTCCAGGCGCTCGGGCCCCCGCGGCCGGCGGCCGGCACGGATGTCACACGTCGTGACCTTGTACTCGTTGATGTGGACGTTGGCGTCGAGCACGATCGGCAGCAGGTCGTTGGCCGAATCACCCGTCGCCAGCCCGGCTCCACCCCAGTGATACGGCGCTCCGACCAGATGCAGATCACGGCCCTGGATGCGCAGCGGCCGGATCCGGTCTGTGACCATGACCCGGGCCTCGACCGCAGACCGCGCGGTGACGATCGTCGCCCAGCCGCCGTGCTCCAGGCCACGCAGTGCGGCGAGCGCCGGCGCGACCTCGCAGAAGAACTCGGGTTGCAGCTCGGCCAGGAACGGAAGCGTTCGCGACATGCCGCCGGCGGTGTGATGCTCGGTCAGGCGGTAGGTGCTCAGCACGTAGGGGAAGACACGCTCGTCGGTCCCGGTCGGGTTGTAGAGATTGGCCGGACGCGAGAACCGCTGGCGGGTCGGATTGCTCTGCTGATCACTGAGTGGGTTGCGCACCGGTCCCTCGTGGGGCTCGTAGTGAACCGGCAGCGGACCGTCCACCAGCCCAGCCGGCACGTACATCCAGGCCCGGCCGTCAGGTTCGAGCATGAACGGCGTATCGCCGCGGATCGCGTCAAGGCCGGTGGCGCCCTCCGGTGGTTGATAGTCCGGAGCCTTATCGGCGGGAAAGTCCGGCGCGTCGCCGACGCCGGTCCAGCGTCCCTGGTCGGCGTCCCACCACAGGTACCGCTTGCGCTCAGACCATGGCCGGCCCTGCGGATCGGCGGAGGCGCGGTTGTAGAGCGTGCGAATGTTCTTCGGCCACGCCCAACCCCACTCGGGCGCGATCCAGTTCTGCTCGGACCCGGGACGGCGGCGGGCCGCCTGGTTGACCCCGTCGTCGAAGATGCCCGCATGGATCCAGGATCCGCAGGGCGTCGTGCCGTCGTCGGTCAGCGAGTCATAGCTGGCCAGCCCCCGGCCGTCGGCGTCGTGACCGCCGATCTCGCGCAGCACGGCGTTGGCGTCGGGCTCGTGGTGGGGGCCGCTGACCGGATAGTCCCAGGTGAGATCGAGGATCGGGCGGTCGCGGGGCTCCTGTGAGCCGGCCAGCTTCTCGCGCACGAGGCGCCCGAGGTGATAGATCCAGTGCAGCTCGGAGCGGGCGTCCCCCGGCGGCTCGCAGGCCTTCTCGCGCCACTGCAGGAGCCGCTGGGTGTTGGTGAAGCAGCCCTCCTTCTCGGTGTGGGCCGCGGCGGGCAGGAAGAACACCTCGGTGTCGATGTCCTGCGCTCGGACCTCACCGGATTCATGCTCGGGGGAGTCGCGCCAGAACTCGGCTGACTCGATCATCGCCATGTCGCGGACCACGAGCCAGTCGAGCTTGGCCAGGGCAAGCCGCATCAGCTTGGAGTTCGCGGATCCGACGGCCGGATTCTGCCCGACGCAGAACATGCCCTGCACCTCACCGTCAAGCATCTTCATCATCATCGCGTAGTGGGAGTGGTCCCCGTTGATACGCGGCAGATGGTCAAAGCAGAAATCGTTGTCGGCGGTCGCGGCGTCGCCCCACCACGCCTTGAGCATTGACACCACATACCGCCGCATGCCTCCCCACGCTCCGGTTGACGGGCCGCTCGCCTCCACGAAGGTGTCGAGATCGGGGTGCTGCTGGGGATGGGGCATCGGGATGTAGCCCGGCAGGATGTTGTAGAGCGTGGGGATGTCGGTCGAACCCTGGATGTTGGCGTG
Organism: uncultured Solirubrobacterales bacterium; assembly: GCA_963763715.1. Lineage (GTDB taxonomy): Bacteria > Actinomycetota > Thermoleophilia > Solirubrobacterales > Solirubrobacteraceae > Palsa-465. The sequence goes on from CAVXPV010000027.1 coordinate 51,850, forward strand.
ACCGCGCAGGGCGAGGATCCCGCCCCCGGGGCGTCCCATGTTGCCCAGCAGCATCTGCAGGATCGACCCGGCCCGGATGTTCTGCACCCCGACCGTGTGCTGCGTCCAGCCGACCGCGTAGACGAGCGCCGAGGTGCGCTCACGGCCGGAGTTCGCGCACAGTGCCCGGGCGACGGCAAGGAACTCGTCCACCGTGCAACCGCATGTGTCAGCGACAAGTTCGGGGGTGTAGCGGGCGAAGTGGCGGCGGGTGATCTGCAGGACGCAACGCTCGTGCTCCATGGTCAGGTCGATGCGTGGCGGCTCGCCTTTCTCGAGCTCGATCCCGTGGCCGCCCTGCGCGGACTGCTCCCCGGAGCTGTCAGCCCCACCGGAGTCGGTGTCCTCATACCCCCAGCTCTCGGTGTCGTAGCTCCCCTTCTCGGGGTCCCAGCCGGAGAAGAAGCCGTCCCCATCCTCACTGTCGACGAAGTCCTCGCGGATGATCGCCGGCGCGTTGGTGTAGTGCTCGACGTAGTCGTGAAACCACGCGTCGTGCTCGAAGATGTAGTTGATCAGGCCACCGACGAAGGCGATGTCCGACCCCGGCCGGATCGGGACGTGGCGATCGGCCACCGCGCTGGTACGCGTGAAGCGCGGATCGACGTGAATGACCGTGGCTCCGCGTGCTTTGGCCTCCATCACCCACTGGAAGCCGACCGGATGCTGCTCGGCCATGTTGGAGCCCATGATCAGGATGCAGTCAGAGTTCTGCAGGTCCTGGAGGAAGCTGGTGGCGCCGCCGCGCCCGAACGATGTCCCCAGACCGGGGACGGTCGAGCTGTGTCATATCCGGGCCTGGTTCTCGACCGAGACCGCGCCGGCCGAGGTGAAGAACTTCTTGATCAGATAGTTCTCCTCGCTGTCCAGGGTGGCGCCGCCGAGGAAATGCATGCCCAGCGTGCGCTTCAGTGGCCGGCCCTCGCCGTCGGTGTCCTCCCAGGTCTCCGCGCGCGTCCGCAGCAGCCGCTCGGCGATCATCTCGGTCGCCTGCTCGAGTGACAGGTCCTGCCATTCGGTCGCGCCCGGCGGGCGGTACCGCACGCTCGTCTCCCGGCCCGGAGCGTTGACCAGCTGCTCCGAGGCCGACCCCTTGGGGCACAGCCGCCCCCGCGAGATCGGTGAGTCGGGATCGCCCTCGATGTGGATGACCTTCTCGTCCTTGACGAACACGCGCTGGCCACAGCCCACCGCGCAGTAGGGGCAGATCGAGCGGGCGACGCGATCGGCGGTCTCGGTGCGCGCCTGCAGGCCCTCGGTGTGGCGCGACCGAGCCGAGCGGCTCAGGCCGAGCGGATCGCCAAGGGCCTGGCGGACCAGCGGAGGGATCCGGAGGGGCATCGCCGCCCTCATACCCAATCCGCGCCGGTTCAACCCTCGCCCGTCACCGAGCGTCGCTGATCGGCTCGATCACGTGCCGGCCGCTCACGCGGTGGTGAACTGATCGCGCTTGCCGGCGACACCATCGATCAGCTCAGAGAACGAGTCGGCGAACTTCTGCACACCCTCGCGCTCGAGCACGGCGACGACGTCGTCGTAGTCGATACCCGCCTCGGCGAGCTGCGCGAACGTCGCCTTGGCCTCCTCGATCCCCGTCTCGAGCGTGTCGCTGACCTGTCCGTGGTCGAGCAGCGCTTCAACGGTCTCGCGCGGCATCGTGTTGACGGTGGCCGGGCCGACCAGCGACTCGACGTAGAGCAGGTCCGGATAGTCGGGGTTCTTGACCGATGTGGACGCCCACAGGCAGCGCTGCGGAGATGCGCCGCCGGCCTCGAGCTCGTCCCAGTCGGGCCCGCTGAACAGCTCCTTGTAGCCCTGGTAGGCGAGCTTGGCGTTGGCGACCGCGAGCTTGCCCTTGAGATTGTCATGGCCGCCGAGCTCGTCCAGGCGCCGATCGGTCTCGGTGTCGACCCGGGAGACGAAGAACGAGGCCACCGAGGCGACCGCCGACAGGTCCCCCCCGCTGTCGCGCAGCCGCCGCAGGCCGGCCAGATAGGCGCCCGCAGCGGCACGGTGGCGCTCGAGTGAGAACAACAGGGTGACGTTGACCGGGATCCCGGCCGCGATCGTCTCCTCGATCGCGCTCAAGCCCGCCTCGGTGCCGGGGATCTTCACGAACAGGTTGGGGCGGTCGATCATGGTGGCGATCCGCTTGGCCTCCGCCGCGGTGCCCTGCGCATCGTGAGCAAGGTTGGGATCGACCTCGAGCGAGACCCAGCCATCGCGGGTGCTGTCGCCGCGGTCAAAGACGCCACGCAGCAGGTCACAGGCACCGCGGATGTCGTCCTGCGCCAGGGCGAGGAACACCTCCTTGGGATCCTGCTCGGAGCGAAGCAGCTCCTTGAGCTGCTCGTCGTAGGCGTCACCGTCGGCGATCGCCCCCTGGAAGATGGTCGGGTTGGAGGTCACCCCCGCGACACCCTGCTCGACGAGCCCGGCGAGATGCCCGTCGCGCACGAAGTGACGCGACAGAAAATCGATCCACGGGCTCTGACCGTGTTCGGCGAGCGTGTGCAGGGTGGTGGTCATGACGGTCTCCTGAGGAATCGGTTGATGTTCGCGGTACCCCGCCTGCCGAGGCGTGTCAGCTCGAGATCGCTCCGTCGTCGCGAAGCCGGCCTGCGGCGCGCCGCAGCAGCCGCGACACCTGCATCTGTGAGCAGCCCAGGCGCTCCGCGATCTCGATCTGCAGCAGCTCGTCGTTGACCCGCAGGCTGAGGGCCTCGCGCTCCCGAGGTGGGAGCCGGCGGATCGCCGAGCCCAGGGATACGCGGGTCTCCGCGAGTCCGAGCCGGTCATCGTCGGCGCCGATCGTCTCGGCCAGCGGCTCGGAGTCCTCGCCGTCGGCCGCGCGCCCCGCCGGCGCGTCGAGCGACGTGGCGTGATGGGCTCCCCCTGCCTCCAGGCCCTCGATCACTGTGTCGATGTCGAGCTCGAGGTACTGGGCGAGCATCGGGACCGTCGGCGCGCGGCCGGACTCGGTGATGAGCTCGCGGGAGGCCTGCTCCACGCGCAACGACAGCTCTTGGGCGCGACGCGGCACGTGGGCGGCCCAGCCCGTGTTGCGAAAGTGGCGCTTGAGCTCACCGAGGATGGTCGGAATCGCAAACGAGGCGAAGCTCGTCGCCCGCTCGGGGTCGAACCGGTCGACCGCGCCGATCAGTCCGATCACCGCGACCTGCACCAGATCCTCGTTGCCGTCATGCGAGCTGCGATAGCGGGCGGCCAGCCGGCGGGCGAACGGAATGTGGTGCGTGATCAGCGCGTCGCGGGCGCTGGGGTCGCGACGCTCGTGCCAGGTGACAAACAGCTCCTGGATCTGCTCCGTGGACCGAGCCGGGGTGCCGGCGGATGTCTGACGCATGCTGCCTCGCATGGGGCTCCTTTCGAGTTGGCTTGTGCCGCCTCGTCAGGTGGCCGCTCCGTGTGGGCGACCCGCTGCCGTCGTCAGCTTCGGTGAATATCTCGAGCGGGACACGCTCTTGACCTGGATTGACTCTAGTAGGTGCGGTCAGCAAGCTCGCGACGCTGGCGGCCCGTTAGGGATCACGAACGCCGGGTATCACACCCGTGCTGCTTCGACTCGCGCCCGCGCGACCTGTCACGACGAACCGACGAAACGAGAACACCGATGAACCAACGAGACACCATGCTCGTGCAGTGGCTGGGCGAGGCGCATACCAAGGAGGCCGAGCTCGAGGCGGACCTCGTCGCCCACATCGCCCTGACCGAGAAGGACGCCTACAAGAAGCGGCTCAAGGGCCACCTCAAGGAGACCCGAGAGCACAAGCGCGCGGTCGCGCGGCGGATCAAGAAGCTCGGTGGCGACCCCACCAACAGCGCTGAGGTGCCCGGGGTCCCCACCCCGATCAGCGAAGCGGCCGGAAAGGGGGTCGCCGCGGTCAAGGGCCAGATCGGCGCCGCCCGTGCGCTGGTCACCAGCACCGCCGGCACGCACCTGCGCAACGCCCAGGAGGAGCTGCGCGAGGAGCACGTGGAGATCGCGATCTACACGCGATTGGAGGCCCTCGCCGACGCGGTCGGGGACGATGAGACCGCGAAGCTGGCCCGCCGCATCCGCCGTGAGGAGGAGCGTATGGCCAAATACCTCAGCGCTGAGCTGCCGCGCCTGGTGCGTGACGTCGTCCGTGACGAGGTGCCGCGCGCACAGCGCAAGTCACGGCCGGCCAAGCCGCGCCGCGCCAAGGCAAAGGCTGCCGCCTGATCAGCCCCCGTCGCCCGCGGGTGCACCCCGGGGCGATGCCGGGCCGCCGCGCATGACCAGCGCCGCCACGGCGAGCGCGAACACGTCCTCGGCGGCGCCGAGCACCGGATCGGGCAGTCCGCTCGACTCGCCGACGGCGGCGCGCAGACGCTGCGTGGCGAAGGCCGACAGCCCGGCCGTCGTCGCGCCCACCCCGGCGGCGAGCACCCAGCCCGGGCGGGTGCTCGCGGGGCGGCGGTCGGCTCCGGCCATCACCGCGCCGCTGAGCACCCGGCCCAGCAGCGCCGGCGGCGATGTGCGCGGCGGAATCGCAGGGAGCTTGTCCCCGACCAGCTCGCCGCCGGCGGCGAGCAACAAGGCCTGACGGACCCGTCCGCGCCCGTAGCGCCCGAGCAGGGCGCCCATTCCCGGAGCCGTGAACGTGCGCGCCCCGCAGACTGCGCCCAAGACGGCGACGGCCCCCCACGCGCGGGCCGGTGAGGCGGTGGCAGGCATCAGCCGATCCATCCTAGCCCAGCCCCTTGGCTCCCCCGCGACCCTTTCCCTCAGAGCCGGTCCGCGCTCAGCAACCGTGCCAGGAACCGCTGTGTCTCGGGCTCACGCGGCGCGGTGAAGATCTCGTCCGGCGACCCGCGCTCGACGATCCGCCCGTCGGCCAGGAAGCAGACCTCATCGGCCACCTCGCGGGCGAAGCTCATCTCGTGCGTGGCGATCAGCATCGTCATCCCCTCCTGCTTGAGCTCACGGATGACGGCCAGCACCTCCCCGACGAGCTCAGGGTCCAGGGCGCTGGTGACCTCATCGAGCAGCAGCGCGCGCGGGCGGGTCATCAGCGCACGCGCGATCGCCACCCGCTGCTGTTGTCCCCCGGAGAGACGATCCGGGTAATCCTCGCCGCGGCCCCCGAGCCCGAAGCGCTCGAGCATGGCCAGGCCGTTCCGGCGCGCCTGCGCCTCGTCGATCCCCTGGGCCTTGACAGCGCCAAGGATCACGTTGTCGATCACCCGGCGGTGCGGAAACAGGTTGTAGGCCTGGAAGACAAGCCCGAGGCGGCGCCGGAAGGCCACCGGGTTGGTTCCCGGCACGGTGATCGGCTCGCCGTCGAGCAGGATGTCGCCGTCGTCGATCTCCTCGAGCAGGTCCACACACCGCAGCAGCGTGGACTTACCCGAGCCCGACGCCCCGATCAACGCGACCGCCTCGTGCTCGCGTACGTCGAGGTCGATCCCGCGCAGAACGAGGTGTTCACCGTAGGCCTTGGTCACCCCTCTCAGCTGAAGGACCGCGCTCATCTCGGTCCGAGCGCGATCGCCGCGCCGCGCTCGCGCCGGCTGCGAGCCTGGAGGCGGTCAACGATCCGGGTCAGCGGGATCGTGACGCACAGATACAGGGCGGCCGCGGCCAGCAGCGGCGTGTAGTTGAAGGTCGAAGCGGCGAATACTTGAGCGACTCGAAATGCCTCCTGGGGGCCGAGGATCGACACCAGCGCGACGTCCTTCTGCAGCGAGATGAAGTCATTGAGCAGCGGTGGGATCACCCGGCGCACGGCCTGGGGAAGTACGACCTCGCGCATCGTCTGCGTCTGCGTCAGGCCCAATGCGAGGCCGGCGCCGGCCTGGCTGGGGTGCACGGACTCGATCCCGGCTCGAAACACCTCCGAGACATAGGCCGAATAGCAGAGGGCGAGCGCGGCCCCACCGAGAAAGGTCGCGCCGGTCGGGATCCCGCTGAAGGCGAGGGTCGGCACGCCGAAGCCGACCAGGTAGACGACGAGGATCGTGGGCACGCCTCGCAGGACGTCGACGAAGACGATTGCCAGCAGGCGCAGTGGGAACAGGGCCGGGCTGTGGACCGTCCTCGCCAGCGCGATCAGCAGGCCAAGCACCAGGACGATCACCTCGACGATCAGAAACAGCCGCACATCGAGCCAGAACCCGCTCAGCACCTGCCCGAACGAATCGCGAAACGCACGCCAGGAGAAGAAGGTGATCCGCAGGGTGTGCCAGCCTGGGCTGGTCACCAGCGCGACGGCTAAGCCGCCGAGCACGACCAGCGTCGAGGCGCCCGAGATCGCCATCGAGCGCCGGGCCCGGTGGCGCCGGACCCGGGCGCGGTCCTCGCGGGTGGTGACTGGGGGCGGGGTGCTCACTCAGAGGCCCGAAGGGGTGCTGCCGGTCTTCTCAGTGCAGGACTGCGGCGCTGGCGGCCGAGGCGATCCAGCGATGGCTCAACTCGGCCAGGGCTCCGTCGCGGCTCAGCGCCGTGACCGCTTGGCTGACGCAGGGGGTGAGCTTCGAGCCCTTGCTGAGCAGCAGACCCCAGCGATCGCCGCCCGGGGCGCTGAACTGCCCGGCGATCGACGTGTGCGGCAGTGAGGTCGCGGTCAGCTGGAAAGCGGTGGCGAGATCGGTGACGAGCGCGTTGATGCGATGGATCTTGAACGCGCTGACCACGTCATTGGAGGTGTTAAAGACCTGCGGCTGGGCGGATGGCTTGATCAGGGCGGTGACCGCGGAGAGACTCGTGGACCCGATCTGCACGCCGATGGTGGCGTTGCGCAGGGCGGCCAGCGTGGTGGCGTGCGCCAGCGGCGAGCCGCTGGGGACGATCACCCCCTGCGGGTTGGTGTAGTACGGCGCCGAGAAGTCCACCACCCGCGAGCGGGCCGGTGTGATCGAGATCTCGTTGATGTCGAAGTCAAAGCTCTTGGGCCCCGGCGCATAGGAGGCGTCGAACGGCTCCTTGGTCCACTTCACCTTGGCGGCGCTGAAGCCCAGCTTGGCCGCCACCGCATAGGCGACCGCACTCTCAAAGCCCCTGCCGTTGGTCGGATTGTTGTTGGCGAAATACGGTGGGTAGGCCGGCGAGTCGGTGGCCACGGTGAGCACCCCTTTGCTCTGAGTCGCCAGCGAGCCCGGGGCGCACGCGGCGGCCGCGCTCGAGCTGGTCTGGGAGGCCGCGGCCCCGCCGGTCTGACTCGCGCTGCTGCTGCTCGAGCTCGACGAGCTACCACACCCGGCCAGCACGACGGCGAGCGCGATGAGCAGGGTCAACAGGGATGGGCGGCGGCGCACGGCGCACAATCTACACACGTCCGGTCCGGATCCCGACTCAGCCGGTGTTGCGCAGGCCGCTGGCGATCCCGTTGACGGTCAGCAGGCTCAGGCGCCCCAGTGCCTCGGGAAGCTCCTCGGGCCGTTCGCGCAGCCGCCGCAGCAGCTCGATCTGCACGAACGAGAGTGGATCCACGAACGGGTTGCGACGGTCGATCGAGGCCTGCAGGACGGGGTCACGGTCAAGCAGGCGGACCATGTCCCGGATCCCCAGCAGCTCGGCGATGGTGCGCTCCAGTTCGGCCGCCAGTGGGTCGAAGATCTGCCCACAACGCGGGTCCTCCCACAGCTCAGCGTACCGGCGGGCGATTGCCAGGTCGGGCTTCGCGCAGCCCATCTCGGCGTTGGACAGCAGCGTGGCAAAGAACGGCCAGGTGCTTGCCATCTCCCGCAGCAGCTCGACCCCATGACGCTCGCGGGCCCACGCCAGCGCGGTGCCCAGACCCAGCCAGGCGGGCAACACGATCCGCGACTGCGTCCAGGCGAAGACCCACGGAATCGCCCGCAGATCCTCGATCCCCTGGGCACCGCCGCGGCGGGCCGGACGCGAGCCGAGCCGTAGGCGCGAGATCTCGTGCACGGGGGTCACGGCCTCGAAGAAGGCCACGAAATCGGGGTCATCGTGCACGACACGGCGATACAGGGCCTCGGATTCACGGGCCATGTCCCCCAGCACCCGCTCGTACTGCTCGCGGCGGGCCGCGACCGGACCCGCCGCCGAGCGCAGCGTCGCCCCGAGGGACAGCTCGAGCTCGCGGTGAGCGATCGGGCCGACGGCGTACTTGGCGCCAGCACCTCCCCCTGCTCGGTCATCTTCAGGCGGCCCTGGACGGTGCCCGCGGGCAGGGCGAGGATCGCGGTGCTCGTCGGTCCGCCACCCCGGCCGATCGCCCCGCCGCGTCCGTGGAAGAACACCCAGCGCACGTCGTGATCCCTCAGGACCTCGGCGATCCGCGCCTGCGCCCGGTACGCCGCCCAGCCCGAGGCGAGGTAGCCGACATCCTTGTTGGAGTCCGAGTACCCGATCATGATCTCCTGTTCGTCGCCGACCGCGCGCAGCGCCTCGCGGTACTCGGGGACGGCGAGCAGCGCCGCCATCGTCTCCGGCGCCGCTTCGAGCGTCGCACCCGCCTCGAACAGCGGCACGATCCGAAGTCGCGCGCCACCCCCGCCGGCCGCGGCCAGGCTGGACTCCTTCATCAACAGCAGCACCTCGAGCAGATCCACCGCCCGCTCGGTCCCGGACACGATGTAGGTCTCGATCGCGCCGCGATGGGAGACGGCGAGCGTCTCGCGCAGCATCCGAAAGGTCCGAAGCGTCTCCTGGGTGGCGCCCGAAAAGCCGCTGATGTCCGCCGGGACGAGTGGGCGGCGATCGGCGATGTGGCGCTGCAGCACCGCGCAGCGCTCGTCGTCTGAGAGCTCCTCGTAGCCGTCGCAGACGCCGAGGGTGGCGAAGATCTCGGCCAGCGACTGGCGGTGCACCTTCGCGTGCTCACGGATGTCTAGTCGCGCGAAGTGAAAGCCGAACACCTCAACCTGGCGGATCACGTCATGCAGGTCGCCGGCGGCGGTCAGCACCCCGGGACCCTCGAGCAGACACGCCTCGACGCGACGCAGATCGCCGAGCAGCTCGGACGGCTCGGCGTAGCCGCCGGGGGTGCGGTGCTGCGTGGCGCGGATCCGCTCCCGGACGAAGGTCAGGGCGCGACGGTACGGCTCCTCGGGGTTGAGGATGTGAAGCTGCGTGGCGAGCGCGGGAAAGTCGCGCTCTCCGGCGGCGAGGATCGGTGCCAGCCCATCCGGATGCCCGGCGAGCCGCTCAGAGAGCGACAGCCGGCCGGCCAGCCGCTCGGCACTGGCCTCGAGCAGGCGCAGACATTGCTCGCGCATGAGTTCGAGCGCCTGCACCGTGGCCTCGGGGGTGACGAACGGGTTCCCGTCCCGATCGCCACCGATCCAGGAGCCGAAGCTGAGCAGCGGGGCCACGGTGCTGACGCCCGCCCCGAAACGTTCGGCGACGGCATCCTCGAGGTCGCGGTAGATCCTGGGCACGGTCTCGGCGAGCGTCGATGAGAAGTGGACAAGGGCCCCGCGGACCTCGTCGAGCACCGTGAGCGAGATCGCGCGCAGGTCGTCAGAGGTCCACAGCTCCTGGATCGTGGCCAGCAGCCGCCGACGGGCCCCCGCCTCGTCTGCGGTCGTCACCTCGTCGAGCTCGCGCAGGATCGCGAACACGCGAGCCAGCTTGTCGATCGTCGTCCGGCGCCGCGCCTCGGTCGGGTGGGCGGTCATGACCAGGCGCAGCTCGGCCCGGGCGAGCACCTGCTCGAGCTCGTCCGTGCTCATCCCCGCATCGGCGAGCGCGGCGACCGCCTGGCGGATCGAGCCCGACCGCGGGGTCACCGGACCCCCCTCGGCTCGTGCCCGGGCGGCGGCGGTGCCGTCGGCCGCACGCAGACGGCGCACGCGCTCGTTGTCCTCAGCGAGATTGACGAGCTGAAACCAGCGGGTCAGGGCGCGGACAAGGACCGCGGCGCGGTCGAGGCTGAGCTCGCGGACCAGCACCGCCAGGGCGTCGGCCGCCGCGTTGTCACCGCGCCGGGCCTCACGGCCGAGCGCGACGGCACGATCGAGCAGTTCGACCGCCTCGGGACCTTCGGCCAGCGTGACCACCTCACGCAGCAGATCGCCGAGCAACGCCTCATCGGCAGCGAAGTCACGCCACTGCGGAAGGCTGGTGAGCGAGCCGACTATCACCGCGGCCGGGTCGGACGCGGAACCACGATCAGCGCACAGCCGGCCCCATGCGCGAGTCCCTCACCGGTGCCCCCGAGCATGACCCGGGCCGGGGCTCCCCAGCGCCGTGAGCCGATCACCAGTAGATCGGCGCCCCGGGAGCGCTCGCGCAGAGCCGTCGCCGGCCGCCCGCGAAGCACCTCGGCGAGCGCATCGAGGCCGAGGGATTGCACGGCGTCGTCGGTCCGCTGGTACAGGACGGCCTCCTCGGCGGCCATCGTCTCCTGCCAGGCCTCGACCATCTCATGCCGCCAGAGCTGGGGCCAGCCCAGCGAGGGAATGCGGTCGTCGAGCACCGCGCACACGCTGATCCGCGCCCCCGAGGCCAGCGCGAGGCCGGCCGCCAGGGCCAGGGCACGCTGGGCCTCGGGACCGCCGTCGTACCCGACGATGATCTGGCCGAGCGTGACGGGCGCCCGTGCGGCCAGGCCGCTCGGGGCGATCGCCACCGGGCACGGCAGCTCGTGCAGCAGCCCACGGGTGAGGCGGCCAATCGCCACTTCGCCCTGCGCCGCGCGACGGCTCGACCCGACCACGAGCAGGTCGCGTCGTTCGGCCCGGATCACCCGCCGAAGCCCGCGCGCGACCCGCCGGTCGGCCGTGGCCACGGTCCGCGCCCCGGCCGCGTAGCGCTGCTGCGTCTCGCTGAGCATGGCGAGCGTCTCGCGGTTCAGACGCGTGGCGTCCGCTGACGGCATCAGGGACGGCAGCTCGGGCTCGATCGAGGTCAGCAGCAGCTCGCCGCCACCGGCCTGGGCGAGCATCGCGCCGAGCACCGCGGCGTCCTGGCCCCCAGGGCGCGCGTCGACGGCCGCCGCAATGTGCCGTGGACGGCGTGGGCGGCGTCGCACGGCTGGGGTCGTGACGTGACGCGCAGGGATCCTGGAGCCCATACTGACAGCCGACCGCAGCGAGATGGTGGCCAGAGTTCTGCAAGACTCGGCGGCGATGGGGTCAGAGGTGTTCCGCGACAACCTGCTCGACGGTCAGGTGGCGCTCGTTTCGGGCGGCGGGACCGGCTTCGGCCGGACCATCGCGGTCGAACTCGCCGCTCTCGGCGCGGCGGTGGAGATCTGCGGCCGCCGGGCCGGGCCGCTGCAGGACACGGCCGCTCTGTCGGCCGACGGGCGGATCACCGCCACGGTGTGCGACATCCGCGAGGAGGCCGAGGTGGATGCCCTGGTGACCGGGGTGCTCGAGCGCCGGGGCCGCATCGATCTGCTCGTCAACAACGCCGGCGGTCAGTTCCTCGCCGCCGCTGAGGACATCACGCCCAAGGGCTTTCGCACCGTGCAGCGGCTCAACGTCGAGGGCACCTGGCTGATGACACACGCGGTCGCGACCCGCGCCATGATTCCCGCCGGGGGCGGCAAGGTGATCAGCATCACGATCTCCCCCCATCACGGCCTGCCCGGGATGGCCCACTCCTCGGCGGCCCGCGCCGCGGTCGAGAACCTCATGCGCGTGCTCTCAATTGAGTGGTCGCGCCACCAGATCAAGCTCAACGCGATCGCCGCCGGGCAGTTCGGCACCGACACCCTCTACACCAAATACCCGCAGCCGATCGTCGACACGCTGGCCAGCACGATCCCGCTCGGACGGCTCGGTCGCCCCGAGGAGATCGCCTGGATGGTCGCCTGGCTGGCCTCGCCAGCCGGAGACTTCGTGTCGGGCTCGGTCCTGACCATGGACGGCGCGCGCGACAACTGGCACGGTGCCTGGCCGCCGGCGTTTGCCACCGAGGACGACGGCCGACCGCTCGCCGAGGCCCGCCGGCCCGCGCCACCGGACGCGCCCACCCAATCATGACCGCCGAGCTGGGCACCGACTCGCTTGAGCTCAACGGCCCGGTCGCCGCGAGCGTCGCCGTGAGCCAGAGCATCGCGGTGGTCGGGAGCGCGGGAGTCGTCCAGAGCGCGGCCGTGGTCGGCAGCGCCGGGGTGGCGCTGAGTGCCGGCGTGCTGGGCTCGGCGGCGATCGTGGCCGGACTGGGCAACGTCGGCTGCCTGGCCTGCGTCGGCTGCGTGGGCTGTGCCGACTGCGTGGGCTGTGTCGCCTGCGTGGGCTGCGTGGGCCTGCGCGGTGCCGTGGCGCAGATCGGCCGCACCGGCTGAGCGGTGCGCGGGCCGTTGCCCCAGGCCGAGTTCGAGGCGATCTTCAGCCGGGTCCCCCGGCTGACCGTGGAGGCGGTGATCGCGGTGCCCGGCCGAGGCGTCCTGCTCGCGCTGCGCGAGCATGGGCCCTGTCAGGGACTCTGGCATCTGCCCGGCGGCACCGTCCGCTTCGGCGAACCGGTGCGAGCCGCCGTCGCGCGGGTGGCCGACGCGGAGCTCGGGCTCGCGGTCACCGCGCGCGAACTGCTCGGCTACATCGAATACCCCAGCCATTACGAGCACGGCTTGGACTCACCGGTCGGGCTCGCGTTCGCCGCCGCGGCCACCGGCGGGGCGCCCGCGGCAACGGATCTCCTCGGGCGATGTGAGTGGTTCGCGCGGCTTCCCGCGGAGATGCATGACGAGCAGCGCGCCTTCCTGACCAACGTGCTCGGCCTGTCCTGACCCCGCCCCGGCCGTCAATCAGGCGGCGGGGCAGCTCGGACGCAGATCAGAGCTGACCGCGGACAGCGCCGGCTGGGTACCGGGCGCTGTGGATGTTGACGTAGTAACCGCCGGGACCGCGCTCGATCGCCGTGATCGTCGCGGCGCTCGCGTGGGTGCAGCCCTGATGGTGCAGTGCCGGTGCCGTGGACAGCGGGATCAAGACGGGGCCGGCGCCGCCCGCACGACCGGTGTGGATGTGGGCCACGGTGGCGTTCGCGAAGCCGTGCAGGTGGGCAAATCGCCAGCACACCACCAATTTCGAGTGGATGGCGATGACCGCGACCCCAACACCGTGCGGGGCCCCGCGCGGCGTCTCGGCGCGACCGCTCATGGCGACGCGGTAGATGTGAAGTGGGCGGCTGCCGGGTGCCGTTGCGTGACCGTTTGACGATGTCCCGCCGCATCCCGCCAGGCCAATGGCCAGTACGGCGACGCCGGCCCCGAATCGATGTCTCCGCACTCTTGCTCCTTGGATCTCCGCCATGCCGTCACGGTGCCAAACCGACGTAAGGCCCGGCCAAGGCGCCGGTGAGACTGCGCTTACGGGTGCCGCGCTACGGCATCGGCGAGCGCGACACCGGGCGGTCCGGCTGAACGGCGACGGGCTCAGACGGGCGTCAGGCCACCGTCCGGCTCAACCGCGGTCGACGAAACTCGTCGGGTCCAGCGCTGCCAGCGCCCGGGTCATCCGCCCGGTCCCCCGTCCGGCATCCTCGTCGGCCTCCTTGCGGGCCACGGCGGCGCGTACCGCGCTGCCGCCGGCAAAGCGCAGCGGCTCGGGCGGCATCGCGCCCCGGGGCAGCCGACAGAGCCCTTCGGGCCCAGCATGGTCATCCTCGCCGAGGGCCAGCGCCGCCAGGACGTCCCCGGCAGTGTAGGCGGGCCCGACGCCGCTGCCCGAGAAGCCAGCCCCGACGATCAAGCCCGGGCGCCGGGCCAGTTCGGCGAAGAAGGGCAGGCCGTTGATCGAGTAGTCCACGGGTCCTCGCCACGACCGATGCGCAGCGACGTCGGCGAGCATCGGGAAGACGTAGTGAAACTGACCGGTGATGTCACTGGCGCGCGGCGAGGCACCGAGGAAGCCCGGGCCGATCCGGCCGCGGAGGGCCACGCCTCCCCCGCCCTTACCGAAGACGACCCGTCCGTCCTCGGTCTGGCGGTAGTAGTTGACCAGCCGTCGCGAGTCCGAGATCGCGAGCCCGTGACGCCATCCGAGCCGGTTGAGCCGCTCCGGGATCGGCTCGGTGACGACGATGTCGGAGGCGATCACGACCAGGGCTCGGCGAACCTCCGGAATCGCCGCCGCCCAGGCGCCGGTGGCGAGGACGACGCGCTCGGCGCGCAGGCGCCCACGGGTGGTGCTCAGCGTGGGAGCGCCCGTCGCCTCGATCGTGCGCACCGGAGTCCGCTCGCAGACCACCACCCCGGCGGCGATCGCGGCGCGGCGCAGGCCCCGCGCCAGGAGGGCGGGCTGGACGACCGCCGCGGCGGGGTCAAGGAGCCCGCCGCGGTGAACCGAGGACCCGGTCAGGGTCTGTACGGCGTCGGCCCCGACGAACTCGAGCGGCTGGATTCCGGCGGCGTCAAGCTGCTCCACCGTCTCCCGCCAGGCGTCCATCTGGGCGTCGTTGGTGGCCGCCCACAACCAGCCCTCGGCGCGCATCATCGCGTCGATCTCGTGCTCGGCGCAGAAGCGGGCGATCGCGCCCAGGCCGTCCTGCACCGCGCGTCCATAGGCGACCGCGTCGGAGTCACCGCACGCCTTGCGCAGGCTGGAGAACTTCGACCACGACGTGAGGATGAAGCCCCCGTTGCGGCCGCTGGCCCCGCTGCCGCACAGGTCTGCCTCGAGCAGGACAACGCTGGCTCCGGGCCGGCGGCGCTTGAGCGCCAGCGCGGTCCAGAGCCCGGTGAAGCCGCCTCCCACCACCGCGACGTCGGCCGTGGCCGGAAGCTCGCCTTCGGGTTCTGACCGCCCGGCTTCGTGAGCCATCGCCTGCTCGAACCACAGTGAGCTCATCGCCGTGGCTGCCATGCCGCGGTGCGGAGCGACGCACAGTGGTTCGTCACGCCGGCCGGGGAGTCGTCTGGAGCTGATCACCCACTCAGGGTGGCGCACTCCCGGGTTCCGGGCTGCCCGACGCGCAGCCGGCCAGCTGTCCGAATTGGATGATGTCTCTTCAGATCTCAGGTCCACGTCGCGCTGGGCGCGGCGGGCCTGCTGGGCCTGCGCCAGCGCATCCTGGTGCTCACGGGCGAGCGTGTCCGCTCGACCGCGGGCCGCCTGCGCCTCCTGTTCAGCCTGCTGCGCCTGCTCGCCCAACCCGCCCGCATGCGTTTCGAGCTCAGATGCCTGCGCCTCGGCCTCCCGGGCGCGCTCCGCCTGGCGGGCGCGCTCGCCGGCACTGACGTACGCCTCGCCCTCGGCGCGCTGTCGAACCGGCAGGCCGTAGTGCTCGGCTGACGCATCCTCGAGTTCACCGCTCATCTCGCTCGGCTCACCGAGCTGCGGCGCGTCCTTGATCTGGTCCTTGGTGTACGGGACGCTGACGTGGTCGGGCGTCAGGCTCGCATCGTGCAGCGGGATGAGACTCGTCCGACGGCCGAACAGCCCGGTGGACACGGCGGCGAACAGTGGGGTGCCGCTCGAGGAGAAGACAAGGTCCTCGAGCTTGCCGATCTTGTCCCCGTCGGATCCCACCAGAGGGCGACCGAGCCAATCCTCGACGCGTTCGATGCTCAGGGTCATAGTGCTGTCTTCCTCCTGCTCGGGGTGCGAGGATTGGTGACGACGGCCAGGGGATCCACTGTAGACACGTCGCAGGAGAGCTCGCACGCGAACGGGAAGGTCTTCGAGCGATGCGGCGTCCTTGTGTGTGACCGCCCCCGAGGAAACGGAAAACCCGCATGCAGCGTCCCATCGCGCGCGTCTCGCGCTCCGAATACCGTCGCTACCGCCAGATCGTCACGGTGCTCGTCGCCGCGATCGCGGTGATCGCCGTCACCGGCCTGGCCCTCGCTCGCTCGGTCCCGGCGCTCTCGATCGCCAAGAACGTGACCGTCGCCGGCAAGTCCGAGAACGTCGTCGCCACATCGCACGGCTTGACCGTCTACACGCTGAGCGGAGAGACCGCCCACCGCCTGAAGTGCACCAAGGCCAACGGCTGCTTCGCCGCGTGGATTCCGGTGACCACGACCAAGTCGGCGAGCTCACTGAGCTCTCCCCCCGGAATTCGCGGCGCGCTCGGCGAGCTGCGCCGCAACGGGCTGCGTCAGCTCACGCTGGGCGGGCGTCCGCTGTACACCTTCGTCGGCGATGGCGGCAAGGCACGTCGCAGCACCGGTGAGGGGATCCCGAGCTTTGGCGGCGTCTGGCATGTCGTGGCTACTTCAGCGTCCCGCGCGGCCGCCCCGAACCCCACGACGACCACCAACTCGAGCACTACGTCAAGCCCCTATCCGTCCTACCCGTGAGCGCTCGGGCGATCGCGCTCGGTCGGCCGGTGGGCCCGCCGGACCTGCGCGGCGGTTCCCTCAGAGGATGTTCACGGCCCGGGAGACCACCAGGCCGATCGTCACCAGCGAGACGATCGACTGCAGGCCCATGATGCTCTTCGCCGTCGCCGTCAGCGGCAGCGTGTCGGTGGGGCTGAAGGCGGCGGCGTTGGTCAGCGAGACGTACAGGTAATCGATGAACATCGGGCGCCACTCACGCGGCTCGATGCGATCATCGCTCATCTGGGGAAACAGGAAGTCCGGCGGGTGATCGTGGCCGGAGGCTCGGGTGCCCGGGCCACCCCGGTCGGTCTCCCAGTACCAGAGCCCGAAGATGAGGACATTGGTCAGCCAGATCAGCGCTCCGGCGACGATCAGCTCCCGGCCCTGGGTGACGTCGTGGTGAAGCAGCTGGTGGGTGAGCATCACCAGCGAGATGATGTTCGCCAGGCTGACCACGGCGGTCAGGGCCAGCGCCAGGCGACGGCGTCCCTGGTGCTCGCCCTCGAGCCGGCGTGGTGAAGCGAGGGTGAGCCCGATCAGCAGAACTGCCTCGCACACCGGCAGCATCCACGTCGGACCGGCGGTGACCCGCTCGGGCAACAGCAGCTGTAGCCCGATCGCTGCCAGCACCGACGCCTGCGCCGGCCAATGGGGTTCGGAGTGCGCCGGCGGCGGATAGGGCCGGCCGGAAGTGGCGGCGGGGGCCGCCACCGTCTTGGGGTCCGTGCCGGCCATCAGCCGCTGGCCCGGCCCTTCGCGCGCACGGGAGCCGAGCCGTCCGTGGGGGCGCGGCGAACGCGTGCCCGGAGGATCGCGCTCAATTCATGACCGAGCCCGATCGACGGTCCACCAATCAGCTCCCAGGCGCGAGCAATGCCCAACAGGAAGCAGACGATGACGAGGATCGCGATCGTGCGCACCGAACCGACGTCGTGCGGATCGGCGGCCGCGGCGAGGCCGGCGAACAGCTGAAGGACGAATGTCACCGCCAGTCCGAGCAGGAAGAACGCGTCACCGAGGTGCAGCAGGTGCGCCCGCGCGACCCGCAGCAGCGACAGCAGTGACGCGAGAACGAACAGCAGTCCGACGACGGCGACGGCAAAAGCGGTCCAGCCGACGCCCGTCCCTGGCACGAGCGCGAACAGCGAGACGGTGAGCGCGTTGACGAACGAGGTCAGCGCCGCCGAAGCTCGTACGCGGTGGGTCTGTCCCTCCAGCCCGTCGTCGGTCACGCGATCGCGAGCCACCGAGATGGCGACGAACAGCAGGCCGATCAGTGCCCCGGCCACAGCCGCGCTGGCCGAGAACAGCTCGTGGAAGCCCGGCGGGATCACGCCCACCATCGTGTCTCAGCGAGCGGACGCTCCGCCCACCGGGCTATTCGGCGGACTTCACGTCTGACTCGCGTGGTCCAGCGGCCGCGTCTCTGAGGTCGGGCTCCTTGGCACCCGTCCGCACCGGGCCGCCGTCGGCGGTGGCGTCGGCGTTATCGCCGCCACTGGGGTCCACCCCGTCCGTCGTCGCCGGCTCGTCGGATCCCGTCGTGATCCCGAGCACGGAGCTGTCCAGATCGGCATCCCCGGCGCGCGGCGCGCCGGGCGCGTCAGACTCTCCAAGAGAGTCGGGCACGATCCCCTCGGCCGCCTTCGCCGCCCACGGACCCTTCTCGCGAGCCTCGTCCTCGCCGATGTTGGCTTGCTGAGCGTCTCCGCCGGGCCGTCCCGGGGTTGTCTGTTCGTCACTGCTGTCCATGCTCTCCTCGGGTCTCTGGGTCGATCCTCACGGTCTACCCGCGCCAGCTGTCGCGCATTGTTAGGCGCTTTGAGTCACTCGACGAGCTGCCGGCCATCGCCGCAGGGTTGATCTGCGGTCAGCGGTCACACGGTGACTTCGGCCCAGACGCGGTAGCCGTCCGGGCGCTCTGCGCCCCAGCGCTCCGAGAGCTGCTCCACCAGCCGCAGTCCCCACCCGCCGACACCGGAGTCGTCCGCCGGCCGGAGCGTGGCCTGACGATCGGAGACCCCAGGGTCGTGCACGGAGATCAGGACGCGCTCGCTGCGCTTGCTCACGCGCACGTTGAGCACGTGACCAGCCCCGCAGCCGGAGTGCACGACGGCATTGGTGACCAGTTCGCTGGCCACCAGCATGACGTCGTCGTTCGCACTGCTCGCGCTGCCGGTGCTGCGCAGGGCCGCTCGCACGGTGGCCGGCGCATCGGGCGCACACGGGAGATCGAGACTCAGGAGGTTGGTGGCTGATTCTTGCGGCATCACAGAGCGTTTTACCCGCTCACCGATGCGCCAACCCCGAACTGCGGCGTCACGCGGCCAGAATGCCGTCATGAGCGCGACGGATGCCAACCCTCTGCCCACCGGCCTTTGCGCGACAGTTCTGGCGGAAGCCGTGCCCACTCCGATTGGAGCATGAAAATGCATGAAAGTCCGCCTGAGGCCAGAGTCGCGCAGCGCAGCCATCGGCGCTGGGGCGTGCGAAACCTGCCCTCGCTGCTGTCCTCGCTTGATTCTCCCGGGGACGCGCTCAGCTTCGTGGGGCCCAACTGGTTCGCGTCGATCATGGGCACCGGGATCGTCGCCAATGCCGCCGCGACCCTCCCCTTCCTGGCCCACCGGCTGCACGACTTCGCGCTGGTCGTGTGGATCATCGCCGCTCTGATGTTGCTTGTGGTCAGCGTCGCCGTCGGCGCGCATTGGATACGCCATCCGCAGGTGGCCCGCAGCCACGCGCGGAATCCGAACATGGCCCAGTTCTACGGTGCCCCGCCGATGGCGCTGATGACGGTCGGCGGCGGCGCGCTGCTGGCCGGCAAATCGACCTGATCGGAATCCACGCGGCCGTCGACCTTGACTGGGTGCTCTGGAGCGCGGGCACGCTCGGAGGACTCGTCACCGCGGTCTACTATCCCCTACCTGCTGTTCACCCAGCACGAGGTGCGACCCGACGCCGCTTTCGGCGGATGGCTGATGCCGGTCGTTCCGCCGATGGTCCGGCCGCCAACGGCGCCCTGCTGATCCCGCACCTCGCCGCGGGCGCTGGCCGCGCCACCCTGCTGTACGGCTGCTACGCGATGTTCGGGCTCAGCCTCGTCGCGTCGCTGATCATCATCACGATGATCTGGAGCCGGCTCGCTCACTACGGCTCGTCCGGGCACGGCGCGCGTTCCCACGCTCTGGATCGTGCTCGGCCCGCTCGGCCAATCGATGACCGCCGCCGGGCTGCTCGGAGCGCAACGCCCACCTCGCCGTCGCTACCCGTGCTGGCCTCGAGCATGAACACGTTCGCCGTCCTCTACGCCGTGCCGATCTTGGGGTTCGCGTTGCTGTGGGCTGGGCTCGCGGCCTCCCTGACCATCCGCACGATCCGTCGCGGCCTGCCGTTCGCGCTCACCTGGTGGAGCTTCACCTTCCCGGTCGGAACCTGCGTCACCGGTATCACCGGCCTCGCCCTGCACACCGGCCTGCCCGCGTTCCGCTGGGCCGCCGTGATCGCCTACGCCGCGCTGCTCGCTGCCTGGCTGATCGTCGGGATCCGGACCGCCCGCGGCAGCCTCAGCGGTGAGCTGCTGCGTGCCCCCGCGCCATCCGGTCCCCCGGTGGCGGTCAAAGGATGACTCTCCTGCACGCAACGGCTACGCCGAGGAGGTCTCCGTCCGGTCAGCCGCCAGCGCGACGCCGCGAACGTGCGGGTTTGTGAGGATCCAGGACGGCCCGATGTCGTAGCTGCCGGTGTGGGTAACCCGAAAGCCGGCCGCGGTGATCTCCGCGACGGTGTCGCGATCGCAATGGCAGCCGCCGGCCAGCCTCGGCCACAGCCCCGAACGGTCGCTCCAGCGTTGTACGCGAGCCTTGCCTGGGTGCGCGGAGCGCACATGCTCCATAAACCGAAGCTCCCCGCCCGGCTTGAGCACCCGGCGCATCTCAGACAGCGCAGAGCTCGGATCAGAAACCGAGCACAACACGAGACTTGACACGGCCGCGTCAAACCCGGCGGCTGCAAACGGCAGGGCATCAGCCACCCCGGCGCGCACAGTGACCTGAACCGCCGCCCGGCCGGCCGCCTCCTCGGCCTTGCCGCGCAGATACGCCTCTGGCTCCAGGGCAACCACCTCGTCGACCGTCGCCGGGTAATGGGCGAAGTTCATCCCGTTGCCGGCTCCGATCTCCACCACCCGACCGCTGAGGCCAGACAGCATCTCCTTCCGATGCTCACCGACGTCTCGCTCCATCACCCCGCTCAGCCGGTCAAACAACCGCGCAAAGATCGGATGACGGACCACGGTCGTACTCACGCGCCCATCCTGCCACGCATCGGGTAGCCCAGGCGGCCCCATTTCGGTACCCCACCCTCGACGACGTGGATCACCCGGTCGACACCGAAGCGCTCGATCAGGCTCGCGCCCGTGGCGGCGCGCTGACCCGAGCCGCAGATGACGGCGACGGGCCGCTTCGGATCGATCCCGGCTGGGATCCCGGTGATGTCATGCCACGTCTTGGACACCGAGTCCGGGATGTGGCCCAGATCCCATTCCTTGTCATCGCGGACATCGAGGACCTGGATCGTCGTCGTCCTCCTGGGTGTGCTGGTGGAGTTGCTCGACCGTCTCGCGCTCGATGCACTCGGTCGGACGCTTCTCCTGGCGCCAGCTCGTCATACCGCCGTGCAGAAAGCCGCCGAGTTTGCGGATCCCGACCGCGACCGCGAGGCCGCCGGCATGTCGCGGCCGTCCTCGTCATCGCGGCCGATCAGGACGATCTCCTGGTCGCGATCAGCCAGCCACGCGAGCTTTGAGCCGAAGCCGGCGCGCATCAGCGGGATGCAGACCGCCCCCGCGATATGCGCCTCATCGAACTGCAGGTCGGTGCGGACGTCCACCAGGAGCGCCCCGTTTGTGCGCTTCTGCTCGACCTGACGAGGAGCGAGCCGAAGCAGTTCGACCCCATCGGTCAGCAGAGGGCCCTTGTTCATCTCGACGATCGCCTGGAAGTTCGGTGGCTGGGGACCGAGCCTGTCCAGCGCCTGCCTGACGAACTCATCCTCATCCTCGATCGAGAGGACGTCGTTGTTGGCGCGTTCGTAGCCGATCGTGGTGGAGATCTTCATGTCCATGCCCGGACCACCGCACATCGAGCCACCCAGGTGACCAGGCCACACTTCGCAATAGTCGGGAAGAGTGAGCAGCTGGCTGTGCAGGGAGCGGAAGATCCCGCGCGCGCCCTCTGACTTCTCGATCGCGAGATCGGGACGGGCGACGTCGCCGACGAACAGCGTGTCGCCGCTGAGTACCGCCCACGGCTCATCGCTTCGGGCGGTGTCGATCAACGCAAACGCGGTGTGCTCGGGCCGATGACCCGGCGTATGCAGGGCGCGGACCGTAAGCGTGCCGAGCTCGAGCTCCCACCCGTCGTCAAACGGCTCATGGTCATAAGTCGGGCTGCGCGTCACGGTGGACATGGATCGTCGCACCGGTGGCAGCGGCCAGGCGGCCGTGTCCGGAGACATGGTCGGCATGGTTGTGGGTCTCCAGCACATGCTCGATGCTGACGCCCATGTAGCGCGCGAGATCCAGATACTCGTCGATCTCAAAGCGCGGATCGACGACGGCGGCCACCCCGGCCTTCTCATCGCCGATCAGATACGACGCGCAGCCGAGATCATCATGGGTGATCTGTCGAAAGATCATCCGCTCTCCTCATCGCGGGGTCCCGCCGCGACGGCACTGAGTTGCCGGGCGGAGAGGAGCTCGGCGAGCTCGGAGTGCTGCTGCTCGATCGCGCCACAGACCTGCTCGCAGAGCGCCAGCACGCTGTTGTCGACGATCCGGTACATCGCGCGGGTCCCGTCCTTGCTGCGGCCAACGATCCGCTCACGATGCAGCAGTCCGAGGTGCTTGGCCACGTTCGCGTACCCCGCGCCGAGCCGCGCCGCGATCTCCCCCACCGACAGCTCGCCCTCGCGCCGCAGGAGGTCAAGGATCCGAACGCGAGTCGGTTCGGCGAGCGCGGCGAAGCGGGCGGCGATGAGGACAGCCAGGTCACCGGGGATTGGCGCGTCGGCGGCGAGCATCTCGCGATCATATCTGACTACTCAGTTGAATAGTCGAACAATCATCATCCATCCGTTGGCTTCGAGATCCCCGGGACGGGGCCCCGTCGACCCGCACCGGGCGGTTGGCGATGTCGCTCACCCGGCTGGAGCGAAAGCTGGCGCTCGAGGGGCCTGAGCGCCGGTGAGTGAGTGGTCAAGCACGGTCGTCACGTCCCGAGCAAGATCCTGAGACGTTCCCGCGGTGCCGATGCGCTCGGCGGACCGGCTTGGGGGTGTGATCGTGCGCGACCGGAGCACGGTGGCAAGCACCGCGAACGCGCCGGCGCCGCCGGCGAGCGCGAACGCGGCTGCGGGCCCGGCGCGGTCGGCGACGATTCCGGCGCCGGCCGCTCCCACCGCGCCGCCGACTGCCATCGCGGTGGTCAGCCAGGCGAAGGCCTCGGTTGTGCTCCCGGCAGGCGCGCCGTGCTCGACCATCGCGTACACAGCGGCTTCGGTCGGCGCGATCGCGCCTCCCGCGACGAGCAACACAGGCCCCAACGCGATGACGCTGACGTCCGCTGGGATCAGGGCCACATGCCCAACCGTCAGCGCGGTGAGCAACAGGGCGAGTCCAGCGGCGGTGCGGGGTGCACCGCCCAGGCGGGTGACGAGCAGGCCGCCCGTGAACGACCCCACACCCCAGAGCGCGAACAGCGGGGCAGCGGCCGCGGTGCTGTGGAGGGCCTTGGCGGCCGCGATGACGGCAACCTCGTCGACGCCGAGCAGCATGCCGACCGCGGTCAAGACGATCACCAGGGTTCGCATCGCCGGCATGCTCAGCACGCCTCCGTACGCTCGCCGCTCGGCCGGCATCGGTCGCCAGCCGCGTGACGCCGGTTGTACCGCATAGGCCACGGTCGCCACCAGCAGAGCCAGGCCGGCCAGGGCAAGCGCGGCGCCGGTGGACCACAGCGCGCCAATACAGAGCGCCATCGGCGGCCCGAAGATGTAGGTGAGCTCGACCAGCGACGCTTCGAGGGCGTACGCAGCGCGAACGCTGCCGGGATCGCGGAGAACGGCTGGAAGTTGGGCTCTCAGGCAGGCGTCGACCGGCGGTGTGGCCAGCCCGATGCCGGCAGCCAGGACCACCAGGACGGCGAGCGAAACGCCCACCGGGAGCATGGCGATCGCAACGAGCAGCGTTGCGGCGATGCTCGCGCTCGCGACGAGCACGGACGTCTGTCCGCGGCTGTCGACCAGTTTCCCGAGCAGCGGGCCGCCGACGCCGAGCGCCATCGCGTAGGCACCGGTGACCTCGCCCGCAGCGGTGAACGAGCCCGTCAGCCGCTGGGCCTGCACCAGTAGCCCGATGCTGAGCATCGCCGGTGGAAGCCGAGCGAGAATCGAGGTGGCGAACAGGCGTCGCGCGCCGGAGAGTGAGGCGATCATGGCCATGCGTCGATGCTAGGTTCAACTGGTGCAGATGGAAGATCCAGGATCGTGCCCATAGACGAGACCAGTCAGCCGATGGAGCTGCTCCTCTCTGTGAGACGCGACGCCTCGCGGACCCTCGGGGCACAGATCGAAGACCAGCTTCGGCGGACGATCCGAGACGGCGCCCTGCGTCCGGGCGCACGGGTGCCGTCCACCCGTGACCTGGCGCGCCAGCTCAACATTTCGCGCCGGGTCGTGGTGGACGCTTATGCCCAGCTTGCTGCGGAGGGATATCTGACCTTGCGCCAAGGCGCCCGACCGCGTGTCTCAGATGCGACGGCGGTCGCAACCGAGGCCCGCGCGGGAACCGCGTCCCCGGCACCTCGCCCGCGCTTTGACTTCCGTCCCGGCGTGCCTGACGTCTCGACGTTCCCGCGAGCCGCTTGGCTGCGCTCGTTGCGCCGGGCGCTCGCCACCATGACCGACGCCGACCTCGGTTATGGCGACCCGCGCGGCGTCGAGGCGCTTCGCTTTGCCCTGGCGGACTACCTCGGCCGTGTGCGCGGCGTCGTCGCCGATCCCGAGCACATTGTCGTCACCAGCGGCTACACGCAAGGGCTCGGCGTGGTCTGCCATGCGCTCGCAGCTGCCGGCGCCAGACGCATCGCGTTGGAGAACCCGAGTAACCCCGAAGACGCTCTGGTCGCCGCACGCGCCGGCCTTGAACCGGTCCTGATCGGCATCGACGAAGCCGGAACACGGGTCGATGAACTCGCGCACGCCGACGCGGACGCCGTGGTGCTGACCCCCGCCCACCAGCACCCCACCGGTGTCGTGCTCACCGGCGAGCGACGCACGGACCTGCTGGCCTGGCTACGCGCGAGCAACGCGATCGTCATCGAGGACGACTACGACGCCGAGTACCGGTACGACCGCGCGGCCATCGGAGCGCTACAGGGACTCGACCCCGACCGGGTCATCTACGCCGGCTCGGTGAGCAAGACCCTCGCGCCCGCGCTGCGCATCGGCTGGCTGGTCATCCCGCCCTCGCTCGTGCCGGCCGTCATCCACGAGAAACGCCTCACCGACCGCGGGACCGCTCGCATCGAACAGCACGCGTTCGCCGACTTCCTGGCCCGCGGCGAGCTCGACCGCCACCTGCGTCGCATGCGAGCCCGCTACCGCAGCCGCCGTGACACGCTCGTCGACGCGCTCGGTGAAACGCTTCCGGATGCCGCGGTGGGCGGCGTCGCCGCAGGACTGCACGTCACGCTCCAGCTACCCGACAGCGACAACGAACAGGCGATCCGCGACGAGGCCCGCCAACGACGTATCGAGCTCGAGACGATGGCCGACTACCGACCGAGCAACCCTGGGCGCCCGCCCGTCCTCCTGCTCGGCTACGCGCAAATGCCCGAATCCGCGATCCGCGCCGGCGTTCTCGAGCTGGCTCGAGCCGTACGGGCGACAAGAGCCGGGCGCCACCCGGCGTAAACAGCCGTAACGTCTTCGGGGGTGCCGGACACATCCGTGACGGATGCGCAGTGACGCTGATCGTCGAGTGCAGTTGAGAGCTATTGGGGCCGGTCTCGTCGTAGACCTCGGGCACGAAGCGCGTGCCCGGGCCTGGCTGGCCAGGCCCGGAGGCGCTGCCTCCCTGCGTCCTGCGTAACAGGGCCGTGTTGGTTAGCCGCCGCCGGTCAGTCGTTTTGCCAGCGCCGAATAGGCCCAGGTAGTGGTGACGGGGGCAAGTCGGGTTGCGAGGTCGTAGAAACGCGCATCGGCCCCGAGGGGCACACGTCGCCGGTTGCGCAGGATCGCACGGGTCATGATCTCGGCTGCCTTTTCAGGACTGGTGGGGGATGCTTTCGCGTGGGCGTCCACGAACGCTTGCTTCGTTGATTGGGCGTCGGCGGAGTCGCGGACCGCCGATCCGCTGACGATGTTCGTCCTGACGCCGCCCGGCATCACCAGGGTCACGTGAATGGAGCTTCCTCGCAGCTCTTCTCCAAGTGACTCAGTGAAGCCGCGTATCGCCGATTTGGCTGAGCAGTAGGCGCCGTTGCGAGCGTTCGCCATGAACGAGTGGATGCTGCCGATGTTGACGACGTGGCCTTCCGGGGCCGTCCGAAGGTGTGGGAGAAACGCCTGGGTTCCGTGCACAACACCCCAGAAGTCCACGTTCATGACTCGCTCGAAGTCCTCGATGGCGATGTCCTCGATCGAGTCCAGCACGGTCAGCCCAGCGTTGTTGATCACGAGGTCCACACCGCCATGTCGAGTGGCCGCATCGCTCGCGTAGCGGCGCACCTGGTCGCGGTCCGCGACGTCAACCTGGTGCAGAGAGACGGACACCCGGTCGGCCGAGATCAGCTCCTGGGTTTGTTGGAGACCCATCAGGTTGATATCGCTCAGCGCCAGGTGGCAGCCTTCCTTCGCCAGGCGCACCGCCAACGCCCGGCCGATGCCCGATCCTGCCCCGGTGACCGCAGCGACCTTCCCGACGAGCGTTTTCACTGAGGCTTGCCTCGCCTGCTCAAGAGGACGTCCGCGGGGCGATGAACGGCTTGGTGCGGCAGCGGAAGAAGTAGGGGAGCCGGTCAAGGGGTGCCGCGACCGTGAGTTGCCGCGGCCCGCGCACCCTCTGGCCGGTAGCGGGGCTTGTCCAGCATCCGGCCGGGAAATACGCGCGGCGGCTCAGCGCACCCTGCGTAACGACGGGCGCGACAAGAACGTCGGGGCCGAGGAGCCACTCCTGCTCCTGGCCGGCGGCGTGTCGGTCGCGCGGGTAAGCCAGCCAGAGGGGCCGGGTGACCGGGATCCCGGTTCGCGCCGCTTGGCGCCACAGGCGCAGAATGAGTTTGGCGGCGGCGAGATGCAGGCGCGACAGACCGTTGTAGATCCTGACCGTCTGGGCATCGTAGGACCAAGGGGTGTGGGTCCCGGCGATGACCGAGCCGTGCAGACGAAACACGGGCGTGAGCGCGGCGAGCTCGGCCCAGCGAAGGAACAGCTCCTTGCTCGTCGCGGGCGTGCCGAGGTCCAGGTATCCACCGATGTCGCTGCCGTACCCATAGGCCCCACCGACCGCACGGTTGAGCATGTCGGTGATGAGCGAGCGCAGACCGGAGGCATGCGTCCAGTCGGTCGATTCGTCCCCGGGGAAGTTCGCGTTCTCGTAGGCGGCGTTGCCGGGACGGCCGGTGTAGCCCGCGCGGGTGAAGAAGAAGATTCGGCGGGGATGCTGGCGCCCATACCGATCCAGGATCTCCCGTGTGGTCTGGTCATAGATCACCGGGTAGCGGTTGTGCATGGTGGCGCCGCGCTCACCGTCGTGAAACACCATGTTGGGCAGGACCTGCTCCCCGAAGTCCTGCATGAACCCGTCCGCGCCGAGGTCAAGGGCGGCGCGCACACGGCGTGACCACCAGCGCACGGTCGCTGGGTTGGTGAAGTCGAGTAGCGCGCCCGTTCCCACTGTCGGGGTCCCGAACAGATACGGACGGCCGGCGGGCGTGCGGGCAACCAGGCCGTGAGCGATCGCGTAGTCAAAGTCAGCGGGCTGTTCGGTGCCGGACGAGTCGTGGGCGACGTAGGGGCGGAAGTACAACAGCACCCGGATCCCGCGGCGGTGAAACTGCTCGATGATCTGCCGAAGATCGGCTCGGGGAAACAGCGCCCAACCCTCGATCCGGTATGCCTTGAGCGGGAGCCGGTAGCGAGCAATATCCACGAGATCCTGGCGCACCTTCGCCTCGTAGGCCGCAACCGTCCCGTTCAGAGGTGTTGAGCGGTCGAGCATCGGCCCGAGCCCCCAAGCCGGAGGCACGCGCTGGCGTCCGGTGACGGCGGTCAGAGCGGCGATCGCCCGTGGCGCACTGCCGAGCGCGACCACGTATTGCAGGCGGCGCCCGGTGACATCGGCCTGCCATGCGTCGGGATGGTCCGAGTCCAGGCGGAAGCGCGCGAGCTGCGGCTGGTCAAGCAGGAAGCCGTAGGCGCGCGAGGAGACGAACATCGGTTGGGCGTAATACGCCGCGAGCGGACCGCTCGGGAACAGCCCGGACTCCGATGGCGGACCGCCGAATTCCTGCGGATCCGCGTTCTCCTCCTCGACCCGGCTATAGAAATCTCGTCCGTGCTGATCGAGTCCGTCGTGGACTCCGCCGAAGCCGTGAAATGCCTCCTGGCGGACCGACGTGAAGCTGTCGGCGATGCCGATCACGCCGTGGCTTGGAATCGGCTGGGCCGAGACCCGGAACGTCCCTGCTTGGTCGGGCGTCACCGTCAGGATCATTCGCCGCCCGGATGGGTCGGTCGTGGACAGCACAAGGCGCACGCCGTGCCCAAGTCGCCTGATGCTGCGGACCGCGCGGGCCGAGTACACAGACCCGGTTCGAACGCTCTGGATCAGATCCCCTTCATGCTGGCCGGCCACGAGCCGATCGCCCTCCGGGCTGAGGCCGACGAACACGCTCTCGCGCTCACTGCCGACCGTGAATGCCAGCGGCGCATACAGCGTCGCTGATTTCTGGAGATTGTCGCCGCCCACGGTTGGAGCCGAGGCGGGGCGGATCGTCGTCGTGTGCGATGTGGCCGGCACCTCGGCCAGAACGCGATTGCCACGGCGGTCAGTGAATGCGATCCCGAATGGAGCACGAGTGATGCTCACGAGGCCGCCGACACCGGACACGGTGATCGTCCGTCGCTGGATCCGAATCGCTGCGCTCGCATCGGCAGCAGACGTAAGCGCGATTGTCACGGCGAGAAGCGCGCCTGCCGCCCCCACCCGCAACTGCAGCCGGCGACGACGTAGGGAAACGCCTGAGGCCGCAGCTCTCTCAATCATCGCCGTCCTCCCCTCGTCCGTCCGATTCCGCTCCTCCGCTTGCCGGGACGGAGTCCCCTGCGCTGCCAGCTTGCGCTCATTTCGCTCGATCTAGCCAGTGTCACGATCGTGGGCGACCGATCCGACCGGCGGGGCTATGCCCACCACGGCAAGCGCGTTGCGGACGCACGCGTGGTGAACCTGTTCGTCCGTGATCGCGAACACCTGCGGCACCCCGGGCGCAGCCTGAGACACACCCATGCCAAGTCGTGCCATGTGCATGATCCCGAGCGTCTGCGTGTACAGGCAGTTGGTCGCGAAAGCAGGATCGTCGACCGTGAACACGCCCGCATCGGATCCGCGGGTGAGAATTTCGATCGTCACGGCCAGCGATGCGCTCATCGAGAGGCCCAAGCGCAACCACGTGGACTCCGAGACGCGGTCATGGAGCTCGGATCCGGGCCTGCGCATCAGCGACAACGCGCAATCGAGAAACGCCGGGTGCTCCAGGCAATAGCTGGCAAAGGACCCCCACGCGCACCGCAGCTGCTCCTCGGGGGGACTGTTGGGATCCACGGCGGCAACTCCGAGCGCCGTGATCTCATCCAGGTACCTAGTCACCGTGAGGACGAACAGCTCCTCCTTGGACTCGAAGTGGCGGTAGATGAGGGCGCGGGGAATGCCCGCCGCCTTGGCGATCTCTTCCATTGGTGCGTCCTGCATCCCGCGCTCGTCAAAAAGCGCTCGGGTTGTATCGATGATCCGGCGTTCGCGAGAACGCCGCCGCTCGACACGCCCCAGCTGCACGGGTACAGACGCGGGCATCCCGACGAGGTTATGGCACCTGCCAACCGCAAGTCAACAGCTTGAGATACAGACTGTTACAAAACGACTATTGTGGCTCAGGAGTAGTGGGTCCCGTCTGGGGCCCACCGGACGCATCCGAGAGAGAAGAGGGCACGTGATAGCCGCCTCGTCCATCCGTCACTGCTGCGCCGCAGTTGCCTGACATCGGCTCGACGCAGCCGTCCCCGCCCGGCAGTGCGGCAAAGATGCTCAGCGCCACCGTCAAGCGAGCGCGTCTGATCGGGGTGCTGACGTCCGCGGGCGTCATTGCTCCCGTTCGCCCCGACCGGGCGCTCCGCAGCGTGCGGGCCCTCGCGCGGTGGGGTCCGTCTCCAGCGGCCGGGTACACCGGCGCGGCGGCACGGTATCCAAAGCAGCCGGCGCTGATTGACGAGGCTGGGCAGTTGACCTTCGCCGATGTCCACCGGCGTACCAACGCCCTTGCCCACAGCCTGAACCGGGCCGGCGTGGTAGCTGGTGTCAATGTGGGAGTCATGTGCCGCAATCACCGTGGGTTCGTGGAGACCACCGTGGCGCTCTCCAAGCTCGGCGCGCATGCGCTCTACCTGAACACGGCCTTCGCCGCCCCGCAGCTCGCCGAGGTGGTGGCACGAGAGAAGCCGGTCGCGCTGGTCTACGACCAAGAATTCGCCGGGCTGCTCAAGGAGGCCGGTCGCCGCCGCAGGCGATTCATCGCCTGGCCAGAGGACCAACGTGGCGGCGACGAGCAGATTGAGGAGCTCATCGCGGACGGCGCTACCACCGACCTGTCTCCACCGGCCCTGCCCGGCCGCGCGATCGTGCTGACCTCGGGAACGACCGGCACCCCGAAGGGGGCCACGCGCAGCCAGCCACGCGGGCTTGACCCGGCGGTGTCGCTGCTGTCACGCATCCCGCTACATGCGCGCCGACGCACGCTCGTCTCCGCGCCGCTGTTTCACTCCTGGGGCATGGTCCACTTCACGCTCGGTCTGCTTCTATCGAGCACGCTGATACTGCAACGACGGTTTGACCCCGAGCTGGCCCTCGCTGCCGTCCAAGACCACTGCCCGGAGACGCTCGCCGCCGTGCCGGTGATGCTCCAGCGCATCCTCGAGCTCCCAGACGCAACGATCGAGCGCTACGACACGTCGTCGCTGAGAATCGTCGCGCTGAGTGGATCGGCGCTTCCCGGCGATCTGGCGACACGGTTCATGGATCGATTCGGCGACGTGCTCTACAACCTCTACGGCTCCACCGAGGTCGCCTGGGCCACCATCGCCACTCCGGAAGATCTGCGCGCCGCTCCCGACACGGCGGGCAAGCCACCCGTCGGCACGCAGCTGCGGATCGTCGACGAGCACGGGAATGACGTCCCGCGCGAAAAGACCGGACGGATCTTCGTCGGCAACGAAATGCTGTTTGAGGGGTACAGCGGCGGCGGCGACAAAGACCGCCTCGGGGCCCTCATGGCCAGCGGCGACGTGGGCCGAGTCGACAGCGCCGGTCGTCTGTTCGTCGAAGGCCGCGACGACGAGATGATCGTCTCCGGTGGAGAGAACGTCTTCCCGCGCGAGGTGGAGGATCTGCTTGTCGGCCACGACGCGATCGCGGAGGTCGCGATTATCGGTGTCGCCGACGATCAGTTCGGTCAGCGGCTCAAAGCGTTCGTCGTCACACGATCTGGCGCACAACTATCCTCTGATGAGGTCAAGGCCTACGTTAAGGCCAACCTCGCCGGGTACAAGACCCCGCGCGACGTCGAGTTCATCGACGAACTGCCGCGCAACGCCACCGGGAAGGTGGTCAAACGTCAGCTCGCCACACATCACGGCCCCGGCGAGCCGCCTGGCACACGATGGACCTAGCGAGGTGCATCGCCACGAAGCCCGACAGCCGAGCAGCTCGTGTCCGAGGCTGACGTGAGCCCGTTCGACGTCGACTGGGTGGTCATCGGCTCCGGGTTCGGCGGCAGCGTGGCGGCGTTGCGTCTCGCCGAGAAGGGATACCGAGTCGTCGTGCTCGAGCAGGGTCGCCGTTACCGCGATGATGAGTTTGCTCGCTCGGCATGGCAGGTGCACAAGCTGCTGTGGATGCCATGGCTGGGACTGCACGGGATCATGCGCACCGCAGCGTTTCGCCACGTATCGGTGATCGCCGGAGTCGGCGTCGGCGGCGGCAGTCTGGTCTACGCAAACACGCTCTACGTTCCGCATTCGGACGCGTTCTACGCCCACGAGCAGTGGGCGGGACTTGCCGACTGGCGGGCCGAGCTGGCCGAACACTACGAGACCGCTCAACGGATGCTCGGCGTCGTGCCGTACCCGAGTGATGGGCCCAGCGAGCAGCTCATGCGCGGGTTGGCCGACGACCTGGGCGTCTCGGACAGCTACCGCCCCACTCCCGTCGGAGTGTTCCTGGGCGAACCCGGCACAGAGGTCGAAGATCCCTACTTCGGGGGCGCCGGGCCACCACGACGCGGCTGTATCCGCTGCGGCCAGTGCATGCTCGGCTGCCGGCATGGTGCGAAGAACACGCTGGTGAAGAACTACCTGTGGCTGGCCGAGCGCCTCGGCGTCCGCATCGAGCCCGAGCGACGCGTGATCGACGTTCGTCCGCTCGGCGATGGCGACGGGCGGGACGGCTATGCCGTGCAGAGCGAACGTCCCGGCAAGCTCTGGCGCCGACGGCGTCACGTGATCCGCACCCGCGGCGTCGTCTTCGCCGCCGGGCCGCTTGGCACCAACGAGCTGCTCGCCCGTTGCCGGGTGGCCGGATCACTTCCTCGCATCTCCAGTCGGCTCGGAGACCTGGTGCGAACCAACAGCGAGACCATCACCGCGGCTACGGCGGTCAGCGCAAGCGCCGATTACGGCCGCGGTCTGGCCATCACAGCCAGCATTTTTCCCGACGATCACACCCACGTCACAAACAACACCTACGGCGCCGGCGGCGACGCACTGGCCCTGACGTTCGGAGCGCTGACCTCCGGCGCGCGGCCTCGGCTACGGATATTCAGTCTGCTGCTCGCAACCCTGAGCCGCCCGCAACTCTGGCTCAACCCGCTGCGCAGCCGCGGTTGGTCTCAACGAACAGTGCTGTTCACGGTGATGCAGAGCACGCAGACGGCTCTGCGAGTCCGGCGCCGACGCGGGCCCTTGCGAGCGCTGGAGCCCCTGCAGACCGAACAGGACGCCGCGCAACCGCTGGCCAGCTTCCTCCCGGTTGCCAACCAAATCGCGACACTCGCCGCAGCGCGCATGGGCGGCTACGCACAGAGCTCCCTGCTCGAGTCGCTGCGCGGAACGCCGACGACCGCGCACTTCCTTGGTGGGGCCGTGATCGGCGCCGGTCCGCAGAACGGGGTGATCGACGCCGAGCACCGGGTCTTTGGCTATGACAACCTGCTCGTCTGCGACGGCTCGGCGGTACCGGCGAACGTTGGAGTCAATCCGAGCCTGACGATCACCGCGCTCGCCGAACGAGCGATCAGCCGTATTCCACCCGCGTGATGGCGCGAGCGAGGTTCAGCGGTAAAGGTGTCATCGTGACGGGCGGCTCCTCCGGTCTCGGCCGAGCGCTGGCCGAACGTCTCGCCGCCGACCACGCGCGAGTCGCACTCGTGGCGCGAAACCCGGCGCGGCTCGAGCGTGCGAGAGCGGAGATCCTGGCGGCTGTTCCTCAGGCGACCGTGCTCACCGCCGCCCTGGATGTCGCCGAGACCGACACGCTGGATGACGAGTTCGTCAGGCTGGCCGACGAATTGGGCGGGATCGACATCCTGATCAACTCAGCCGGAATCCTGCGCGAAGGCTATTTCGAACAGCTCTCGGTGGACGCCTTCCGCGAGGTGATCGAAATCAACTACTTCGGCCTGCTGCGCTGCGTCAAGGCCGCCCTTCCTCACATCCAGGCTCGCCGCGGCCGAATCGTCAACATCGCCTCACTCGGCGGCTTGTCCGGAACCTTCGGCTACACCGCCTACAACTCATCGAAGTTCGCCGTCGTGGGGCTGAGTGAGGCCCTGCGCTACGAACTCGCACCGCAGGGCGTTTCGGTCCACCTCGTGTGCCCGCCGGAGTTCGAGTCTCCGATGGTCGATGCGCTCGACCGGACTCGTACCCCAGAGAACCGAGCGCACACGCTGACCATCCCGAAATACGACATCGACACGATCGCTCGCGACACCCTGCGCGGAGTTGGCCGCGGTAGCTTCCTGATCGTTCCAGGCTCACGGGCTCGCCTCGCCGCCGGCCTGGTGCGTCATCTGCCCGGCGTGAGTCGATCCCTCAGTGACGCGCGTGTGCGCAGGGTCTACCGCGGACCGCCACAACCCCCGCAGAACTAGCCGGCCGTCGAAGACGGGCAGAAACCGATGACCCGACCCCCTGAGATCGGTCCGGTCTGTGTGAGAGCTTCGATGACCCTGTTGACTGGGGTCGAAGAAGCACGAACTTGAGGGGTCGACGTCACACCCCGGAGCAGGTGGTCCGCAAGTTGCGGGAGGCCGACCGGCTGTTGGGCGAAGGGCAGGAGTTGCCGGAGGTCTGCACGATGCTGGAGGTCTCCGAGGCGACGTATCACTTGGCGGGCGCAGTTTCGCGGGATGAAGGCCGACGATGTCAAGCGTCTGAAGGAGCTCGAGGTCGAGAACGCGCGCCTGAAGCGGATCGTGGCCGATCAGACGCTCGAGGTGTTTGCGCTCAAGGAGATACCGAAGGGAACTGGTGAGCCCGTCGCGCCGGCGCCAGGCGGTCCTGATGCTCCAGGACCGCCTCGGCGTTTCGGAGCGGCGGGCGTGCCGATATGTCGGGCAGCATCGCTCAACCCAGCGTCACGAACCGGTGGTTGCCGGTGATAACGCCGGCCTGCGGGCGGTCAACGAATCTGCTCGAACGCTCGCTCGGAGAGGTTCGCCGGCGCACGAACGTGATGGGAACTACAGCTCGCGGTTAGTTGATTTCGGCGTAGAACGGTTTGGGAACGAACTGCCCGGATTCGACTGTGGTGATGAGGACATTGCTGCCCGCCGGGCATCCGCTCGACGCGATCGCTGACGGAACGACACTCCCGGCAACACTCGTGATCTGAGGGTTGGCGCCCGAGTTGTCGATCATGGCAACTACGGTGTGCGGCGTTCCGGACACGGCCAAGCAGGTGCTCGTCCCGCCCGTGCTGAGCCCGGTCAACTTCACGTTCTTCGAGTTCGCCGCGTCGACGACCCCGCCCGCCACATGAACGTACGCCAGCGCGCTGCCCGCTGGGCCCGTCGCTCCATCACGTCCGGGCCGTCCCGGCCGTCCCTGCGGTCCGGTGAATCCCCGCGGTCCGCGACCTCGGGCCGTTAACGCAACGGGATGCTTTGACCGTGTCAGTTTAGGCCCGTGGGACGAGGTTGTAGATGCCACTGCCAAGCCGCCACCTCCGACAGCTAGAAACAGCGCCAGCGTCGAAGCGACGTTGGCGTACGTCATACGTCGGAACATATGTACTTCCTCCTTGGATTGTTCCTCGCCTGAGCATCGCGCGTTCGCTCAGACAGATGGCGTACC
Organism: uncultured Solirubrobacterales bacterium; assembly: GCA_963763715.1. Lineage (GTDB taxonomy): Bacteria > Actinomycetota > Thermoleophilia > Solirubrobacterales > Solirubrobacteraceae > Palsa-465. The sequence continues at coordinate 86,808 of CAVXPV010000027.1, forward strand.
TCGAAACGTACGCCGCCCCACCGTGCGCATAAGCCGCAACCTACCTCTTGTCCTCGCCCACTGCAACGCACACCAGCGGGCCGGCCCCGGGACGGGCGAGCCCGACCCGCGCCCGCCGCTCCCACCCCAAACCCAGACGAAATCATGCGCGGGCGGTACCTCCACCGCGGCCGGTCCGGGGAGATCCTCGCGCAGCTGAGCCCGCAACGCCTGATCCTCCACGGCCACCGCCGGCTCGTGAGGCTGGGTTGAGCGGCGCTGTCCGACGTATCGGCCCTGCCGCCGCTCCGAGATGCCGAGGCGGTCCTGGAGAGTCACGGCCGCCTAGCGCCGGCGCGACAGCTCACCAGTCTCTTGGATGACAATGGGCGCGGGGACCCTGCTTTCGGACGGTCGTCAAGAGTTCAGGGTGCCTCCCTGATGCGAGCGCGATTCGCATGGAAATACTCGCGCTGATTTATGAACGCATCGTCAAGCACAAATCAGTAGGTTGGATGAATCTCTGTATCCATCTCGTCACGGCCATGGCAGTCGCTTTTGCTCGTGCTGTTCATGGCGTTGAGCAGCACCGGCCTCGCGCGCACGGGGTCTCGAGCACCGGCCTCGCGAGCGCGAAGGCCACGGCTGCCAACAATGCTGTGATCGCCACAGTCGAGTCCGGTCCGTTCGTGCTTAAGCCGTTCTACGTTACGTTCAACTGACCTGAGACCGTGGGCTTCGAGGTCAGTCGACGGAGGGAGCCGCGTCGCGCCCGCCTGATGGAGGTCCGAGCAGGATGAGACTTTCCAGAAGATCCCGGGTATCGGGACCGTCGGCCGCTGCAGTCGAATGCGTCGCGCCACCGACTACGTGGGCGACGGTGTTGGTGGCTATCCTCACACTCGTGCTCTGGGCCGGGCCGGTCGAATCGGCCCGTGCTGCCGAGGCCTTCTTCCCGGGACTTCCTCCGGCGACGCAGGTGACGCGAAACCTCACGCTGGCCCAGGCGGCTCAGGATGGTCTGATCAAGCTCCAGGCCAAGGGGGGCAGCGAGGGCGATGCCGTATCCCTCGAGCTCCAGGACAAGCAGGTGCGCGGCCCGATCACCGTGACGTTGCGCGTGGAACTGACCGTGAAACCTCGTATGACCCCTGCGGAGCGTACGGCAATCCGCGACCTCGTCCCGTATCTGCAGACACAGACCGAGGCTGAGCTCAATCGCGGCCAGTACAAAACCCGCAGCGGCGATCCTCTGCGCTTTGTGCTCGACTACAAATACCGCGAGCCCGAGGAGTCTGCGCGCTCCAACTACCACCAGGTTTTGGTCGTCGACCCGAAGATCGACCTTGCCGAGCCGGACCCGAACTTCCGCTCAGAGGTGGACGAACTCGGCGTGCCGAACAAGACCGATGCGTCCAAGGCGGGTACGTTCGGTACGAACGATCTCGTGCCGAGCGCCCTGGGACATGAGCTGTTGCACCTCGCGGGGCTGGACGACCGCTACACCGACGTCTACACAGTTGGCGGCAAGGACTATCCGCTTCCACACCCCGGCCTCACCCCAAGCGAGCTGCGGACCTTCGCGCTTGACCACAAGCCGCCGCTGCCGCCGCCACCGGCCGGCCGAGACCGTTCGAAGAACACTCGCGGGACCTCGGCGTGCGACGTGATGGGCACCGGGCTCTACCGCCAGTGCCGGAGGATCGCGCCCCGGGACATCGCCTGGCTTGCGTCCCAGGCCGGGGTGCAGGTCGTCGCCCAACCAGGAGACCTGCTGCTCGATAAGGATCCGTCACGGCAGAACTTCGGCGTCGGCTTCCGCACAACAGTGTTCGCGACCCCCGGGTCGACAACGGTCGCGAACGGCATCGCCGTGTACTGCCTCGACCACACGCTGTCCTATCCGCTTGACCAGGGCTTCGACGTCGGGCCCGCCGGCAGCGAACTGCCCGGCTACGACGGCGTCGTGCGGCTCCTTCAGCTCAACGCGAACCTTCAACCGGAGCTCAACGCACCCCTCACCGGGATGCAAGCGGCGATCTGGAACCTGACGGACGCAACGCCGCTGGACTCCTCCGGCACGGCGGATGAGTCACGCGCGCTGATGGCGCAAGCCGGCGTGGCGGAGAACTCGGTGCCGGGCGGGCTCCCGCAGCTGCCCGACCCCAACTCCGGCGTGCCGGCCACGGGGACGGTCGACGCAAGCGGCGCCGTGATGCCGACCATCGCGACCGTGAAGACCAAGCCGGCGCAGCTCGTCCGCTTCGACACCGCGGCGTTGTTCCCCAACCGCGTGCACGCCGGTCGCAACGTGCGCAGCGACCTGCTCGTCGGGGCCAGCGGGGACGTCAACCGTCTTGCTCTGCGCGTGGAGCGCCGTGCGGGGCGCCGCTGGCGGCCCCTCCGATCGCTCGTGCCTCGTCCACTCGCGCCCGGCAGGACGATCGTGCCGCTGGGGCTCGGCCGGTTGAGCGCAGGCGACTACCGGCTCATCCTCACAGTGGGCGGGCCGCTCGGCGCTCCCGTAGTAAAGCGCGTCGCGTTCACGGTCCAGGCGTAACCGAGGACCGGCCCCGAGCCCGCCGACCAGGAGCGTTTATGCGGCCCCGCCCGCTCACCCCGGCTATCGGCTGCCGTATGGCTGACACAGTTCAGGGTGTCTCCCCGAGGCAAACGTGATTCACATCGGCGAGACTTGGCCTGGTGAGAACTTTGCGGCCCGGAGCAGACAGATCGGCTTGGTTGGTGGCGATGCGTACCCAATCGACGTGACCGTGGGGATGTTGGTGTCGTTGCTCTCCGACTTCGGCCCACCCAAGTCGGAGCGGCGGTGACTTTGCGCGACGCCCCACACAAACGCTCCTCGCCTCGATCGCATAGGTTCACCATCCATCAAATGGACACGATGAGAAGGACGCCCCGGAGTCTCCGCGACGTTGCGATGTTGCTGGCTGCGCTGATCATCGTCGCGTGCGTCGCCCCGGCAGCTTCGGCGCGGAGGACCACGTTCGTGCACATCAGCGGCGGGCGCTTTGTTGGCATCCACGGGAAGACTCTGCGGCTGATCGGCGCCGACCGCTCTGGCACGGAGTACTCCTGCGCCGGTCCTGTCGGCGGCGGTGGGTTCGGCTACGGGGTCTTTCAGGGACCGGCCGACGATCGCTCGATCCGCGCGATGGTAACGTGGGACATCAACGTCGTCGCGCTCCCGCTGAACGAGGCGTGCTGGCTGGGCGGATACGGGGGCCTGAGTCCGGACTTCACCGGCCGCGCCTACCGCGACGCCATCACCCAGTACGTCCAGCGTCTGCATCACTTTGGAATCTACGTGGTCCTGCGCCTCTCCGGCGCAGCGCCCGGAGACCGCGCCTTCGGATCTGACACGACGAGCAGCAACGAGGTGCCGATGGCAGACGCCGATCACTCGCTGGGCTTCTGGAGCTCGGTAGCGTCGACCTTCAAGAGCGACAAGATGGTGCTGTTCCACACCTTCGACGAACCGCACGACATCAACTGGGCCTGCCTGCTGCATGGTTGCATCGCCAACGATGCTCCGGACGGAAAGGCGCGCTTCGGCAGCTACCAGACGGTCGGCAACCAGGCCATCGTAAAGTCGATCCGCTCGGCTGGCGCCCAACAGCCGATCATCGTCTCGGGACCCGAGTTCGCGGGCGACCTAAGCGGCTGGCAGCAGAACATGCCCCTCGATCCGCGTCATCAGCTCGCGGCCGACGTGAGCTCGTTCGACTACGCCGACTACGTGCTCGCCCACAGGAACGCCCTACGCGCATTCGCGCGCCGGCATCCCGTGATCGTCGGCGGCTTCGGTGACACCAGCTGCACCTCGACGTACAGCGCCAAGGTGATGAGCTTCATGGACTCGATCGGTCAGTCCTACATCGCGTGGACATGGGACACGGTGCAGGACTACGGCGGGTGCGCCAATGCACTGCTCGACGATGCCGGGCCGCTGGTCAGCGGACAACCGGCCGGCTACTACAGCGCGAAACCCAGTGGGTTCGGTCAGGGGATTCGCGCGCACTACCGCGCGATCAACCCGCGGCGACACGACGCGGGGTAGGCGTCGAACGTCGAAGCGCTTCGGGCGTCACGAAATCCCCACACCAACACTGACTGCGACAAGCCGAGGTTGCCCGACAACATCTCGTTCCGCACCATGAGGCTGCGTCTAGTCCAGCTTGCAGTTTGGCTCGCTCAGCGACGATATTGACCCGGGTCAGCGCCCATCGAACAGCGGGAAGCCAACTCCCCGTCGATCTCTGCGATCGAACATCCGTCTGGCCACGGAGTCAGCTCGCCCCCCAGGGGTAATGATCGGGAAGACCTGTAGACGTGACGGGTCACAGTCAGAGCCCCCAGATACAACGGATAGGGGCCGACCGCGGGCCATCCGCGGACCACGACAAGGAGGTCTCATGAAGCATGCCATCACTGGCCGGCTGGTCGCTGCCCTGATCATGACCAGCGCAGTAGCCGCAGCGGTTCCTGCCGCGGCCGGAGCCGCAAATCCACCCGTGCCGTTGCCCTGCCTGCCCGACAACCCGCTGCCGACCCCTAACCCGCTGCCCTGCCCCCCATCCGGCAGCCAACCGCCTGCCAGCCAACAGCCCGGCGCCACAGGGTCAAGCGGAGCCAACAGCGGGTCAAACCGAAGTACGAAGGGCAACACGCGCAAGGCCCGCGGACGGGCGCACCGCGCGCGCTCGCATCGCCGCCAGCATCACCACTCTAAGCACCGCTCTCACCACCGGGCTACGAAGCGCCGACACGCATAGTCTGCGGCCGAGCCGGACATGCCCGCGGCGGTCATCCGCCGCGGGCAGAACGCGGGCATGGCCCTGGCGCGACGACTGGCGCGCGAATGGACGGCCCGAAACGATCGGCGTCCGAGGCGGGAGATGCGCAGCAGGTGCGCGACGACGTGCAGCGTTGAGAAGTCGCCCCGGCCATCTATGGCCACGACGTCGCAAAACTCTGACCGAGCGCCGGCGACGTCGATGGCGAGCGTCAGCGCCAGCCGGCATCACCACGAGCGCGGACGGCAACCCCCTAAAAGCAAGTCTTGGCCGTCGGTGGGGGCGCCCTCTGTGCCGCGGTTGGCGGTTTCAGCCGACGATCCCTCAGCACGCGTTCAGCGTTAAGAAGCAGACGCCGCCGTATGGTGCCGTGACGTCTCACTAGCCAACGACCACCAGTCATCGTCGGTCATGGACGCAGTGACCGCTCTTCGCGTTGCAAAGCGATACCGAGCACGTGCACCTCGTGGTGGGCGACGCATGATCAGTGGTACTTGACGGCACGGGTGAGCAACGGGTCGATAGCGCTGTTGCTGATCCCCCGGACGACGCATAGGGCTCCGCCGCTGCTCTCGATTACGCTGGGGATCTTGTAGGTGATCGATCAACGAAACTTCGGTGGGCTGGATTCGTTTAGGCGAGAGGGGCCGAGACTCTTGAGAGGTGGCGTGGCGATGCGTACGGTCGTGACGTGGCGGATTGCATGGGTGGCAGTGGTACTGGCTCTGGCTGGGGCAGGCCTCACATCGGCCTCGGCTCAGGCCGGTGTTACGCGGACCGCAGGCGTGTCAGCCGGGTCGGTGGTGCTTGTCGTCCACGGGGCTGCTGCTCGTGCTGGTCAGGGGATGAGGATCTCGGTCGTCAACGGCACTTCGCGTCGGATCGCTTACCGTCCGTGCTTCGGGCTGGCCAGACTTGTGGGCAGCCGCTGGCACGCGATGACGGGCATCGTCCTACCTCGCGCCTGCCCTCGGATGGACGTCGTGCAGCAGCCGCATGCACGTAGGCAGTGGACGCTCATCCTGCCGCGGGATCTCAGCACTGCGCGCTACCGGGTCACACTGCCCTACCGGTCGGGGCGCAGACACAGCTCCGCGTACGCTCTCGTTGAGACTGTCGGTGATTGTGTAATGCCGTTAGGCGCGGTCATCGTCGCCAACGACCAGGTGGCGATGATCAGCCGCTGGTCGGTGCCAGACACCCAGGACACCGCGTACCTCGGCTGCACAAGGTCCACCGGCCAGGTCCACGTGCTCGACAGGCTGCCGGGAGGCCTGGGGTACAACGACACCTTCACCGTACCTTCGCTGGCGCTCACCGGCGATGACGCAGCGCTCGGCATCCAATACGAGGACAACCACTACGGCGGCACGTCTCTGAGCCTGTTCGTCTACGACCTGCGGACCGGTCGGCGCATCGCTCACCATGGCGGCTCGCTCGCGGATTGCTCCGGCAACGGAGATTTCGCCGGATGCGGCGGGCGGGTGCACACCGTCGTCGTCAATGCCCAGGGCGACGCTGCCGCTGATTTCAGCTATCTCGTCGCATGCCCGGCCACCATGCCTCCGTTGATACCAGGCGCACCTTGCACCGAAGAGCAAATCAACGCCAGCGACAGTTCAGGCTTGCACTCGGTGGACACGGCCGTCGATCCGTATAACGGAGGCCTCACGTTCTCGAGTCTCACGCTCACCGGCCAGACACTGAGCTGGGACCGCTCCGGCGTGCCTCAGAGCATGACGCTGCACTAGCGAACCCTCCGAAATGCGCAACCCGCCGCTCCCCGGCCCGTGAGCGGCGCCATGGGCGCGAGGAACCAGCCGGCGGACAAATCCAGTCAGGCCAGTCTCAAGCGGCCCCCGCGCTCACGCGCGGCAGTCGCGCAAGACCACGCGACGGTCGCCGGTTATCTGTGTGTTCCGGCCTAGTTGATAAGGGTCCGCTTTCCTACGCATGGCCAATGCCTGCCCGCGGCCAGAGCTAACGGCTTGTAACACCGGCGGGACAAGGCAACAGGCTTCCGCCTTGTCGGCCCTGCAGCTACCGGTTGCCGCTGCCGCTTTTGTCCAGCGCGGGCCAAAGCGGCAGATGGCAGCGAGGCCTCTGCGACGCTCAAACGGCTACAGAGTCGTGGAACGGAAGTCTTGCTGTGCGCTGGACTATCCGCGCGAGGGGAGGTTGATGTGGAGCAGGCGCTGTATGGGGGCGATGACGTTGCCGGCAAGCGCGGGTTGGACGTGTCCATTGACGGCGAAGCTGACCGGTAGGCACCACCACCCCGGAACGTCTGCAGGCCAGGAATAGTTGGCCGTTGCGCTCACGCTCGCTTGGGCAAGCGTGCGGTTGGTCGGGCCGCCGCGGAACGCGATGGTCACCATTGGATGAGGGGTCTCGGCAGGACAGTTGATTGCGCCCGGCTGCAAGATTTCGCGCGAGTCAAACAGAGCGGTGAGCGCGTGCACCTTCGTCAGGCTCCTCACCCAAACGGAGAGAAGGGGTGGTTTCCCGGGCAGTCGGTCGGTCACTTCGATATCGCGTACGCCAGTCGGAACGCGCTCAGCAGGCGACCGGGCCACAACCCATTGCGACTGAGACCGAGCGGCAAGCAGCGTCCGGTTCTCAGCAAGCGACGTGACTTGGACCTGGAGCAAACGAGCGTCGAGCAACCCGGCAACGGCCGGCCAGGAATAAGTTCGCGACCGGGAGACCGGATTGGGGCCACTACTGCCGCTGCCGACGATCTTTGCGCCAGCGGGCAACTGGGCCGCGACGAACGACAGGACGGCTGCGGAATCCGTCGAGGCCACCCACGTCCGGTAGGCAACAGCGCTCGCGAACGCTGATGTCAGCAGACCAGCGCGCGGTCCCACGCCCGCACCGCTTGATCGAAGCACCGCGTCGGCCGGAGGAACCACCCCGGCCAACAGATGCGCAGCGTCGGTCACGGCAAGCCGTCGGTGCGAGACGGTCGCCGGACTCGTCGGCGCCCGAGGACCCGTACTCGCCGCGAACGAAGGTTGCCTGGCCCCGGTCGAGGCGGTCACCGCCGCAGCTGACACACAGGCTAGACACGTCAGCACAATCAGCAGAACCACATGGGGTCGGCTCCATCTCCACGGACGCTGAACGCCGCTCGGTGAGGCCCCTCTACTCATGCGCACAGCCTACGCGCGAGCGGGCAGCGGACGCAAGACACAGTGAGTCGCGCTGAGCCCCGAAGATCCAGCAAGGGCTGGGGTTGCCGCAGCACAACTACTCAGATGGCCGCCGCAACGTCGCCGGTCCGGCAGTTTCGATCCGACTGCCGCTCTGCGCGCAAGGCAGCCACTCCGGCGTCTCACACGGGATCGACAACGGACGCTTCGGGGCGCGACGGCCGGCGGCGGACCGCTGGAGACTTCGATCGGCGCGTCACCCCGAGCCATCAGGACTGATGACGGACGAGGAGATCTCGCGCCTGCTCTGGGAGATCCCTCAATGGGTCAAGAGGCAGCGCCGCAGCGCCTCGGCGCCTCCACTCAGCACAGGCTCCCCGTGGGAGACGAGCACCCGCTCGATCGGGAGCTCGAGCAACGGCATAAGCAGCGCGCGCAGCTCCTCGCGGTTGACCCGAACCCAGTACAACCAAGACTCTGGGCACAGCCGCAGGCCACCGTCCGGAGCGCCGAGGATCCGGTCACCGGGGATTAGTGCCCGCTGCTCTGCCAGCCAGAACATCGTTTCCCGAGCTCCTCGAAGGACGATCGACTGCACTCCAGATGGCAGGTTGCGTTTGGCACGCGATGTCGAGGCGCCGTAGCGCTGTACAACCTGCTCGCGGCTTCGCCGATGCGGTTCAAGCGTTGTCAACACCACGGCGCGCCGGCCTGCGACGCGCTCATCAGCCCAGCGCCAGAACCGGTCCTCATCAGCCGGCACGAGCGGGTCGATGAAGACCGTCGTGTCGCGGCGCTCGTAGAGGACCGAGCCGACATACTGGTCCCAATCGTCAGGGCTGTCTGGCGCGGCGCCAGGCACCCACACGGGGTGCGGCGAGCTCCAGCGCCACAGGCCGGGGGCGATCTCGTCGATCCGGGGACCTTACCTCGGCGGCCCCGCCGGACGCCCCGACGAGATGAGGAGGGGACGCATCGCAGGGCAACGCTTTCTGCCACACACGCTCACCGCGTTGATGTCGTGGCCTCAGCAATTCTCAAGCCTGCCGCCGGCACAGTAACGCGCGCCAATTCCCGTGTGGTTCTAACGGGATAGGCCAGCAAACGAACCGGCTGGGGGCAGTTGCCGTCTCATCAACCAACGCTCACTGCGACGGGGCAGATGCGGCCGGAGCGCCCTTCCTCGCGCCGTCATCAAGTCCCCTCTGGACTGAGTTCGCGGAGGATCCAGCCACAAGCGGCAGCTGCGGCCTGTGGGAGCCGGCAACGCTTTCCCGGGATTCGTCGTGAACGCGCATGAGGGGATCTCCGTATACAGCTCCCTCGCCGGGCATTTGCCCAGGCGGGCCTACGGGAGGCCTCGGGTACCGGTTCACCGAGGACGCCCGCTTCGCGATTGAGACTGATGTGCTCGTTGAGGTTCGGCCTGTGGAGCGCGATCTGTCGCCGCCCGATTGAGCGGAAGCATGACGCTCGGCGGTCTAGGCGCAGGGTCAGCTTCATGAGAACCTGCATCGCAAACCGTCAGGGATGCCTCACCCTTCTCTACGCCCGCACCGACGGTCTCGGCTGCGACAACAGGCCGGGGCTGGTGCCGCTGGCGCAAAGCTCGTGCCCATTGGCTGACGGGCGTTTCCCGCAAAATCCATCTTTTCTGATCATCATGAGCAATTACTTGTGATCTGTTCGCGTCGGTGGGCCGAATGAGGGCTAAACGGATTGCTACGGGCGCACGGCCGCGCGAACCAGCGAGCAGGGAGAGAGCAATGGACAATCTGGATCTTGGTCAGTTCGATGTGGACGGGGCCGTGCGGGAAACCGCAGCTCACGCGCAGACTGCCCTCGAGGGCGAGACGCGCCTCGGCTTTCTCCGCAAGGCGGGTCTCGTCGGGGGTGCTGTCGTCGGCGCCGGCGGGACGCTGGCGGTGCTGGCTCCGGCCGCGCGGGCGGAAGGCCGCTGGGGAGATGAGCATGACGAGTACGAGGTCGGCCGTCCCCCGCGCGCGTTCGGACGAGGCGACATCGGCATCCTGAACTTCGCGCTCGCGCTGGAGTACTTGGAGGCCGCTTTCTATAACGAGGCAACCGCCCAAGGCGCGATCACTGATCCGGCCACGCGAGCGTTCCTGACGACGGTGACGAGGGACGAGAACGCCCATGTCGTGGCGCTCAAGCAGGCGCTGGGCTCAGATGCGATTCCGTCGCCGCAGTTCAACTTCCAGGGCATTCCTGAGAATCAGGCTAAGTTCCAGCAGACGGCGTTCGTCCTGGAGAACACCGGCGTGCATGCCTACCTCGGTCAGGTGGCGAACATCCGGAGCCCCGCATACCTGATCGCGGCTGGTTCGATCGCAATCGTCGAGGGCCGTCATGCCTCGGTCATCGGTTCGATCATCAACGACACCCCAGCCGGGATTGCGCCGAGTGGCCCCTTTGACACTCCGGAGACCGCTGCACAGATCCTGGCCGATGTTGGCGGCACAGGCTTCGTCACCGGTGGTCTACCGACGGGCTGATCGGCTGAGGCTCTACCCCAAGCGAGGGATGTTGACGGCCCGGCGCCACAGAGGTGCCGGGCCATGGCCTCCCTCCGCGACACCATCAACCTACGCGGAGAATCAGAATCGACCCGGCATGTGACGCGCTGAAAGTGTCCATCTCAGACGGATACCCCCCAGCGGATCCATCTCAGACGGGATCCACCAGCGCGCACCTCCGCCGGACGGCGTCCGCGAGGGAACGCTGACTACGACGAGGTGGTGCAGCTGACCGCGTGGCGCTTCGCGCTTTATTTGATCGGGCGGCCTACTGGTTCCGCCTTGGCGTTTCAGCTCTGTTGTGACGCTTGCGGTGGTTCTTCGTTACCTGCGGAGATGGCCTTGAGCCCGAGCGAGGCGCTCCGCCGCGCCAGCGGCGATCCGAAGTAATAAAGGAGCCGTGTGGTTGCGCTTCCGAATCGCCGACCGCCACCCGTCTCTCGTCAAAGTCAAGGAGCCGGCCGAGCCTTAGATGCGCCCTGACCTTCTGCGGCAGACTTCCGCTTTGGGCAACAAGCGTAGCCCGCTGCGCCGCCCCGGGGTCTCAAAGCGGATCGATGAGCGGACGGCTCGACGGCCGTTTCGGCAGCGCGGCACGCGCGGCCGGGGTCGTCTCACCGACACGCTCTACGAAAAGCTCGTGGTGCGCTAGGCGTTGTGGCCAGCTAGGCCCTGAGATTGGCGACGAGCTGGTGCCTCGGCACGCACGGGCCGGGACCCGCTTTCATGCTCGCGCGTACATCGGAGCCCGGCGCGGATCTGGTGGCCGCTCTTGTCCGAGAGCGGTCGCCCTGGGCGATTTGGTAGGTCAGCGCGGGCAGGCCATTTGGATTAGGTCCCGCGCGGTTGTGCTTGCCTCCCGGATCACGAGCTCTCGATCGCCGAGAAAGGCGAGCGTTGTGGCTCCCTCGGCTATGAGCGCAAGCCGCATCGCTAAGCGTGCCGGTTCGGTGGCGCCTGCGGCGAGCGCGAGCTTTTCGAGTTCTGAGCGATACCAAGTCTTGTGCTGGTGTGCTCTCGCGGCCGCTGCTTTTCCGCCTGCCTCGAGCTCTGCGGCGGCTCGCACGAATCCGCAGCCGCGAAAGCGAGCATCGGCGACCCACTCCAGCTGCCAGTCGACGGCGGCCTGCAGGCGCTCGGTATTCGAGGCCGATAGTCGCTTTAGAACCTCGAATAGCGATTGTCGGCGGTCGGCGTCGCGCTTGGCGAGGGTCGCTTCGATGAGGCCTGCCTTCGATGTGAAGTGTCGATACAGCGCCGGCTTGCCGACGCCGGCCGCGCCGGCCACGGCCTCGACGCCGGTCGTGCCGATGCCGCGCTCGTAGAACAAGCGCCCGGCAGCGTCGAGCAGCGCGGCGTGAATCTGCGGGGAGGGGGCGCGGGGCATGAGATCATAATACCGAACCGATCGGTTACGTCATGTGGTACGGTCGCGTCATGTCACGGGACTTCCCGCAGCTGGATCACCCGATCATCCAAGCGCCATTGGCTGGCGGACCCTCGACGCCGGAGCTCGCGGCTGCCGTCTCAGCCGCGGGCGGTCTGGGCTTCCTCGCCGCCGGCTACAAGAGGCCCGCGGAACTGGCCGCGGACATCGCGAGGACGAGAGAGATGACATCGGCGCGGGTCGGCGTCAACCTGTTCCTCCTCGCCGAGACCCCGGTCGATCACGCCGGGCTGGCCGCATACGCCAAGGCGATCGAACCCGAAGCACGCCGACACCGTGTCGGGCTCGGGGAGCCCCATTTCGATGACGACGCATTCCACGCCAAGCTCGAGATCGTGTGCCGCCAGCGCCCGCCAATCGTGTCGTTCACGTTCGGATGCCCGGCGCCCGAGGTAGTCCAGCGGCTTCACGAACTCGACATCGCTGTGTGGGTCACGGTCACAGAGGTCAATGAAGCGCTCCTCGCTAACCGGGCCGGCGCGGACGCGCTGGTCGTACAGGGAGTCGAGGCCGGTGGGCACCGTGGCTGCTTCGAGGACGCCGAGGGTCGCGGCGACATGGCGCTGCTTGGGCTGCTGCGGCTCGTTGCGCGGGCGTGCGAGCTCCCGCTGGTCGCATCAGGGGGCATTGCCGACGGGGGCGGGGTTGCCGCCGTCCTCGCCGCCGGCGCACGGGCGGCCCAGATTGGGACCGCGTTCATGCGCTGCCCCGAGGCGGCCACCAGCGATGCGCATCGGGATGCGTTGAGCGCTCCGACCCCGACGGCGATCACCCGGGCCTTCAGCGGCCGGCGCGCCCGCGGAATCGTCAACGCCTTCATGCGCGACCACGAAGATCAGGCCCTACCGGCCTACCCGCACGTGAACCAACTCACGGCGCCGCTGCGAGCGGCCGCGCGCGAAGCCGGCGACGCCGATGCGATCAACCTCTGGGCCGGGCAAACCCACACGCTCGCTGAAGCCCGCCCCGCCGGCGAGCTTGTTCGTCGTTGGAGCGCCGAGGCGCGTGCCGCCATCGAGCGGGTCCGCTTCGAGCTAACCACGCCAAGCGAGCATCCGGTGTAGATCACCCGGGCCTAGCTGAAAGCTGACAGGCACCGCTCTTCCGCTGCGCCCGCAGACGCCAGAACCATTCAGAGCCGCCGCTCGTACCGCTGGACGGGACAAGCTCCGCGAGGGTGCAAGGAGTGCCGACCTGCAAGCCGAGGTCGTGTTCTCCGTCGACGTGCCATCGAAAGTGTGGCGAGGACCCGCGTCGCGCTTGGCATTGAGGCGTTTCATCAGCCAACGTTCATTGAGACGAGGCGATGTGGCCGTGCTTGTTTGTAGCGACGTGATCGGTCTGCCGGCCTGCGCGAGCGCGTGGCCGCATTCGGCCGGAAGCGGTCGTCCCGCGTGCGCCAGCAGGGCTGCTCGAGACTGCCGGTGGTTCGTGAAAGCAGTCACCTCGACTTCCTGGATTTGGCGAGGAGCGGGGAAGGCATGGCTGCGTGGTTCGGACCCGCTTTGGTCGTCGTGCGAGCGTCGTCGCGCGATCTCTCGGCTCAGCCTGGCCAACCCGTGGCTTGAGTTCTGAGATCAACCCTCGCTTCAACCCGGAGGCTGACGACAGATGGCCGCTATGAAAGGCGAGTCCCGGACGCTCTCGGCCGATCCAAGCCTCGCGCTGTATCGCGGCGCGCAGGAAGCGCTAACGAACGTCGCGCGATACGCGCCGAGCGCGTGCACGACGGTCACTTTGCGCTACGAACCCGACCGCACCACGCTGTCAGTCGACAACGGACTTTCGGCGACCCCAGCCCGTGAGGGGATGGGCGGAGGCTGGGGACTTGCGGGGCTGCGTGAGCGTGTGGAACGGGCCGGCGGCGCCCTGTCGGCCGGCCCGACCGCCGAGGGCTGGCGGATCGACATCGAGGTACCCGGATGACAATCCGCGTCCTGATCGCAGACGACCAGCCTGTCGTGCGCGACGGCTGGCGATGCTGCTCGGACTGATCGACGACGTGGAGATCGTCGCTACCGCTGCCGACGGAATCGAGGCGGTGGAGCGGCCCCGCGCCGAGCGGCCCGACCTCGTGCTCATGGACCTACGGATGCCGCGCCTCGAAGGCGCGGACGCGACCCGCCAGATCCTCGCTGCGCACCCCGAAACCCGGGTATTGGTGCTAACAACCTACGCGGATGATCAGTTCCTCTTCCCGGCACTGCAGGCCGGCGCACGCGGCTATCTCACCAAGGACGCCACAGCCGAGGAAATCGAGCACGCGATCAGAGCACTCATCGCCGGCCAGACCCACCTCGACCCCGCTGTCCAGCAGCGACTCGTGACCGCAGTCCTCGATCAGGGTCCGCCAACACCCGGCGGCGAACCAACACCGACCTCGGCGCTCAGCCTCCCAGACGAGCTCACGCCACGCGAGACCGAGACGCACCCGGATCAATCCTCGGCCGGCAAGGCTCCAGCGTCTCCCGGTACTGGTCGAGCCGCTCCCGCGTTGCCGGCTGGGCCCCTCAGAGGAAGCAGACGAGGGGTGCGAGGACCCCGCCAAACGCCCCATCGTTCGTGGCTGCGGGTGTGATCGGCCGACCCGGGCACCTAGTTGCTGTCCTTGAATGAACGCGTTCACCGGTTGCGGACTACCGCTGAGAGCGCGATGTCACTGCCACGAGGTCACTGATTTCGCCGGTGTTCCGCAGCGTCGCGTCGAGCGCTCGCCTTCGCCTCCAATGTCATCGGGCCGGGATGGCCAGTCCCTGGCCATGGCGTGAGCAGCAGCAGAAGGTAGGCATCAGAGCGGGCGTGAACGGCGTGTCGCTCGTTGGGTGCGAACTCGACCACTAGGCCGGTGCTGCCGCTGATGCTCTCTCCAGAGTTGGCGGTGATCTCAACGTCGCCACCGAGCACGGTCACCCAGGCGCGCTCGTGGACCTGGTGATCGTCGAGGCTTTCACCAGCCGGGATCATCAGGGCGACGGCGCGCGCGTCATCAGTGGAGGCGAGGATCTCCGGGGCATGCGGCCTGAGATCGAGGTTGGTGATCGTCCAGCTGTTCACACGACTCCCTTCGATTGATTGACGGGAGCCGAAGAACTCGCAGTCTTCAGTTCCTCGATGCGCGCGTCCGAGCAGATCGACGCGTTACTCGTCGCGACATCTCGTGCCGTCGATGAGCGACCAGCATCTCAATTCGGCGGCGCTCCGGCAACACGTTCCAAGCCATGGGAAACGCAATGGCGCTGCGCACCCGAGTCCGCCGGGATCCCGGGTAGTTTCGACCGGCTGCGCGGCGCTCGTCATCACTTCCGCAATGTCGCCGCTCCGGCACTCTCGATCAGACATCCGCTCGCCGCCGAAGGCAGCCACCCTGACGTCTCGCCTGGGATCGACGAGCGCACGCTTCTGCGCTCCGTCGTACTGCCGCGTAGCCGTCTCGCCAACCAACCCGCTACGGACTGCGGTGCCGCGAAGATCTAGGTAGGTCTCAGGTCCGACAGAGCGGACTCAAGCGCGAGGTGCTTTCTGTGCTCCAATGCTCGCCAGTCGGCCACGAGCTCGACCATCATTGCGCCTCGTCCTTGCTGAGGCTCCGCATCTCAACGCTGAGTTGCGGTACAGATCGACGCAAGCGTCGGACACATCCAGGCGCCAGTTCTGAGGTGCATCTTCAGCCACGCAGCAACTGTAATCGGCTGCGAACCAGCCAGGCACCCGCACCGTGGACCCGCTCGAATGGGAACGCTCAGTGAATCCCGAAGGGCTCGGGACCGCTGGCCGATAGACACGGGATTCGCGATCGGGCAACATCTGAGCGCAATGGCGCGCTTGGTCGGGATCAATCACGTGGCGTTGGAGGTCGGGGACCTCGACGAGGCTCTGAAGTGGTACGGGCAGTTCTTCGATTTTGAGCTCCGCGGACGCCACGGGGCGAGGATGGCTTTCATCGATATCGGCGACCAGTTCATCGCGCTTGCGGGCGGCCGCACGCAACGGCACGACGGTGCGCGGCATGTCGGACTAGTCGTCGATGACATGGAGGCGGTTCGAGCGGCGATGAAGCACGCTGGGATTGCGGTGCAGGACTCGGGATCGCTTGATGTCAATGATCCCTGGGGCAACCACGTCCAGATCGTCGACTATCGCGAGATCCAGTTCACCAAGGCGCCCGAAGTGCTCCGGGGAATGCAGCTCGGAGGACTCGAAAAGACCGAGAAGGCCTGGGGAGAACTCCGCGACAAGGGCCTCGCCAGCTGACCCCGGCCGGGCCGGCGCAGAAAGCGTCGCTAACCGCTGCGCCGCCGACGCACGACACCACCCCAAGTCGTCGTAAGCAACCAACGCTCAGTGAGACGCCGCCCCGCCGGCGGCGGCGCCGGAGCCACGGCGATGGCCCGGTCCCGTAAGACGCGCCCGTTGGTGTGTCGTGGTGACGGAGAGCTATCTGGGACGTGACGAGGACACCCGCGGCCGACCGAAAGCGGGTCTTGTTCCTAGCCCGAACTCGCACCCGCTTCTCGCCAAACCCAGGACGCCGAGGTGGCTGCTTCCACGAAAACTCGACAGTCTCAACGACGCCCGGCGCCTCCCACGAGACTTCCGCTCCGGCCGAATCCGGGCGCAAGCTCGAACTAGTGCGGCAGTCGAACCAGGAACCCCAAGCGTCGTCCCGTCCCTTGGTCGCAGCCAGCGTTCGGCACCTGAGATCACAAGCCGAGTGCCGTCATTGCCTCGATCCTACGCCGAGCGGGTGCTTCGGTCGATCGTCATCGAACGGCTGGCCCGGTGGTGACTCGGATCTCTGGCGCCTCCTGATGAGCCGGGTGGCCGGATCTCCGACCACTGGTCAGGCCGGCAGCACAAGCAATGCAGGGGCCACTTCCGACGAGCTGTACCAGTTGCGGACGCGTCCTCGGCACCCCTTGCGCGGCGAGATGCTGCATCGGGACGGCTATGTCATTGCTGTTGGAGGACGGTGAAGTCGCGGGCGAGGTTGTTGGTGTTGATGGGGAGGCCGGCGGGGATGAGCGCGGCGACGCGGGCGACGCGGTTGACGAGCCAGATGATCGCGGTGTGAGAGCTGTGGGGGTCATCGGGGATTTGCGGAGCGACGAAAAACGCTTTCCAGATTGGGGTCAGAGCTTGAGTGGATCCGATCAGGTAGTGGAAGTTGGCCGGTTCCTGGTGGAGTTTGAGCCAGTGGTCGACGGCGGTGCGGGTGTCACCACGGGGGTCGACGGAGATCGCGACGACGGGTAGTTGCTTGGCGGCGGGTCCGAGGTCGGTGAGGGCTTGGTGGATCTCGCTGCCGATCAGCGGGCATACGTCGACGCAGTGGACGTAGAGGAAAGTGATCACGTAGGCGTGCCCTTTCAGCGAGCGACTGGCGAAGCGTCCGCCGCGAGCATCCGCGAGATCAAACTGTGGGACCGGACGTTTGGCCAGCGCAGCTGGCAGTGAGCTTCCCGTCCGAAAAGGCCCGGCGCTGGGCGGGGATACGACGCTCGCTGATCCGCTGGAGGGGGCGGAGTGGTCACTGCTTGCGACGATGATCACGCCAATGACGAGCACGGCCAGCGCGGCTGATAGGCCGATGGTGAGCCAGCGGTATCTGTTCATTGAGTCACAGCGCTTTCGCATCGGTCGGGTGACACGCCCAGGATCGCGGCGATCGGTCTGCACGGGCTCTTGGACGCGTGGCGCAGACGGCACGCGGGCGTCTGATCACCGGCTCCGCGATGCCTCATCCGAGGGTGCTTCGGACCAGAAGCAGCGCGATCACGAGTGCGCTCACGCCGGCGGTGAGCGCGACCAGTGACGTAAGTAGGCGCAGTCTGACGAGCTGTTGGGGGCTGGCGTCATCGGGCGGTGCTGGTCGGTCGGGCTGTGTCATGAGCCTGCTTTCGGGGTCGACTGCGCGGTTGAGTGGTGCCCGTCGACGATGGTCGCCGTTGGGTGAAGATTGGGGTTCATCCGTCGGCTTGGTCGAGGATCAGGGCGTTGAATGACGGGCCGCCTTTGGGGGCGATCTGGAAGGCGAGCGCCCATTTGCCGACCATCACCAGCGCGGGAGCCGCCCGCGAGTACAGGCCGGGCTGGGTTTCGGTGAGCTGGTATTCCTGCTGGGGCATCTGCATCTCGGTGTGGTTGAAGGTCAGGGTCACGTTCGCGCCGCGGACGGGCTGGCCGTTCTTGGTGATCCGCAGCGCGAACGAGGAAGGGGCGACCGCCTTGTTGGGCGAGAGCAGGACCTGCAGGACGTAGCCGGCGTGTCTGACGGTTTGCGCGACGCGCCCGGGGCCGACGTTGGCCAGCGCGGTGTTCTGCAGCGCGAAGGCGGGCGGCGGCGGGGCAAGGCTGGAGAGCACCGCGGCGGCGAACACGGCTGCGGTGACCAGCAACGGTTTCGCCGCTGATCATGCGCCGCAGCAGTCGTGCGGCGGGCGGTCCGAGCTCGGGATGGTCGCGGGCGGCGATCAGCCGCGGTTTGGTGCGCAGCAGGTTGCCGGCGCCGAGTGCCATTGCGGCGATCAGCAGTCCGATCTTGACCAGGATCGCGACCCCGTAGCCGGTCAGCCAGAGCGCGTCCAGCGCGGGCATGTGGTTGATCGTTGCCCACGTTCCGGTGGCGAGCAGCAGCAGGACCGCCACGAACGCGACGTTGGAGAATCGGGGCACGACGCTCGATAGCGCCGGGACTCGGCCGGCTGCGGGGACGCTGATCCAGAGGACGAGCAGTCCGATCAGTCCGCCGAGCCAGACTGACCCGGTGATCAGATGCAGCCAGTCCAGGATCACCGAGATTCCTCGCGGGGAGGTCTGGGCGGCGTGCCCGGAGGTACCGGGGATCAACAGCACGGCCATCGCGGCGAGCAGCGCGCCGGTGATCGCGATGATCTCGGCGACCGATCGGTGCTCGCGCTCGGGCTTATCGAGCCACAGCGCGATCCACGCGGCGACGCAGAACAGGGCGAAGCAGATCGTCATGTCGACATATCCGCGCCCAAACGCGGTCACGCGAAACAACGGCACCAGCGCGCCAAGGTCGAACACCGAGCGCAATGAATCGATCGCGGTCGCGAAATCCAGATAGACCGGGATCGCCAGCAGCCCCACCACGGAAGCGATCACGAACGCTCGCGAGACCGGCCGCAGGCTCGCGGCCGGCACGCGCCGCCGGCCCGGCCGGGCGATCAGGATCCGGAACACGAACAGGCCGATCGCGCTCATCACTGACAGGAACATCACCCACCGGGCGATCAGCAGGTTCAGCGAGGTCGCCGATCCGGCGATGCTCGGGACCACGAACTGCGGCGCTGGCCCTGGGTTGGGTCCGACGGCGTAGGTGAACGCTCCCTGCACCGGGTGACCGTCGACCGAGATCGCCCGCCAATAGATCAGATACCAGCCCTCGGGCAGGCCGGGGCGCAACGGCACCACCAACGTGTCCGGGTTCGCTGGGGAGCGCTTGACCGGGGCGGTGGTCTCCTGGCGGCCCGCGGCGTTGGTGACCGAGATGATCGCGAACCGAGGTTCGACCGCCTCGTCGTAGGTCAGTTGAACATTCGGGGGCGGAGCGTCCAGCACGCCAGCGGCCGCCGGCACGCTCTTGATCAGGTAGGCATGCGCCGACGCGCTGCTCGGCGCGCCGATCGCCATCGCGATCACAGCCAGCGCCAGGACGATCCGCCCCCGGCCGCTCATGCCAACGGCCTCCCCCCGCGCGATCCGCCGCTGGTTAGCGCGAACCCGCCCGCGGCCAGGCCCAGCACCCCGACGATCAACGCGATGATCGTCAGCACCGACACGCCGCCGCCGCCCAGCGAGCTGACCGCGTCGATCGCCGGCGCCGGCGCGGCGGACGACTCCGGACCCGCCCAGTCAACGATCGACCCGTCGGAATAGGTCTGCTGGACATGGAATGTGTACGTCTGGCTTGACGCCGGCTGGGCGAGGAACTGAAACAACGAGTCCTGCCCCGTCGGGGTGTGACCCCCCGTCCACGTGACCTTCTGAATCACCGCGCTATCGCCTGACCCCGACTGGGCCACGGACTGCGTCCAGCCCGCCGGCGGCGGAGCAAACGAATCGATCCCGAACCCGGCCGGGACGGTCATCACGATCTTGCTGGTCGTCAGACCGGACTTCTCGGTCGGCACGGCCAGGCTGTAGAGCTGCAACTTCCCCGACAGCGAGACCGTCGGGCTGACCCTGCGTGCGCTGACGCGACCGCGGGGACGACGAGTACGGCAAGCGCTGCCCCCAGCAGGGAGCGACGTACTGCGATGCTGATCCTCATGTGATGGCTCCTGAAATTCGTGGCCGACCCACCCGAGCCGCCCGGCCAAACGGACCGGTCAGTGGGTGGGCATGGTTGAGGAGCGCCGCTCAACCTCGAGCGAGAGATGTCCCTGGCTCGCACGGCCAGGGCAGCCGGGCGATCGCGAGGATCGCCCGGCGCAGAAGTCAAGCGGCGGCGCATCGCACGTCGAGGCCCTCTCTCAACGAGAGATGGCTGTGCTCGAACGCCTATTCAGCGTTCAAAGCAACGACGGGCGACGCGGATCAGCGCGGCGGACCGCGACCCGACCAACCCTCGGCCAGCGGCGAGAGCCGCGGAACCACGACATCGCTGATCCGTGGCGCGGCCGTCCGACGGGCCGGGGCAGGTTGGTCGGGCGGATGCGCTCGCTGCGCGAGCTCATCCAGCACCCAGCGAGCGCCATGGAACACCACGGCGAGCACCAGCCCGACACACAGGGCGGCGGGGATCGACCACCAGCCGCCCATGCCCGAAGATGCCCGCCAGCCCGACGGGGTGACCGACGGCCAGCAACCCCTCGAGCAGACTCCTGGCCGACGTAGATCGCGACCAGGCACGACGAGCAGACCAGCCACAGGCCGCCCAGCGACAACGTGTACCGCGGGCCCGACGTCTGACCACGCAGCGCGCGCCCAAGCCCGTAGAGGAACGTCCCGACGCCCAGCCCGACTCCGAGCATGATCCACGGGACGAGCGAATGCAGATAGGAGTGGCCCTGGCGAGCCAGCTCAGCGCTCGCGCCTCCACCAAACGCCAACCAGTACCGCAGCTGATGCACCAACAACGCCGCGGCCGGCACGAGCGCCACCTGAGCGACACCGCGCACCATCGGCCGTCGGTCGTGACCTTGAGCCATCACGCCGGAACGATACCGCCGCGGGTCCTCGCGACCGCGAGGCACGATCTGTGGCGACGCCTTGAGACGGTCATCGGCCGATCACGACCTCGCGAGCCAGAATGACCCGACCCGTGTGCCGCGGTCCCAGGGGCCTCTGCGTAGAACCAGGCGCTGAGTGCAGCGGCATCCAACCCGGCCCCGATCGCGACGACGTCAAGGATCCGCATCACCTCAGACGGCAGAACGGAGAGAACGATCGGATGCAGGAAGACCGCACCCTCCAGCAGGCCGATCGCAAGTCCGAGCGCGCCGACACCACCCGCCGCAGCCGCATGCCAGCGACGTGGGCCGGCCACCAGCACCCCAACCCCCACTGCGATGCAGGCAAGCGTGTTCACAGCCTCGATCCACGTACCAGGAGACGCATACGCGTCGAGCGAGAACCCGACCATGATCGCGACCGCCGCGCATGCGACAACTGCCGCCGCCCCGATCGCCATCACATCGCCAAGATCACGGCGACCCAACAGCACCGGCATCACGCCCGCAAGCATGAGCACCGCGAGCGTCAGCGCCCACGGCCACAGCTCCGGAGCGGGAAAGCGTCGCAGCACGCCCTGGAGAACCGCATGACGCCCGTCGACCACCAGCGGGATATGCCAAGTACCCCGCTGCGACTCCCGCCGGAAGGCTCTGAGTTCGAGCGTCGGGCCAGATCACCGTGTGCTGCCCGGCGGCGAAGCCTCCAGATCGGACCCGCGGTACCGCTGTGTCGCACGCTGGCGGCGAGCCGCAGAACCATGGCCGTCGGCGACGCCGCGTTGACCCACAGCCCGGCCCGCATCCAGACGGAAGACCGGCTCGCCGAGGTAACCCAACAGGACCACCGTATGACCGGCCCGGACACGAAGGCTCAGCGCACGATCACTCGCGAAGATCTGCGCGGTGTAGGCATCGGAGGGCGCCGAAGTGACGCTCGCCTGGTAATCGACCGCGACCGTACCTGACCGCAGATGCGCATCGGCCGCCGCCGGACTACCCAGCCACACAACCGCCACGACAACCGCTAGGACGGCTCTGCCCCACGGTCTGCTCATCGCGGCTCAACAGCAGGAGCACCGACCGTCCCGGGCCCGGACCCGACGCTCCGGACCAGGACGTCCTCACCGTCATCCTCCTCAAAGCCGCCGTTGTCTGAGCCAACGACCCGACGCGAACTGACGATCAAGAGCCCCACGCCGCAACCCAAGCCAACCACACACGCCGACCTCGCCGCGAACGCCGGCACGGCGGCCAACACGAACCCGTTCCACAACGTCGGCAGCAGGTTCACCCCCTGCCAGATCGCCAGGCAGGCGACGGCAAAGAACGTGAAATACGTCTCGCGGTGAAGCAGCAACTGGCGAAGCGCCCAGACGACAAAGACCACGATCACCGCGAGCGTGAAGATCTGAAAGACCGACACGTCAGGTCGTCCGTGAAGCTCCCGACCCACCGAGGCCACGATCGCGGCGGCCAGCGTCACCGCGCCCAGCCAGCCTCGCCACACGAGCGTCGAGCTGCTCGCGACGCAAGCGCACCGCCGCCAGCGTGCAGGCAATCGCCACCAGGATTGGCCAGAACCACACGATCGAAGGCCCGGCGGCGTAATACAGACCCCCGGCGATCACGGTCGGGCGCCCGTTGACTCGGACCGGAATGCTCCAACGACCCACGTACGACTGGCCCGGTGAGATCGCGATCGTGGCCAGAGCATGCAGGCGACCGTCATGCCAGTTATACGTGTGACCTGCACCCGCTGGCGCCCACCTCGGGACCGTCGTCGCGGTCAGGCCGCCCGGCGCAGGCTCGGCGGGAATCAGGTTGGTGTAGTAGGTCACCGAGTTCTCGTTGACCTCCACGCCGGAACGTGTGAACCGCAGATACGGAGCCCCGCGAGGGTCGAGCACAACGACCGTCTCATCGGGCGCAACCGCCAGCCACAACCGCTGATCGCCATCAACGACCGTCGCTCTCAGCCCCGCGGGAAGCTGACTGACCTTTGCCAGGTAGCTCGTCGCAATCGGTGCCACCGGCCCGTGCGCGCTCGCCACCCCAGGCGCCAGCACCACCGCCACCCCGGCAGCGACAATCGCGAGAGCCATCGTGCGCAGGGACCGTGTGACCATAGACTCTCGGCGAGCCCGCTCCCCGGCCGTCACGCTCGTCCCGTCACCCGCATCGCACGTGCAGGACTCTACGCTCAGCCGCACATTGCGCACCTCCATCGGCCCGGTCAGGCACGGCGTGCTGGCGTTAATTGTTGTTGCGCTCACCCTGGCGCTGAGTCCGACGCGCGCCTTTGCCGACGGTGACCCGGCGAGCGACGTCCTCGCCCAGCAATCACTGTTTCTCCCTCAGGACGCCGGCCTGACCAGCACCCAACAAGCGCAGCTCGACGCGCTCCTGGCCTCCGCATCCCGCAACGGTTTTCCGATCCGCGTCGCGCTGATCGCCTCGCCGTCTGACCTTGGCTCAATCACCGAACTCTGGAAGCAGCCTCAGAGCTACGCCCGCTTTCTCGGCCTCGAGCTCGCGCTTGTGTACCACGGCCCCCTGCTGGTGCTGATGCCGGATGGCCTGGGCATCGTCGGGGTCAAGCCCCAGGACGCGGTCCACCGCGCGATTGCCGCAGACACCCGCTCGACGACCCTGGGCTCGCGCGCCCTCACCGCCATACAGCAGCTGGCCACAGCAGCCGGGCATCGGCTCTCGATCCCCGTAATCAAACCGTCGATCCGCCACGGATCGACCGACGTGATCGCGTGGCTCGTCTTCGCGGTCGGAGCCATCATGATCGCAGCCGCTTGGACCGCCAGCTTCCGCCAACGACCGTTCGGGGCGCGCCACGGGCACCAGACATCACGTCCTGATGTCTACGTCCAGCTCGGCTCCGAGAACCCGCGCACGCCTCTGACTAGTTGCAGATCACTGGGTACGCCTGAGCGTCATCAAGCCGCGTCACGCTAGACGCAGGCGCAGAGCCTGTGTCGCTAACGCGTCAGCGGCCCGAGGCCCCCGCGGGTCTCGGGATGACCCAGCCCAGGGGGCGCCGGGGGCGGCGGGGGTGGCGGAGATGCGGGTCGGGCAGTCATCGCTAGGAAATGTTAGTCGTCAGCGCAAACGTCCAGAAGATGAGCTGGAGGATGAGCGCCACCGCAGCGGCGAAGAAGTAACGCCCCAACTCGTCAATTCGATCCTGGTTGCGTTGCCAGAACTCCTCGAGCCAGTAGGCCAGCCGACGCTGCACCTCCTCTTCATCGTCGCGGATCTCGAACAGGGCCTCATAGACCTGCGGGGCGTTCAGACTGAACTCGAACACCTGCTTGGGAAGGAGCACGTAGACGCAGAACAGGACCGACGCCGCGAGCGAGATGAGCGCCAAGCCGCTCAGCACGCTGAGACCGCTCTCGTGCTGAATCGTCTGCGCCCCGAGAAAGGACGCGGTCAAAGAGGATGCGGCAAGGAGAACCCCAGTGCGGGCCCGGAGCTGCTCGACGGCGCGCTCCTGGAGGTCGAGCCCGCGGATACCAGCGTCGTAGCTGAGCTCAGCGAGAATCGACCCAGGCACGCCCTGATTCTCGCGCACTACGTGGACGGCCGCCTCCCGATCCTGCTCCCCGCGGGCACGCCTACCGGGACTGAACGACCGCCGTCGCAAGAGTTTGATGCCCTTTTGATGCCCTCTCGGCATTTTAGCCCGTTGGGCGCTCGACGGATATCCGCCTTTGCAGGACTTTCTTGTATCGGGGAGACAGGATTTGAACCTGCGACCGCCCGGCCCCCAGCCGGGTGCGCTACCAGACTGCGCCACTCCCCGTGGTCTCGCCGATCATAACCGCCCTGCTGAGCTGGCGGATCTCGCCTGGCGGTGGCCTGACGGCGAGCCGTTCGCGGCGGGAGAACCAAGCGGGCGACGGGAATCGAACCCGCCCTAAAAGCTTGGAAGGCTTTTGTGCAACCACAACACTTCGCCCGCGGGTGGACGTGAGATGGTACCCCGAACTACTCCCCGAGGACCTTGATCACCAGGCGCTTGGGGCGCCCGCCGTCGAATTCGCAGTAGAAGACCTGCTGCCACGGCCCGAGGTCGAGGCGGCCCTCGGTGACCGGGACGATCACCTGGTGGTGGACGAGCAGGTTCTTGAGGTGGGCGTCGCCGTTGTCCTCCCCGCCGGCGTGGTGCCGGTAGTCACCGGGATCGGGCGACAGCTCCCGCGCGACGTCGTTGGCGGGCTCGCGCCAGCTCGGCGGGGCGAGCTTGTCGAGCCACTCGAGCGTGTCGGCCTGCAGGCCGGGCTCGTCGTCGTTGATCCACACCCCGGCCGTGATGTGCATCGCGCAGACGATCGCCATCCCCTCGGCAACGGCGGCCTCGCGCACCGCATCGGCGACGTCCTCGGTGATGCGGATGAACTCCCGCCGCCGCTCCGTGTGGAAGGTGCGGTAGACGGTGTGGGATCTCATCGAGCAGGGGAGCCGGGATTCGAACCCGGATTCACGGTTTTGGAGACCGCGCGCATAGCCATTAACTCACTCCCCTGAGGGAAAGCCGATGGTATCCAGAGGCCGCCGTCGCCCGCCTCCCGCCGTGACTCAGTGGTGATGGTCGTGCCCGCGCACGGTGCTCCAGGACTGCCAGGTGATCCGCAGGATGACCGCGGTGATGGCCAGACCGATCAGCGGATCGGCGATCGGGAGGCCGATCGCGACGACGATCGCCGAGGCGATCACGGCGAGCGAGACGTACGCGTCCGCGGCGGCGTGGTCCCCGTCGGCGATCAGGGCCGGACTGTCGAGCCGATGCCCGGCCCGGCGCCGGACCCGCGCGGCGATGAAGTTGCCCAGGTACCCGACCGCGCCGGCCACCGCGAGCACCCACAGATGGGTCGGCGGGCTGCGGTGGATGAGTCGCAGAACCGCCTCGACGCCGGCCACGCAGGCGCTGATGAAGATCGCCGCGACGACGAACAGCCCGGCGATCCGCTCCGCGCGCTCGGAGCGCATGACGAAGGCGATCCCGAGCGGGACGGCGGTGAGCGCGTCCCCGAAGTTGTGGATCAGGTCCGCGAGCAGTGCGACCGAGCCGGAGAGGACGAACACGATGGTCTGCACGATCGCGGCGACCCCGAGCACGGCGAGCGACGTGAGCACGGCGCGCACCCCCTCCCGTGAGCGCTTGATCGAGTCATGGACGAGCCCGTGGGAATGACCGTGATCGCCGTGCCCGTGCCCGTGGTCGTGCTCGTGGTCGTGGTCGTGGTCGTGTCGGCTCGTGATTATCGTCGAGACCGTCGGCCGGCTCGTGAGCGTGCTGGTCGGTGGCCATCTCAGGCCTCCTGGAGCGCGACATCGGGCGTCCGGCGGCTGCGGCCCAGACGCAGATGCTCGACGTGGGAGATCGCCTGCTCGAGCAATTCGCCGACGTGATCGTCATGCAGGTCATAGACGATGCTGCGGCCGTCCCGATGCCCCACGACGAGGCCGAGGTGCCGCAGCACCCGCAGCTGATGCGAGACCGCGGATGGCTCCATTCCGACCGACGATGCGAGCTCGTTGACCGGGCACGGACCCGCGTGCAGGCGGCCGAGGATCCGCAGCCGGCTCGGGGTGGCGAGCGCCTGCATCGTCTCGGCCACCGCCTGAGCGAACTCGGGCTCGAGCTCAGCGGGAGCCTGGGTGTTCGAGCCATGGGCCACAACGCCAGAATACCTGAACGGCCTTTCAGGCTTTCTCCGACCGGTTCCGGCGATCTTGATCACCCCCTGAGCAAGATCGCCGGACGCCGCGCCGCATCGGGGACCGACGACGGCGACAGGAGCAGACATGCGGGCGGAGGGAGTCGAACCCACACGAGCTTTCGCCCACCGGCACCTAAAGCCGGCGTGTCTACCGTTTCACCACGCCCGCTGGCGGGGACCCGATTCTAGGCTCGGCTCAGGCCGCGGCGGCCGTCCGCGACCGGGGCGAGCACGCCGCGCAGCACCACGAGCGCACGCTCGCGATGTGCGTCGAGCTCGGCGACCAGGCGGTCGGCGTCGCGGTCGTGGATCGCGGCGATGATCCGGTCGTGGGCGACGACCGACGCGGCTCGCTCGGCGGGCGCGTTGTAGTACAGGGCGCGGTAGGCCTCGGTCGAGTCCCACAGCAGGCGGATCAGGCGCAGGGCGTGCGGCTGTCCCGGCGCGGCGAGGATCGCGAAGTGAAAGCGGCGGTTGGCGGCCAGCTCGGCCGCGACGTCTCCGCTGCGAGCCGCGGCCGTGCAGGCCTGCGCCGCGGCGGCGATCTCGCGCAGCCGGTCGTCGTCGAGGGCGGGCAGCGACCGCCGCGCGGCGTTGGCCTCGAGCAGCCGGCGCAGCGCGTAGATCTCCTCCAGATCCTCGATCCGCAGCTCGGTGACGAAGTAGCCACGGCGAGGCAGGTAGGTGACCTGGCCCTCCTGCTCGAGCACCCGCAGCGCCTCACGCACCGGGGCGACGCTCACCCCGAGCGCGTCGGCCATGTCCTCCTGGGCGACGCGCTGCCCCGGCCGCAGGGCACCGGACACGATCTCGGCCCGCAGGTGCTCGAGCGCGTGCTCCTGGGTGGTGCCGGGACCGGGCATCTCAGCGGAAGGCCTGGATCCCGGTCAGGGCGCCCCCGATGACCAGCGCGTGGACGTCGGCGGTGCCCTCGTAGGTGACCACCGACTCGAGGTTGTTCATGTGCCGGATGACCGGGTACTCGAGCGAGATGCCGTTGGCGCCCAGCACCTGGCGCGCGGTCCGCGCGACCTCGAGCGCGGCGTTGACGTTGCCGAGCTTGCCCATGCTCACGTGCTCGGGGGCCAGCAGCCCCTCGTCCTTGAGCCGGCCGAGGTGCAGCGCCAGCAGGTAGGCCCGGTTGACCTCCAGCGCCATCTGGGCGAGCTTGGCCTGCTGGAGCTGGGTGGCGGCGATCGGGCGCCCGAACGCCTGGCGCTCGAGGCTGTAGGCGAGCGCCGCCTCCAGGCACGCGCGCGCGGCGCCGACCGCGCCCCACACGATCCCGTAGCGCGCCTCGTTCAGACACGACAGCGGACCGCGCAGCGAGGTGGCCTCCGGCAGCTGCGCGTCGGCCGGCAGCCGGACGTCGTCGAGCACCAGCTCGGAGGTGATCGACGCGCGCAGCGACATCTTCTTGTGGATCTCAGGGGCGCTGAACCCGGGCGTTCCCCGGGGCACGAGGAACCCGCGCACGCCCTCATCGGTGACGGCCCACACGACCGCCACGTCGGCGACCGACCCATTGGTGATCCACATCTTGGCCCCGTTGAGGATCCAGTCCGATCCGTCGCGCTTGGCGCGGGTGCGCATCGCGCCGGGATCCGAGCCCGCGTCGGGCTCGGTGAGACCGAAGCAGCCGATCGCCTCACCGGCCGCCATGCGCGGCAGCCACTCGAGCTTCTGCTCCTCCGAGCCCCAGCGCCAGATCGCGAACATGGCCAGCGAGCCCTGGACCGAGACGAGGCTGCGCAGCCCGCTGTCGCCGGCCTCGAGCTCCATGCAGGCCAGCCCGTAGGCGGTCGCCGAGGCGCCCGCGCACCCGTAGCCCTCGAGATGCATGCCGAGCACTCCGAGCTTGCCCAGCTCGGGCGCGAGCTCGAGCGGGATCGTCGCCTGCTCGAACCAGTCCCCGACGTACGGCGTCACCTTGTCGGCGACGAAGCTGCGGACCGTGTCACGGATCATCCGCTCCTCGTCGGTGAGCAGATGGTCGACGTTCAGATAGTCGGCGGGACGGATCGCGGGTGCGGCGGTGGTGGCGGCCATGTGGAAACCTCGTGACGGCGATTTTCGATTTTCGAAGATCTGAGAATACCGGACCCGAACCGTACCGGAGGACCGGCTCGGCCCTGGTCAAGCGGACGGCGCCGGTACCAGCGCGGGCGAGGTGGTCAGCGGCGGCTTCAGACGGGCGTCGACGACGAGCACGTGCGCCTCACCGCTCCCGAGCGCCGCGGCCAGCGCCGCCTCGAACTCGGGCCCGAACCCGGTCACCCGGCTCGAGGCGATCCCGAACGCCGCGGCCAGCGCCGCGAAGTCGGGCCCGACCAGGTCGACCCCGAACGGCGCCTCCCCGGCCATCGTCTGGTCAAAGCGCAGCATCCCGTAGCCCCCGTCGTCGACGAGCACCACCGTCACCGGGATCCCGGCCTCGCGCACCGTGGCCAGCTCGCCGCAGGCGAACAGAAAGCCGCCGTCACCGGTGACGCAGACGGCCGGCCCGGCCCCGGCCAGGGCCGTCCCCAGCGAGGCCGGAAAGGCGAAGCCGAGCGTGCCCCACCCGACCGGGTAGGCGAACCGCCGCGGCGCCGGCACCGCGCCAGAAGCCGGCCAGCCAGTAGCCGGGGATGCACATGTCGGCGACCAGCACCGCGTCGGCGGGCAGCACCCGGTCAAGCGCGTCGAGCAGCGCCGCGGCCTGCGGCTCGTCGGCGGCCACCGAGGCGGCCACCTCGCGCCGATCGCCGCCAGCTCCGCGGCCAGCGCCGTCAGCCCTGCCGCGGGGTGACGACCCGCGCCAGCCAGCTCGGCGCTCACCACGGCGGCGTCGCCGACCAGCACGAGGTCAGGGGGGTAGTTCTTGGCCGCGTCGGCGGCGTCGACGTTGACGGCGATCAGCTGCGGCGGGGCGGGCATCGCCCAGTTCTGGGTCATCATCCCGTCGAAGTCGGTGCCGATGGCCAGGACGAGGTCGGCCCGGTCCCAGAGCGCGCCCGACGGCGGGATGGTGCACCGGCCCGGGCACCGCGCAGGGATGACCGGGGGCCAGCAGGCCCCGGCTGCCGTAGGTGGTGATCACGGGCGCGGCGAGCGCCTGCGCCAGAGCCCCGATCATCTCCCCCGCCCCGGCCCGCAGCGCGCCCCCGCCCGCCCAGATCAGCGGCTGCCGGGCGGCCGAGAGCCGCCGAGCGGCCTCGGCGAGCAGCGCAGCGTCGGGGGCTGCACTGCCCGAGCCACACCGCGTCGGCGCTGGCCGCGCCCGCGCCGCGCCGGCCCGGTGCGAGCCCGGGCACCCACGGCACGCCGGCACCGGCGCGGCGGGCGCGGACAGCAGATCGGTGGGGATGCCCAGGTACACCGGACCGCTCGGCGCCGTCAGGGCCCGGGTCCCGGCGGCGAGCACCGCGGATCCGATCTGGTCAGCGTGCTCGAGCCAGCGTCGCGGACCGGGTCACCGGCGCGAACATCGCCGTCTGGTCGCGGCTCTCGTGCAGCACCCCCCGGTAGACCCCGGGGCGCCGCAGGCCGGCTCGGGATGTCGGTGGCGATCACGAGCACCGGCGAGCCGGAGGCCAGGGCCTCACCGGTCGCGGTCAGCGTGTTGGCCGCCCCGGGCCCGGTGGTGACCAACGCGACCCCGAGCCGTCCGGTCGCGCGGGCATAGCCGTCGGCGGCGTAGCCGGCGGTCTGCTCGTGGCGGACGCCGATGAGGCGAATCGACGATCCGGCCAGGGCCCGCCAGATCGCGAGGTTGTGCACGCCGGGCAGGCCGAAGACGATCTCGACCCCGAGCGCCTCGAGCGCCTGCACGACGCGCTCGGCACCCCGCACCGCCGCCTGATCAGACGACATGGAACTCCGGTCGCAGCTGGTCGGCGCCGAAGCGCTCGACAGCGAGCGGTCCGACATCGACGAACGGCTCGCGTCCGAGCACGAGGTCGCGCAGGATCTCGCCGACCGCCGGTCCCTGCAGGAAGCCGTGGCCCGAGAAGCCGGTCGCGTAGAGAAAGCGCGACACGCCGGGCGCCTCGCCGATGATCGCGTTGTGGTCCGGCGTCATCTCATACAGCCCGGCCCAGCCACCGCGGATTCCGGCCTCCGCGATCCGCGGCGCCCGGCGCGCGGCGACCTCGAGCAGGCCCGGGATCCAGTCCTCGGAGGTCTCGATCGAGAAGCCCGGCGTCTCGCGCGGGATCCGACATGCCCGACCAGCAGGCCCGGCCCCTCCCGGTGGAAGTACATGCTGGAGGCGAAGTCGATCGTCATCGGCAACCGCGTCCGGCAGCCCGGACATCGGCCTCGGTGAACAGGATCTGCCGGCGCAGCGGCGTGACCGGCAGCGCGACCCCGGCCATCGCCCCGCAGCGCCGCCGACCACGCCCCGGCCGCGCAGATCACCGTGTCGGTCTCGATCGCGCCGGCCGAGGTCTGCACCCCGGTGATCGCGGCCGCCGGCCCGCTCGATCCCGTGCACCTCGCAGCCGGACGCGCAGCTCGGCGCCGAGGGCGCCGGGCGGCGAACGCGTACCCGGCCACGACCGCCTCGGGCGTCACGTATCCGTCCTCGGGCGAGAACGCCGCGGCCAGGATGTCCTCACCGGCCAGCAGCGGGCACAGTGCGCGGGCGTCATCGGCGCTGAGCATCCGTGACGGCACCCCGTACTCGTTCTGCAGCGCCACGCTGGCCGCAAAGGCGTCGACGTCGCGTGCCTGGCTGAGCACGAACAGGTAGCCGACCGCGGTGCAGATCGATCTCCCAGCCGGGCCGGCGGCCGAAGTCCCGAAACGCGGCGAGGCTGCGCTGGGCGAGCTGGATGTTGAGCGCGTCGGAGAACTGGGCGCGCACGCCGCCGGCCGCGCGCG
The DNA here is from genome assembly GCA_963763715.1 of uncultured Solirubrobacterales bacterium. GTDB lineage: Bacteria > Actinomycetota > Thermoleophilia > Solirubrobacterales > Solirubrobacteraceae > Palsa-465. The sequence continues at coordinate 118,544 of CAVXPV010000027.1, forward strand.
AGGTCGAACCGCCGCCCAGCGTGTCGCGCTCGAGCAGCACGACGTCGACCCCGGCCTCGGCGAGATGGAAGGCGGCGCTGGTGCCCACCACCCCTCCGCCGATGACCACCACGGAGGCGCGGGCCGGAAGCGGTGTCGAGCGCGCGGGCACGGTCTCGGCATTGTCGCTCCGGAAACTGCTGCACGCGCGGCCCGCACGAGGTATCGTGCCGTCCGTGGCCCAGGTACGGAACATCAGGCCCGGCTACACCGTGATCCATCCCAACCGGGACAAGGCGGTGTGCAAGGTGACCCGGATGGTGGTGGTGCTGATCCTGCTGGCGTCGATCGCGCTGATGCTGATCCTCACCTTCGGCGGCTGGAGCAAGCTGCAGGGGATGAAGCCGGTCAACTTCCTGTGGTCGGCGGTGTACCTGGTGCTCGCCTTCTACATCTGGCGCTGGGCGCGCGGTCTGCTGCCGATCGCCGCCGCGCTGGGCATCCTGCTGCTTGATCATCGCCGCGATCGCCGGCACCGGCCTGGCCGGAACGAGCTGGTTTGATCGCAACCACCACGGCTACGCCTCCGCGGACTCGCTGTTCGGCGGCGGCGGCCTGGGCACCTCGACCCTCGGGGCGCTGACCGTGCTGCTGATCCCGGTCGAGATCGCGCTGATCGTGATGTGCATGATCGGCTTCGCGCAGGGCTGGAACGTCGAGCTCGAGGTGCCCGAGGAGGAGGCCCGCAAGCGCGGGTCCAAGTCGGTCGCCAGCGGGCCCCAGGCCCAGACCGCCTGAGCACCGCCGAGCACCGCGGCCGCGCAGGTGCGTCGCAGTACGCTGACCCGGCATGGGAGCTCGCCCTCCTGCGCCATGGCCCGGGGTGTTCACCGCACCGCCGGGCCGCTTTGCATACGGCGGGTGGGATTCGAACCCACACGTCCCGAAGGACAATGCCTTTTGAGGGCATCGTGTCTACCGTTCCACCACCGCCGCGGGGGGCCGGAGTCTAGACCGCGGCCCGGGCGGCGCGACGGCCGGCTACGGCGCGTCTCGCCGAGCACCAGCGCGAGCAGCTCGTCGCGCACCGCCGCCGGGGCGACGAGCAGCCCGGCGGGATCGGGACCGCGCGCGGGCAGCGTCACCACGGAGAGCCCGGCGCGGGCCGCGATCAGCTGCCCGGCGGCGACGTCCCAGGGCTTGACGCCGCGCTCCCAGTAGCCGTCGTAGCGCCCGCAGGCGCACCAGGCGAGGTCCAGCGCGGCCGCGCCCGCCCGGCGGATGTCGCGCACCCGCGGCAGCACCCGGGTCAGCACCTCGGCCTGCCGGGCCCGGACGCTCGGCCTCGTAGCCGAAGCCGGTGGCGATCAGGGCGATCGCGAGATCGTCGCGATCCGAGCCGGCGATCGGCGCCCCGTCGAGCTGCGCCGGACCCGATCGGGTGGCGGTGAAGAGCTCGTCGCGAACGGGATCGAGCACGACCCCGGCGAGACCGCCGTCCGCGTCCTCGCAGGCGACGCTGACCGCGAACTGGGGCACGCCGAAGAGGAAGTTCGTGGTCCCGTCGAGCGGATCGATGACCCAGCGCAGCGTCGCCGTCACCGGTCGCCCCACCCTCCTCCCCGAGGATCGCGTCCTGCGGGCGCCGTTCGCCCAGCACCTGACGGATCGCCCGCTCGGCGGCCACATCGGTCTCGGAGACGAGATCGGTCGGGCTGCTCTTGGCCGTGGTCTCGTGCACGGTGCCAAATCGCCCCATCAGCACCGTGGCCGCCGCCCGCGCCGCGTCGCGGGCGACGGCGAGCAGCTCGGCCTCGAGGTCGAGATCGGTCATCTCGTCGTTGTACACGATGCGGGCCGCCGCACTGCGGTTGGCCATTCCCTGGAATCATGCGCGGCCATGGCCGCCGCTGACACGGTCGCCGCCCTGACCGGTTTCGCCGGCCGGGGCGGCGGGACCGACGCCGAGCGCCGGGCGGCCCGTTGGCTGGCCGGGGAGATCGCCGGCACGCGACGGCGGACAGCGCAGGTGGACACCTTCTGGTCGCGCCCGGACTGGGCGCTGGCGCACGCCTGGCACGTCGCGCTGGCGCTGGCCGGCAGCCTGGTCTCGATCGGCTCGCCGACGATCGGCGGCGCGCTCGTGCTCGCCGCGCTCGCGTGCATGGCTGCTCGACGCGTTGACCGGCGTCTCGCCGGGGCGGCGCCTGTCCCCCGAGCGCGCCAGCCAGAACGTCGTCTCCCCGGCACCCGGCGCGGCCACGACCCGTCCGGCTGATCGTCTGCGCCAACTACGACGCCGGGCGGATGGGGGTCATCTACCGTCCCGCCGCGCGCAGACTGGCGGCGGCTGCGCGCCGGCTCACCGGCGGCCGCGGGCCCCGGCTGGCGTCTGTGGCTGGCCCTCGATGTCCTCGCCGCGCTGGTCATCGCCGTGCTGCGCCACGGCGGTGACAGCGGCCGTCCGCTCGCGATCGCCCAGCTGATCGTCGTCGCCGCGCTGATCATCGCCCTCGCCCTGTTGCTCGAGCAGGCGGTCTCGAGCTGGGGCCCGGCGGCCAACGACAACGCCAGCGGGGTCGGCGTCGCCCTCGCGCTCGTCCGCGCGCTCGACGTCTCCCCGCCCCGCCAGATCGCCGTGGAGCTCGTCCTGACCGGGGCCGGCGACGGCTCCGGGGCCGGCCTGTCGCACCATCTGCGCAGCCATCCGTCGGCGCCCGGAACCGAGACGGTCGTGCTCGGGCTCGCCGCCAGCGCCGGCGGGAGCCCGCGCTGGTGGACCGCGGACGGCAGTCTGCTGCCGCTGCGCTTCGCCGGGCGCCTGGTCGAGCTCGCCGGCGCGGCCGCCGCCGCCGAGCTGCCGGGCGCGCGGGCACACCGCGGCCGGGGCCTCTCCCCCGCGCTGCCCGCTCGCCGGCGCGGGCTGCCCGCGATCACGCTCGGGGCGCTCGACCACCGGGGGCTGGTCCCGCGCTCGCACCTTCCCGAGGATCGCGCCGACGGCGATCGACTCCGCCGCCGCGGACCGCGTTCTCGGGCTCGCGCTCGCCGTGGTCGATGCCCTCGATGCCGAGCTGACCGCGACCTCATCCGCCTGACGGCCGGCCGGGCCTCACCTAGACTGCACCACCGTGTCAGCGTCCTCTCGCCCGGTGGTCGTGCTCGCCGGTGGGACCGGAGGCGCCAAGCTGGCCCGCGGCATGCTCGATGTCACGGGTCCCGGAGAGCTCGTGGTGATCGCCAACACCGGCGACGACATCGAGATCCACGGCGCCTACGTCTCGCCCGATCCCGATCTCGTCACCTTCTGGCTCGCTGACCGGATCGACAGCCGCGGGTGGGGGCTGGACGGCGACACCTTCGCCGTCATGGACGGCCTGCGCGAACTGGGCGTCGACGTCTGGTTCAACCTCGGGGACCGCGACCTCGCCTACGGCCTGGAGCGGGCTCGGCGGCTGACCGCCGGCGATCGGCTGACCGAGGCCCAGGCCGCGATCACCGCCGCGCTGCGGGTCCGCGCCGAGGTACTGCCGATGACCGACCACCCGGTACGCACCCGCGTGCTGAGCGACGATCGCTGGTGGGGTCTGCAGGAATTCCTGATCCGCCGCCGCGGTGCAGGGCGAGATCGCCGACGTGGACATCCGCGGCGCCCGGGCCGCGTCCCCGACGCCCGAGGTGCTGCAACGGATCGCCGACGCCCGGGCGATCGTCATCGGACCGTCGAACCCGATCATCTCGATCGGCCCGATCCTTGCCGTGCCCGGTATCCGCGAGGCCCTGGTCGCCGCCCCCGCGCCCGTCGTGGCGGTCAGCCCGATCGTCGGCGGCGAGGTGCTCAAGGGCCCGACGGCGGCCTTTCTGCGGGGCGCCGGGGTGCCGGTGTCCGCGCAGGGGATCGCCGAGCTCTACTCGGGCCTGATTGACGGCCTGATCGCCGATGAGCGCATCGACGGTCTGCCGCTGCTGCAGACCGATGTGCTGATGGACACTCCCGAGGCCCGAGCCCGCCTCGCGCGGGAGGCCCTGGACTTCGCGCTCGCGCTGCGCTGACCCGTGTCTGAGCCGCTCGCCATCCTGCCCTTCAAGGGCTTTGACCAGGCCAAGCAGCGCCTGCGCGACGCCCTCGGCGTCCAGCCGCGGCGGGCGCTCGTCGAGGCGATGTTCGCGGACGTGCTGATCGCGCTGCGCCGCACCACGCGCGCTGCGCGGGATCCTCGTCGTCTCCGCCGACACCGTCGCGCAGCAGATCGCCCAGGGCTACGGCGCCGAGGTGATCGGCGACGAGCAGCGCGGCCACAACCAGGCCGCGGCCGCGCGGGATCGCCCACGCCCGGCAGAACGGCGTCGAGCGGGTGCTGCTCGTGCCCGGCGACTGCCCGCTGCTCGATCCGGTCGAGCTCGACGAGCTGATCAGCGCCCCCGCCCCGCGCGCTCGGTCACGATCGTGCCCGACCGCCACGGCAGCGGCACCAACGCCCTGCTGATCTCCCCGCCGGGGGTGTTCGGGCCCGCCTTCGGCCCCGGCAGCCGGGCTCGCCACGAGCAGAAGGCGCAGGCGGCCGGGCTGGACGTCCGCACGGTCGCCGTCCCCTCGCTCGCCCTCGACATCGACACTCCCGAGGACCTGGCCGAGATCGAGGCCGACGCTCGGACGGGTCCGCGGCGGGGCCGCCCACACGCGCGGCATGCTCCTCCAGCTCGCGCGCATGCGCGAACCCAGTCCGTGATCTGCGCGACCGCACTCGAGGGACTGCCCGAGATCCGCGCCGGGGACGACCTGGTCGCTCTGCTGGCCGGCGCGCTGCCCGCCGGCGCGGGAGGCCGGCAGGACGTGCTCGTGCTCGCCCACAAGGTCGTCTCCAAGGCCGAGGGCCGGACCCGGCGGCTGAGCGAGGTGACGCCCGAGCGCCCGCGCGCGGGAGCTCGCCGCGCGGCTGGAGAAGGATCCGCGCCACGTCCAGGTCGTGCTCGACGAGTCCGCCGAGATCCGGCGCGCCGAGCACGGCGTGCTGATCGCGGTCACCCACCACGGCTTCGTGTGCGCCAACGCCGGCGTCGACGCCTCCAACGCGCCCGACGACGACACGCTGATCATGCTGCCGGTGGACCCGGACCGCTCGGCACGGGAGATCCGGGCCGGGCTGCGGGCGCAGCGGGGCACCGCGCCGGCGGTCCTGATCACCGACTCGTTCGGACGGGCGTGGCGTCACGGCCAGGTCGACGTCGCGATCGGCGCCGCCGGACTGGCGCCGCTGGAGGACTGGCGCGGTCGGCGCGACAGCCGGGGCCGGGAGCTGCGCGCGACCCTGATCGCCGCGGCCGACCAGCTCGCCGCCGCCGCGGACCTCGCCCGCGCCAAGGACGCGATGCAGCCGGCGGTGCTCGTCACCGGAGCCGGCCGGCACGTGACCGACGATGACGGCCCCGGGGTCGCGCCGCTCCTGCGCGGCGCCGGCGAGGACCTGTTCCGCTAGCGAGCCCGGTCCGGCGCTACGCGTCGGGAGCGGGCGGGCCGTCCCATACCGGCGGCGCCCCGACGGCGTGAAAGCCGCCGTCGACGTGCACGATCTCGCCGCTGATCCCGCGCGCGTAGTCGGACAGCAGCCAGCAGATCGCGCGCGCCACCGGGGTCGGGATCGGCGACGTCCCAGCCCAGCGGGGCCTGGGCGCGCCACAGCTCGGCCAGCGCCTCGAAGCCGGGGATCCCCCGGGCGGCGACCGTGCCGAGCGGGCCGGCGGCGACGAGGTTGACGCGGATCCCGGCCGGCCCGAGATCCCGGGCCAGGTAGCGCGAGACCGACTCCAGCGCCGCCTTGGCCACGCCCATCCAGTCATAGATCGGCCAGGCCACGGTGGCGTCGAAGTCCAGGCCGACGATCCCCGAGCCGGACGGCATCAGCGGCGCCAGCGCGCCGGCCAGCGCCTTGAGCGAGAACGCGCTGGTCTGAAAGGCGGCCATCGCGCTCTCGGCCGGCGCGGTCATGAAGTTGCCGCCCGAGCGCGTCCTGGGGGGCGAAGGCGATCGCGTGCAGCACGCCGTCCACGGTCGCCCCAGCGCTCGCGCAGCTCACTGGTCAGCGCCTCGAGGTCCTCGGTGCGGTTGACGTCGAGCTCGAGCACGTCGACCGGCTCGGGCAGCCGCTGGGCGGCGCGCTCGGTCATCCGGCGCACGCGGCCGAAGCTGGTCAGCAGCACCGTCGCGCCCTCCTGCTGCGCCTGGCGCGGCGGCGTGGAAGGCGATCGAGTCCTTGGTGATGACGCCGGTGATGAGCAGGCGCTTGCCGGCCAGGATCACCGGTCGGCACCGCCCGCGAAGGCGGCGAGCGCCGCGCTGCAGCCGGTCCCGGGTCTCGGCCGGGGCGACGATCTCGTCCACGAAGCCCTCGGCGGCGGCGCTCTCGGCCCGCAGGTGCTCGCGGGCGTAGGCGTCGGCGAGGCGGTCACGCGCTCGGCGTCGGGGTCGGCGGCGGCCCGCAGCTCGCGGCGGTTGACGATCCCGACCGCGGCCCGCGCGCTCATGATCCCCAGCTCGGCGTCGGGCCAGGCGAGCACGAGGTCGGCACCGAGGTCGCGTGAGTTCATGGTGATGTAGGCGCCGCCGTAGGACTTGCGCAGCACGACGGTGAACTTGGGGACGCGGGCGGCGGCGAAGGCGCGGACCAGGCCCGCGCCGTAGCGGATCACGCCCGCCTGCTCCTGCCGGGAGCCGGGCATGAAGCCCGGGGGTGTCGACGATCGCCACCAGCGGCACGCCGAAGCTGTCGCAGAAGCCGACGAAGCGGGCCGCCTTCTCCGAGCCCTCGGCGTCGAGCACCCCGCCGAGATGGCGCGGCTGGTTGGCGACGATGCCCACCGGCCGCCCGTCGATCCGCGCCAGCGCGGTGACGACGTTGCGCGCCCAGCGCGGGCACAGCTCCTGCAGCGAGCCGGCGTCGATGATCGCGCTCAGCGCGTCGCGCACGTCATAGGCGCTGCGCGCGGCGGCGGGGACGAACGCGCCCGGGTCGGCGTGCTCGGGCGCCAGCGGTCGCGGCCCGCGGCGGGGTCTGACCGGCCGCCGAGGGCAGATAGGCGAGCAGCTCGCGGACGCGCGCGGCGGCGCTGGCCTCGTCGCGCTCGACGAGATGGCAGACGCCGTTTCGCTCGTGCACGTGGGGGCCGCCCAGTCCCGCGGCGTCGATCTCCTCGCCGAGCGCCTCGCGCACGACGCCGGGGCCGGTCAGGAACATCGCCGCGTCCTCGGTCATCACGATCAGGTCGGTCAGCGCCGGCGAATAGGCCCCGCCGCCGGCCGAGGCCCCGGAGACGACCGAGATCTGCGGAACCCGGCCGGTCAGCGCGACCGTGTGGCGGAAGATCCGCCCGTAGCCGGCCAGCGCCGCGGTGCCCTCCTGCATCCGCGCGCCCCCGGACTCGACGAAGGAGACCACCGGCAGCCCGGCCCGTTCGGCCATCCCGAGCAGGCGCACGATCGTGTCGGCGTGGCGCTCGCCGAGCGAGCCGCCGAGGAAGCTCGCGTCCTGCGCGTAGCAGGCGATCGGGCGCCCGGCGACCGTGCCCGTGCCCCCGACGACGCCGTCACCGGCGATCGCGCGGTCGCCCAGCCGCGCCGAGCTGACCCGCGAGCGCAGCACGCGCAGGCTGCCCGGGTCGCACAGCGCCTCGAGCCGCTCCAGCGGGCTCAGCCGCTCGGGGGCGCGCTGCGGTGCGATCGCGCTCATCTCGGCGCCCCGCGGAAGGCGAGCGACACGTTGTGGCCGCCGAACGCGAACGAGTTGGAGAGCGCCAGCGGCGGGTGGCCGTTGCCGGTCAGCAGCGGACGGGACTCGCCCGGCACGTAGTCGAGGTCGAGCTCGGGGTCGGGCTGCTCGTAGCCGAGCGTCGGCGCGATCACGCCGGTGATCAGCGTGCGCAGCGTGGCCACCGCCTCGACCGCGCCGGCGGCGCCGAGCAGGTGGCCGATCGAGGACTTGGTCGAGGAGATCGGCACCCGCCGCGCGTCCTCGCCGAGGGCGCAGCTTCAGCGCCGCGGTCTCGGCGGCGTCGTTGAGCTGGGTCGAGGTGCCGTGGGCGTTGACGTAGTCCACCTGGGACGGGTCCGCGCCGGCGTCGCGCAGCGCCAGCTCGATCGCCCGCGCGGCGGGACCGCCGTGCGGCTCGGGCGCGGTCAGGTGATAGGCGTCGGAGGTCGAGCCGTAGCCGACCACCTCGCCGAGCACGGTGGCGCCGCGTTCGGCGGCCGCCTCGGCGTCCTCGAGCACGAGCACGCCCGCGCCCTCCCCCATCACGAAGCCGTCGCGACGGAGGTCGAACGGGCGCGAGACGCCGGTCTCCGAGAGCGCCTGCATCGAGTTGAAGCAGGCGAAGCCGAACTCGGTCAGGGTCGCCTCGGCGCCGCCGCAGACGACGGCGTCGGCATCCCCGTACTGGATCATGCGCAGCGCCGAGCCGATCGCGTGGCCGCCGCTCGCGCAGGCCGACACGACCCCGTAGCTCTGGCCGCGCAGCCCGTGCTTCATCGAGACCGCGGCCGCCGCCGCGTTGGGCATGTACTGGGGGATGCCCAGCGGCGAGACCATCTTGGCCCCGCGGTCGCGCATCACGTCGTGCTGGGTCTCGACGGTGTCGATGCCGCCGATCCCGGTCGCGATCACGCAGCCGATCCGCAGCGGGTCATACGGCGCCTCGCCGTCCCAGCCCGCCTGCGCGACCGCCTCGCCGAGGCGACGATCGCGAACTGGGAGAAGCGGTCCAGGCGCCGGGCCTCCTTGACCGACAGGTGGTCCCGCGGCTCGAAGTCCCGGCAGGCGCCGGCGCCGTCGGCGATCCCGACGACGCCCTCGGCCCACCGGTCATGCAGCGTGCTGGCTCCGGTCTCCGAGCGGCGTGACCGCTCCGATCCCGGTGACCACCACCCTCCGTCTGTCCGGCAGCGGGGTCATTACGCGGCTCGCTCGACGATCATGTCGATCGCGTCGCCGACGGTCTTGAGCTCCTTCATGTCCTCGCCCTTGAGGACGACGCCGTACTCATCCTCGACCACCTGCGCGAGCTCGACGAGATCGAGCGAGTCGATGTCGAGCTCCTCGAAGGTCGCCGTCGCGGGTGATCTGGTCGGCGTCGGGGCCGAAGCTGGCCAGGGTCTCGACCACTCGGGTCTCGACCTGCTCGCTTGTCACTGACATGGGGTGCTCCTTTCAGGGGTCGATTGTGGTCAGGCCGCCAGGCCGCCGTCGACGCTCAGCACCGCGCCGGTGACGTAACTGGCCGCATCCGAGACTAGGAACGCCACGCAGGCCGCGACCTCCTCCGGGGTTCCCTTTCGGCGGGCCGGGATGAACGCCTGCAGATCGGACTGCAGACCCGAGGTCATATCGGTGTCGATCAGGCCCGGCGCCATCGCGTTGATCGTGATCCCGCGGCGGGCGACCTCGACGGCGGCGGTCTTGGTGAACGCGATCAGCCCGGCCTTGGCGGCGGCGTAGTTGGCCTGACCGGGGTTGGCCCGCAGTCCGACTGACCGAGGAGATGTTGACGATCCGCCCGCGGCGGGCGCGGAGCATCGCCTTCAGCGCCCGGCGGGTGAGCCGGAAGGCGGCCGTCAGATCGGTGTCGATCACGCGTCTGCCACTCCTCGTCGCTGAGCGCCGGGGCGAGGTTGTCGCCGTCACCCCCGCGTTGTTGACCAGCACGAGCACGGGGGCCCGAAGTGGGTCTCGAGGGCGTCGAACGAGGTGTCGGCAGCCGCCGGGTCGGCGCGTCCGCGGCCACGCGCAGCGCGCGCCCGCCGGCCGCCTCGATCGCGGCCACGACCGCGTCGGCGGCCGCCTGGCGGAGCGGTAGCCGACGCCACCGGCCAGCCCTCGGCGGCGATCGCCCTCGCGCTGGCCGCGCCGATCCCGCGCGAGGCGCCGGTGACCAGCGCACAGCCGTCGGTGCGCGGCTCACTCATGGGGCCCCCACTTGCACGACGCCGCCGCCCCAGGTGAAGCCGGCGCCGAACGCGCTGAGCAGGATCAGGTGCGCCGGGCCGCAGCCGGCCGTCGAGCCTGCGCCGCGGCGAGCGCCACGGGCAGCGTCGCGGCCGAGGCGTTGCCGAACACCTCGATGCAGTCCACCACCCGCTCGG
>CAVXPV010000028.1:0-26509 GCA_963763715.1 uncultured Solirubrobacterales bacterium
GTGGTACTTCTTCACCTCCAAGCTGCCCTGGGACGGGTACCGGTTCTCGCTGGAGACGATCGGCGAGGCGGTCCGCCAGTTCCTGCTGCAGCTATGGAACACGTACGGCTTCTACGTGCTGTACGCCAACGCCGGTGACGTCGACCTCGACGCGCCCGGCAGCGAGCCGACCGAGCTCGATCGCTGGGTGCTGTCGCGTCTGAACGCCACCGTCGCCGTCGTGCGTGAGCGAATGGACGAGTTTGACGCCACCGGCGCCGGGCGCGCGATCCAGGAGTTCACCGACGAGCTCTCCAACTGGTACGTGCGCCGTTCGCGCCGGCGGTTCTGGGCCGGGGATCCGACCGCGTTTCGGACCCTGCGCGAATGCCTGCTCACGGTCGCCAAGCTGACCGCCCCGTTCACCCCGTTCATCACCGACGAGATCTACGACAACCTCGACGGCGCCGAGCCGAGCGTGCACCTGTGCGACTTCCCGGTCGCGGGCGAGCGCGAACGTCGAGCTCGAGGATGCGATGACCGTCGCTCGCGAGACGGTCCGCCTCGGCCTCGGCGCCCGCGGGCAGTCCAAGCTGAAGATCCGCCAGCCGCTCCGCGCCGCCGTGGTCGTGGCCACCGGCCGCGAACGTGAGGCGATCGAGCGCCTGGCCGAGATCGTCGCGCGAGGAGCTCAACGTCCACGAGCTGCGCTTCGTGTCCGAGGCCGACGAGCTCGGCGAGGTCGAGATCAAGCCCAACTACCGGGCCCTGGGCCCGCGCTTCGGCAAGCAGATGCCGCTGGTGGCGGCGGCGGTCGCCGGCCTGGATCCGTCCCACGTCGCGGCGGCGCTGCGAGACGGCCGGCCGGTGGCGGTCTCGATCGGCGGCCAGGACCACACCCTCGAGGCGCAGGACATCCTCACCACGATGAAGCCGCTGGAGGGCTACCAGGTCGAGCGGGAGGGCTCGCACGCCGTCGCGCTCGACCTCCAGCTCGACGACGAGCTGCGCGCCGAGGGCTGGGCGCGCGACGTCGTGCGCGCGGTCCAGAGCGCTCGCCAGGAGGCGGGCTTTGAGGTCTCGGACCGGATCTGCCTGACCCTGGACGGTGACGAGCCGCTGCTGGCGGCGATCCGCACCCATCAGGACGTACATCGCCGGCGAGGTCCTGGCCACCGAGGTGCGCTACGCCGACCTTGACGGCACGCCGCCGGTGACGATCGACGGCATGCGCCTGCAGATCACCGTCGCCGTCGTCGCTGACCGCGACGCCGCCGCACGGGTCAAGGCAGAAAAGGGGCCCCGGCCGGTCAGCCGGGACCCCGAAATCGATTGGCGGGCCCGCAGGCGGCCCGCCGGGAACCTAGGCCAGGGCCGGCTCGAGCTCTTCCTCGAGCTTCTTCTTGGGGTAGGCCCCGATGACGGTCTTGGCGACCTCACCGTGCTTGAACAGCATCAGCGTCGGGATCGACATGACGCCGTACTTGACCGCCGTCTGCTGGTTGTCATCAATGTTCAGCTTGACCACCTTGAGCGCGTCGCCGCGCTCACCGGCGATCTCCTCGACGACTGGGGACACGCGCCGGCACGGGCCGCACCAGGGGGCCCAGAAGTCGACGAGCACCGGGACATCGGCCTCGATGACCTCGGCCTGGAAGTTGTTGTCGGTTACGTCGCTGACCGCGCCAGCCATGTCGTTCTCCTTGTCGTGGTACTTCACAAAGTATAGCGGGGGTTCAGAGCTAGGGTACACCGTCAATGGCGGACCCGACCAACACCGAAATCGCCGCCGCGCTCGACGAGTTGGGGGACCTGTACGAACTCGACGGGGCGATCATCCATCGGATCGTCGCCTACCGCAATGCGGCCAAGGCGATCCGCGATGCGCCGGTCTCGGTCACCGCCCTTGCCCGCAAGGGCGCGGCGACCGAGCTGCCGGGGATCGGCGCGCACGATCCAGGAGAAGGTGCTCGCGCTCGCCGACGAGGGCGTGATCCCGGCCGCGGCCAAGCTGCGAGCCAAGTTCCCCCCGGACTGCTGGAGATCACCCGCCTTCCCGGGCTCGGACCCAAGCGGGCGCGCCGGCTCTACGAGGAGCTGTCGATCGACTCGCTGGCCGCGCTGCGGGCGGCCGCCGAGGCGCAGCGCATCCGTGAGCTCAAGGGCTTCGGACCCAAGGCGGAGGAGAGCCTGCTGGCGGCGGCGCTCGGCGGCCGAGGCCGCGGCCGCTCAGGGCGAGTCCGGGTCCGGCGGATCCCGCTCGGGCGCGCGCTCGAGGTCGGCGAGCAGCTGATCGCGGCGCTGCGAGCCAACCCCGCGGCCGACCGCGTCGAGCTCGCCGGGTCGGCGCGACGGATGACCGACTCGGTCAAGGACCTGGACATCATCGCCACCGCCTCCGATCCGCTCGCGCTGGCGCAGTTCGCCGCCGAGCTGGATCTCGTCGAGGCGGCGCAGAAGCCCGGCGAGGCCGGGGTGCGGCTGCGCACGCACACCGGCGTCAAGGTCGACCTGCGGATCGTCGCCCCGGACCAGTTCGGCAACCTCATGCAGCATTTCACCGGCTCCAAGCAGCACAACGTGGCGCTGCGTGAGGCGGCGGTCCGCAAGGGCCTGCACGTCTCCGAGTACGGCGTGCTCGACGACGCCACCGGCGAGACCCTCCGCTGCGAGCGCGAGGAACAGGTCTACGCGCGGCTCGGGCTTGGACTACATCGAGCCCGAGCTGCGCGAGAACCGCGGCGAGCTCGAGGCGGCGGCGGCCGGGACGCTGCCCGCAGCTGGTCACGCGCCGACGATCTGCGCGGCGATCTGCACTGCCACACCACCGCCTCGGACGGCACGGCGTCGATCGAGGAGATGGCGCTCGCGGCGCGCGACGCCGGCTACGAGTATCTGGCCATCACCGACCACTCGGCGAGCTTCGGGTTCGGGGACGAGGTCTCCCCCGACCGCCTTCGCGAGCAGATCGAGCGGATCCACTCCCTGTCGGGGACCGACGCGGTCGGCGGCATGCGGCTGCTCGCCGGCTCGGAGGTCAACATCCTTCCTGACGGCACGCTCGACTACGCCGACGAGGTGCTGGCCGAGCTCGACTGGGTCGTCGCCTCGGTTCACTCGTCGTTCGGGATGGCCTCCGAGCAGATGACCGCGCGAATCGTGCACGCGATCGAGAACCCGCTCGTCGACGTGATCGGCCACCTCTCGGGACGCAAGATCGAGCAGCGCCCCGCGTACGCCTTTGACTTCGAGGCCGTCGCGGCGGCGGCGGTCGCCGCCGGCACGATGCTCGAGATCAACGCAAGCCCGGCCCGCCGCGACCTCAACGACGTGCACGCGCGCGCGGCCGCCGCCGCCGGGATCGGCATCGTCATCAATTGCGATGCGCACCGGACCGGCTGGGTTCGCGGTCGCTCGCTACGGCATCGCCACCGCCCGCCGGGCGTGGCTCGGGTCCCGAGGCGATTCTCAACACCCGGCCCTGGGAAGAACTGGTCCCGTTGCGCCCCCGCGCCCGGGGCTAGCCCTTCTTGGGGGGCCGCACACCGCGGCCGGATGGTCGTGGGCGCAGCCGCGGCTCGGACCCGGGGGCCGGGGCCGACGGCGTTGCTCCGGAGGCCCGGGGCGGGGCCGACGGCGTTGCCCCGGACGGCCGCCCCGTCGAAGTCCGCCGCGGGCCGGCCACCGGGGAGGGCCGGTCGCGTGACGCTGACGCCGGATCGACGGGCTCGTCACCGAACGGTCCGCCAAACCCGCGCCAACCCCGTTGGACGGCCGTGAACCAGCCGATCCCGAACAGAAACAGCGCGAGCGCGACGAAGAAGTTCAACCGCAGACCGAGGATGTGGTTGGAGTAGTCGATCCGGAGGGTCTCCTCGAACATCCGGAAGGCCGAGTAGCCCGCCACGTACAGGGCGAAGCACCCGGGCGCGCGCACGCGACGGGTCTGGGCCAGCCACAGCAGCACCCCGGCCAGGGACAGGTTCCAGATCATCTCGTAGAGGAACGTAGGCTGGAAGGTCGGATAGCGCAGATAACCGGGCGGCCGGTGCTCGGGCGAGATCTCCAGGCCCCAGGGCAGTGAGGTGGGCTTGCCGAACAGCTCCTGGTTGAAGTAGTTCCCGATCCGGCCGATCGCCTGCGCGACGAGCAGGCCTGGGGCGGCGACGTCCATGAACCGGCGCAGATCGGCGCGGCCCAGGCGCCGGCGCAGCACGAACAGCCCGGCGGCCGCGCCGCCGGCGATACCGCCCCAGATGCCGAGACCACCCTGCCAGATCGCGAACACGCCCCACCAGTGATCGGGCACCTGGCTGGGAGTGGTGATGACGAAGTAGATCCGTCCTCCGATGAGCCCGGCTGGGAATCCCCACATCGCGACCTCGTATACGAGATCGGGATCGCCACCGACGCGCCGCCATCCTCGGCGCGAGATCCCGATCGCCGCCGCGACCGCGAACACGTAGGCGATTCCGTAGGCGTGAAAGAAGAATGGCCCGATGTGAAAGCCGTTGTCAGCGGGGCTCGGGATCGAGGCGAGAAGGCTCATGCCGCCCTCCATCCTGGCAGCAAACGGGGGAGAACGTCCGCGGCGAGCCGAGCCTGGATGGCCTCGGTGCGATAGGGGGCCAGCAGTGACCGGGCACGTTGCGGGTACTCGGGGTCCGACGTGTCGAGTGCCGTTCGCAGCGCCACCGACAGGTCAACCGAGACCAGGCGCGGGTCCAGTTGCCGCGCGAGTGCGAGCGCCGGATAGGCGCCCGGAGCGGGTGTGGTGACCAACCGGCAGCCATCGGCGAGCGCCTGCAGCGGAGTGATCCCGAAGTCCTCGCGCTGGGGCGCCGTCGCGTACACGCGGGCACGACGCAGCAGGGCACGAAACGCGGCCGGCTCGAGTCGACCGGCGAAGCGCACACCGGGAGGTGCCGACGAACGCTCCAGGCCGGCGACGACGAGCGTTTCGCCGTCACGGCGCGCGCGCGCCCACGCCTCGAGCAGGACGTCCAGGCGCCGCTTGACCGGATCGCCCGCATAGGCGACGACATCGATGTCGCGCGGGCCGGCGAGGGACCCGGATGGGTCGACGGCCACCGGCACGATGACCGCCGGCGGGCGGCGCGCAGAGGGCAGCGAATCCAGTGCGGCCGGAGCCATGGCCATGACCACCGGCGCTGCCGCGAGCCGGCGCATCTCGACGCGGCGCTGCCACAGGCCGTGACGGCCGGGACGGTTCTCCCGGGCCAGCGCGTCGAGCCAGATCGCTCCGGGACGGGGCCAGAGCAGCGCAGCGGTGATCGAGCAGTAGACGATCGCCGGGCTCGGACGAGGTCGCGACGCGGCGAGGCCCGGCAACGCGCGCTGGGCGGCCCGCCGCGCCGCCGCAGCCTCGACGAAATCGGTCAGCATGAACGTCCGCACCTTGGGCACAGGCCCGGCGGGGGCGAGCGCGACGCTCACTCCGGTCGTCTCCAGGGCCGCAGCCAGCCCTCGGTCGGCGCCTCGCCAGCCCGCTGTGGCGCCGACCGAAACGACGATCACGTCCGGCGACGCGGGCGCCATGACTACCCCCGGGGCTGCACGGGTGAGGGTCGGGCGGCCCCGTTGAGTTCCAGCCGGTTGGAGCGGAAACCGGGCGTACGCACCAGCCGGATCGGGTGCAGCGGCGAGGTGCGCTCGACGTAGAAGCGAGCACCGTCACGCTCCTCGATCGCGGCCACGGCCGAGGACTGGCGCCGCCAGGCCAGCGCCCAGATGATCGCGAAGCCGGTCGCGATCGCAGGCACCTGGGGCCGGAAAACCCCCACCGCGCCGGCACCGATCGTGCAGACCAGCAGGGGCCAGAGCCGATTGAGCACGGTCCGGGCGGGGTCCACCTCGGGCAACGAGGCCTGCATACGGGCGCCGGCCAGCAGCGAGGCGATCGGTGACGAGGTCTGCGCCCGGCGCCCGAGCCAGAGGCCGGCCGACCCCGCCAGCAGCCACCATCCCGCGGCAACCGGGACCAGCAGCTGATCGCTGGTGCTCGCCGCCCCGGCCAGGGTGACCGCCGCCAATACGCTGGCCGCCGCCATGCTGACGAGAACGGTCGTGCGCAGGAAGTCGGCGAAACGCATGCCGCCTAGTGTCGCGTTTTCGGGGCCCCGCTGCGAGCCAACCGCAACACCCCGGGTGCTACTCGGCGGCGAGCAGTGACAGCAGGTCTCGCACGCCGTCGGGCCCGTTGACCACGATGTCGGCCTCGCTGATGATCGCCGACGGCCCGTCGTCGGACCTCACCCCCACACGCAGCGCGCTGGTCAGGGCACCTTCGGAGACGAGTTCGTTGAGCGCCCGGAAGGCATCGAGGTCAGTGCTGTCGTCCCCGACGTAGAGCGCGAACGTGATCGCCCCCCCGGCTTCGGAGAGCAGGCTGCGCATCCCGGCGCCCTTGTCGATCTTGACCGGCGGCCGGACCTCAAGCACCTTGCGGCCCCAGTGGGTGCGCAGCCCCGCCCCTTGGGCCCGCTGCGGCGATCGCGTCGATCGCGGCTCGGGCGGCATCCTCGTCGGGTGCGCCTCGCCAGTGGAAGGCGACGATCGCACCCTTGTCCTCGAGCCGGATCCGGAGTCGCCGGGCGTCAGCGGTATCGGCCTCGCGTCCGAAGACCTCGATGCGTCGCACCCAGTCGTCAACCCCTGGGTCCAGCCGCGCTTCCGTCCAGCCCGAGCGCAGGAGCTCGATGCCGTGCGAGCCCAGGTAGGAGATCGACCCGACCCCGACCATCGCGCGCGCCTCGGATGCACGGCGACCGCTCACGCATGCCACGAGCCCGTACCGGTTGGCCACCGCGATGAGCCGCTGCCGCGTCGTCTCGGGCACGTGAGCGTCGGAGGCGATGTCCACGATCGGTGCGAGTGTCCCGTCGATATCGAGCAGGATTGCCGCGCGCTCGGGGCTGTCCCGCAGCGGTGCGAGCGCTTCCAATAGCACCGCTGAGGTCACCCGCCCTAGTATGCCCGCTCTGGGTGCGTTTGCCCACGTTGTGAGGGGCTAAAAGCTAGGATTCACGTGAGCATGACCGAGTCCGCCTCCGCAGACGGCTACGCCGTCTCCAGCCTTGATGCGATGGGAGACGGCCCTGGCTTTCGTAAGGTCCGCCGCGAACTCGACGTGACCGCCTTCGGGGTCAACGCGCTGGTGCTCGCACCCGGATACGCCACCGGGGTGCATTACCACGATGAGCAGGAGGAGACGTACTTCGTGCATCGGGGCACGGTCGAGATGCGATTTGGTGATGGCAGCGTGCACACGCTGTCCGCCGGCGGGCTGGCCAGAGTCGATGCGGCGACGCATCGCGGGCTGCGCAACGTGGGTGAGGACGATGCCGTGATCCTGGTCACCGGCGGCAGGGACGGGTATGTCGGGCGTGACGGTCAGGCCGTGGACGGCTCGGGCGCCGGGCCGCCGGGCGTGGCCTGATCCCGGGTGTTGTGCCGTCACCGGCCGCCCACCCGGCGATTCTGCTGCTCCATGGACAGCCCGGCGGTGCCCGGGACTGGAAGCTGGTGATCGCCGAACTTTCTGACCAGGTGACCGCCTTCGCGATCGACCGGCCCGGATGGGACGGCCAGAGCCGCCCCCAGGATCTGGCCGGCAACGCTCGTGCCGCCCTGGCCTTTCTCGATGCTCGGGGGATCGAGCGCGCCACGATCGTCGGCCACAGCCTCGGCGGCGCGGTCGCCGCGTGGCTGGCTGCGGAGGCGCCGGAACGGGTCAACGCCCTCGTGCTCGCCGCGCCGGCGGCCAACCGCGCATCGCTGGAATGGTTCGATCGGTGGCTGACCTTTCCGGTCGCCGGGCCGCTCACCACCGCGGCATCGCTGACCGGGCTCGGGCTCGCTCTCTCGGTGGCGCCCGTCCGGGGCTGGCTGGCCCGCGAGGCTCAGCTCGATGCCGCCTACCTGCGGGCTGCCGGCCGCTCGCTCCTCACGGGCTGGGCACGCCATGCGTTCGCGGTCGAGCAACAGGCTCTCGTCCATGAGCTGTCTCGTCTGGAGGAACGGCTGGCGGCGATTCGCGCGCCGACCTGGGTCGTCACCGGTGCGGCTGATCGGGTCGTGCCCGTGTCGGCCCCCCGGGCTCTGGTACGTCAGATTCCCGGCGCCCGCCTGGTTGTGCTCGAGGGGGCCGGGCATCTGCTCCCGCAGCGACACGCGCGACGCCTCAGCGCGACGATCCGGTCAGCGGCCGGACTCGAGATCGAACCGTGCGGCCCCGTGTCCGCAAGCCGCTTGGCCCGGTCCAGGATCGGCTGACCGGCCCGTCGACGCGCGACGAGCCTCTAACCTCGGCGACGATGCTCCGCCGCTCTGACCACTCTCGGATTGCGATCGCGGGGGTGCTCGCCGCTGCCGTCTTGTGGCTTCCCGGCACCGCCGCGGCCGCTCACCTCGTCGGTGGCCGCGAGCAGACCGCCGTGCTGCACGCCTTCGCACGTGCGCACGGATCCCGCCCCGAGGTGGCCACGTCGGTTCGTGCTTCCACCGCGGCGCGCTCGTGGGTGGTCGTGCGCTGGGTCTCTCCGGCGACCGGGTCCGAGGTGCGGCCCCCCGCCCCGACGCTGCACAACCGCTTCTTCCACGTCAGCGGTCCTCGGGTCACCGCCGGCGTGCCCCCCACCGCAGCCCGGCGCGACCTGCTGGCGCCCTTCTCGGTCGCAGTGCTCTACACGGGGGGCGGTAGCGAGGCGGTCCGCTACCAGCAGAGCACGCGCAGCATCTGCAACGGAAACGGGACGTACGTCGACACTGAGCAGGAAACGGTCACACCGATGAGCTGGACAGTCCGCTATGTCGTCAATCTCGACCGCCTGCAGGCGGCGGTGTCCGCGGGCCGCTCCACGGCCGTGCTGCCCACGGTGACGTTCGATCGCCGCGGATCTCAGCTGTCGGCCGCCGAGCAGAGCTCACGCAGTTCGGTGGACCAGGGCTGCTTTGGCCCGACACGGACGATTCGCTGTACCAGCAGCTTCTCGCTCCGGGTCACGGGAGCCGCAGCACAGTTCGGGCTGGGTCCCGCGGGGCTGCAGATCGGGATTCCGATGGCCACCGCGCAACACGGCGATTGCGTCGCCGATGACTACACCCTCGGCCCCTCTCTGTGGGATGGCGGCGCAGCCACGGTGGCGGTCAGCGCGCTGTCGCTGACCGGCGGACGCTTACCGGTCAATCCCTACGCGCCGGTGAGTGTCGGGTGGCCGTTCAGCGCCGCCGGCGCCCAGCAGGGCTACCTGACCAGCCCCTGTCAGGGGATCACCGTGGAGTGCACCGACACGCTGCGCTGGAAGGGGACGGTCCGCCTGCAGTCGCTGAGCCGTTGATCGTGCTCTTAGCGCTTCCTTAAGGCGAAGCGCCCGCCCACGACCTAGACTCCGCGCCCGTGGAGACCGTCCCCGAGCGCCTCGAGCCGGTCGCGGACCCGCTCGAGCCCCCGCCCGTCGATGAGGTCGTCGTCGAGCCGGAGCCCGCCGGCGCAAGCGAGAGCACCCTACCTTCCGCAACCGGCGGGCACTTGGTGCGCGCGCGGCGCAACCGACCCCTGTTCGCGGTCTCGATCTCCCGGGATCTGCTGTTCGTGCTCGGCATCTACCTGGCCAGCCGCTGCCTGCTGTTGCTCGCCGCCTACCTCCAGGCCTCGTTCGGACATCACGACTTTCTGCACGAGCTGTCCAACTGGGACGGGCTCTGGTACCGGATGCTCGCCAACCAGGGGTACCCGAACCACCCCTCCGACGCGCAGACCACGCTGGGGTTCTTCCCGTTTTTCCCGCTGATCATCTACCTCGTCGAGCCGATCTTCAAGGTCACGGGACACGACGCGATCTGGGCCTCGAGCGTGTCCGGCGTTCTCATCTCGGGGGTCGGTGGGGCGGTCGCCTGCGTATACGTGTACCGGCTTGCCGAGGGCTGGTGGGATCGCTTCACCGCGCGCCGCGCCACGATCCTGTTCATCCTCTTTCCGGGGTCAGTTGTCTTCTCGATGGTCTATTCCGAGGGCCTGCTGATGCCGCTGGCGGCTGCATGCATCTTTTACCTGGAACGCAAGCGCTGGCTGCTTGCCGGTGTCCTGGCGGGTTTCGCCACCTCCGTCCAACCGGTCGCTGTCGTCCTGATTCCCGTCTGCGCAGTGTCCGCGCTGCTGGAATGGCGCCGCCGCGGGTGGCGGCTGGCGGCATTGCGTCGCGTGATCGTGGCCCCACTGCTGTCAGGCCTGGGGTTAGCGGCCTTCGCCGTCTTTCTGTGGCTGTGGACCGGGACGCCGCTGGCCACGTACCGCGCCCAGCACCACGGCTGGAACGAGAAGACGGACGCGCTCGCCCTGGTTCATCTCACGACCAAGCTTGCCGGCGAGGTCTCGCTCTCGCACTTCAACCACCCGACGATCAACCTCAACCTCGTTGTCGGGCTGATCGGGGCGATGCTGCTCGGCGGGATGCTGATCCTCACCGTGCTCCAGCGCAAGCGGATCTCGCCCGAGGCCCTCGCCTGGACGGCCGGAGTCAGCTTCCTGGCTCTCACCTCCGAGTTCGTCCCGCCCAATCCGCGCCTGTTGATCACCGCCTTCCCGGCGATCATGGTCGTTGGCCGCTACGCGCGCGGGCGCTTTTGGACAGCGCTGCTGTGGAGCAATGTGCTTCTGCTGGCCGGACTCAGCATGCTCACGTTCTGGGGCCTGACGCTCCGGCCCTAGGGTCGCAACGGTCCGGGCAGCAGCTGGATGTGGATCGCCGCCGCGTAGCCGAGTTGCTCGACGGGCGCATGGCCAAAGGCCGCCTCCAGCCGGCGGCGGAGAGTCAGGAAGCGCGCGCGGTGATCCATGGATTCGGCCGGGCCGTTGCGCTGGCCCTCGTGGCTGGAGACGAACCACAGCCGGTGGCAGCCGAGGGCACGGCGGGCGATCTGAGCTGACGAGAGCGTGTAATAGCGCTCGACGAAGATCTGGGTCGAGTTCCAGGGCGCGATCGGGAGGATCTCGCGCGGACCGAAGCCGGGCGTGCTCGTGCGAGAAAAGAAGTACTGGAACGCCATGCGGCCGTCAAGGGGATAGAAGGCGATGCAATCACCGGGGCGGCTGCGCGCAAGCACGGTCGCGCTCGCCTGCTGCCAGGGTTCGGGTGAGACGGCGTAGGTGGGCACGACCTGGGCGCCGCGCAGCCCAACGAGGAGAACGAACAGTGCCAATCCGAGACGCCGCGGCATCCGGGGCGCGGCAAGAGCGGCACCCAGCATCAGCGCAACCGCCGGCACGGACATCAGGAGATTGCGGGCCAGGAACATCGGCTGGGCGACGAACGAGTATGCGAATGACAGCACCGACGGCACCGCCAACCAGGCGAGGGTGGCGCCACGCGCCCATACCCGCTCACCGCCACGCGCGGCCCGCCAGATCCAGACCGCGATCGCGAGCGCAAAGAGCACGGTGGCGACGGTCAGCACCGTGGTCACCGCGGTGGCGTGGAAGCTCGGCTGCAGACCGGCCGAGGTCAACGATTCGAGCACCTGCTTCTCGAGCTCCTGAGTGGGGCGGGGCACCCAGAACAGCTGTCCGGCCCCCCGCCGGGCGGCGAGCACGATCAACGGAACGCACAACACCGAATACGCACCGAGCGCCAGTGCGAACGGCAGCAGCCGGGCCCGGCGACGACGCGGGAGCAGGGCAACGAACTGCGCGGCGATGACGAGCACCGCGACGAAGCTGGCGTAGGTGGCCAGGGTCATGCTCAGGACGTACACGGCCCAGCGACGGCGATCGGGATGCGCACCAGTCCGCTCAGGCCCCGGGGGCGGGTCCACGAGGGACAAGAACGCGAGGTAGGCCGCGCAGACGAAGGCGACCATGATCGCGTAGCCGCGAGCATTCTGAGCCCAGAACACAAGCGGCAGACTGACGGCGCACAGCGTTCCCGAGAACAGGGCCGCGCGCCGTCCGAAGAGACGGTCGGCGATCACCCCGATCAGGCTTACGCTCACCACGGCCGCAAGTGCCGAGGGCAGTCGTAATACCAGTTCACTGTTGCCGAAGAGCGCGATCAGCACGTGCAGCAGCAGGTAGTAGCCCGACATGTTGCCCCCGTCGTGCGCGATCGCGGCCCCCAGTGCCGAGCCGTTCTGGGAGGCGATGGTGACCGTGGCCGCTTCGTCGAACCCGAGGCTACGCCCGTCGATCTGCAGCAGGCAGAGCACGGCAGCCAGCAGGACCGGCACGCCGACCGCGACCGGCAGCGTCAACTCGGACGGCATCCGCCCGGCGAAGCGGTCGCGCTGCCGAACGAGCACCGCGCCCACCTTGGCCTCCGGAGGCAACCGGGCGTCGGGGTGGCTGCTGCTCATGTGCCGACCAGAGCCGAGTGCACCCGCGCGGCCGGCCCACGCCCCTGACCACCTCGGCGCACTATCCAGTACACGGCCGCCAGCCCAACATACACCGCCGTCACCACCGGCGCACTGGGCAGAGGGAGCGCGAGAATGCCGTTGGGCTTGATCAGGAACACGGCGGCCACCGAGCCGGCCACGAGACCGAGCGAACGCTGCGGGACGGTACAGGC
Source organism: uncultured Solirubrobacterales bacterium (assembly GCA_963763715.1). Classification (GTDB taxonomy): domain Bacteria; phylum Actinomycetota; class Thermoleophilia; order Solirubrobacterales; family Solirubrobacteraceae; genus Palsa-465. The sequence goes on from CAVXPV010000028.1 coordinate 12,564, forward strand.
CGCGAGCAGGGGCAGGCCCCAACTGAAGTACCACGGCCACGCCGCCGGACCTCCGGCCGCGGCGGCGACCAGCAGCACCCCGGTGAACAGCGCCAGCGTTCGGATCCGCAGGCGCCAAGCGAGCATGAGACCCAGGACCCCGGTGAGCCCGAGCGTGACCGCCCCGAAAGCGGCCTCGACACTGCGGGAGTCGACCGCGAGCCCGAGGTCGCGCAGCAGCGAGGCCACGGTGTAGCCGATGCCGGTCGACGGCGTGATCGCCAGCCGGACCCTGGCCGGGGTGGAGAGCAGAGACGTCGACAACCAGCTCAGGCCCACGCCCGTCGCGAGGCTGACCGCGACCAGGGTCACGACGGTCGCGGTCACCGCAACGGCCAGGAAGCGCAGCCGGGCGGTCGTGCCCTGCTCGGCGCGGGCCCAGGCGATGGCGATGAACAGGGCACCGGCCAAGGCGGGTAGCTTGAACGCCGCGGCCAGCGCGCACAGCACGATCCCTGCCACGGGTCGGCCGCGGAGGGCGACGGTCACCCCGGCGACGAGCAGGGCGGCCATCAGCACATCATTGTGGCCCGCGGCGATCAACTCGAGCGCGATCAGTGGGTTGAGCACCGCCAGCCACAGGGCCCGTCCCGGATCGGCTCCGTGCATGCGGGCCAGACGCGGCACCGTAACGGCCAGCAGGCCCACTCCGGCAAGCTCGATGGCCCGGGTGACCAGCACGCCGGCTACGAGGTGGTTGCCCGTCACACCGACGATCACGCTCATCATCCCCAAGAACAGCGGCCCATAGGGCGCCGTCGTGTGGCGCCAGAAATGCGAGACGGCGGCGAGCAGAGGAGCGTGGGCTCCCGAGGCCAGCGAGTCGGGTGCGGTGTGGTACGGATTGCCCCCGACATGCAGGACCGTGCCCTGGGCCAGATAGCTGTAGACGTCGCGGCTGAAGAGCGCCGGACCGAGCGCGAGCGGCACCAGCCAGACGCCGGCGATGATCACCAGTCGCCGCGTGTCCTCGCCACCGACATGACGCCCGAGCCCCGCCCAACCGGCGCACAGCAGCCCGATCCCGACGTACACGAGTGCGGTCGCGGTACCCGGCCCCCCGGAATCGAGGGCGTAAACCACCAGGGTGAGGTCGCGTCCGCAGTCGCGCGCGGCCCCGCCAGCGCGATCAGCAGCGAACCGGCCCCGCCGAGGGCCGCCCAGCTCCAGACCGTTCTGATTCGCGCAGCACCGTTCATCTGAGGATCGCGGCGCGCGCGGGTGACGTGGGTCCCGAAGGGCGGCGCGCACTGCGAGGGTACCTCAGCACCGGGGCGCGGCAGCGAGCACCCGTGCCCTCTAACGTGGTGTCAATGCGCTCCTTCGCGTGCGGCCATTGCGGCCATCTCGTGTTCTTCGAGAACACGAAATGTCTGAACTGCTCGACCCGGCTGGGCTTCGTGCCCGAAGAGCTGACTGTGGTGGCGCTCGAGGGCGATCGAGCCGAGCGCCTGCACCGTTGTGCCAACGCCGAGCTGGCCGGCTGCAACTGGACGGTATCGGCACCCGGCCTGCTGTGCCGATCGTGCGAACTGACCCGGACCCGGCCGGGCGATCACGACCCCGATGGCCTGCTGCGCTTCGCCAGTGCCGAACAGGACAAGCGACGGGTGATGATGCAGCTGCTCGAACTCAGCCTGCCGGGGGTCAGCCCCGGCGAGCTGCGCTTTGACCTGTTGTCCAGCGCCGAGGAGCCCGTCGCCACCGGCCATGCCAACGGTCTGATCACGATCGACCTGGCGGAGTCCGACGACGCGCGGCGCGAAGCACGCCGACTCGAGCTCGGTGAGCCGTATCGCACGATGCTCGGGCACCTGCGCCATGAGCTCGGCCATTACTTCCAGCCGTTGATCGTCGGCGGCGACGAGGCATGGGACGACTGCCGGGCGTTGTTCGGGGACGAGCGCGGCGACTATGCCCAAGCGCTCGAGCGCCACTACGCGACCGGCCCCCCCAGCGAGTGGGGCGAGCGCTACGTGAGCGCCTACGCGACCATGCACCCCTGGGAGGACTGGGCCGAGACGTTCGCGCACTACCTGCACATCCGTGACACGCTCGAGACGGCCGGCGAGTTCGGCATCATCGTCACCGGACCGCGCGCGGTCAGCCACGACGCCTCCCTGCGGGCGGTACCCCGGCCCGATGCCGGCGAGAGCGGTGCGTTCGAGGACCTCCTCTCCGAATGGCTGCCGCTCACGTATGCGCTCAATGCGGTCAACCGCAGCATGGGCAGCGACGACCTGTATCCGTTCACGCTCGCACAGCCGGTGATCGACAAGCTCGACTTCGTTCATCGTCGCGTGCGCCTGGCCACGGCGGCCGGCGTCACGGCGCCGGCCTGAGAGCGGCTCGAACGGCGTGAGCGGACTCGCGCTGGGGGCCGGTGCCGGGCAGGTCGCCGTCGCCGACTCGACCACCGTGTGCTTCTACAAGCTCGCGGCCGCGGCGATCGCCGCCCGTCCGGGCCGCACCGAGATCATCACCGACCACGACAACTTTCCCACCGACCTGTCGCACAGCGCCGGGGCGTTGCCGATCGGGCTCGATGCCGCCGAGGTCGACCTCGCCGTTGGCTGGACCGACAAGTACCTCAACGGCGGTCCCGGTGCGCCCGCCTTTCTGTACGTCGCCGCCAAGCACCAGCCGACCCTGCGCCACCCCGTATGGGGCTGGCTGGGCCGTGACGATCCGTTCGCGATGGCGCCGGGCTTCACCCCCGCACCCGGGATCACGGGTCGGCCTCTCGCCCCTGACCACGAGCTACACCGAGGTGCGCACAGGTCTGATCACGTTGCGCGACCTGCTCACCGCGCGGTAGACGACCGTGCGGGACGTGGCCGCGCGCCGGCGGCTCGGCTCGGCGCCCAGCTCAGACGACGATCCGCTGCAGCAATCCGTGAGCGTCGCGGCCCCCGTCCCCGAGCTCGAGGTGCCGACCGTCGCCAGCCGCGAAGCGCAGCGCCGACCACAATGCGGCGTAGGCATCGAGCAGATCATCGCGTCCCACCTCGCTACGGCGCCAGGTGACGGCATCCAGGCGCCGGCCGGCGTCCGGGAACGGTCCGGTCAGGGCGGCGCGACGCGTCGCCTGACCCTCCGCGGCACGTTTGCGCGGCAGTTCGCGGCCCGTGAGCACCCGGTAGGAGAGCTCCGGATGGCATTCGGCCAGCCACCCCTGTCGACGCGGCTGTGCGCGCACGGCGCGGTCCACTTCGGCGACCTTGGGGGTGATGTTGATCATCTGGCGCGTGGGGATGTTCAGGGTCCGGCCTGGCGCGGCGGCTCGGCGCCTTCGCACGAGCTCGCGAGCGGATGCGAAATCCGCGCCGAACAGCCCGCGGTCAGGAGCTTCGAAGACACACATCCACCGCCGACCGAGCCGGATTCGCGCCTCCCGGTCGCACGCTCGAAGGCCGGCCACCTCGGGCAGGCCGATCGGGATGTCGACCGTCATCGGAACCGGCGCGGAACCCTGCTCGGCCCAATCCAGGGCAGCGTCGATGTCGGCAAAGCGCTGCAGCTCGGTGCGAGCGGCCCCCGTCTCGGACGCGTGGGCGCCGCCGGCCGGGGGCGCAAGCGCGATCGCCGCCACCCACCCTGAGCGGCATCCGTCGAGTCCTGCGGCGATCGGGCGAGGCGGCCGGGAAATCAGGGGCGAGATCGGGTGCGCGGGTCAGCGTGCGGTCTGTGCCTCGACATCCGCCGTGCGCTCCTCCTCCGGGAAGCGCTCCTCGGCGCGCTGCACCATGGCGGTCAGCTCCTCGGCTATCGCGCGGGCGTCGGCGAGCAATCGCGCCCGTTCCTGCCAGACGACGTCGGTCTCGACGTCCAGGGCCTCGAGCCGGCGCTTGGCCTGCTCGGTGATGGCGGAGGCGTTGTCGGCCGCATCGGTCACGCACCGCTCCGCGCGCTCCTGCGCGAGCCGGGTCGTCTCGTGCGCCTGGTCGTGAGCCACGACGAGAATCGAGGCGGTCTGCTCGCCGAGGCGTTCGATCTCCTCGGTGATCGACATGGCCGGCTTCTCGTCGGCCCGCGTGGCGCGGAGCTCGGCCAGCTCGTGCTCCAGCGCGGCGATGTGCTCGTCGACCGCCGGGCGGCTGTAGCCGAGCGGGGCGACCGCGAACCGGCTCGGGGCGACATCCTCGTCGGCACGCCGGAACGTCGTCGAGCACGTCGAAGGCCTGCGTCTCGTCGGGATCCGCCGGCCGGAGTCAGCGGGCGACGCGACCTGGCCGAGTTCGAGACCGGCCAGAGCGTCACGCACACGGTCGCGCAGGTGAGTCATGCGGGCGCCGACGCGCGGCCGCAGCGCTCGTCGGCGTCGCGATCGTCATCGCTCGCCCCACGGACGCGTCCGCGCCAGCCCGGGCTCGTGTTCGGGCTCGGACTCGGCAAACGGGCCCGACGCCCAGTAGGGCTCCGGGGTGTGGGCCGTCTCGACGTCATGCCCAGTGGGCTGCTCGCCCCCGTCGGGCGGCCTCTCGAAGTAGCTCACGACTCACTCCTTCACGTTGCGGACTCAACGCGAGTTCGCCGCCCGCGCGCGCATCCCTGTTGGCTGCAACGCGCCGGCAGCTGGCCGGGCAGGCCGCGCGCGCCGCCGGTCAGCCGGCGGGCAGCGCAACCCGGGCCGCGGCCGCCCGGGCGAGAGCGGCGTGATGGCGCCCGGTCCCGCCGAGCAGCGCAGCCGTCGAGCTGCGCGCGCTTGTAGAACCAGTGGACGTCGGCCTCCCAGGTGAACCCGATGCCGCCATGAGCCTGGATCGCCGAGGCGGAGACGTCCCGGCCGCCGCCGGCCGCCGCCGCGGCCGCGAGCGCCGCGGCCTCGCCGAGGCGCTCGGGGTCGGCGTCGGCGGCCCAAGCGGCGAAGTACGCGGTCGAGCGCGCGCTCTCGGTGTACAGGAGCATCTGCGCGCAGCGGTGGGCGACAGCCTGAAAGGCGCCGACCGGCGACGCCGAACTGCTTGCGGTCCTTGACGTACTCGAGCGTCATCTCCAGCGAGCGCTGGCAGACACCGACCATCTCGGCCGCGATCCCGGCCAGGGCGCGCGCGGCCGCGCCGGCCTCGAGCGGCTCACCGTCGCCGCGGACGCGGGCGAAGCGGCGGGTCGGATCGATCGTCTCGACGGCCTCGGCCTCGGGCGCGATGACCAGGAGCGCCTCCTCGCCCTCGATCACGACCGCGACGTCGGCGCCCGCCCCGTCGAGAACCAGCGCGCGCGGCCCCAGCCCAGCGGTCAGCTCGCCGCTGGCCAGGCCCGGCAGCCAGCGCGATCGCTGCTCGCTCGGAGCCGGTGGCCTGGATCACCGCGGCGGCCAGGGCAGTGGACAGGAACGGCGTCGCCGCACACGCGTATCCCAGCTCCTCGAGCAGCACCGCAAGCTCGACGGCACCCAGGCCCTGACCCCCGTGCTCCTCGGCGACGGCGATCCCCGGCCAGCCGAGGTCCACGATCTCACTCCACAGGCCGGCGTCATATTCGCGACTCTCCGCCGCCGCGCGAACGCGGGCCAGCGGCGAGCGTGCCGCCAGCAGCTCGCGCGCGACCCCCTTGATCTCACGCTGATCCTCGGTCAGATCGAAGTCCATGCCGCCTCCTCGCTGTCGTGCCGGCGGGCGCGCATCGGCTCAGCGCGCCTTGGGCAGGCCGAGCACGCGCTCGGCGACGATGTTCTTGAGCACTTCCGTGGTCCCGCCCTCGATCGAGTTGCCCCGCGCGCGCAGCAGCTCGTACGCCCACCGGCCGCCCGACTCAAGCGCGACGGGGCCGAGCAGGTCCGCCGCGAACTGGGTGAGCTGTTGATTGGTCTCCGACCACATCCATTTGGTCAGCGAGCCCTCCGGGCCGGGCTGACCGTACTTCTCGATCGTGGTCAGCCCGCGGTACGCGGTGAGCCGCAGCACCTCGGCCCGGAGATGCAGCTCGCCGAGACGATCGGCGACCACCGGATCGTCGAGCAGACCGCGGCCGGCCGCCTCCTCGATCAGGCGGTCCAGCAACTGCCGCAGGCGGACCTGGAGAAAGAAGGCGAGACCGGCGCGCTCGTTCATCAGGGTGGTCAGGGCGACCCGCCATCCGTTGCCGACCCCCCCGAGCACGTTCTCGCCCGGGACGCGCGCCCCGTCGATGAACAGCTCGTTGAACTCGTTCTCGCCGGTGATCTGGCGCAGCGGGCGCACCTGCACGGCCTCCTGCTCCATGTCCATCAGGAAGTAGGTCAGGCCCTTGTGCTTGGGCACGTCGGTGTCGGTGCGCGCGACGAGCATGCACCACTTCGAGTACTGCGCGCCGCTCGTCCACACCTTCTGCCCGGTGATCACCCAGTCGTCGCCGTCACGGACGGCGCGCGTCTTGAGGCTGGCCAGGTCCGAGCCGGCGTCCGGCTCGGAGAAGCCCTGACACCAGATCTCCTCGGCGGTGAGGATCGGGTTGAGGTAGCGCTCCTTCTGCTCGTCGGTGCCGTAGGCCATGATCGTCGGGCCCGCGAGCAGCAGCCCGAGCACGTTGGCCGGCAGCGGCGCCCCGGAGCGGCCGAGCTCCTCGAAGAAGATCGCCGATTGCGTGAGGGTGGCCCCGCGACCGCCGTACTCGACCGGCCAGTGCACCGCCGCCCAGCCGGCATCGGCCAGCTCACGCTGAAAATCACGCCGCCAGCGATAGTGGGCGTCCTCGTCGCGCTCGGGCTCACACGCCCGGGTCGTGCGCGTCAAACCAGGCACGCAGCTCGTCACGGAAGGCGAGCTCGTGTTCGTTGAAGGTCAGGTCCATGGACTCTCCTTGCGGCGGGACAACGGGCGGCGAGGATCGCGACGATAGCCGTCTCGCGTCCTCGACGGATCGCGGGCTCCGCAACGCTTAGGATCTCGGGGTCCGCCGGCGGGCCCGGAGGCGGCGAAGATGATCACATGAACCTGCGCCTCCGATCCGCCAGCCGCCCGACACCCGAGACGCCCCACGTGGTGATCATCGGGGCGGGCTTCGGGGGCATCGCCGCGGCGATCGAGCTGCGCCGCCACGGGTTCACCGAGCTGACGATCCTCGAGGCGGCCGACGAGCTCGGCGGGACCTGGTTTCACAACCACTACCCGGGTGCGGCGTGCGACGTGCCCAGCCATCTCTACTCGTACTCGTTCGCGCAGCGGCGCGACTGGTCGCGATTGTGTTCCCCGCAGTCCGAGATCCTCGCCTACCTCCAGGGCGTGGCCCGCGAGCACGGCATCGCGCCGCTGATCCAGAACGGGCTGCCGCGTGACCTCGTGCGTCCACGATGACGCGACCGGCCGCTGGCGGATCGAGACCGAGACCGGACCGCCGATCGAGGCCGACGCGGTGGTGCTCGCCACCGGTCAGCTCAACCAGCCGGCCATCCCGAACCTCCCCGGGCGTGAGACGTTCGCCGGCCACAGCTTCCACTCGGCGCGCTGGGATCACGACTATGAGCTGGCCGGCAAGCGCGTGGCGGTGATCGGCACCGGCGCCAGCGCGGTCCAGTTCGTTCCCCGGATCGCGCCCGTGGTCGAGCGCGCTGACCGTCTTCCAGCGGACCGGCAACTGGATGCTCCCGCGCGAGAACCGCCGCTATCCCGCCGCTGACCCGCGCGCTGATCCAGCGGCTCCCGGTGATCAACTGGCTGCGTCGCCGGTGGGTCTTCTACTACGGCGAGCTGCTGACCCTGCTCATCCGCCATCCGCGCACGCTGGGCCGGATCGGCGCGCTGCGCTCGTCGCTGTTCATGCGCCGCCAGCTCCCGGACCCCGCCCTGCGGGCCAAGGTCTGGCCCGATTACACCTTCGGCTGCAAGCGCGTCCTGTTCAGCTCGCACTATCTGCCCGCGCTCGGCCGCCCCAACGTCGAGCTGGTCACCGATCCGATCGCCGAGATCACACCGGGCGGGATCCGCACCGCGGACGGCCGCGAGCACCCGCTGGACTGCATCATCTGGAGCACCGGCTTTCGCCCACGGAGTTCATGTTCCCGATGGACGTCCGCGGCGAGGGCGGGGTGCGGCTGTCTGACGCGTGGGCCGACGGCGCCCACGCCCACCTCGGGCTCACGGTCCCGGGCTTTCCGTCCCTGTTCGTGATGTACGGCCCCAACACGAACACGTCGGGCGGCTCGATCATCTTCTACCTCGAGCTGCAGGCCGCCTACATCCGCCAGGCCCTCGAGCATCTGCGCCGGGGCGGCCACCGCTCGGTGGCGGTGCGCCCGCGACGTCGAGGCGGCCAGCGATCGCGACGTCCAGGCGCAGTTCGCGGGCACGGCATGGACCGCAGTGCGACTCGTGGTATCGCACCGAGTCGGGACGGATCGTCGCCAACTGGCCGGGGTACATGCGCGAATACGCGCAGCGGACCGAGACCTTCGAGCCCTCCGAGTACATCTTCCGCTGATCCGGCCGGCGAGTCCGGGCAGCTTCCCGATGCTTCTCGCTATGCGATAGCAAACCCGCAGTGCGCGTTACCGAACCCCGGCCGGCTCGGTCACCGGAGCCGGCCGCAGCGTCTCGAGGTGGTCGACCCCGGCCAGCGCGGGGAACAGCCGGCTCCACCCGAGCGCGATGAGGATCGTGATCACCCCGCCGCCGACCACCGCGGGGACGGCTCCGACCAGGGACGCGGCGACCCCGGACTCGAACGCCCCGAGCTGATTGGAGGCGCTGATGAAGACCATCTCGACCGCGTTGACCCGGCCCCGCAGGCGGTCCGGCGTGGCGAGCGCCACCGTGGTGGAACGGATGTTCATGCTGTAGAGGTCGACGAAGCCGCTGATGGCCAGCGCGATCAGCGACAGCAGGTATGTGCGCGAGAGCCCGAACACGACCATGCTCGCGCCGAACAGGCCGACCACGAGCAGCAGCGTCCGGCCTGCGCGCCCCCCAGCGGACGCCGGGTGAGCACGGCGGCGGCCAGCAGCGCCCCGACCGCCGGCGCCGCGCGCAGGATGCCCAGGCCGGTCGGCCCGATGTGCAGGATCGAACGGGCGAAGATCGGGAGCAGGGCGACGGCGCCGCCGAACAGGACGGCGAGCAGATCGAGCGCGATCGCGCCGAGCAGGATCTGGGTGCGCCCGACGAAGCGCAGTCCCTCCAGCCCCCCGGCCAGGGTCGGCGTGCTCCTCACCCACCGCGCCGAGCCGCGGTCGGCCGGCGACGGGCGATCGGCGGCCAGCCGGTCGGCCGCGGGCTGGCGGCGCATGGCGAGCACCAGCCCGGCGGCGGCGAGCGAGAGCACTCCCGAGAGCCCGTACACGAACGCCGGGGACACGCCGTAGAGCGCCGCCGCCGAGGGCCGGACCGGCGACCATGCCGACCTGGAAGGCGACCGAGCGCAGGGTCATCGCCGAGCCCAGCAGGCCGGGCGCGACGAGCGTCGGAGCCATCGCCCGCGACGCCGGGGAGCCGAACGCGTTGGCGGCTCCGGCGCCGAAGGCCAGGGCGAAGTACGGTCCCGCGCTCGTCATCCCGGCCGGCGCTGACCACGGCCAGGCCGCCGCCGACCAGCGCGCCGAGGACCGAGCGCGGCCGCGAACACCACCCGGCGCGGCATCCGGTCAGCGAGTTGTCCGGCCGGCAGCGCGAACAGGAGCATGGGCACGAACTCCGCCAGCCCGATGAAGCCGAGGTCCAGCGCGGAGCGGTGCAGGCTGTACACCTCCCAGCCGATCGCCACCTCGAGCATCTGGAAGCTGATCTCCATGACCAGCAGCGCGATCCACCAGAGGCGAAAGTCGCGTTCGCCCATGGCCGGACCGAGACGTCTCACGAGGACTGAGGCTATTGCGCGGCCGCCGGCTCGTGCCGACGCCGCGCGCCGACTGCCCGTCGGCGTCGCTCAGCCCGGCCGGCTGGCGGACAGGAGCTCGTCCAGGCGCACGAGCTTGACCCGCGGCCGGCCCGCGGGCTGGCCGAGCGCGGACTCCTGCGCGTCGATCATCTCCCACCCCGCCCAGGTCACGTGGTCGGGCGCGCGCTCGGTCGAGCCAGGCCGCGATCGCGTCGGGATCGTCGGCGGCCGGGCGCGGTGAGCAGTCCCGCCTCGGCGTCCTCCACGATCCGGGCGACGGTGTCGGCGGAGTCCTTCTTGTTGGTCCCGATCACCCCCGAGGGCCCGCGCTTGATCCATCCGGCGACGTACTCGCCGGGGCGGGGCCCCTGCTCGTCGTGCACGCGGCCGCCGTCGTTGCGGATCAGACCCCGCCGCTCGTCGAACGGGATGCCGGGAATCGGGACGCCGCGGTAGCCGATCGAGCGCAGCACCAGCCCGCACTCGATCACCTCCTCCTCCCCGGTCGGCTCGGCGCTGACCCGGCCGTCGGCGTCCGGTGACCAGCCGGTTGATCCCCACGCGCACCCCGGTCACGGGACCGTCGGTGCCCTCGCCGAGGATCTCCAGCGGGGAGCGCAGGAAGCGCAGCTCCAGCCGGTGCGAGCGCCCGGCGGGGACCCGGGCGGCGTACTCGCGCAACAGCTCGAGGTTGCGCCGCTTGGTCGTGTCCTCGCGGCTCCGTCCACCCCTTCGAGCTGGGCCGGATCCACGATCACATCGGCGCGCCGCAGCTCGCCGAGCTCGCGCAGCTCGGGGTTGGTGAACGATGCCTGCGCGGGGCCGCGGCGGCCGAGCAGGACGACCTCGCGCACGGTCGCGCTGCCGAACGCGTCGATGGCATGGTCCGCCGTGTCGGTCGGGGCCAGCTCGCCGGGGTCGAGGACGAGCATCCGCGCGACATCGATGGCGACGTTGCCGTTGCCGATCACCACCGCCCGTCCGCCGTTGAGGTCGAACTGGTGGTCGGTGAACCAGGGGTGGCCGTTGTACCAGGCCACGAATTCGGTCGCCGGGTGCGAGCCGAGGCGGTCCTCGCCGGGGATCCCGAGCCGGTTGTCGGTGGCGGTGCCGATCGCGTAGACGACGGCGTGATAGCGCTCGCGCAGCTCCTCGCGGGAGTCACCTGCGTGCCGAGGCTGACGTTGCCGAAGAAGCGGAAATCCGAGTGCTGAGCCGTCTTGGCGTAGACCCGGGTGACGGACTTGATCTTGGGATGGTCGGGCGCCACGCCGGCGCGGACGAGGCCGAACGGGGTCGGCAGCGCGTCGTACAGGTCCACGGCGAAGCCCGCCCGGAGCAGCTGCTCGGCGGCGTAGAAGCCCGACGGGCCGGCGCCGACGATCGCCGCCCTCAGGGTCGGGCCGGTGGCGTTGGTGGCGGACATGCCTGGCCAGGGTAGAAGGTGGCGCTGGGTCGCCGCCGTGGGCTCCAGCGCGCGAGCGCGACCCCGGCCAGGCACAGGACACCCCCCGGGAGGGCGAGCCACGGCGGCACCTCGCCGAGGGTCGCCCAGCCCAGCAGCAGCGCGACCGGCGGTACCAGGTAGGTGGTCGAGCCCATCCGTCCGGCCGCGGTGTGCGAGAGCGCATAGGCCCAGGTGAGAAAGCCGATCGCGGTCGGGGCGAGGCCGAGGTAGATCATCCACGCCGTCGCCCGAGCGCCGGCGTGACCGAGATCGCTGACCAGGCCGCCGGCGAACGGCAGGCAGCCGATCGCCCCGACCACGCAGGCCAGCCAGGTCACGGCCAGCGGGGAGGCGTGGCGCAGCGCGGGCTTCTGCGCGATCACCCCGCCGGCGTAGGTGAGCGCGGCGATGATGCACAGGATCGGGCCCCAGGCCCCGCCGCCGGCGTGGCGCGAGGTGCTGATCCCGATCAGCGCCGCCCCGCTGAAGGCCACCACACACCCGGCCAGCAGCAGCCGGGGGAAGCCCTCGCGCAGGACGATCCCGGCGAGGATGGCGATGAAGATCGGTCCGACATTGACGAGCAGGGCGGCGATTCCCGCATCGATCCGGCGCTCGGCGGCGTTCAGGGCGACGTTGTAGACGGCGAACCACAGCAGGCCGCAGACGACGATCCCGCCCAGCGCCCGGCGCGGGGGCAGACGCTCGCGGCGGACGAGCATCGCCGCGCCGAGGGCGAGCGCTGCCGACGAGCAGCCGCCCGAGCGCCAGCGGCCCGGGCGCGAACCCGCGTCCCGCGTAGCGGAATGCCGACGAACGCCGAGGCCCACAGGAGCACGGTCACGCCGGCCGCAGCGAGCACGGAGACGGGACGGCGGGCTCCGGCGCCCTCCCACGGCCGGGGGCATCGGCGTCCGGCGCGTGTCATCGATCGGGTCCATTGCCCTGTTTGCGCCAATCCGCCGGCGAAGTGCGTGAGATCCAGGCCTAGCGGGGCGATCGTTCCTGCGCGGCGATAGTTCCCGCGCGGCGATCGTCCCTGCGCGGGGCAGGTCAGCGTGGGGACCACCGGGGTTCGCTCGCCACGGCGACCGGGTAGGTCAGGTGCGATGCGTTACATCGGATTGATCACCGCCACCCTGATGTTCGTGCTCACCGTCCTCGCCGCGATCCTGCTCGGCGGGGTCGCCTGGGTCGTGCTCGCCGTGATCTTCGGCGCGCTGGTCGTCCTCGGCGTCCACGACGTGGTGCAGCGCCGGCACTCGATCCTGCGCAACTACCCGATGCTCGGTCACGCCCGCTTCATGCTCGAGGCGATCCGCCCCGAGCTGCAGCAGTACTTCATCGAGCGCAACTACGACGGCCGGCCCTTCGACCGCGACACCCGCACGCTCGATCTACGAGCGCGCCAAGGATCTCAGGACGAGCAGGCCTTCGGCACCGAGCGCGACGTCGACGAGCCCGGGTACGAGTAGCTGGTGCATCGATCGCCTCCGTCGATCCGCCCAAGGAGCCGCCGCGGGTGCGCATCGGCGGCCCGCAGTGCACCCGGCCCTACGACATGGCGCTGATGAACGTCTCGGCGATGAGCTTCGGCGCGCTGTCGGGCAACGGCGCTGAGGCGCTCAACCAGGGCGCGGCCAAGGGCGGCTTTGCCCACGACACGGGCGAGGGCGGTCTGACCAAGTACCACCGCCACGGCGCTGACCTGGTCTGGGAGATCGGCAGCGGCTACTTCGGCGCGCGCACCAAGGACGGCGGCTTCGACGCCGAGAAGTTCCGCGAGAACGCGGCCGACGAGCCGGTGAAGATGGTCTCGCTCAAGCTCAGCCAGGGCGCCAAGCCCGGCATCGGCGGGGTGCTGCCGGGCGCCAAGGTCACCGAGGAGATCGCCGAGGCGCGGAGCGTGCCGAAGGGCGAGAAGTGCGTCTGCCCGCCGTCGCACAAGGTCTTCTCCACGCCCCGCGAGCTGGTGCGGTTCATCGCCCGGATGCGCGAGCTCTCGGGCGGCAAGCCGGCGGGCTTCAAGCTCTGCATCGGCACGCGCTATGAGCTCCTGGCATCTGCAAGGCGATGGTCGCCGAGGGCATCACGCCGGACTTCATCATCGTCGACGGGGCCGAGGGCGGCACCGGCGCGGCGCCCGCCGAGTACGAGGATCACGTCGGCACTCCGCTGACCGAGGGTCTGATGCTGCTGCACAACGCGCTCGTCGGCTGCGGTCTGCGTGACCGGGTCAAGATCGGGTGCAGCGGCAAGGTCGCCACCGGCTCGGACATCGTCAAGCGCCTGGCCCAGGGCGCGGACTACACGCAACGCCGCCCGGGCGATGATGATGGCGGTCGGCTGCATCCAGACCCAGACGCTGCAACACCAACCAGTGCCCGGTCGGGGTGGCCACCCAGGATCCCAAGCGCTCGCGTGCGCTCGACGTGCCCGACAAGACCGAGCGCGTGTACCGCTACCAGCATGCCGCCGTGGCCGAGGCCACCCGGCTGATCGCCTCGATGGGACTGCACTCGCCCGGCCGAGGTGACGCCGCATCATCTCGTCCGCCGCGTCGATCACGTCAGCGCGCGCAGCTACGGCGAGCTGTTCGAATGGCTGTCCCCGGGCGAGCTGCTCGAGGAGCCCCCCAAGCTGTGGGCTCACGCCTGGGAGCGCGCCGATC
>CAVXPV010000029.1:0-46442 GCA_963763715.1 uncultured Solirubrobacterales bacterium
ACGAGTCGTCGTCCACCGTGCCGGCCTCCTGAACGCCGCGGCCGACCCGCCGCCGCGACCCACGTCACACTCGGGGCGGATCTCGTGATCCGCCCGGGTGCATCGGCGCCCGGGTCAGCCCGGGATCAGGCCCTCGCCCTGGAACTCCGTCCGCGCCTCCTTCAGGGTGACGTCGGGCGGGGGCAGGATGATGTCCGAGCCGGTCATCGCGTCGTCCCCCACCGGCGTCCCGTGTGTGCGCACGTACTCCAGCAGGCGGCCGAACACATCCTGGAAGGTCGCCTCGTCTGACGCCCCGCAGGCCGTGACGGCCTCGTTGTCGAGCTCGTTGAGCCCTGCCACCTCGGTCTCGGGGAGCTCGTACTGGCCCTCGGTGGAGATCCGGACGATCATCGCCGTCAGCCCTGACCGGCGGTGTCGGCCGGCGGCGCAGTGTTCGTCCCGGCAGCGCCGGCACCGAGCTGACCCTTGCTCCCGCTGCCGAGCTCCGCCTTCATCTTGGCCAGATCGGAGTCGACCTCGCTGGTGCTCGAGAGTGCCTTGAGCTGGCGGTCGATGTCGTCCTCGCCCGAACCCAGCGCGGTCAGATCCTCGAAGGATCCCGACGCCTCGAGCTCTTGGACCGCGTCGGCACGAGCCTTCATGTTCTCGGTCTTGTCCAGCGCTCGCTGCATGGCCAGACCGACGTCGGCCATCTCCTCGCCCATACCGGTCGCGGCCTCGGAGATGCGAACCTGGGCCTCGGCGGCGGAGTACTGGGCCTTGATGACCTCCTTCTTGGAGCGGAACTGCTCGATCTTGGTCCGCAGCTTCTGCTCCGAGGCGGTCATCTGCTCCTGCTGCGTCACGAGCTGAGCGACCTGGGAATCGAGCGACTGAAGCTCGGTCTGGGCGACGTTCTTTCGTTCGAGCGCGGTTCGCGCCAGCTCCTCGTTGCCCGCGGCCAGTGCCTGGCGCGCCTGGGTGTCGAGCTTGAGGACCTGCTGTTGGAGCTTTTCCTCCTGGAGCTGCAGGCGCTTCTTGGACGTGACGACGTCCGCGATTCCCTTCTTGACGTTCTGAAGTAGCTCGATCTGCTTCTGGTAGCTGTACTCGAGCGTCTCCGAGGGATCCTCGGCACGGTCGAGCAGTTTGGAGATCTTCGCTTTGACGACGGTGGACATGCGCCCGGAAAGGCCCGGCATCGCATCCTCCTTGGGCGGTGGCTGGACTGGCCCCCCAAGGGTATCGACCCACCCCGGTAAGGGCGCTCGGGCTTCGCGGGCGGTTCGGTGCGCGCCGCGCACTGACTACGATCCCCGCCGTGGAAGCCAAGCCCGTCGCCGATTCCCGGTCGGTTCTCGCTCACTGGATGGGCGTGACCGATGCCAACGGCAGCGGCAACATCCATGGCGGGACGATCATGAAGCTCGTGGACGAGGCCGCGGGCCTGGCGGCGATGAAATACGCGCGCCGGCGCGTGGTCACGGTGAGCATCGACCGGATGGATTTCCTGGTGCCGATCTCGGTCGGTGAGCTGGTCACCTTCCGGGCGAGCGTCAACGCCGCCTGGCGTACGTCCATGGAGGTCGGGGTCCGGGTGGAGGCCGAGACGCCGATCAACGGCCGCGCCCGCCACACCAACACCGCCTACCTGACCATGGTTGCCCTCGACCAGCAGGGGCAGCCAACACCCGTGCCGCCGCCGCTGGCGGTCAGCATCGAGGAACAGCGGCGGCTGGCCCAAGCGGAGCTGCGCCGGGCAAACCGGCTGGCCGAGCGCCAGCAGATGCTCGCCCACCGCGGAGATCTGAGCCGCTGAGCAAACGGCCGGCGCACCGCGGACGGGTCGGCGGCCGCCGGTCGGACGGCCGGCCCCGCCCGGCCCGAGGCCGGTCGGGCGAGAAGCCGGCCGGGGGCCTAGAAGCCGGTCGGGTGCCGGGGCTGGAACGCCGCGCGTCGCGCGCAACAGCGAGTGCCAGCGCGGACCCGTGCCGGGAACCGGCGTGCGGTCCCCCTCCGAGGAGGTGTCCAGGCGGATGCCGGCGACCTCGAGGAAGGCGTGGCCCGGATTCGCGAACACCGTCACCCACTGGCCGAGACCGTTGTCGCCCCAGTTCTCAAACTGGCTCGAGTCCATCGAGGTGTTGATCAGCCCCGCGGCGTGCAGTACGTAGGACACCGAGCCTGAGCAGTCATAGCCCGCGTCACGCCAGACGCCATGGCCGCCGCCGTAGACGTAGGGCTTGTGACGGATCTGGTTGCCGGCCCAGATGATCTGCTGCACCTGCTTGGGCGCGAACGCGGGGGCATAGGCGATGCCGTTGATGATCTTGGCGGTCGCACCGGGGACCGTCGGGTGCTGCGGAGTCGAGGGAGCGGTCTGCGGGGCGCCGACGCCGGCGCCGCCGGTGCCGGCGGTCGAGCTGCCGCTCGTCGGAGTGCGTACCGCTGCCGCCGGCGTGGTCGTCGTCCCGCCGGACGGCGGATCAGCTTGGGCTGCGCCCGCGAAGGCGAGAAACGCCAGCACGGGGACCAGGAATCGTAGATAACGCACAATCTCTCTTTCGTCGGCCGGCGGGGTTAGCTGTCGGGCGAGCGCGAAAAGAGCCTGCGCTTCCTGCCGGATAATCGGCAGGATTTGCCCCAATGGGGATTTGGGTCCCCCGCTCCACGGTTGTTCGGGCCCGTGGATTAGGCGTGGCGGCAATATAGCGGGGCGCGCGGCGATCGGTCGGCCGGTGCAGCGATCCGTGCACCCGGCCGCCCTGCACACGGGATTGCACGGTTCCGCACCTCAGGAGACTCGGAACGCGCGCCAGGTCGGCTGATGTGCCGCGCCTGGTGGCTCGCCGCGCGTCGCGCACGCTCTAACGTGGCCGCCGATGCGACCGCGATTGCTGCTCATCGGGCTCGTGCTGACCCTCGGCCTGGCGGCCTGTGGCGGCACCAAGCTACTGCGGGGGGGCCCGAGCACCGTCACCGTCGGAGTTCCCGCGCGCGCGGCCCAGGCGGCTCAGGAGCTCGGCTTTCCGGCCGTGGCAACCAAGAACACGACCCGTGTGGCCGGGGCTGACCCTGCCGCCGAGGCGGCGGGCGTCGCGCTCGCCGTGTATCCCTCGGCGGCACCCGGCACCCATCCGACCGCGGTCGCCCTGGCCCCAAGCGCCGATTGGCAGGCCGCGCTTGCCTCCGCGGTGCTGATGGCACCTCCGATCCGTGCCCCGCTCCTGCTGTCCGGCGCGAGCGCACTGCCGTCGGCCAGCGCCGACGCGCTGGCCACGCTGGCCCCGACCGGTTCAGGCACCGCCGGCGGCGCCCAGGTCATCCGGATCGGCCCCGTAGCGCACCCGTCCGGGCTGCGCGCCGCGTCGGTCAACGGAAGCGACCCCTACGCACTGGCGGCAGGGATCGATCGCTTCGTCAGCGCCGCCGCCGGCCGCAGCAGTCCCGCGGTGGTGATCGCCGCCGCCGACGCACCCGCCTACGCGATGCCGGCCGCGGGGTGGGCGGCCGAGAGCGGCGACCCGATCCTGTTCGTCAACGGCACCACGATCCCGGCCGCCACCCGCCAGGCGCTCCTCGCCCATCAGAGCCCGCACATCTACGTGCTGGGACCACCGAGCGCGATCGGCGCCGGCGTGCTGAACGCTCTGCGCCGTTACGGCAAGGTCAAGCGGGTCGGCGGCGCGGACCCGGCTACCAATTCGGTCGCGTTCGCCGAGTACCGCGACCCCGCCTGCCCCTCCGGCCAGCCCTGCGCGCACGTCCCTGGGAGCTTCGGCTGGGCGATCCGCAGCCCGGGGCACGGCTACGTGCTGCTCAACGCCGGGCAGCCGCTCGCCGCCGCGGCGGCCGCACCGCTGTCGGGCTCGGGGAGCTACGGGCCCGCGCTGGTGCTGACCAGCGCGAGCAGCTCCCCAAACCGGTGCTCAACTTCTTCCTCGACTACGCCACTCCCGGCTACACGCAGGAGGGCCCGACCGCCGCGGTCTACAACCACGGCTGGATGATCGGGGACCCGAGCCAGGTGTCGATCGGCGTCCAGGCCCAGGTCGACTCCCTGCTCGAGGCCGTTCCCCAGACCAACCACTGACCGGAGCCGCTCGGCGCTGATCCCGGCGACGCACGATCGTCAACGCCGGGCGGTACCGTGTGTCGCATGAGCCAGGCTGAGCATCCGGACCGCACCGCGCCCGAGCACACCGTCACGATCGAGGACGTGCGCCAGTTGATGGGCGCCTCCACGCCGCATTTCGCGCTGCAGCTGCGAGCCCGGATCCGGGCTCTGATCAAGGGGCTTCCGCCCGGGCATCCCGCCCGGCGCGAGGGTGAGCGCGAGATCGCCCGCCTGGACCAGATCGCATTCGCGGGCGAGGTTCGCGGGCACACCGCCGAGCCGGGCCTGACGCCGCTGCCGAGTCTCGGCGGCGAGGCCCCGCCGCTCTGACCCTCTCTTCCCCGCCCCACGACGGCGAACTGACAGAGCAACCTTCCGGCCCCTTCAACGTTTTGAGTCCGAGCATGAGCGACGAGCGCCATATCTCCGTCATCGGCCTCGGCCGGGTCGGGCTTCCGCTGGCCCTGTGCTTCGCCGATCGCGGCCTGCGGGTGCTCGGCGTCGACCACGATCAGACCATCCTCGAGTCGCTGCGGGCCGGGCGGATGCCGTTCAACGAGGCGGGCACTCAGGAGCTCCTGGACCGCGTGCTGGACAGCGGTCGCCTTGAGCTCACCGATCGTGCCGCCGACGCCGCCCAGGCGCAGGACATCGTGCTCACGATCGGGACCCCGTCCTTCTCGCATGTCGAGAGCGACCTGCGCCAGGTGCGCGCCGCGGTCGACGATCTGCTCCCGCTCCTGCGCCCTGGACATTCGCTCGTCCTGCGCTCGACGATCGCGCCCGGCACCACCGAGTACGTCGCCGGCTACATCGAGAAGCGCCGGAGCCTGCGGGTCGGCGAGGACGTATTCGTCGCCCACGCCCCCGAGCGGATCGCGGCCGGACGCTTTCTCGAGGAGATCTCGACCCTGCCCTGCATCATCGGCGGGGTCTGCGAGACCTCGACCGAGCGGGCGGCGAGCCTGTTCAGCGTGTTCGGCGCTCCGATCGTCCGGACCACCCCGGTCCAGGCCGAGCTGGCCAAGATCTGGACCAACATCCTGCGCTACGCGACCTTCGCGCTGCCCAACCTGCTGATGATGGACTGCGAGATGTACGGCGCCAACGTGTTCGACGTCATCGAACTGATCAACCGTGATTATCCCCGGGGCGGCATCGCGATGCCGGGTATGACCGCCGGCACATGCCTGCGCAAGGACTTCGCCTTCTCCGAGGAGCGCTCCCACGCACCCGGCATGCTGCTCGCGGTGTCGCGGGTCAACGAGGGCGTCCCGCTGTTCCTCGTGGAGGGCGTCAAGCGCCGGATGGGGAGTCTGGGCTCGCGCAAGGTCGCCGTGCTCGGATTGACGTTCAAGCGCGACACCGACGACGAGCGCGATTCGCTGTCACCCAAGCTGATCCGCCTGCTCGAGCGCGAACTCGCCGACGTCGCCGTCTCCGACCCCCACGCCGCAACGCCCACCCAGCCGATCCATGAGGCGGTGCGCGACGCCGACGTGGTCATCGTGGCCACCAACCACTCCGCGTACGAGTCCCCCGAGACGCTGCGCGAGATCCTGGCCCTGGCCGCGGAGGAGTGCCTGCTCGTCGACCCCTGGAACAGCCTCGGGACCGGTCAGGTCTTCCTCTACGCCGCCGAGGCCACCGCGCTCCTGCGCCCGGCCGCCGGCGTCGACCCCACCCCGGACGCGGCCCACTGATGGCCCGCGTGCTCGTCACGGGCGGCGCCGGCACGATCGGCGCCGCGGTCGTCAGGCGCCTGCTGCGCGACCCCGATTGGGAGGTGCGCGTGGCTGATCACCGCCCGGCGCCGGCGTGGATGCGCGAGGGCTGCGAACTGCACGAGGGGGACCTGCGTGATCTCGATGTCGCTCGCGCGGCGATGCAGGACTGCTCGCACGTCATCCATCTGGCGGCGATCGTCGGCGGGATCGCCAACTTCCACAAACTGCCCTTCACCCTTACCGAGGTCAACAACGCGTTGACCGGCGCGATCGTGCACGCCGGGATCGAGCAGGACGTCACCCGCCTGGTCTACGTCTCCTCCTCGATGGTGTTCGAGCGCGCGACCGAGTTCCCGACCCCCGAGGCCCACCTCGACAGCTGCCCGACACCCCATTCGGCCTACGGCTTCTCCAAGCTGGCGGGCGAGGTGTACACGCGGGCCGCCCACGACCAGCACGGCTTGCGCTACACGATCTGCCGGCCCTTCAACGCCTACGGCCCCGGCGAACAACCCGATCGTGACGAGCCCGGGATCGCCCACGCGGTCCCGGACCTGATCGCCAAGGTGCTCAGCGGTCAGCGCCCGCTGGAGATCTTCGGCAGCGGCGAGCAGACCCGGACGCTGACGCATGTCGATGACATCGCCGATGGCGTCGTCACCGCCATGGCCGCCCCGGCGGCCGAGAACGAGGACTTCAATATCTCGGCCCGGGAGGAGCTCACCGTGGCCGAGATCGCCGCCCGGATCTGGGCTGCCTGCGGCGAGGACCCGGCCGAGCTCACGCTCACGCATGTGCCGAGTTTCGCCGTCGACGTGGTACGCCGCTGGCCCTCGGTGGATAAGGCTCGTGAGCTGCTCGGGTGGGAGGCGCAGGTCGGACTCGACGCCGGGCTGGCCGAAACCGTGGCCTGGCTGCGCGACCAGGCCACCGAGCATCCGGGCGTCGAATTCGATACCAAGGAGACCTGATGAGCCAGCGGCGCGCCTTCATCACCGGGATCACGGGCCAGGACGGGTCCTACCTCGCCGAGCTGCTGCTCGACAACGACTACGAGGTCCACGGGATGGTGCGGCGCTCGTCGACCGAGAAGTTCGATCGCATCGACCACATCCGCGACCGCGTCACTCTGCATCAGGGTGACCTGTTCGATTCTCGCTCTATGTCCGACGCGCTGCGCACCGCCAAGCCGGACGAGATCTACAACCTGGCCGCCATGTCCTATGTGGCCGCCTCCTGGGTGCAGCCGACGCTGACCGCCGAGTTCTCGGGCGTCAGCGTCACGCGGCTGCTTGAGGCGATGCGGGAGGTCTGCCCCGAGGCGCGCTTCTACCAGGCCTCCTCCTCGGAGATGTTCGGCAAGGTCCGCGAGGTTCCGCAGACTGAGATGACGCCGTTCTACCCTCGCTCTCCGTACGGGGTCGCCAAAGCCTACGGCCACTTCATCACGGTCAACTACCGCGAGTCCTATGACCTGCACGCGACCAGCGGGATTCTCTTCAACCACGAGAGCCCGCGTCGCGGCCTGGAGTTCGTGACTCGCAAGATCACCTGGCACGCCGCCGCGATCAAGCTCGGGATCGTCGAGCATCTCGGTCTCGGCAACCTCGATGCCGAGCGTGACTGGGGCTTTGCCGGAGACTACGTGCGCGCGATGTGGCTGATGCTGCAGCGCGACGAGCCGTCGGATTACGTCGTGGCCACGGGGACCGCTCACTCGGTCCGCCACTGTGTCGAGGTCGCCTTCGCTCACGCGGGCGTCTCGATCGAGGACCACGTGCGCACCGACGAGGCGATGCTGCGTCCGGCCGAGGTCGACCACCTGATCGGCGATCCGGGGAAGGCCAAGCGCGAGCTGGGCTGGACCCCCGAGGTCAGCTTCGAGCAGCTGATCGAGATGATGGTCGACTCCGACTACAAGGCGCTCAAGCACCAGAACCGATGACGGGTGTCCATCAGGCGGCCTCGGCCGGCTTCGGACGCGCGGGCGATGATTACGAGCGGGGACGCCCCGGCTATCCCGCCGACGCCGTGGACCGCATGGCGGCCGTGCTCGCGCTGGGCCCGGGGACGGCCGTACTGGACCTCGCCGCCGGAACGGGCAAGCTCACCCGCGAGCTGACCGCCATCGGCTCGCAGGTGATCGCTGTGGAGCCCGTGGCCGGAATGCGGCAGCAACTGGAGTCCAGCACCCGGGGCGCACGGGTGCTCGAGGGGACAGCCGAGCACATCCCTCTCCCCGACGCGGCCGTCGCCGCGGTCACCGTCGCCCAGGCCTTTCACTGGTTCGACACCAGAGCCGCCGCCGCCGAGATCCAGCGGGTGCTCGCGCCCGACGGACCGCTCGCTGTGATCTGGAACGTCTGGAATGAGCACGTTGACTGGGTGGCGGCGATGATGGAGATCATCCACGTCCACACGGGCGACGCGCCCCAGCAGCGCACGAGCCGCTGGCCCGAGCAGCTCGCCGCTACCGGGCGGTTCACCGCGCTGACGGAGGAGACGTTCGCCAACCACGTGCCGGGTGATCGGGACACGCTCGTCGCGCGGGCGTTGTCCACAAGCTACATCGCGCTCTCCCCCCCGAGGGTCGCGACCAGGTCGCCGCGGACGTGCTCGCGGTCGTCGATCGCAACCCGCTGACCGCGGACGGTGAACGCTTCGAGATGCCCTACACCACGCATCTGGCGTGGTGTAGGCGCCGCTGAGCACGCCGGCCGGCCTCCCCGCGTTGTACGCGGGGTACAAACCGCTGGGTACGGTGTCATGCAGATCCGCCTTGCGTCCCGGGGGACGGGGCCGTATGTTTCCCCACCCTTGGAGAGCTCGACCGTCACCCGTGCCCCTGCGGCCCAGCTGGACGGCACCGAACCGGGTAACAAGGGTCTGAAGGCCGACGCGCTCGGCTACATCTCCAACCTGGTCATCGCGATCGCCTCGACCGCGCCCGCGTACAGCATCGCCGCGACCCTCGGCTTCATCGTCGCCGTGGGCGGCATCGGCACGCACGCCCCGGCGGTGATGATCGTCTCCTTCATCCCGATCCTGTTCGTATCCGTCGGCTACCGGTTCTTCAATCTCGCCGACCCCGACGCGGGCACGACGTTCGCCTGGGTGACCCGGGCATTCGGACCGCAGCTGGGCTGGATCAACGGCTGGGCGATCTTTCTCGCAGACATCATCGTGATGGCTTCGCTGGCCGCGATCGCCAGCAAGTACACGTTCCTGCTGTTCGACTCGACCGCGAGCCCGTCCAACTTCCTGCTCATCGTCGGAGCGGTGGTGTGGATCGTGATCATGACCTGGATCTGCTACCGCGGCATCGAGCTGTCGGCGCGCATCCAGACGATCCTGCTCGGCTTCGAGATCACCACCCTGGCGCTGTTCGCCGTCGTCGCCCTGGTCAAGGTCTACGCCGACAGCCCCGCCCACTCGATCCAGGTGTCGGCCTCCTGGTTCAACCCGTTTGACCTCAGCTGGGGGGCGCTCGTGGACGGCGTCCTGCTCGGCATCTTCATCTACTGGGGCTGGGACTCGGGCGTCGCCGTCAACGAGGAGTCACGCGACAAGAACCGCGGCCCGGGCAAGGCCGCCGTCATCTCGACGATCATCCTGCTGCTGATCTACGTGATCGTCAGCGCCGCCGCCCAGTCGTACCACGGGACGGCGTTCCTGGCGGGCAACTCAAGCTGACGTCATCAACGCGCTCGGCGGCCAGGTGTTCGGCTCGCCGCTGGACAAGCTGATGATCATCGCGGTGCTGACCTCGGCCTCGGCGTCCACCCAGACGACGATCCTCCCCACAGCCCGCACGACGCTCTCGATGGCCCGCTGGAAGGCGATCCCCTCGTCCTTCGGCCAGGTCCACCCCCGCTTTCTCACCCCGACCTTCTCGACGGTGCTGATGGGGGCGCTGTCGATCGTCTGGACGGTCGCTCTGCTCGCCTTCAACCCGAGCCAGAACGTGCTCGGCGATGCCGTCGCCGCGCTCGGCTTCGCGGTCTGCTTCTACTACGGCTTCACCGGCCTGGCCTGCGCGTTCTACTTCCGGCGCGACCTGTTCAAGAGCGTGCGCAACTTCCTCCTCGCCGGGCTGATCCCCGTCGTCGGGGGGATCATGATGGCCTACGTCGCGATCAAGGCCTACGGCTACTACAACACCGCCGGCAACAACTACTCCAAGCCGTTGCTCGGCATCCAGACCCCGATCTTCATCGGCGTCGGCGGTCTCATCCTCGGCGTCGTCCTGATGTTCGCCGCGTGGCCGTTCTTCCCCCAGTTCTTCAAGCGGCGCGCGTTCGAGTCCGCAGACCCGGCCGTGCTCGAGGGCGATGCCACGTATCGCTCCGACGCGGTCGCCTGAGCGCCGATCACGGCTGAGCGGCCCGGACCGGATGACGGACTGGTTCGCGCTCGCCGACGAGCTCGACCGCCGTCTCGTCGCCGCCGGCAGCACCTCGGCAACCCCGATCGACGGCGGCATCGTCTACGCGCAACGCGCAGCTGCCCGCGATCCGATTTCTCAACATCGTCGTGCCTGCGTGGACGCCGCTCGAGCCCGGCGGTCGGGGCCGCGGAGCTGATCGCGCTCGCCGACCGCTGGCTGGCCGGGCTCCCCCACCGGGCGCTGCGGATCACCGACGAGGCGAGCGCCGAGCGCGTCGCCCCCGGGCTGGACGCCGCCGGGTGGGAGCGCCGGCGCACCGTGCTGATGGTCCGTCCCGGCGACCGTGGGCCCGACGCTGCCGCGCGCCCGACGCCCGGGCTCGGGAGGTCAGGTGAGGCCGAGCACACGGCGCTGATGCGCGCCGATGTTCGCCGAGACCGAGTACGGCCCCGACGCGCCCGCGGGCCTGCCCGAGCTGCTCGTCGCCGCCCAGCTCGCCCAGCAGGCGGGGATGGTCTGCCGCCGCTTCGTGGCCGGCGAGGACGGAGCGGCTGCAGTCCATGTGCGAGCTGTTCCTCGACGATGATGTGGACGGGGTGCCGATGGCCATGGTCGAGCAGGTGGCCACGCTGCGCTCCCACCGCGAGCGAGGACTGGGCAAGGCGGTGATCGTCGCGGCATGGCGGCCGCGATCGACTGGGGCGCGCAACTGATCATGGTCCCCGCCGACCGGGAGGACTGGCCGCAGATCATCTACGCGGGCCTCGGCTGCGAGACGGTCGGGACGGTCACCTCGTTCTTCGCGCCTCGCCTCATCCGGCGGAGGGCGGCCCTAGACTCCATCGCGTGGCCCGGACCGCGACCGGTATGGACGTCAGGGACTCGATTCTCGACACGATCGGCGACACGCCGATCGTGCGCCTGTCTCGGGTCGGCGCCGGCCTGACCCCCCAGCTGGTGGCCAAGCTCGAGTCGTTCAACCCCGGGGGCTCGATCAAGGACCGAGTCGCCGTCGCGCTGATCGAGGCCGCCGAGCGCGACGGGCAGCTGCGGCCCGGCGGCACGATCATCGAGCCCACCTCGGGCAACACCGGCACCGGCCTGGCGATCGCCGCCCGGCTGAAGGGCTACCGGGTGATCGCCGTGATGCCCGACAAGATGTCGCGCGAGAAGATCGACCTGCTGCGCGCCTACGGAGCCGAGGTCGTCATCGCGCCGACCGACGTGCCCGCCGACTCACCGCAGTCCTACTACCGGGTCGCGGACCGCCTCACCGAGGAGATCCCCGGGGCCTTTCAGCCCAACCAGTACGCCAACCCGGCCAACCCGCAGGCCCACTACGAGTCCACCGGCCCGGAGCTGTGGAGCCAGCTCGGGGACCGCCTCACTCACCTCGTGCTCGGAGTCGGGACCGGGGGGACCGTGACCGGGACGGTCCGCTACCTGCGCGAGCAGTCACCCGATCTCGTCGTCGTCGGCGCCGACCCGGAGGGCTCGATCTACTCCGGCGGCGAGGCGGGGATGCACCCGTACCTGATCGAGGGCGTCGGCGAGGACTTCTGGCCCACCACCTTCGATCCGTCGACCGTCGACCGCTGGGTCACGGTGTCCGACCGCGACGCCTTCCTCACCACCCGCCGCCTGGCCCAGACCGAGGGCATCCTGGCCGGCGGCTCGGGCGGGCTGGCCCTGCACGCCGGCCTGACCGTCGCCGCCGAGCTCGCCGACCCTGACGCGGTCGTCTGCGTGATCATCCCCGACAGCGGACGCTCCTACCTGAGCAAGATCTACTCCGATGCCTGGATGCGCCAGCGCGGCTTTCTGGACCGCGGCGCCGAACTGACCGTGTCCGACGTGCTGCGGCGCAAGCTCGAGGCCGGCGAGATCCCGTCGCTGGTCACCGTCGAGCCGCAGTTTCGGGTACGCGACGCGGTCGTGCTGCTGCACAAGCACCGCGTCTCGCAGCTGCCGGTCGTCTCCGCCCACGATCCGAGCACGGTGGTCGGGGCGATCGGAGAGCGCGGGCTGCTGCGCCACGCCGCCGAGGACCCGGCCCTGCTCGATGCCCAGATCGTCGACGTGATGGAGCCCCCCTTCCGGGCCGTGGCCGGCGAGGCGCCGGTGCGCGAGGCGGTCGAACTCCTGTCCGGCGACCAGCAGGCGCTGCTCGTCACCGAGGCGGGGCGCTCGGTCGGACTGGTCACCCGCACGGACCTGCTCGAGGCACTGGCAACGTGAGCGAGCCGCGATCGACAGACGCGTTCGCCACCCGCGTCGTGCACGCCGGGCTGACGCCGGACCCGACCTACGGATCGGTCATTCCCGCCATCCATCAGACCTCGACCTACGCGCAGAAGGCCCCCGGGGAGTTCGTCGCCGACTACGACTACTCGCGCTCGGCCAACCCGACCCGGGCCGCGCTGGAGACCGCGCTGGGCGAACTCGAGGGCGGCTACGCGGTCGCCTTCTCCTCCGGGCTCGCCGCCGAGCACGCGCTGATCACGGTCACCTGTGAGGCCGGCGCGCACATGGTCCTCCCCGATGACCTGTACGGGGGCACCTTCCGGCTCGTCGACAAGGTGCTCGTGCCGTGGGGGTTGCGCTACGACATGGTCTCCCAGACCGACCTGGACGCCGTGGAGCGGGCGGTCGGAGCGCGAGACGCGGCTGGTCTGGGTCGAGAGTCCGACCAACCCGGCGCTCAACGTGATCGACATCGCGGCGGTCGTGGCCCGACGCGGATCGGCCCTGGTGGCGGTCGACAACACGTTCGCCACGCCGGTCAACCAGCGCCCGCTCGAACTCGGCGCCGACGCGGTCGTGCACTCGACCACGAAGTACCTCGGCGGCCACTCCGACGTCGTCGGCGGCGCGGTGATCACCCGCGACCGCGGCCTCTACGAGCGCCTGCGCTTCGTCCAGAACGCGGTCGGAGCCGTGCCCGGCCCGATGGATTGCTTCCTCGTGCACCGGGGCCTGCGCACCCTGCACGTGCGGATGCAGGCCCACGCGCGCAGCGCCGCCGCGGTGGTGGCGATGCTCGAGCAGACCGCCGGGGTCAGCGCGGTCCGCTGGCCGGGCTACAGCGGGATGGTCAGCTTCCGCCATCCGCGGGCCACCGCGATCGCCTCCGCGACGCGCCTGTTCACGCTCGCGGAGTCACTGGGCGGGGTCGAATCGCTGATCGAGGTCCCGCAGGCGATGACCCACCAGTCGGTGGAGGACTCGGCGGCCGCGGTCCCGGCCGATCTCGTCCGGCTGAGCTGTGGGATCGAGGCACCCGAGGACCTCGTCGCCGATCTGCGCCAGGCGATCGGCGACGGCGCGTGAGCGCCCCGGCTCGGGTACCGCCGGTCGCCGGCGGCCGGCGCGGGCATCGAGACCCACCCGCACCCCGACCGGCCCCCGAGCGCGCCTTCCCGGCCCCTACCCGGTCGGCGCCTACGCCGCCCAGCTGCGCCGCCGGCTGCGCGAGTTCTCGCGTGTGCAGCTCACGCGGCGAGGTGTGGGGCCTGCGGCTCGCCCGAGCGCGGGTCTACTTCGAGCTGCGTGACGGCCACGGGGCGCTGCCGTGCTCGATGTGGCGCAGCGATTTCGAGCTGCTGGCGCTGCCGCTCGCCGACGGGATGCGCGTCGTCGCCGGGGGCGGCTGTGACTACTACCCGGGCAGCGCCCACGCCTCGCCGTCGTTCTCGTTCGCGGTCTCCGAGCTGCGGCTGGAGGGCGAGGGCGACCTGCTCGCCCAGCTGCAGCGGCTGCGCCGCCGGCTGGACGCCGAGGGCCTGTTCGCGCCCCAGAAGGCGCTCGCTCGCCCGCGGCTGCCGCGCACGATCGGCGTCGTCACCGGCGAGCAGGGCAAGGCGCGTGACGACATCGTCGCCGCCCTGCGCCGCCGCGGCTGGGGCGGACGGCTCGTGTGGGCGTTCGCACCGGTCCAGGACCGCCACGCCGCCCCCGGGATCGCCGCCGCGCTGCGTGATCTCGCGGCCGCCCCGGAGGTCGAAGTGGTGATCGTCGCGCGCGGCGGCGGCTCACTGGCCGACCTGTTCGCGTTCTGCGACGAGGGCCTGTGCCGGACCGTCGCCCTGCTGCGGGTCCCGGTGATCGCCTCCGTCGGACACCACACCGATCGCACGCTGATCGACGACGTCGCCGCCGTCACCTGCTCGACCCCCACCCATGCCGCCGAGGCGGCCGTGCCGATCGACCTCGCCGCGGCCCGCGCCGACCTGCTGCGCGCCGGCCGGCGCCTGCAGTCCCATGGCGCGCGGGCGGTCCTCGGTCGTGCCCGCGCTCTGGCGGCGCTCTCGCGCGCGCCGGGCCGTCATGTCGCCCGCCAGCGCGGACGCCTGCACCAGCTCCTGCGCGAGCTACGGGCCAGCGCGCGTCGCAGCACCGAGCGCGGCGCCTCGCTCGCCCTCTCTAACCAGCGCGTTCTCACTCGCAGCGCCGCCCGGGCCGCCGGCGCCGACCGCGACCGCCGCGCGCGCGACCTCGAACGTCTGGTCCTCGCCTTGGGCGCCCACGATCCGCAGCGGACGCTGGCCCGCGGCTACGCGCTCGTCTCCGACGGCACCGGGGCGCCGCTCGGCTCGGCCGCCGCGGCGCGGTCCGCCGGGACCCTGTCTCTGCGCTTTCACGACGGCGCAGTGCCGGCCCGGGTGACGGAGGAGTCATGACCGAGCCCGAGCCCACCTCGCCGCCGGTCGCCGCGGCGGCCGCGCCTCCAGCCAGCTACGAGGCGGCGGTGGCCCGAGTGGAGGAGATCATCCGCCGCCTCGATTCCGGAGATGCGGGCCTGCGCGAGACGCTCGCGCTCGTCCGCGAGGGCCGAGAGCTCGTCGAGTACTGCGCCGGGGAGCTGGACGCGGTCAGCCAAGGTCTGCAGGAGCTGGCGCTCGATGAACTCGTCACCCGTCTGGAGGGAGCGCAGCGCACCGATGCGCACCTTTGATCGTCTCGGCAGAGCGCCGGCGCCCGGCGACGTCAATGGTCCGCTAGGCCAGCGAGAGCAGCAGCTTGCCCTGCACGCGGCGCTCGGTCAGCCGCGCGAACGCCTCGCCGACCTCGTCCAGCGCCAGCACCTCGTCGATCCGGACCTTCAGCTCCCCCGCGGCAAGCGCCTGCAGCGCCGCCTGCAGCCCGGACCGGCGTTCGTCGGCGCCCAGCGACATGCCGCCATAGCCGTACACGGTGAGCATCTTGCGGTACAGCTGCTGCATGTTGAAGGCGACCTCGGGGCCGGCCGAGACGCCGTAGGAAACCAGCCGCCCTCGGGGCGCGATCGCGTCGATGACCGGCGCGATGAACTCGCCGCCGAGCGGATCCAGGACGACGGTCGGCGCAAACTCCTGCAGCGGCGCCCCGAGCGTCCTGCGGGCCTCCGACGAGCACCCGCTGCGCGCCGTGCTCGCGGATCACCTGCGGCCTTGGCCTCCGAGCCCGTCTGGCCCCAGACGGTGGCGCCCGCGGCGCTGGCCAGCGAGACGATCATGCTGCCCACGCCACCGCTGGCACCGAGCACGAGCACCCGGTCAGACGGGCCGACGGCGGCCAGCGTGCGCACGCAGTTGTAGGCGGTCAGGCCGGCGATGCCCATCGCGGCGGCCGCGCCGGGCGCCACCCCCTCGGGGATCGGGACGACCGCGGCGGCGGGAACGTTGGCGGCCTGCGCCCAGAGCCCGTCCGGGCCGACCCCAGGCCGCCGCCCGGCCACCAGCACCGGCGTTCCGTCCAGCGTTCCGGCGGCCTCACCGCCCGAGGGTGCGGGGCAGGGGCCCGTCGGGGGCGACCCGGCCCTCGGCGATATAGCGGTCGATCGGGTTCACGCCCCCGAACTCGAGCGCCACCCGGACCTCGCCGTCGGCGGGGTCGGCCAGCTCCACGGTCTCGACGGTCAGGGGCTCACCGTGACGGTGCAGCCGGGCGGCGCGGACGGCGCTCATCGTGCGGCGCAGGGTGACGGTAGCGCTCATCGGCGATCCGGTTTAGCAGATGCCAACCGGGCTCCGCCCCACTGAACGGTCCCGTACAGTACGCCGCCACAAAGCCCGGTGACCTCACCGCCGCCCCGCCGTCACCTCTGACCTCAGGAGACCCCTTGCAAGAGAGACTCGCCATCGCGGGTGCTGGCACGATCGCGTGCGGGCTCGCCGCCACCGCCGCCCTCCACGGAGACGTCGTCCTGTGGGCGCGCTCGGATGCGTCCGCGCAGCGGGCGCAGGCCTCGGTCGCCAAGCTGTGCGAGAAGCTCGGCTCGCCCGATGCCGCCGCTCGCGTGACCGTATCGACCGATCAGGCCGCGCTGCACGGCGAGACCTTCATCGTCGAGGCGGTGGTCGAGGATCCCGATCACAAGGCCGCCCTGCTCTCCGAGCTCGGCGCGGCCAGCGATCCGGAGGCGATCCTCGCCACCACGACCTCGTCCCTGTCGATCGCCGAGCTCGCCGCGGCCAGCGGGCGCCCCGAGCGCTTCCTCGGCCTGCACGTGTTCAATCCGGTCACGCGGATGGAGCTGATCGAGCTCGTCTTCCCCGACTCGGCCACCGACGAGGTCCGCGACCGCGCGCGGGCGCTGTGCGCGGAGCTGGGCAAGACCGCGGTCGAGGTGCCTGACACGCCCGGCTTCGTCGTCAACCGCCTGCTGTTCCCCTACCTGTTCGACGCGGTGAGCTTCATGACCGAGAACGGCATGCCGCCCGCCGACGTGGACAAGTGCATGACGCTCGGCGCGGGCCTTCCGATGGGCCCGATCGCGCTGCTGGACTTCGTCGGCCTCGACGTCGCCCAGGCGATCGGGGACACGATCGGCGCCGACGTGCCCGGCCGGCTGCGCGAGCTGGTCGCCGACGGCGCGCTGGGCCGCAAGTCCGGGCGCGGCTTCTACGACTACAGCTGACCGGCCGCCCGAGCCGGTGCCTGGTCGGCAACCCTTAAGCATCAGCGAGCAACTATTTAGGACGCGTTCATATCGCGGGCCGATTATTCCGTGTGCGACGTACCTCATAGCAGCACCTCCTCCCCAGAAGCACGAGACCGGCCCGTCCCCAGCGGGCCGGTTTCCTTTAAGCGCGACAGCGCCCGAGCCCCACAACGGGCGAAGCCGGCCCGCATGGGCCGGCTTCGGTCTCTCCCCTCTCAACCGCCGGACGGTCTCCGGCGAGAGCGCTGCGCACAATGTAACGAATGACGCGAGAGTGTGCGCAGCGTCACTCTCATCGGGTCCGATCGCTGACGGCGCGAACGCCGGTTCAGGAGCTCTGCTCGGACTCCGCCGGCGCGGGCTCGGCGCGGGACCTTGCGGCGGCGGATCCGCACCGCTTCGATCCGATTCTGGCGCACGGACTCGACCCGGATCGAGTAGCCGTCGGCGCTGACCTGATCTCCGCGTTTGGGCAGGCGGCCCAGCTCGGCGAACACGAACCCCCCGACCGAGTTGTAGGCATCGGTGTCGACGTGCAGCTCGCAGGCCGTAGTCCTGCAGGTCGGTGACCGCGACGTGACCGCGCACGAACCACTCGCCGTTGGCCAGCCGCCGGACCGCGCCGCGCGCGGGGTCGGTCTCGTCATCGATCTCGCCGACGACCTCCTCGATGATGTCCTCGGTGGTGACGATGCCCGCCGTGCGCCCGTACTCGTCGATCACGATCGCCAGCTCGGTCCGCTCGCGCTGCAGGTCGGCGAGCAGGTCGTCGAGCGGCTTGGTCTCGGGGACGATCGGCGCCTCGCGCACCAGCTTGGCGAAGTGTGCCTCGTAGCCATCGGCCATCATCAGCTTGACCAGCTGGTTGACGTGGACGATCCCCTTGACCCGGTCCTGGTTCTCGTCCTCGGTCACGACCAGGCGCGAGTGGCCGGTCGACACGCAGCGGCGCAGCGCATCCTGGACGGTCTCCGACAGATCGACGGTCACCACCGCCGGAATCGGCGTCATCACCTGGCGGGCCTCCTGCTCGTGCAGGTGAAACACCCCGGTGAGCATGTTCGCCTCGCCGACATCGAGGCTGCCGCCGGAGCGTGACTCGGCGATGATCCGCTTGATCTCGTCCGGGCGTGCCGCCCTCGGGCTCGGCGTCGGGGTCGGTCCCGACCGCGCGCAGCAGCGCGTTGGAGGCCGAGTTGAGCACCACGATGAACGGTGTGAACAGCAGCCGCGAGAAGCCGAGGGGGCGCGAGACGCGGCGCGCGAGATCCTCGGCGTGCTGGATCGTGTAGAGCTTGGGCGCGATCTCGCCGACGATGCTCTGAGCGATCGTGATCAGCAGGTAGGCGATCACCACCGAGATGGCGACGGCTGCGGTGTGACCGACCGCCCCGCCGAACACCGGCTGCAGCAGGTCCGCGATGGCCGGCTCTCCGAGCGCGCCGATCCCGATCGAGGCCATCGTGATCCCGACCTGGCAGGCGGCGATGTAGTCGCCGATCTCCTCGAGCTGCGACAGCGCACGCCGCGCACCGCGCTGGCCCTCGTCGGCCATCGCCTGCAGACGCGCCCGGCGCGAGCGGACGAGCGAATACTCCGCGATCACGAAGAACGCGTTGACCAGGATCAGGACCCCGGTCAGGATGATGAGAAGAGCATTCACCGGCGCGCCTGCGTCGCCGCGCAGAAGGCGACTGGCCGGTGGCTACTTCGAGGAAGGTCGTCGTCGATCATTCAGCGACGCGCCGTACGGTAGCAGTCAGCGTCCCGGATTCCCGGCGCTCACGCTGACCGCCATTTCACTGCAGCTGGTCGAAGCGGCCGGCCATGGCGAAATCCGCCTCGGTGAGGCCGCCCGCGGAGTGATTGGTGAGCGAGAGCTTCACCTTGTTCCAGCCGTGCAGGAAGATGTCCGGATGGTGGTTTGAATCCTCGGCCACCTCGGCGACGCGGTTGACGAACGCGACCGCCTCGGCAAAATCCTCAAAGCGCCACTCGCGCACGATCTCATCGCCCTCGCGCTCCCACGCCAGGCGCTTGAGCCGGGCGTCGATCTCGATGTCGTTGAGGAGTTCCGCCATGACGTTGTGGGTTCTAAGCTCCCACGGACCCCCGTCTCGCAAACACCGTCATGCGCATCGTCAGCCTCGTCCCCTCCGCCACCGAAATGCTGTTCGCGCTCGGTCTCGGCCCCGATCTCGTCGCCGTCACGCACGAGTGTGACTATCCCGCGGCCGCCCGGCGACTCCCGCGCGTGACCCGGGACGTCCTCCCGGCCGGGCTCGACGCCGCGGCGATCGATGCCGCCGTCAAGGAGCGCACCCTGGCCGGCGAGTCGATCTACGAGCTCGACGCCGAGGCGCTGCAGGAACTCGCGCCCGATCTGATCGTCACCCAGGCGCTGTGCTCGGTGTGCGCGGTCTCCTACGACGACGTCCGGGCGATCGCTGACGAGCTCTCGACGCGCCCTCGGGTGCTCTCACTCGATCCGCACACGATCGGCGAGGTGCTGGGGGATGCCCGCACGCTCGCCCAGGCGACGGATCGCAAGGACGCGGCCGTCGACCTGATCGCGGGACGCGGCCGCCCGGATCGACCGGATCCGCGTCGCGGTCAAGGACGCGCGGCGGCCTCGGGTGGTCGCCCTGGAGTGGCTGGACCCGCCGTTCGTCGCCGGTCACTGGACGCCGCAGCTGATCGCCTACGCCGGCGGCGAGGACGTGCTCGGCTTTCCCGGCGAGAACTCCGAGCAGCACACGTGGGAGGCGGTGCGCGCCGCCCAGCCCGACATCGTGATCGTGATGCCGTGCGGCTATGACGCCGAGATCGCCCACCGGGAGGCCGAGATGCACCGTGACGAGCTGGCCTCGCTCGGGGCCGGCGAGGTGGTCGCCGTCGACGCCTCGGCCTACTTCTCGCGCCCGGGCCCGCGGCTCGTGGACGGTCTCGAACTGCTGGCGTCGATCCTGCATCCGGAGCTGATCGACGAGGATCTCGTCCCCACCGGCCGGGCCCTGACGGTCGACGCTCTGACTCCGGTCGGGGCCTCTGACCCTGGCGCGGCGTCGCGGCGTCGGACTGGCCCGCTCCAACCCATGCGCGGTCCGTAGCCCCCGGCGCCGAGTCCGAGGCCGTTGGGGGTCAGCCCGTGGCTTCCGGCGACGGCGATCGCCGCGGCCACGCTGATCACGGCCACCAGCAGACAGCCCGCCAGCGCGGCGGCCGGCATCCGGCGCCGTTCGCCGAGCTGGACGATCATCCAGCCCGCGGCCGCGCCGCCGACCACCCCGCCGAGGTGGCCGCCGATCGAGATCCCCGAGAAGCTCAGCGAGAAGACGATGTTGATCAGCAGCGTCACCCCGAGGCCGGACTGCCAGATCGAGATCCCCCGGTAGTAGGCGACGACGATCAGCGCGCCGAGGATGCCGAAGCACGCGCCCGAGGCCCCGATCGTCGGCACGCCGGGCTGGAAGAGCAGCGCCCCGAAGGATCCGGCGAGCAGCGAGGCGAAGTACACGGCCGCGAAGTTGACCCGGCCGATCGCCGGCTCGAGCATCGGTCCCATGATGTAGAGGAAGACCATGTTGAAGACGATGTGCAGCAGTCCGGCGTGCAGGAAGCCCGAGGTGAGCAGCCGCCAGTACTCATGCTGCTGGGCGACGAACGGTCCGTACAGGAAGCCCTTGTCGTATACGGTCCCCCCGCCCGCCGCCGCCCAGCTGACCCCCGGTCGCCGTCTCGGCGAAGAACACGAGCACGTTGAGCGCGATCAGCGCCCGGGTCACGACCGGGACGGTGGGGCCCGACGAGACCGTGCGGACCTTGGTCCGCTCG
Source organism: uncultured Solirubrobacterales bacterium (assembly GCA_963763715.1). Lineage (GTDB taxonomy): Bacteria > Actinomycetota > Thermoleophilia > Solirubrobacterales > Solirubrobacteraceae > Palsa-465. The sequence goes on from CAVXPV010000029.1 coordinate 20,970, forward strand.
CGGGCGCACTCCGGACAGCGCATGCCGACCGAGGTCGGGGTCATGCAGTCGGGGCAGATCGGCCGCCCGCACGAGGAGCACGCCACCCCGGTCTCACGGGACGGATGGCGGTAGCAGGTGGCCATGGGACCGATGACGCTATCAGCGCTCGCCCGGCCGCCGAGCGGACGCCGGCCGGTCAGCGGTCGGGCAGGACTCGCCGCGCTTCCTCGGCGATGTCCTGGATGGTGCGCTCGGCGAGCGCGATCAGGCCGCCGGGCTCGCTGGGTGCGGGCGCGGTGGCGCGAGCGCACGCGCAGGGCGACCAGCGCCGTCCCCGCTCCGGCCCCGACCACGACGGCCGCGGCGGGCCGCGCCCAGTTGCGCGGGTCGCGCATCGCAGACAGCTCCCAGGCCTCGAGCTCGTCCTGGGCGAGCTCGGTGAGGCTGACCAGCCGGGTCTCGAGCCGCGCCAGCAGGTCGTCAGGCGGCTCGATCGGGGCCAGCGCCTCGCGCAGCAGCGCCTCGAAATCGGTCAGGGCGGCGGACATCAGCTCGTCTCGGCCCCGGCGCCGGCCGGGGCGACCATGCCCTCGAGCTGGCGGATGGCCCGGTGCAGCAGCACCTTGGTGGCGCCGTCGGTGCGGCCCAGCGCGCGAGCGATCTCGCGGTTGTCCATGCCCAGCGCGAAGCGCATGATCAGCGCCTCGCGGCGATCGTCGGGAAGCCGGGAGACGCCCTCGAGGATCTCCTTGAGCTCCTCGCGGCTCTCGACCAGCGACTCGGTCGTGTGCGGGGAGGAGATCACGCCCGCGTCCTCGATCGTGGACACCGGCTTGCGCGAGCGGTCCCGGTAGAAGTTGGCCGCCAGGTTGTGGGCGATGCGGATGAGCCACGGCCGCAGCGGCCGGCCGTCGGACTCGCGCAACGCCCGCTCGAAATGACGGTAGGCCTGCAGGAAGGTCTGCTCGGTGAGGTCCTCGGCGTCGTGGTGGTTGCCGACGCGGTAGTAGCTGTAGGAGTAGACGTCGCGCAGGTGGTTGCGGTACAGCTCCGTGAAACGAGCGTCGAGCTCGCGCTTGCTCTGAGAAGGTATGTCGTCGGCCACCGCATCGGCAAATCTATCCGGGTCAGGCCGCTCGCACCGGAGCGCGTCTGCTCGTGGCCACCGGTTCGGTCACCGTCGAGGCCCAGTGCGGCGGCGTCGATGTCCCCGCTGACCAGTGCCGCGAGGCTGTCCAGGGCCGGAGAATGCAGCCGCGCCTCGCGGGCCGCCTCGGCGAGCAGCGGCACCGAATCGACGGCCTCGGCGGCGTGACCGAGATACGGGCCGATGTCCGCGGACGGCATCCCCTGGGCCAGCAGCTCGCCGGCCCGCCGGTTGCGCGATCCGCTGGCCACGACGGTGGCCACCAGGTCCCCGGCCCCGGCCAGCCCGGCGAACGTCTCCGGCCGCGAGCCGTGGGCGCGAGCGAGCGCGTCGATCTCGGCGAACACCTTGCCCGCGGCCGCGCCGGCGATGTTCGCCCCGGAACCCGCGGCGGCGGCGGCGGCGAGCACGGCGGCGTTCTTGGCGCAGCCCGCGAGCTCGACCCCGGTCACGTCAGTGGTCACGGTCACGTCGAGGCTGAGCGTGGCCAAGCGCGTCCTTGAGCTGCCGGGCGAAGCCGCGGTCAGTGGAGGCGAGCACGATCGAGGCGCCCTGGGACAGCATCTCGGCGGCGTGAGCGGGCCCGCCGAGCACCGCGACCGCGCGGGCCTTGCAGCGCTCCGCGGTGAACGCGGCGGGCAGCGTGCCCAGCGGCGGCACGAGGCCCTTGGAGACGACCACGACCCCGCTTCGGCCCGAGATCTGACCTCCATGGGCGGCGAGCACGCCCGGCAGCGCCTTGGCCGGCACGGCGAGGCAGATGATGTCGTGGCCCTCGGGCTTGAGCTCGGCCGAGCGCAGCACTCGCACCGACTCGGGCAGAACGACCCCAGGCAGGTAGCGCGTGTTCTCGCGCGAGGCGGCCAGCTCGAGCGCCTGCTCGTGCGTGCGGCAGGCGAGGTCGACCTCGAGCCCGGCCCGGCGCGAGCAGGACGGCCAGGCTGGTGCCCCAGGTCCCGGCGCCGATGACCGCGACGCGGCGAACCGGCGCCAGCCCGCCCAGCCACTCCCACTGGAGCATCACGCACGGCCAGATCCGATCGGTGACCGCGCTGGCCAGCGCCTTGGACGGGTTGTCGACCTGCGGGAAGCGCAGCGCCCGGCCGGCGCGGATGCTGACCTTGTGAGGCCGGATCCGCCAGCCGCGGCGGATCGCTTCGGTGCCGATCACCGCGATCGGGACCACCGGCGCGCCGGTCTCCAGGGCGAGCCGGCCGACGCCGCGCTTGGGCGTGCCCAGCGAGCCGGGCCGCACCCGCGTGCCCTCGGGGAAGATGAGCACGATGTCGCCCCGGGCGAGGATCTGCCGCGCCGTCTCCATCATCGCCTCGTCGCTGGCGCCGCGGTCGACCGGGAAGGCGCCGAGCGCGTTGAGCACCCAGGCCTGCCAGCGCCGCGCGAAGAGCTCCTTCTTGGCCACGTAGTACATGGGCCGGTTGGCCATGCAGGCGATCACGAACGGGTCCAGGAAACTGCGATGGTTCGAGGCGAGGATCACCCCGCCGCGCTTGGGAATGTGCTCGCGGCCGATGCGCTTCATCCGGAAGTAGATCTGGAAGAAGGGCTGAAAGGTCACGCGGACGAACCCGTAGATGATCGGGTTGGCCGCATGCTCCCTCGCGCGCTGGTGAAGGCGATCGTGATCCATCGCACAATGCGGTACCCGCCGCGGCCTCTGCCGTTACAGTTGCTCGCACGGTGAGCCCAGGCATCGATCGCACCCGCACGCTGAGAGGCGCCGCCTGCGGCGCTCTCGCCGCCGCGCTGTGGGCCGCGCAGCAGCCGCTGGACAAGCTCGTCTTCAAGACCGACTACGACGATGTCGAGCTGCTGGGCAAGACCGTGACCCAGGGCGAGCGCTGGTATCCGCTCGGCCTGGTCCTCCATACGGGCAACGGCGCCGTGTTCGGGGCCGTCTACGCCAACCTCGCCCCGGCGCTGCCGATTCCCGCGCCGCTGCGCGGGCCCGCCGCCGCGCCTGTTCGAGCACGTCGCGCTGTGGCCGCTGGGACGCCTGAGCGACCGCTTCCACCCCGCCCGCACGCAGCTGCCCACCCTGACCGGCAACCGGGCCGCGTTCGCGCAGGCGGCGTGGCGCCATCTGCTCTTCGGGCTCGTCCTGGGCGAGCTCGAGCGCCGCGTCAACGCCGAGCCCGAGCCCGCTCCGCCCGAACCCGCGGAGGACTACTCCTCCAACGGGCATGGCACCTTCGAGCACGCGGTCTCCGTCCAGCCGGCCCCCTGAGCTGACATGCGGGCGCTGATCACCGGCGCCTCCGGCTTTGCCGGCCGCTGGCTGGTGCGTGCCTGCGCGCAGGCCGGCGATGACGTCATCGCGCTGTCGCGGCGGCGGGACGGTGGACGGCCCCGCGCAGCGAGGGCGACGCGGTCACGCGGCGTCTCGGTCGACCTGCGCGACGCCGGCGCCGTGCGGGCCGCAATCGCGCAGGCGCGGCCCGATGTCGTCTACCACCTGGCCGCGCTCAGCTCGGTCGGCCGGTCGTGGGAAGCCCCGGCGCAGACGGTGTCCGAGAACACGCTGACCGCGGTCAACGTGCTCGAGGCGCTGCGGCTCGAGGCGGCCGGCGCGCGGGTCGTGTGGGTGAGCACCTGCGAGGTGTACGGCGTCCCCGACGCGCTCCCGCTCGCCGAATCCGCCCCGATCGCAGCCCGCCAACCCGTACGCGGTCTCCAAGGCATCGGCCGAGATGCTGGCCGCCGTCTACGCCCACGCCCACGGCCTCGACATCATCCGCGCGCGGCCGTTCAGTCATTCCGGCCCTGGGCAGCTGCCGATCTTCCTGCTCGCCTCGCTCGACGCGCCAGGCGGCCGAGGGTCGCCGAGCCGGCGTCTCAGAGCTGACGATCGTCACCGGCAACCCCGACACGCGCCGGGACTTCACTGATGTGCGCGATGTCGTGCGGGCCTACCGCCTGCTGGCCGAGCATGCGCCCGCCGGCGTCTACAACGTCAGCACCGGCGTGTCGGTCTCGGCGGCCGAGCAGGTGGCGCTGCTCGGCGAGGTGATCGCCCCGATCGTGATCACCCACGAGGTCGACCCGGCGCGGGTTCGGGCCAGCGAGGTCATGGATCTGCGCGGCGATCACACTGCGCTCAGCGCCGTGACCGGCTGGGAGCCCGAGATCCCGCTGCGCCAGACGATGGCCGACGCGGTGGCCTGGTGGGAGCAGGTGCTCGCCGCCGATTCCGGCTGAGCCGGCAGCACGGAGCCGAGCCGGGTCGCGCCGAGGAGGTCGCCCGGCCGTCAGCGACGCATCAGCAGAACGCGCCCCAGCACCGGCGCGGACTGGCGGGCCGACACCCAGAATGCGGTCCTTCAGGGATCGGGTGGTTTCGCTCGCTCCAGGCGTCGAACATGCGTCCATCGCGCCATGACGGGTGACGCCAGGACGCCGGGTGGTGGCCGATGCTGTAGGATGGGGAACACAGCCATGACACAGGTAGGGAGGACACATGTCCGAATTTCAGATCAGGGAGGACGTCGCCCCTGGCGGCGTACGCACGTTCCACGTCGCGGGTGACGTGGACTTCGGGGTCGCCCCCGCGCTCAAGAAGCGGATCACGGAGCGCATCGACGCCGGCGATCGGCGGGTCGTCATTGACCTCACCGAGACCGGGTTCGTCGACTCGACCGCGATCGGGGTTCTCGTCGGCGCGCTCAAGCGGCTGCACGACTCGGGCGGCGAGCTGGCGGTGGTGTGTGACAACGAGGACGTCCGCAGCATCTTCGCCGTGGTCGGGCTGGAGAACGTGATCCCGCTGCATCGCTCCCAGGAGGATGCGCTCGCGGTACTCGCCCCCAGCGCGTGAGCGGGGCGGTCCGCTGCCCTCCACCGCGCAGAGCTGCCGCACCGACCTGCGGCTCCCCGCGGACGCGGTCGAGCTGACGCCGCGCCCGGCGGTTCGTGCGCGAAGCGGCGACCGGCTTCGGTCTCAAGGAGCGGGCCGCATACGAGTTCGTGTACGCCGTCAACGAGGCGGTCACCAACGCGATCAAGCACGGATCCGCCGAGGCCGACGGCACGATCGGGCTGCGGGTCGAGCTGTCCGGCGAGTCGATCATCTGCTCGGTCCGCGATCGTGGACCGTTTGTCCCCCCGACCGCCCAGCCCGGGCCAAAGCCTCGCCGAGAGCGGGCGCGGGTTCGCGTTCATGTCCGCGCTGACCGATGACCTTGAACTCTCCGTCGCTCCCAGCGCCACGGTCGTGCGGCTGTACAAACGCCTGGCAGCCACGGAGCCCGATGATGCCTAGCCGGCCGGTCTCGCGGCCGTCACGGAATCATTCGGCCCGGCTCGGGCAGCGCTGCCTGTGGCGCGCCGGCGGGCTCGTCGGTGCGCTCAGCCTCGCGCTCGCACCCGTGGCCAGCGGCCATCCGCTCGCCATTGGTCATGACATGCGCTCCGCCCTGGCCGACGTCGTCGCGCACGCGACCGCGTACGGGGAGGGGGATCCGGGCGGCGGACACGGAGGCGATGGCGGCGGGTACGGCGTCGGCGGCGGACACGGAGGCGATAGCGGCGGTAACAGTCAGGGAGACGATGGCGGTGGTGGTGATGACGACGGTGACGGGAATCCAACCCCGTCCCCGGCGCCCGCGCCCACGCCCGCGCCCGTGACGCCCGGCGCCGGGACGAGCTCATCGTCGGCGCAAAGCCCGCGCGTCACACGCGCACCCGCGGCTCCCACCGCGACGGCCGCCCCGACGGCGACCGCTACCGCGGCTCCGGCCGCAACCGCAGCGACGCCCGCCGCCGCGCCCGCTCCGGTGAGCAGTTCTCCGGCTCCGGTGGCCTCCACTCCGGCTCCCACCAGCCCTGCCCAGCCGGGCCCAGCCCAGAGCGGATCCGGGCGGCCGCGCCGGACGCCCCCGGCCCCGGCACCGTCACGCTCCGTGAGCCAGCCGCAATCGCGCGGGACCGCTCATTTGCGTCGTCCCGGCGCCAGTCGCGGTGGCGCTTCCGCGGGTGGCGCAGGATCGCGTGCGGCGCCGGGCCGCAGCGCCGCCGGCCGCACACTGGCTGCGCATCCCGACACCGTCCCGGCTGCGATCACCTCGGCGGCCGCAGCGGCGGCGCTGCATAGGTCTGCTTCATCGGGAATCGGATCCGGCGGGCTGGCCGGGACCCGGGGCGGCCTGCGTGGGGCACGACGCGTGCAGTACCTGGACACGACCTCTCTGACCAGCGTGGTCGGTCACCACTTCGCCCTCGTTCCGGCTCTGATCGGCAACCTCGTGCCGCTCCCGGTCCCGGACTGGAGCAAACCGATCATCATCGCCCTGCTGCTCATCTGTCTTGTGCTCGCGGTCCGCGCCTGGCGCAGCTCGCGCCGGGCCGGCCGGCTGGAGTCCCAGCGCTCCGAGCTCGCCGCTGACCTGGAGTCGATGCAGGCAGCGCTCGTACCCGCGATCCCGTCCCGCCTCGGGACCCTCGGGGTGTCGGTCGCCTACCGTCCCGCGGACGGCCCCGCGGCCGGCGGCGACTTCTACGACGCGTTCGTGCTCGACGGCGGGCGCGTGGCGGTGATCGTCGGCGACGTGTCAGGACACGGGCGCAACGCGCTTGCGCGAGCCGCCCACATGCACTACACGCTTCGCGCGTACGTCGAGACGGGCCTTGATCCACGCTCGTCGCTCAAGCTCGCCGGTCGCGTTCTCGGTACTGACACCGACGGTCTCTTCACCACGGTGGCGATCGCGGTCTATGACCCGGCGTCGCGCCACGCTCACGTACGCCACCGCCGGGCACCCGGCGCCGGTGGTCCTCGGTGAAGCCTCCACCGAGCCGGTATACGGAGCGGCATCACCGGCGCTCGGCTGGGGGTTCCCAACCGGCCTGCGCCAGACGATTCTCCCCTTCCCGGCCGGAACCCGTCGCTTGCTTCTTCAGCGATGGCGTGACCGAAGCCCGGACCACCGAGGGCTTGCTCGGTCGCGAGCGACTGGCCGAGCTGCTCGAGCGAGGCAGGCAGCCACGTGTCGGCATCCGACCTGCTCGAGCGCGTCCGCGACGACGCGACCGCCGTGACCGATGACATGGCCGCATGCGTGATCGAGGCGAGCGCAGGCAGCCCGGTCTACGAGCATTTGATCGAGGAGCTGGAAGCCGACTTTGACCAGCTCACGACCGGGCAGGGCGAGCGCTTCCTGCACGCGTGCGGCGTCGACGCGGTCGATATCGAACCCGCCCTGGGCTACGCCTGCGAACTGGCCGCCGGCCTCGGCTCGGCGATCCTGCGTGTGCAGCAGACCGCGGCCGGCGCCACCGTGACGGTCGACGGCGCGACCTCCCTCGTGCTCGCCACCCCCACCTTTGCCGGTACCGATGCCACGAGCCCACAGCCGGGCGCCTCGGCTCACGCCGGCTCCGGCCAATGGGCCGGACGTGCGCTTCCGTTGCGCGGGTAGGTAGACCCGTGGTCGGCTCGGCGGCAAGCGCCGGTACGACTCGCGCGGGTAAGGACTCCCTGAGGTCACGGCATCCGCCGATCCCGGCCCCCGAGAACGACAAAGCCCGCCGCGGTGAGCAACCGCGGCGGGCTCGTGAGCTGGAGAGCTTGTGGTCGGTTAGGCGGCGGTCCGCTCCTGGAGCAGGCGTTACGAGCTCGTCGCTGTCACTGCAGCGGCAGCGCAGCGCGCGATCGAATGCATCTCCGTAGTGGCGCATCACCGCGAGAAGGATGTCGAACGTGCCGACGGTCCTGCCACCGCGCTCGTGCGGCGATCTGAGAAGCAGACGTCGCGATCTGGTGCAGGGTCTCCGAGGGCGAGTCCTCGCTGGGCTCGGGATGGTTCTGCTGGGACGCGACCAGCGGACCCTCGCTGACGCCGAGCGACTGCAGGGCGGCGCCCGCCTGGCCGTAGAGCCGCAGCGGCCGCAGCCACCGTTCCACCTCCTCGTCGACAGACTGCGCAAACAGCAGCGCGGTGCCGGCCAGGCCGAGCACCGTCACCGCATCGGGTGAGAGTTGCAGTGAAGTCATTACCAAGGTGGTCGACGCTCTGCGATGACGGGCTTGACCGACGCGCGGCGCCCCTCGGACATCCGTCCACGTGCGCGGCAGACGTTTAATCCGAAGCCGACTGCATGAGAGACTCACGCACAGCGCCCGCCTAGCTCAATTGGTAGAGCACTTCACTTGTAATGAAAAGGTTTCCGGTTCAAGTCCGGAGGCGGGCTCTGGAACTGCGGCCAGCCTCGGACCGCAGGGCGTGCGTGGACATCAGACCCGGAAAGTGCGGGCGGCGACCCCTGAGCCCCCGACCGGCGTAGGCAGGGTGAGCGTCGTCGATATCGGGTTGGTCACCGAGCCGGTGGGCGGATTCTCTCCATCAGCCCGACACTTCTGCAGACTCGCCGCGATATCGGGGGGCGCCGGCAGGGACGGTGGATCGGCGAGCCGGCGCTGGGTGGTGTCGAACATGTCCCGTAGATCCCAGGCACCGGCGTCGCGACGAGTGAGCGGCGGAAGGTTCCACTTGTGTTCGAGAAAGGCGAGGATCGAGGTGTGGTCAGCAACCCGGTGCGACACGTAGTGGGGCTGACCCCACGGTGAGATGACGATCATCGGCACACGAAATCCGTAACGATCGAACTTTGCCGGGAAGGTCCCCTTGGCGGAAAGCGTCAGATCGGGTGCGATGTCATCAGGAGCAATCGCGGCGGGCGGCCGGACGTGGTCGTAGTAGCCGCCATGCTCGTCATAGGTGACGAAGATCGCCATCTTGTCCCATTGCGGGCTGTCCAGGCACGCCTGCACCACGCGACGCAGGAAGCGCTCTCCGTAGGCGACGTCCTGCGGGTTCTCCTCCGACTCATAGGTGAAGTTCTCCTCTACGTAGGACACGGAGGGGAGCGTTCCGCGGGCGGCGGCCGCGAAGAACAGGCCGTTGTTGACGCACCGCGCCGTCTGAGCCGGATTGTTGCGAAAGTTCGGGAAGTAGACGACCGGCGTCGGTGCGCCGGCGGAGTACACCAGCCACGAGACGCCGCCGGCATCAAGACGGTCAAAGATCGTGCCGTTGGCGGCAGGCACGAGGATGCTCGAGCTGTCGTCGTTGACCTGGCCGCTGGAGGTCGCACTGAGGTAATAGCGGCGATTGGGCAGCGTCTGACCCAGCAGCGAGGAGAAGTAGCGATCGCTGACCGGGAAGTGACCGGCCAGCGCATAGGTCACCGGCATCTGTGCCGGCGTGAGGTAGGCCATCGGAGTTGGCGACTGCGCGTTGGTGACGAACCCGTCGTTGCGACCGCCGTTGTACTGCACATGGCTGGAGTTCCAGTTCTGAGTCAGTCCGCTCGACGCGCAACCGTCGGGTGCCGGATAGGAGCGCACGTATCCGCGCGGGGGCCTCGGAGAGGTTTTCCGATTGCTCGGATTGCGCGAGATGGGCACTCCGAAGCGGTTCACCGGCAGGCCGTCAAAGTCTCGCCGTCGCGCCGATGCGACCCGCGGCAGCATCCCGAGCACATTGTCGGCCGAATGGTTCTCCAGCATCACCAGGACAACGTTCTCGATCTGCGTGAAGCCCGGCTCGCCCATTGGCCGGTCCGGGTAGGGCAGCTCGTCGGGCCGCGGTCGGTGCGCATGCCGGTGGGTGGAGCCGTGCACCCGGGCCCAGGCCGGGAGGGCGGTGAGGGCGAGGGCGCTGACGGCACTCGCCCCGATCCCGATCGCCGAGCGGCGCGACAACAGCCGGGTGTCGACGGGATCCGGCTCTCCCCGCGAATCACGGACGGACATCCCCGGCGACACTACAGCGAGAGCCCCGACGAAGACGACTGAGCGCTGTTCGCCTCAGCGGTGCGCGTGCTCGCAACTTGTTCGTCGCGATCACGCTGAACCATGCATGGTGGCGAAATTGGGTTCATACAGGCGGACCGTCTCGGTCGTGATGATCATCATCGGCGGCGTGGCGGCCGGCGGCGGGAGCGCACACACGGGTGCCGTGGCCCGGGGGGTCCGGCGCAAGTGCTGCTGTGCCGCTACAGCGGGCTTGCCGGCTTCCCTCTCGCGGCTGGCTCGGCGCCACTTCAATCCATCGCCCAGCACCTGGTCACGGCGCGCGTCGAGGTTGGAGCTCTTGCCAGCCAGCTCAACGCGCTGATGCCGGCCACTGGCGCTCGGGCATGCCCCAGCGACGACGGCACGGCGATGATCGCGTTCTTTCACTACAGCTCAGATTCGAAAGCCGATGATCCCGTGACGATCGCATTGTCCGGCTGCTCGAGCGTGACCAACGGGTACCTGGTTCCGGGGAGAAAAGCGGAAGTCGGCCGCGGGACTGGTTCGCGTACTTGGCGCTCGGGCCGACCGATCGCCCGCCAGCGGGTGCAGGTCGGCCGGCATCACGTGACGTCGCAGCGCGCGCTGCGGCCCCGTCGGCGCGCGCCGGGGACCAATCGGGTGCTGGGGTGGCTCCAACGCGACGTCCCGAGGCCGGCGGCGATGAGTCGGGCCTGGCCGGTCAGTCTTATGCTACGGGCGCCGAACGGCGGCCTCCTGACGCTTCACGACCGCCGCCCGCGCCGACACGACGAAACCGACCGGAGGTATCGATGCCCGACCGTAAGCTCGGCACGCGTGAGGAATGGCAGGAAGCTCGCAACGAGCTTGCGAAGCTCGAGGCTGAGCACGCCAAGCTCGGTCAGAGAGCGAACGAGCAGCGGCGTCAGCTGCCCTGGGTTGCGGTGGAGAGGGAGTACCAGTTCGACACCGAAAACGGCAAGAAGACGCTCGCCGAGCTCTTCGCGGGTCGCTCACAGCTCCTTGCCTACAACATCATGTTCGGCCCTGGTTATGAGCTCGGGGCCTGTCCCGGCTGCACCAGCCTGGGCGACGAACTCGACGGCGGGCTCGTGCACCTCAACCACCGGGACGTGACGCTGATCTGCTTCTCGCGGGCCCCGATCGAGCGCCTGCTCGCCTACAAGCAGCGGATGGGCTGGCAGTTCCCGTATGTCTCCACCTACGAGACCGACTTCCCCTTCGACTTCGGGCTTGCCATGACCGAGCAGCAGGCGGAGCAGATCCCCGAGGTCAAGGCGATGATCGACAGCCCACCCGGCTGGCTCGAAGAGTGGTCACAGCAGATCGGCGCCGATCTCAAGGACGGTCTACGCGAGGGCCCGGGTTGGATTGCGTTCGCACGCGAGAACGGCACCGTCTACCACACGTACACGGTCATGGCTCCCGACCCCTTCGTCGCTCCGTACCACAGCTTCCTGCTTGAGCGCACGCCGAAAGCCCCGGCCGCGGAGCCTCGAGCCTGGCGTAAGGACGAGTACCCGGACTGACGCCTCAACGAGGGGATTGGGCGGGCTTGACCCAGCAGGCCCGCCCTGGCCACCCCCGTTCGCTCAGAGCGGAGCGCCGCGGTCGTCTGCACCGCTAGGCCGTCGGGGCGTCGGGCTCGGGCGACAGGCGGGCCGGATCCTCCGCCGTCCGGCACCAGCGGCCCAGGGCGTGCCGGCCGGTCAGCGTCAGCGCGCCGTCGGCGGTGATCCAATCGCGGGCGCGCAACTCGCTGACCAGATCCGCTGCGTCCGACGGACGGCGTCCCTCCCCGGTGCCGACCAGCTGAGTACTGCCAGGTCGCACCGTCCAACGGCCGGAGTCCAACGCACTCAGCGCCAGACCCTGTCGGCCGCTCGGAAGGTCCAACGGATGCGGTCCGGACTTATGAGAGGACGGCTCTGGCTCAAGGCCGGGCCCCACCTGCGCCTCGAATTCCGGGGGGACCGACGGCGCGGTCGCGTCCAGATCGCCGGGGCGGTTCTGGCCAAACAACGGCTCGCCGCTGGGCACGTGATCGTTGAGCCATTGGCCGGCGGCATCAGCAAAGCCACGGGCCCGCTCCGCGTCAATCCCGTACCTCGCGGAGAGCTCGTCGAAGTCGACCTCGGACATACGCCGGACCGACTCGCTGACCTGATCAGCCATCGCGCGCAGTCGATCCTCAAAGCTTTCGTGTTCGCTCATACCTGGATGTTGGCAGGTGACCGTCCGCCGCTCGCCCTGGAACGCTTCAACCTGGCCGGTGACGGCACCGCGCGCATCCGCTCGGACTACCTCGTCGTCCTCATCCAGCGCTGAACGTGGGGGCGCTCCCTTCGCCGGGTACCGGCGGCGGGAGCCGCCGCCGGCCATGACGCGCAGATCCGCTCAGCCCAGATCGAGCTCGAGGGCCGGATCCGCCTGTTGGACCGCGAGCAGGGCAGCGCCGAACGCGGTGACGATCAACCCGTGGACCTGCTCGCGCGCGAGGTCATCGTGCTCGGTCCAGTCGATCAGAGTGGCATCGACGTAGCCAAGCCACCCGTGCAGCGCATTGCGCAGCAGCGGTGGCGGATCCTGCGCGCCGGTGAGATGGTCCAGGATCTGGCTCAGCGTCTCGATCCGAAACGTCTCCAGAAACTGACCGGCCTCCGGCAGTGTGGCGGCGCTCTGCATCAACTTCCGCCACGCCAGGGAGTTGGCCTGGATCCAGCCCAGGTAGGCGTCCAGGCTCCGGTTGAGCTGCTCGACCGGGGTGCCCACCCCATCGGGTGCGATCAGTGCCTGCAGTTCACCGGCGTACTGGGCGGCCGCCGCTTTGAACAGCTCGGTCTTGCTCGGGAAGTAGTGATAGAGGAGCGCCTTGGAGATGCCGGCCATCTCGGCGATCTCCCGCATGGTGATCTCCTCAAAGGCGTTCTCGGTGAACAGCCGACCCGGCGGCCAACAGGACCTGCCGGCGCCGCTGATCGACGCTGAGGCGGGTGTAGGCAGGTTCGGGCACGGTACGGTAACACTAGTTGACCGGTGGTCAGCGATGGAGCTGTAACCAGAAGTCACACCTCGGGTTACATGTCTGCATGCCCACCGCTATACATGAATCCTCGCGCGCCGCCGCCCGGCGCGACCGTCGAGCGGCCCGCGAACAGGCGATCATCGCCGCGGCCCGGCTGCTGTTCGACGAGCGTGGCCTGCGCGATCCCCGGGTCGAGGACATCGCCCGGGCGGCCGGGCTCAACAAGGCGCTCATCTATCGGGCCTTCGCCTCCAAGGACGAGATCTTCGCGCTCGCCGTCAAGAGCTATCTGGACGAGCTGCGCGCGCTCACCGACGCGCTGGCGCCGGCCGCGGACGCGTCTGAGCACGTGCGTCAGCTGCTGACCGCATTCGCGGACTTCTGCATCACCTACCCGGCGTTCCTGGACTGCGGCCTGGCGCTGCTGCGCCGGCCCGCCGCCGAGCTTCGCGACACCCTGTCGGACGCCGGCGTGGTTTCGCATCTCGCGCGCCGTCGGGCGCTGCGTCGGCTCCGTCCAGCGAGCGCTCGAGGCCGCTGTCGGCCACGGAGTCGTCCTGGACGATGACCCGGGCTTCGTCGCCGGGCGGCTGCTGACCCAGATGATGGGCTCGATGCACCTGGCCCGCAGCGGCGTGGCCCTCGGCGAGCCGACGCCCGGAGCGCTCCGGGCCACCGCGCTTGATCCCGAGCAGGTCCGGGACGCGTGCGTCCGGGACGCGCTCGCCGTCGTCCACCTCTCTCCGGGAGCCTCGTCATGACCCCCAGCCGCAGCCGGGCCCTCACCCTGCACGGACACTCGATCAGCTACGTCGAGGAGGGCTCGGGACCCGTGCTCCTGCTCATCCACGGAATGGCGGGTTCGCTGGAGACCTGGCGGTCGGTCATCGATCCGCTGGCCGCGAACGCCACCGTCGTGGCACCTGACCTGCCCGGGCACGGAGCGTCGAGCCCCGGCGGAGGCGACTACTCCCTGGGCTCGCTGGCCGCCGGGCTGCGCGACCTGCTGGTGACGCTCGGCCATGAGCGCGCGACGCTGGTCGGCCACTCGCTCGGCGGCGGCATCGCCATGCAGTTCTCCTACCAGTTCCCGGAGATGACCGAGCGGCTGGTGCTGGTCTCCAGCGGGGGCCTCGGACTCGAGGTGAGCCCGGTGCTCCGCGCCGCCTCGCTGCCGGGAGCGAGCCTCTTCCTGTCGATGACCGCGGAGGCGACACGGGTGGCCTCCGGCTTCGCGGGACGACTGCTCGGCGCCACCGGTCGCGCATCGAGCCCCGGTGTCGACGAGCTCGTGCGCAGCTACGCCTCGTTGGCCGACGGCGACCGCCGTGCCGCCTTCCTGGCCACCGTGCGCAGCGTCGTCGGCATCAACGGTCAGACGGTGCATGCGGGGGACCGGCTCTACCTCGCCCAGGACCTCCCCGTCCAGTTCATCTGGGGCGCCGACGATCCGATCATTCCCGTGTCGCACGCGCACGCTGCGCACGAGCTGCTGCCCGACAGCCGGCTCGATGTGTTCCCCGGCGTTCGCCACTTCCCGCACGTCGAGGCGCCGGACCGTTTCGTGGCCGCCCTGGAGGAGTTCTGCGCGAGCACCGAGCCGGGCGTGTTCGACGCCGCGCACTGGCGGTCGCGCATGCGGGTCATCGACGCCGAGGACTGACGGCGCGGCGGCCGCCTGCACGACGATCCTGCCGGGACGACACCGCAGACCGCCTCAGCGGGTCGGCGCCGCCCCGGGGAGCATGGACCACTGCGCGCTCCACGCCGTGGCGATCGCGCCGATCTCGTCCTCGGAGCAGCGACGGCACCGCGGTGGCATGCGCGCGCGCATCCAGGTACACACGCGCCGTCGCCTCGGTCACCGACGCGGCGCGGAAGGCTCGAGGGAGGTCGGCTCCGATGGCGATCAGGCCGTGATGACCGAGCAGACAGGCGCCGCGGTCACGCAGTGCCGTCTGGGCGGCGTCGACCATCGCCTCCGGTGCCCGGACGGGTGTAGGGCGCGACCCGGACGTCACCACCGACCGCCTCGACCAGGCCGGTGAGGATCGCGGGGAGCCGCCAGCCGAGCACGGCGAGCGTCATCGCCGCCGGCGAGTGGGTGTGGATGATCGCCCCCACCTCCGGGCGCCGCGCGTAGAGCAGCGTGTGCAGAGGCAGCTCACTGGTCGGAGCCCGATCTCCGGCGAGCCGCTCGCCGCCCGTGGTCACGAGGCAGATGTCATCGGGAGCCAGCCCGTCGTACGGGCGCGGCGGTCGGGGTCATCGCGATCACGCCGGGCTCGCCCGGTCACCCGGACCGAGAGGTTGCCGGCGGTCGCGTGCACGAGTCCCTCGGCGACCAGGCGGCGCGCGTGATCGATCACGTCACGGCGGGCGGACAGGCGGGCGTCGGGCACGAGAGCTACGCCCGGCGGCGCGCGCCGGACCCGCGCACCGCGGACTGGTCATCGCCATCGCGGAGCGTGGACATGGATGCTCACTCGCGTCGGGCGCGTCGGGCGCTTCATGGACAGGAACTCCCGCACCGGCGCGGCGTGATCACAGAACGGGCAGCCGAGCCGCTGCCCGAGACGCAGCGGGTCGGGCCCGACCGCGACCGGCGCGTCACAGCGCGGACAGGCCAGCGTTCCCACCCCCAGCCGCGTCGACTGGACGGCGGGCCGCAGCTCGACCTGCTCGCGCGCCGGATGCAGACCACGCTCGGTCCCGTCCAGCGAATGGCCGCCACCACCGAGGAAGCTCATCGCCGTCAGTCTAGGCCCCACCGCAGCGCGCTCGGACCCGACGACGGGGATACTGAGCCCGTGATCGAGGTCAACATCCTCGGCGGCCGCCTGGAGGAGTGCGGCCAGGATCCGCTGACCGGCTTCTACCGTGACGGTTGCTGCCGAACCGGCCCGGAGGATCGGGGGAGTCACACGATCTGCGCCGTGGTCACCGCCGAGTTCCTCGAGCACCAGCGCAGCATCGGCAACGACCTCAGCACTCCCGTACCGCTGTACGGCTTCCCGGGCCTGTCGCCGGGGGACCGCTGGTGCGTGACGGCCGGCAACTGGCTGCAGGCGCACGCCGACGGTGCGGCCGCGTTCGTCGTCCTCGCCGCGACCAACGAGCGGGCGCTGGAGATCGTGCCGCGCGAGGTGCTCGAGCAGTACGCCGTTGACGTGCCCGAGGACCCCGGCGCGCTCCAGGCCTGATTCGCCGGCGGTAGGATTTGGCTTCGGCGCGCCCCTTCGGAACGGCGGGCGGGCCCAAGCCGGGAGTCGGTGACACCACCCTCTGGGAGGTCTGTGGATGACCAGTGACGACGTTTCCGTCCGCCCCAACCGGCCGTTGCGCCCTCCGGCCCACGGTCCCGCCAAGCCGCGGCCGGGGTCGAAGTGCTGACCGTGCCCTACGACGAGCTCCAGCCCAGCGGCGGCGGGGTCCACTGCTCGACGATGGAGCTGATCCGCGAGCCCGCGCAGTGATCGACGCCTCCGCCGTGCTGCGGCGCCTGCGGGCGACCGACGCGCGCAGCGGTGGACGCCGCGAAGCGTGGACCGAGCCGTGGCGAGCCGAGCGCCGCGAGCTTGACGCCCAGGCCCGGGCGGCCGACGCCGTCACCGTCGAACGGGACGCGTTCGCGAACACCTGGTACGTGCTGCCCGGCCGCCGCACGCGAGACGATCCTGATCGCCAGCCACAGCGACTGCGTGCCCGGCGGCGGCTGGCTGGACGGGATCCTCGGACTGCAGGCCGGGCTTGGGGTGCTCGCCGCCATGGCGGCACAAGGCCGGCCCGAGCGCACGCTCGCGGTGGTGGACTGGGCCGACGAGGAGGGCTCGCGCTTCGGACGCTCGCTGCTCGGTTCGGCCGCGGCCACCGGAGCGCTGTCGGCCGCCGAGCTCGGCTCGCTCGTCGCCGCCGACGGGACCCCGGCCACCGAGATCGTGGCCGGGTACGGATTTGACCCCGGCGCGCTTGGGCACGCCGAGCCGACGGCTGGCGGACGTCGTCGCCGCGCTGGAGCTCCATATCGAGCAGGGGCCGCGCCTGGACACGGCCGGACGGGCCGTGGCCGCGGTCAGCGGCTGCCTGGGCGTGCGGCGGCGCCGCATGACCTTCGCCGGCGTCGCCGGCCACTCGGGATCGTGCCGATGGCCGAGCGCCGTGACCCGGTCCGGGCGGCCGCCGAGCTGCTCACGGAGCTGTTCGCCGCCGCGCAGGACGCCGGCGGGCTGGCCACCGCCGGCGAGCTGAGCGTCGACCCGTCTTTGATCACGGCCGTGCCCGCGCGGTGCCGCGTCGGTCTGGATCTGCGCCATGCCGACCGTGACGCGCTTGACGCGCTCGAGCGGCGCGCCCGGGAACTGGCCGCGGGGTCACACGTGCCCGGTGGAGATCGCCGCGGTCTATGACCAGGACCCGATCCACTTCGACTCCTCGCTCGTGCGCGCCGCCCGCGCGGCGACCGGCGGGGGCGACGCAATCATGTCCGGACCGCTGCACGACAGCGCCGCGCTGGCTCAGGCGGGCATCCCGGTGGCGATGCTGTTCGTCGCCTCCCGCGGCGGAATCAGCCACACCCGCGACGAGGACAGCACCGAGTCCGACCTGGTGGCGGGACTCGAGGCGCTGCACCGGCTCGCGGAACCGCTCCTGGCCGGCGAGACGCCATGACGGCTCCGCCTCACACCGCCGCGGCGAAGGCGTCGAGTCCGGTCAACTGGCGTGAGATCGCCCACAGCCGGGCCGCCTGCTCCCGGTCCACGGCGTAGGACTGCACCCCGCGCGCTGCGTCCTCGTCGGCGACCTCGGCCACATCGCAGTCCTCGCAGTAGACCCCGCCGTACCCATCGAGCTGCGGTGACGTCGCACACCAGGTGGCGGTCGCGGCGCCCTGCTCGGGCGTCTTGAAGCCGGCACCGATCGGATTGCCGTCCTCGTCGATCCAGCCCAGCGCGACCATCTCCTCGCCGCGGCAGATGGCGCTGCAGCGGGGTCATGATCCCTCCGGGATGGCAGGCGAAGGCGCGGACGCCGTAGCCCTCGCCGAGCTCGTCGAGGTGCACCGCGAACAGGACGTTGGCGGTCTTGGCCTGGCCGTAGGCGAGCCACTTGTCATAGCCGGCGGCGAACTGGATGTCGTCCCAGCGGATCGGCGAGTTGCGATGTCCCCGGAGGAGAGCGCGACCACTCGGGCGCCCCCGTCGGCCAACAGCGGCCAGATCAGGTTGGTCAGCGCATAGTGGCCGAGATGGTTCGTGGCGAACTGGGCCTCCCAGCCGGATCCGATCCGCATCTCCGGGGTGGCCATGATGCCGGCGTTGTTGATCAGGATGTCGACCGGCCGGCCGGCCTCGAGCACGCGGCCGCCGAACGCGTGAACGCTGTCGAGGTCCCCGAGGTCGAGCTCGTCGACCGTCACGCCGTCAAGCCCCGCCAGTGCCTCGCGCGCCGTCTTCGGACGCCGGGCGGGCACCAGGATCTCGGCACCCGCGCCGCGAAGGGCGCGCGTCGTCTCCAGGCCGATCCCCGAGTAGCCGCCAGTGACGATCGCGTACCGGCCGCTGAGATCGATGCCGGCGAGAACCTCTCGAGCGGTGGTCGCGGCGCCGAAACCGGAGTTGATGCTGTGCTGTTGGTTGGTCATGACGATCAGCCTAGGCGGGCGGTGCGGGGCAGGAGCGCACCGAGATCCGGCGAAAACAGATCGCCGATGAGCGACACGGCCACGGTCCCCCCCACGCCGGGCGGCGCGCCGCGCGCGCCGATCCACTCTCATCGCTACCTGCCGATGGTGTTGCGGCTGTCGCCCCGGACGATTCGCCACGAGCTCCAGGCGGTCGACGGCTTCAACGCGAAGGTGGCGATCGTGCTCACCAAGGTGGTGGGGACGATGTGGTGCTTTTACGTCTTCAACGGCATCGCCCTGATCAGCCTCCCGTCCGCGCTACACACCGGTCAGCTGACGATCATCATCAACTGGGTCTCCTCCAACTGGATCCAGCTCATCCTGCTGCCGGCCCTGATGGTCGGGCAGAACGTGCAGTCAGCGGCCGCCGACGCCCGTGCCGTGAAGACCTTCGAGGACACCGAGCGGATCCTCGACCGCTTGGACGTCCACACGGCCGGCGGGCTCAAAGAGATCCTCGACGCCGTGCGAGCCCTCCAGCGCTGAACGCGGGCGGGGGGGACACCCGGTGGTAGGGTTCCGTCTCGGCCGGTTGGGATCCCCCCGGCGGCATCTGAGGAGGAGTTGCATGCTGAGGTCCTTGTTCGGCGGCGTCGTCGCGACGCTCGTGATCGCCCTGTGCTCGGTCGCCCCCGCGGCAGCCCGTGTGGACTTCTCCGGGCCGGCGTTCAACATTCTGGCCCCCGGCCAGTTCGGCGGCGTGCCGGCCAACCAGTACTCGACCGATCAGGGTGCGCTGTACGACGCTTTGACGCCGCTGCAGGGACACGTGACACCCGCTGACCTCAGCCGCTACTACCTGTCTGAGAAGTTCGGCGTGACGGGTCCCGTGGTGCGCCGCGAGGAGACCGGGCGGCCCGGACTGCAGATCCTCCGCGACCGCAACGACATCCCGCATATCTACGGACGTACGCGCGACGACGTGATGTTCGGCTCCGGCTGGGTGGCCGCCGAGGATCGTGGCCTGCTGCTGGCCGAGGGCATCGGTCCCGCCTACCTCGCGACGCTCGACGTGCCGGGCATCAATCCCTTCAGTCTCGTCACCTCGGCCCGCTCGTTCACCCCCAGCGCCCAGACGATCCGTTTCGTGGCCGGCCAGGAGAACGTGCTCCGTCGCGCCGGAGCGCCGGGACGCCGGGTCCTGCGCGACCTTCAGGACTGGGTGGACGGGATCAACGCTTATGAGGCCTCACCCCAGCAGGCCGGCCCGAAGCTTCCCCACGCTCGGCTGACCGACGCGATCGCCGGCTTTGCCTTCATCGGCTCGATCTTCGGCAACGGCGGCGGCAACGAGGTCGCCAACTCCGATTTCCTCGCCCGTCTTCAGCGCCGGCTGGGACACACGGCCGGCCTGAAGGTGTTCCGCGACCTGCGTGAGGTCAACGATCCCGAGGCGCCGACGACCATCTCCAAGCCCTTCCCGTATGACGGCGTTCCCACCGGCCCGACCCCTGGCGCGATGGTGGTCGACCCCGGGTCGGAGAACAGCTCCGTGGCCGCGGCCGCGACCGCTCACACCGCGTCGCATCGCCTGGCCTCGAACTTCATCATCGCCGGCGCGCATCACTCGGCCAACGGTCATCCGCTGGCCGTTATGGGCCCTCAGCTCGGCTATTACTACCCGGAGATCGTCATGCAGGGGGACCTGCATGGCGGCGGCATCGACGCCCGCGGCATCATCGCCCCGATCGCGCCATATGTGTTCATCGGCCGCGGGCGCGACTTCGCGTGGAGCCTGACCAGCGCCGACTCGCAGAACGAGCAGCAGTTCCTCGAGCAGCTCTGCAATCCCGACGGCAGCCGGCCGACGCGGGCCTCCACGCACTACGTCTACCGGGGCCGCTGCCGCGCGATGGCCCACATCGACGCCGGGATGCTCGGGGCTGGCGGCGGGCAGCCCGCGCGCGAGCTGCGCTACCTCGAGAGCGTTCACGGACCGATCAGCGGCACGGTGACCGTGCACGGTCGCCCCTACGCGGTCGCCTTCGACCGTTCGACCCGCGGCCAGGAGCCGGGCGGCGAGCTCGCGCTGAGCGCGCTGGACTCAGACCAGGTCCATTCGCCCCAGCAGTTCTTCCGCGCCATCAATCACTTCGGGACGACCTTCAACTGGCCATACATCGACAGCAAGCACATCGCGTACTTCTCGTCGGGACGGTTGCCGATCCTCGCCCCCGGGACCGATGCGAGTCTCCCGGCGCTCGGCACCGGGAAGTTCGACTGGCGTGGCTGGCTTCCCCTCAACCGCCATCCTCACCTGATCGGGCCGCGCTCCGACGTCCTCACCAACTGGAACAACAAGCCCGCGCCCGGATGGGGAGCTGCGTCGGACAACTACGCCTATGGTGCGGTGCACCGTGTTCAGCTCTACCGGGGCTTCACCACCGGAATGCACGAGAACAACGACGTGTCGATCATGAACCGAGCGGCGACCGAGGATCTCCGGACCGTTGCGGTCTGGCCGATCATCCGCAGGGTGCTCGACGGTGGGCCGGCGCCGAGCCGGCTGGCGGCGCGGGCGGCCGGCCTGATCGACCGCTGGCGCGCCCAGGGCTCCAGCCGTCTCGATCGCAATCTGAACGGAAAGATCGACGCGCCGGGCGCGGCGGTCATGGATACCGCCTGGGACGGCATCGCGCGCGCGGTCATGCACCCGGTGCTCGGGCCACTGACCGACACACTGGCGAGCATGATCTCCACCAGCTCGACACCGTCCTTCGATCCCGGCTGGTTCGGGTACGTGTCCAAGGATCTGCGTTCCGAGCTCGGGCTCAAGGTCCGCGGTGCCTACAGCCGCCACTACTGCGGCCACGGAAGCCTGAAGGCCTGCCGCGCCTCGCTGTGGGCGGCGATCGCGCGTGCGGCCGCCAAGTTGGCCGCGGCCCAGGGCCCGAACCCGTCCCATTGGTCCTCGAGTGCGACCGCGGAGCGGATCACCTTCACCCCCGGCTTGATCCCGTTCACCATGCGCTGGACCAACCGCTCAACCTTCCAGCAGGTGATCGAGTTCACCGGTCACGCCGGATCCTGACCCGACGGCGGCGACACGCGAAGCGCCGCCGCCGCGGGCGTGACTGATCAGGCGTTGGCAGTCTCGGGCGCCGGCGCGGCCGCCGGAGCCTCGTGCTCGGGGATCATCGGACCGCTACCCGCCGGATCGAGCACGTCGTGCTCGAAGAACGTGTAGCGACCCTCGAGCACCGACTGGGCGGTGGCGTACTGCTCGGCGTCGTCGTTGGCCCACAGAGCGTGGAACAACGTGTCGGCACGGCGGCGCGCCTGTCCGCAGAACAGATCCGCGAGCTCGAACACGGCTTCGCGGTTCGCCGGATCCTCGTTGCCGAGCGTCGAGGCGTACACGCACGCGCAGGAGATCGCGTAGAGCTCGGCGCCGATGTCGACGATCCGGCCCAGCAGCTCGCCCTTCTGCTCGAGCCTGGCCTGGTAACGGCCCATCGCGTAGAAGGTCGAGCGGGCCAGCTTGCGCGACGAGCGCTCGGCGTACCGCAGGTGACCGGCCAGCGATCCGAACTCATCGAACGACCGGGGGTCCTGACCGGCGCCGACGGTCAGCGACGGGAACCACTTGGCATAGAACGCCCCCGCCTTGGCGCCGAGCTTGAGCTTCTCGCCGACACCACCGTCCCCGAGCAGGATGTCGCCGGCAATCTGCAGATGCTGGTCGACCGCCTCGCGCGCGATCATCAGGTGCATGATCTCGGTCGAACCCTCGAAGATGCGGTTGATCCGCATGTCGCGCAGCATCTGCTCGGCCGGCACCGGCTTCTCGCCGCGGGCCGCCAGCGAGGCGGCGGTCTCGTAGCCTCGCCCTCCGCGGACCTGGACCATCGTGTCGATCGCCTCCCAGCCCCGCTCGGAGCCGTAGAGCTTGGCGATCGCCGCCTCGATCCGGAAATCCCGGCGCTTCTCGTCGGCCAGACGGGAGGAGACGTCAACGAGCGCCTCGAGACCGAAGGCCGTCCCGGCGATCAGGGCGATCTTCTGAGCCACCGGGTCGTGCTTGCCCAGGGGCTGGCCCCATTGCTTTCGCTCGTTGGCCCACTCGCGGACGATCTTCAGCGAGTACTTGCTGGCCCCGACGCAGATCGCGGGCAGCGAGAGACGTCCGGTGTTCAGCGTGCCGAGAGCGATGCGCAGGCCCTTGCCTTCGCCTCCGATCACGTTCCCGGAAGGCACGAACACATCCTTGAACTCGGTCACCGAGTTCTCGATCCCCCTCAGGCCCATGAACTCGTTGCGGTGCAGAACGGTGATGCCCTCGGAGTCCATCGGGCAGATGAAGGCGGTGATACCGCCCTTGGCGCCCTCGCGCTTGGGAACGACGGCCATGATCACGACGACGTCCGCGATCACGCCGTTGGTCGCCCACAGCTTGGTGCCGTTGATCAGGTAACCGCTGCCGTCCTCGGTGGGCACGGCCGAGGCGGACATCCGGGCCGGGTCAGAGCCGACGTCGGGCTCGGTGAGCAGGAAGGCGGAGATGTGGTCCTTGGCCACTTTGGGCAGCCATTCGCGCTTCTGAGCCTCCGAGCCGTAGGTCTTCAGTGGCTCGGGGAGCCCGATCGACTGATGAGCGGAGAGCAGCGTCGAGATCGCGGCGTGCCACGTGCCGGCCAGCGACAGGGCCCGGTTGTAGTCAACCTGGCTCAGGCCGAGGCCTCCGTACTCCTTGGGGATCTTCATCCCCAGCGCGCCGAGCTCCTTGAGCCCCTGGATCACATGGTCGCCGAGCTTGCCGGTCGCCTCGATCTCGAGGGGGTCGACCCGTTCGGTGAGAAAGGCCCGCAACCGAGCCGAGGAACTCCTGCCCCTCGCGAGCACGCTCGGGGTCGGGCTTGGGCTGCGGATGGATCAGGCCGAGCTGGAAGTTGCCGAGGTACATCTCGCGGCCGAAGGACGGCTGCTGCCATTCGCTCTCGCGGCTTTCTTCGGCAACCTGCTTTGACTCTTCATATGAGGGATTGTTCGAAGACATGAGGACAGGTTTACCCGTGCCAGGCACTCTTTGCACCGCCGGGGGGTGCGGATGGCCCGGCGGCCCACCGCACGCCGAGAACCCTGTCCATATGGCCCTCCCCGTTCCGCCGTCCCAAGCGGTTCAATTCCCCCATCGACGCTGTGTTCTCATCCCCCGGGCCTGAGCCCGGACAGTCTCGCCCGCTGATCGTGGTCAGCACCTCCGAGCTGCGCCGTGGAGGCGTGGTCCAGGTGGCCGAGAGCGAGCCCGCGCGTCATGAGATGGTGCTCGGCCTGCGCTACCTGCAGGCGATCGAGGCCGCCGGGGGAATTCCCGTGGTCGCGGCGCCGATGCCCTCGGCGGGCCTGAAGGCTCTGCTGGATCGCGCGGACGCGATCTGTCTCTCGGGCGGTCCCGACCTGGACCCGGCCGGGTACGGCGCCCAGCGCAGCTGCCGAGTCGGGCCCACCGAGCCCCAGCTGGACGCGTTCGAGATCGAGCTCGTGCATGCCGCCGACGCGCGTCAGCTGCCGATCCTGGCCATCTGCCGGGGAATGCAGGTGCTCAACGTCGCCCGGGGCGGGACACTGCACCAGCATCTCCCCGAAGTCGTCGGCGAATCGATCGGCCACCGCCAGCGCCTGGCCGGTCACGTGCCGACCCACCCCGTGTCCATCTCCCCGGACAGCCGCCTGGGCCGGATCGTCGGAAGCAGCTGCGAGGTCAACTCGTTCCATCACCAGGGGATCGAACGGCTCGGTAAAGGCCTCGTGCAAACCGGCTGCGCGCCGGACGGCACCGTCGAGAGCGTCGAGGGGGAGGACCGAGATTTCGTGGTCGGGGTGCAGTGGCACGCGGAGGGGCTGACCGGGCGTCCCGAACAGGCGTCGTTGTTCGCGGCCTTCGTGGCCGCCGCGCGAGACCGTCACCGCGGCGATCTCGCCCTGGTCCGCGCGGCCTGAGCCTAAGCTTTCAACTCGCCATGACCGGGGGGTACGATCCGGAGCGGATGCTCCGGGATGGGCTGAGTGGGCCGAGACGGCTTCCTACTCGGTCGGCGCCGAGGAGGAGGTGATGGTGCTCGAGCCCGGCCACGACTGGGCGCTGGCTCCACGCCTGGAGGAGCTGATGCCGATCCTGTCGCCGCAGATGGCCCGTCAGATGACGCGCGAGACCCAGGACGCGGTGCTCGAACTGGCGACCCACCCTCACGCATCAGCCGAGGCGACCGGCGCCGAGGCGGCGACTTGCGGGCCGCCTGGCCGCCGAGATGGCGCCGCTCGGGCTGCGCGCCGCGTGCGCGGGCACCCATCCGTGCGCGGTCTGGACCGACACGCGGATCTCGAGCGGCGACGCCACCAGGACGTCTACGGATCGATGCGCGAGCTCGCGCGCCGCGAGCCGACCTTCGGGCTGCACGTGCACATCGGCGTGGCCGAGCCCGAGGCGCGATCGTGCTCACAACCGGCTGCGCGCCCACCTGCCGCTGCTGCTCGCCCTGTCGGCCAACTCACCGTTCTGGCAGGGCGCGACACGGGCCTGGCGTCCGCCCGGACGCCCGATCTTCCAGGCCTTTCCGCGCGTCGGCGACCCCACGGCCTTCTCCGGCTATGAGGACTACGTGGAGGCCGTCGACCGGCTGCTGCGCTGTCGAGGCCACCCCCGATCCCACCTACCTGCGGTGGGACGTGCGTCCCCAGCCGCGGTTCGGCACCGTCGAGATACGGATTATGGACGTCCAGGCCACGGCCGGACTTCACGTACGCCCTGGTGGCGCTGGTCCAGTCGATCGCTCACCTCGGACTCGAGGAGGGCTACCACGTCAGCCCCCTGGTCGGCTCACCCGAGATCGTGGCCGAGAACCGTT
>CAVXPV010000030.1:0-73083 GCA_963763715.1 uncultured Solirubrobacterales bacterium
GCGTCGAGCAGGTCTCCCAGATCAGCCGGTCGCTCAAGGGGCTGGCCCGAGAGCTCGGAGTGCCGGTGATCGCCCTCTCGCAGCTCAGCCGCGCGGTCGAACAGCGGGGCAAGGAGGACAAGAAGCCGATCCTCTCCGACCTGCGGGAGTCGGGCGCGATCGAGCAGGACGCCGACCTGGTGATGTTCATCTACCGCGACGAGTACTACGACAAGGACTCAGAGCGCGAGGGCGAGGCGGACATCATCATCGCCAAGCACCGCAACGGGCCTGTCGGCGAGGTCGTGCTGACCTTCCGCAAGGAGTACCCGAAGTTCATGAACTACGCCCGTGACCGGTTCGAGTCATGAGCGCGGCATGCCCGTATGACCTCTGCGACGGGGACGGCTTCCTGTACGACGCGGAGAGCAACACTGCCTATGACTGTCGCTGCCGGCCCCAGCGCAAGGCCAAGGCCAAGGCGCGCAGCCTGTCGGCGCTGATCCCCCGGCGCTACCGCGACGTGTCGTTTGACCGGGCGCCGGTCACCGACATCCAGCCGGCCATCGTCGCCGCCACCCGGCGCTTTGCGGGTTCGATCGACGAGCAAC
The DNA here is from genome assembly GCA_963763715.1 of uncultured Solirubrobacterales bacterium. Classification (GTDB taxonomy): domain Bacteria; phylum Actinomycetota; class Thermoleophilia; order Solirubrobacterales; family Solirubrobacteraceae; genus Palsa-465. Next base: position 591 of record CAVXPV010000030.1, read on the forward strand.
TCGACGCCGGCCGGGGTCTGTGGTTCATGGGCCCGCCCGGAACCGGCAAAACGACGCTGGCGATGCTCGTCTCCCAGGCGGCGCTGACGGCGGGACGCACCGTCGCGATCTATTCCCTGCCGCGACTGCTCAACGAGATCCGGGACACCCATCGCGCCGAACGCTCCCACGTCGAACTGCTCGACCGGCTGACCGCGGTCGATCTCCTCCACATCGACGACATCGGCGCCGAGCGCAGCAATGACTGGGTGCTCGAGGAGCTGTACTCGATCGTCAACGGCCGCTACGAGGACCGGCGCTCGGTCGTGATCACCACCAACATCCTCGACCGCGAGGCGCTGTGTGATCAGATCACCGCGCGGACGGTGTCGCGGCTGACCGAGATGTGTGACGAGCTACCGCTCGTCGGTCACGATCACCGGATGGACCTGCGCACCGCCTGAGGCGCCGCGTCCGTCGCGCAGCCGCGCGTCAGGACTCAGCCGACCGCGCCGCGCCCGGGCTCCACAGGCCGAGATAGCGCCCCAGGGTGCCGAAACCCGCCAGGCAGACCAGCCCGTCGGCCACGACCGCGGGCGATCCCGTCATAGAGGTCGTCCCCGGCCGCGCCGGCGAGCGCGATCGCCAGGGCGACGCCGGCCGCGACCATGATCGCCAGCCGCCAGGGATGGCCCCGCAGCGGCGCGGGCACGAGCGGGCCGAGATCGTCGAACAGATCCCCGCGCCGCCGGGGGCCACCGGGCGTAGCCGCGCCGCGGCCCATAGCGAGGGGAGCACGGCGAGCAGCGCAGCGGTTCCCGTGCCCGAGGCGACGAGCGCCAGCGCCTGCCAGCCCGAGGACACTTCCCGGGCGAAGACGAGCGCGATCACCCCAAGGCTGACGGTGGTGGCCAGCCCAGCGACGGTGGCCACGGTCGCGCGACGCCCGATGATGCGCGCCTCGGCGGCCGCGATAACGCCCTGGCCTCGCCGTCGCACCGCGCGCAGGGCCGCGAGCAGGCCGGCCGCGAACGCGATCTGCGGGGCCAGGACGGCTACCACGCGGGCCAGCCGGCCCAACAGCGAGGCCCCCGCCGGGGCGGCGCCGAAGGCCGCGGCGGGCGAGACGGCGAAGGCGGCTCCGAACATCAGCCCGGCCACGGCCAGGGCCGCGAAGCTGCGGCCCGCGGCCCGGCGGGCGGTGAGCGTCCCCAGCTCATCAGCGAAGCGGCGGGCGATGTCGCGCGGAGAGCCGAGCTGCGCCGCGGCATCGCAGGCGAGATGGTCGGCGATCTCGATCACGATCCGCTCCCGCCGGCGACCGCCGATGCCGGCGTTCGCCAGCTCGTCGCGCAGCGCATCGAGATAGGCGATGCTCATGCCATCACCGCCTCGACGGCGCCAACGAACGCGCGCCATTCACCGCGGCGCGTGCCCGAGCTCACGACGGCCGCGTCGCGTCAGGTCATAGACCCGACGCCGGCGGCCCTCGGCCGTGGACCACGCGCTCGTCAACAGCCCGGCCGCCTCGAGCCGGTGCAGGGCCGGATAGACGGTCCCCTCGGGAAGCGCGAGCGCGCCGTCACTGCGTCGTCCCAGCTCCTCGATGACCGCGTAACCGTGCAGAGGACCACGCGCGAGGACGGCGAGGAGCAGCGCGTCCAGGTGGCCCTTGAGGGATTCGGATCTCATACCTCGGTATCCTATGCCTAGTGTTACTAGGTGTCAAGCGGCGGCGCCGGCGCGGGTGCCCATCATCGGTGGCCGGGGGGCGCCGGTCGCGACAACGCCCCGCGCTCGACGAGCCAGTCGCGCAGCGACTCCGGCGAGGTGAAGCGCACCGCCTGCAGGCCGAGCGCGAGCGCAGCGTCGACGTTGCCCTGGGCGTCATCGATGAACGCCGTGTGCTGCGCCCGGAGGCCGAAGCGCGCCAGCAGGCGCCGGAAGATCTCGGGATCGGGCTTGACCACCCCCTCCTGCGCGGAGACCACGGCGCCGTCGAACCAGCGCATGAAGGCGAACCGATCCTGGCGCAGGGGAAACGTCTCTGACTCCATGTTGGTCAGGGCGTAGCACGGCATCCCCGCCGCCCGCAGTCGCGCGAGGATTTCCACGGTGCCCTCGATCGCCCCGCCGATCATCTCCTCGCTGCGCTCCCCCCAGGCCATGATCGCCTTCGCGTGATCGGGGTACACGCGAGCCAGCTCGGCGCAGTTCTCGCGCACCGGTCGCCCGCCGAGATCATTGGCGACATGCCACTCGAGCGTGCAGACCTCGGCCAGAAACCGCTCCATCTCGGCCTCCTGTGCGAACAGATCGCGATAGAGGTACCGCGGGTTCCAGTCCAGCAGGACGCCGCCCAGATCGAAGACGACGGCGTCGATCGCGGCGGGTGGTGGATCGGCAGTCATGTTGCCCACCAGGGTGCCAGCTGGCCGCGCCGGGTGGAGTGCGGGGACCGTGTGGCTGCCAGCGCCGCGCGGCTGAGCTCGGCTCCGGTGCACCGGCCCTACACTGATCCACTGCCATGCCCGGAATCGTGATCGTGGGCGCCCAATGGGGCGACGAAGGCAAGGGGAAGGTGACCGACATGCTCGCCGAGCGTGCCGACGCCGTCGTGCGCTTCCAGGGCGGCAACAACGCGGGCCACACGATCGTCCGCGACGGAGAGACGTGGAAGCTTCACCTCATGCCCTCGGGGATCCTGCATCCCGGCAAGCTGTGCGTGATCGGCAACGGGGTGGTCATCGATCCCAAGGTCCTGACCGACGAGCTCGACGAGCTGCGCCGGCGCAAGGTCGACATCCGCGCGCTGCGGATCTCGGCCAATGCCCATCTGATCATGCCCTACCACCTGATGCTCGATCACGCAGGCGAGGCCAAGCTCGGCAAACTGGAGATCGGGACCACCCGGCGAGGGATCGGGCCCTGCTATGCCGACAAGGCGGCCCGTCTGGGGATCCGCGTGCAGGACCTGCTCGACGAGAAGATCCTCAAGAAGAAGATCGTCGCCGCGCTGGAGCCCAAGCGCCTGTCGCTGCGCCCGTTCGCCAAGGATCCGGCCCTGGACCTCCAGGCGATGACGGACGAGTACCTGACCTACGGGCACGTGCTCGAGCCGTTCATCGCCGACACCTCGCGGATGATCCTCAACCGCCTCGACGACAACGAGATGGTCGTCTTCGAAGGCGCGCAGGGCGCACTGCTGGACATCGACCACGGCACCTATCCCTTCGTCACCTCGTCGAACCCGGTGGCGGGAGCGGCCTGCATCGGCGCCGGAGTCGGGCCGAAGGACATCGACGAGGTCTGGGGCGTGACCAAGGCCTACGTCACGCGGGTCGGCGCCGGGCCGTTCCCGACTGAGCTCGAGGGCGATCTCGCCGACGCGCTCCGCGAGAAGGGTGGCGAGTACGGGACCACCACCGGGCGTCCGCGCCGGGTCGGGTGGCTGGATCTCGTGGCCCTCAAGTACGCGGCGCGGCTGAACTCGCTGACCGCTCTGGCCATCACCAAGCTCGACGTGCTGGCGGGCTTTGACCACATCTGCGTGGCCACCAAGTACCGCGGCCCCGAGGACGCGGAGTTCGTCGATTTCCCCTATCACCAGACCGTGCTGCACCACGCGGTCGGCAGCTACGTCGAGCTCGAGGGCTTCGCCGAGGACATCAGCGAGTGTCGCAGCGAGTCCGACCTGCCCGCAGGCGGCGCGCGACTATCTGAAGTTCGTGGCCGATTTCGTTGGGGTCCCGATCGCGCTGATCGGCGTCGGGCCCGGCCGCGAGCAGGTCATCTGGACCGAGGCCAGCCGGGCCTCGGCGATCAGCGACAGCAGCGCCCTTGCCGAGCTAGCGCTCAGCGCCACCGCTCGATCAGGTCCGCGTCATCGATCTCGCGCACCACGCGGGCCGGCACCCCCATCACGACCGCCCGCGCCGGAACGTCCCGGGTCACCACGGCCCCGGCGGCGACGAACGCCTCGGCGCCGATCTCGACCCCGGGGGTCAGCACGGCCCCGCCCCCGATCCGGCAGGCACGCCGCAGAACCGGTCCGGCCAGCCCCTCGCCGCGCGGGTGGCGGCCCATCGTGTCGTCGTTGGTCGTGCTCGCTCCCGGCCCGAGGAACACGTCGTCCTCGATGACGGTCCCCGCGGTCACATACACCCCGGTCTGGATCAGCACGCGCTCGCCGACGACGGCATCGAAATCGACGCTCGAGCCGCGGCCGACGACGGTGCCGGCACCGATCACCGCGCGCTCGCGCACCTGCGCCTGATCGCCGACGATCACCCCGGGCCCGACGCGGGCCGAGGCGTAGAGGACGGCCCCGGCGCAGATCGTGGCCCCGTCGGCGACCGTGAGCCCGCCGCTCTGCGCCCGGGCTGCACTCGAGCCGGGTCGCAGACGGGGGCGTTTGCCGAGCACCGCGCCGTCCTCGATCACGCAGCCCGAGCCGATCTCGGTCCCGGCGTGCAGGACCGCCGCCGCGCCGATCTCGCAGCCGGCACCGACCCGCACGCCGGCGTGGATGACGGCTCCCGGGGCGAGGGTGACACCTGCGGCCAACTGCGCCGCCGGCGACACGAACGCCCCGTCGTCGCGCAACCGCGGCCGGTCGTCAGCGACCACCCGGACCGCTCCCCCGCCGCGAGGCCTCCAGCGAGTCCTGCAGCGCCGCGAGCACGCGCACCACCCGTAGCCCGCTCTCTCCGTCCGAGCGCGGCCGCTCGCCGCGCAGGGCGCACTGGACGAAGTGCTCGCACTCGAGGCGCAGCGGCTCGAGGTTGGGGATCCGGGGCGAGAAGATGTCGCCGCTGCGGGTGATGTACTCGCCGTAGGTCCGGGCGTCCTCGTCAAAGCCCTTGTCGTACACCGTCAGCTTGCGCTCGAGCTCCATGTCGTCGAAGGTCGCCATCCGGCGCGAGCCGACGATCGTGAAGCGCCGCTCCTTGTGGGGGTCAAGCCAGGAGAGGTGCAGGTGCGCGGCCAGCCCCGACGGGAAGCGCAGGAAGCAGAAGACGACGTCCTCGACGCCGGGGCGGACATACGCCTCGCCGTGAGCGACGACCTCGGTGGGTTCCTCGCCGGCCAGGTGCAGCACCACGGACACGTCGTGGGCGCCGAGGCTCCAGAGCGCGTTCTCGTCGGCCCGGAGCTTGCCGAGGTTCAGCCGGTTGCCGTAGATGTAGTAGATGTCGCCGAGCTCGCCGGACTCGGCGAGCTCCTTGAGGCGGCGGACACCAGGGTGGTACTCGAGCAGGTGTCCGACCATCAGGATCCGGCCCGACGCCTGCGCGGCCGCCACTGCTCGCTCGGCGTCGGGCACCGACTGCGAGAGCGGCTTTTCGACAAAGCAGTGCTTGCCGGCCTCCAGCACCTGCACGGCGAGCTCGGCGTGGGTCGGCACCGGAGTGGCCAGCGCGATCGCATCCAGGTCAGGGTCGGCGAGCAGCGAGTCGAAGTCATCGGTCACGCGGACGCCGGGCAGCATCGCCGCGACCCGCGTGCGCGCCGCCTCCGACAGGTCACAGCACACCACCAGCTCGCAGTCGGGCAGGGCGGCGAAGTTCCGGGCCAGGTTGGGGCCCCAGTAACCGAGGCCCGCGACCCCGACGCGCAGCGGCGGCTCACTCATCGCGGCCGCAGTCTAGGGCGTTGCCCGGGGGCCGGGACGATCGCCGTCGCTGACGGGCTCATGCGGCCAGGAAAGCGGTCATCGCGGCGACGACGCGCTCGCCGGCCCGGCCGTCGCCGTAGAGCTCGGGCCGGGCATCGGGGAGCGGCCGGGCGAGGGCGGCCACAGCAGCCTCGGGGTCCAGATCGACGAGCACGTTCCAGCCCGCCTCGACGGTTTCGCTCCACTCGGTGCTCGGCCGCATGGTCACGCAGCGGACTCCGGCCAGGTAGGCCTCCTTCTGCAGTCCGCCCGAGTCGGTCAGCACCGCCTGGGCATGGCAGAGCAGGGTGGTGAGCTCGAAATAGCCCAGCGGCGGCTCCAGGTGCAGGCCGGGGAGGGAGCGCAGGGCCTCAAGCTGCCCCGCTGCCGCCAGGCGGGCCTCGGTCCGCGGGTGCAGCGGCAGCACGACGGGTAGCGGGACGGCGGCCAGCACGGCCAGCAGTGCCTGCAGCCGCGGGCGGGTGTCGACGTTGCCCGCCCGGTGGGCGGTGGCCAGGACATAGCCGCCGGGCTCCAGACCCCGATCTCGGACCAGCGCCGTCGCCGCCCGCGCCCGCGGTTGGGCGGCGAGCGCGACGTCGACCATCACGTCACCCACCAGCTCGGATCGCCCGGCGACCCGCTCGGCACGCAGGTTGTCCATCGCCACTTCCCCGGGGCACAACAGCAGCGAGGCGGCATGGTCCACGAGCACCCGGTTGAGCTCCTCGGGCATCGATCGATCAAACGATCGCATCCCCGCTTCGACGTGGACAACGGGGACGCCCGCCTGGGCGCCGGCCAGTGCCCCCGCCAGGGTCGAGTTGGTGTCCCCGTAGACGAGCACCGCGTCGGGCTCGGTGCGCATGAGCACCGGTTCCAGCGCCGCCAGCATCCGGCTGGTCTGCGACGTGCCCGATCCGCCGCCGACCCCGAGTTGCTCGTCGGGCGCGGGTAGCCCGAGCTCGGAGAAGAAGATCGCCGAAAGGCGGTCATCGTAGTGCTGCCCGGTGTGGACGAGGTGCTCGGTGTGATGCTCACGCAGTCGCGGCGAGACGGCGGCCGCCTTGATGAACTGCGGGCGGTTGCCGATGACGGTGAGGACCCTCACCCGGCGAGCTCGGCCGCGATCCGCGCCATGACCGCCTGACCGGTCCGCGCGGTGACGGGGCCGGGAGCGGCGAAGGTGTGATCGTCGACCGCGATGATGCCCTGCGCCTCGCGGGTCGTGGAGGCGATGAACAGCTCGTCGGCCGCGAGCAGGCGATCCACCGGGCAGGACTCCTCGCGGGCGTCGGTGACCTCGAGGATGATCCCGCGCGTGATCGACGCGAGGATGTGGTCCTCGAGCGGCGGCGTGAGCAGGGTCTCTCCCTCGACCCAGAACAGCGAGCTCGTCGGAGCCTCGAGCACGCGGCCGTGGGGTGTGACGAGGATCGCCTCGTCGTAACCCTGCTCGCGGGCGAGCCGTCCAGCGAGCATGTTGGCCCCGTAGGACAGCGACTTGGCACCGTCCAGAATCCGCGTCGGCGCATAGGTGACCGTCTTGCAGCGCAGGAACTCGGGCGTCTCGGGAAGCTGCTCGGTCATCATGACCCTGCGGCCGCCGCGGGTGATCATCAGCCGGACCAGGGCGTGGTCGGGGCCGTCGCCGGCGGCGGCGAGCAGTCGGTACGTCTCGGCCCGAACGGCCTCGACGTCGATCGGCAGGCGCAGCGTCGCGCCGGTGCGCTGCAGGCGCGCCAAATGGGCATCGAGGGCGAACGGCTGTCCGTCGTAGACGCGCATCACCTCGAAGGCACCGTCACCGCGGACGAGCCCGTGATCGGTGACCGAGATCGTCGCCTCGGCGACGGGCATGATCTCCCCGTCCAGCGAGGCCAGCGAGCTCGGACCGGGCCCGCTCATGCCGGGCCGGTCCCGTTGCCCTGCCCCGACCAGACCTCGGCCAGGCGCACGATTGTCGCGGCCGCGGCGGCCATGTCATTGACCGACGCCCATTCGCGGACCGAGTGATACTCATGGCCGCCGGTGAACAGGTTGGGGGTGGGCAGGCCCATCTCGGACAGCTGGGAGCCATCGGTTCCGCCGCGGATCGCAGTCCGCACGGGTTCAATGCCCTCCGCCCGCAGGGCGGCCTCGGCCGCCGCCAGGATCTGAGGCTCGGGCGCGATGAACGCCTTCATGTTGCGGTACTGGGTGCGCACGTCGAAATCGGCGCGGGCGCCCGGGTGGGCAGCCACCGCCTGGTCGGTGACGCTCCGCAGCAACGCGACGTGCGCCTCGAGCAGGTCCTCGTCGAAGTCGCGGAGGATGACCCGCAACTCGGCGCGTGCGGCGTCGCCTTGCAGCAGATGGGGGTGGATGAATCCCTGCCGCCCCGAGGTCGTCTCGGGCGAGAGCCGGTCCGACGGCAGCGCGGTGACGATCGCGGCGAGCACGCGCAGCGCGTTGACGAGCTTGCCGTTGGCCGTGCCCGGATGGACGTCGACGCCACGCACAGCGACCCGGACCTCGATCGCCGAGAAGCTCTCGTCCTGGATCTCCCCGATCTCCGAACCGTCCATCGTGTAGGCGCAACTGGCCCCGAAGGCCGCGATGTCGAACAGCTTGGGTCCCAGGCCGATCTCCTCGTCCGGGGTGAACGCGACCCGCAGGGTCGGCCGCGGCAGCTCGGGATGGGCGGCCAGATGTGCCACAGCGGTCACGATCTCGGCCACCCCGGCCTTATCATCGGCGCCGAGCAGCGTGTCGCCGCTGGAGGTGACGATGTCGTGGCCGTGTTTGGCGGCCAGTTCGGGCATGGTCTCGGGATCGAGCCGCGTTTCACCGCGGGGCAACGCGATCACGGCGCCGTCGTACCCGCGGTGCACGATCGGCTCCACGCCGGCGCCGGGGGCGTCGGGCGAGGTGTCCATATGGGCGATGAGGCCGATCACCGGCGCGTCGCTGCCCGTCGCCGGCAGCGTGGCGGTGACGTAGCCGTTGTCGTCGATCACCGCGTCCTGCAGGCCCGCTGCGTGGAGGTCGGACACGAGCACGCGGCCGAGCTCGAGCTGGCCGGGGGAGCTCGGCGAACGCGTGCGCTCACGAGCGGCCTGGGTGTCGATCCGCACGTAGCGCTCAAAACGCTCGAGCAGGCCGGGCGCAAGCGCGCGGGCGAGCTCGGAGGTGTAAAGAGGCATGGCCCTCAGTATCCCAGGACGTTCACCCGGTGACGCGTGAGCTGGCCGGGGACGGGGTACAGCCTCAGGGCAGACGCTCGGCGTCTGGCCCCCCGCTCGCACCTCGTACCTTGAGCCCCTCTCCCGCCCGCCCCCGATCAACCCCGCGCGCCGACGCGGCACCCCGACGCCAGCGTTTGCGCCGGTCAGACTGCTCCGGCGCGGGGCTGACGCGCCTGCGCCGCGGCAAGGGCTTCTCCTATCAGGACGCGGAGGGCAAGCCGGTCAAGGACCCCGAAGAGATCCTGCGCGTCAAGGCGCTGGCGATCCCCCCGGCCTGGCAGGAGGTCTGGATCTGCCCGGATCCACTCGGGCACCTGCAGGCCACGGGCATCGACGCCGCGGGGCGCAAGCAGTACCTCTACCACCCGCGCTGGCGCGAGATGCAGGACCGCAAGAAGTTCGATCACATGGTGCTGTTCGCCCAGGCTCTGCCGCGGCTGCGGGGGCGCATGCTGTCCGACCTCGAGGGGGAGGAGCTCGACGCCGAGCGTGTCCTGGCCTGTGCCGTGCGCCTGCTCGACATCGGCTTGTTCCGGATCGGCAACGAGCAGTACGCCGACGACGAAGGGGGAGTCGGACTGGCTACGGTCGAGAAGGGGAACGTGACCGTGCGCGAGGGCGAGGTCGTGTTCGACTACCTGGCCAAGTCCGGCGTCCGTCGCGTGCAGGCGATCCAAGATCCGCCGGCGATCGCGGTCGTCAGCGCGCTGCGCCGCCGGCGGTCGGGTCCCACCCAGCTGCTCGCCTACCGGGACGGTCGTCGCTGGCACGGGGTCCGCTCCGATCAGATCAGCGACTACCTCAAGGCGGTGATCGGGGACGAGTTCAGCGCCAAGGACTTCCGGACCTGGAACGCGACCGTGCTCGCTGCCGTCGCGGTCGCCGCCGACGGGCGCACCGCATCGAGTCAGCGGGCGCGACGCCGCGTGATCGACGGTGCGGTCCGGGGCGTGTCCGAGGTCCTCGGCAACACGCCCGCCGTGGCCCGCCGCTCCTACATCGACCCACGCGTGTTTGACCGCTACCTCTCCGGCTGGACGATCGGCGGCGAGCTGGACCGCATCGGCGCGCTCGACGGCCCCGATGACCGCCGTCGGGCACGGCTCGAGAAGGCGGTGCTCGACCTGCTCGACGATGCGCGCAGCTCGCCGGCGGTTGAGCGCTTCGCGACGCCGAAGGCGGCGTAACCACGCGCACCATGCGTCCGTCTCCGGCCGAACGGCGATGCCTGCTGTGATAGAACAGGCGGGTCTGCGATTGGAGGACTCAGATGGCGCTGTTAGAGGGCTCTGAGCCGCTCTCGGGCCCCGCCCGGACGGCAGAGCTGTTCCGCCGCTGGCAAGAGCGACGGGATCGACGCGCGCGCGATGAGTTGATCGAGCGCTTCCTGCCTCTGGCCCGCAAGCTTGCGCGCCGCTACGCGTCGGCCAACGAGCCGTTTGACGACCTCGTCCAGGTGGCCAGTCTCGGCCTCGTCAAGGCGGTGGAACGCTTCGACCCGCGGCGCGGCTTTGCCTTCAGTTCGTTCGCCGTGCCGACCATCGTGGGGGAGCTCAAGCGCTACTTCCGTGACACCTCGTGGGCGTTGCACGTGGACCGCAGCGCCCAGGAGCGCGCGCGCCGGATCGCCGACGCCCGGCGTGAGATCGGAGCCGAGCGCGGTCGCTCGCCGACCGTCGTCGAACTCGCCGAATACCTGGAGTGCAGCACCGAGGAGGTTCTCGACGGCCTCCAGATCGGCGAGGCCTACGACACGGTCTCACTCGACGCGCCGCGTCCCAGTGAGGACCCGGGGACGGTGAGCCGGCTGGAGGCGATTGGCGACGAGGACGAGCGCCTGCAGCTGGTCGACGATCAGGCGACGATCTTCGCCGCCGCACAGTGCCTCCCCGAGCGCGAGCGCCAGATCCTGTTCCTGCGCTTCAGCGAGGATCTCACCCAGAACGAGATCGCCGACCGTGTCGGCGTCTCGCAGATGCAGGTGTCGCGGCTGCTGCGACGCTCGCTGCAGCGCCTGCGCGACATCTGCGGCTAGCCCGGCTTCAGCCCTCGAAGCCCAGGCTCAGCGGTCGGAGTCCTCGTCTTCGCTGGTGTGCTCTGAGTCGGCCTCGCCGGCGGCCGCGCCGCGCGCACTCTCGCTCTCGGGTGCGTCCTCGAGGATCCGTCCCGCTGAGTGCATGTCACCGTGGCTGGCGTTCTCGATCAGCGCTCCCTCGGACTGCTCGAAGCCTTCGGACTCTCCCTCCCCGGATTCCATCAGGGGGATCTGGGCGGGATCGACCTCCTCGCCGTCCTCGACGTAGCCCTCGGCACCGGGACTGCCACCAATGCGCGCAGCCTCCGCCGCGGCTTCCTGCTCCTGCTCGCGCTCGAAGTCGGTCATGTCATACCTCCGGGTCGTTCGTTCTCGGGCACTCCGACCCAGTATGTCGCGGCCATGTCCTCGTCCCCGTGACCGGCGCGCTCGGCAGCGTGCAGACGCGCCACGACCGCCTCCATGACCGGCAGCTCCAGCTCGGCATCGGCGACCGCGCTCAGCAGCAGGTCGGCATCCTTGCGCGAGAGGGCGAGGCGAAACGACGGATCCTCGAAGCTGCGCGACATCATCGCCGAGCCCTTGGTGCGGGCGTAGGCGAGATCGAGGGGGCCGCCCTCGATCGCGGCGAAGAACAGCTGGGGGTCGACGCCCAGTGCCTCAGCGACATTGATCGTCTCGGCCAGCACGGCGACGACGCCGACGATCCAGCCATTGACGACCACCTTGACGCGCGCCCCGGCACCCGCCTCGCCGAGCCAGACGGTGCGCGCTCCGACGGCGGCGAAGATCGGCTCGCAGTCTGACTGGGCGCTCTCCGGGCCGGAGGCGAGGATGACGAGCTGGCCCTGCTCGGCCGGGGCCTTGGTGCCGAGCACGGGGGCGTCCACGAAGGTCACGCCCGCCTCGCGCGCGAGCTCGGCGCAGCGTTCGGTGCCTTCAATTCCGATCGTGCTCATCTGGATCCAGGTCGCGTCGTCGGCGAGGCCGGGCAGCAGCTGCGAGACCGTTTGGAGCACTGCGTCGGCATCACTGAGCATGGTGATTACGGTCACCGCGCCCTGCGCAGCGGAGGCGGGGTCCGGACAGCGGTGCGCACCGGCCTCGAGCAGCGGGGCGGCGCGGTCAGGGGTTCGGTTCCAGACGCGCAGGTCAAAGCCGGCGGTGACGAGATTGCGCGCCATGGGCAGGCCCATCGTGCCCGTGCCCAGGAAGGTCAGATCGCTCACCTGTGCTGCCTACCCACGCGCTCGGCCGGCAAACGCAAGCGGGGCGGTGCCCAGATGCATCCTCAGCACGGTTGTCCGCTCCTGGCCGCGCAGTTCAACCAGGTCACAGATCTGGTTGATCAGCCACAGACCGCGCCCATCGGTGGCGTCCCACTCCGGGCGACGGCGCCCGGCGAGGGCATCGGTCAACGAGGAAGGAGTGGCCACCTCGCCGACGACCCCATGCTCGTCACCCCACAGCCGCACGACGCCCGTCCCGTCCCCGTGCTTGAGCGCGTTGGACGCCGCCTCGCTGACCACGAACACGAGATCGGATCGCCGCGCACGGCCGAGCCGGCCGGCGATCGGGTCCTCGGCGACGGCGTGACGCAGCGACTGCAGATCCCCGCTGAAGACGTATTCACTGATCGGCTCGGCAGGCTCGGACAGTGGCCACCGGGCTCCGCTGGCCACAGTCAGCGGCTCGTCGTAGCGCGGGCTCGAGCCGCCGTCCCGTGTCATCGACGAGCCAGGGGTGCGTCAACTCGGCTCCGGCGAGCACCGCACCGTCGAGGCGCCCGGCATCGTAGGGGCACAGGGCGGACACCGGGGCGTCGGCCAGCTCGTGGTTGAGCAGAGCCTCATGGCGCAGGCATTCGACCGTCTCGGAGTAGCTGCGGCCGGGCCAGATCGGCTCGCCGATCACCCGTACGCGACCGGCATGAGCATCGATCCAGTCCTGATAGACCGACAGCAGACAGCTCGGATTGCGTCCCAGCTCGTGCATCGATTCCCACCGGACCGCGTCCCCACGGTCCCGCGAGCGCACCTGAGCGCACTCCAGGCTGTCCGGCAGGCAGCACCGCGAGCACCGGCTCGCCGGCGTCCTGCCCGGCGCAGACGAAGGCCGAGACCTGCTCGGCGAAGGTCCGCGGGGTCCTATAGAAGAGCGCCTCGTGGATGAGGTCGCGGTCCTTCGGCCCCTGCGGGAACTCGTGTTCGGCCATCACCTTCACCGTCGTTGACGTCGGGTTGTCTGCTCTGAACCGTTTCCGGGTCGATCGGGTTCCAAACCGCCGCCGCGGGTCCATCGGTGACGAATCGCGCCGAGATCAGTAGGCTCGGAGCAGAGTGCAAAGCGATTTCCGGGTAGACGTGCGTACCGACGGCAGGGCGGCGATCATTGCGGTCAGCGGGGAGCTTGACCTCGCCAGCGCCCCTGCGCTGGAGTCCGAGCTCGAGCAGGCCGGACGGTCTGAGTCAGAGCTGCTCGTGCTCGACCTGCGGGAGCTGGAGTTCATGGATTCAACCGGCCTCAGCGTCATCGTCAAGGCCCATCAGCGACTCAGTGACGACGGGCGAAGCCTGTGTCTGGTCCGTGGGCCCCGCAGGTGCAGCGTCTGCTCGACCTCACCGGCGTGGCCGAGCGGCTCACGCTCGCCAACACTCCGGAGGAGATCCTCGGCGGAGTCTGAGCGGTCCGAGCGCGCTCACTGACGGCGGTCGATGACCACCACCCGCACCCGGTCTCCCGGGTGGCCGCGCTCGATCCTCATCTCGTCACTGAGCAGCGCCAGGGGCGAGCGTGTTCCCGTGGCCGGGACGGCGAGATGATCACTGGCCCCGGCGCGAAACGGGCCAACCTCCAACTCAAGGCGGCGCTCACCTGCGCACAGGCGCGCATCGATGCGGCCATCCAGAGCCGCTTCGCCGGCGTGGGCGGCGAGCGCATCGGTGACCAGGTAGACGTCGGAGAAGCGGTCCAGTGAGAAGTGCGCGGTGGCGGCAAGGGTCCGGGCCATCCGGCCGAGCACCGACGCCAACAGGCTGATCGGGGACACGGAGAGCGTCACCTCGTCAGCGGCCGACGCCGGCCAGCCGTGGTCGGGAGCGGGGGCATCAGGGGTCCGCAGCAGCGCGCGCCCGCGCCGGACGGCAGCGAACTCCATCTCGATGCAGGTGCCGCCCCCAGGTCCACGGTCGATCGTGACGGTCTCGGCCAGGGCACGGATGACGGAGAGGCCAATCCCGGTGCCCGGCTCCTCCGGCGAGGCCGGCATGCCCATCCCGCGATCGGTCACGGCGATCCGGATCACCTCGGACCCGGCAAACACCGTGATGTCCATCGGTCCGGTCTGGCCCCCGTAGGCGTGCAGGACCACGTTGTTGCAGGCCTCGCTGACCGCCGTCTTGACGTCATCGAGCAGTTCGGCCTCGATCGCGAGCGGTTCGGCCACTCCCGCGAGCATTCCACGGACGATGGTCAGCACCTGCGGTCGGCTCTCGAGCTCGAGGCGGACGGTCGGGGGTAGGGTTCTCACTCCTGCCTCAGCGGATGCCCCGCGGCGCGGCGGACCAAACTCCCTAACGCGAGTTGCTACCGGGGATCGGGTGCGAGATCCGCGTCGGCGAGCTCGCCGAGGCGGGCGATCGACCGCCGCAGGATGCGCGAGATCTGCATCTGGGATACGCCGATCTGCTCGAGCGATCTCCGTCTGCGTGAGGTCATGCACGAAGCGCAGAGCGAGCACACGCCGCTCGCGGTCACTCAGTTGTTCGGCGGCAGCGCCAACGGTCAGACGTGTCTCGATGCCGCTCAGCCGCGGGTCGTGCGCGCCGATCGTATCGACGACGGTTCCACTGTCCGCGTCACCGTCGTCGCTGGGCGCATCCAGCGAGGCAGCGTGGTGGGCGCGCGAGGTCTCGAGCGCGTCCAGGACCTCCTCGAGGCTGAACTCCAGATATTCGGCCAGCTCCGAGACCGTCGGGGCGTGGCCCGTCCGGGCGCTGAGCCGGCTCTGGGCGTCCTCGACCTTGACGGCACGCTCCTGAGCTCCACGGGGAACATGCACGGCCCAGCCCTGATCGCGGAAATACCGCTTGATCTCCCCCATGATCGTGGGGACGGCGAAGGATGAGAAGGCGGTCCCACGGGATGTGTCAAAACGGTCAACCGCCTTGACGAGCCCGAGACTGGCGACCTGCAGCAGATCCTCGAACGGCTCGCGCGCACCGCCGTAGCGTCGCGAGAGCTTGCGGGCGAGCGGGAGAAAGCGCTCGGACGAGCTCGTCCCGGGCGCTCCGGTCACCGTCGACCTGCCAGCGTTCGAACAGGATCTCGGTCTCGCGTCGGGTGAGAATCCGACCGCTGCGGTGCAGGGCAGGGCCGGTAGTCACCGAGGACGAGATCATCGAGTTTTCTTTACCCGTTTCACGCATATTCAACCCGCTCCCGTTTGCGCGCATGCCGGACCCGTCGTCGAGCCGGGAGAACAAGGCCCAGGTTATAACATGCTGTTGAGGTTAAGCTACACATTACGTATATGCCCGCATCCTCTCCACCTCGCTCCACAGTCGCTAAGCCCTCCGGCGGGGAGGGTTATTTCGGCCCTGGCTCGATCATCCGCAAGGTTCAGGGTGAGCGTGCGGTTGCGCTCTCCGGCCCCCGGGCGTTGCTCATGCAGGCGGCTCACCCCCTCGCCGTGGCGGGACTGCTCGCCCACTCCGGCGCGCTCGACGATCCGTACGTCCGCCTCGCCCGGACGGCCGAGGTGATGAGCCTGATCACGTTCGGGCCGCGGCGCGAGGCCGACCGGGTGACCCGGCGCGTGCGCGCCATGCACGGCACCGTGCGGGGCCGACTGCCCGACGCGGTCGGCCCGTTCCCCGCCGGCACGCCCTACCGGGCCGATGACCCTCGGCTGCTCATGTGGATTCTCTACACGCTGATCGACTCGTCGATCCTCGTCTACCGGACCTACGTCGGACGCTTGACACCTGACCAGCAGGTCGCCCTCTGGGAGGACTACAAGATCCTGGGCGAGCTGTTCGGGCTGGCACGAACCGAGATGCCGGCCAGCCTCGCGGAGCTTCAGACCTACGGACACGACATGCTCGCCTCCGATGAGCTGACCGTCGGTGACTGGGCGCGTCGGCGAGCGCGCTCGATCGTGCTCGAGCCGCCGGTCCCCAACCTGGCTCGTCCGCTGCTCGAGACAGTCAACTTCATCACCGTCGCCCTGCTCCCCGATGTGATTCGCCGCCAGTATGGCTTCGCGCCGCTGCCACCCGCGGCCGTACGCCGCGCGATGGTCCGGGGCGGCGCACTATACGTGCGCCGGGGCCTGCTTCCGTTCCTCCCCGCGCAGGTCCGCCAGGTGCCGGCGGCACGCGCGGCGACGGCCGCACCGGTCGGGTAATGGTGACACGGGTCCACTAGCCTTTCGGAGCTGTGACTAGGGTCGCGGTGGTCGGGCACGTCGAGTGGGTTGAGTTTCTGCGCGTTGCGCGCTTTCCCGAGCGCGGCTCGGTCACCGATGCCCGGGCCGGCTTCGCGCACGCGGGCGGAGGAGCCGTGGTCGCCGCCGTGGTGATGGCCGAGCTTGGGGCCGAGGTGGACTTCTTCTGTGCGCTCGGGCGCGACGCGGATGGTGAGGCGGCGGCGGCTGAGTTGCGCGCGGCCGGCGTCACCGTTCAGGCGGCGTGGCGCGACGTGCCCACTCGCCGGGTCGTCACGCTGCTCGAACCCGCCGGTGAGCGAACGATCATCACCCTCGGAGAGCGGCTGGAGCCGCACGCCGCCGACCCTCTGGAGTGGGATCGTCTCGAACACACGGCCGGCGTCTACTTCACCGCCGGAGACGCCGGAGCGGTCCAGCAGGCGCGCCGTGCCGGGACGCTCGTGGCGACTCCACGCGCCCGCGACGGGTTGCACGATGGCGCGGTCACGATCGACGCGCTCGTGTACAGCGCCGGGGACAGCGACGAGCTGGACTGGTCTCACCGCCTGCGCGAGCGTACGCGGCTGATGGTCGAGACGGAGGGCGCGGCCGGGGGTCGCTGGTGGGGGGAGTCCGAGGGACGCTGGCCGACGGTCCCGACGCCCGGCGAGCCTCAGGATGACTACGGTTGCGGCGACGCCTTCGCGGCCGGCTTCACCGTCGGCCTGGCCGACGGGCTTCCCGTGCTCGGAGCGGCTGCGATCGGCGCGCAACGAGGGGCCGAAATGCGCACCCGCTCCGGCGCGCCGTAACCCCGGGGGCGCGCTCCCTGAGTGGGGCCTCGTTGATCACGCTCGTTTTCCGTCCGGCGCGCGAGCGAACATACGTTCGTGTTCTGTCGCGGGCCAACTGTGTTGCACGCCGACCTCGATGCCTTCTACGCCTCGGTCGAGCAACGCGACGATCCGGTGCTCCGGGGGCGGCCGGTGATCGTCGGCGGCGGGGTCGTGCTCGCGGCCAGTTACGAGGCGAAGGCCTGCGGCGTGCGAACGGCGATGGGCGGCTCACAGGCGCGCCGGCTCTGTCCTCAGGCCGTCGTCGTCGCCCCCCGCATGTCGGCGTATACGGAGGCCAGCCGCGCCGTCTTCGCCGTGTTCGAACGCTTTTCGCCACTCGTCGAGGCGTTGTCGATCGACGAGGCGTTCCTCGACGTCCGGGGGCTTGAGCACATCATCGGCTCACCGCGCGAGATCGCGGTGGCGCTGCGTGCCGAGGTGCGCGAGCGGGTCGGGCTGGCGATCACGGTCGGGCTCGCCGGGACGAAATTTCTGGCCAAGGTGGCCAGCGGCGTGGCCAAACCGGACGGCCTGCTCATCATCCCCAGGGGCGCCGAGCTCGCCTTCCTGCATCCGCTGCCGGTGCAGCGGCTGTGGGGCGTGGGCAAAGTGACCGCCGCGCGCTTGCACGCGGATGGGATCACCACCGTCGCCCAGGTGGCGGCCCTGGACGAGCAGGACCTGGTCACGATGCTCGGCCGGGCGTCGGGACGCCATCTGCACGCTCTGGCGCACAATCGCGATCCCCGGCCGGTTGCGCCCCGGAGGCGGCGTCGGTCGATCGGGGCCCAGCGAGCGCTCGGACGGCGGGCGCGGGCGCCGGGGGAGATCCAGGCAGTGCTGATGACGCTCGTGGACCGGGTGTCGCGGCGGCTGCGCGCGGCGCGGCGGGCGTGCCGAACCGTGGTGCTGCGGTTGCGATTTGACGATTTCGCACGGGCGACCCGGTCGCGAACGCTTGCCGAGGCGACGACCCGGACGGCGGTGATCCTCGCCGTCGTCCGGGATCTGCTCAGGGCCGCCCGCGAGTTGATCGCGCGGCGGGGACTGACCCTGATCGGAGTCGCGCTGACCAACCTCTGTGACGAGGACCGGATCCAGCTCGCGCTCCCGTTTGACCGTGCCGCCGAACTGGACCGAACGCTCGACTCGGTCCGTGAACGGTTCGGCTCGGCGGCGATCGGACGCGGAGCCCTGGTCGGGCGCGATCCAGGACCCTGGGTGCCGTTGCTCCCGGACTGACGGGGCGGAGGCGGGCACGCGCTTGCCGGCGGCGGTCCGGATGCGACGCCGGCGTCGGTCAGGCGCCGAGCAGCGCGTCGCGCCGGTGCGCCAGAAACCGCCGTTCACGGTCATCGACGGCGAGCGCGAGCGCGCGGTCATACGCATCTCGCGCCTCGGAGCCGCGGCCGAGACGGGCCAGCAGCTCAGCGCGCGTGGAATGCAGATAGCGGTAGCCGTCGAGGTTCAGCGCGTCGACGATCGCCAGCGCGGCGTCGGGCGCGCCGGCCTGTGCGACGGCCACCGCGCGGTTGAGCTGCACGACCGGCGAGCCGGTCAGGGTGGCGAGCTCACCGTAGAGGGCGGCGATCTGTGACCAGTCCGGCGCGGCCTGCAGCTGTTCGGCGGCAATCTCGGCCTGCAGCCGGTAGGACCCCCGGTCGCCCGTCAGCCTTCGGGCGCGTGCGAGCGCCGCCCGTCCGGCCTCGATCCGCGTCGGGTCCCATCGCGAGCGGTCCTGATCGGCCAGCCGGACGAGCTCACCGTCGGCAAAGCGGGCGTCGCGGCGCGAGTCGTGCAGGCACATCAAGGCCAGCAGCGCTGCGACCTCGGGCTCGCTGGGCAGCAAGCCGCTGAGCACGTGACCCAGCCGCACGGCCTCTGTGGCCAGGTCCCCGCGCCCTCCATAACCCTCGTTGAAGACGAGATAGATCACCGCCAGGACCGCCGCGAGCCGCTCCGGCAGCCGCTCCGGTGCCGGAACCGCGAACGGGATCCCGGCCACCCGGATCTTGGCGCGGGCCCGAGAGAGACGGCGCTTCATCGCCTCGGGCGAGACGAGGAACGCACGGGCGATCTCGTCGCTGGTGAGGCCGCCCAGGGTGCGCAGGGTCAGCGCCACCTGGGCGTCAGTGGCGAGCGCCGGGTGGCAGCAGGCGAACACCAACTCCAGGCGCTCGTCGGCGATCACGGGCGATTCGGGATTGTCACTCACGGTCGTATCAACGTCCCCGGCGACCGCCTCGCCGTGCGCCAGCAGCGGCAGCTTGGCGCGCAGCGTGCGGTCGCGGCGGATCCGGTCGATCGCGCGGCGGCGGGCGGTGAGCAATAGCCAGGCTCGCGGCTCGGCGGGCTCGCCCTCGGTGGGCCACCGCTCGGCCGCGATCGCGAACGCCTCCTGAGCGGCTTCCTCGGCGAGGTCAAAGTCACCGAGGAAGCCGATCAGCGAGGCGACGATCCGCCCCCACTCGTCGCGAAAGACCTCCTCGATCAGGACTCCGCCCCACCGATCACCGGCCGCACCTCGACCGCACCACCGAGCCGCAGCACCGGGATGCGCCGGGCGATCTCCAAGGCGGTGTCGAGGTCGTCCACATCAAAGACGTAGTACCCGCCGAAGACCTCCTTGGTGTCGGCGAACGGGCCGTCCGTCGTCAGTGTCTCGCCGTCACCGGCCCGCAGGGTGGTGGCCATGTCCGGTGCGTGCAGCTGGGCGCTGGCGACGAATCCCGGCTGGTCACGCACAGCCTCGTAGTCGCGCATCACGGCCGCGAACTCCGCCTCGGGGAGATCGTGCGAGCCGGGAGTTGAGTAGACCAGCAGGGCGTACTTCATGGTGCCTCCTTCTCGGAAAGTGGGCCTGGACTCAGAGGACGATTGAACGACCGGAGAGGGGACAAGGCAGACAGCCCACGGTAAGGCTCCCGCGAACGGGGACGCTCAGGCCGGTCTGTGCTCCGGAGGCGAGCGGAACAGCAGCATGACCACCGTGGCACTCTCGGGATCCGGTGACCCGGCGGCGGTCCCGGCAGCATCCGGTGTCAGCCCGGCAGCATCCTGTGTCCTTCCGGCACCATCCTGCGCCAGCCGCCCCTCGCTGGCACGCTCGAGCGCCTCGATCCGCTTGGTGCACGCTTCCAGCTCGGCAGCGAGTTCAGTCCACCCCTGCGCGTCAAGGCGAAAGCGCTGGCGGCTCAGACACGCCTCGGGCAGATCAAAGCCACCGGCGGCGGCCGCCTCAGCGAGATGATTGCCGAGCGAGTTCAGAGACGTGCTCAGCATCGCGTCCTTGACCCCCGACGGCATCGCACCCCACGCCTGGTCGGTGATCCGCGGCTTGGTCGTCGCCGCGTAGTAGTGCTCAACCGCACCGCGGCGCGGAACGCGCTTGACGAGTTTCAGGAAGCCCAGCGCGGTGAGCCGCCGGACGTGATAGCTGAGCACCCCCAGGGGCACGTCGAGCTCCGCCGCGAGTTGACTCGGGCTGGCGGTCCGCTCTTCCAACGCGGCCAGGATCTGGGACCGAAGCGGGTGGGCGAGGGCCTTGGCGACGCTCGGATCAGTGATGTCTTGAAACGGCTTCATGAGCTTGGACCTCGCCGCCACCCGAGCAGGGCTCGGCGCGGGTCCACCGGAATTCCGAACTTCGGTTCGGTTTCACGGGCAATCATGACAGCGCTGCGCGGTGCCTGCGGGCTGGCCGGAAAGCGTCACTACGATCGGCCTGTGCCCGTGATCCAACGCCCGGTCGATCTCGTCATCTTCGACTGCGATGGCGTCCTGGTCGACAGCGAGCCGCTGTCGAACGCGGTATTGGCCCGAGCGCTGACCCGCGCCGGACTGCCGACGACCCCGGAGCAGGCCGTCGCGACCTACAAGGGGCTGCACATCCGGGACGTGCTCGAGCACGCCGAGCAGGCCCTCGGCACCACGCTGCCCCCAGGCTTCGTGCCGGACTTCGAGGACGCCCGCGCCGAGGCGTTCCAGCGCGAGCTCAGGCCGGTTCACGGAGCGGCCGAGACCGTCGCCGCGATCCGCGCGGCCGGCATCGCCGTCTGCGTCGCCTCGCAGGGCAAGCGGTCCAAGACCGAACTGACCCTCGGGCTCACGGGACTGCGCTCCCTGTTCGGGGAGGACGCGGTGTTCTCAGCCCACTCCGTGAAGCGAGGCAAGCCCCACCCCGATCTCTTCCTGCACGCGGCACGCGTGATGGGGACGCCTCCGGATCACACGACGGTGGTCGAGGACACGGTGGTCGGCGTGACTGCAGCCGTTGCGGCCGGAATGCGTGTGATCGGCTACGGGGCCGACAGCGATCCCGAGCGGCTACGCGGCGCGGGCGCCGAGCTCATCGACAACCTGACCGAGCTGCCGGCCCGGCTGGGCCTCAACGGCTCACGGCGGTACGAGGGCTAGCGTGGCAGCGATCCACCCGACCGCGGCTCGCCTGCAGGAGCGCCTGCATGCGATGGGCCTGGAGATCGCGGTTCAGACCGCTCCGGCCACGGCACGCACGGCCGCGCAGGCCGCCGCGGCGCTCGGCTGCGAGGTCGGTCAGATCGTCAAGTCCCTGGTCTTCGTGCGTGGTGACGAGCCGGTGGTCGTGCTCTGCGCCGGTGACCGGCGCGTCGCGGCGCAGCGCCTCGGGCTGACCCCGGCCAGCGCGGACCAGGCGCGCGCGGCCGGTGGCACACCCGACACCGTGTTCCCGGTCACGCCGCAGTCGCTGGCGGTGACCATCCCCGAGGTCGTGGTCACCGACGTCTCGAGCTGACTGAGTTCTGCGGTCGTTGGGCTCCTGGATCTGCGGCCGGCGCGGGACGTTCACGCCACGAGGCGGTCAGCGATCATCCCGAGGGCAAGCGCGATCAGAGTCGTCCCGGCCAGCCGCTCGGCACTCTCGCGGATACGCTCCCCGAGCCGCCGGCCGACGGCGAGCCCAAGGCGGGTGACGAGCACGGCCTGAGCGGCGATCAGCACCATCACGGGCACAACCGGGGCCCGCAGCAGGCCGACGGTCAGTCCGATCGCAAGCTCGTCGAGGCTGATACTGAGGCCGAGCAACACGGCCCCGGTTCCCCACCGGCCGGCCAGCCGGCCGAGCCGCTGCGGATCGTCGTCGTCACCGCACACGGCCCAGATCCCGGAGCTCAGCAGGATCGCGGCAGCGACGTATTGCGTCCCGGCGCCGAGAGCGTGGCCGAACGGCCGGCCAATCGCCAACCCGACCAACGGCATTCCACCCTCGAAGACCGCGAACCAGAGCGCGAGGCGACCGCGACGCGCCGGGGCCACGCCAAGTGCTCCGCACGCAGCCGCCACGGCGAACGTGTCGAGCCCGAGCGGGAACACGAGTGCGGCCAGGGTCAGGAGCACGAACCGCGCTCCGCCTCAGCGTCCGACGGGCCGCTGTCGGCGTCGACGCGGACGCCGCCCTGCACCCGGAAGCGCACACGCTCTCCCACTCGCGGGCCAGGGACGGGCGCGAGCGCGAACACGTGACCGGCATCGAGCGACAGCTCCAGCCGAGCTCCGTCCTCGAGTGGGATCGCCCGCACGACGCGCCCCGCGCGATCTCCGGCCGGATCGATGATCACGTGAGCTGGCCGCGTCAGCAGCCGGCCGCCGGGAACCGACAGGCTTCCGTCGAACCCGAGAAAGCGCGCGACGCTCTCGTTCGGCGGGCGCTCGAGCAAATCCCGGGGCGGACCCACGGCGACGAGCTCGCCGTCGATCATGATCAGCAGCCGATCGGCCAGGGCCCACGCCTCCGCCCGGTCATGGACGACCACAAGCGTCGCGCGACCGGGCCGGCGGATCGCCGCGGCAGCGTCCTCCAGGAGCCCGGCCCGGGCCTCGGGATCCAGGCCCGCGAAGGGCTCGTCAAGCAGCAAGACATCCGGGGCGAGCGCGAGCGTCCGCGCCAGGTGGACGCGCCGACGCTCGCCACCCGACAGCGCGACAGCAGCGCGAGAGGCAAGATGCTCAGCCCCGATCGCGCGGAGGGCCTCGCGCGCACGAGGCTCGCGCTCTCGGCGCGGCACTCCCCACCAGCCCAGCGCGAGCGTCACGTTGGCCAGCACGGAGCGGCGGGCCAGATCCGGGCTCTGGAGCGCGAGGGCCACGCGCCCGGTGCGGGTCACCTCGCCGGCGGCCGGCGTCAGCGCACCGGCCAGGGCGTCGAGCAGAGTGCTCTTGCCGGCGCCATTGGGGCCCAGCAGGGCGACCACCTCGCCGGCGTACAGAGACAGATCCACACCGCGCACCACCTCGGTCGCGCCCCGCCGCACCGTCAACCCGCGGCAGGTCAGCCGCACCGTTGACGGCTCCGGCATCCGTTCGGTCATGCCGTCGTTCGGAAGCGAAGGCCGAGCCCTCCCTCACGCTGTTGCAGGACACCGAGTCCACCCATCAGCATGATGATCAGTCCGATCAGCACGATTCCGGTGGCTACGGCCTGCTCGTAGTGCGCGGCGTTGGCGTCGTAGAGGGCGGCGCTGGCCAGTGTCTGGTCATATCCGTACACGTTGCCGCCCACGATCACGATCGCCCCGACCTCGGACAAGCTCGTGCCCATCGCAGCGATCACCGCCGCCAGCACCCCGATGCGCGCCTCACGCAGGGCCAGCAGCGCGACCTGGGCGCGGCCGGCTCCGAGAGCGCGCGCCTGATGCAACAGCCCCGGCGGCAAGCCCTGGACCGCGGCGGCACCGAGTGCGACCACGTAGGGCAGCGCAAGGACCGTTTGGGCGATCAGTACCGCCTTCCGGGTGAAGGGCAGCTGCAAGGATCCCAGCGGTCCCTGAGGGACGAAGATCAGGAACAGGACCAGGCCGACGAGCACGGGCGGCAGGCCAAGGCTGGCGTTGGCGAGGAGATGCAGCAGTCGGCACCCCCGAAATCGGCCCAGCCCGATCGCCAGCGCGAGCGGCAGCCCGATCACCGCCGCCGCCCCGGTGGCCACAAAGGCCACCTCGAGCGTGAACCCGATCACGCTCCACAGCGTCCGATCGCCATGGATGATCAGTGGCACCGAGCGAGTCAGGACGTCCCAGAGCAGGCCCATCAGCCGGTCCGGAAGCGCAGCCGCACGCCGGCGTCGCGCTGCTGCAGGAGGGTCAGACCGGCCATCAGGAAGAGGACCAGTGCGAGCAGCACGATCCCCAGCCCGAGCGCGTAGGAGTAGCCGGCATAATCATTGATCTGCTGCAGGATCGCCGAGGCCAGCGTCTGGTCGTAGTTCTGGATGTTGCCGCCGACGATCACCACCGCCCCCACCTCTGACAGCGCCGACCCGAGGGCGGCGATCACCGCCGCGAGCACCCCGATGCGGGCCTCGCGTAGGGCGAGCACGGCCAGCTGGCGGCGACCGGCGCCGAGCAGACGCGCCTGGTGCAGGAGCCCGGGCGGCAGGGCCTGGATTGCGGCCGCGGACAGTGCGACGACGTAGGGCAGCGCGAGCACCGTCTGCGCGATGTACACGGCGCCGAGCGTGAAGGCGAGGTGCAGCGAGCCGAACACGCCCCGCGGGAGCAGCAGAATGAGCACGCCCAAGCCGGCCAGGACCGGCGGTACGGCGAGGCTGGCGTTGGCCAGCAGATGCAACGCCCGCCTGCCCCGGAAACGGCCGAGACCCAGCGCCAGCGCGACCGGGAGTCCGATCACCAGCGCGGCCGTGGTCGAGACGAGGGCGACGCGGATCGTCACCCAGGTGACGTCGAGGATGTAGCCGTCCTGGCCGGCGATGAGCGGGAAGGCCGCGCGCAGCTGGTGCCAGAGGAAGCTCATCAGCGCCGGCGCGCCGGTGGGTTCTGCACGTACACGAGCTGGCCGTTGGCGAGCCGGTAGACCACTCCGGCCTGGGTCCCGCGGCCGATCGTGCGCGCCCCGGGGGTCGGAAGCGGTGCGAGCTTCTGCCCGGGCCTGAGCTGGATCTCTCGGACCGTGCTCGATTGCAGCCCATGGCGCGTGATCGCCGCCCCGAGGTGCAGCGAGGAGAGCGCGGCGAGCAGGAACGCGACCGACAGCACGATCCCGAGATCGAACAGGTTGACCAACCCATCGAGGGGATCGCCCGCGCGATCGTCGCCGTGATGGGCCCGCGGTGTGACCGAGATCACGATGTCGCCGGCGCGGGCAGCGGGTCGACGGGGCGCGGGTCGTCGATCACCGCGGCTACGTACTGAAGATCCGACAGGTCCTGGCCGTACAGCCGGTCCCGGGTGAGGGAGAGACCAAAGGCCACCGCCCCGATCAGCAGGCCGACGACGGTGACGCTGAAGGCGATCCGCAGATCGTGGCTGAGTGTCGCGGTGTCCCCGCTGGCCAGCCCGGTCAGGGCCGGCGACAGAGGGATCAGGGTCCCCATCAAACCCAGGGCCGGCCCGGCCCGAACGAGCATCCGGGTGCGCCCGAGGCGGCGCTGGGCGGCGAAGTCAAAATCGGCCAGCGCCTTGTTGAGCTGATGCTCGCCGCCCGCGGTGCGTGCGTGGGCCACGATAAAGGCGAGTGTGTCGGCCATCGTGGCACTGCGCGCGACGTCACTCACCGCGGTCGCGGCGGCGTCACGATCCCCGCCGGCCAGCGCCCGGCGGGCGGCCTCCGCGTTGGCGGCCAGGACCGGGAAGCGGCGTCCGCGCCGCCTGCGCAGCTCGACGAGGAAGCTGCCGAGCTCGAACACCACGAGCGCGAGCGCGAGAAGCGCAAGGATCGAGCACCGGAACCTGAAGCGCACTGGCGACGTGGAAGATCGCCTGGTCGATGTCACGGGTGCTCATACGCGGGATCGAAGCACGTCAGGCGCGCCGGTGTGGCCGGCCCGGTCAGGGGGCGGCGCGCAGCTCACGCCAGCGCCGCCGGCCACGGAGCTCCCGGCCGGCTCCGAGTGCGAACAGGGCGACGATCAGCGCGATGGCGATCGAGGCCACTGAGCCCGGCCGGGGTGCGCGTCGCCGCCCGCACGATCGCAGGCGCGGACGCGGGGCCGGGTCCACCTGGACGAGCCGGCTGGCGGCCGGGGTGACCGGGGTCACGTCCGCGATCAGCAGGCCACGGACGATCCGGCCGGCGGTGCCACCCAACCCGTGTGATCCTGCGCAGGCGACGCCGGCGAGACCGGGGCGCACGATGGTGGGGGGCCGAGCCCGCGTGAGGGGGTCGCGCCGGTACGGAGTGGCCGCCGGCGGCGCGGTCGTCGCGCCGGGCGGTCGTGGCCGTGGCGTCGTGGCCGGCGGAGTCGTGGCCGGAGGTGTCGTGGCTGTGGTGTGGTGCGGTGGTCGTGGCTTGCCCCCCGCGGAGGGTCGCGGTGGCGCCGGACTGGACCGGTGGCGGGTGGGCGCGTGCGGGGTCCGGCCATGAGCGGCCATGGGGCCGGTGACGGCGCCCGACGGCGACGTGCTCGCGCGGTGGGTGCCCGCGCCCCGTCGGTTCGTGGGGGCGCGGTGAGGGCGGGGGAGTCCACGGTCACGGGGATTGTGTCGGTCCCCCCGGTCCCGTTGGCGTGGTCGGTGACCGTGACCGTGACGAACCAGCCGCCGAGCGGGAAGCTGTGCGTGGACGCCGCCACGGCCGAGCCGGCGCCGTCACCGAAGCTCCAGCTCCAGCTCAGTCCCGTCGGCGCCAGCGCGTGACCGGCGGCGTCCGTGACGGTGGCCGCGAACCGCACCGTGAGCGCGGTTGAGCTCGCCGACAGGCGATGAGCGGAGGCCCGCACGTGCAGCGGCGGCACCGTCTCGTACACGGCGATCGATACCGGTCCGCCGTCGGTGACGCTGTCCCCGGCGTTGGCATCGCCGGGCGAGCGCTCGGGGCGAGCGTAGGTGACCTGGTTCTGTCCGCCGTCGAGCGAGATGACCGGCAGCGCCCCCGGGGCGGTCGGATCCTGGTAACGGCTGGGGTCGGTCAGGTCAGGGGGAGACAGCGGCATCTCGAAACCGTGCTGGAGCGATTGCACCGCGACGTCGGTCAGCGAGGCCGCGGGGATTCGCAGCCCACATTCCACGATCGTGTCCAGTGACCATGAGCTACCCGGCGCCGGCTGGTAGGGAATGCCGCTCGGATCGAGGAGGAACGGGCTTGCGCCACTGTAGGTGGGGCAGTTGCTCAGGGCCCCGACGGTCACCGTCTGGCTAACGATCCCCGCCTGGCTGCCGGTGTAGATCGTCGCCGACACGACCGCCGGGTCGGCCGCGGCGACGGAGGCGGGAGCGATCAGGCCGGCGCCCGGCGCGCCGAGAAGTGCCACCCCGGCCGCGATGACCCTTGAGAGCCGGCGCACCGGCGCGGAGCGACTAGCGGACGTTGATCGTCACCTGGGGCGTGTAACTGGTGGCCTGCCCGCGAGCGCTCCGCTCGAGCACGAGCACCCACCGGAAGCCACGGCGCAGCGACCCGCGGAGGGTCACCGTCCGCATCCCCGGTCGGGCCGTCGTCCGGCCGACCGTGATGAACCGAGCCGAGGTGCCGGACGTCCGCAGCGCGAGCAGCACGACCTTGCTCCCGGCGGCCCCGGCCGCGGGGCGCAGCGTGGCGTGCACGGTCACACGTCCGCTTCTGACCCGCGCCGAGAACCGCGACACGAGCGCAGTCGCCCGAGGACCGACGGCGGCGCGCACCGAGCGCGTGGCGCTGGCCACGAGCTGGCCCGGATCCTGGAAGCGGGCCCGGAACTGCCAGTGCGCCGCGGACAGAGGCACGTCCACGGCGAAGTTCCCGTCACCGGAGGCGAGTCGATCGGTGGCCACCGTCCGGTAGCCCCCGCGGTTGCCCCGGCGGGCCGTGACGACGACCAGGCCCTTGATGTGGGCAAAGCCCGGCGCGACGGACCCGAGGAAGAGCGCGCGACCAGCCCCCGCGTTGACCCGCAGGTCGGTGACCGTGCCGTGCACGGTCACGCGAGCGAGCGTGGTGGCGGCCGGCGAGAGCAGATCCCCGAACACAGGGGTCAGGGAGCTGTCCTCGACCTTGGCGATCGCCGGCGTGGACACGACGTAGCTGCCGGTCGCGGCCGGCGTGAAGCGAATCCGATAGGCACCCGTGGCCGAGGTCAGCGCGCTCGTCACCGGCACCAGGAGATTGCCCCCGGCCTGGCCGAGGAGGACCTTGACCTGGTTGAGAGGGGGGAAACCCGGCTCGGCATTGGTCACCGTCCCGGTCAACGTGACCGGCCGGCCCGCGCGATAGGTCCGGGGAAGCCCGGCCGGGGGGCTGAGGATCGGGGATGCGTCGGGCTTGAACGGCGCGCCTCCGGGATCACTCGTGTGGGCCAGGTACTGCGCCACGAGGGCCTGGGTGCCCGGCGCGGTGAGAAAGTCGGCCCAGGCCTGCGCGGCGGCCACGTTGACCGTCTCGTTCGGCGCGTTGGGGTTGATCGAATAGTTGTGGAAGTAGTTGATCAACTCGTTGGCGCCGCCGGGCGCGCTCGCGCTGTCGTCCCGGGTGACGATCTTCAGGTTCGGGATCGAGCCCGCAGGATCGGTACCCGAGGCGAGGAAGTCATCCGTACCACGGTCGGTCAGCACGTAGCAGCCACCGTTGGGGAAGTTGCAGCTGTTGGCGGCGACGACGTTCGGGCCCTGGGTGAGGCCCGTCGCCACGTACCAGGACGGCAGGGCTGACCCGGTCGGCAGGGCCCCGCTGTTCGGGCACGGCTGACCGGAGCCGGTGACGCCGTGCCCGGCGGCGATCGGCGTGTCGCCACCACCGCTGGTGGCGTTGACCTCGCACAGCAGCAGACTGGACGGCGCGAGGCCGGAGCTCAGCACGAGCGCCCACAGCTTGTGCTCCTCGACGGTCGTGCCGGGCGTCCCGCCGCGCGAGACGAAGGTGGCTGTGCCCGCGGCACCGGCGGTCGCGACATCGGCAAAGGCCTGGGCGACGTTGTTGGCGCCGGCGGTCCCGACCCCGGCGGGGTCGCGGGTCGCGCCGGCGAGCACGAAGTCATTGGTGAAGATCGCCCGGCCGTACTGCTCAGCGGAAAAGCCGCCGGCCACGAACTGGTTCTCCAGCGAGGCGGCGTGCACGATCAGGGCGCTGGCGCCGGCCGCGCCGCTCTCGGCTTGGCTGATCGCCGTGCCGGTCGCCGTCCCGATGTACTTGAAGGTGTACTGGGGATGGGCCTGCGTGAAGGCCGGCTGCAGCACGTTGGCCATCAACCCCGAGTCGCTGACATCACTGGTCCCGATCACGGTGAGGGTCGACGGCGTGTCGGCTCGGGCTGCCGCCGGGGCGAGCACCCCGACGAGGAGAAGCGCGAGGACGGCGATCAGCGGTCCGCGCCGGTGACCGGTCCGCGGGCGACGGCCATCGCGCGCAAGCGGCTCCGGAGAGAAGGAGATGTCGCTCATCGCGCCACTATATAGGCAGTGCATAGGCACGGGGATCACCTATATCGCACGTGTATGTTGGCCCGGTGCGTGTCCTGGCCTTATCGCTCGCCGCCGCATGCCTCGGGCTCACAATCGCTGCCTGTGGTGATGCGGTCGTGACCAAACGGGATTTCCTGGCGCGCGCCGACGCGATCTGCGCGAGCGCCCTGCGCCACACCCGGACCATCGCGGCGCCGTCCGGGACGGGAACACGAGCCCTGGGGGCCTATTTGGACGCGGTCGTGCCCGTGCTGCGCGGCGAGGCCGTCGAGCTCCGCCGGCTGCGGCGCCCTCCCGCGGGTCCCGGAGAGCGAGCGGAGTTGGCCGCCTTCCTGGCCGCGTTCGACACCGCGGTCGGCGACTACGCCGCCTTGGCGGTGGCCGCGCACCGGGGCGACGCCTCGTCGATCGCACGCGAGGAGGCGTCGCTGCGCGCTGCGCCAACCGCATCACTGGCGGCCCACTTCGGCCTGCGCGTGTGTGGCGCTGCTCCCTCCACCGCCGCCTGACACCCTCCGCCCGGCTGCGCGACCGGGGCGTGCTGACCGTCCGCCTACGCTGCTCCGACGGGTCACTTATGGCCCGTCACTACGGTGCCCGTCACGTCATGCCACCCCACGACCTCCGGAGCCCCGACCCGTGCCCGACCGCCACGATTTGCTGCCTGATCCGTCTGACCTGACCCGCCGCCAGGCGCTGCGGGCCGCGGGTGTCGCGGGCGCCGGCCTGGTCCTCGCACCAGCCACGGTCGGTGCCATTGACGCCGCGCCCGCCCTCGCCGCCGGCCGGTGCGCGCGTCTGACCCCCGAGCTCACCGAGGGCCCGTACTGGGTCAACGAGCGGCTACGCCGCTTCGATGTCCGCGCCAACAGTGCCGGGGCCGGGACCGCTCCCCAGGCCGGCGTTCGCCTTGACCTCACGATCAACCTCTACGACTCCACCCGCGGCTGCCGGCCGCTGTCCGGGGTTGCGGTCGACATCTGGCACGCCAACGGTCATGGTCTGTACTCCGACGAATCCCAGCAGCAGACCGGTGGCGGCACCAGCGCCGGCAACACGAGCGGGGAGAACTTTCTGCGCGGCTACCAGATCACGGGCCGCGATCGCGGCGTGCATCCGCGCCCAGCGGCCGGACGGGCGAGCTTTCGCACGATCTGGCCGGGCTGGTACACGGGACGCGCGATCCACATTCACGTCCGCGTGCGGCGCCTCTCGAGCGCCGGGCACACGATCGCCGGGTACACGACCCAGATCTTCTTCGCTGACGCCGACAACCGCCGCGTTCTCACCGGCGCGTCGCCGTACAGGGGCCGCTCGCCGCAAACGACCGACCCGACCACCGACGAGAGCGACAACGTGCTCACGAGTGCGGCCCGGGCGACGAATATCGTCGCGGTCACCGGAAGTGTGGCCCTCGGGTTCGCCACCACGTTCAATGTGATGCTCGACGATGCCGAGGTCGGGGCCGGCGGTAGCCTCTGATCCTGACATGAATCCGCGCGCCGAAGCCGAGGCCCGGCTCGGCGGCCGCTACGAGGTACGGGTGCTCGAGTCCTCGCCACCGGCGGTCGACCAGCCACCGTGGTATGCCGACGATCCGGTCGCGCACGGTGATGCCACCGCAGAGCGCCCGGTGGTGTCACCACTCCCCGGCGGTGACGTGACGTGGGCGGATCTCGCCGCCCAGGACCCCGGTCTCGCAGATTGGTGTGGCGCGCGCTGGCTGGCCGCGGCACCGCGCCTGGCGCCCGTGCCGCCGGCGCTGGTCACCACGCGAACCGCTCTGCATCGCCTCGCCGGGTCCGTGCTCGCGCCGGCGCGGCGCCGGGTCAACGGGAAGTTCGGCCTGCGCTGGACCCGAGGCGGGTTTGGCACGCCGTTCTTCGGACCCGACCGGCAGGTCCGGGTCGACGGCACCGAGCTCGTGGTCGTCGACGGCGGAGCGGAGCGGAGCGCGCCGGTCACGACGCTCGCCGCCGCGGGCCGTCAGCTCGGCGCGGGCTGGCTGCCGGGCGATGCGCTCCTCGACGACGAACCGCTCGCCGTGGACGAAGAGGCGGCCGCGTTCATCGGCCAGTTCTACGGCCTCGCTACGCGCGTGCTCGAGACCCTGCGGGCCGACAGCGCCGCCGATGAGGAGCCCTCACGCGTTCAACTCTGGCCCGAGCATTTCGACATGGCGCTCGAACTGGGGGCCGAGAGCGCCGGGGGCCGGGCCGCCTTCGGCCTGTCCCCGGGTGACGAGACTCATCCCGAGCCGTATCTGTACGTCGCGCCCTGGCAGGCACCGGAGCCCGGCGAGCTCTGGCAGGCCGAGGGCTTCCGCGGCGCCGAGCTCTCATATGCGTCGCTGGCCGCGGCGGACGACCCCGTTACCGTGGCGCTCGCGTTCTTCGCGCCCCGGCGAGAGGCGCTGACCGCCTGAGGCGTCCTCGCGCTCCGCTGACCCGCTGGGCCAACCGCCGGGACGCTGCTAAGAACGAAGGCATGCAGGACGGCGAGCAGAGTGCGCGTGCGGCCCACCGCAAGGGCCTGCGCCTGGGAGCGCGGGACGGTCTGCCGTTCGCGCTCGCCGGCCTGCTTGTGTCGGCGTCCTTTGGGGTTCTGGCCAAGCCCGTCCTCGGGGTGCCGGCCACGCTGGCGATGTCCGCCTTCGTCTTCGCCGGGTCGGCGCAGTTTGCCGCCCTGGCCGTGCTCGCCAGCGGAGGGGGGGCTCTCACCGCAATCCTCGCCGGGGTCCTGCTCAACCTCCGATTCGTGCCGATGGGGATCGCCATCGCCCCCTCGCTGCGTCACGGACCGTTCGGCCGCGCGGTGCGCGGGCAGGCGCTCGTCGATGCCTCCTGGGCGCTGGCCAACCGTGGCGGAGGCCGCTTCGACATCCCCGCGCTCCTCGGCGCAACGGGCGTGCAGTACGTGACCTGGCTGACCGGGACGATCATCGGGCTGGCCGTCGGTAGCGCGCTCGGAGACCCGAAGTCGCTTGGTCTCGATGCCATCTTCCCGGCCTTCTTCCTCGGCCTGCTCGCTGCCGAGCTTCGTCGCCCCGGGACGCGCGTGACCAGCGCGATCGGAGCCACAATCGCGCTGCTGTTGACGCCGGTCCTGCCCGCCGGAGTGCCGATTCTGGCCGCGGCTCTGGCCGCGGGGATGGGGAGGCATCGGTGAGCACCACCGTGTGGATCACCGTCGGGGGATTGATCCTCACCACGGCTGCGATCAAGGCGATCGGCCCGCTGCTGTTCGGCGGCCGCGAGCTGCCCGGGCCGCTGGCGCGGATCATTCCACGCCTCCCGGCGGCGCTGCTGGCCGCACTCGTCCTGACCGAGACCGTGGACGGACCGCACCGCTCGGTGGTGCTCGACGCGCGCAGCGCCGGTCTCGCCACGGCCGCGATCGCGCTGGCCCTGCGGGTGCCGCTGATCGGGGTTGTCGTGCTCGCCGCGGGGGCGACGGCGCTGCTGCGGGCGGTCGGCTGACGCGCGCCAGCCTGGCGGTCAGCTGATCGGTCGCTCGCCGGCTAGCCGGTCCAGCGTCACCAGTAGCGCCTGGGTGCCCTTCTGCCCGAAGCCCTGACTCTGCGCGGCGACGTAGAGCTGCTCGGCCAGCGCGGTTCCCACCAGCGGTAGCCTCATCCGCCGCGCTTCGAGCAACGCGAGGCCGAGGTCCTTGACGAAATGATCGATCTTGAAGCCCGGCTCGAGATCGGAGCGCAGCAGCCGTGGACCGTAATTGGACAGTGACCATGAACCCGCCGCACCGTCCTTGATCGTGTCGATCACACGCTCCACATCAAGGTTCGCCCGGCGGGCGTAGAGCATCGCCTCGCAGAGGCCGACCATTCCCGAGGCGATCGCGATCTGATTGACCATCTTGGTGTGCTGCCCGGTCCCGGGGCCGCCCTGCAAGCTCGCCGTCCGCCCGAGGACCGCGAACAGCGGCTCGGCCCGCGCGAACGCCTCGGGATCGCCGCCGGCCATGATGACCAGGGCCGCATTACGCGCCCCGAGATCACCGCCCGAGACCGGGGCGTCGAGCGCCGCGACCTCACGAGCGGCGGCGGCAGCGTGGATCTCCACTGCGAGCGTGGGCTCGCTCGTGGTCATGTCGATGATCAGCGTCCCGGGCGCCATCGCAGCGAGCGCACCGTCCGGGGGGAGGATTGTGTTGCGAACGTCGGCCGGAAAGCCGACCATCGTGACGACGATGTCGGCACCTTCGGCGGCTGCGGCCGGACCGTCGGCGCGTCGAGCACCGCGCGCCACCAGGTCATCGGCCCGCGAGGCGGTCCGGCTGAAGACGGTGAGCTCGTAGCCGGCGTCCAGCAGGTGACCCGCCATCGGGGCCCCCATCACGCCGGTGCCGATCCAGCCGATCGATGGTCGGTCGTTCATCGGTCCCATCGTATTGGAGTGGCAGGAACATGCTGATATATGGCCTTCCTGCCACTTGTCACCGCCCCGCGACCCCGTCACGATCCACCCATGCCCGCGCCCAGCACCGAGATCCTCTTCTTTGACGGCTTCGACGACCTCGACGCCGTCGGACCGCTCGAGGTGCTCACCGCGGCCGGGTTCCCGGTCCGTCCGGTCGCCTTTCCTGATCAGATGACGACGATCCACTCCGCGCACGGGCTATCGATCGCGATCGAGGCCTCGCTGGGCGAGAGTCCGCAGCTGCTCGTGGTGCCGGGCGGGGGCTGGTTCGACGACGGGCCGGGTGCCCGCGCGCTGGCCGGCGACAGCGATCTGCCGGCTCGTCTCGCGGCCCTGCATGGTGCCGGGACGATCCTGGCTTCGGTTTGCACAGGCGCGATGCTGCTGGCGACCGCGGGGCTGCTCACCGGTCGCCCAGCGGTGACCAACCGGCACGCGCTCGAGGCGCTGGCGGCGGCAGGCGCCGAGGTCCACAGCGAGGCGCGGGTGGTCGACGACGGAGGCCTCGTGACAGCGGGCGGACCCGCGGCGGGTCTTGACCTCGCCGTGCACCTGGTCAGCCGGTTCCTCGGCGCCAAGGCGGGGGCACGCGCCGCGGCCCGGCTCGAGCACACGCCGGTCGGCCCCGTGGTCAGCGCGCCGTCGCCCTGAGCTCATCCCCGACGTCGGTGCGGGCGGTCCTCTTCGATCTCGGCGGCGTGCTGGAGCGCAACCCGGGGTCGTTCGGCGACGGCCGAGTTCCAGCCGTTGACGATCACGCGGTCGTGCGCCGAGGCGTGCACCCGGCTCAGCGCACCCGTTCGCGGTCATTAGCCTGTCGGCTGTGCTGGTGCTGCTCCCCCCTCCCAGGGCAAGGCGTCGCCCGATCGCGGTCGGCGCGCCGGCCTCTCGACGCTTGTCTACTCACGGCTCCGCGAGCCGCGCGAGCGGCTGATCGACGCTGTCGACCCGAGGCTGCGCACCGCTCCGGCGATCCCGGCGGCTGAGCTGTACACCGGAGTGTTGTTCGCGGCCCTCGGCCTCCCGGACCTGCCGTGGGACGGGGTGCTGATCGCCAGCGCGCTGTGGGGAGTCGTGCGGCCCGGCGACCGGATCCCCACCTACCGGCTCGACATGAGCGCCAAGCCGTCTGGCATCGGCGGGCTGGCCGGATATTGGCGCGGGCCGCTACGCGCGGCCCTGCCCGACCGTGGGCTCGTGCTCGACCTGCGCTCCGGCTCCTATGCCGCGGCGTGGCAGCCGCGCCGCGCCACCCATCTCGCCGTCCGCGGGTTCACCGAGGCGCCCGACGGGACGCGGACCGTGATCACCCACATGGCCAAGCGCGTTCGGGGCGAGGTCGCACGCTTGGCCCTTCAGGCCGGGGGCGCAGAACGCGCGGAGGAGATCGCCGAGATCGCGAGCGCCGGCGGTCTCCGTGTCGAACTCTCCTACGGCCGGCTGGATGTGATCGAGTGACTCGGCGCTCCTGCGCCGTTATCACGAGACACGATGGATACTGACGGGCACTCCGCTGGTGAGTGTCTGGTAGACGACGCAGTAGCGCTCGTGGGGTTGAAGCGGCGACCAACGAGCAGTGTCCCCGGCTCGGCTTTCGGCGCGCGGACCCGGGCAACCGCTACCTTTCGCCAGGGCGTTCCCCACCGATGATTTCTCGTCGCTGCGGTGGTCTTGGTTCACATGACACCAACCACATGCCACATGTCCATCTCGCTCGACGGCTTCGTCGCCGGGCCGGACCAGAGCCGGGAGAATCCGCTGGGGAAGCGGGGCAGGGAGGTCCATAGCTGGCACCTGGGCGACGAGCGTGCGAACGACGCCGACGCGACGGCAAAGGGCTGGCTCCTGCGACCGCGCGGGGCCTACGTCATGGGCCGCAACATGTTCGGGCCGATCCGCGGCGAGTGGGAGGAGGACTGGGATGGATGGTGGGGCCCCGAGCCGCCCTACCACGCGCCGGTCTTCGTGCTCACCCACCACGCCCGCGAGCCGATCGAGATGGAGGGCGGCACGAGCTTCCACTTCATCACCGAAGGCTTTGACGCCGCCTACGCGCAGGCGCGTGACAGAGCCGGCGAGGATGGCATCGACATCGCGGGCGGCGCCTCGACCGTTCGTCAGGCGCTCGCCGCCGGAGTGATCGACGAACTCTCGCTCGACGTGGCCCCTGTCCTGCTCGGGTCCGGCGAGCGGCTGTTCGACGGAGTCGATTCCTTCGGGTTCGAGCCGGTCGAGGTGCTCCACTCTCCGCTCGCCACGCACATCCGCTACCGGCGGGCGGGGTGAGGAGCCGATCGTCGGTCTGGGAGGGCAACGGGACCGTCGGGCCGCACGAGCTCCGGCACCGCCGCGGTCACAGCGATCGGGCCGGCCTGGGGCCGACAGTGCGGGCGGCGAGCCGGGCGCGGCCCGTCGCCGAGCCTTGAGACTCGCGCGCGCCAAGAGCGCCCACCCTGCCGCGGGCCGGCCGCATGATTGGGGTCGGTGTGCGGGAGTTCGTCAGCATGCCGGTGCAGCGGCTCAAGCGTGCGCGATCAAGCACGATCCGAGAAGCTACGGCTGAATGCTCGACGACATCACGCGGGACCGCCTGCTCCAGCGCATCGGTCTCACGGGTAGACCGGCTCCCGACGCGACGGGACTCCGCGCTGTGCACCGGGCGTTCGTCTCACACGTCCCCTACGAAGACCTCGCGGTGCAGCTGGGCGAGTCCGAGCCACTGGACCCGCTCGCGCTCGTCAAGCGCGTTCTGCGCGGCGGCCGCGGCGGCTACTGCTTTGAGGCCAATACCGTGCTGCAGAGCCTGCTGGAGGCGCTCGGGTTCGCGGTCGAGCGCCGGCAGGGCATCGTCGGCGCGCGGGACGCGCACGACGCCGGCGCGCCGACCAATCACCTCGCCCTGCTGGTGGACACTCCCGACGCCGGACTGTTCATCGCCGAGGCCGGGTGGGGGGAGGGCCCCCTGGACCCGATGCCACTGCGCGAAGGCTCGGTCCGGGCGGGCCCATTCACCTTCCAGATCGAGCGGCTGAGCGACGGCTGGTGGGTAGGCCAACACGAGTTCGGATCCTCGGCCGGCTTCTGGTTCGCCGACGCGTCGGCAACCCTCGCCGACTTTCAGCCCCATCACGAACGTCTCTCAACGTCACCAGACTCCAGCTTCGTGCAGACCCTCATCGTGCAGCAGCCCCATGACGATCGCATCGTCACCCTCCGCGCACGCACGCTCTCCAGCGACGGCCCGGGCCGTCGCGACCGTCAGGTGGTCAGGAGTTCTCAGGCGTTCGCCTCTGTCCTAGGTCACGTCTTCGGGATCGACCCTGAGGTGCTTGGCCCGGAGCGCCTGCGCCGTCTGTGGGCCAAGGCCGCAGATCAACATGAAGCCCATCGGGCGTCGACGCAGAACAGCTCATCGCCGTCAGCGTGACCAGCTTTGAGACGACGGAGCCGAGGGCATCCTGCTCGGCTGCACGGAGATCGATCTGCTCGTCAGCCCACACGACACATCAGTGCCGGTATTCGACACCACCCGGCTGCACGTGCAAAAGGCCATTCAGCTCGCGTTGGCCTAACCAGCGCACCGCTCATGGGTGCCGGCGCCTTGACCTCACGCGAGAGATTGAGTGTGCAAGCGCAGGATCTACTCAACGCGAGCCGCTCGTCATGGAAACCGAGCGTCCCTGCACGGCAACCCGCGACGTCAATGCGACCGTTTCACCAAAGCCTCGGGCGTGCTGAGGGCAACGGACAGCTCAGACATCAATGCAAACCGGGATCCCGGGTCGGTGATGCGACGAGCGGCGTCAGCGGATGCGCAGTGATGACGACCTCGGCGTCGGCGAGGAGACGTAGCACCCGGCTCTCTCGGCCGTACGCCAATGGATTGAAGATGACTTGATCGAGGGGGAACCACAGTCCAATCCAGGCCAACACCCACCCAAGGTGATCGGCAATCAGATGGACGGCTCCGCCGGCAGGATGGATGCCGGTGGCGGCTGCGGTCAATCCGAGTCCTACGGCGCAGACGGGTAGACCGACCCGCAGCGCGCTTACCCCCCCGACGCGTTGCGCACGGCTTTCCCGCACGTTGTAGCCGATGCGGTGGTTGCAGTACCTGCGGAGCGTGCGCAACACACGCTCGCCCACCTCGTCGTCGATCTGCTCCGGTGGGAGGCGGATCTGCAATCGGACCGGTCGGGACGATCGACGACCTCGGAGCTCGCTGATGCAAAAGTCCACTCCTGTGAGGAAGTTGCGGTGCTCGGAGAACAGATCGGTCTCCGGCATCTCGAACATGTCACGAGCCTGCATGAGCCGTAGCTCGATCACCTGGCGGGCGGACGCGTCGGAGGCGAGGACCCGCCGCTCACGTCCTCCACCGGCGGGTATTCTCGATAATCCGCGAAGAGTCATAGGCGTGGACAGGTCCAACGCAGCACATGGTGACATCGCACGGCCGCAACCGCGGTCACTTTCGATTTCGGGCCCACGGGGCAGAGCCGAAATTGCGAAGACAGACCCGACCAGCACCTGGTGGCGTCCAAGGCCGGAGCAATCCCGTCCCGGTCGCCGTGGCCGTGGCCGTGGCCGAAGGCAGCCAGCGAGGCGAAGAACACTTGTTCACGCGCACGGAGCCGGCCCGCTCGTGTCGAGGATGATCGCGGAGCCGTCCACGGCCACCGATTGCGCGAGCTCCCTTCGTTATGCTTGGGTGAAGAACGGCGCCGTCGCGTGCTCTCGGACCTAGCATCGAGGCGCAAGGGACCCCGTTACCGAGGAGCGTGAGATGCGCAAGATCGTGCTGCTGTGGGCGATGGCTGCGACTGTCGTCGTCCTGGCCGTCGGAATTGCATCGGCTGCCACTGCTAAGAGCTACACAGTCCAGCTGAAGGGCAGCGCTGAAACCCCTAAGGGCTCTCCTACGGGAACGGGCACCTTCACGTTCCAGCTCCTGACATCCACTGGCCAGCTCTGCTACAGCCTCAAATGGTCGGGTATCGGGTCGGCGGCCGCCGCCCACGTGCACATTGGCAAGGCGGGCGTTGCCGGAAATATTGTGATCGTGCTGTCGGGCACGCCCCCGGTCGCGCACAGCGGCTGCGTGAAGGCGAGCAAGACGCTGCTGAAGGCGATCAAGAAAAATCCCAAGGCCTACTACGTCAACGTTCACACCGCCAAGTACCCGGGTGGGGCGATCCGCGCGCAGCTGTAAGCCTTGCTGGCGGAGGTAGGGCTACTTGGGACCGTTTCGCTTGTCGAGTTGCTGGGCGCGCCGGTAGTACAGCGTCGCGCCTCCGTAGCCGAGCGTGAAGAGAACGACAACGCCGACCAAGCCGATTAGCCAAGTGGGCGCGAACGGGACCGCGACCACTACGACCAGCAGAATCAGCGGAAACAGCCACTGAATTGCCAGCGGAGATACGCGCGGGAACGGGTGCATCGCGTCGAACGGTTTCACAGCGACGAGCGGCGCGCAGCTCGCACACCCTCGCTCCGCTCCGGAGCATGCCGCCGGCAGAAGCGCAAGCCAGCCAAGCACGGCTGCAGGGGCGACTTTGCCGAAGCTGCTCTGCGCCGTGGCTGCGCCCGTGTGGGCATCACCGCGCCACGGGATTGTCGCCCCGGAAGGTGCGACGGATGTACGGGCCCTTTCGTGATGCTCACGGCGAACTACGGTTTGCCGGTCCAGACGACCCGCCTACGGTGGGAGTTAGACACCGAGGCGTGGCGGTCGCCGGCTGCCGGGTTGCTCGTAGTCGAAAGGAGCGCTCATGCCTGTGCGAGAACGACCAGCAGCCCAGCCCGCCACGAAGGCCTGGGACCCTCGAGATCTTAGGCTCGACGCGCGGAGTGACGGTGAGCTAAGTCCAGCCGAAGCGTGGTCTAGGCGGGTGCGGCGCGTTGGCGGTCTGATCCAGGTGGCGTTTGCCGCCCTGTGGCTTGTCCGCGGGAGCCTGGTGATCGGCGGTGTCGTGTCTGGTGTGCTGATCGTCGCGTCCGGAGTGGCCGTGCTCGGAGTCTTGTCCTACGCGATCAAATTCACGCCCGGGACCGCGCCACGCCCGGTCGGCAGGGCGGGTAAGCGGCTCGAGCGAGACATCACGGTCGCCACCGTGATTGAGCTGGTGGCGGCGTTCGCTCTGCCGGTGATCGTCGGCGCCGCGGGCCACTCCGACTGGGTCCTGCCGTCGATCGCGATCACGATCGGCCCGCTGCTGCTGTATCTCGACGTGCGCGTGCACGTTCCCCGTTATCGGCCGGTTGGCTGGCTGTTGACGATCGGTCCGGTGATCCTCGTTGCTCTGATGTCGGGCGCGCCGCTGGTCGCCACGACTGGTATCGCCGCCGGGGTGGTCCTGCTCGCCACCGCGCTCGCTGGCTTTCACGACCTCGCGAGAGTTCGACGCGCAGCCGATCGCGGCGACGCCGGCGCAGTGGACGACGCTGACAGGGTCGCTCTCGCTGCGGGCGCTGGAGTGAAGCTATGAGTGAGCATCGACTGCATGTGGTGTTCGGAGTCGGGCAGGTCGGGCGGGCGCTGAGCGCGCGGTTGGCTGAGCTGGGTCTGGCGGTGCGGGTCGTATCGCGCCACCGGCCCGCGACCCTGGCTGATGGGGTCGACTGGCGGCCGGCCGATGCGTCTGACCCGCAGGCCGCCAACGACGCTGCCGAGGGCGCGAGAGTCATCTACCAGTGCCTGAATGCGCCGTACACGCACTGGCCCGAGCGCTTCCCCCCGCTGCAGCGAGCGGTGCTCAGCGCTGCCGAACGCCAGAGTGCGCTGCTGGTGAGCCTCGAAAACGCGTACGGCTATGGCCCCACCCAGGGCAGGCCGATGACCGAGGAGCTCCCGCTGG
Source organism: uncultured Solirubrobacterales bacterium (assembly GCA_963763715.1). GTDB lineage: Bacteria > Actinomycetota > Thermoleophilia > Solirubrobacterales > Solirubrobacteraceae > Palsa-465. The sequence goes on from CAVXPV010000030.1 coordinate 41,410, forward strand.
CCGCGACGACCGTCAAGGGCGGGACGCGAGCGGCGATGACCCAGGAGCTGCTGTCCGCTGCTGACGCCGGCCGGGTTCGTATCGCGGTCGGCCGGGCGTCGGACTTCTTCGGCGCCGGGGTCACCGAATCGACGCTTGGCCAGCGCGTGTTTGCCAGCGCTCTGGCCGGCAAACGTGCCGACTTCCTCGGCAACCCTGACCTGCCGCACAGCTACAGCTACGTTCCGGACATCGCCGCTGGGCTTGCGACCCTGGGCACGGACCAACGAGCCGTCGGAGGCGTATGGCACCTGCCTGGCCCGGAGACCGTCACCACCCGCCAGATCCTCGCGCTCGTTGCCCAGGATGTCGGACACCCGGTCGCCGTTCGCTCGGTACCCAAGCTCCTTATGCGCGCACTCGGGCTGGTCAACCCGATGATGCGGGGCCTGGCCGAGATGGCGTATGAGTTCGAGGAACCATTCGTGCTTGACACCTCAAAGTACGAGACAACGTTCGGCGTCGCGGGAACCCCGCTGGCCGACGCCATCACCGCCACTATCGCCTGGTACCGCAATGCCGCCGCCGCGCCCCACCCCGGACCGACCTCTACATCGGCACCGCAGACCACCCTTGCCGCCAGCTGACACGGGTTCTGTGAGCTTGCGGTGGTTGCTATCGGTCGGGCTGGGCGGTCAGGACATGCGCCGGACCGCGACGCTTATCGAGGTGTCGCCGTGAGGGCCAGCCTTGCGAGCTTCGCCGGTGTCGGGTCGGCCGCGGACGGGTGCGCCGTTGAGGTCGTCGAGGAGGTCTTGAAGGGCCAAGCACATCGCCTCGAATCGTTCTGCTCCGATGCGGTTGGCGTAGTCGGCCTCGATGCGAGCGATGATCGCCCGGCCGGCCCGGATCGCGTCCCAGCCGGCCGGCGTGAGCGCGACGAGCTTTGCGCGGCCGTCAGTGGGGTCGGGCCGGCGTTCGAGAAGGCCGTCTGCTTCGAGTTCGTCGACGAGTTGTGCCATCGATGGGCGCGCCATGCCGGCCCAGATGGCCAGGTCGGTGAGCCGCGTGCCGTCAGCCTCGATGTTGCCGAACACATGCAGATGACTGAGGCGCAGTCTGATCCCCGCTTCCCGGGCGAGCGGCTCGCCCTCGGCTAGGAGCTGCTCCCGAAACAGTCGCATGTGATGGACCAGGAGTTGGCCCACCGCAAGTCGTGGGGAAGGCATTGATTCGGGCGTCATGCTTAGGTAGCCTTAGCTTAGGTGACCTAACTAAGGGGATAGCATGGCACGTGCCGGCGACGTGATCGAGAATCCAGTAACCGGCCAACGGTTGACCTTCCTGGTGACAGCAGCGGACTCCGACGGCCAGCTGTTCGCTGCCGAGGGAAGCTTCCCGCCGGGCGGGTTCGCCGGTGTCCCTCACATCCACCCTGACCAAGAGGAGCACTTTGAGGTGCTTGCCGGGGAGGCCGGCTTTGACATCGACGGTCATGAGCAGGTTCTGCGAGCAGGAGAGACCATCGAAGTACCCCGTGGGACCAAGCACACCTTTGCCAACACGGGGTCAGACGAGATGCGCGTCCGGTTCGAGTTCCACCCCGCGCTCCTCACCACAGAGCAGTTCTACGAGCTGTACTTCGCCTTCGCGCAGCAGGGACGGGTCAACGCCAAAGCGATGCCCGGCCTGCTGGACATCGCAACGGTCTGGTCGGTCACCTCCGAGCACGCGGTGCTGGCCAGCCCTCCAGCCGTGATTCAACACGCCCTGTTCCGCGCTCTCGCGCCTGTCGCCCGGATCGCCAGACGCCAGCCACCTCGCTGCCGAAGCACGCCGGCGAAGGCCCGATCGTCTCGCTGACCCCAGGGCCCGCGTCGAAGCTCGGGGAAGGAAGCAGAGCAGCCGGAGCACAAAGCCAGCGCAGCCGGTTCTCGGCACGGCGCTTGGTGAAGTAGCCGGCCGGTGGCCGGCCCGGTCGGTCTCGCGCGTCCTCCAGAACGACAAAAGCCCCGTACCACGGGGCTTTCGGGATGGGCCGTGGAGGAATCGAACCTCCAACCTTGGGATTAAGAGTCCCCTGCTCTGCCAATTGAGCTAACGGCCCGGGCGCACGATGTTATCCACCCGCGCGCGGGCCGGGTCAGCAGGACTGCGCGACGCTCGGGGTCGTCTTGGCCGCGACGATCTGCTGCTTGAGGGTGGTCCGGCTGAGCTGCGGGCACGAGGCTCAGAGCCTTGGCCAGCGCGAGGTCGCCCTTGCGGGTCTGCTTGGCCGCGTAGGCGGCGGCGGCCAGGCATTCGTAGCCCTTGGGCGAGCTCGGATTGGCGGCGGCCTGGATCTCCCAGGCGCCGGCCTCGGCGGAGTAATTGGCCAGGGCGCCGTAGGCGCGGGCGGCGAGGATCGCCAGGTTGGGGTCCGGCGCCTTGGTCAGCGCGGTGTACTTCTCCCACGCCGTGGTCGCGCCGGCGAGCTCCTTGCGGCCCGAGGTGGTGAACGTCCCGGTGGCGCTGTTGTAGTTGGCGCCGGCGCTGGCGTTCGACCAGCGGGCGCTGAGCAGCGCGGCCCACGCCTGGGCGTCGCTCGGGTTCTGCTTGGTCTGCTTGATCGCGGTCTTCTCGGCCTGGCTGAGCGCGGCGCCCTGGGAGTTGCCCGCGCCGCCGCCGGTGAAGGCGTTGAGCAGACCGCCCTGGCCGTTGCCGGCCCCGACGCCGAACAGGATCAGACCGCCGCCCATGAGGATGGCCAGCCCGAGGTAGACGAACTGGACGGTGCGCCGGCGGCCGCGGCTGCGCAGGTCAAACAGCATCCGCTACTCGCTCTCCTCGTCATCGAGGTGCGACGGCGCAGCTCGCGCGCGTGGGGCGCGACCGGGGCCGGGCTCGGCGTCCGGCGTGGCCGGGATCTCGGTCAACGGTTCGGTGCCGGGGTCGTCCATCGTGGTCAGATCGGCGAGGGCGCGCTTGGCATCACGTCGGTCGGCGAACTTGAGCAGGACGATGCTGACCAGGAAGAGGATCACCAGGGGCGTCGTCTCCAGCAGCGTGGTGACCGGATCGGCCCCCGGAAGCGCCGCGGCGATGACCGCGATGGCGACGATCGAGTAGCGCCAGTGGCGGGTCAGGGTGCTGCCGTTGATGATCCCCGCGCGCTGCAGCCCGAGCAGGCCGATCGGCATCTGGAAGGTGAGTCCGATCGCCGCCATGGTCAACAGCTCGAATGAGTACAGGGGTTTGGCCTGCGCGAGGGCGTCGAAGTTGGATCGAGTTGTAGCCCTGGAGGAACTGGATCGCGGGTGGCATCACGATCAGGAAGGTGAACACCACGCCGAGCAGGAACAGGATCGGCGCGGCGAGCATGATGGGCAAGGCGATTCTTCGCTCGTTGGGGCTCAGCGCCGGGATCACGAACGCGTACGCCTCGTAGAGCAGCACCGGGAGCGTGATCAGCAGCGCGAAGTAGAAGCAGACGGTCAGCGTGGTCGTGAACGGCTCGCCGACCCCGATCGTGATCGGCACCTGCTTGAGCGCGACCTTGGGCAGGTCGCTGGCGGCGGCGCCGAACTTCTGCGCCGCGGCGGCGATCAGCGCCCGGTCCGGGGCCGAGAGATCGGACGAGCGCCCGAGCGCGCCCAGGAGCCCGGCCGCCTGCGACGAGGTTCCGGCCGAGCTTGACCTGGTCCCCGGCGATGCCGCCGATGTGGTTGGCCGGCGTATTGGCGGCGTTGGGCAGCGGGCTGTTGAGCAGGTGCAGCAGCGGCTGGTTCTGCCAGAAGCAGAGCCCGAAGGCGACGACGAGCGCGACCGCGACGACGATCAGTCGCTGGCGCAGCTCGTCGAGATGGTCGACGACGCTGAGCCGGTCCTGGTGACCGACGGGGCGGAGAACTCTGGGCATCGGTCACCGACCGGGCGCGCCTGCGCGCCCGTCCGTGCGGAGCCGTCACGTCAGGCCTTGTGCTCTGGCCCGACTTCGGCCGAGTCGCGGCGCTCGGCCGTCGAGGGCTCGGCGGCGGGACGCGTCACCGGATCGGCCGGTGCGGACGCGAGCGCGGGCTTGTCGTCATCGTCGTCATGACCGGTGATGCCGTCCTTGAACTCCCGCATGCCGCGACCCAGGCCCTTGCCCAGCTCGGGCAGGCGCTTGGGGCCGAGGAACAGCAGCACGACGATGAGCACGACGGCTGCATCTATCAGGGGACTACGGAACATCGGGTCGGGCCTCCGGGATGGGGAGTTCCAAGCGTAGCGGAGCGAGGGGGCCTGGATGCGTCCAGGCCGGCTGGACGCTCGCTCAAGCTCGGTTTCCGGACCGCCGATACCAGCGGCGAGGAAGATCACATGAGCCACCAGCCCGACAGCCACTCCGTCCGCCGCATCGTCCTGCCGAGCGGCCGCGCGATCGAAGTCATCCGCTTCGGTCCCGAGGTCACTCCCGAGCGCGGCCTGCATCTCTGCCCCGACGTGCTCCTCGCAGCTCGTGCAGCCGATCGCGTGGGGCGAGACGGCCGGCGGATTCTGGGAGCTCACCCTGCACTGCCCCAACTGCGACTGGCTCACCGAGGGTGTCTTCGACCAGGATCAGGTCGACACCTTCGAGGAGCGGCTCGACGACGGCCTCGCCGACATGCTCGGTGACCTGCGCCGCCTCACCCAGGCCAACATGGCCGAGGAGATCGACCGCTTCACCGCGGCGCTCGAGTCCGACGCGATCCTTCCCGAAGACTTCTAGGCCCCGACCGACAGGAGCGCGGCAGATCGCCGGCGCCGCCGCCGGCCCGTCTGCGCCGGCCTCGCGTCCGCGCGCCGGTCAGGCGTAGCGCTCGACGACGCCGTCGGCGACAAGCTCGAGCGCCCGGCGCTGAGCGCTCTCGAGCACCGGCAGCTGTCGCCTTGGCCTGCGGCGATCATGTCCAGCGCCCGCGTCCGCGCGAGCTCGAGCGCGCCGGTGGCCGCGATCTGGTCACAGACCGCGGCCGCGCGCTCATCGGAGTCGATCGAGCGCGGATCGAGCGCCGCCAGCTGCGCCGAGCGCTCGCGCGCCAGCAGCAGCGGGAGCGTGACGGTGCCGTCCAGCAGGTCCGCGCCGCGCGGCTTGCCGGTCCGCTCGGGTGGGCCGGTCACGTCGAGGATGTCGTCGAGCAGCTGAAAGGCGATCCCGATCGTCTCACCGAAGGCCCCCAGCGTCTGCACGGGTCCGCGACCGTGGATCGCCCCGAGCTCGCACGCCGCCCGGAACAGGACGCCGGTCTTCAGCCGGCAGCGCTCGAGATAGCGCGCGACGGGCACCGGCCTGCCAGGCGTCCGCCCGCTGGATCAGCTCGCCGGCGGCCAGCTGCGGTGCTGGCCCGTGACAGCGCCCGGACCGACGGCAGCGAGCCGCCGGCGGCGAGCTCGTGAAAGGCGCGCGACAGCAGCAGATCGCCGGTGGCGGTGGCCATCCGCCGTCCGGCCGCGGCCACGACGGTGGCCCGGCCACGCCGCAGCGGAGACCCGTCGAGCACGTCATCGTGGACGAGCGTCGCGCTGTGCACGAGCTCGACCGCGACCGCGGCGCGCAGCAGGCCGTCGGTCTCCGGCGGCGGAGCCCCGGCGGCGAGGAAGACGAGCAGCGGACGCAGCCGCTTGCCACCCGCGCTCAGGGTGTCGCCGGCGTAGCGGGCCAGCAGCTCGCCGTGGCCAGTGGCCAGCTCCGCCATCCGGACCTCGAGGCGCGCGATCAGCCGGGCGGCCGGAGCGCCCCCGGCGTCGAGCACCGCCTGCACGTTGGAGACCGCGGGACCGCCGCCGACGCCCGAGGCCGTGCTCATCGGCGCCGGGACCTCGCCCACGTGCAGGGCGATGATCCCGCCGGCGGTGAGGACATAGCGCACGCGGCGAAGGCCGACGTTCCACATCAGCGCGGCCAGCGCCTCGGGTGGCGGGAAGCGCCGCACCGAGTTGGGCAGATAGCGAGTAGGCGTCCGGATCGCCGGCCAGCCGCCCGAGGTTCGGGACGATGTGGTCAAACCACACCTCCAGGAACGTCGACAGCGGGAGGGCGCGTCGGAGTGGTGATCTCGAGCACCACGACACGGCCTCCGGGCGCGACGACGCGGGCCATCTCGGCCAGCCCCCGCTCGAGGTCGGAGAAGTTGCGCGCCCCGAAGCCGACGGTCGCCGCGGCGAAGGTGGCGTCGTCGTAGGGCAGCGAGAGCGCGTTGGCGGTCTCAAAGCGCGGGCTCGACCGACGCCGCCCCGGGGCTGCCGCCCGCCGCCGCCGCGGGTGTGCCGACCTTGGCCCGAGCGAGGTCGAGCATGCCCTCGGAGAAGTCCGCGCCGATCACCGACCCGCCGGGCGCGACCCTCCGGGCGAGCTCGAAGGCGAGATCGCCGGTCCCGGTGGCGACGTCGAGCGCCGCGTCACCGGCGCTCACCGCGGCGAGATCCGCCGCGCGGCGGCGCCACTGGTGATGCAGGCCCGCCGTCATCACCGCGTTCATGCGGTCATAGACGCCGGCGATGCGATCGAACATCGCCCGGACCTGCGGCTCGGCCAGGGTCCCCGGACCGAGTTCCGGCTCGCGGTCCGAGGCTTCCGGCGGCGAAGGTGCGCTCGCCGTCATCGCCGCCGAGCTACTGGAGCTCGGACAGGAAGGAGACGAGATTCTGGAACTTCTGTGGGTTGGCCTTGGCCAGACCCGCGAACGACGGCATCGGCGCCGTCGGGTTGCGCAGCGTCGAGGCGATCGCGGCCGGCCGGCGGATCGCACCGATGTGCGTGAGGATCGGGCCGGGGCCGTTGTTCCCGTTCTCGCCGATCACGTGACAGGCCAGGCAGCCCGACTGGCCGACGACCAGCTCACCGGCGCGGAAGCTGGCCTTGGCCGATCGCGCTGAGGTTCGACGGCGGCGCCATGTCGACCGAGTTGGGCGAGCCGGTGACCGCGCCCGAGTAGGTGAGGAAGGCCATCGCGAAGATCGTCGTCAGGCCGGCGGCCAGCGCCACCGGACGCCGGGCGATGTGACGCTCGGGGCTGCGGTCGTAGAACGGCAGCAGGAAGAGCAGGATCATGCAGATCGTCGGCACCCCGATCGTCGCCAGCGGCGTGAACTTGGGGATGTTCTTCATCACCCGCAGGACTTCGAACAGGAAGTAGAAGTACCAGTCCGGCCGCGGCACGTAGGTGGTCGTCGTCGGATCGGCCTTGGGGCCGAGCTCGGCGCCGAACAGGGCGGCGAGGAAGATGATGACGAGCATCACGATCACCGCCATCACCGAGTCCTTGGCCACCGAGTAGGGGAAGAACGGCTTGCCGGCGTTCTTCAGGACCGAATACTCGCGGAGGTACTGCTCCTTCTCGGCCTGGTTCATGCCGTCACCTCGCGGCGCGTGCGCAGCGCTCATACCCGCGCCTCGTGCAGCTCGGGCTCTTCCTCGTTGACGTCCTCGGCCTTCAGCCACGGCGGGGCGGAGATGCCGAGCTTGGTGATCAGGTAGAGGTGGGCGCCGATCAGGGCGGCGATCAGCCCGGGGATGAGCATCATGTGGATCGCGTAGAACCGCGACAGCGTGGTGGCTCCGAACTCCGGGCCGGCGCGCAGGAAGTCCGACAGGTACGGGCCGAGGAACGGGCCGGTGCCGTTGATGTTGACGCCCACGATGGTCGCCCAGTAGGACCGCTGGTCGAACGGCAGCAGGTAGCCGGTGAAGCCCATCGCCATGGTGAGGATGAGCAGGACGACGCCGATGATCCAGGTCAGCTCGCGCGGGTACTTGTAGGCGCCGAAGAAGAACATGCGCGCCATGTGCAGGAAGATGAGGATGATCATCACCGACGCGCCCCACTTGTGCATGGCGCGGACGAGCTGGCCGAGGAAGGCGTCGTCGGTGATGTAGCGCACCGATTCGTACGCGCCGCCGGAGGCGTCCGGGCGGTAGAACATGGCCAGAAAGACCCCGGTCACCGCCTGGTTGAGGAAGGCGAACATCGTCGCCGAGCCCAGCGTGTAGAACCAGTTGATCCCCTTGGGGACCTTGCGGAACAGCATCCAGCGCAGGCCGCCGGACAGGGCCGTGCGCTCGTCGATCCAGTCGACGACGGTGATGCCGGCCTCCTGGGCCTGCTGCACCGGCGTGACGGTGCCGTTGCCGTTCTGGCCGGGGCGCTTGGGCCGGGGCTGAAGGATCTTGGGAAGGGGCGGGGCGGGAAGTTTGGGCATGACTCAGGTGCCGGGGAGGATCGAGGTGGAGAACCGCTTGGGGTACAGATACTGCCCGATGCCGTCCAGCGGCTGGCCGGGGTCACGGGGCGAGAAGCGCTCGAGCTCGGAGTTGACCGAGTAGCGGGGCCCGACCTCGACCAGGCCCGTGTTGGCGTTCAGGCGCGTGTAGAAGCGGTCCAGCGGGCGCACCGGCGGCCCGCCGGCGACGAGGCCGCGGAAGTCGTAGACGCCGCCGTGGCACGGGCAGATGAACCGCTGGGCGGCGGACACGAAGCGGACCGGGCAGCCCAGGTGCATGCAGCGCGACGAGAGCGCGATCCAGCGGTTGTACTTGTCCGCCGGCTCGACGTCGATCGCCGGGTTGCGGGTGCGCACGTAGGCGATCGAGTTGCCCGCCTCGCCCATGCCCTGGACGATCGTGATCACGCGCGTGACGTAGGTCGAGTTGACGAAGTCCTCGGGCTTGCCGATCGGCTGCCAGGTGAAGGGCACGTGGTCAAAGAGCGGGCCGAGCGCGAAGCCGAGGGCCGGAAGGGAGAACGCGGCCGCAGCGACGCCGCCGGCGCCATGGGTGACCGCGGTCATGAAGCGGCGGCGGGTGACCGTCTCGCCGTCGAACGCCCCCGGCATCTGCCGGTCGGCGGTGTATTTGGATTTCGCTGCCTTGTGCCTGTCTTCCACGGGTCTCTCAGTTCAACGTCGGATAAGCCGTATTCAACGCTCGGCGAAGGGTACCGTCAACAAAGAGGCGGCCGTCACGAGCCCGCCGCCGCGCGCGGCGGCCTGCAGCGCGGAGACGGCCTCGGGCGCGCCCGCTCGGGCGAGCCGTTTTGCCTGCTCATAGGCGGGATCGGTGCCCCACCCGATCGCCCGCGCGCCGGCCGCCCAGACCGCGGCGGTCAACGCCGGCGAGGCGGCCGCCTCGGCGGCCGCGACGAGCGAGATGAGGTCAGCGAGCTCGGCGACGGCGTCGAGGTCCCCGAGTTCGGCGAGCCGCGCGAGCCCGAGCGCGTAGAGCTGATCACCGAGCAGCAGGGCGAGATCGGGGTCGGCCGGGGCCAGGCAGCGCGGAGCCCCGTAGTGCAGCGCCGCGCCCTCGCGGATCATCTCGACCAGCAGCTCGTACTCGGCCTCGTGACCGGCCGCGCGCGGCCCGGCGGCGGCGACCTGCGCCGGCCCGGGGGCCGTCGGATCGAGCCCGTTGCGGCAGACCCGCTGACCGCCGGCGACCGCGCGACGGGCGCGTCCGGGCGCAGCGCCGCGGCGAGGTCGCCGCCCGCCTCGCGCAGGGCCGCGGCGAGCGCGAGCGATCCGTCGGCGGCGCTCCTCACGCGGCCGCCACCTCGGCGAAGGCCGTCCGCCGCGGCCGCCAGCGTGCGCTCGATGTGCTCGGGACCGTGGGCCAGAGACGGAAACCAGGCCTCGAACTGCGACGCGGGCGGATACACGCCTCGCGCCAGCAGCGCGCGGCACCAGCTGCCATAGGCATCCAGATCGCACGCCGCGGCGCCGGCGTAATCACGCGACCGGCCGGTCGGTGAAGAAGACGGTCAGCAGGCCGGGCACGGTCTGGACCTGCACCGCGCATCCGGCGGCGTCCGCCGCGTCGCGCAGCCCCTCGGCCAGCGCCCGCGTGGTGCCCGCCAGCTGGGCGTAGGCGCCCGCGTCCAGGCGCCGCAGCGTGGCCAGCGCCGCCGCGACGGCGAGCGGATTGCCCGACAGGGTCCCGGCCTGGTACACGTCGCCCGCGGGGGCGATCTGGTCCATCAGGTCACGGGCGCCGCCGTAGGCCGCGGCGGGCAGGCCGCCGCCGACGATCTTGCCCATCACGGTGAGGTCGGGCAGCACGCCGTAGTGCTCCTGCGCGCCGCCGCGGGCGACGCGGAAGCCGGTGATCACCTCATCGAAGATCAGCAGCGCGCCGGAATCGTCGGCGGCCTCGCGCAGCCCCTCCAGGAAGCCGTCGTGAGCGCGGAACGACGCCCATGTTGGCGGGCACCGCCTCGACCAGGATCGCGGCGAAACGGTCCCGGCCGACCGCCTCCCAGACGGCGTCGGCGGCGTTCCAGGGCACGATCACCGTCGCCGCGGTCGCCGCCTCGGGCACCCCGGGACTGGACGGGATCGCCTGCGTGGCCAGCCCCGATCCCGCCTCGGCGAGCAGCCCGTCGACGTGGCCGTGGTAGGCGCCGGCGAACTTCAGCAGCTTGGTGCGGCCGGTCACCGCGCGGGCGAGACGGATCGCGCTCATCGCCGCCTCGGTGCCCGAGGAGGTCATGCGGATCATCTCGACCGACGGGATCCGGGCCGCGACCGTCCTCGGCGAGCGTCACCTCGCCCTCGGTCGGCGCGCCGTAGGTGGTGCCGCGCACCGCGGCGCCCGCGACCGCCGCGAGCACCTCGGGATCGGCGTGGCCGAGGATCAGCGGGCCCCACGAGCAGACCCAGTCGACGTATTCGTTGCCGTCCACGTCGGTCAGCATCGGACCCTGGGCGGAGGCGACGAAGATCGGGTCACGGCCGATCGCGCGCATCGCGCGCACCGGCGAGTTGACCCCGCCGGGCAGGACCTTCAGCGCTCGTTCGATACAGCGCCGCCGAGCGCGCGTCACCGCCGTGCGCGAGCGTGCTCACACGCCCGCGTTCTCGCGTTCCCAGGCCCGGTAGTCCTCGGTGAAGTACAGCAGGCGGATCTTCTTGAACTCCGTCGAGGAGTAGAGCGTCGAGCGCTCCTCGATGCCGGTGTCGGCGGCGATCGAGTCCAGGATCGCGTCGCACTCCTCCTTGGAGCGACCGTGGGCCATCGTGAACACCGAGTAGGGCCAGTCGGCATAGGTCGGGCGCTGGTAGCAGTGCGAGATGCCCCGGAAGGAGGCCATCCGCTTGCCGAGCTCGAGGATCCGGTCGTCGGGGACCTTCCAGACCCCCATGCCGTTGGCGCTGAAGCCGGCGCGGCGATGGAACAGGATCGCGGCCACGCGACGCAGCAGCCGGCGCTCCTGCATGCCGCGCAGATGCTCGAGCAGCGCCTCGACGGTGATCCCGAGCTGGGTCGCGGCCGGCACGTAGGGCTCGGAGACGACCGGCATGTCGCCCTGGAGCGCGAGGATCACCGCGCGGTCGAAGTCGTCATAGGGCTGGGCCTCGATCTCGGCCGGCTCCGCCGCCTCGGCCGCGGTGGCGAGGGCCTGGGTCCCGGCCTCCATCTCGAGGTCCATGCGGATCTTGAACAGCTTGAGCGTCGGCAGCTGGCGCACGGACTCGGCGCCGGCGAGCTCGGCCAGCACCTCGAGCGTGCCGTCGAGGCCGAGCGGTGAGTCGGGCTCGGTGGCGATCGTGAACCAGATGTTGAACTCGTGGTTGCGCAGGTAGTTGTGCGAGACGCCGGGGTGAGCGTTGATCACGTTGGCGGCGCGCCACGGGTTCTCGGGATCGACCTTGGCCGCCACCAGCATCGACTGATACCCGAGCGCGCGCGTGTCGAAGATCGGCGTGACCTGGCGGATGATGCGCTCGTCGAGCAGGCGCTGGACGCGACTGAGCACCTCGGCCTCCGGCACGCCGGCCTCGCCGGCGACGTGCTCATAGGGCCGGGGCGCGATCGGGAAGCTGCCCTGCATCAGGTTGAGCAGGCGCTTGTCGAGATCGTCGAGCGCGATCGCCGCGCCGTCCTTGCGGCTGCGCAGCTTGGGGCCGTGGTTACCGGCGGCGGCATCAGGCCCGGACCCGGAGATGTCTAGAGCAGCCATTGGGCCGCCTCCTTGGCGTGGTAGGTGATGACGATGTCGGCGCCGGCCCGGCGGATCGCGGTCAAGGTCTCGAGCACCGCGGCGCGCTCATCCAGATATCCGGCCGCGATCGCGGCCTTGAGCATCGCGTACTCGCCGCTGACGTTGTAGGCGGCCAGCGGCATCGCGGTCTCGTCCTTGATGCGGCGGATCACGTCGAGATAGGGCAGCGCCGGCTTGACCATGACGATGTCGGCGCCCTCCTCGATGTCCAGCCGCGTCTCGCGCACGGCCTCCTGGCCGTTGGCGGGGTCCATCTGGTAGCCGCGGCGATCGCCGGCCGCGGGGGTCGAGTCCGCCGCGTCGCGAAACGGACCGTAGAAGGCGGAGGCGAACTTGGCCGAGTAGGCCATGATCGGCGTGTCGGTCAGGCCCTCGTCGTCGAGCGCGGCCCGGATCGTCCCGACGCGGCCGTCCATCATGTCGCTGGGCGCGATCAGGTCCGCGCCCGCCCGGGCCTGCGAGATCGCGGTCCGGGCCAGCAGCTCGAGGGTCCGGTCATTGTCGACCGTGGTCCCGTCGGGACCGGAGCGCAGGACGCCGCAGTGCCCGTGGCTCGTGTATTCGCACAGGCAGAGGTCGGTGATGACCAGCAGCTCGGGGTGGGCGTCCTTGATCGCGCGGGTGGCGAGCTGGACGATCACCCTCCTCGTCCCACGCCCCCGATCCCTCCTCGTCCTTGGTCGCGGGCAGGCCGAACAGCAGCACCGCCGGGATCCCCAGGGCCGCGGCCTCGCCGGCCTCGCTGACCGCGTGCGCGATCGACAGGCGATCGATCCCGGGCATCGCCGCGATCGGCTCGCGGCGGTCCAGGCCATGGGCGACGAACATCGGGTAGACGAAGTCCGCGGGATCCAGCCGGGTCTCGCGGACGAGGCCGCGCAGCGCGTGGGTGGCGCGCAGACGGCGCAGGCGGGTCTGCGGAAAGGGCATCTCCTCTCAGGGTACCGGCGCCCGACGCTCCGGGCGCAACGGGCGCTAGTGGACGTTCCAGCGCTCGATGCGCCAGTCGCGATCAGGCCGGCCGTGTTGTAGGGGTCCGCGGCCACGAAGGCCTCGATGTCGTCGCGCTCCACGCCGGTGAAGACGAAGCGCCGCTCCGGAGGGCGGTTCGAAGGCGCCGGCGGAGGTGATGTGCCCGGCCTCGCGCTGGATCGCGACGTGCGCGAGATGGACATCGCGGTGCGGCGTGCGCTTCTCGGCCATCCCGTCGACGTAGCTGTAGATGAGCAGGTGATCGGGCATTGCGCTCACCGTACACCCCACACGGTACGCTTGCAGACGATGAGCAACCTTGATCGCCGTCGTGGCGGATACACACCGCGCCGCGCGCGGGAGCAGCGGGCCTACCGGCTCGTGCAGGTGGGTGGCGTCACCGGCGTCGTCGGCGTGATCGGTCTCGTGTTCGCGATCGTGGGCGTGATCGGCATCGGGCTGCCGATCGTCCTGCTGATCGTCGCCGCGGTCTGCTTCGTCGCCTTCCAGCGCGCCACCGGCCAGCGCTGACCTTGCCGGCGGCCGGGCTCGCCGGACGCTTTCCGCGGCGCGCCGGCGCCGCTCTCGCCATCGCCGTGCTGGCCGGTGGCCGTCGCGGCCGGTCACCGGCTCGGCCGCGCGGCCTCGAGCCCGCCGGCTCCGTGGCCCCGGGCCCGACCACGAGCCCGAGCCCGCACGCGCGGTCGCACACCCCCACCCGCCGGCCCCGCCGGTGAAGCTCGGGCCGCGGGTGAGCGTCGTGGAGACCAGCGCCGACCTGCGCCAGGCGCTCAGCCCCCAGGCCGCCGGTCAGCTTCCGCTCGGGCGCCGCCGGCGCCGGCCCGGTGATCACGCTTGATCCCGCCGTGCGCTACCAGCGCTTCAAGGCGGTCGGGGCCGGGATGACCGACAGCTCGGCGTGGCTGATCGAGACCGGACTGCCCGCCTCGGCAGCGCAGCCGGCTGATGGCCCAGCTGTTCGGCCGCACCGGTCTGCACCTCGGGTTTCTGCGGGTGCCGATGGGGGCCTCGGACTTCTCGGCCCAGGGCGTGCCCTACACCTATGACGACATGCCCGCCGGGCAGACCGACCCCACCCTGGCCAACTTCTCGATCGCCCACGACCGCGCCTACATCCTGCCGGCGCTGCGCGCGGCGCTGGCCGAGAACCCCCGGACGCTGCTGCTCGCCTCGCCCTGGAGCGCGCCGGGGTGGATGAAGGACAGCGGCGTGCTGTCGAACCCCGCGGACCTGATCGGGACGCTGCAGCCGTCGGCCTACGCGCCGCTGGCCGCCTACTTCGTCAAGTTCCTGCAGGCCTACCGGGCGGCGGGAGTCCCGATCTGGGCCGTCACCCCGCAGAACGAGCCGGGCCAGAACACCACCTACCCGGGCATGAACCTCACCGAGGCGGGCGAGGCCGCGTTCGTCACCCAGGATCTCGCCCCCGCCCTGCGCTCCGCCCACCTGCCGACGCGGATCTACGGCTACGACAACAGCTGGTACGGGGGCGGGATGGGGTTCGCCTATGCGCTGGCGCTCGGCCCCGCCGCCCGGGACCTGGCCGGAATCGCCACCCACTGCTACTTCGGCACCGCGGCCGAGATCTCCGGGCTGCACCGGGTCGCGCCCGGGCTCGACCAGGTCGTCAGCGAGTGCTCACCCGGCTCCGGGCTCGCGTTCACGACCAGCCAGCTCGAGATCGCCGCGACCCGCAACTGGGCCTCCGCGGTGACCCTGTGGAATCTCGCCCTGGACCCGGCGGGCGGTCCTGTGCAGCCGCCCAACTACGGCTGCCGCGGCTGTACCGGGGTGGTGACGGTCGACCCGGTCGCACACACCGTCACGCCTGACCCGCGACTACTACCAGCTCGGCCAGTTCTCCAGGTACGTGCAGCCGGGCGCGGTCCGCATCGCCTCCAACACGCTCGTGCACGACCACTACTTCTATCCGTCGGGACTGATCACCACCCAGGGGGTGGACGACGTCGCCTTTCAGAATCCCGACGGGACCCGCGTCCTGATCGCCTACGCCGACACGACGGCGCCGGTCAACTTCGCGGTCCGCGACGGCGCCGACAGCTTTCGCTATCGCCTCAGCCCTGGCGCCACGGCGACCTTCACCTGGAGGCCCGCGGGCTGAGCCGGCGGCGCTCAGCGGGCGAAGCGCACCGGCGCCGCGGGAGTCAGTTGGAGCTGTGCACGCGCGGCTCCAGCGACGCGCCGCACTCCCGGCAGAAGGCGTCCCCGGCGCTGGCTCTCGCGCCACAGTCCGGACATCGATCGGGGGTGAGGTCGAGCATCCCGACCCCGCCTCCCAGCACCCCCCACGGCTCGAGCACGAGGTGGCGGCGCAGGTAGATGACCGTCTGGCGCAGGACGGCGAGCACGGGCAGCGCGACGAGCGCCCCGACGATGCCGTAGAGCTGGTACCCGATCAGCAGCGCCACGATGATCAGGATCGGGTTGATCCGCAGGGAGATGCGGAACACCTGGGGCGCGACCACGTGGCCCTCGAGCTGCTGCAGGCCGAGGAACAGGAGAATCAGCCAGACCGCGCTGATCGGGTTCGTGAACAGGGCCAGCAGGACCGCGGGCAGCGGGCCGATGATCGGCCCGATGTAGGGGATGAACTCCATCAGGCCGTAGAAGGCGCCGAAGAAGATCGCGTAGCGCTCGCCGTCGGGGAAGATCCCGACCAGGCCGAAGATCGTCAGCGCGACCGCGGCGCTCGCCCCCATGGCCAGGCTGAACAGCAGCTGGCCGCGCACGTAGCCGGAGACGGCCTGCTGGACGAGCCGGGGATAGTCGTCCTCGGGCGTGCCGTCACCAGGGGGCATCACCGAGCGCACGAGGTCCCCGATCTGGCGGCCGTAGAGCAGCAGGTAGATCGACAGCACGAGCACGAGCACGACGTCGAAGCCGATCGTCACGATCGAGGCCAGCAGGTCGCGCGAGAAGGAGACGATCGCCCCCGAGCGCTTGGCCAGCGTCTTCTGCAGGGTGTCCAGCGCGCTCTGGCCCTGCTGCTTGATGTGCAGGTTGATCCCGTGCTGGTTGAGCCAGTTCTGCACGTTGGCGAGGTCGCGGTTGGCGCCGGCGATGATGCCCGGCAGGTTGTTCTTGAAGTGCGCGATCTGAGCGGAGACGGGGCTGGCGAGCAGGAACGCCGATCCCGGCCAGGATCGCGATCCCGCCCAGGTACACGAGCAGGATGGCCAGGCCACGGGGGAGGCGACGCGAGAGCACCCGCACGAGCGGGGCGAGGATCAGCGCGATCAGGCTGGCGACGATCAGGATCAGCAGCACCGGTCCGGCGGCCCGGGCCAGCGCCCAGAGCCCGAGCAGCGCGATCGGGAGCAGCACGAGCTGCACCCAGCGGGGGACGATGACCGGCGCCACCGTGGTGGCGACGGGCGTCAGCTCGAGCTCGGGCGGCTCGTCGGCGCGCGTCCTGCGCGACCGTCTCGTCGGTCTGCCGTCGGGGCCGGCGCCTCGTGGTCAGGGACCGGCTGATCCTCGGACGGTGGTGTGCCGTCGTGCCTGCGGACCCGGAAGCGCATCGAACTGCGAAGTATGGTCGTGGACCGGATATGAGCAAGTCAGCCTCCATTCTGTTCGTCGGCGACGTGGTCGGCGGCCTGGGCAAGCGCACCCTGCTCGGCCTGCTCCCCAGCCTCAAGGCGCGCCTGCGTTACGACTTCCTCGTCGTCAACGGCGAGAACGCGGCCGGCGGCCTCGGCATCACCCCCAAGATCGCCGACCAGCTGTTCGCGGGCGGCGTCGACGTGATCACGCTGGGCAACCACACCTACCGCCAGCGCGAGATCTACCCCTATCTCGACGCTCAGGACCGGATCCTGCGCCCGGCCAACTATCTGCGCAGCCAGCCGGGCCACGGCGTGTGCGTGGTGCGAGCGCGGCGGGGTCCGCCTCGGGGTGGTGTCGCTGTCGGGAAGCCTGTTTCTGGATGTCGGGCGCCCCGCGTTCCAGGAGGCCGACACGGTGCTCGAGAGTCTCGAGGGCCGCGTCGATCACGTGCTGGTCGACATGCACGCGGAGGCGACGAGCGAGAAGGTCGGGCTCGGGTGGTACCTCGACGGGCGGGTGACCGCGGTGGTCGGCACCCACACGCACGTGCCCACCGCGGATGCGCGCGTGCTGCCGGGAGGCACCGCCTACATCACCGACGTCGGCATGACCGGCCCGCGCGGCGGCGTGATCGGCGTCAAGCGCGAGCAGGCGATCGAGGCGATGCGGACCAAGATGCCCGTCCGCTTTGAGACCTCGGACCGAGGACCCGTGGCTGCAGGGCGTGCTGATCACGACCGCCGAGCAGCCGCTGCGCGCGGCCGCGATCGAGGCCGTGCACGAGCCGGCGATCGGCCTCTGAGGCTCAGGCCAGCGCGACGGGCTCGGCCACGCGCTGCGGCGCGGCGCGGCGCTCGGCCGCGGCTTCGCGCCCGCGCGGCGGGATGCCCGGCGAACAGGGCCACCGCCACCAGCGGGAAGAACCAGACCACGTAGGGATACAGCCAGTAGTTGCCGACGATCTGCAGCGCGATCAGGATCACGGCGCCGAGCGCGGCGACCTCGACCACGCCCCGCCGCCGGGGCACGAACGCGAACAGGATCGCCGCCCCGACCGTCATCCCCTGCAGGAGGTGCTGGAGGACGCCGAGTCCGCCGTAGAAGCCCCACAGCGAGAAGGGCGTCACGCGGCTGGACTGGTAGGAGATCGAGTCATGCCAGAGGTAGTCGAGGTCACCGTTGAGCAGCACCGGCAGCATGGCCACGAAGGCGGCGATGCCGAAGGCGGCGATGAAGGCCGCGGCCGAGCGCTCCCGCGGCCGGTCTCCCGTCCCCCGCAACAGCAGGGGCGCGAGCGCGAACGGCGCGAACTTGGTCAGCCCGGTGACGGCGGCGGCGACCCCCCGGGCCGGTGCCGAGGTGATCGTCAGCAGCGCGAGCACCACCGTCGCCGCCACGAGCGCGTCATTGGTGTTGGAGCTCAGCGCGTAGAGCGTGAACGGATACGAGACCCAGGCGTAGAGGAGCAGCACCCCGAGCGCATGCCCGCGGATGCGCCGGCCGAGCACGTAGAGGCCGCCCGCGGTGAACAGATCAAAGAAGATCGCCGCCGCGTGGGCGGCGGGCAGCGCGTCCCAGCTGCCACTCCAGCCGAAGATGAGCCGGAAGGGCACGTAGGCGAGGTAGGTGATCGGGCCGTAGGTGTCGCCGAACCGGTTGTCGTGGGGCCACAGTCCGTAGAGCAGGTGACCGTGGATCAGCTTGTCGGCCCCGATCACCCCGGCGTAGCCGACGTCGATCACGTTGGAGCCGAGGATGTTCAGCCCGACGCGCATCCCGATCAGGAAGACCGCGCCGCCCAGCAGCCATGAGGTCGGCATCGAGAGCTCGAGCGGCCGGCGGGGCACGCCGCGGCCGAAGGCGAGCAGCAGCATGCGGATCAGGAGATAGAACAGGAACGGGTACACCAGCGGCACCGACATGCCGATGTCGGCGTGGTTGAAGAAGGCCAGCGAGACCGAGAAGCCGAGCAGCATGAGCAGATCCAGGTGCAGGAGGCCGACCGGCGCCGGCGTCCGCGCCGCCAGGGCACGAACGGCGCGAGGAACAGCAGGCACAGGGGGAGCCACAGGTAGACCGCGTTGACCCGGCGCCCGAACGCGCCGGGATAGCCCGCGGGCCATCCCCCAGGCGACCTGCCAGCCCGTCCACACCTGGGTCACGCGCCGGACGTGGTCGTCGACGTAGACCTGGATCAGCTCGCGCTGGGGCTTGCCCCGCGAGAACCAGCTCACCTGCCAGACCCCGTTGTGGTGGGTGTACACGTACGGGACCGCGTGCGGGTACTGGCGGCGGGCGGCGCGGACGCGGGGATCGGCGTTGGCGATCGCCAGCACCCGGGTCGGGGTCAGCGTGTAGCCCGCCGGGGCCTTGGCCATGTTGGTGTCCAGGGTCGGCGACCCCGAGGGAGCGGCGGTGACCAGCGGCGTGTAGGACGCGGCCGCGGCAGGGCGGCGCGGCGGCGCGGGCGCGCGCCCGCAGCCGACCAGGCCGAGCAGGACGAGGGTGAGGGCCGCGAGCGCCGGCAGCGCGCGCGCGGCGGGAAGCGAGGGGCGCGTGCGGCTGCAGGGCCGTTAGGGGCGGAAGCTCCACAGCTTCTGCCCCACGAACGACAGGGGCGTCCCGGCCGCGATCGAGATCGCCTGCGCGATCACCTTGGCCATGCCGGTTCCGTCCACGAGCGAGACGAGCACCACGTAGGTGAAGCCGAACGTGACCAGCGAGACGGCGAAGAACTTCGCGCCCTGCGCGACCGGGTGAGCCGCCTTGGCGCCGAACGTCCAGTGGCGGTTCCACCAGAAGTTGTTGACCACCGAGACGACGAACGCGGCCACGGCGGCGAGCTTGTAGTTGACGCCGAGCAGATGCACGCACGCCGCGAAGACGGCCAGGTTGACGACGTAGCCGCTGGCCCCGACCGCCACGAAGCGTCCCAGCTGGAGCCAGTTCTTGGGCTTGCGAACGCCGAGCCGGACCCGATGGTGAAAGGGCAGGGCGACGGTGGTGCTGATCAGCTCGTCGGGCATCGGGTCAATGTATCGGCCGTTGTCGTGAGCTTCGTAAGAGCTCTCGGGCCTTAATTCGGTTCTCATCGGCGGGATCACGGGATCCTAGATGGTTGGTCTGCACGCGGCCGGCGCGGTCGCGGCCGTCACCGGTTCGGGCAGAGAAATGCTCGAGGATCATCGGGGTCACATCACGCAGCGACCACTGCTCGCGGGCCCGGCGGCGAGTCCGGGCCGGTCCCGCACCAGAGCAGGGCGGCGTGGGAGTCCGAGCGGTGCAGTGAGCCGTGGGAGCCGCCGCCGACGTGGTCGGAGCCGCCCCAGTCCACGAACTCGAAGCCGGGCGCCGGCCGACAGCAGGACGTCACCGGCGTTGGGGCAGTGCAGCGCCGACCAGACCCGGGTCAGCGCGTCGGGATACTCGGTGCTGAGAAAGCGCCCGTCCTGCAGCTCGGCCCGCAGCACGCCGAGCTCTCCCTCGACGCTCCAGCGTTCCCCGCGCAGATCGCTGAGCTCGCCGCCGGGGGCGAACCGCAGCTCGCCGCGGCGGTTGCGGACCACGGCCTCGCCGTCCGCCGCCGCGGAACATGATCAGGTCGACACCCTCGAGGTCGGACACCGCCTTGACCGAGCGGGTGATGAGCGCCTCCCGGTGGTCGTCGTCGAGCGCGTAGATCATCGCCGAGCGCTGCGCGGGGCTCAGCGCGACCTCGGCCCCGATCGACCGCGACGGGCTCGGGGTGGCGACGTCGAAGTCGGCGAAGGCGGCGTCGAGGCGGATGCTCGACTCGACCGGAGCCTGCGAGTGATCGGAGCAGACGACCACCGCGTGGGTGTCCAGGAACTCCTCGGCTCCGCCCGCCGCATGCATGAGCCGCTCGATCTGGCGGTCGGCGGCGGCCAGCGACGTCACCTGGGCGTGGGGGCCGTTGCGGTGCGAGTAGGCGTCGTTGTCGGGCAGCGAGAAGAGCATGAAGTCATAGAGGTCGTGCTCGGCCAGGTAGGAGCCGACGCAGCCGGTGTGCTGATCGCGCGCGCCGGGGAGGCCGAGCTGGCCGCGGCAGCCGGTCTTGCGCGAGGCGTAGAGGTCCGCGTAGAACAGCTCCCGCGGGCCGTCGACGGTGCGGCGAAACAGCGTCGAGGTGACGATCCGGCCCAGCGCCGACTCCTGCGCCACCTCGTGGGGATGGCGGCCCCGGTAGATCAGGTAGGTCGTGCCGGCGGTGCGCACGTCGGCGTCGTCGAGCGTCTCGAACACCGTCCGCACGTCGCGGGAGAGGTGCTCGTCGTTCATCCGGTAGACGGTGTCGGTCAGCGAGCGCACGACCCCGAACTGGCGCGAGGCCGAGAAGCTCGAGCCGTACTCGACGTAGCGCCCCTCGCCGCGGTGATACCAGTTCATGCTCGGGATCAGGTGACGGTCGGGACCCAGCCCGGTGGTGATCGTGGCCGCGCAGACCGGCGTCACGGACGGGAACGCGGCCACGCAGTCGCCGACGTAGCGAGCCGGCGTCGCGGATCAGCGACAGCGCCGGCGCGCGGCCGCCCGCCATCGCCCGCTCGAGCATCGAGGGCTTCATCGCGTCGACGACGATGAGCACGAGCTTCTTGGGCGTGGCGGCCACCGTGCCCAGCGCAGGATGCGCAGACCGGCGTACTTCTGCTCGCCGCGGCCCCGGCCGGCGATCAGGAGCCAGAGCAGCAGCACGAGGACGAGGATTCCGACCGGCGGGAGCAGGACCGAGAGCACGGCTCCGATCAGCGCCGCCGCCTCGGCGAACAGCGGCAGCGCGGCGGCGCTCTCGGCGTCGAGGCGAGCGCGCACGCGGGCGAGCAACGGCCGGGTGGCGATCACCCCGACCGCGGCGCACAGGATCCCGCCGATCACGCCGGGCCAGATCGGGTGGTGATCGCGGCACAGCGAGCCCGCGAACAGCAGCGCGCCGACGGCGAGCGCGAGCGAGCGAGATCGACGGCGGCGATCGACCCCGGTGTCGAGTCGCTCGCGGCCCAGCCGGCGCTCGATCACCGCCAGGACGACGGCACCGAGGACCATGACGAGCAGGAACGGCGCGCTCTGCAGGAAAGAGAAGTCCGAGTGGGCGAAGTCGATCTGGACGTCGCCCGCCCCGAGCGCCCCCACGGCGAGCGCGGGAAGGAACGGCCGGACCCCGACCGCCGCGGCGACCCCCACCCCCGTGCAGATGTCAAAAGCGAGATTCACCGTCCTGTACCGTGCCGAGGCGTGACGATAGACGAGAGGGCAGCGTGAGCCCGCCCGGTGACGGTCGCACCCGGCGACCGCGGTCCACCACCCGGGACATCGAGCGCTACGCCGGACTGTTCGCGGAGCGCACCAAGGTGATGCGCTCGTCGGCGATGCGCGACCTGATGGCGCTCACCGAGCGAGATGACGTCATCTCGCTGGCCGGCGGGCTGCCCGACACGACGACCTTCCCGCCGGACTCCTACGCCGCGCTGATGGGGACCGTGGCGAGCCAGTCCTGCGCGCGGGCGCTGCAGTACGGGCCGACCGAGGGCCTGTCGGCGATCAAGTCCTGCGTGGCCAGCGTGATGGCAGCGGAGGGGATGACGATCGACCCCGACGAGGTGCTGATCACCACCGGGGGCCAGCAGGTGATCGACCTCGTCTGCAAGACGCTGCTCGATCCCGGCGACGTCGTCGTCGCCGAGGCGCCGACCTACCCGGGGGCGATCCCGACCTTCAGCGCCTACCAGGCCGATGTCGTGCAGATCACCATGGACCAGGACGGGATGCGCACCGACGAGCTGCAGGCCACGCTCGATCAGCTCGAGTCCAGTGGCCGGCGTCCGAAATTCATCTACACGGTGCCCAACTTCCACAACCCCGCCGGGGTGACGCTGTCGCTGGAGCGCCGCCGGGAGCTGGTGCGGATCGCCGCCGAGCGAGAGCTGCTCGTGCTCGAGGACAACCCGTACGGCCTGCTGCGCTACGGGGGCGAGCCGCTGCCGACGCTGTTCTCGATGGATCCCGACTTCGTCATCTACGCCGGCACGTTCTCCAAGATCCTGTCCCCCGGCGTCCGGCTGGGATGGACGCTGGCTCCGGCTCCGATCCTGGCCAAGATGCAGATCGGCAAGCAGGGGTCCGATCTGTGCTCCTCGTCGATCTCGCAGTACTTCGTCTGCGCGTACTTCGAGGCCGGGCCCTGGGGCGACTACCTGCGGTCACTGGTCGAGATCTACCGCCGCCGCCGTGACGTGATGCTCGACGCGCTGGCCGAGCACTTTCCGCGCGAGGCGGAGTGGACGCGGCCCCAGGGCGGCCTGTTCCTGTGGGCGACGCTGCCCGAGTACATCGACACCACCGACCTGCTGGCCCGCGCGCTGCGCGAGCAGGTCGCGTTCGTGCCCGGCCGCTCGGCCTACGTGGACGGCCGCGGCGCGGCGTCGATGCGGCTGAACTTCTCCGGGGTCGGCGAGGACGAGATCCGCGAGGGGATCCGGCGGATCGGCGAGGTCGTGCACGAGCAGCTGGAGATGTACGGGACGCTGACCGGAGCCCGTCCGCCGGCCCGGCGCGGCGGCCGCGGCGCCGGCGCGCGGCCGGGTCCACCGAGCCGAGCGGTCGGCCCGGTGCGGGCCAGGCGCCGGCCCGCTCCGACGAGCTGGCCCCGATCCTCCGGCTGCCGGCCCAGCGCAAGCGCGCCGGCTGAGGGTCGCCACGTGAGCCGGGTCGCGGTCCTCAAGGGCGGGGGTTCGCTCGAGCGACAGGTGTCGCTGCGCTCCGGCGCGCGGGTGCAGGACGCGCTGGAGCGCCTCGGGCACGAGGTGCTGGCGATCGATGTCGGCGCGGAGCTGGTCGACGATCTCGCCGCGGCTCGTCCCGAGGTCGCCTTCGTCGCCCTGCACGGCCGCGACGGCGAGGACGGCACCGTGCAGGAGCTGCTCGAGGTGATGGGGATCCCCTACACCGGCTCGGGCGTCTCGGCCTGCATCCGGGCCGCGGACAAGGTGCTGGCCAAGCACGCGATGCGCGACCACGGCCTGCCCACGCCCGACTTCTACGCCTTCAACGAGACCGCCTTCGAGAGCCTCGGCGCCGGCCGGGCGCTGCCCGCGATCGAGCAGCGCCTCGCCTTCCCGATCGTCGTCAAGCCGGCCCGGCAGGGATCGGCGCTCGGGATCAAGTTCGCGCGGACCGCGGCCGACGTGCCGGCCGCGCTCGTGTCGGCCTTCTCCTATGACCGCAAGGTGCTGCTCGAGCGCTACGTCGCGGGCCGGGAGCTGGCGGTGTCGGTGCTCGAGGAGAACGGTCAGCCGGTCGCGCTGCCGATCGTCGAGGCGATCCCCGAGCAGGAGGACTTCTACGACTTCGAATCGCGCTACGAGATCGGCCGGACCCGCTTTGCCTGCCCGGCCGAGCTGGACGTCCGCGGTCACCGCGCGGGCCCAGGAGGTGGCCGTGGCCGCCTACCGGCTGCTCGGATGCCGGGGGTTTGCCCGGGTGGACCTGATGCTCGAACGCGTCGACCGGCGAGCTGTTCGTGCTCGAGGTCAACCCGATCCCCGGACTGACCGAGACCAGCCTGCTCCCCCAGGCCGCCGAGGCCGCGGGGATCGGCTTCGACGCGCTGATCGAGCGCATCCTGGCTGCCGTCTCTGACTGAGCCGGAGAGGAGCCGCGGCCCTCTCCGGCTCTGCGCAGCCGGGCGCGGTGTACCCCCGGCGGCAGTTGGATCGCGCTATTCGTCGGAGCGCGAGCGGTTCAGGCGTGCGGGCCGGGCCCATCCCACGACAGCCCTACTCGTCGGAGGCGAAATCCTCCGGGGTCACCTGGTCGAGGAAGTCCTTGAACTTCTCGACCACCTCCTCGGTGTCCTCGACCTCGTGTTCGAACTCGATCGCGGACTCGGTGATGACCTCGTCGGCGGCGAAGATGGGCGCGCCGGAACGGACCGCGAGCGCCAGCGCGTCGCTGGGGCGCGAGTCGATCTCGAGGTCGCGACCACCGGCGCGGAGGCTGATCGATGCGTAGAAGGTGTTCTCGCGCAGCTCGGTGACGGCGACGCGCGTGCACTCGACCTCGAGCTCGCCGAGCATCTCGGACAGCAGGTCGTGCGTCATCGGCCGCGGGGTGGAGGCGCCCTGAAGCTTCATGAGGATCGCTGCCGCCTCGGGATGACCAATCCAGATCGGCAGGAACTTATTGCTCTCCACGGTCTTGAGCAGCACGATCGGCTGTTTGCCGACCATGTCAAAGCTGACGCCGTAGATCACCATTTCCTGCACGCCGCGCTCCTCGTCGGGGAAGGCTTGAGTATACGGGCAGCCAGCGCCGTCACCGGGGCGCTCGCCGCTGGGGCGACCCCGCCGGCGGCCGGGTCCGAGCCGGCGTCGCGAGCGGCTGGCAAAGCGCGTCGTCGCGGCGTATTCTCACCGCCCATTGGGCCATGACTGGTGAGAGCGCCGATCAGCCGCCGTTCGCGGGCGTTCAGCCCGGCGGCCGCCCGGCGGCTCCGGGACGCGCTGGCCCTGGTGCAGGCGTTCGTCAACACCCACTTCGATCTCGGCGACCGCTTCGGGGAGGAGGTGCTGCACTCGCCGGCCGCGCTCGCCGAGTGGATGCGCGCCGCGGGCTGGCCGCTGCGGCCCGGTCGGCGCCGACGGACCTTCGCCACGCCCTCGCCCTGCGCGAAGGCCTGCGCGCCGCGGCCGCAGCGGGCATCCGATCGCGCGGCCGTGGCGACGGCGCTGGCCGGCCTGGACGCGCTCGCCGCCGACGCCCGCACCGAGCTGCGCTTCGGGCCCGACGGTCCCGTCGTGACCGGCGCACGCGGCGCCGGGCTGCCCGGAGCCACCGGCAGCCTGCTGGCGATCGTCGCCGAGGCGATGCGCGACGGCAGCTGGTCGCGGATGAAGGTCTGCCCCGGCGAGCACTGCGGGTGGCTGTTCTACGACGGATCGCGCAACCGATCGGGGCGCTGGTGCTCGATGTCGGTGTGCGGCGGGCGCGCCAAGGCGCGCACGCACTACCGCCGGCGGACGTCCGGCGGCTAGCGATGCGCTGCGCTGCTCGCTCCGCTCGTGCTCGTCTGGGCTCGCGGGCGGCGCCCGGGCCGGTGGCTGGCGACGGTGACCGGACTCGCGGTCGCCACGAGCCTCGCCTGCGGGGTGGCCGGTGAGGCGACGATCGCCGGCGACCAGGCCGCCCGGGCTCAGCTGCGGGCCACCCCGGCCCTGGATCGCGCGGTTCGCATCACCGCCCAGGGCCCGGGCTCGGCCGCGCTGACGGCGAGGGTCCGGGCCCTGCTGGCCGGGATCGGGCTGAGCGACCCCGACCCGGGTCGTGCTGCTCAACCCGGTCCGGCTCGGGGGGGTGATCGTGCGCCCGGCGGCGATCAGCCCGGGGCGCGGATGGCTGACCACGGCGCGCCCGGGCCGTGCCGGGCCACGGACTGTCCCGTGCTCGCGGTGGCCGGCCTGCCCCGCCACCGGGCACTCGCCGCGCTCGGCGTGCGCCTGCGCCTCGCTCGGGCAGGCCGTGCTGTCCTCCGCGGTCCCGCTCGGGTTCGCGCCCGCCGCGGGCGGCGGGGCGCCGGTCCTCGCTCAGCGGCGATCCGGTCGGGCCTGGACCGGCTGCCGGCGCTGCGCAGCGTCTACCGGACGCAGAGCTGGCTCGAGCTGCCGGACCTGACTGCGGTTGCACAGCTGGCAGCTGGGAGCGGTCGCGGCGCGGCTGCAGCACCTCCAGGCCACGCTGCCCGCCGACGGCAGCCTCACCCTGACGGCTCCGTTCGCCGCGCTGGACGCCGCCCGCGCACAGGCCGACCGCGCCCCGCGCGGGCTGCTGATCGCCGGGGGCGGCGCACTGGCCGGGCTGGCCGGGTTCCTCGTCCTCTGCGGTTACGCGCTGCGCCGGGAACGGGCCGCCGACCGCGAGCGCCTGGCCGCGGCGGGGGCGACGACGGCGCAGGGATTCGTGTTCGCCGTCGCCGAGGCCGGGCTGCTGGCCGGCCCTCGGCCTGCTCGCCGGCGCGGGACTCGGGCTGGCGGTCACGGCCGGCCTGGCGGCCCACGCCGGGCTGCCCGCGGGCGCGGTGCTCGCCCACAGCCTGCTCACCGGCGGCGCGGCGCCGAGCCTCGGCGGCGGGCTGGCTGCTGGCCAGCGCGCTGATCGCGCTCATGCTGCTGGCGCCGGCGGGCCGGATCGCCGACGTTCTCGCCCTGGCCGCCGCCGCGGCGCTCGCGCTGAGCCTGAGCCGCGGGCGCCGCACGGGCGGCCCGCTCGCGCTGCTGCTCGCCCCGCTGGCGTGTCTGAGCGCCGGGCGTGCTCGTCTACCGCGGCGCCACCGTCGCGCTGCGGGCCGCCGAGCGCCTGAGCCGGCGCGGTCCGCCGGTGCTGCGCCTGGCCCTGGTCTCGCTGGCCCGAGCCCCGACCGGCCCCGCTCTGGCGATCGCCTGCCTGGCGGTCAGCACCGGGCTCGGCGGCTTCGCGCTCGCCTACCGTGCGACGCTCGAGCGCGGCGAGACCGACGCCGCCGCCGACCGGGTGCCGCTCGATGCCGTGATCGGGCCGAGCGCCGCGTTCACGACGCCGCTGGCGCTCGCGCCGGAGCGCCGCTGGCGGGCCCTCGCGCACGGCACCGTGCTGGCCGTGCGGCGCACGGACGCCAGCTACGCCCGCGGGGCCGCCGCCGTCACCGTGCCCGCGATCGGCGTGCCCGCGCCGGCCT
Organism: uncultured Solirubrobacterales bacterium; assembly: GCA_963763715.1. Lineage (GTDB taxonomy): Bacteria > Actinomycetota > Thermoleophilia > Solirubrobacterales > Solirubrobacteraceae > Palsa-465. Next base: position 68,671 of record CAVXPV010000030.1, read on the forward strand.
GGCCGGCATCCACGGCTGGCACGCGACCGACGGGTCGGCGCCGCTGGCGCAACTGGCCCGGCGGCTCGCGCCACGAGGGACCGGTGCGGACGCCCGGACCGCTGCTGCCGCCCGGGGCGCGGTGGCTGGTGCTCGCCGCGCGAACCCGCGGCGGCGCCGCGGTGGTCACCGCGGACCTGCGCCGGCCCGACGGTGGCGTGACGCGCGCTGACGCTCGGGACCGCCTCTCCGCGCGCCGCCGTGCTGCGGGCTCGCCTGCCGCCCGGACGCTTCGAACTCGAGGCGCTCGTCACTCAGCGCTCCGACCGGGCTGGCCACCACCAGCGGCCATCAGAACGGCGAGGATCCGGCCGCCGCGACGCAGGCCGCCGCGACCGTCACGCTCGGGCCGCTGCGGGCGGCGGGGCCGCTCACGCGCGCGGCGGCGTGCGGCTGGCGATCGGCGGCTGGCGCGCCGCCGGGGCGGCCGAGATCGCCGGCTCGGCGCCGGCCGGCGCGCGGGCGGCCTGCGCATCGCCATCACCGAAGGCGGCCAGCCCGGCGTGGTCCGTCCCGCCGCAGCCGAGTGACGTCGCCCCGATCGCGGTGCTCGCCGATCCGGGCACCGCGGCGGCCGCCGCGGCGAGGGCGGCTGTCGCTCAACGTCGACGGCCTGCCGGTGACCGCCCGGGTGGTCGGGCACCGTGCGCCGCTTTCCCACGCTGGCACCGGGCGCGGCCGGAATCGTCGTCGCCGACGAGGCGACGCTGGCCGGAGCGCTGGACGCCAGCCTGCCCGGGGCGGGTCGGGCCGACGAGCTGTGGATCGCCGCCCGCGCACCTGGGCGCGTCTGCAGGCCGCCCTCGCGACGTCCGCCGCTCAACGTCCTCACCGCGGCCTTCCGCACCCGCGTGCAGGCGGCGCTGCAGGGCGCGGCGGTGGCCCGCGCGGTGATGGGAACCCTGATCGTCGCGGGCGCGGCCGGGGTGCTGCTCGCCGTGCTCGGCCTGCTCGTCGCCCTGCTGGGACCGATGCGCGACGCGGACGCCGAGCGCGAACTGGCCGTGGCCGGACTGGGGCCGCGCGCCCTGCGCGCCGAACTGCGCGCGCGCCTGCTGACCACCGGCGCCGCCGGGCTGATCGCCGGCGCGGGCCTCGCCCTGCTCCTGACCCGGCTCGCGCTGGCGGCGGTGCACGCGACCGGGACGCTCAGCCCGGGCGCGCCGCCGCTGGTCGGCGTGGTTCCCTGGAGCGCGCTCGGCGTCGGCGCGCTGCTGACGTTCGCCGGCCTGGTCGTCGCCGCCGGCGCCGGGGCCCGGACCCGAGCGCATCCGCGATGACCCCGACGCCGGCGCTCGATCCTGAGGACGTCTTCTGCCTGCACCGCAGCGCGCGCTGGGGACACCGCGGCGCTGCAGGGCCTCGACCTCGAGCTCGGTGCCCGCGAGCGGGTGTGCGTGATCGGTCCCAGCGGCGCGGGCAAGACGACCCTGCTGCGGGTCTGCGCCGGGCTGCAGGCACCGTCGGCCGGCCGGGTGAGCGTGTTCGGGTGCGACCTGTGGCGCGTGTCGGGCCGACGCCGCGCGCAGCTGCGGCGCACCCACCTCGGCATCCTCGATCAGCACGCCGAGCGCGCGCTGGCTCCCGACCTCACCGCGCGCGCAGGCGATCGCGCTGCCGCTCGCCCTGCGCGGGGCCGACCGGCGGACCGCGCGGGCGCGGGCCGCCGAGCTGCTGGCCGCCTGCGGGCTCGCGCGACCGAGCCGGGGCCCGGCCCCACGAGCTGTCGGGCGGGGAGCGCCAGCGGATCGCCTTGTGCGCAGCCCTGGCGCACCGCCCGCGGCTGCTGCTGGCCGACGAACCCACGGCCGAGCTGGACGCCGTCGCCGCCGCCGAGCTGGTGACGCTGATCGACGCGCTCGCCCGCGACCACGGCACCGCCGTCCTGCTCGTCTCCCATGACCCGGCGCTGGCCACGGCGATCCCGCGCAGCGATCCGGCTGCGCGACGGACGGATCGCATCCGAACGCGGCGACGGGGCGCCCGCGCTCGTCGGTCGACCGCGGCGGCTGGATCCGGCTGCCGGGCTCGCTGCGGCGCAGCGCCGGCATCGGCGAGCTGGCGGACGCCCGCGCGGTGCGGCGCCGAGATCGTGCTGCGGGCCACCGGCGCCCCGCCGGAGGCCGTGACCCCCGAACCGCCGCCGCGAGATCGCCGGCCCCCACGCGCCCGTGCCGGTGGCGGTGATCGGCGTCGGGCGGACCCGGGGCGACGGGCGTTCGCAGCGGACCGTGCTCACGAGGTCACCGCGCGCTTCGCGCCCGGGCCGGCTGACGGCGGTGATCGGCCCCTCGGGGGCGGGAAAGACGACGCTGCTGGAGCTGATCGCGGGGCTGCAGCGGCCGGACGCGGGACAGGTCCAGCCTCGGCGGGCGCCGAGATCGCGGCCCTCGGAGCCGAGCAGCGCGCCGCGCTGCGCCGGGAATCGATCGGCTACCTGCGCCAGGAGCCGTCGCCGGTGGGTCATCTGTCGGCGCGTCGAGAATGTGCGGCTCGCGGTCGCGCTGCACGGCCGCGCGCGTGAACGACGGTCGCCGCGCGCGATCTGCTCGGCGGGCTCGGACTCGGGACGCGCGGCGAGGAGCGGGTGGCCCGACTCTCGGCCGGGGAGGCGCAGCGCGTCGCGCTGGCCATGGCGGTCGCGAGTGCCGACGGAGTCGTGATCGCCGATGAGCCGACGTCCCGGCTGGACCGCGCGAGCGCCGGACGGGCGATCCGGCATCCTGCAGGCCTGCGCCACCGCCGGCCACACGGTCATCTGCGCCACCCACGATCCGGAGGTGGTCGCGGCCGCCGAGGAGATCGTCGAGCTCGGCACCGTCAGCGCGGAGCTCGACGCAAACCGATACTCGATGATTCTGCCGGGCGCAACATTCTCCGGCTACGTCGCCGTTCAGGTCCCGCAAAATGCGTCAAAATCTATACCGACGACGCCGTGCGGCAGATGTTCGCGTCCGCCGTGGTGCGCAAGCAAGTGCCGGTCGACGAGCAACTTGGCACGATGCCCTTCAAGGTCGGCGAACTCAGTGATTTCAAGACTGTGCGCACACTGGCGGCAGGCGCAGCGATCATACTCGCTGATAACACCGAAGAGGCCGGCTTCGAGTCGGCGCCCTTCATGGTGATCGGCATCATGGGCTCTGCGCCGGCACAGCCGGACGACCGCGGCCGCTTCGCGCAACAGGCCGCAACCATGATACCGGGCGTGCGCGACGCCCATATCACCATGTCCGAACCGGTCCGGATCGACGGCATGCCGGGATATGAAACCCGCATCGATGCAACCAGCGGCAAGGAAAATACCCCCGTGACGGTGGTGCAATGGTTACGCTTCGGCGGGGTCGGCTCATCGCTGCGGGTTATCGCGAGCGCGCCGCGCGACGATTGGGCGAAGGCGTTTCCGCGATTCCGTGCGGTGCGCGACGGAATCGCGCCGCGCTGAGCGGCCCTACTCCTGTGCCGCTGCTTTCGCGCCGCCCTTGGAAACCGCGACCAGCGCCGGGCGCAGGATGCGCTCGCCGATCATGTAACCGGCCTGAACGACCTGGACGACCGTGCCGGCAGGCACCGACGGATCGGGCACTTCGTACATCGCCTGCTGGAAATTCGGATCGAACTTTTCGCCGGACGGATCGAACTTTTTGACGCCGTTTTTCTCCAGCGTGTTGAGCAGCGACCGTTCGGTCAGCTCGACGCCTTCGATCAGGGCCTTCAGGCCGGGATCGGCGGCCGCCTTGGCATCGGCGGGAACGGCGTCCAGCGCGCGCTGCAGATTGTCGGCGATATCCAGCACGTCGCGCGCAAACCCTGAGATCGCGTAGGTGCGGCCGTCGGCGACTTCGCGCTGGGTGCGCTTGCGCAGGTTTTCCATTTCCGCCAGCGTGCGCAGCATCTTGTCGCGGGATTCCGCCGCTTCCTTGGCGAGCGCCTCAACCGAGCCTTCTTCCGGATCGTCAGGCATGATGTACGGTTTCGAAACGACTGGTTCGGCGGCCTGAACGTTCTCTTGCGCCGGCTTGGCCGAATTGTCGTTCTGCCCGTTGCTATCGGTCATCACTCAACCTTCTCGAAAATCGTCTTGGTCAAAATCGGGATTTGATAGGCCGGATATCGTGCTTTGGGCGCAGAAAATCAAGCGCGGTTCGCTCTCGGAGGCCCCGTTCAGCCGCCCAGCATCTGGCTGACGATACGGGCAGCATAGTCGACCATCGGGATCACCCGCGCGTAGTTCAGCCTCGTGGGACCGATCACGCCAAGCACGCCGACGATATGGCCCGCACCATCGCTGTAGGGCGCGATGATGGTGGAGGAACCGGACCGAGAACAGCTTGTTCTCCGATCCAATGAAAATCCGCACGCCGTCGGCGCGTTCCG